>NZ_OZ034729.1:0-1255779 GCF_964027115.1 Wolbachia endosymbiont (group A) of Myopa testacea
TGGAAAGCAGTAAAACAACAATAGTAGAAATTATCAAAGAAAATGAGCCAGGTGAAAGAGTGCCTATCTGGCTAATGCGTCAGGCTGGCAGGTCTCTTCCTGAGTACCGCAAAGCAGTGGAAAATATGAATAATTTTATGGAGATATGCTACAACACAGATTTAGTGACAGAATTGACGTTACAGCCAGTGACAAGATTTGACGTGGATGCGGCGATAATTTTTTCAGACATTTTAATAATAGCTGATGTTTTGGGTTGTGACGTGAATTTCCTGCGCAATGTGGGCCCGAGAATAAAACCTATAAAGAATCCTAAAGAATTGAAAAGTCCACAAGACATTGAAGCTAAAATTTTACCAATTCTAAACGCTATAAAGAAAGTCAGAAGTCAGCTATCAAAAAAAAAGCCTCTTATAGGATTTGCTGGTGGCCCATGGACAGTAGCTTCATATATCATAGAAGGTGGAAGCAGCAAAACTTTTTCCAAAGTATTAAATTTTTACCCTTCGTATTTGAAGGAAATAATTGAACGAATAACGGAAGCAACGATTATTTATCTAATTAAACAGATAGAATTTGGAGCAGATGTTATTCAGCTATTTGACAGTAATGCTGGTGCATTATCGGAACCATTGTTTAAAGAATATGTTATCGAACCAACAAAGAGAATTACCTTGGCAATAAAGGATAGATTTTCTGATTTTCCAATAATAGGATTTCCAAGGTCTGCTGGAAATCTTTATAAGGATTACTGTGAACAAACAGGTGTATCTGCAGTAAGTATAGATTATAATGTCCCAATAGAATGGGCGAAAGCGAATCTTAAAATCCCTCTACAAGGAAATCTTGATCCTAATCTTTTAGCCTATAATAAAACGGAAGCAATAAAAGAAGCAAAACGTATAATAGATTGCTTTAGAGATTCACCCTTCATATTTAATCTCGGACATGGAGTATTCCCTGATACTCCAGTTGAAAATATCACTGCGTTGGTGAATTTGGTAAAAAGCTACTAATACAATACACAAAATTCCTAGCTTTTTTACTGTACAGGGTTTATCATTTGAATTTAGCTTCAGTAAGATATGTCAGACCTTGCAAAAAGAATGTCCCTAATAAAACCATCACCTACGATTGCTGTAACTGATAAGGCAAATAAGTTGAAAAATGAGGGAAAAAAGATCTGTGTTTTAGCTGCAGGAGAACCGGATTTTGATACTCCAGATCATATAAAAAAAGCAGCTATTCAAGCAATAAGTGAAGGTAAAACTAAGTATACTGCTGTTGATGGAACGCGTGAGCTGAAAGAAGCAATAATTAATAAGTTAAGAAGGGATAATAACCTCGAGTACACGTTTAACCAAATCTGTGTTGGTACTGGCGCTAAGCAGGTGTTATTCAATTTGTTTATGGCAACAATTAACTCTGGAGATGAAGTTATTATTCCAGCTCCTTATTGGGTTTCATATGTTGATATGGTAAATCTTTTTGGGGGCTTACCAGTTGTAGTGGAATGCAAACAAAATTTTAAACTGACAGCGGAATTATTGAAAAGCAGGATAACTAAAAAAACTAAATGGTTAATTCTTAACTCACCGAACAATCCTGCAGGAGTTGTGTACACATATGATGAATTGAAAGACATAGCACAAATATTGCTTGAATATCCACATGTGAATGTCGTTACAGATGATATTTATGAGCATATAATATACGACGAAAAGTTTTTTACTATCACTCAGGTTGAGCCAAAGCTTTACAACAGAGTTTTTTTAGTCAATGGAGTGTCAAAAGCCTATGCAATGACAGGCTGGAGAATAGGGTATATTGCAGGTAGAAGTGATGTAGTAAAAGCTATCTCTACGCTGCAGTCTCAGAGCACTTCTAACCCAAATTCGATAGCACAAGCAGCAGCAGCAGCAGCATTAAACGGTGACCATAGTTTTTTGAAAGAAAGAACAAGGATTTTTAAGAGTCGTAGAGATTTTATGGTGAAAAAGCTAAATTCTGCTCCGGGATTATCAGCATCCATTCCGCAAGGCGCATTTTATTTATTTGTCTCGTGTGAAGGATTGCTCAGTAAGAGTACAAAAAGTGGTAAAGTAATAAATAATGATCTTGATTTCACTGAATACCTGCTAGAGGATCATTTAGTTGCTGTGGTTCCAGGAATTGCGTTTGGTCTAGAAAATTTTATCAGAATTTCTTATGCAACCTCTCAGAAACAATTAGAAATTGGATGTGATAGTATTACTAAAGCGTGCCAGGAGTTAAAATGAAATAGACTATCCATAAATTACCCATTTCACCGCGTCAAAAATATTCACTAAGGTTATCTTGAATGTTCTAACTTGTATTTTTCTATGGAAGGCGTTTTTATTGAGTGAGCAAGTGTCTTTCTAATATTGAATTCCTCATTTTTTTCATTTCGTTGCAGTAAGTTAATGTTATTTATTTTATTTACTAAATCTTTCCCTTTCTCCAGAGTCTTTAAATCACTTTCGTTAATGTGATGTTCATTGTAAAATTTTGCAACAATTTCTTTTCTTTTCGGGTGAGTATTTAAAAATTCCGACACCTGATGTTTAGCAACAGCTTGAATAAATTTCTTATTAAATCTTGAATCGTTATATAGATTTTACAAACTTTTGTCATAATGTTTTGCTTCGTTTATAGTGAGTTTTATTATCTCTTCTATGCCACTTAGAAGTTCCCTATACAATTTGTCATATCTATTGCCTGACACATGTGTAGCGAATGTTTGTTCAATGTATTTTGTTATGTAATTTTGCAATGTATTATCTATTGTGCTTATGTTCATCAACCTACCTCAATGTTATATTAACTATTTTACATGTAGAAAGGTTAATATTGAGTTAATAGGGTACTTCTGAAGTCAAATTTTACTGAAAATTATAGTGTTTAATATATAATTGTTAGCATGAAATAAAAACATAAATAAAATGGATCTTGTAACAAAAGTGAAGCTCAAGATAAAGATGAATAAGGGCAAAATCATAAATATACTTGTCATTTGTAGTGTAATTTTTTTCATATACCTTATTCATGAGCCAGTTGTAGATATGGTAGAAAAAATTATAAGTAAAATAAAAGGTCTCTTTTAAAAATAGAAAAAGTGAACTTTTTCTATCATCCAAACTTGAACCTGGAAAATTTAGTTAATGCATAAACTACTTATGTTGGCTATGAGTTCAACTGTATAAAATTCCGGTAAATTAAAATAAGTATTCATAAAAATATTGTTTTCTATAAACAGAGTATCTATAATACTAGCTTTGGGGTAAAGTACTGCAGAGGAATTTTTTAATCTGGTTGTTGGCGTCACTGTTTTATGCGTACCAATATATATTACGCGTAATTCCAAACATAATTGCGCCTGGATTGATAACAAAATTTAACATAAGTATTACAGATGTTGGCCAGTTTGGTGGGTTATACTATGTAGGCTATACGCTAGCTCATATACCTGTTGGTCTTTTCCTTGATAGATTTGGGCCAAAATTTGTTTTGCCTGCTTGTATTGTTTTAACATTTACCGGAACATTACCGCTTATATGTTTTGATGAGTGGTATTATTCAATACTTGGCAGAATAGTCGTTGGAATTGGTTCATCCGCTTCAGCAATTGGGCTTTTTAAAGTTGCAAGCATGTATTTTGCGCAAGAAAAATCAGCAAGAATGGCTAGTTTATCCATAATTATAGGAACTTTAGGGGGGATATGTGGCGGATTACCGTTAGACTTCTTACTCAATAAATTTGGCTGGAATTATGTTATCTATACCTTCTCAGCGTTCGGGTGTTTACTTGCTCTGTTACTGTTCTTAGTAACGCCTGAAAGCAATGCTCAACAGGAAAAAGTTAGCATTAGAGACTTGAAAAACATACTTTTCAACAAGCATATTATTCTAATTAGCTTTTTTGGTGGACTCATGGTCGGTCCAATGCAAGGTTTTGCTGATGGTTGGGCGAAAGCATTCTTTTTTGAAGTATATGAAATGAATGAAGGCTTGGCATCTTCTCTCTCTTCCGTAATATTGATAGGAATGTTAACAGGATCATTCTTTTTGGCTTATTTATTGGAAAAGTATAAAAATAAGCATTATGAAGTAATAATTTCATGCTCATTTGCAATGATCGCCGGTTTTCTATTACTTTTTACTCAGATTGGTGGCTTGTATGTTGTATTACCTACGCTTTTTATTATCGGCTTTGCATCTGGATATCAAGTAGTTACAATTTATAAAGCACTAAGTTATGTAAATAATAACTTAGTAGGCTTAGCTACAGCTGTGTCAAACATGATAGTCATGGGTTTTGGCTATTTTTTTCACACTGGAATCGCAAAAATAATAAATTTGTGTTGGGATAGAACAGTAATGCAAGGAAATCCTGTGTATAGTGCTGAATTGCTAATAAAAGCAACATCTATTATTCCTGTATGTTTGCTAATAGCTGTTTTTGGGCTCTTATGGTTAAAAAAGCAGGATAAGTAGTCTTAAAATTGCTTGTGCATCTTAAAATTAAAGCGAGGTTTGATCTATGATGAGTGTTTTAAAAAAAATCTGTCGCTCTAAAAATAGTTTAAAGTCTTTTGATAACGAGGTTTATCAGTTTATAGAAAAAGAGTTACAACGTCAAAAGTCACAATTGCAATTAATTGCATCAGAGAATTTTGCAAGTAAAGCAGTAATGGAAACACAAGGCTCTTTTCTGACTAATAAATATGCAGAAGGCTATCCAGGCAAAAGGTATTACTGTGGTTGTGAGCATGTGGACAAAGTTGAAAGTCTAGCTATAGAAAGACTTTGTAAGCTGTTCGGTGTTAAATTTGCAAACGTTCAACCTCACTCTGGTTCTCAGGCAAATCAGGCGGTATTTGCTTCACTGCTTACTCCAGGCGATACAATACTTGGATTATCACTGAGTTGCGGTGGACATCTAACTCATGGTGCGGCACCAAGCCTTTCTGGTAAATGGTTTAAGTCAATTCAGTATACAGTTAACAAAGATACTTATCTGCTCAATATGGATGAGATAGAAAAGCTGGCGCTGGAGCATAAACCAAAATTGATCATAGCTGGTGCTTCTGCTTATCCGAGAAAAATGAACTTCAAACGCTTTCGCGAAATTGCAGATAAAGTTGGTGCTTATTTGCTTGCAGACATTGCTCACTATGCAGGGCTTATTGCAGCGGGCGAATATCCATCTCCTGCTGAATATGCACATGTTATGACTTCCACGACTCACAAAACTTTGCGTGGTCCTCGTGGTGGAATAGTGATGACCAATGATGAAATATTACACAAAAAAATTCAATCTGCAGTTTTTCCAGGATTGCAGGGCGGGCCACTTATGCATGTAATAGCTGCAAAAGCTGTTGCATTTAAAGAAGCATTAGCGCCAGAGTTTAAAACTTATAGCAAGAAAATCGTGGAAAATGCGAAAGTACTAGCTCAAGAATTGCAAAAGCATGGACTCGACATTATAACCGGTGGCACTGACTCTCATATAGTGCTAGTTGACTTAAGATCGCAGAAATTAACTGGAAAAGACGTTGTAGATAGCCTTGAGAGGGCTGGCATTACCTGCAATAAAAACTCTGTACCATTTGATACAGAAAAGCCAACCATCACTTCAGGGCTCCGTTTTGGCACCGCTGCTGAGACAACACGCGGACTTGAGGCAGAAAATTTTAAAGAGATAGCCAGCCTAGTAAATGAAGTGGTTCAGGGATTAATCAGCGGAAATAGCTCAAGTGTCGAAAAAGCAGTAAAAACTAAAGTTGAAAAGATTTGTAGTAATTTTCCTATTTATTGATTTATGTGGTATCATCCAAGTAGCTGGTAGAAACGGAAAAAGTTGCTTGACAAGCTTTGCCAGCTCCCTTATTGTAGTATTAAGGGTATTTGTGACTCAAAACTTGTTTTTGATCTGCGCAGGTTCAATGACAAAATTCAGTAAAAAACTTAGGGTATTTTTTGGCGGATTACATAAAATTATAGCGGCTGCATGTCTTTTAAATTTTTTCTACATTCAGCCAAACCGCGCTTAAACTAAGCGTCAGCACATTATTACAGCGCCAGTTTAAATTATTATAGGGTCAAAACTCGCACCACGGGGCTTCTTTTGCCTTTTTTTTCGTTTAGTAAATTCCTTAAGTATTTATGGCTAAAGTAACTTAAGAGACCGAAAATGGTCAGCGCTCCTTTTTTTGTCATCCCAGTGCCCCTATGATGTCATTCCAGTCTGGAATCTAGTTCTTATTGTACATTTACTTGGTGTAGAGTTAAGTTTTCTGGATCCAAGTAGTCAGGGCACTGGGATGACACCCTATTGGATGGAAACCAGTGTCAGCTACTTTCATGACACCATGACAACCGTCATCTCGCTGCTTGTTAGCGGGATCTAGAGATACCGCGGCGGTATGACGTAGGACTGCTGTCATTCCAGCGCGTGGCACACATCTGTACGGACATTGTTATAATAAGAGTTCATGAAAGATGTCATCTGGAATCTTGTTCCAATGTTAAACAACACAAAGTTGAAAAAGTAGAGCAAGAATTACTTACAATTCAATAATTCTCCAAAATCAATTATGTTTGAAAAGTAATCACTATCTATAACGTCATCACTCACACCATTAACGTGAATAAGAACTGGACGGCATGAAAAACTTTTGGACGCTTTAGTGTATCTATTTTCTTTTGTACTTCTTGTATTATTGAATGACCGATTTTATTTTTTGAAAATTTGATTTCGCAAATGTAGAGGGTATTAAACCTTGTTTGAATCATGTAATCAATTTGACAACCAGCACCTGTCTTCCTCTGAAAAAATGGATTTTCGCTTACTATTCCATCAATTCTCAAGATATTATATATGCTCTTTCTATTGTTAAGCACCAAATTTTCAAACTGAAGTCCAATAATTGTATGCCACTCTGGTAGAGATGTAAGTAACCCTATAGAGTAGGTGTCGCGATTAATTTTTCCTAGATTTTTTTCAATATATTTTAGATAAAACCTTAAATAATTATCTTGAAGTCTGTACTTCCTGAGTCGTGAATCAGTACCCGTTTTTATATCCCAAGTATGATCCTTTGCAATAAAACCGGCAAGCTCGAGCTCATATAGATACTCAGAAATGCGTCCGTGTCTTGCAATTTTTAAAGCAGTACAAATTTCTTCCTGTTCTTTAGCTCCAGTAGAAAGAGCTCTCACTATTTGCTTATAAAAAGCTGTTTTTCGCATGAATAGATCTGAAAATATTTGGTCAAACTCCTCAACTAAAAATCCACCTTTTGTAAAACAAAGCGTTTTAATATTTCTTTCAGCACTGTGTCTAAAATTTACCTCTTCTAAATATTTTGGAATTCCACCGGTTACTGCAAGCACCTTAAACTTTTCGTATGCTGAAATATTTTTTGGCCAAAATTCATTGCAATCAGAAAGTGATAACTCCCCGAGTGTTAAAGTCAACGATATTCTTCCTACAAAACCAGTACTACTAAGTATATTTTTCTCGATCCAAGATGATGCAGATCCACAGACAACAAAAATTAGCTTGTTATTATTTTTTAGCTGTGTATCCCAAAAATTCTTTATTTTGCCTAAAAAAGTTGGATCTTTTGAGCCCATCCAAGAAATTTCATCAAGGAGCAATAATATTTTGCCAGATAGTAAACGTTCACCAACTGCCCATAGTAAGTCACTCCAGTCGTCATATCTAGCAAAAGATGTATTAAATTGTCTAGAAACTTATCTAGACAATTCATTAAGTTGGTGGGATGTTGTAGTATGCTTTTCTGGTGGCAAACCTGCAAATGAGTAATGTTGTTCGAAATGTTTACCAAACTCTTGAATTAAACGACTTTTTCCTATACGACGCCTTCCTTTGACTACTACAAAAGATGCAGTGTTTTTTTCCGTAAGCTCCAGCAGTTGCTTCAACTCGGTTTGCCTACCAATAAATGATGGAGATATAAAATACGAAATATCAATCTTTCTCTCCATTATACACAATGAAATTGGAGACGTAAATAAGTAAATTTTGATCTTTGTCTCTATAGTGCTATAGCTAAACTGACTTAGATTTACCGACAATTTGAAAAACGACAAATTCGTCATCCCGCTGCTTGTTAGCGGGATCTATCCGCGGCGGTATAGCTATAAATTGTTGATATCTTTTTTATATTACATTTTTAACTTACAATAGTTAGCCAGCGTTTCTTACATTAACCAAATCTTTCGAATTCTGCACTCACCACTACCTATAACTCACTTTCACGCAATATTGATCGTTCTTAAAAAGCAATCTAACATTTTTTATTCCTTGATTGCGAAGCTTTGATGCAGTTGATTTAGCAGCCTGAGCACTTTTAAAAAATGCAACATATCCCTTACTTTCTGCACTGTCTTGTTTCGGGTGACGTTTCTGCATTTCTTTTTCATATTGCTTTCTGTAATGAGGAGTATTTTGTATCAATTGTTCTGACATCTTTCTTAGGTATTGGACTTTTACCTTTGCAAGCCCTACTTTATGAAATCCTAAGACTTGAGCTGCTTTTTCTGATAAGTCTATTATTCTGCCTTCAATAAAAGGCCCTCTATCGTTAATCCTTACAACAAGCTTTCTTCCATTTTCTAAATTAGTGACAAGAGCAAAGCAGGGTAGGGGCAAAGTCTTATGCGCTGCAGAGATCAAGTGACGGTTAAACACTTCACCATTTGCTGTAAGCGTGCCATGATCTTCTATTCCATACCACGACGCTATCCCTATCTCTTCATAGTGTTTACAGTTTTTTGGATAATAAGTTATACCATTTATTGTGTAGCTGCTGCCAATTTTGTAATGACCTGCAGTGCAATTAAACCTGTTGCTAAAACTGCAACTACTCATCAAAACAAATATTAGACATAGGAAGGCTAGGTTTTTTATCATTGTATTCGGTAAGAGGGTTCGATACTATGAGGATTTTAAATTATACTATAATAAATTTAGTAATGAGTAAACATCTACTGCTAAATATTAACAAAACTCAAAAAAGAATAATACATATAATTGGTATAGGTGGAATCGGAATGAGTGCCATTGCTGAAATTCTTCACAATTCCAATTACAAAGTTCAAGGCAGTGATGCACAATCAAACAACAATGTAGATAGATTACAAAGGCTGGGCATAGAGGTTTTTATTGGTCACAATACTAATAATATAAGCCAAGCTCAAATAGTTGTACATTCTTCTGCGATAGAATCTGATAATGTGGAGTTAGTAACAGCGAGAAATAACAATAAAACCATTTTGCATAGATCAGACATACTTACTGAAATTATGAAAGATAAATATGTGATAGCAGTTTCAGGTTCAAGTGGAAAGACGACAACAACGGCTATGATTGCTTCTATTTTTGATCATTCTAATATTGATGCAACTGTAATTGTAGGAGGAATACTAAATTCGTATCAGAGTAATTCAAGACTTGGAAAGAGTGACATTTTTTTAATCGAAGCTGATGAGTCTGATGGAACCATGCTAAAAATTCCTGCAAATATTGCTGTCATAACGAGTATTAACGACGATCATATGGATCATTATGGTACATTCGACGATATTAAAAATGCGTTTTCTCAGTTTATAAGCAAAGCAGGTTTTGCAGTTTTGCCTGATTCTGTAGGCATTAATTATGATGCAAGTAACTCTATGATGTTTGGATTTGAGGATGATGACATTGTCATCCAAGTAGCTGACACTGGGATCCAGAAAAAAAAATCAGCGTCACGCTTTGCCAAAGTGAGTAATGTCAGAGCAAGTAACATTAAACAGCGTGCTAACAGCATAGAATTTGACGTGTTGAACAACTGGATTCCAGTGTCAAGCACTGGAATGACAGAAAAACAGGTGTTATCCCATCACCTTCTGTCATTCCAGTGCTTGACACTGGAATCCAGAAACATAAAAAATGTAATACTAGCAAACGCAATAGGGATGCATAAGGTCAGCAACGCCTTGGCTGCAATATCAGTTGCGATAAAGCTCGGGATTAGCAATGCAGAGATTAAAAAAGGCCTTTTGGAATTTCAAGGAGTAGCAAGAAGATTCTCTTTGATTGCCAATATTAAAGGTGTTAAGTTAATTGAGGATTATGCCCATCATCCAAATGAAATATATACAACTTTAACGGCTGCACGTTCGATTACTAAAGGAAAAGTAATAGGAATTATCGAACCACTTCGTTTTGCTCGCGTTCGTAATTTTTTTTGTGAATTCATAAGGATCTTTATGATGTTTGACTATGTAATCCTTACTCCTATTCATCCCCCAGAAGACAAGCCTATTCCTGGTTGTGGGATTGATGATATACAAAAAGCTTTAATCAGTAATGGGTTTGATAGCGTAAAAATCATGAATGATTCTCTACTCATTTCACATTTTATTAGTGATTCGACAAGTCCAGGTGATATAGTATTATTTATTGGTGCTGGTAGTAATATAGCTAAATTGGCAAAGGAAACTGCAGCACTTATTGCAGAAGTTAAGGTTTAATGCGATGAATAAGATAATCAACAACGTATTTGCAAGAGAAATTTTAGATAGCAGGGGTTACCCCACTGTTGAGGTGGAAATTGAACTCTGTGATGGAGCAATAGGTAGGGCCTCTGTACCTTCTGGAGCTTCAACTGGTAAATTAGAAGCCTTGGAACTCAGAGACCAAGATGAGAAAAGGTATTGTGGTAAAGGAGTGCTGAAAGCTGTTCAAGCTGTAAATGGAGTGATAGCAAATGAAATCATTGGCATGGATGCAACAAACCAAAGTGCAATTGATAAAGCATTAATTGCACTAGATGGAACAAAAAATAAATCTAAACTTGGAGCAAATGCAACTTTGGGTGTGTCTCTTGCGGTTGCAAAAGCAGCAGCAAACAGTTTCAAAATGCCGCTATATAGATATTTGGGAGGAGAGCAGATGCCGGTTCCACTCATTAACATAATTAATGGTGGAGTACATGCAGACAATAAGCTCGATTTCCAAGAATTCATGATTCTTCCGGTCGGTGCTGAGACTTTCAGTGAAGCAATCAGAATATCTGCGGAGGTGTTCCACAACTTACGTAGCATTCTTAAGAAAAAGGGTTATAGCACAAACGTAGGAGATGAAGGTGGTTTTGCACCAAATGTTGAGAGCACTGAAGAAGCTCTTAATCTGATAATCCAGGCTGTAGAATCTGTCGGTTATTCAATGCGAAATCACTTTGCACTAGGCCTTGATGTTGCTTCATCTACTTTTTATGAAGATGGAATTTACAAATTTGAAAATAAAGAGCTTACTTCAAAAGAATTGACTGAATATTATTGTAATCTTGTGGAAAGATATCCAATAATTTCTATAGAAGATGCAATGAGTGAAGACGATTACGAAGGTTGGAAATTACTTACTGCAAAATTGGGGAGTAAAATTCAATTGGTTGGGGATGATTTATTTGTTACAAATTGTGAACTAATAGGCAAAGGAATAGAAGAAAAAATGGCAAATGCTGTACTGATCAAGCCAAATCAAATAGGGACGTTAACAGAAACTTTTGCTGCTATTGAAATGGCAAAATCAAACAACTACAAAGCTGTTATTTCTCACCGCTCAGGTGAAACAGAAGACACAACAATATCTCATATAGCAGTTGCATCAAATTGCGGGCAAATAAAAACCGGGTCGCTGTCGCGTTCTGATAGGCTCGCGAAGTATAACGAGCTAATGAGAATAGAAGGCACATTAGGAAAAGATGCTAAGTATTATCGTGGGTTAGCATGGGTTTTATAGACGAAGTAAAATTGTACTTAAAAGCCGGTGATGGTGGTGACGGTTGTGCAAGTTTTCGTCGAGAAAAGTTCGTTGAATTTGGTGGTCCAAATGGTGGTAATGGAGGAAAGGGTGGAAACATAGTTTTCATCAGCGACGCTAATCTCAACACTTTGCTTCATTTTCGTTATAGAAGACACATTAAAGCAGATAATGGGAAAAATGGTGCAGGCAGGGATAGATCTGGCACAGCAGGGAAAGACGTTATACTTCGAGTTCCAGTCGGTGCACAAATAATTGATGAAGAAAGTGAAGAGATAATAGTAGACCTTGACAAGCCTGGTATGGAATTTCAAGTAGCACAGGGTGGAAAAGGTGGACTTGGAAATACTAATTTTAAATCTTCTACTAATAAGGCACCAAGACATTTTACTTACGGTCAGCCTGGCGAAGAAAAACATGTATTATTAAAACTAAAAGTTTTATCAGATGTTGGAATTATTGGCATGCCAAACGCAGGTAAATCAAAATTTTTGACTCGCTGCTCAAATTCCGATACAAAAGTAGGCGATTATCCATTTACCACCGTAAGACCCCACTTAGGTGTGACAAAAGTGGATGATAGCGAAGTTGTAATAGCAGATATTCCTGGAATAATCACCGATGCTCACCTTGGGGTTGGGCTCGGACATAAATTTTTAAAGCACATAGAAAGGTGTCAAATTTTACTTCATTTAATCGATGTAACTCATGATGACGTTGTTTCGGCTTATAGTTGTATCCATAATGAATTGGAACTTTACAATGGTGATCTTGTTGAAAAAGAAGAGATTGTAGTATTAAACAAATGCGACTTGCTGAGAGAAGCAGAAATTCTGGAAAAGAAGAATCACCTAGCCAATTATCTTAATAAAGAAGTGCTGTGCTTATCAATTAATGGTGATTTACAGCCTATTTTAAGATTATTAAGTGAAAAATTGAAAAAGAGTAATTCTAAGGAAATCGATGTATATGATCCTTTTAAGATGTGAATTTCATTTAGATAATTGATGTTTTTCATTTATTTTATCATATAACTAGAATATATGTGTATGAACGTTTGTTTTTGAAGGTGATTTGCACAGTAAATGGTCAGCGCGTGACGCACTGCCCAGTTCATGTTAGCTATAAATATTTAAGAAATTTACCAAATGGAAAAAAAGGCAAAAGAAGCCCCGTGGTTATTATCCGCTTTAAAATATTGGCGTTTTTTATGTTTTAAACGCTTGATAAGCGAGATTAAGCTGCTTTTAATTGCAACTAACCTACGCTGCAAATGTTTAAGAAGTTTACCAAGCAGAAAAAAGGACAAAGAATCCCCGAGTTAGCTAGTCCTTTACTATCTTTGTCGAGTATTGGCATTTTTTGATGTCTTGTAATGCTTTGTAAGCGCGTTCAGCTTATTTAGATAAAAATCTAGATGTAGATGAAGTTTTGTAAAGACATACAGTATCTATATACTGCAAAAAATTGAACATAAGACGCCGATACATTAAGTAATCCTTACCTTTTAATCTGCAGATTGGCGAAAGCAAATACAATAGCTTCACTGTCATGATAAGGGGGCTGGCGGAGTTTGTCAAGGAATTTTTGCATTTAATTCGTTTCTGCGAGCTACCTGGATAAGAAGTTTTCCTACTGAAATTTTGAAAAATGTAATCTACTTCTATATTCAAATATATCAAGCAGTAATTCAAAATTAGCCATTGCGCCTTTTGCGTTATTATACGCGAGATTGAGCAGCTCTTTGTCCTGATATAAATCAGCAAATTTAAATTCCATACATCCTGATTGTTTTGTGCCTAAAATATCTCCACTGCCTCTTAGCATCATATCCCTTTCAGCAATGTAAAATCCGTCCTGTGACTCACACATGATCTTTAACTTTGAAGATGAGCTTT
Source organism: Wolbachia endosymbiont (group A) of Myopa testacea (assembly GCF_964027115.1). Classification (NCBI taxonomy): domain Bacteria; kingdom Pseudomonadati; phylum Pseudomonadota; class Alphaproteobacteria; order Rickettsiales; family Anaplasmataceae; genus Wolbachia; species Wolbachia endosymbiont (group A) of Myopa testacea. The sequence goes on from NZ_OZ034729.1 coordinate 13,756, forward strand.
TACCTAAATCATCGTATAATAATACACAAAAAGATGGCTTGTTTCCTCGCCCTACTCTGCCTCTTAACTGATGTAATTGCGATAACCCAAATTGCTCTGCATTTTCTATAATCATAATGGTTGCATCTGGCACATCTATACCAACTTCTATCACAGTGGTTGCAACAAGCAAAGAAAATTCATTTCTTTTGAAGGAAAACATAACTTGATCTTTCTGCTCCTGAGTCAATTTTCCGTGTATTATCCCGACTCTATCAAAAAATGTTTTTTGTAATTCCTGAAAACGTATCTCTGCTGCAGCAATATTGGTCTCTTCGTTTTCTTCTATATATGGACAAATCCAATATGCTTTTTCGCCCCTGTTTATAGCACCTTTTAGCTTTTCAATAACATCTAGCACCCTACTAATGTTCATAGTTACAGTTTTTATTGGCAATCTGGATTTTGGTTTTTCTCTCAAAATTGAACATTCAACGTCACCATACATAGCTTGCTGCAAGGTTCTTGGAATGGGAGTTGCAGTAACGAAAAGTATATCGGCATTTTCTCCTTTTCCTACCAAGCGATTTCTCTGCATCACTCCAAATCGCTGTTGCTCGTCTATGACTGCAAGCCCTAAATTTTTAAATGTAACGTTAGCTTGAAATAACGCGTGGGTGCCAATCACTATATTTAAAACACCACTTGCAAGTTCGTTCATGATAATCTTTCTTTCCTTGCGCGAAGTTTTACCAGTAAGCAGCGCAACTTTTATATCGGTGCAGGATAAAACTTCCTCAATCCAATTATAATGTTGCTCCGCCAAGATAGTAGTCGGTGCCATTAGAGCTACCTGCATGTTGTTTTCTACCACATTTAGCATCGCAAAAAGTGCAACTACGGTTTTGCCACTACCAACATCACCTTGCAGCAAGCTCATCATGCGATACTTGGATTTTTGCCTCTCTGAAATTTCATCTATTGCACGAATTTGATCGTTTGTTAATTGAAACGATAATTCATTTAAAACTTGCTCTTTATATTTATTCAATACTATAAATTCTCTTCCCCTTTTTTTTACGTGATTTTCTCTTGCAAGTTTCAGTGCTAGCTGATACGCAAACAATTCATCATAAGCAAGCCTTTTTCTACAAACCTCGGCTTCCGCCAATGAGCTTGGTCTGTGCAACTTTATGATGCTTTCCCTCCAACTTAGCCATTTTTTTTGCTTGATTAATGTATCATCTATCCACTCTGGCAAATCAGGCAATTCTTTCAGGTTAGAGCTTATTATGTTCCCAATGCTCTTATTGGTAATGCAACGGCATAATTGGTAGACTGGCTCTATGCGAGCTATTTCTTTAAATTGGTTGATGTCAAGCGACACGTAATCTGGATGAGTAATCTGCCAATGCTCAGCAAATTTTTCGAGTTTGCCACTGATGATTACATAGGCTCCAACTGGAAATAGTTTATATAAATACTTAACTGAGTGATTAAAAAAGACTATGAATATATACTGACTCTCACTTTCAACGACTATTTTATATGGTCTACCTCTAAAAGTGGGCGACTGATGCTCATAAACTTTTGCAATAAAAGTTATAAATTCTCCAGCTTGAGCATCGGGCAGTGACTTACTTCTATCTACATAACTAAGTGGCCTATAAAATAGCAGGTCCATCACTTTGTCCCCACCACAAAGTTTAGGCAATATTGCGTTAGGCAGATTGCTATTTAGAAAAGTTAGCACATCTGATTGCTCATTGAGATTCATACATGTGTAAAACTGTTTATCAATAATAGAGTCTTCTTAAGATCCTGTCACCTTATAGTCAAACTATTTGCTATCATAGAACTTGCGTTTATATAAAATATTTTTATTGATTTATTAATCATTTTTATGTACTATTATACTATTAGTAATTCATATACAGGGTATTAACAATGAATAGCTTTATACCACAAGAAAAGGAAAATCCAATAGTTACACTAAAAGCTCAAGCAGAAAAGTTTGGTTTTAGCAGGTTAAGGGCTGGCAAAGATAATGCTGAAGCGAATTCTGGTGCAACTATGTACGTAGATCTTCCAAGAATGAAACTTGTTATTCAGAACAAAGTTATAACAGAAGAGCTTGTTGATGAATTATATAATAAACATACCAACCTCATTTCAAATGACAAAAATAAGTACCGCCAATTTGTAAAACAAGTTTTTACAGAGCTATTTGAATATGCTGAAGCAGAAGTTCCAAGTGATTCTATTCTAGAAGAACTAATCACTAATTGTAACCAGGCTACTTATGTGGGTGCATTGTATGGTAAAGGAGCACCTATCCTTCATTTAGTTGAAACATATGGGTTATTGTTTCGGTCTAATCATGTAACACATATTAATTGTAGTGATCCAAGTTATGCGGCAATCAGAATTGAAGAAAAAATTGCAGTTCGCACTTTTGCAGAACTGGAAGAAGAATTATGTAAATTGGATAGCTCGCTAGAATTCACACTTAAGTCTCAAGGTGATAAAAATGTAACATGTGAAGATGGTAAATTATCCCTTACTATTCCTGAAGAACTAAAAAACTTTCCAGTTGTCAATGAAATGCAACAAAGTAAAAGTTTATTTGATGTCATTAAAGAGATTTTCCTTCAATTGATTGAGAAAATTTTTGGCCATACTAATGACATAAAAGTAACAGAAGAGGACGGTACAATTACAATGATAAGCAGCTTTAGTAAACCATTGAAAGTAAATAGTACCCTAAAAGAAATCAAGCCACCAATTAATAGCATTGAGACTATATTGGACAAATAGTAGTAAAAAAACTGCATCTATTCAAAAGAAAAGTGAAAATTCTTCCACAAAATCAATCACTTCAGAACTTGGGAACTGGTTTTTAAACCAAGTGTACTGGCGTTTTGCGTAGTGTCTTGTGTTTGTTTGAGCAATCTGTATCGCTTCGTCTAAAGTAATCTCACCTTTCAAATACTTTACAATTTCTGGCACTCCATGTGCTTTCATAGCTGGCAAATGTGGAGCTAAGTTCATACTAAGTAGCTTTTTTACTTCATCAATTGCTCCATTTTCGATCATTTTGATAAAACGAGAATTTATTTTTTGGTATACATCCTCACGTTTAGGCAAAATTGTATATATCTTAAAATTATCGAATAAAGGAGGCTGTCTATTTTCTTGCCATACAAAGATTGTCTTACCAGTTTCAGTGATAACTTCAAGTGCCCTTGAAAGGCGGTGCGAGTCATTCATGAATACTTTACCTTGAATCCTTGGATCTTTGCTTAGCACTAATTTGTAAAACTCCTCTTTACTTAAATTTTTCCTTAATTCGCTTACATTTTTCCTTACTTTCTGACTTATTTGTGGCATTGATGATAAGCCTTTGATTAAACTGCTGATGTAAAGCCCGCTTCCTCCAGTGATGATAGGTATTTGAGCATTTTCTAATGCGTGATTAACTTCTTTTTCTAAATCCTCTAACCATAGACCCACGGAATAATTTTCTTTTGCTGAAACATAACCATATAATTTATAAAATTCTTCTTGCTTTAGTGGTTGAGCAGTAATTATGGGAATTTCTTCATATACCTGCTTTGAATCACAATTTATTATGCTGATATTATTATATTTTTTTATCAGGTTATCACACAATTCTGATTTACCTGAAGCTGTAATTCCTGTAATAATTACTATATTATTTTTCATTTATATTAATTTAATTAACGTATGATAGAGTGTAGTAAAAATTTGGGTCCTACAATCTAAAGTTTGGAGATTTTTATGGCAGAAAACAACGACAATAATTCATTTATTAAGCGTTTCACAAACAGGACTCCTGGCGTTACAGGGGAAGGTTTTTCCAGTAAGTATTCGTCTCAAAACACCAAAGAACGGGCATTAGGGGAAAAAGGGAAAATTTCTGAATTAGCAAACAAAAAAACCGAATCCAAGGAAGCTTTTTCTGAAAGTGGCGGCATAAAAAGTAAAAGCAGAACTGTCAATAAAAGATCTTTTGCTGATGCAACAAAAAGAAGTAGGTCAGATCTTATATATTTAGTCCGTGGTAAAGATCGTGGAAAATCAGCGTGGCATTATGTATTAGTTGATAAAGAGAAAAGAGAAATGTTTCTAGCAAAAAGCAGAACTGGCTCTATAGATGTTGCAGACTATGGAGAGATTTTGTATTCAGGATGGGGAGAGGATCCACCACAGGCAATAGTTGATAAAGTCAATGAAGAGTTTGGGTTGTAGCAAGTCTGCATAACAAATGGTAAGCTGCGTTGCATTACGTTCACAAAAACTAGCAGTTACTATATAAGATACAATGCAACAAAACTGATCTAGTTGTTATGAATAAGTTTTTAGCTATATGGTATCTAAAATAATAAATGCAATACAGAACAACTTGTTAGTGTGTTTTCCAACAGAAACAGTGTATGCTCTTGCTTGTAATGCATTAAATAATGAATCTATAGGAAAAATATATCAGATAAAGAAACGCTCTCAAAATAAACCACTGTCTATATTTGTTAGTGATATTTGCAGCTTGATGAGAATAGCAAAGCTAGAGAAAAAGTATATTGGTTTAGTAAATCACTTTTCTCCTGGACCGATTACCTATATTTTACCACTTAAAAACAATAATATATTGCCAAACGAATTCTTTAAAGATAGTATAGGCATCAGAATCCCTGAGCATCCTATTGCAATTTCAATACTAAACAAACTGAAAGTTCCAATAGTTGCAACTAGTATAAATATTTCAGGAGAAAAAAGTGTATGTAAGGCAGACGATATACCACAATCCATTAAGCAAAATTTATCTGCAGTGATTGAAGATGATGAATTAGTTTCTGGTATAGAATCTACTATTATTGACTTAACCGAAGATAAGATTAAGGTTTTAAGGGAAGGTGCAATTTTATTACAAACAGTAACCAATGCATTTTCAAACTAAGATCTATAGGAGAAAGAATGAAAAAAGTAATAGGTCACAACCAGGCCAAAAAAAAAATAATGAACAACTTATCTGTTCAGTCTTGGCTGATCTGTGGTAAAAAAGGTATAGGAAAAGCAACACTTGCAAAATCCTTCTCCAATTGGTTACTCATAAAAAGCTATAATGAAGTAGCATTGGACTTACACATTGTTGAAGGTGATACTATCGGAATAGAAAAAGTCAGAGAAATGAAAAACTTTCTACACTTAAGTCCCATTCAATCAGAACACAAAATATCTATAATAGATAGCTTAGAGGCAATGACTAATAACGCTAAAAACGCAATATTGAAAATATTAGAAGAGCCGCCAAAAAATTCTAAGATATTTATAATTAGCCATAAGCCATATGATATACAAACTACTATCCAGTGTAGGTGCTTTCAGCTAAATTTACTTCCATTAACTTATGACGAAACAAAGCAAGTTGCTTCATCTCAATGTAAATTTGATGATCAAACGTTTGACGAAATGATTACTTTATTTCCTGGAATGCCAGGAATGATAATAAATGCAATAAGTAGTGATGCTTATGAAGCATACAAATGCTTTTATAAATTTCTTTATGATTTAAAGAATCCCAATATGATTAATAAAGTAATTAATAGCGAAATCGAACTAGAACTAGCATCATATATAATTCAGGCCTTCATTTTAGAAAGCATAAAGAGAGAGGTAAATGGTGTTGAAATTTTACTAGGTCAGTGGAAAAAAATAGATGAACTTTTCGTTGTTGCTAAGCAACTTCACTTAGATAAAAAGCATGTTTTAGCTAATGTAGTTAATATCATGACATAAGTTTACAAAGTATAATACTTTTAACATAAATTCATGATAAAATTCTGTTAATTTAATACTCGAAGTGTATAATTTGACTGATAATAAATTAACTGTATGGCAATCAATAGAAGTTTTGACGAAAGCCATACTAAACATGCAGAAAGAATTAAGTTCAATCAAGAATATAGCTTTAGACCAGGACGTCACCTTAGAAAAAGGAAAGGAGTTGTTAAGCGGCATTTATGAAGCAAATTTTAAGCTAAACAAGGCAATCAATATAGCTACTTTGCCAAAAATTGGCTATCATATGCTAAATGGTGAGCTTGTTGTACGTAATCATATCACGGAAGAGGAAGTAAAGATTCCTAGAGATTTTCATTACCTTAAAGTCGTTAAATCCGATCATGATGATTATAAATTAACGTTTTGTAATTTTTTAGGTAATGAGTTTTTTGAATATAAAAAGTATGATCCACAATATTCTGGCGTTTCAGATGAATATAAGTTTGTGGATTTTGGTAGTGTAAAAAAGACTCATAATCTAAAATTTAAGGAATACGTTGGTCATGCACCTAAGTTTTTTGCTGCAGAAGGGCCTATTGAGCCTGGATCTCAAAACCATGCAATTGATCTATTTGAGCTAGTCAAAAGTGGTAAAGGTAGCAAAGTGGGAACCCTCGCTGATGAATTTGGTTATTTTGATGATCAAAATAAATTACATTATTATAATTATCACAAAAGTGCTGAAAGTAATATTTACAATCCTGAAAATTTCAGTGTAAAAATGATCAATGTAGATGTGAGCAAAATCGATAAATTCTACCTTATTGCAGAACAAGGTGATATAATCATTCATCCTATTTTGGAAAATTTAGACATATTTTAAAGTTTTTTAGAGTATCTAATCTTATTGTTATTATAATTGGGTTTGGTAGCATTGTGTTATGGAAGATAAATTGCTTGAATCAGTAAAAAACAAAAGTTATTTCAGTAAAGCAGTCGAATGGTACTGCCATAGGTATCTGTTTTGTGTAGCAGAAAGATCTTGGATGGCATTAATAGTATCGCTTCTCCTAGTATGCTTATGTTTATTAATATTAAACATATACCTGTTATTTCCTGTTAAAAAAGATTTAAATTTTGTGAAGTACATGAACCACACAGAAGATGAGTTCTCTGCAATGCATAAGCTTAGTTTCAGTAAAAAGGAAGATGAATACACTTCTACAGCGAGGTACTTAATAAGTAAATACATTGAAATATACGAGTCCATTAAGATCGTTGAACCGAAGTACCAAGAAAATTTTATAAGAAACAATTCTATACATAAAATCTATCAAGGCTTTCAGGAAAAAACGAACAATGAAGCTGTTAGTTCACCTTCATCCAAAAGAAAAACTACCAACATAAATGTAATAACATTATCTATTGATCGATCGACCAAGGACTTAGTTACATTTGCTGGAAATGCTACTGTAGTTTTTACAACCGAGCAAAATAAGGAGGTGAAAGATCATACTGTGGAGATTAGCTTCACTTTGTCGAGTATAAAAGCAACTCTGGCTGGTATAATACCATTTAAATTTATTGTTAATGGTTATAAATACAGATTTTAAAATATTACTTGGTAGCTAAAAAAAATAACTAAAGTGCATGTACCAGTAATAACTGGAGGTAAAACTAGAAGAATTGGCGTTTTTTTAATAAAGTAATTCTGAGAAGGTTTTAAGAAAAAGGCATTGTAAATTATCGGTAAAAAGTACAGAGCGTTAAGTATAGTACTAACAATTAACACTAGAGTTACAAACACAGAAAGTATTACATTGCCAGAGTTGAAAACAGCTTGAAAAATGAGAAATTTACCCCAAAAAGTCGGAGCAGGCGGCACCCCTATCATAGACAATGCACCTATAGCAAATGCTGTCATGTTAATTGGCATACTGCGTCCTATACCGTGAATCTTATCTATATATTTCTCACCTGTTTTCGTTATTATTGCTCCGGCAATGAAAAACAAAGTGATTTTTGCAAATGCGTGGCAAACTAATTGAAAAATTGCAACCCTCATGCTGAGCTCACTAAAAATTGAAGCAAATAATATAATATACGACAATTGAGAGATGGTAGAGTAAGCAAGCAATTTCTTTAATTCTTTTTGCTTTAATGCAATCAATGATGCAGTAATAATAGTAAATCCAGCAGCGTACGGAAGCCACCCTCCAGCAAACCAATTTTGCTGCACAAAACGTTGTATGTTATCGACGCCGAAAGTGTATAATATAACTTTTATGATGATGAAAACTCCGGATTTCACAACAGCAACAGCATGTAATAATGCACTCACAGGAGTTGGTGCAACCATTGCTTTTGGTAACCAAAAATGCATTGGCATTAATGCAGCTTTTCCTATTCCATAAATCAGCATAGCAAAACACACTGCAATGAAAGTGATGAGTGAAGTATCAAATTTGAATATTCCACCACTTACAAAGTCTAAAGTATGAAATTCATTATATAAAAGGCCTATTGCAGGAAAAAATAATACTAAAGAAGAGAAAAATAGCACGCCAAAGTAATAGCGCCCTGCAATCATTGATTCATTTGTTGAGTTGTAAGTAACCAGAGGGTATGTACTAATAGTTAGAAGCTCATAAAAAACAAATGTAGTGAGCAAATCTCCAGAAAAAGCAATAAACATTGCACAGCTAATCGATATTGAAAAAAAGCATAGAAAACTTGAGTGATTGCTATCAGCATAGTTATTCTGCATATAACATATTGCATATATACTGGTTAGTATCCATAAAAACGATATTAATAAACTGAATATTACTCCGGTAGACTCTAGCTTTAAACTAATGTGCAAATTATTACCAAAATCCATGAGAATAAATTGAGAATGATCACCATATACCCAATATAAAGTGCACAGACACGTATACGTAAACAGAAGTACAGAAGAAATGACAGTAATACTATTGTTCACTCCGGGCCATTTACCAGTAAAAAAGATAACAAAAGCACTTAAAAGCGGAATCAACGCAGTAATTAATAAGTAATTCTCAGTAATTAAAAATGGTAAGGAAAGATACATTAAGATATAGTCCATTAAATTTTCTGTTTAGGTAAAGCTAGAATTATACTCAAATCATAGAAAAACCGCCATGTTTTTTTGGTAAACTAGTTGTTTGTGTATGCTATAGCTAACACGTTATACCGCCGCGGTATCTCGGCATAGATTCCGCTAATGAGTAGCGGAATGACGAATTTGTTGTTTTTCAAATTGTCGGTAAACCTAAGTCAGTTTAGCTATATAGATAGCATAAAGTCAACTGCATAAATTGAAACAATATCTGCTAGACGCAAATTATAACAAATGCAGTAGCGTAATCTCCATCGTCACTCAGAGAAAGATGAATCTTGTAGTCCTTTGAGATGAAATCCTTTCTGACAGCAATATATGGTTTTCCTCTTACATCGCTGTATATTTCTATATCTTTCATTATAATGCCCTGGCTAAATCCAGTACCTCGTGCTTTAACAAAAGCTTCTTTTGCTGCAAAGCGTTTGGCAAAATACCTTGCTCGCATTTCTTGACTATTATACTTTCTACTTAGCTCTATTTCTTTTTCAGTGTAGATTCTATTGAGAAATTTTTCCCCGTATTTTTGTAATATTCTCAATACTCTTGGTATATATACTATGTCAGTGCCGATACCGCGTATCATTTTGTGCTAAAGCGATTTATTGCTTCCTCAATCTGCATTTCTTTTACCTCTCCAGTTGCTCTATTTTTTACTTTAACTATATTTTCATCTATTGCCTTTTTTCCAACAATTATTTGCCACGGCAAGCCTATCAGATCCATTCTAGAAAATTTTACTCCTATACTTCTTTCCGTATCATCGTAAAGCACTTCATCACTTTTCAAAGCTTTGTATATTTTATCTGCAGCCTCCGTTACTTTCGTTTGTAAATTGATTAAACCAATTCTGAAAGGAGCTACCGCTTCTGGCCAGATAATTCCCTTATCATCATGAAAAGCTTCTATTATTGCACCGACAAGCCTTGAAACCCCAATGCCATACGAACCCATATGCATGTTGACATTTTTTCCATCTTGAGAAGTAACACTTGCCTTCATAGGCTTTGAGTATTTGTCGCCAAAATAAAAAATATGCCCTATTTCAATACCTTTACTAACATTTAACTGCTCTTGCGGCACAAGGCAAGTTTTAGGGTCGTGCATATCATCTGCAACTGCATATATATTCTTCAAACTTTCAACATCTTCACTTTCCAGTAGTTCAGAAAATTTATTGTCATAATATAAAGTGCTCTCACCAGTGTTTGCCAATATATGAAACTCGTGGCTCAAATTTCCTCCAATTGGCCCAGTGTCCGCTCTCACTCCAATTGGAGTAAGTTCCATGCGTTTGAAGATTTTTATGTAAGTTTTGTACATCAAATTATATGAATTCAGTGCACCTTCGTAATCTACATCAAAACTGTATGCATCCTTCATCAGAAATTCCCTACCCCTCATAACACCATAACGTGGTCTTACCTCATCACGGAATTTCCACTGGATATGATACAAACAAAGTGGCAAATCTTTGTAACTTTTTACCACATCTCTAATTAGATCAGTTGCTACCTCCTCATGCGTTGGACCGAAAAGCATATCTTCCTCATGCCTATCCCTTATACGTAGCATTTCCTTACCGTAATCATCGTAACGTCCCGATTCTCGCCAAAGATTTGCTGGTTGCACACAAGGCATTAATGCTTCAATTGCACCAGATTTATCCATTTCATCTCTGATAATATCTTCAATATTCTTAAGCACGCGCAGACCAAGCGGCAACCACGTATAGATGCCAGATGCTATCTGCTTTATTAAACCTGCACGTAAAGAATATTGATGGGAGATAATTTTAGCATGGGTAGGCTTTTCCTTTAGAGTTGGTAGGTAATATTTGGATAAACGCATATAATAGACCTGATTATATTAAGTAATCTTAATACAATCAGACCTGTAGGTAAACTTATTTTGAAAAAGAAGGGAAGTGTGTGGTACTTCCCTTGATAATTTTATAGCTACCGTGGTCTTGGTACAACATTTTCATCCCGCTAATGCGTAGCGGGATGACGATTGTCAGGGTGTCATCCCAGCGCCCCTATGATGTCATCCCAGTGCCCAGACACTGGGATCCAGGAAACTTAACTCTACACCAAGTAAATGTACAATAAGAACTAGATTCCAGTGTCAAGCACTGGAATGACAAGTTCTCGGCAACCCCTACATCATACCGCCGCGGTATCTCTTAGCCGCTAACACGTAGCGGGATGACGAGGTTATCGTCATCCCACCGCGAACCGTCATAGGGACTCCGCCAACAATATTGGAAGAAATCTGAAACTTGAGAAAACTATTTCCCGAAAGCTTCTACAAAAAGAACAGAGAGTTGAATTTATTTATAGAGCTAGTGATCAAATAACCATATGTCTCAATGAATAACATATGGGAGAGCTAATGGACAACAAGAAATTAATAGTTTGTATTCGTTGTAGTTATGAAGTGAATAGATTAGCAGAGTTGTATCTATTAGATGCATATGAAAAATTAGTGTTAAGTAAACCAATAAAAGTGAGCAAAAAGGAAGAAAACTCTGAATGTAAGAAAGTAGATTTGAGGAGGGTTAAATGGTAACAGTTAGATTATATGCAAGAGTTTCTTCAGGGAGACAAGCACAAGAAGGTACAATAGCAAGTCAAATTGCTGCTATAGAGAATCAAATTAGTATGGACGGACATAAATTATTAAATGAATATAAATTTATTGATAATGGTTCTAATATAATCCGTCCTGGTTTAGAAAAATTACGTGATAAAATAGTAGAAGGTAGCATTGATAAGGTTTATATTCATTCTCCTGATCGTTTATCTCGCAAGTATGCATATCAGATGGTATTACTTGAAGAGTTCAAGAAACTAGGAGTAGAAGTCATTTTTTTAAATTAGCGATAATCCAGAATCTCAATTACTATTACAAATGCAAGGTATGATAGCAGAATATGAACGTGCAAAAATCATGGAAGGAAGCTGCCGAGGAAAGATTTATGCAGCCAATAAGGGTTATATAAGTGTAATGAGAGCTGCTCCTTATGGCTATCATTATATAAATAAAAATACAGAGACAGGACAAGCCTTATTTGAAATTTATGAAGAAGAAGCTGAAGTTGTGCGTAAAGTATTTTTTTGGGTAGGAAGAGAAAGAGCGAGTATAGGAGAAGTATGTCGTGGGCTAAGTGCTATGTCCGTTATGACGCGAACAGGAAAAGAATATTGGGATAGGGCTGTAGTTTTGAGTATGTTAAAAAACTCTGCTTATAGAGGACAAGCAGCTTTTGGTAAAACAAGGTTAGGCGTAAAATTAAAACATATAAGACCAAAAAAAACTCCTGCGAGCAACCAAAAGATAATTATTCTACTTATCCTGTTCCAAAAGAGGATTGGATTTATATTAAAGTACCTAGTATAGTAAACGAAGATTTATTTGATATAGTTCAAGAACAATTAGCAGAGAATAGAAAAATAGCAAGAACAAGACAAAGAGGAGCAAGATATTTATTGCAAGGTTTAGTAGTATGTAAGCTTTGTAATTATGCATATTATGGTACTAGCACTGCAAGGAATAAGGAGGGAAAAAAAACTAATAATCAGGTGTATTATCGTTGTATTGGCACGCCGTTTTGGTGGTAATAAAATGTGTAACAACAAATTAATTCGTACAGATACATTAGACATAGCTGTGTGGGAAGAAGTAAAGCATCTATTAAAAAATCCGAATAGAATATTAGAGGAGTATAAACGAAGACTTTCAGAACTTACCACTAGATCAAAAAAGCGCTTTGCTTGAAGCAGAAGAAGATAAATTAAAACGTGGTATTGCAAGGTTAATTGATAGTTATGCTCAAGAATATATTGATCAAGAAGAATTTGAGCCAAGAATTAAAGCAATGAAACAAAACTTAAAAATGGTTGAAGAACAAAAGAAAAAAACATTTGATCAGAAAAAACTCACACAAGAGTTCACTCTAGTAGTAACAAATTTAGAGGGATTTTCCTCTAGTATTAACTCAAGTCTTGATAATGCAGACTGGCTAACTAAACGTGATATTATTAGAACGTTAGTTAAGCGAATTGAGATTAATTTTGAGGATGTGAACATCGTGTTTAGAGTGAAAGAGCTTCCAGACTCTTCTCATGGGGAGAAAAATCAATACTTGCAATGTTGTTGTAGGGGTAGTCATCCCGCTACTTGTTAGCGCTTACTATTACCCATAAATCTAAAAATGGAGAAAAAGCTGCTATTTTACTAATTCAACTTTCTATTATAAATAGATCTATGGTCTAAAAATGGAATATATGATGAAAAGAACTATAAATACCTCAACTGGCGAATGGGCAGAAAGTGAATTTGGAATTGTTAATTTTGGTGATATAAGATTAAGTAAAAGGCTTCTAAAAATAGTTAATAGTTTTGCTGAATCGCCTGAGCGTTCAATAAATCAAGTTTGTGAAGAGTGGCATCAAAGTAAAGCAGCTTATAGATTTTTCCAAAACGATGCCGTTTCTGAAAGAAAGATATTAGACAGTCATATAATTAAAACTGTTGAAAGAGCTAAAGAATACTCAACTATCTTAGCTATCCAGGACACGAGTTATATTTCATATAAAAATCATAAAAAGACCGAAGGGTTAGGGATTATAGCAGCAAGATTAACATCTAAAACAACTAATTTTAAAACCCATGATGCATACAACGTTTGCAGTTACAACAGAAGGACTACCTATAGGATTATTGGATCAAAAAATTAGTACTAGACCTTCCTTAGCTGAAGACCTAAAGGAGTTGAAAAGAAGAAGCCATAATACTGCTCTTCCCATAGAAGAGAAAGAAAGCATACGGTAGATAGCATCACTTAAAGACTCTACTAAACATCCTGGATTAAAGGATGTTAAGGTAGTTACCGTTTGTGATAGAGAAGCAGATATTTATGATTTATTTGAAGTTGCTTCCACTAATCAATCTCTTTTTGTAGTAAGAGGAAATCAAAACAGAACAGTAAACAAGAAGTCGACTTATTCTGAAAAAGGTGGTGAAAGATTGTGGGATTTGATGAATCGCATGTCTTGTCAAGGAGAAATTCAAGTCTGCTCGCGATAACAAACCTCAAAGAACAACAGTTTTAGAAGTAAGGTTTAGTAACTTTGTGATGAATGCATCAAAAAACAACGCTAGACGTAAAACCCAAAAACTTCCTAATTTAAATTTAAATGCTGTCTATGTTATAGAAAAATATCCCCCATTTGGCAAAGAGCCCATGAACTGGATTTTGTTAACAAATATAAATATTAATAATTTTGAAGAAGCAGTAGAAAAAATACAATGGTATTGCTTAAGATGGAGAATAGAGGTTTTTCATAAAATTTTGAAATCCGGTCTTAAAGTTGAAGAATGTAGGCTCCAAACAGCAGATAGATTGATCCGCTTTCTTACAATTGTGAGTATAATTGCATGGAGAATATTTTTTATCACATTGGTAGCTAGCGAATCTTTCTTGCACTGTCATACTGACTGATGACGAATGGAAGGTTTTATATACCAAAATGCTTAAGACAAAAAACTATCCTGAGACTCCACCACCTATAAGAGAAATTGTGAGGTGGGTGGCCAAGTTAGGAGGGTTTTTAGCTCGCAAAAATGACTTAGAACCAGGCCCTATAGCTTTGTGGAAGGGATGGAAACGTCTCTTTGATTTAGCAGAAGGATGGAGACTTGCTCATGAATTCTATACTTGTGGGTAATAGTAAGCGCAAGAACCGTGCATGCAGCTTTCCCGCACACGGCTCCACAATATTAGCGTTCACGACATACCTCCTGTGTATACAAGGAAAAACATATTTTTGGTTTTGATGGTGAATTGGCTTGTGTATAATGAATAAATTGCTCCCAATTCATGCTCTTTTTCTGGCTACGTCGGTTTATCCACTTAAACGTTAGTTTCTTTACTGCCCAATTAAACTTATTGAGCCATCGATAATTTCCGCTAATCTCGAAGTAGTTATAGTGTCCTCTTAGTTTGGCTTTGAGTATTTGCCACCAGTCTTTGAGACGAATAAGATGTATGGTTCCAGAGTGTGATGGTGTGGATCTATTATAAATAATTCAGGAGACTTTGTCAACTGAGAACATATAAATTCAAAAGGTGTAAGACCCCTAAGAGTTTTGAGTCTCTTTGCATAATTGTAGGCCATAACAAAGTCATAAAGATGCTCCTTAAGTTGCTGATGCGAACGATACTAATATTTCTTAACTGTAGCATTCTTTAAAGTTTTATTCATACGTTCAACTTGTCCATTTGTCTAAGAATGGCTAACTTTTGTCAGACGATGTTCAATGTTATTTTCTTCACAAACTCTATCAAATATGTGTTGGAAGGCGTATTTATGGCGCTTCTGATTTGTAAATTGTATGCCATTATCTGTCAAAATAGTGTGGATTTTATACGGTAAAATTCTAATCAGATTACCTAAAAACTCAGCAGCTATGGGTTTTGTAGCACTTTTGTGCAACTCAACGTAGGTGAATTTGGATGTTCTATCTATTGCAACAAACAAATACAGCTTTCCTTCTTCTGTTCTAACTTCCGCGATATCAATATGGAAATAGCCTATAGGATATTGTTTGAATTTCTTTCTTAGTTTAACTTCACCATCGACATCTGGTAGTCTGCTAATGTTGTGCCTTTGTAAACAACGATGTAAGCTGGAGCGACTCAAATGTGGGATTGAGGTTTGCAAAGCGTAGAGACAGTAATCTAACGGCAATAGAGTATGCTTACGAAATGCAACAATTATAGCCTCCTCTTCTAAAGTTAAAACAGTTGATCTTGGATGCTTTGGACCCATACCAGCATCTTTGGTAAATGAGCGTTTTCTCCACTTAATAATAGTTTTTGGTTTAAGGTTATAACACTTGGAGAGTTTTGCTATGCTCTCTTTACTATTTTGTATTGCTCTACGAATTGTCTCTGTTGTTCTGGCGCACCCATGTAATACTTGTCCCATAATTCCTCCCTTGATGATATTTTTTTCTCACATTTTATCATACCATCACACTCTGGAACTGTACAACTACTCTCATAATGTCATTGTCTCTACGTGATATAGCATCTGTAAGTATTGTATGAGTTTCTTCCCGACCATCTGAATATTTTGTGGTCATTTCTTCATTCAGAACTTCCTTTAATAGTTTTTGTTTTTTGGCTTCTTCCAAAAGATCTTTTACAGCTTGATTATTCTTATGACTTATAGCATAATGTAGTAGTGACAACGTCTCCTCTCTACCCTGATACTTGCGAGTTATTTTTGCTAAAAGAATCGTGCTTGCGTTATAGCTGGACCTTTTGAATATTCTATTTCTGAACTTTCCAGCAACACCTTTCCCTTCCTCTATTTCTCTTGCTAGTTTTTGAATATTCTTTCTATCTTTATTTGTTAATTCATATATATCACATACTAATTCACCAGTCAGTTTTGGCGTTTTCACAGTGCTTTTTCCTCCTATTAAGATTTATTGATTTAGTTGTAGTAGTTGAAATAGCGCAGTTGCTCACCCCATAAATTTGGTGCTCTCTTTTGATCAAAGGTGTCTTGCTGCTTGAAATGTTTTCTTTATAAAAATTTAGCTTATCTTTTACATCTAAACAGCATTAACACGATTTGCCTTTTTTTGGATGTAGAAATTTTCTAGGAATTGTCTTCTTGAGTTCTATGGTATTTTGTTTAACATTGAAACAAGATTCCAGTGCTTGGCACTGGAATCCAGGAATTTTAATTGTAAGTAATGCATTGGGTTTGGTGAGTATGGGTTTTGCGTTATAAAATGAAGCACTTTTGGTGAATTTGTAAAGAAAACTGGATGCCAGTGGGCTTTGTTGCATCACACTTTATGAGATGGTGATTTATGGTAAATTCATGTAACTATCTCAAATTTAGCCATACCAATATCAGTGAATTTATTAAGCAAATAGCATTTGATTAGCAGTTCTTTTTCTCGATTTATCTCAGATTTATTCCTAAAACTAAATCCGAATATTTGCTTTAATCTTGAGAAAAACCCTTCAATATAAGATCTTTTCCCATAATTTACTTCTTTTTTCCATTCTTTCATGCCATCTTCACCGTATAATTTTATTAACGTAATAGCAGCATTCCTGTCAGACATATAATCTATTTCTGGATGTTCTGCCGCATTGTTTATTGGTGGAATTTTTGTCTTTATATCATATTCGTTACACAACTTATAAAACTTGTGCCTATCACATGCTCTATCTGCATATAGTGCTTTTATGGCATGCTGAAAATCAACTTCTTTTAGCAAATCACAAGCTCCATAGTGATCAGAGTAGACACCGTTACTGTATTTTACAGCTATGGCTTTTTTGTTGTTTATATTCAACATTACGTGCAATTTTCTCGTTTTCTCATAGTCACGATATTTTCTGTCAGTGCTATTTTCCTTGCTGTGTGTTGTTGTATATACTAATTCCTGTACTGTCTATAGCAATTTCGATATCTTCCATATTATTTTTATCAATTCTGCAATCATTTATCTTAATATTAAGTTTCTTTTGATGCTTGTGAATAGCTGATAACTGCCAAATCTCTTCCTATTTGTTGCAAATACCCTTTTATAAACCCGACTGTTTGTCTTAAACCAATTCTAAAGAAACTGACGATTATATGCACCAAAATCACAACTTTATCACTATAAATATAGTTGCCGCCCTGCATTTTTGGACAATTCTCGTACCAATTTTCTATGGCATCATTGATATAACAAAAAATGCTTCCTCTTTCTTGGAGAAATTTGTTATATTCATGGCAGTTACTGACTCTCATTTTTTGTGGCATATTTTTTCTTCAACAGCTAAATGGCTATTTATAATGAATTTTATCAGTAACTGCCAGTTCTTTTTACTTGAGCGATGCAACAAAGCCCACTGGGATGACATCCTCCTAGTAGAGATCGCTTTTGTAATTGCAACATTCGTGCAATCTTTAGCTATAAATATTTAAGAAATTTACCAAACGAAAAAAAAGGCAAAAGAAGCCCCATGGTGGTTGGCTATTCACTATGTACTAAAATATCGGCGTTTTTTTTATTCTAAAACGCTTGATTAAGAGCGATTTAGCTGCTTTTAACTTGCAACTAACCTACATCGGAAGTGTTTAAGAAATTTACCAAGCAGGAAAAAAGGCAAAGAAACCCCAGGGTAGCTAGTATTCAAATTCTCCCTTGTCAATTTGACGTTTTTTGCTGTCTTAAACGCTTTATAAGCGCGTTTCGGCTTGTATAGGTAGAAACCTAAAAGTTTTATAAAGACATGAGGTGCACATAGTGCAAAAAATTAAGCATGATTTACGCCAAATACATTAAGTTTTTTTGTCATTAATCCACTGCAGAGATTGCGAAGATAAATAAATAGCTTCAGTGTTATGATAAGGGGGCTGGCGGAGTTTGTCAAGGAAGTTTTTCGTTTCTATGTTGTCAGCTACTTGCATGACACCTCTGGGCACTGCCGTCATAAAGGAACCAGTGTTAGCTACTTGGATGACAACCATTGTATTTGAGGCAAAATTGACTATCACTTCTTTTTATAGAGCTTACTCCAAATTCTATTGTTAGTTAATACAAAAAACACTGTTAAAATTATAAAATACGCCACTACTTTTAATCCAAGTTTATGCCGGCGCTCTAATTCTGGCTCTGCTGCCCATTGTAAAAAATTTATCACATCATACGCCATATTTTCAACTGTAGCTTGTCTTGCACCATCATATTCCACCATTCCTTCAGAAAGTGGTGGCGCCATAGCTAACCTGCCTGTTGAAAAGTAAGGGTTGAAGTATAAATTATTTTCATCGTGCTCGCCGTTTTGATAGCCTGTTAACAGTGAATAGATATAATTTGCACCATCATGCCTTGCTTTAATAATTAACGATAAGTCTGGTGGAACTGCACCATTATTGCTTGCTGCAGCTGCTTCTTTTGTATCAAAAGGTGCAATAAAATAATCCGAAGGTACTCCAGGTCTATCGAACATTTCACCCAAATCATTCGGACCATCTTTAACTTGATAAGAAGCTGCAATCTGTTTTATATCTTCTTCAGAAAAACCAACATCTTGCAAATTACGAAATGCTATCCTATTCATTGAATGACAAGCACCACAAACTTCTTTATACACTTTATAGCCTCGTTGAATTGACTCTCTATCGAAAGATCCGGTAATTCCATCAAATTTCCAGTCCATTTTTTTATTTGGTGATGGCTTGAATTCTTCTGCATACACAAAATTAGCAAAAAACAATATGCAAAGTATAGCTAACATACTTCTCATCAGCATTACTTCATCTCCGGCACAGAATCACTTAAGATTTTTGGTGGTTCTTTTGGCTTTTCATACTTACTAAGAAGCGGTAAAATTATTACAAAATATGCAAAATAATAAAGAGTGGATAGCCTACTCATAGTGATGTAAGGCTCTTTCACCTCTTGTCCTCCAAGCCAGGCAAGAAGTGCAAAATTTATTGCGAAAACCCAAAAAAATTTTTTGAACACTGGGCGATAAGCACCACTTTTAACTTTTGATTTATCAAGCCAAGGTAACAAAAACCAAACTAAAATAGACGCAAACATGGTAAGCACACCAGTAAGTTTATCTGGAATTGAACGTAGCATTGCATAAAAAGGTAAAAAGTACCACTCTGGCACTATATGTACCGGAGTGACCATAGAATCAGCTTCTATATAATTGTCTGGATGTCCA
The DNA here is from genome assembly GCF_964027115.1 of Wolbachia endosymbiont (group A) of Myopa testacea. Lineage (NCBI taxonomy): Bacteria > Pseudomonadati > Pseudomonadota > Alphaproteobacteria > Rickettsiales > Anaplasmataceae > Wolbachia > Wolbachia endosymbiont (group A) of Myopa testacea. Next base: position 33,438 of record NZ_OZ034729.1, read on the forward strand.
AGATAATTAGGAGCATAGAAAACAAATGCAAACAAAACTACAAAAAACAGACCAAAAGTTATGCAATCCTTGACTATATAATAAGGATAGAGAGGAATGGTATCCTTATCTGATTTTACCTCCACTCCACTTGGGTTACCAGAGCCAAACCTATGCAGAGCTATCACATGAAGCATAGCTAAAGCAATAATAATAAAAGGCAGAAGATAATGCAGAGCGAAAAAACGGTTAAGTGTTGGGTTATCCACTGAAAAACCACCCCATAACCATATAACTATTTTATTGCCAACTAAAGGTATAGCAGAAAATAAATTGGTTATAACTGTTGCACCCCAGAAACTCATTTGTCCCCAAGGCAATACATATCCCATAAAGGCAGTTGCCATCATTGCAAAAAATATAAATATACCAACAAACCACACCATCTCTCGTGGCCTCTTGTAAGATCCGTAATATAACCCACGCATTATATGAATATAGACTACCATAAAGAAGAGCGATGCTCCAACAGCGTGAGTGTAGCGTATTAACCACCCGTAATTCACATCTCGCATTATGCGCTCTACACTATTAAACGCATAATCAACATGCGGAGTGTAGTGCATAGCAAGAAATATACCTGTTATTATTTGTAAAATTAGCGCTATACCAGCCAAAGAGCCAAAGTTCCAAGCATAATTTAAGTTTTTTGGCACTTGGTAAGAAGCAGTGTGTTTCAAAAAAGAAAATATAGGCAATCTATATTCTATCCACCCTAATATGCCTTTTTCTTCTTCTATCGTTGTTTTTTTTTTCTGCATAACTTAAAGCTTTCTCTACCTTTAACTCGTTTTATTGTAGCAACTTATCCTTTACACACAAATAAAAAGTTTAAAGCGATATTAATTACTACCTCTTCAGCAACCTATCACGTGCCGCATTTAATTTCTGTGCAAAATACTCTGAGCCTCCCTTATCTGGGTGAACTAATTTCATTAAATTTTGATATGCTTTATTAATTTCATTTTGACTTGCCTCAGGATTCAGCCCCAGTATCTTTAATGCTTCATCTTTGGACATGTTATCACCAGTGTAATTTTCAGTATAACTTCTACTGCTATTAAATTCGTTCAAAAACTTACTCAATATAGAGTTCATCATGAAACTTATGTTATTTTTTTTTGTCAGGAAAAGAAAAAATAGAACAACGCTAGGCAAAACAAATGTAACTACTATGAATACTAAAAAAAGAAAAAAGATGAATGACATGTATATTTTTTTATCATTTTATGATTAAATAGTAACAATTATAATTGTCATGGTAAATAACATGTTCATCCAGATTGAAGGAACACCAAATCCAAACACACTGAAATTTCTCCCTGGATTTGCAATTCTAAACGAAGGAGAAACGGCTGATTTTTCAAATGCAGATGAAATAAAAAACTCCAAGTTAGCAGCAAATCTTTTTCAAATAGAACATGTGGTAAGAGTGTTTTTTGGGCATGATTTTATTTCAGTAACAAAATTGAGTGGAATTAATTGGGATACATTAAAAGTAGAAATTTTAACTACAATCATGGATCACTTTACTTCAGGTGGAAAAGCACTAGATAAAGAAGGAGTAAATGATAATAATATACCGGATGAAGAATTTTTTGATAAAAATGATATAGAAATTGTAAATAGAATAAAAGAATTGATGGAAAGTTATATCAAACCTGCAGTTGCTCAAGATGGTGGCGATATCAAATTTCGTGGCTATAAAGACGGGATAGTTTATGTTGAGTTACAAGGAGCTTGCTCTGGATGCCCAAGTGCTGCAATTACTTTAAAGCAAGGAGTGCAGAATATGCTGAGCTACCACATACCAGAGGTTGCAGGTATAGAGACCACACTATGACTAATCAAACGGTTAGAGGAACAAAAGATCTCCTGTTTGATGAATGGTACAAGTCTAAACACATAGAGCAAACAGCAAGCAGAATCTCAAGTCTATATGGCTTTTTGCCTGCTCAAACTCCGATATTTGAATATACGGAAGTTTTCACAAAGACTTTAGGTGATAGCTCAGACATCATCACTAAAGAGATGTACACCTTTAATGATAAAGGGGGAAAGAGCATAACTTTACGTCCTGAGTTCACTGCAGCGGTTGTTAGGCTATTAATTGAAAAAAAACTGCAAACGCCGATAAAATTATTTTCAACAGGGCCTGCATTTCGTTACGAAAGACCGCAAAAGGGAAGACAGAGGCAATTTCATCAGATAAATTTTGAGGTTTTTGGTGTAGAAGATTCAAAAGCCGATGTTGAATTGATATCACTCGCTCAGCACTTACTAACTGAATTTAGCATCAATAAAAATGTAAAGCTGGAAATCAACTCTTTAGGTGATAGTGAAACAATAACTAAGTATAGAGAAGCTTTGATCTTATACTTTACAAAGTATCAAAACGATCTATCAGAAGATAGCAAAAATAGGTTGATCAAAAATCCACTCAGAATACTGGATTCTAAGGATGAGAAAGATAGATTAATAATTTCTGATGCGCCTAAAATCAGTGATCACTATACAAAAGAATCTTCATATTTCTTTGACCAGGTGTTAAATGGACTGCAAGCTCTTGGCATACCTTACACTGTAAATAGCAAATTAGTTCGAGGTCTAGACTATTATTGTCACACAGTATTTGAATTTGTCACAGAAGATTTAGGTGCACAAGGGGCAGTTTTTGCCGGTGGAAGATACGATAATTTAGTATCTTCAGTAGATGGAAAACACACTCCAGCGATAGGATTTGCAGGAGGTATTGAACGCATAATGGAGTTAATCAATTATTCTCCGAAAGAAGAGCGACCTATTTACCTAATTCCGATCGGCAGAGAGGCTGATGAACATGCTCTAACACTTGCGAATGAATTGCGCAGAAATGGTTTATATGTAGTCTACGAATATAGCGGAGCACTTAAAAACCGAATGAAAAAAGCAAATCAAGCAAATGCTAAAGCTGCTTTAATCTTTGGCGATGAAGAATTGAGTAGTAAAACTTTAAAGATTAAAAACATGGATACAGGTGAAGAAAAAATAATTGCTCGCGATAACACAATAGAAAACATCAATTAGGAGCAATGCAAATTTTTTTCTTAGTCAGCTATAGAAGAAAATTCGTCTGCACAAGAATTTTTCATAGCATTCAATGTATCATAATCTGTAAAATCTAATTTTACTGGTGTGATAGTAATAAATCCTTCTTTTATTTTATTTACACTACCACTGCCTGAGTGCTCTCGAGACCAATTTAAGCTAAAAAAGCCATTCGAATTTTCAGTAAAAGTTAAATCCCCATCAATGTTATATTCACCTTGTTCAGCAAATTCTACTCCTTTTACTTTTTCCGTAGCAGGAAAATTTACACTCATCACTATGTTTTTAGGCCAACCAACCTTAACTAGCTTGGCAATAACCTTTGGTGCAAAAACCTTTGTATTGTGCCAGTCTATTTTATCATGATAAACTTGGCTCAGCGCAATAGAAGGTATAGACCTTGCAGCACCTTCCATTACAGCACCAATTGTTCCTGAATAACAAATATCGTCCCCGACATTTGATCCAATATTTACTCCGGACAATATTAAGTCTGGTTTTTTATTCATAACTTTATTTAGCGCAATAATGACACAATCTGCAGGAGTACCAGACACACTAAATTCCCTTTCACTATGTTGGTTTATTCCAATAGATTGTTTCACTGGATAATCAAGAGATCTTGCAGCCCCGCTTCTATCAGTATCTGGTGCCACTATCCATATTTCTGACGCAAAATTCCGTGCAATCTCTTTGAGTAATTTTATTCCTTCACTTCCAAAGCCATCATCGTTTGTTATCAATATTATCATATACAATACTCAGCTACACAGTTCCAAATTATGTAAATCACTGACTGTAAATAAACTCATAAGGCTTTAGGTTTCTTTGCATAACTACAAACTGTAACAAAGAACCTGCTGTAAATCAATAAGAAAAGATTAGGAGTGAAAACAGGTTGGAAAGTATATAGCTAAAGGTTTACTGACAATCGTCTCATTCCACTACCTGCTGACTTACTTTCTGCTTAGCATATCCATCAAATCAGATTCTTTGAGTTTACTATGGTCAACTTTACTGAACTTATTTACCACAGAGCTCATTTGATTATACTGCTTAATCAGAAGATTAACTTCAGTTACACTTGTTCCGGACCCCTTAGAAATTCTAAGTCTTCTTTTGCCATTTAAAATATCTGGATTTTGCCTTTCTTTTTCAGTCATTGAGTTTATGATAGCTATATATTTTTTCACTTTATTGTCATCTGGCACACTGCTACTTAGCTTTTTTGTGAATGAACTAGGAATGAATTTCATTATGTTGCTAATACCATCCATTTTATTGAGAGTTTTTAACATTCCCACTAGGTCGTTTAGGTCGAATTTACCCTTTTTTACTTTCTTTTGTAACTTATCAATTTCTTCCTGACCAACAATCTCAGCAGCTTTTTCAACCAATGAGACAACATCACCCATGCTAAGTATCCTTTTTGCAATTCTATCGGGGTAAAAATCATCGAGGTCACTTAATTTTTCACCACAAGCAATAAATTTAATTGGACAATCGGCGATCATTTTCATAGAAAGAGCAGCACCACCACGTGCATCACCATCAACACGGGTAAGAATAATGCCGGTTACACCTATTGCCTCATTGAATGATTTGGCAATGTTGACCGCATCCTGGCCTATCATTGCGTCGGCTACTAAAATAACTTCTGCAGGTGAAGCTATTTCCTTTACGGCTTTCAACTCATTCATCATATTATTGTCAATATGAAGCCTGCCTGCGGTATCTAGTATTAATACATCACAATTATCGTTCTTTGCTGTTGCCAGTGCCCTTTTTGTAATTGCAATAGGCCCCTCATTTATTACTATAGATAAAGTTTGTGCGTCTATTTGTTTACCCAGCACCTCAAGTTGTTTCTGGGCAGCCGGCCTATAAATGTCTAAAGAGGCAAGCATCACTTTTTTCTTTTGCTTTTTTAGCTTTAAAGCAAGCTTTCCTGAGGTAGTTGTTTTACCTGCACCTTGTAAGCCCACCATCATAATCACAGCAGGGGGTTTAACTGCTAGATTTAAGTCACTTTTCTCTGATCCGAGAACTGCAACTAAATTATCCTGCACAATTTTAATTATTATTTGTGCTGGAGAAACACTTTTTATGACTTTTTCCCCAATCACTTTATCTTTAATGTCATTGATGAATTTTTTCGCAACTTTAAGTGAAACGTCAGCTTCAATTAAAGCTATACGTATTTCACGCATGGCAAGATTAAAATCATCTTCAGAAATGATTGACTTTCCTCTCAGTTTACTAAATACAGAATTTAAACTTTCAGTTAACGATTTAAACATAATAGCGTTAGTAGAATACTCATTAAAAAGAGAGAAGAAGCTGAAACAAAACTCACTGAGTTATAATCCAGCACTTCTTTAAGTTTAGTAATATTATTAAAGTATAAACCAGCAAGTGAATTAGTCAAGTTTTGCACTATGCTGGCAAACATTTCTCTAGTTTTAGAGACTAACTGATTGAACAGCAAGACAATATAGGGTATGAAAGCTCTAAAAGTCCAATCAACATCCATTTTAAAATTTATTCTCGGGTAAAATAACTTGCGTAAAGGAATAAACAATAAAGTGGTACATAATAACAAATTAAATTGCGACAAAATATTTTTTGTGTTGTACACAAAATCGAAAATCGAAGATTTATTGTAAATAGGTAAGTAAGGATTGCCAGTGATTACGCATATAAATGCTAAAATGATCATAGTCATTTTGCCCCCCCTCTCTGCTAAAGGTTTTGACTTACTTTTTGCAATAAATAAGTAATAAAGAAACTTTAGCCCCACGCTTAAATGAAGCAGCAAATTTAGAACCTTATATAAATTTTTATACCCTTTTAAGGCAACAGTGTTCATTTCAATTTCAGCTGTGAGATATGATTTACTGATAAATCCAGCGGTTCCAGGAAATGCAGCCATTGTAAGTATTGCGATTATAGCACACATGCCTTCCACTGACATCAGTTTACCTATTCCATTAAAACTAATTGTTTTTGTTCGTGAAATAATCGAATTGCTGACCACAAACAATAATGATTGATAAACAAGAGAGAAGATTATATGCAGTATCAAAATTGGTATTGCCTTTTCCGAAGGGCTGAGTAAACCTCCTGCAATAATCAGCAAGCCCATTTGTCCTACAATATTATAGCATAAAAATCTACGAATATTTTGCTCAAGAGAAGCAAATATAATGCTGTAAATTGCAGTGATGGCGCCTACAAGCGCTAATATTTCAGTACAATCTTGCCATAGGTTATAAGTGTGTAAAAGCATCACTAAAAAAGAGACTTTAGTGGTAAATAAAGAGAGATATGTAGTGCCATGTAGCGATGCAGCAGGATATGCATCAACAACCCAAAACGAAAAAGGGAAACAAGCGCAGTTTATCAATAAACCTAAAATTATCAGGTTAGTACTTTGCAGTGCCAATCCTGCTGTTAATATAACTCCAACGAAAAAGTGTACACAAGCGTACCTTATTGCAGGTCCACTATCTCTACAGCCATCTGCGATAGTAAAAAATGCACTGACGGTCATTAATTCACAGAATATTATAACCAATATCATATGTTCAGATAAAACTGCATAAAGTGAACTAATAGTGTAAGCAGCAAAAGATAGCATCTTTGAAAAAGTCAAATTTTGTGCTGGTAGAACAGCTAAAAATGCAACTGATAAAAAAGATATTAGTATGATACGAAAAGATAAATCAAAATCCAGAATTGGGAGAGACCAATTTACTGCAATGCTCAAATTTTCAGGTAATTTTAGGACTATAACTATTAATACAGTCAGTAGAAGTAACAGTGACGATTTATAAAGTTGCACAATAATTTAAACCAATATGGTTTATGCTATCTCAATATATGAATAAAATCAATTTGCATATTAACCACTAATTAAACTAATTATCATATAATTATATCAGAGTTTAGAGGGTTATAGAGAAACCGGTCAGATTAGGTTTTTAATCTAATCTGACCGATAGCTTTAATAGTGAGGTAAGCTTTAATATAGCATTCTTAATTCACAATGCTACACTCGTGCATAATTTATTTTTAATTTGTGCACAAGCGTTAGTAAATTATTTACTTTTTAAAATAAAATTTGGCATCACTTTAATATCCAGACTTAGTAAACCTCAGTAGGGTTGCCAGTTGGACCCATAAGAATTACTTGTTCACCTTCTTTAAAACATTTACATAAATTAGTGGAACCGCCAGTTTCAAGCACAATAGTGGAAATAATTCCTTTTTTTTTGTCTACTTCAGTGCCGGTTACGCCTATACCTTCCATAGCAAGGTTTGTATTATTGGCTTTTCTGCTATTGGTTTCAAAATTTTGCAACCTAAAGAATTGTCCAGGTTTAAAATTCTTTGCCGCAAGTGGTGCTTTGATCACTATTTCCACAACTTTGTCTGTTAAATATTGAACTTTTATAACCTTTGCAGTGAATTGCTCTTTGATTTTATTGAAAAATTCTTTGTTAGCCAGGTGTTCTGATATTATTCCAGCGCGTGACGCTTTAGTGTACAAATGCTGCAATTTGTAGGTAATTCGCATAGCAGGTGGTGTCATGCAAGTAGCTGACACTGGAATCCAGTTCTGACTATACAACCATCTGGTGTACTCATTCAAAATTAAGTTTTCTGGATCCCAGTGCCTGGGAACTGGAATGACATCTTTTTTGGTGAAAGTTACTCTTACATTACAACATTCATACAATTGTGCATATGACTCCGAGATTCTAGCTGGAGTGGCAGAAATGAAGCTATTAACTCTATTCAAAAGCTGAGAAATGATAGGGTAACCATTCTTAGCGCTTGCCATAGCTTTCACGACGCTGCCGCTATACGAAGGATGAAGATCACCAAAAAAGCTAATTGTTTTATTGCCTTGCTTATATACTAATATTCTGTCTTTATTCTGCATCTTAGGAGAAAATATTGGATCTATTTCTTTTCCTGATGAATTCAAATGAGTAAAATACCCATTGCTTAATTTAAAATGCTTTTTATCTTCTGTTGCAATAACTGTATTTGGCTCAGTACCTGCTGCTATAAAAATAGAACGTGCTTTCATGCATTTGATTTCGCCGGATTTTGTGTCTATTAGTTTTATTGATTCAGCATGATTATATTTATCCGTCACAACTTCAACTGGCTCTAAGTTTTCAATAAAGTAAATCCCTTCTGACAGTGCATTTTGCACCTCTTCGCTATTTAATCGATAACTTGGCGAATCTTTTAGCTCTTTTCTATATACAACTTTCACTCCCCCCAAACTCTGCATTAACTCTAATATTTTTATTTCTCTACTCTCTTTTTTTGCTAACTTTTGCTTTTCTCGGATCAATTGTGCGTGCGATATAAACTCATTCGCAATTTCGCGCTCTTCCTCTGTCCAATCCTTTTCAACACAGTCCTTTCCATACTTATCAACTAATATCTCATAACGAAGAAGAAATTTTTCTGCTTGAATTGGATAATACGCTAAAGCTTCAGTGGCAGTGTCAATCGCAGTAAGCCCCGCACCTATGACAACTATCGGCATACGAACTTGCAGATTTGCTATAGAATCAAATTTAAGAGCGCCAGTCAGTTGTAACGACATAAGAAAGTCAGATGCCATACGCACTCCACGAGCTAGTATATCCTTTATTTTGATCATTCGTTGCTTGCCAGAGCCAAGTGCTAGTGCGATGTGATCAAAACCCAAGTTGAAAGCATCATCAACATTAATCGTGCCACCAAAACGAATGCCCCCATAAAGTGCGAAATTCTCACGTCTTTCCAGCAGTAATCTAATAATCTTTAAGTAATTTTTATCCCACCTAGAAGTAATGCCATATTCTGCCACTCCACCAAACCCACCTGCCGTGCGTTCACTCAATTTTTCGTGTTCAAAATCTTTAATTAGCTGGAAATTATCGATTAAAGGTTCAATCTTTAGTCCATCAATGGCGATAACGTTATGCCCATCATTCAACAAATGATGAGCTAAATTAAAACCAGCAGGACCAAGGCCTACAACTAGAACGTTTTTTCCGGTGTTTTCTCTTGGCAATGAACGCTGAAAATTTAAAGGATTCCAACGGCTGAGCAGAGAATATATTTCAAATCCGTACGGTAAATTAAGCACATCATCCAAAATCCTTGTTTCAATCATTGGCACATTCACGGGTTCTTGTTTCTGATATATGCACGAGTTCATGCAGTCATTGCATATTCTGTGCCCAGTAGCCGCACATAATGGGTTATCTATCATCACAATTGCAAGGCTTGCTATGCTGTAACCTTCGCTTTTCACCAGATTCATTTCTGATATTTTCTGTTCTAGTGGACAGCCATGCAGCTCAACTTTTAGTGGGGACTGTTTAAAAGTATTGTCGTTATTAATTAGCCCCTTTGAGCAGCTGTCCTTATTTTGCTTATGACAGAATATGCAGTAGTGAGCGTTATCTAATGCTTTGTTCAAACTCACCTTTTTGCTTGTTAGATCAAAACCATATCGTCTTTTTACTTCATTTGAATACAGCACTTCAACTTTGTCCACTTCTTTTTTAGAAAATGGCATGAGGTTTTCGTGGTCGATTTTTTTATGAATACTGAATAATATACTCTGTTTATTTTTTACTCTCCACACTGCATATTGTGCCGCAAGTTCTATTTCTTCTTTGTGATTTTCTTTATCTTCAAACCAATGCATCACCTGCTCGGCAAAATTTTTTTCTGTTGTTGGCAAAGTGAGAAAATGACTTAGTTTGTTAGTAATATCTATATTCGCCACATTAATGTATTTCTTCAATGCGTAGCGTTGGACAAATAACCTTTTGCATTTATATATCACAGCAAAGTCATTGTGTTTTTTCTTTAGCTCTTCTATTTCTTTTTCAATGTTGAAAAGTTTTGCAATGAACTCGTCAAATAAATATGAGAGGTCTATTATTAACTGGCTATCACCAATCTGATTTTCCCTTGCTTCAATTAATGAACAAAACAAGCTTTCATCACATGATTTAATATAATTCAAAAATGTCTCATCCAATTTTATTAATCCACTGCGAGTATATAAATTTGAAAATGAGATATTAAGCTGCATTATACAGTATGCACACTGTCTTTTGTATATTACGTATTTTGTAGCATAGCTAAAATCGTTGCTTCTGCAACCTTTTCTTCACCAACACACGCAATACACTCAAATTTACATGCACTTAAACGTGCGTTTTTAACATTAGCTTGCAGAATCAGTGTGTCCCCTGGAGTGACTGGCTTTCTGAATTTTGCATTTTCAATAGACATAAAGTAAATAGCTTTGTTTTCTATTGTACCTTGACTTTCTTTACCAAGAACACATATAGCAGATGCTTGAGCTAGAGATTCAATTATCAAGACTCCTGGCATTATTGGATGACCAGGGAAATGACCAATAAAAAATGGCTCATTAAAAGTCACATTTTTGATTGCTTTTATACTTTTACCAGGATCACACTCTATAACCCTATCTACTAAGAGAAACGGATAAGAATGTGGTAGTATTTTTATAATATCACTGATATTAAATTGCATAAGCCTACTCAATGCCTTTTAAAGCAAATTCAGGTATTTCCTTGTTTATATTGTTTAATACCATATCCGATAAATCAACTTCATCCATAGAGTATAAAACTTGGTTCTTTTTTGAAATAAATAGTACTAAATCTATGTTGTTTTTTTCTGCCGTTTTTTTAGCAACTTCTTTTATCTTGTTAAAAACACTCTCTACTGCATCTCTATAACTTTCTTCTAAATACAACATTTTTTTAGCGTAAGCATCTCTAGCATTTACAGTACGCTTATTAAACTGTTCTGTCTTTTCCTTTTTTGCTTCTTCTGACAAAAGTTCAAATTCTTCTTTTGATGGCTTAAGTTTTTCTAACTCACTTTCAAATTCTTGTTGTAATCTAGAATTCTGCTCCTTTATTTGTTGTTGTATGTTTCGCAGAGCAAGAGATTCATTGATAACTTTATCACTATCAATAATGGCAGCCTTTGTGTTCTGAGGTTGATATCCTGCAAACTTATACCCCACAAATAAGGAAATAATTAAGGCAATAACTGATATAAATAACTGTATATATTTCATTCAAATCCCCGCTTCAATAGAAAATTTAACATTTGGTGATGGTATTATATCATAAGATTCCTTTACTAAAGGAAACCCAAAATCTAACCTAAGTCTACCAAAAGGAGAAGGCATTGAAAAGCCAAAACCTGGTGACACTCTTATAAGCTTACTATCATTATATGGATCTTTATATTTCTCATTTTTATCATCTAAGCCAAAAAGTGTTGCATAGTCAACAAATAATGAGCCTTTGATACCAGCATAGTCATATAGTTTTGGTAGTGGGAAATCTACTTGCTGTGTTAAATTAAAATAAGTTTTGCCTCCCAATGAGCTTTTATTTTTGTCTTCTGCTCTTGGTCCAATGCCGGAAAGGTCAAATCCTCTAATCTCATTACCCCCTTTAAAAAAGTGCTGGCCAATGTTTAGATCTTCATCGGTATAAGAAAAAATATGACCTGCTGCCATCTTAAAGCGTAGTATTATGCTATCGTCAATTTTACTTAATATAGGATGCGTGTAAAAAGACAAGAACTCAGATTTTAGGAAGTTTACATTTCCTCCCAATCCTGAAATATCCTGACTTATACGCAATAAATATCCTTCTTTTGGAGCATAAAGATTATCCAGTTTATTATATGCCAATGTGTATCCTACTGATGAAATCTGATGTTCACCTCCTTGCCCCTTTATTATATCAGAGATGTCATTGTCTTTTCCACCCTTATTATCCATGTATATACGGTTATACTTGTAAGAGTAGCGAATGGAATTAGTTAAGTTTTCTATAACTTTGTATGATAATTTTGTTGAAAATCCCATGTCACAACTGTCGAAGCTAGTGTGTGGTTTATCTTGTTTTTCATAAAATACGCCCACACCTAGTGATGTATCAGAATCGTTAAAATTATTTTCAACAACCTCTACATTAGTAGAAAGTGAATATTTATTTTTTTCAAGAGCAAAAGAGAGCTCTTTACCACTACCAAATAAATTACGATCTGTGAAATCAGTTTTTACAAATGCTCCGCCAGGAAAGGACATACCTCCTGCTAAAGATAATGAGGCAGTTCTTTTTTCTTTAACATTTAAGTCAAGATTTACTGCATTGTCATTAACTGCGTAACTATTTACTTTCACTGTTTCAAAAAAATCACTACTCATTAGTTTTTTACGTGATTTTTGAATCTCAGATATATTGTATGCATCACCTTCTGCTATACTTAGCTTACTTCTGATCACTTTATCTAAAGTGCGATCGTTACCATCAATTGTAATTTGATTTATATAAATCTTTTTACCCGGCAGCACTCTGTAGGTCACATCTACAACATTGTCACGTTGTGCATACTCTGGATTAACTTTTGCAAATATATATCCTTTCTCATTTAAATACTTGTTTATTTTTTCTACTGTATTATTAATTTTAACTCTATTAAATATCTTATCGTTTTCCTCTGTTATAAAGTCCAATATTTCTTCTTTTAGGCTTAAATCCTGAATTTCAGTTTCAATATTAACCTCATTATTTCCAAACAAATATTGCTGTCCTTCGTCAATCAAAAAAGTCAATTCTATCTGATTGTTATTATTAACCTCAACAATCGGTTGAATATTATTTTGAATATATCCCTTAGACGAATAAAAACGATAGAGCAATTCTGTGTTAATCAATAAATATTGTGGTGAATAACGAGTTCCGCCCTTAAACATGGCTCTAAATAACTTACTAAATATGTCATTACTATGCACTTTAATAGCTTGCTCTAGCTCGTTTTCAGAAAAGTTTTTGTTACCTATAAATCTTATATCCTTAATTTTAGAGGTTTTACCTTCTTTTATTTTAAAAATTAGATTGACCCTATTACTATCAAGCTTATTCAGCTCATATGCAACGTTAACACCAACCTTACCGTTATTTCTATAAGTAGTGATTAAATTCATTAAATCGTTTTGCAATTTTGTTTCAGTGAAAATAGTTAGCGATTTTGATTGAATTACATTATTTAGCAGCTCTTTGCTGTTAAATAATTTATTACCCTTTAATATTATCTTGTTAATTAGTGGATTTTCTTGAATTTTTACTACTAAATTTTTTTTATCATCGATATAAGCGTTAACACTAGCAAACAACTTTGTTTTATATAAACCTTTTATAATCGAATCTATATCATCGTCGTCTACATAGCTACCAGGTTCTAACTTTATATAAAACCCTATTGTTTGATTGCTTACTCGCTCATTGCCAATGCATTTGATATCTTTTATCTGTACTTTTTCCTTATTTTCTAAAGCAACAAGTAGAGCGGGAAAGGAGATAAAAATTACTATTAGTATGTAAAATAGCTTTTTCATATTTATTTTAAAAGAGACTCCTAACATCATTCGAAATTGCAATTGCCATCAGCAAGAACAAAATGAAAGCACCAAAGGTAGCCTCATATTTTTGATATTTCAAACTTAAATCTCTACGTATAACTGCTTCTATAATATAACGAAATAAATGCCCACCATCCAGTAGCGGAATTGGTAGCAAGTTAATCGCAGCTAAATTAGCTGAAATAATTGCCATGAGATACACAACCATAATAAATCCTTTTTTGGCTGATTGCCCTGAATATTTTGCAATTTTTATTGGTCCACCTATTTCACTTGCACTTCTCTTACCAACGATAATTTGAAAGATAGCTTTGATCGTTAAGCACATAGTGTGGTAAGTTTCACTTACTGATAAGCTCACAGCCCCAAGAAAAGATGACTGCTTTAATGTATTGACTGAAATAATCCCTATAGTTTCTCTTTCTATTATGTTGCCAAAAACATCTCTACTCTCAATTGTCAATGGAGTCAGGCTAGTTCTACGCTCCTCATTATTTCTGCTATATTTAATTTCCATTCTCGTCTTGGGGTTCGACATTATCACACATGAAATATCTTCAAAGTATTTTATTTTATGTTTATTGATTTGTGTAATAGTGTCACCTGGTAATAGGCCAGCTTGTTTGGCTGCACTTCCTTCAATTACATCCCTAATCACCGGTGGAGTGCGGTAATAACCTGCCGTGCTAAAAAATATTGTAAAAGCTATAACAGCAAGTATCATATTTGCAAAAGGTCCTGCAAAAACCACTGCTGCTTTTTTATACCGCGGTTTTGTATGAAATGAATACAACTTTTCTTCTTCAGTTAATTCTTTTTGATCATCTGGGACACTCGCTGCATTAGTATCCCCTAACATTTTAACATAACCACCCAATGGAACAGCGCTTAGTTTCCATCTAGTTCCAGACTTATCGTTAAAACCAAAAATTTCAGGACCAAAACCTATAGAAAAAGATTCAACTTTAACTTTGCATGCTTTGGCGACAACATAATGCCCATATTCATGCACAAACACTATAACAGAAATGATTAAGGCAAATGACAAAAAACAATATATTCCATTGCCAAACTGATGAATGAAATTCGAAATTAACTCCACCTGTGTATTTAGATCTTAAACAAATGTTAAGTATATTAAAACGCGCCTCGCTTGACAAGTATTTAGTTTAACTTTTAAATTAAAAAAAGTTTAATTGTAATGACAGATACCTCACTACTCAGAAGAAAATTGATGTATAGAAGCTGGCATAGGGGTTGCAAAGAAACCGATATACTTTTAGGGCATTTCGCATTGAAATATCTTGATAAATTTTCCTTGAGCGAACTAATCGAATACGAAAAAATAGTTGATCTTGATGATTACGAATTATATTGTTACATAACTCGTAAGACAAACCTCCCTCCTGGCTTAAATAGTCAGATAGTCAATTTAATTGCTTGCTTTATTGAAGCTAATCCTTTATGCACTCAAGATTAGTGATAATCTTATTTACCTTATCTAGTACCTCAATATATTCTATTCTTTTCTCGTTTCTATACTTTTCGCGCTCTTGATTTGCTTCATCCAACCGCTTTGTTAATTCTAAAATTTTATCCTCAAGAATTAGCGCTGCAAGTAAGAAATTTAATGCATCCGAACCCTTACCTCCAGTTTTTTGAGATACAGAACCAACTAGCTTGTCAAAACTATTAGCAAGACGTAATAAATGGCTCTTCTTCCCACTTTCGCAAGATATTTTGTATGTGTTATTACGTATAACTATTTCTACTACTTGCATATGGTGCTAAAAATTTCTATCGTACAGTATAAACTCAAACCCCTACTTTCATCTTATTTATGGTATAAATTTTTATTCATTTATCAAATCAGATAATTTTTTACTGCTACGAAAATATGTTTTAAAGTATTGATTCTTTGTAAACTTCTGTAACATTAAATGGCTTGTTTCTTTCAAGTTATAACTTCTAACTGAAAAAGAACCAAACCCCCTAATTTCAACTCTATTATGATGCTTCAATGTGCTTGAAAGTATCCCAAAAAATCTATCAACTATAGCTGCTATAACAATCTTATCTAAAAAAGGATGTCTTTTTGCTACCCTCGCTATTATATCAGACTTTGTTGCCATTTATATGAAGCCAAAATAAGTAAACCTTATCACTTAGCAGATAATACTATGTTATATTCTTCAACACCCAATACTTCAACTTCTATTTTTTCTGATACAGAGAACTTTTTATTTTCCGGTAAATGCTCTTGATCTATTAGAAGGGTTACATCGTTCTCAACTTCAACGACTAGTCCATTATCTTCTCTCTTATCTACAATAACCTGTATTTTATTGCCTACCTTAACTTTCTTTATCAGTTCTTCAAGAGGATCATACTCTATTTGTTTTATTCCAAGATAAATTCTTGCCCGATTCATGTTAGCCCTTATT
Source organism: Wolbachia endosymbiont (group A) of Myopa testacea (assembly GCF_964027115.1). Lineage (NCBI taxonomy): Bacteria > Pseudomonadati > Pseudomonadota > Alphaproteobacteria > Rickettsiales > Anaplasmataceae > Wolbachia > Wolbachia endosymbiont (group A) of Myopa testacea. The sequence continues at coordinate 49,512 of NZ_OZ034729.1, forward strand.
ACTTTTGCTTCTATTTTATCACCTACATTATACTTCTTTATCTCATCTGAGCTATTTTTAGACCAACTTAAATCTTTCACATATATTGTCCCTTCTACGTTCTCATCTATTTCAGAATCATTGAAAGCAACAGATACATATGAGCCGGTATTATTCTTCACTTCACCAGAAACAATAGAACCAGGAGGATATTTATTGATAAATACTTGCCAAGGGTTGTCTACACACCTTTTCATGCTTAAGCTCATCCTACTCTTAGCAATGTCAATACTGAGAATTTTTACATATACTTCTTGTCCCCTTGTTAAGAGACTACTAACTGGTAAATTACTCTTAACCCAAGTTATTTCTGACGAGTGCACTAAACCTTCAATTCCAGGTCTAAGCTCAACAAACAATCCATAATCTTCTATGCTTGTTACATAACCCTTATGCACACTATCAACTGGATATTTTGACTCTGCATCTTGCCAAGGGCTATCTTCTAGCTGTTTCACACCCAAGGAAATTTTAGCATTTTCCTTATCTATTTTTATAATTTTAACTTTTATAGTCTGCCCACAAGCAAAAACTGCAGATGGATGACTCACTCTACTCCAAGAGATATCTGTAATATGTAGCAACCCATCTATAACTCCCACTACATCTGATTCATGAATACCGACAAATACACCGTAATGAGTGATGCTTTTTATTTTTCCTTCTATTATATCGCCTTCATTTAAAGATTCTAAAAATTTAATTTTTTCACCAGCGTGCAATTTTTCTAACACCAGCTTTCTTGATACTACAATATTACCTTGCTTCTTATCCATTTTAAGCACGATGAACTTTTGTTCAGTTTCAATAAGGTGCTTCGCGTCTTTTACTTGCTTCAAATCCACATGACTCAGCGGTAAAAAAGCGCTTATTCCGTCACCAAGATCAACAATAAAACCACATTTAATTGAGCGTTTAATAACTCCGCTTACTTCAGCTCTTGTAACTGTATCTTCTTCCAACTTATTCCATTTCTCGTCTCTAATTGCTTTTTCACGGCTAAGAACAACATTACCATGATAATCTTCAATTCTTTCCACATAAACTCTAATTTTCGAGCCAATAATGATCTCATCATTACAACCGAGTTCCTTGATCAGAATTCTCCCGTCAGACTTTAAACCAATATCAACCACAACGTCGTTAGGGTTTATTCTTGTAATTACACCTTCTACCACATCTCCTTCTTTAATTTTGTTAATAAAAGAATCTTCAAACAAGGCATTATCTTGATCCTCAAATTGGCCTTGACATATCTCTTCTATAAACTTGTTTGATGATAGCTTTCTGATAGTAACCGGTAGATTTACAACTGGATCATTATTATTCATGCAATGTGACCTTTAATTTAAACTTTATTAGAACTCATATATTATATAATATTAATAATTATTGACAAGTAATTTTTCGTTAATTCATTTCGAGAATTGTTTAAGCTATATAAAATATAGTGAGAAAATTATATATGTATCAAGAATATGCTATTTAAGAATAGCAAGTGGATTAGATCGTTCTCCAGAAGGTCCAGGTTAAAACCGGATGTTGATGAAATATTGGAAAAATATTCTATTCAAAACAGCAAGGAATCTATAGAGAAGATTGTAAATTCACGAAAAAGAATATGGGTAGAAATAGGCTTTGGCAACGGTGAAAATATGCTTTACCAGGTGCTCAATGAACCTGATCTATTATTTATAGGATGTGAGCCCTACTTAAAGGTGGTTTCTCGCTTGCTAACAAACATAGAAATACAAAACATAAAAAACATTTTAATATGGACAGAAGATGCAAGAGAATTGATTGCAAATTTTCCTGACAACAGTGTTGAAAGATTCTTTATCCTCTTTCCAGATCCATGGCCAAAAAGAAGTCACAATAAAAGACGATTAATTAATACGGAATTTTTAAATTTATTAGCAAAAAAAATACTTATAACAGGGGAAATATTCATTGCAACCGATCATCAGGACTATGCAGAGTGGATAGCATCACATATAAAGCAGTGTAACTCTTTAATCTATAGGGAAGACGATTTCACAAGTTATACTCTTACAAAATACCACAAAAGAGCGCTCAAAGATCAGCGTAAAGTAAGGTTCTTTAAAGTAAGTGTTATTAATAATTTGCAGACTATGGATCAATAGAGTTTTTGCATATCTCTTTTACGTTAACTATAGATTAAAAATAATAAAAAAAGAGGGAGAAATAGCAAATTTTTTAAGTTTCTCTTTAACCAACGGGCTTCCATGAGGAGAGGAGAGTAAAGATCTTTTTTCATAGATATCTTAACACTTTTTTCTTCTTTTGTAGTTGGCGGACGAGTAAGAAAGCGAACCTTTGGTGCACCACTAATTATTGCCATTGGTGTTTGCTCTGCCCCTTCTCCCATAACTAAAACAGCAGATGTTGCCAGTGCATCAAGAAGATTGACTTGTGTTACTTGCAGTGATTGATTATAAAGATCTGGCTTGCCTATATAGGAATAAAGTGGTTCAAATCCACACCAACCAAGAGCAACGCCCGTAACCCCACGACGTATAGGTGTTACATTACTATCTGTAATCAAAATGCCAAGATGTTTTATGCAGTGTTTTGTCTTGAGATAGTTCCATATTGATAGAGCTGTTTTCTGAACATCCTTTGGGTATAAAATATACATTTCATTACCATTTGATTCATCAATGCCAGCAGATGGAATTAAGATATTATCTTTAATCGTTAAACAGATACTATGAGGATTGTGGTCCACATCAACAATTGCATCAGCTTCTCTTTTGATTAGCTCTTCTTTAGAACAAGCAGTTTTGCAAACTACTTGTTTTTGACAAACGGAAATGATTTTTGATGTGATAGCAAGAACAACTTCCTCTCTTAGCAACTCTGAAACATAGCGATCAAGAACCTGCTCTAATACTTCTCCACATTCAATGCGGTGGGTATAAATTGCTTTAACATACATACTATTACATCAAAAAGTTTCTCATAAAAGCCCTCTTGCCTGTTGTTTCAGTTGGCATAATTTACAATTAAGAGACTTAATGAGCTTCACAATTTTTTCTTCCATCTTTATCACGTGTTAACCTACATATAGTATAATCTTTTGTTTTAGCAAGAGCGGTTTTATACCATCCATCAAGAAGTGTTAAGTTGAAATATACATCACCTTTATAAAGTCTGTGAATTTCTGTTATGATAAACTCTGAAATTAGATCATACTCCAAAAAAAGGTGCGCTATTTGTGCTCCACCAATCACGAAGACTTTAGAACTACCTTGGATTGACAAAAACTCTTGCATAGAAGAAATAATAGTGCACTTTATACCTCTATTAAAACAAGAACTTAACTCGTTACGAGAAAAAACAACAGGGATACGATCCTTTAATATGTTTTGGGGTATTATCTCAAATGTTTTTCTTCCCATAACAATAACTTGTTTGTCAATCACCTGACGAAAATGATCTAACTCACTTGGATAATGCCAGGGCAATCCATTATTTATTCCAATTACCCCCTTGGGATCAACAGCCATAATTCCGATAACTATCATCCCTGTAAAGCAGCTTGAGCTACAAAAAATCGCATGTGACCACGCACATTATGCACTCGAAGGAAATCAACCTTGTTGTGCAATGCAGATGATAAAGCAATTGTTTCTAAATCTCGGTTAAAGACAGGTTCTGTAGAAAAAGAAGAAATAAATGACTTTCTAGAATGACCAACCAGAACTTTGCAGCCAAAACTTTGCAATGCTTCTATATTGCGTAAAAGCCAGATATTCTGATATAGAGATTTTCCAAAACCAATACCAGGATCAATAATTATCGAGCTTTGATCAAAACCTAGGGTAAGTAACCTGCTAATGCTCTTCTCTGCCCAATTATTTATGATATCAATTGGGTCAGTGTCGTCTGGAATAATGTTGTCTCTATGTGGTGGTATTGAAAGTGAATGCATAATAACGATGCTGCAACCATTACTAGCAATTGCTTTTAAGGTATTATTATCTAGAGCTTCCTTCTGATCGTTTACCCAGGTAATTTTGTAGTGTTTTAAAACATTCAAAATAACATCTGGCCAGAAACTATCAATGCTAACTTTAATATCGCCAGCTTTCATATAATCGCTAAGATTATCAAGTACTGGCTTTAGACGTGCATACTCTTCCTCTGGGATCTGCATTAAAGATCCAGGTCTTGTTGATTGAGCACCAAGATCAACTATACTTGCACCGTCTGATACCAGTTGCAGTGCTTGCTTGGTTGCTTGATCTGCATCATAATAAAGACCACCATCTGAAAATGAATCAAGAGTAATATTGACAATACCAACAAGCTCTGGCGAAAGCGTAAAACTCTTTAAAAAACAATCTTGAATGTTAGGGATATCATAAGCAACAGTACCGAACGTCTTGTTGATTATTGGAGTATTATCCATAGGGTTCAGCATTGCCATCAAGTGAAGCAAAAATGGTCTGTTTATCAATTCTGGGTGAGGAATTCTAAGGTAGGGTGTATCGAGCGTTAGATCATCCCATAATAAAATATCCAAATCAATAACGCGAGGTGCCCACTTTTCATAGACCTGCGGACGGCCAATATCACACTCAATTTGTTTTAGACCTTTTAATAGCTCTTCGGGAGAAGAAGAACAACTTCCATAGACAATCATGTTGAGAAATGGCTTATCCCACTCAGGTGGAGCACCGTTTGGTAAAATGGCCTTAGTTTCTAGAATGATCGAAGACTTTAAATCTTTAAAATAGCGTTCCTTTAGTAACTGAGTAGCCCTTTATAAATGGGAAAAGCGATTTCCTATATTTGAGCCAATAGAAATATAGATCATTAGTTACCTTCCTGTTCTTGTAATGTATTACAATAAGTAAAGAGAACACCTCCATGCACACCGGGAACGGGTGGTGCAACTTTGTGAGCAGTCACTCTTATGGAAGAAATAATATGTTTTTTTTGCACCAAAAGATTATTAATGGCTCTGTATATATCATGGGTTAAGTGCTCGATTAAATTGAATTGCTTGCTTTGAACGAGAGATTGAATACTCTGAACTACCTCCAAGTAGCATATAGTATCCTCAAGCCGGTCAGTTGTAAGTCCTAAAGGGGGGGATTTAAAGTTAAAATCAATATTAACACTAACTAATTGAGAATGAAACTTCTCTTCTGCACTACATCCTAAATGAACCCAAAGCCGCAGGTCAGATATAAGAAGATTAAATTGCATTTTAATATCACTGAGTTTAATCTACTTACAATTAATGACACACACTAGCGTTCATCATCCCGTCAAGAAAACCCCACAAGAGTTTTGCTCCTTTTTTAGCGCCTTGCATGGCTTTCTCTTGCTCTTCTTCGCTTAAGTCTGCAATAAGATTTGCACATTCCTCAGAATGCCATTCATCAGCATGCATATGAACCGTAAAAAATTGAAGAGAACGCTCATCACTTATTGAATAGTGTTTTTTTTAACCTTCAATTTTAGACTTAGAAACCTCTGGAGTTTGACGTTCATAAGCATAAAGTGCACCCAAACCGGAAGCAAAGTCTGATCGTACAATATCAAAGTAACCATCAACTAACTCCTGTGTCTCTTTAATCTGTGCATCCTTATGGAGATCAGAACGTGTTACACCAAGCCCTTCAGCAAAACGTTTCCATAACTCTGGGTGATTTTCATCACCTTGTTCTTCTTCTATTAAATTACCAAGCAAAACCTGTCGCATTTTTAGATCTGGGCACAAAAAATGTATACCACTGATATAACGAGGAAACGCAGCAACGTAGTGATAATATTCTTTAGCATAGGTTTGTAAAGCTTGCAAGCTTAAGCTTCCTGTATTCCATGATTGGTAGAATGGATGATTTAGTAAGTGCAACTCATCTAACTTATTATTCAAAGATTTAGTCAATTCCATTATTTCCTCTATTATATCAACATATAATTCATATACTATAGTTTTCTCATTGTTATGATCATGCTAAGATCAACACAATGGTGGGATTGGTAGGACTCGAACCTACGACCAATTCGTTATGAGCGAACTGCTCTAACCGACTGAGCTACAATCCCTTTTATCAATATTTATAATACACACAAAAGCAAATTTGTCTATTAGCTTATTTCACTATCAACCCAACTTAGCAAATCATTTGTTGCACCAATTTTGCGTGCAATTTCCTTACCATCTTGAAATATGATTAAAGTGGGTATAGATTGCACTCCATACTTACTTGGCACTTCAGTCCCTTCATCTATATCGAACTTGCAGATCTTAATCTTGCCTTTTCTGTCTTTAGCCAACTGTTCAATACGCGGCATTAGACTTTTACATGGACCACACCATTCTGCCCAAAAGTCTATCAGAACAAACCCTTTATAGTCAGTGACTTCAGATTTGAAATTTTGATCATTTACTGATATAATGTCATCACTCATAAAATACCTAAACTTAGAACGATTGCTTGTAAAATATAGCGCATCAATCAACAGTTAATCAACTAAATTCTTCTGAAAAATTGCCCTAAAGTGTCTTGCACAAACAAAAAACTTCTCACAAATGGTTATATCTGATGATTAAAGATATCCACGTTTTCCCAACCCATTAAGTCTAACTCAATGCGAGTAGGAAGAAATTCAAAGCACTTTTGGGCCAATTCTTTTCTATTTTCACGTTCCAACATTAAATCTAGCTTTTCCTTTATCTTATGGAGATACAAAACATCAGATGCAGCATAATTTTTTTGTTTGTCTGTCAAATTTTCATTTCCCCAATCAGAAGATTGCTGTTGCTTATTTAATTTGGTATCAAGTAGTTCTAAGCACAGTTCTTTTAAGCTATGATTATCTGTGTAAGTGCGAACTAACCGTGAAGCTATTTTTGTGCAATAGCACGGAAGTGCCCAAGTTTTCAAGTAATAATGTATTATGCTCAGATCAAATCGCGCGAAGTGAAATATTTTAGTTATATTTTTATCCTCTAATATTTTTCTCAAATTTGGCGCTGTGTAATCGTTCTTGAGTTGAACTAAGTGAACGTTGCCATCATTAAAAGAGAGCTGCACAAGGCATAATCTATCTCTGCTATGAAGTAGCCCCATTGCCTCGGTATCAACAGCTATAGAACTTATATCATCAGGTATTGAACTAGCTGGCAAGTCGTCTTTATATAAAAATATTCCCATAAAATTAATACATTTTTTGGCACAATTGAAAACCTATGATAATCAAAAATTAGCCTTAAGTATACGAAAAGATCATAGAAGGAACCACGCAAATTTATGGGCTCTCACATTTTTCGTGTACACGGGGTTTACAAATCGCTGTATATGCCTATAATTAAGTAAATTTAGGTTAATTTAATTGCGGGAGTAGCTCAGTTGGTAGAGCGCAACCTTGCCAAGGTTGAGGTCGAGGGTTCGAATCCCTTCTCCCGCTCTTTTTTAATTAAAAAATTTATTTACTTACTTAATAAACTGAGCTGTACTAAAATTAGCTAAAAGCTTTTTAGAAAATTAATTAAGGAGGTTATATTAATGATGATACTAAAGGAATGTTATTTTTCTTAGGTGGAACTGCAACAATAGCAGCACTTACAGGTTTGGGACTCAGTTTTACAGCTCTGTCACCCTTGGTAATGGGTGGAATTGTTGCTGTCGTTCCTGTAACCTTATTTGTTGCATGTGTAATACTTAATAAGATAAAAGAAAAAGAACTCTCTAAAAAAGACTTTTTTCTTGGCGCTTATTTTTGCATTGCATCTGCTGCAGTTGGAGTTGGTTTAGCTGCAGCTTGCACTGCCATTTTTCCTAGTGCAACGCTTGGAATGGGATCTGCAGCCTTAGCAGGTGCAACAATAGGGGTGATAGCGCCAATTGCAACGTTTTGTGCAGATGCAGCTACAGCATTTGCAGCTAGAAAAGTGAATGAGTATATCATATCACCTGTAGTTAAGAGTTTTTCTTCAAAAGGAGAAGAGCGCAATCTATCTGCAAAATAATCAAAAAGTTGTTTGACGTTAGCATTTAGTTTTCTTTATAATTTCCTTTGTGAAAGAAGAAAAATGCTTATTTGTAACGATAGCTGGTTTACCAAATGCTGGAAAGTCTACATTAATTAACAGCATCATAGGCAAGAAGATTGCAATTGTCACCTCTAAAGTGCAGACAACAAGGACGCAAATAAGGGGTATTGCAACATGCAACACCACACAAATTGTCTTTACTGACTCCCCAGGAATTTTCTCAGCAGAAACAAAACTTGAAAAAGCTTTAGTCAAATCTGCATGGTCAGCAATCAAGGGTGATGACATCACTTTGTTACTTGTTGATGTAAGCAATTATTTGAAAAATATAGAAAGAATTAAGACTATATTTACGCGGCTGCAACGCACAAAAGGCAGATGCATTTTGGTTATCAATAAAACTGATTTAGTAAAAAGGCCAGAACTCAAGATGGCTCATGAGCATCTGAATTTGCTTTATAAATTTGAAAAGGTGTTTACGATATCAGCATTAAAAAATGATGGACTTTCTGATTTGATGAATTACTTGTCTGAAATTGCACCGGTGAGCCCTTGGTTTTATGAAGAAGATCAAATAACCGATTCCTCGACAAATTTTTTATCAGCAGAAATTACGAGAGAAAAATTATTCTTGAACTTGCGTGAAGAATTGCCATACTCTACAGCTGTTATAACTGAACAATTTGAGGAAAAAAAAGATAAGAGTTTAGTCATAAAACAGATCATATTCGTGTTGAAAGATAGTCATAAAAAAATAGTGCTAGGGAAAGATGGCAGTAATATTAAAAAAATTAATATCGAAGCACGTGCTGAACTAGAAAAATTATTTGAGTGCAAGGTTCACCTCTTTTTGTTCGTAAAAGTGCGACCTTGGATCGACCGTCCTGAGGAGTATATAGGCAATGCTTAATTCTTTATTGGTATTTGATATTGAAACTATACCAGATGTAAATTCCTGCAAAAATTTGCTCAATATTAGTGATGATAGTAGTGTAGAAGAGAAGAGGGATGCATTAACAAAATATTATCTTGAAATAACAAACGGGCAAAACTCTTTTTTGCGTCAGCCCTTCCACCAAATTGTAGTTATCAGTTTTTTACTTTGCAATATAAGCCACCAGAGCGGTTATGAGGTGTTCACACTGCAAGAAATAAGATCTGGAGGCACACTAAATTCCAGTGAAAAGGAGCTAGTGAAAGGATTTTTTAACTACATATCAGAGAAAAAGCCAAGATTAGTTTCGTTCAACGGACGCACTTTTGATATACCAGTACTGAAGTATCGTGCTATGGTCCATGGCATTCAAGCAGAATATTTTCATAAAGCTGGCGATAAGTGGAATAGCTATAATCAAAGATATAGTAGTGATTGGCATTGTGACTTACTTGAAACCCTCTCTGATTTTGGAGCCTCTGCAAGAGTAAAAATGAACGAAGTTTGTGCAGCATTTAACCTTCCTGGCAAGATTGGAATTGATGGGTCACAAGTTATGGGCTTATACGATAGTGGCAAAATACAAGAGATTCGAGATTATTGCGAAACGGATGTAATTAATACTTATTTGATTTACTTAAGGTTCATGCATCATCAGGGAAGGATCACTACTGAAAGCTACAACAAAAGCGTGGAAGAGCTGCTTTTAGAGTGCGAAAAAAAAGAATACCTAAAGAAATTTAAAGAAGAATGGCAAATAACTTGTGGTGGAAATTTTTATATTGAATTTAAATGAATAGATGTTATGGAACAATCTAATAATTGCTCCATAGTAATAGTTATAAACTCCTTGCAGTAGACAAGTAATTCTCATATGCTATCTTGCTTTGCACAACTTCTGCTTGTTCAATCTGAGAAGAATTTTTATTTTTTACTTCTTCGAAAAAATTTGACCCACCAAAAATATAATTTACTGCATTGGCAGCGTAATATTGAGCATTACCTAAAACTGCAGAGTTAATTTGACTTAATGCCCTAACGGGATAGTAAAAGAGAGATACGTTATTATTTGACTTGAAATCACTTTCATCCATTACTTTAACAGCTTCATGATAACCATCTATTTTATGAAAAGAATATCCTTCCGGTGCTGATATTCTTAATTGTGCACCTACATGAGCATAACCAAAAAGACCAGGTGATACTGCTGGCACTGGATCTTGTCTATGTTGAGTTACTCTAATGGTTTTTTCTTGAAGAACGTCATTATAAAATTTACTAGCAGTAAGGTCAAAAACTCTTGGATCACCAAAAGTTGCAACATGAATATCTTCAGCTCTTTCTGTTTTATTAAGACATAAAGCAGCTATCTTAGCAATCGCCCCTCCCATGCTGTGACCTGTAAGATTAATTCTAAAATCTTTGATTTCTGATCCTTGTTTCTCAGCGTGAGATTTTAAAATGCCATAAAGATTAGGCCATGAATCCGTAAATGAGTTATAAAAACCACGATGAATTCTTCCACCTTTAGATAAAAGTTCTGAGGTAGTAAAAGATGCATTTAGATCAGTGATTAGATCATTTAAGCCCAATAAACCATGTTTTAAGCGAGTACCATGGTAAGCTATTGTTATTTCTTTACCTTTTATGAAAACATGACCAGCATCTTTTTCAAAGCTATTACTAAATGGAATGATTTCATAACTTTCTTTAGTAAGTTCAGCTCTAGTTTTATACATTTTTTCAGGGGATGGAATAATTTCATAACCTTCCGTAGTAACTTCAAATCCAGTTTTGTATACTTCTTCAGCTAAGGTGTTGCATCTTTTTTCACTTAACTTATTGTCGTCATCACCATAGCTTATTTTAGAGAAATTACTCATTTCTAATAATTTCTCTTTATTAAACCCTGCAATTTCTACAATACTTTCATCTATCTTGTGAGAAGAAGGTAAAGAATGTATTTCATTTGGGTCGCGAGGGTTTATAAATTCGTAATCTTCAATAATCTCAAATGCATCGTCTTTTTCTATGTTGTCCCCTATTAAAGAAGAGTTTGATTGTTCAGCATTGTCTAACTTTGAGCTTACATCACCTACACTAGTATTTGTGGTAAACCAATTGCGTAAAAAACTAAAATCCATAACTACCTCAATCTACTATCAGCTAAACAATTTATTTAACTATAATGTAGATTGATATTATTGTCAATAGCATTTTTCATAATTTATTTTTTTAACATAGCTATAGTTTCTTTTCCTTTCAATTACTATTGTTAGAATAAAAAAATTTTACTTCCATAGAATAAATAGTAGAGTTATAATGCACTAGCAAGCAAAAAATATTAACCTTTGTGCTAAATTTTGGTTAATATAAACGTTAGGCATATTAAAAAAGTTGTTTTTAAGGTGTTGCACTTTACTTTTGTTTTCGCTATAAGATTGCTTTAAGTTGAATTTTCAACATTTTTATATATTTACATTTAAGACAATGATTTCGAAATTTTTTGGGGGCACTTCATGAAAAAATCTATTTATACTAGAACTGCTCTAGCTTCTTTATTAACTTTATGTTCTTTCAGCAGTTTTGCAGCTGACTTTCCTGATGAGAGTATGAAGGAAATAAAAAAGCAAGAGAGCACAAAAACTTCTGGAAAAACAGAAGTTATGAAAACATCAAATAAAAAACTGAAAGAAAAGATGGACAGAATATGTAATGCTGATCCAAGAAAAAAAGCTGAAGAGCTTAAGAAAAAAGAGGAGCTAAGATTAGCAGCCGAGCAGAAGAAAAAAGAGGAGATCAGGCTAGCAAATGAGAAAAAAGCAAAGCTTATAGAGGATTCAAAAGCGAAAGCTCTAAATGCTAAGAATTCTAATATAGAAAAAGGTAAGGCTTCTAAAACTAAGAATGCTAAAATTAAAGCTAAAGATGTAAAGAAGGATGTAAAAATTGTTAACAAAAATACAGAGGAAAAAGGTAAGGCAAGTCCTGTTGTTTCAGTTGGTGGAGTTGATATTATCGACACCAACCAAGGAAAAGATGGCTTAAGAATAACTTTTGGTGGTGTTGTTGATGCTCAAAGCTATGGCAAAGCAGGGCCAAGTGGTGAAGAATATAAACGTTACAACGTTATGCCAAACAGATCTATAGAGTATTATACTGCCCCTCAGGATAGGATACAAGGAGCAAATCCCGTATTCCCTAGTGGAATAGGAAATATTGGTGATTACAGCAACGATATGGGTATGACTGCTGATGCGATATTACACCTCAGAGCAGAAAATAAAAATGAAGATTTAGGTTTTCTCTATGGTGCTGACGTGCAATTTCACGTCCCAGTTACAGAAGGCAAAGGGGCTTCACAGGGTGTTTACGCTGCAAGGAGCAGGAGTGCACATGTATTTTTAAATTCAAAACATGGTGATCTAAAGTTTGGTTATCAATTTGGTCCTGAGGCTCTGATGAGAGTTGATGCAACAAGAATTGCAACTGTTGACGGAGCTGCAGATAGTGACTGGTTCAGAAAAGTGAACTTAGAAGGAAGCGCTGCGAGCTTTCCATTTTATGTAACACCACGTCTTTACACTGAAAGTTTTTCGAGTGAAAGTGAAAAATTCTCTTTCCGCATGGCAGGGAAATACAACAAAGATGTTATGACTACACTGCCGTTTAGAGTTGCTTACTACTCACCAAATTATATGGGCGCAAGGTTTGGTATCAGTTATGCACCTCGTTATGATAGTAGCTTGTTTACTGTAAAAGAAACAGTTCCTTTCAAGGATAGTACAGATAATGATAAAATAAAACATAAGGAAGAGATAAAACATGTCGGTCCAGACTATGAGCACATAGTAAGTGCTGGTGCATCATATGAATATGACTTTGATAAACATAAGGTGAAAGTTAAAACTTCTGCAGTTGGTGAGTATGGTCAAGCGAAAAAACTAAATAAAGATAAGCACGTTTATGATGAATATGTAGAGTACAATGACCTTATGGGTGTTAATTTGGGTGTAAGCGCTGATTATAAGATTAATGAAGATCAAGGCGTAAAATTTGCTGCCTCTTTTGCATACTTGGGCAAATCTGGTCAACCGAAGGGTATTAAAAAATTAGTTGGTGATACCTATAAGGAAATTGATGGTAAAGGTACTACTGATGAGGACAAGAGGGTGAAAGGGCTGAAAGCTCAATTTGGTGAAGATAGTATAGACACCATGTATTGGACTGTAGGAGCTAGCTATCAATATGAGAATATCTACACAAGTTTGACGTACTTTGGTAGCAGAATGAATGATGGAGATATGCTTCATGATGTTGCACTTGGCGTTCAATATGATCTTTCTCCTGCTTGCAGTAAGAGCAAATTTGTTCCTTACGCAGCTCTCCATTATTTTATGACTAACGAGAAACAAAACGCAAATCATAAGATTACAAAAGTAGGTAGTAACGAAGAGGCACCTTCTAACCAAGGAATTCTCCTTCTTACTGGTGTGAAGTTTTCTTTCTAACCAACTAGTGTACACCACAGTTAATTGTGGTGTATTCTTCTCTGTTGATGTTCAGTGTTTATTTGTCAATCAAATAAACATATGGTGTCCTCTCTCCTGTCATCCCAGTGCATGACACTGGGATCTAAGTTATATGCAAAATTATTACGTTTACATACTTGCAAGCAAGAATAATCGAACTTTATATACAGGTATAACATCAAATCTGATTAAACGAATCTGGGAACATAAGAGTAAAGTTATTTCTGGCTTTACATCAAAATACAATGTGCATAAATTAGTTCATTTTGAAGAATTTCAAGATATAAATTCAGCTCTTAATAGAGAAAGACTGTTAAAAAGTTGGAAAAGAAAATGGAAGACTGATTTGATCGAAAAAGAAAATCCAAATTGGGTAGATTTATATGATAACATAGTCAGGTAAAATTAGATCCCAGTGTCACGCACTGGGATGACACCCTATGGTTACTGGAATGACACTCTATAGCTACTCAGATGACGGGAAAAGAACCAAACTGGCTTATCTACTAGCCGTATAGCTACTTTCAAATTCAATCAATTAAACAGGAGGCCCCTATGCAAACCACACTAAAAAATCATTTAGCTGGAGAATTACTTACCACCGCTACGTGCTGGAAATTAAAGCTCGCAGGTGGAGAAGTAATGGGATTCACTGACTATGATGAAGATTTAAATATTAATAATATACTCTATAAATCTTCAAGTGGATTTACAGCCAGTAGTATAATATTAAACAGCGATTTAAAAACTGATAATCTAGAAATTGAAGGGATATTAAATAGTGGTGATATTAAAGAAGAAGATGTTTTATCAGGAAAGTACGACTTTGCAAATATTGAAATATTTCTTGTGAATTATAAAGACTTGACCCAGGGAACAATGAATCTACATTCAGGAACTTTTGGTAAAGTGACATTAAGTAGTGGAAGATTTATTGTTGAAATTAGAGGGCTCTCAGCAAAGCTTGAGAGAAGCATAGCAGAATTATACTCTCCTGCATGCAGAGCACAATTTTGCGATGATAAATGCAAAGCCGATACTAAAAAATTTAGTAAAATAAGTACGATCACTAAAGTAATAGACGAAAGAAGATTTGAAGACACGAATTTAACTGAGAGTGATGAATATTATAAGCACGGAGTAGTGAAACTCTTTGGCTCAACAGCGTTTGAAGGTATAGTAAAAGAATATAAAAATAAAGTAGTTACATTGTTTACTTCGCCTTCATACCAAATTTTTGCTGGAGATAAATATTCAATACTCGCAGGTTGCGATAAAACATTTCCAACTTGCAGAAGCAAGTTTAACAATACTGTAAATTTTCGTGGTGAACCCTATATACCAGGTTTTTATATTGTTTAGCAGCACAATTTTCAATATTATGAATATGCATGGAAAGGTGGCTGAGTGGTCTAAAGCACACGCTTGGAAAGCGTGCACATATGAAAATATGTCGGGGGTTCGAATCCCCCCTTTTCCGCATATTACTTCTAGAATAGTATAAAACCCGCTATGTCAGCCTCCTTTTACCCCACTTAGGTATGTACCAATATACCTAATTTTGTTACAACATTCCCAACAACATAAATTATTTTAGCTATGCTATCAATAGCATTGCTTTAAAAAGAGTGCCCATATTTTCAGTCAACCTTAAGAATTCACTAAAGATCCTATTCTTTTGTTCATCACTTGCACTTTTCATTAAAGCCTGGGTTCTTTCTTTTATGCCAAAAAGATATAAAAATTCTCTTTGAGTTAAAATCTCGCAATCTACGTGTTTTAATGAATCTTTTAATGCTTGAAAGTTCACAAGTGCAGTAATATCACTATTACCAACATTCTCAAGAAAATTAGCATACTTATGTTGTTTTATCGATTGCAAAGTGCTCTTATATGCGGGGTATACATAACCGTAATCTATAATCAAAGCAGCTCCTTTATTATTATGTATCTTCTTCTCAAGTTTTTTTAATATTTCAACCCCAGTTGAACATATTTCCACCACTGCATCATTAAAAAGTTTTCCATTTGCCGTTCCAGCGCTTGATGCATAATTGTACGAACGTTGCAATTTACAGGTAATTTGAGTAGTAGGTGGTGTCATTCCAGTGAATGACGCTGGAATCCAGTGTTTATTATACAACTGCTCAGTGTGCTCATTTACAATTAAGTTTTCTGGATCCCAGTGCCGAGCTACTCGGATGACATCATTCTTGGTGTGAATTACCCTTGTATCACAACGTTCGTATAGCTGTGTGCTTGATGCTGGAGTCCAGTCTGGTTGAGCAGTTTGCACAATTTTGAGACCGTTATCGCCTTGTTTTGTCACCCTATTTTCATACCACCCCTCATCACGATATACAAACTGATCTATCGGAAGAGCGTCAAAGAACTCATTTGCTAAAAAAATGGTTGGTTGTTCTGGTAGGTTGTCAATATCTTTGTGCCAATTAACACCTAAGCCTTTTAATTTTTCCTTTTGTATCTTCTGTAAAGTAGGGCTTATTTCAACTAAGTGGATCAACATTGAATTAAAAAAGCTGCTGTATTTTTTAGTGACTCTTATTATATCGTGAATGAGTGTTCCTTTGCCTGGCCCAAGTTCAACTAGAGAAAATTTTGATGGCTTTCCTAATTTTTCCCATGTATGCATTATCCAAACTGCAATTACTTCACCAAATAATTGGCTGATCTCAGGTGCAGTAGTAAAATCACCATCCTTACCAAGTGGTAATCTACTCGTATAATAGCCGTATTTTTCATGGTACAAAACGGCATTCATGAAATCACTGATGGATATTGATCCTTGACTTTTGTCAATTAATTCGTGTATATAAGTGAGCATGTTATTAATAAATGTTTAACTATAGCGTGCCATAATATAAAATAGTAGAGTATTTATATATATAGTATAAACTTAAGTTTGTGAGTAATAGTGCTTCAGTTATGGACGACAAAAACACCGATTATGTTGCCCTTATACCTCAAGATGATAGTATTGAATACAAATTTGAAGAAGCTGCCAATTTTATAGAAAACAAGGTTATAAATGCTGATGGACTAACTTTAGCGGAAGTGTTTCAAGTGCTAGTTCAAATGCTAGATGGTGATCTAGAATTGGTAAAAAAAGTACTAGCATATGCTAATATTATGGCAAAGCATGGAATGAAGGTAGCAAAAGAGTCGCAATTAAGCAGAGCTAATGTTCGCCGAGCTTTGGAAGGTAAAGAAAGTGTTGTCAATAGACAAGATTTTATAAAGAAACCACCTCTTCCACCTGCTATAAAATCGACCAAAAAGAAAAGTAGAGGTCTTTAGATGGCTGAATCTATAAAAAAATTTACTGTACAATGTGACTTCAAAGGACAAAGTTCACCTTTTGCAATATATATAGGAAATCCAAAAAGTGATGCTCATCCAATTCATCATCAAGATTCCTGGCTTGTAAAAGAACGTGGAGGGAATATCCCTAATAAAGTAAAAGAAAGTCTACAAAAATTATATAAACTATCTCAAGAAAATGGAGTCTCTTTCTCAGAGTTATGTGCGTATGCCATTACTGTGGTTAGTAATAATGATAAAAAAAGTGACGACAAGCAGTGAGATAGTTTAATCCCTCAATATTTCATTTATAGAGGTTTTCGATCTCGTCTTTTCATCCACTTTTTTTACTATAACTGCACAATAGGTTGAAATGTTATTTTTAGATGGAATAGACCCTGGTACCACTACAGAATAAGGTGGCACTTCGGCATAAAATACCTCGCTAGTTTCTCTATCAATAATCTTTGTTGATGCTCCAATGAACACACCCATGCCAAGGACTGATCCTTCTCTCACTACCACACCCTCGGCTACCTCGCTACGTGCTCCAATAAAGCAATTATCTTCTATAATGACAGGTGAAGCTTGAATAGGCTCAAGGACTCCACCTATTCCCACTCCACCGGAAATATGGCAGTTTTTTCCTATTTGCGCACAGCTACCAATCGTTGACCAGGTATCTATCATTGTTCCTGAATCAACATATGCACCAACGTTGATAAAACTTGGCATTAGAACAACATTTGTACCTATATAAGCAGATCGGCGGACAAAACACCCAGGAACTGCTCTAATTTTTAACTGGCGAAATTTCTCCTCATTCCATTCACTAAATTTGTTACCGATCTTGTCAAACCAGCAATTGGTATTGTCTATTATTTTGTTTTCTTCAGTGAGAAAATGTAATAATATTGCCTGCTTTATCCACTTATGTACTACCCATTCTCCACTTGATAGCTTTTCTGCTACTCTAATTTTGCCACTATCAAGGAGCTCAATTACCTCTTTAATTGCTATTCTTGCTGTTTCCTTTAGGTTACAGTCATTAAATTTTTCTCTATTTTTCCAAATATTTTCTATCTCACTTTGTGTTTTTTTTAGTTGCAAACCTTCCATTTGTTATATATATTAATATTAAATTTATAGCTCTGTATCATTTGAGCTTGTTACCACTTTATATGTAAGTGCTATGAAAATACAATGTAATAGTTGTACTAAAACTTACTTAGTATCTTCTGAGCAAATTGGTGCATTTGGAAGAAAGGTAAAGTGTACGAACTGCAATCATATATGGCATGAACATCTAGAAGAAGCGTCAAACAAATCGCACTCTGCTAATATACAGGAAAAAAAAATTAGTGGAAGGAATTTTTTACAAAATCTAGCATTTACCACTCTAGCTTTTGCAACAGCTACAGGGTTATGCGTCGTAATTGCTAATGGCATCTTTCCTAGAGAGATGAGCAAAGCATACAAAACGATCAGTTCATATAAGGATTCAATAAGCTATAAATTAGGGTACAAAAAAGAACAAACAGAAAATCCAAATGTAAAAAAACTTGTTGTAAATAAGTTTTATCAAGACTACCTTTTTTTATCTAATTTAAGATCTAGTTAAATAGGCATAAACCATTGCCGATATCGGTATCCAGTTCCTATAGCTACTCAGATGATGCAAATAGTATTAGGGTGACAGAGTCTTAAAAATAAGTTATTTTTTAGTAAAAAACAGCTCATGAGTATTAAAATTGCACCTTCTATACTTTCAGCAGACTTTGCAAAATTAGGAGAAGAAGTAAGAAAAATTAGCGATTTAGGTGTAGATTACATACACATAGACGTTATGGATGGGAATTTCGTTCCAAATATTACAATTGGTCCTAGCGTTGTCTCTGCAATACGTAAATATAGCAATCTTCCTTTTGATGTGCATTTAATGGTCAAATCTCCTGGTAACCACATTGAAAGCTTTATAAATGCTGGTGCTGATATTATCACTGTACATGCAGAAGCAGAGATACACCTTGAGAGGTTGATAAGAAAGATAAAGTCATACAAAAATGTAAACGACGCAAAAAAAACGATTCAAGCTGGAGTCTCAATTGTTCCTTCAACTTCCCCAAGTGTGCTTGAATACATAATACATGAGCTAGATATTGTGCTGATTATGACAGTCAACCCTGGCTTTGGAGGGCAGGAATTTATTCATTCACAGTTGAACAAGATATCTACTATAAAAAAAATGATACAGGAGCGTAATCTTAAAACACAAATTTCAGTAGATGGTGGAATTAACTTTTCTAACGCAACTGATATAATAAAAGCAGGTGCTGATATTTTAGTTGCGGGATCGGCAATATTCAAGGCTGAAGATATTAAGAAGGCCGTAAATGATCTTAAAAATCCATCGTGGTAATCCTATATAGCTAGTGCAGCCCTACGTCATACCGCGATTCATTCGCGGTATCTCAGCCGCTAACACGTAGCGGAATGTTGGCAAACCTAAGATCTTTAGCTAGTTAACACAAATTATTTCTATTATCTACTAATTTGAAAAAGTCTCTGGTCCAAGTAGTCAAGCTACTTGGATGACAAGAGGTAACGCAAGAAGTTTACTCTTAATAAAAGCCTGATGATGAATCATTATTACCAAATTTCGGCCTATTTCTGTTGCTGAAACCAGAACGAGGACGAGAAGGCTTCTTATGGTAACTTCCTCCAGGTTTTCTATTAAATGAATTATTGTAATAATTATCCCTGTCATTTGGACCATCTTTCCTTTCCTCGTTGTAAAGCTCACCTTCAAAAAACTCTCCCGTCTCTTGATCAACTCGACGTCTTGACAACTTTGGACATCCACCTTTTTCGAAGTCAATTACTAGTGCTTTGAAAGTATCATCTTGTTTAAGTATGCTCTCTATAGAATCTATGTGTTCATTAGCTACTTCACTTATGTGCATTTTTCCTTTTCTGCCATTAAGAAATTCAAGCTCTACAATAGACTTCTCCATTTTTACAACTTTGACATCAACTATAGAACCTTGTTCTAGTTCTGTTATTGAATCAATCATCATACTCTTTGCAATTTCAGCTTCAGTGCCACTCGTGGCAAAAACAGAAACTTTACCATCATCTCCTATTTCAATTTTTGCATTACTTCTTTCACACACACTGCGTATATTTTTTCCTTTAGCACCAATAGCTGCAGAAATTTTGTCTTTATCTATGTAAAATGATAACATCCTTGGTGCATGGTCTTTGACGTCATCACTGTGTTCTGAAATCACTGCATTCATTTTTTCTAAAATATGTAATCTTCCAGCTTTTGCCTGTTCTAAAGATTTTTCAACAATTTCAAAGCTTATACCAGAAATTTTCATGTCCATTTGTAGTGCCGTAATTCCTTCACTAGTTCCTGCTACTTTAAAGTCCATATCACCAAGATAATCTTCATCACCCAATATATCGGAAAGTATTACATACTCGTCTTTATCTTTAATAAGGCCCATAGCAATTCCAGCAACAGGGGCCTTTATTGGTACACCCGTATCCATTAAAGCAAGAGAAGTCCCGCAAACTGTTGCCATAGAAGAAGAACCATCAGATTCCATAATTTCAGATACTACTCTTATTGTATAAGGGAATTCAGATTTATCAGGTAAAACAGGGTGAATTGCTTTCCAAGCAAGTTTACCATGACCGATTTCTCTCCTTCCTGGTGCACGTATAGCAGAAGCCTCTCCAACAGCAAATAGAGGGAAATTATAATGCAGCATGAAATGCTCACGTCTATCTCCTTCAATATCATCCACAATTTGCTCATCTTGAGTAGTACCAAGAGCAGTAACAACCAATGCCTGAGTGTTGCCTCTTGTAAACAGCGCAGAACCGTGAGTTCTGTACAGAATATCAACTTCAACTTCTATCTGACGTATCTCATCATGCTTACGACCGTCTATCCTTACACCTTTCTTCCTAATTATTTCACGTACTAAAGATCTTTCAAAGTTTTTTACTGCATACGTAATTAACTTTTCATCTTTTCCAGTCTCTTTAAGAGTATTCAATATATTCTCTCTGACCGCTTCTAGAGCTTGAACTCGCTCTTGTTTTACTGTTTGCGAATATGCTTTTTCAAAATCTTTACCGTATTTTTCGAGCTCTTGTGTTATATCTGATGTATCAACAGGAGCAAAGCTTTCAGGCTTATTGCCAACTGTATCAGCAAACTCTTTTATGAGCTTAATGACAGGTTTAAGGTGTTCATGGCCAAATTTTATTGCATTAAAAACATTTTCTTCAGAGAGCTCTTTCACTTCTGACTCAACCATTAAAATCGAATTTTCATCACCAGACAAAAACAGATCCAAGCTGCTTGCTTTCATCTCTTGAACAGAAGGGTTGAGTATATAGTTATTATTTTCATCACAACCAACTATCACTCCAGCTATAGTAAAGTGAAAAGGAACACCAGAAACCGCAAGAGCTGCAACAGCACCAATTAATGCTGGCACTTCAGGAGGATTGACTGTATCATAAGTTAATAGATTACACACCACACTAATTTCATCATGAAATCCTTCTGGAAAGAGTGGCCTTACACTCCTATCTATTACTCTTGAGATTAAAGTTTCTCTATCAGATGGCTTGCCTTCTCTTTTAAAAAAACCACCAGGGATCTTACCCATGGCATAGCTTTTTGCGATAAACTGCACATTTAAAGGTAGGAAATCAACGCTTTCTTCCTTCTTTTTACGTACAACAGTTACTAAAACAGAAGTATCACCGTAATTTACAACTACTGAACCATGAGCTTGGCGTGCTATTTTTCCTGTTTCTAAAGATAAGGCACGACCACCCCACTCTATAGATTTTTTTATAATTTTAAACATACTAAATTCCTCGATTATTTTCTAATGCCTAACTTCTCTATTAATTCCTGGTAGGCTTCATTACCAAATTTACGCTTTATATAATTTAAGTGCTTGCGTCTTCTACCTATCAATATAAGTAAACCACGCTTAGAGTGATGGTCATGCTTGTGCACTTTAAAATGCTCAGTTAAGTTACTGATCCTCTCGGTCAAAATTGCACATTGTACAAAAGATGAACCTGTATCATCCTCTTTAATCGCATATATATTTATCAAACTCTTTTTCTTTTCGGATGTTATCGACATCTAAACCTCATTTTAAATATTAAAAACACGAATAGGTTTCACACAACCATAAATAAAACTGCAGATTGCAATAGGTACACTACCCACTATCGTACAACAAATATCATAATTCTTTAAATTACGCAAGTTATTTAATACAACTTCCTGACCTTTTCTGATTTTCCCCGCATCTTCTGGGGAAATTTCAATTTTGAACATCGATTTTAAAGCCGATTCAATGGGAATGATGAAACTTTTTGCATTACTCCCTGTACCTTCCATTACTCCAGTATCACCTTTTGTTATCGGAGAGTAAGTTATTGTGTTTCTTTCAGCGAGCTGTTCAATTGTCACTGATTCGTTTTCTCTAAAGTCACCTACCATAGTTCTTCTTAATTTCGTAATGTGTCCAAAACAATTTAATGCAATGCCAAGATCCCGAGCAATTGATCTCACATATACACCACTACCGCACATCATAGAAAAATTTGCACTATTATTTATGGTGTCCACAGATATCAATTTCAGCTCATGTATTTTGACTTGTTGGGGTTTTATATTTACCTTTTGCCCACTTCTTGCCAATTTATACGCCCTTGCTCCTTTAATTTTTATTGCTGAAAATTGAGGAGGAGTCTGCTTGATCTCACCAATAAAATTTTTAATTGCACAATTTATTTGATTATATTCGGGTTTTATATCGCTAGTTCTAATGATATCACCACCCAAATCATCCGTTGTTCTTTGTTCGCCCCATTTTATTGTAAAATCGTATGCCTTTAAGTCACAAGATAAATACGGTATAGTTTTTGTTGCCTCGCCAAGAGCAATTGGCAACACACCTGAAGCTAAAGGATCAAGTGTTCCCAGATGACCAGCTTTCTTAATTCCAAAGATCTTTTTAACTTGGGTTACAGCTTGTGCAGAACTAATTCCTATTGGTTTATCGAGATTCAGCCAGCCGTGTATCATATGTGAATTATATACAGCTGATGACAGTTTAGGAAGCAGCTTGAAATATATACTTTAAATAATAATGTAAAATAGCTTGACTAACATACATCTATTAACAAATACTTAATCTTTTTATTAGCATTATTAAGGGTACTATTATGACTATAAATACAAATAAAAGCATATTGAAGTGGGAAAACACTGCACATATAACAAAAATGAGTATTGAAGGTTTAGTTGCACTTGCATCTTTAGCGTGAGCAATAACGGCAATATTAATTGCTACTAAAGTAATTGCTCGACCTGCATCTTTAGCATTTGTTGCTAGCCCTGCTGGAATTGCAGTTCTATTTATTGCCGCTGTATATTTTGCCGCAGCAGCTTATGCTTCATATCAGCAAATGCAGAAGAATGAAGAAATAGGAGTAAACGGTACAAATGGTAAGGATGGTAAAGACACAAACTTTGCTACTCTTGCCAAATATGTGGTAAAGAGTGGTACGATTGTTGAAGAAACAGTTGAAAAAGAGGGCAAGAACGATGTTCAGCAATTATTCTTGACACTTCCAATTGCTGATTACAAAGCATTAAATAATGGAGTAGTTCACGTATTATTAGCAAATAGGAAAGTTGTTAAGCTTGCAAACGTAGCTCCTGAAGATAATGCTACTGAATGTAAGGTGCAAATAACTAAAGTTGCTGAAAAAACAACTGTTGCTGAAATGAAAGCAGAGTTATATATGGCTAATGATTCTAAGTCATTAAAAGTTGCGGTGAGTAATGAAGCTTTAAAAGGTAAAGTAGCAACTAACTTAGCAGATGTTGCATTAGAAAATGCTATATCAAACGCTAAAAAAGTTTAAAGTTAATGAAAGAAGAGGTAGAGGTGGTTCTGCCTCTTTTTTTCATTTGAGAAGAGTTACGGTAATCTATCCCACATCTCAACTACATCCTTACTAAACTCTATTATCTCTACTTTTTTAAATTGGTAACAGTTGTTGATGGATTGAATTCCTAAATTCCCTATAAAGGGGATGGCATCATTACCTAAAATCTTACCACTACGGCAGATTATCAGCCTGTCGATTAAACTATGCTTCAGTAGCTCTGTGATTAACACTCCTCCACCTTCAACTAATAACCTTGTTATGCCAATTTCTGAAACAAGTTTTGATGCCATGTCTTTTAGGCAGACTTTGCCAGCATTGTTTGAATTAACTACTAAGTAGTTAATATTTTTCATTTTTTTCCTTACCTTGTCGTTTGTAATCACCCAAGTTGCCGCCAAGCCTCTTGATGTCATCCAAGTAGCTGACACTGGGATCCATTCTTCTTCTTTTTTTCTAGATTCCAGCGTCACGCGCTGGAATGACACCGAAGAGTGAGCTATTGGCTCTTTGCTTAAATCATAGCTATACAAGGGACCTGCAGTCTTTGCAATATTATGCTCTTCCTGCAATTTTTCCTGGCTATCAATAATTAGCCTTATTGGCGATCTATTTTCAAGTCCTGGTAATCTGCAAGTTAAGAGTGGATTATCGTTAATAAGAGTATTGCTGCCAATCATAATTGCATCATATTTTGCTCTAAGCTCATGCACCCAATTTCTTGTATCCTCACTTGTTATCCATTTGCTATCGCCTGTAAATGTTGCGATTTTTCCGTCAAGAGTTGTTGCGATTTTGCAAGCTATAAATGGTCTATGTAATTCTTTAGTGGTGAAAAAACCGACATTCAGTTCTTCTGCCTCTTTTTGCATAATACCTTGCTCAACTTCAATTCCTGCTTCTTTCAGAGCTTTAATGCCTCCACCTGAAACTCTACTATCTGGGTCAATAGTTGCAATTACTACCCTTTTTACACCAGCTTTTATGATTTTTGCAGTGCAAGGCCCTGTGACTCCGTGATGACAACATGGCTCAAGAGTGATATATATAGTTGCACCATGAGTTGAATCTTTAGTGTTTTGCAAAGCGACTACCTCTGCATGCGGACGTCCACCGATCCCTGTATATCCCTCACTAATAATTGTACCATCCTTTACAATAACACACCCGACAGCAGGATTTGGTGCAACATTTCCAAGATTTTTTTCTGCAAGCTTTAATGCAATTGACATGAAGTGATCATCTGTCATTAGAAAGAAGTCATTTCATAGGAGGTATCAAAAATTCTTCTGTGCTCGTGTATGGCAAATCTATCTGTCATACCTGAGATATAGTCACATATTATTACTGAACGCTGAGATTCACAAGCGAGTTTGCTCCACTCTGTGGGAAGTAATCCTGGGTTTTCATAAAAACATTGAAAAAGTTCCTGTATTATGCGTTTTGCTTTGTTCATCGTTCTACTCAGTTTATAGCTTCTGTATATTTTCTCCATGTTGAATCTTTTCATTTCTTTTGTAGCATTCGCAACTTCTGGTGAAAATGTGACTAGCATTTTATTTAGACTTCTTACGTCTTCTACGCTTTTTATTTTTTGATTTTCAATATTTCTTTCAGTCTGAGAAACAACATCACTTATCATAGTTCCTATAGTTCCACTCAGTGATTCATGTATGAGTTTGCTCTGAGGCAATTCTGAATATCCGCTCCTTACGTCTTTAAACATTTTTCCAATTAAAGGGACATTCAGCAAATCTTCGATGGTTACTAAATTTGCTCTGAGTGCATCATCAAGATCGTGAACACTGTAAGCAATATCATCGGCAATTGAAGCAACTTGCGCTTCAATGCTTGAAAATTCCTCAAGTTTTAGATCATATTTTTCATTATATTTTAATAACAGCTGATTATTTGTAGAAGACTCCGCGTTTTGACCAAGCAAAGGACCATTATGTTTTGCAACCCCTTCAATCACCTCCCAACTTAGATTCATACCATCAAAATCAGCATGTTTTTGTTCAAGATAAGTTAAAATCCTTATAGCTTGAACATTATGATCAAACTCATACTTCTCGTTATCAAGATTCAAATCTTGAACTGATTTCTTTAGAGCATCTTCACCTGCATGACCAAATGGAGGATGACCAAGATCATGTGCGAGCGCTATGCATTCAGTGATATCCTCATTTAAGCCAAGTCTACGCGCAATGGACCTTGCAATTTGTGCAACTTCAAGGCTATGAGTAAGCCGAGTGCGATAGTAGTCGTGCTCATAATTGATAAAAACTTGTGTTTTGTACTCCAATTTCCTAAACGCATTAGAGTGAACAATGCGATCTCTATCACGCTGAAAGCAGCTGCGATTCTCATCTTCTGGCTCTTTGAAGTATCTCCCTTTTGTTTTGCTTGGAAAGCATGCATAATTTAATAGAAAATTATTGTTTGACATGTAAAATTTCTACTATAATAAATTATCAATAATAAACGGTGGTTACTATGTCAACAAATTACAACATCAACTTAACTGATAATGCACTAAAAAAAATCCACTCTCTTGCAGAGCAGGAAGGGGATAAGAGTTCCGTTTTGCGGGTTGCAGTTTCAGGTGGTGGATGTTCTGGCTTCAAATACAATTTTCTTATGGATCAAATGAATAAAAATCTATCTTTGGATGATGAAGATGATGATTACGATGATGAGTTTGATGACGAAGACGAAGATGATGACTATGAAGAAAGCGAGGACTATAGAAGCCACTACAGTTTTAGCGAAAAAGGTAAAGATATAGTAATTAATGATGAAAATGGCAATCCTGTATTAATGGTTGATAATTGTTCAGCAAAATTTTTAAATAACTCAGTTATAGATTATACTGAGGATCTCAGTGGTTCTGGTTTTCAAATAAAGAATACCCTTGCTAAGTCTCAATGTGGTTGTGGTAACAGTTTTTCGGTTTAATTATTACCAAAATTTAGATGCCTTCTGGGTCTTTTAAACATGGGTGATAATGTAGCTCTAGAACTAACTTCTGTAGATAAAAGCTTCAAGGACAATTCTGCTGTTGTAAAAGACATCAACCTAAGTGTCACAAGAGGGCAAGTAGTAGCGCTGATTGGCAATTCAGGTGCAGGAAAAACAACTATATTGCAAATCGCAGGCTTGTTGGACAAGCCAACTTCAGGTATAGTTACGATAGATGGAATAAATTGCACACAAGCTAATAATAAGCATAAAACCCATGTAAGAAGAAATTTTCTTAGTTTTGTTTATCAATTTCACTATTTGTTACAAGAGTTATCGGTGTTGGAAAATATTATGCTTCCTCAACTCATTGCAGGAAAAAGCAAAGCTGAAGCAAAAAAAAATTCGCAAGCAATGTTGGAAAAATTTGGTCTGGAAAACAAAGCAAGTAGCATGGTATCTGAAGTTTCGGGTGGGGAAAGGCAGAGAGTTGCAATTGCAAGAAGCATTGTCAATTCTCCAAAGCTTTTACTTGCAGATGAGCCAACAGGAAATTTAGATCCAACAAATTCTTTTAACGTGTTTTTACTGCTACATTCATACGTAAAGGAAAATAACAGCTCTATGCTTATAGTAACGCACAATCATCTCCTTGCAGAAAAGGCAGACTGCATTTTCCAATTGAGAGATCGATCATTAGTGAAGTTGTGAATAGGGAAAATAGCACAATTTAAACTACCTATGCCTTATACTTATCTAACCAATGATCATTAACAGAGTACAACTCGCATGAAACGCTTTCATTGCTTTTTATACACGGACTTTTTAACTTACGCTGTTTACTTAGGGAACACCCCGATAACATAAACACAGCTAAAACAAAAAATAATAGCTTTTTAAACATAACAAAACCTTTTCATTTATATTACTACACTCATTTCTCTTGTTTGTAAAGGTTAGGCATATTCTTTTACCCTTACCTCTTTTTTGACCTTTTGAGAAGAAATAGCTGCACTGTTTAAGCGCAGTTTTATATAACCATCTACGATTTGAGCCACTTCCTCTTCTTTATCCCTTAGAAAGTGATTAGTATCGTCTATTATATGGTATTTCATGTGATCACTTTTTACTGAATTTATTAACCTTTTTGCTAATTCTGTTACATCGCTTTCTTCTGAGATTGTATCGTTACTGCTTTGTATTATAATCCCAGAAACTGGACAGGGAGAAAGAAAAGAAAAATCGTACTTAGTTACCGGAAGAGAAAGAGCAATAAAACCCACTATCTCAGGGCGACGCATTGTTAGCTGCATAGCCACCCATGCTCCAAAAGAAAAACCAGCGATCCAAATTGGAACGTTGCTAGGATTATGTTCCTGAAGCCAATCAATAGCTACCGTAGCGTCAGTTAATTCTCCTATACCCTTATCAAAAGTTCCGGTAGATTTTCCCACACCACGAAAGTTAATTTTCAATGCAGAAAAATTGTTATCGATAAAAGACGTATATATACCATGTACAATTTTACTACCCATATTACCACCATATTGAGGGTGATGATGTAAAACCAGCACAACCGGTGCGTTGGCATCTTTGCTTTGGTGGTATTCACCTTCTATCTTTCTTGTTGCATTATTCAAAAAAACTTCTACCACGGTAACTCCTAATAAAAACCTGCTTGACAGGTATTGATGACATGAATTATTAATTATGTATTAATTTCGCTGTTTTTGCAATAAATTTTTTATCGTGTTAAAGCTAACGTACATAGTTATGGCTATAGTTGATGGTAAACTTATTTAAGTGACAGATGAGTCCATTCTCTTTAGAAAATAGTGGTTACGTATATGCTGATTACAATGCAACTGCTCCAATTAGTGAGAATGTAAAAAAAAGTATATTTGAGGTCTTGTTAAAACAAACGCTCAATCCATCATCACTACATAAAAGAGGACAAGAAGCGAGGAAGATTCTTCAGGATGCAAGAGATAACATACGTGATGCTCTTGGTGTTCCAAGTGATAAAGAAATAGTTTTTACGTCTGGTGCGACTGAAGCGAATAACCTTGTTATGAGAGGAATAGCAGGCTATCTGCATGTAATTTTAGCTATAGAGCATCCTTCAATTCTTAATTCTGCATGTAATCCATATATAATACCCGTTAATCAGGAGGGCATTGTTGACTTTTTAGAGCTAGAAAAAATTCTAAGCGAACTTAAAGGAAACAAAGCAATAGTTTCAGTTATGATGGCAAATAACGAAACCGGAGTTATTCATCCTGTTAAGGAAATAGCTGAAATAGCACACAAATTTGGAGCAATTTGCCACACTGACACTGCTCAAAGTGTTGGAAAAATTAAAGTTAATATGGAAGATTTAGGAGTGGATTTACTCACTTTATCCGCCCATAAATTTGGCGGTGTAGCAGGCAGTGGAGTTTTAATATTCAATAAAGAACTTGCGATAGAACCTATTATAATAGGTGGTGGACAAGAGAAGGGATTTCGTGGTGGTACGGAAAATATTGTTGCGATTGCAGGCCTTTCTGCTGCACTGCAAAATATTCCAGACCTTCTATCAAAAATGGATGAAGTAAAGGAGCTACGTGATCAATTAGAGTGTGAATTATTAAATCTTGCCAGTGATATAAGAATCTTCGGTAAAAACTCTAAGAGGCTGCCAAACACAAGTTTTATTTATATGCCAGGAATAAAGAGTGATGTGCAGCTCATGCATTTTGACTTGAATCATATTGCAGTTAGTAATGGTTCTGCATGTTCTTCTGGAAAAGTTGAGCCTTCCCATGTTTTGCTTGCAATGGGGGCAACAAAAGAGCAAGCAGAGTGTTCAATTAGAATCAGTATAGGTCCAGAAACTAAACCACAAGACATAAAAAAAATAGTGGATTGTTGGTATAATATCTACAAGAAGAACACCTTGGTATAGATAATACGTGGTATCATGCAGGGAGCTATAAATTAGATGTAAAAACTTACTTGACACCCTTCGCCAGCCCCCTTATCATAACAGTGAAGCTATTTATTTATCTTCGCAATCTCTGCAGTGGATTAATGACAAAAAACTTAATGTATTTGGCGTAAATCATGCTTAATTTTTGCACTATGTGCACCTCATGTCTTTATAAAACTTCTAGGTTTCTACTTATATAAGCTGAAACGCGCTTATAAAGCGTTTAAGACAGTAAAAGACGTCAAATAGACAAGGGAGAATTTGAATACTAGCTACCCTGGGGTTTCTTTGCCTTTTTTTTCGCTCAGTAAATTTCTTAACGTTATTTAGGTTAATCGCATTTAAAAGCGGCTGAATCGTAGCGTTTAGAATAAAAAACGCCAATATTTTGAAGTACATATAAATAACTAGTCACCAACGGGGCTTCTTTTGCCTTTTTTTTCGTTTGGTAAATTTCTTAATATTTATGGCTTAGGTTAGTTACAAATTAAGAGCAATATTCACGGAAATGTTGTCATTCCAGTGCTTGACACTGGGCACTTTAGACAATGTTACAAAAATAATATCATAGAATTCAATAGGATAATTCCTGGTGTACAGTCCCAGAGTGTGATGGTATGATAAAATATGAGAAAACAATACCATCAAAGGAGGAATTATGGGACCATACACCTAGAGGCTGTATTACAAGAATTTTGGGCGAACTTAGTTATGTATAATATATTATCGCTTCATATGTGTGATGCACAAGAGCCTTGGAACCCAGATCAAATTACTGAGTATCGTTTAAATTTTTCAGTTTTATTTGGTGTAATGAGGCAGAAACTCTATCAAGTACTTATTGCGCCAAAAAACTTTCAAGCCCTTTTTGATAGAGCAAGCATGCGTGCTAAAGTTAAAATTCGACCAGGGCAGCCACAATAAGGTAGATAAGCCCAAACGCCATCATGTTTTTAGGAGAGTTTGCTAATGGAGGCTCTTAAGTTGACGCCATTGGCTGAACGGATACCTCTTAACTTGACGCGTATGGTTTATTTAACACTCCCAACGGTTACAAATAATTCACCATTTCTTCTGGTTTCACTATCCTTTCAAACTCCTCCTCAGTGAGCAGTTGAAGTTTTGCTGCTGCTTCTTTTAGAGTGATATTTTCTTTATAAGCAAGCTTTGCTATTTTTGCTGCATTGTCATACCCTATATGCGTATTTAATATAGTGACCAACATTAACGACTGATTCAGTAAATCTTTTATCCTCTCTTCATTTGCCTTAATACCAACTACACATTTTTCTGTAAAATTTAAACTTGCATCAGCTAAAAGTCTTATAGACTGCAAAACATTGTAAATTATCACTGGCTTAAACACATTCAATTCAAAATGACCGTTTGAACCACTAATGGTCACAGCAACATGATTTCCCATAACTTGAGTGCACACCATAGTTACTGCTTCACACTGAGTTGGATTCACTTTACCTGGCATAATTGAAGAACCAGGCTCATTTTCCGGTAACATTATTTCCCCAATTCCACATCTTGGACCAGAACCAAGCAACCTTATATCATTTGCAATTTTCATTAAACTGACTGCTACTGTATTGAGTGTTCCACTGAGCTCAACTAAAGCATCGTTTGCTGCTAGCGCTTCAAATTTATTGCCTGCTGAAGTAAATGGAAGATTAGTAATTTCTGCAACTTTGCTTGAAAAATCTTCAGCAAAACCCTTTTTAGTATTGAGTCCTGTGCCAACCGCAGTGCCACCTTGTGCAAGCTCGTATATACCACTTAAAGTTAATTTTACTCTCTCTATCCCCTTTTTAATCTGGGCTGCATAGCCAGAAAACTCCTGTCCCAGTGTTAGGGGCGTTGCATCTTGTAAGTGAGTACGTCCTACTTTTATTATATTTTTAAATTCCTGAACCTTATTATCCAGCACCTTATGCAATTTTTCAAGATTTGGAATAAGCAAGCAGTTTATTTGCTCTGCTGCTGCTATATGCATTGCTGTTGGAAAGGTGTCATTTGATGACTGACCATAATTCACATGGTCGTTTGGATGTATCGGAGATTTACTACCCAAATTACCACCTAAAATCTCTATTGCGCGATTGCTGATCACTTCATTCATATTCATATTAGTCTGCGTTCCGGATCCGGTTTGCCAAACAACAAGCGGAAATTCATTATTAAATTTGCCATCTATTACTTCCCTTGCGGCTGCGCAGATTGCGTCCCCTACCTTATTATCTATGCTACCCTGCTTCATGTTAACACGTGCTGCTGCAAGTTTTACTATTGCTAATGCTTTAATCAGAGGCTCTGGCATTTTTTCTGTGCCAATCTTAAAATTTTCTAAAGAACGTTGAGTCTGTGCTCCCCAGTAATGTTCACTTGGTACTTTTACTTCCCCTAAGCTGTCTGATTCTATTCTCGTTTTTCTATCCATATTTTCCTTCTTAGCGTCATGCAAACTGGTTCACTACATAATTTTTTCATGTCTACTTCTTGGTTAATTAAATCA
The DNA here is from genome assembly GCF_964027115.1 of Wolbachia endosymbiont (group A) of Myopa testacea. NCBI lineage: Bacteria > Pseudomonadati > Pseudomonadota > Alphaproteobacteria > Rickettsiales > Anaplasmataceae > Wolbachia > Wolbachia endosymbiont (group A) of Myopa testacea. Next base: position 81,828 of record NZ_OZ034729.1, read on the forward strand.
TACTAGATCCAAGTAGTCAAGTGTGACCTTACCCAGAAAAAGTAGAGAGAAAGTTAAGACGTTTTTGGAGTAAAATAAAACGTTTTTTCAAAATATGGCAAATAGAAGGGAATATACAGCAGGATTCAAATTAGAAGCTGCTAAGCTGGTTAAAGAAACAGAAGTACAAAAATAGCAAAAGATCTAGGCATAGATGGCAGTATGTTAAGTAAATGGGTAAGAAAATATGATGGAAAAATGTCAGAAGCATACGCATTTCCAGGCAAAGGCTCCTTATAACAAAGAGAGATTTGATTTACAGAAAGAGTTAGCAAAAGTAACAAGAGGAAGAGACATTTAAAAAAAAGCCCTGGCCAGTAAAAAAGAGTAAAATATTTTTTCATAAAAGAGCATAGTAAACACTATAAAGTGCAGGAATTATGTAGGGTTTTGAATGTATCTGCTAGTTGCTACTATAAGTGGACTACAAGGAAAATAAGCAGTAGAGAATCAGCAAATAAAAGCAGATATTCAAAAAAATCTTCTAAATGTAGATATGGAGCTCCTAAAATTCATGCTGAATTGAAGGCTTTGGGTAAAAGTTGCAACTTGAAAACAGTGCAAATTATTATGCAGAAAAATGGTATTCGGGCTATATTGAGAAGAAAATTTAAAACTAAGAAGCAACAAACGGACAATAGAGTCGTAGCTCTCAATATATTAGACCAAAACTTTATTGTCGATCAACCAAGTAAAATATGGGATTACTTATATAAAAACCAAAGAAGGATGGCTATATTTGGCAGGATCTATATTCACGCATGGTAGTTAATGAGCAGTTCAATCAATAAACAATTGGTTATTGACTCTTTATTGATGGCCGTTAATAAGCGCAAACCCGATAAAAATCTGCTGTTACATAGCGATCAAGGGTCACAATATACTTCGCAAGGTTATCAATATCTCTTATCCATAAAAAACATAGATGAGTCATAAAGGTTGTTTTTACGACAATTCTGTTGTGGAAAAGTTCTCTAAAAAGGGAGTTACCAATAGACACCTCTCTGCACTCTAAACGGTATATCAAAACTACTATATTTGAATATATAGAAATTTTTTATAACAAACAACGTAGGCATTCTACTATTAATTATTGCATTCCTGCACAATTTGATGCGTCATTCTCATGACAAAAACGTCTTAACTTTCTCTCCACTTTTTCTGGGTAAGGTCAGTTCAGCTATAGGCAGCAATTTTCTGTATTTACTTTAAATTGAAGAAAGCTCAAATGAAAGATCGTGTTTTGCTAAAAATCACAGAATGCAGTCTGGTTACAATTATTTATAACTAGTGCCTAAAGTGATCTCCTTTATCCTCTCATCTGCTAGTATTTTTAATTCCTCACCGTATCTATAATAATTTCGCTTTATAACGTGTAACTCATCAGCAGAAGAAGAATCTAATTTAGGGTAATATTCGTAATCGCAATTTTCTTCGATGTCCTCAATGCTTATAGATGATGCTAAAAGTGGAAATAGAATTAATAGTAAAGTTAGTAGGATTCTTGTACAACTATTACACCACGTCCTGGGTGTCATTCCAGCGCGTGACCAGAGAAAAAAAGATATGGATCCCAGTGTCAAGCACTGGGATGACAGAAGATAGTGCAAGAAATTTCGTAAAAAGCTTTTCATACCAACTATTTAAACTCAATTGTGTTATAAATATATTAATAGCGAAAAAAGAAAAACAAGGTTTAATTTTCTTTTTTATTTGCGATTTATCTATTAATTAACCGTGAAAGGTTACGTGTAATGCTCCTTCACATAATTATCAATAATTGCCTTAAATTCTTCAGAGACATTATCACCTTGTAAAGTTTTGAAATACTTGCCGTCTTTGTAGACTGCTGAAACAGGTTTTTCTCCATATCCAGGCAAGCTGATTCCCAAATTTGCGTGTTTGCTTTCTCCAGGACCGTTTACTATGCATCCCATAACAGCGATGCTCATATGCTCTACACCTGGATTCTTTTTCTTCCATATCGGCATATGAGTTTTTATATAGCCATTCACCTCTTCAGTTAATATACGAAAACGATCGCTACTTGTGCGTCCACAACCAGGACATGAATTAACTTGAGGGTTAAAGTGTCGCAAGCCTATAGATTGCAATATTTCCTGACACACCACCACTTCATTAGTACGCAATTCACCAGGACGTTGAGTCAAAGAAGCCCGTATTGTATCTCCAATGCCATTTTGCAATAAATAAGTAAGCCCTGCTGCGGTATTTACCACACCTTTATTGCCCATACCAGCCTCAGTTAAACCCAAATGCAGAGCATAATTGGAAGATTTTGCAAGTGCCATATAAACTAAAATTAAATCTTGTACTTTGCTAACTTTACATGAAATGATTATTTTGTTTGAATTTAGACCAATTTCTTCAGCTTTTTTTGCACTATCAAGAGCAGACATTACAAGTGCTTTGCGCAGTATAACATTAGAAGGCCTTGCATTACTAAGCGAAGAGTTTTCATCCATCAGTTTTTGTAAAAGGTATTTATCAAGACTACCCCAATTTACCCCAATTCTAACAGGAAGATCGTGCATTATTGCATACTCTATCACCCTTTCAAATTTCTCATCACGTTTGTCGCCAAAGCCTATATTGCCTGGATTGATTCTAATTTTACCCAGCATTTTGATGTTGTCTGGATAATCTTGAACTAATTTATCTAGCTCATATTGACCGCAGCCTACCAATATTTTACCGTCAAAACCTTCTTTATTTATCTCTTCTACTATATAAGGTATTGCTCTTGCTACCTCCTCTGAGTTCAAGGCAATTCGCACCAATTCTGAACCTGCACGCGCTAGTTCTGTTATCTCTTTTGCATAATGTTTTGCGCTACTTTTTATATCATCAGAATCTATATGCACACCAAGCGCCATAGATTGTACAACTATAGGATTATTTCCACCTATCTTTACTTTTCCAACTTCTACAACATGAGTTTTGTGCCTGGAAATCGGCGATAATTCATATGCTTTATCATTCAATATTAGATCTTTATCTAGCATACTTATTAATTGTGATACTATTTTACTGTGTCAGCTACGCTGCCAAATGAACTCGAACCATTCAAACTATAAGCATCTACGTTATCCAAATTAGCAATAGAATCATGTGAGCACGTTTTTCTTGATGGATTTTCTTTTATAGTGACATTTATAGGAGAAACTTTTTTTTCTCGTGTTGAAGTAACTTTCTTCCCTTCTTGTTGTTCACTTTCATGCTGCTCGATTTCATACTGGGAAACTGGCTCTTGATCTATAAATACAGCACCCTTTAAACGTGCGATATTAATACCATGCTGATTTATCATAGCGCTCTCTTCATCGTCGACTATGCACGCTTCCATGTCATTTGGCTCATTATCAAGACTAGCAATTTTTTTCTCTTTTAATTTTTTGATTAGATCTTCTTTATTTATAGCTCGATCTTGTGACTTTTTTTCCTTGAGCAATTCCCTACGCTTCTCATACAGTTTATATGACTCAGCAAAATCCTCATCTGTATGAAAGTTTGCACCACCAGGGTTACCAGGAGGTATGTATCTCTTACTGAGCTTAGATTTAGCTTCAGCACTATGCACAGTAAAAAAGCTAGAAACCAAAAACATTAATATAAATAAAACTTTAGAAAAAATCCTAAGCATATGGTGCTATAGTAAATATCGTGTTTTAAAAGATAGCAATTAACAAACTTTAAGTAAACCAGAATCTTTACTAACTTTACAATAATATGTTGCAAATATTTTTCTAAAAAGTGATATGTTTGCTATCAAAAAAACCTACATAGGCTGAGAGAAGAGTAAGGTGTTACAAGTTGCGTAACACTTCCTCAAGAAGAGTGTTATGCAGCTTAGTTTAGAGTGTGTAAGCTATTCTGTTGCGCTTGAGTATCAACTTCATCATTAAGTTTTGTGTCTGGCGTATCTTTAGATAAGTCGTTTTTCTTTTCCTTATCAAGCTTAACTCCCTGATAGATGCAGAATGCAACAAAACAAGTTATCGCTGTTACAGCAACAGCAGTGGCTATGGTACAAATTAGTAGTGTTTTTTCTTGATCTGCTACTGCTTCTGTGAGTGTTTCCACTTTTTCTTCTAAACCTGTGAAGTTTTCTTGCAAGCCTGTAAAATTTTCTTGCAAACCATTGAATTTATCTGATAGATCTGTTGACAAACCATCAAATTTACCTGACAACTCTGTAAATCTTTCTGATAAACCACCGAATTTATCTGACAGTTCTGTTACTTGTTCTGGCAAACCTTTGAAGTTTCCTAATAGCTTCTCTAGTTCTTCTACTTGTTCCTGCAATTTTGTTATGTCTGTTATGTCATTGCCAGACAAACTATACCAAGCATTACTCAAAATATTTAACATTTTTACCCCCTAGTTAATTAATATATTATAATTTTACATTCCAAATGTTTAAATTATTATTAAATTAACTGTCATTATGTATTGACCTTTTAATAATTTTGTTTGACTTGCTTTTTGAAAGTGCAAAAACTTGAGTTAATGTATTACAAGGTTGCTATTCAACCAATATCTCTCTCTTTCCTGAGTAATTTGGAGAGCTGACAATTCCTTCTTTTTCCATTCTTTCAACAATATTTGCAGCTCTGTTATAGCCTATTCTAAGTTGTCGCTGAATGTAACTGGTTGAAACTTTTTGATCTCTTTGAATGATGGACACTGCTTGATTGTAGAGGTCGTTTTCTTCATCCTCTGTTTCACCTTCTGATTCCACAGAAGAATTTTCATCTTCTTTGGTGATTTCCTCCATATAATTTGGCTCACCTTGCATTTTTAGATGATTAACTATATCTTGCACCTCATTATCACTTACAAATGGGCCGTGAACTCGAATGATCTTACCACCAGAGGCCATATAGAGCATATCACCCATACCGAGCAATTGTTCAGCTCCTTGTTCGCCAAGTATTGTACGGCTATCTATCTTAGAAGTAACAGCAAAACTGATTCTCGTTGGAAAGTTCGCCTTTATCACACCTGTGATCACATCCACAGATGGGCGTTGTGTTGCCATTATGATATGTATTCCTGCAGCACGAGCCATCTGAGCTAAACGTTGAATAGAGCACTCTATCTCTTTGCCGGCAACAAGCATCAAATCTGCCATTTCATCCACGATCACTACAATATACGGAAATGTCTCCATCTTGATTGGTATTTTTTCAAACAAAGGTTTGCCTGTTGTTGAGTTAAAGCCAATCTGCACAACGCGCTCCAATTCTATTCCACTATTCATTGCTTCTGTGATTTTTTGGTTATAGTTTATTACATTGCGTACATTTAAATACGACATCATGCGATAGCGATTTTCCATTTCTTTCACTATCCACTTAAGAGCGATAACAGCCTTTTTTGGCTCTGTTACTACTGGCGCCATTAGGTGCGGTATTGCATCATATATTGAAAGCTCAAGCATTTTTGGGTCGATCATTATCATCTTACATTCATCAGGACTTAATCGATAAACGAGCGAAAGAATCATAGTGTTAATCGCAACTGATTTACCCGACCCTGTGGTTCCAGCAACGAGCAAGTGGGGCATTTTAGTCAGATCTGCAATAACTGGTTTTCCACTTATTTCTTTGCCAAGAGCAATTGGGAGATTTAAGTTTGCATTCTGGTATTCTGGTGATTCAAGCAAATCACGCAGCATTACAATTTCTCGTTCCTTGTTCGGCAACTCTATTCCCATAGCATTTTGCCCACGAATTATTGAAATACGTGCAGAGAGTGCACTCATCGAACGTGCAATGTCATCTGCAAGGCCAATTACTCTTGCAGATTTCGTACCAGCTTGTGGTTCAAGTTTGTATAAAGTCACAACCGGCCCATAGCATACACTGATAATTTTTCCTTGCACGCCAAAATCACTCAGGACTTGTTCCAGCAGAGATAAATTTTTATTGCTCTCCATTTCATTCAGCTGTTTTCTCTGCAAAGACTCCTCTGCTTTAGAAAGTAAATGAATGCTTGGAAACTCGAACTCACTGGAAGGTTTAAAAATTTCTTCGGTAGCTTTTTTCTGTCTTTCTTTTGGTTGTTGTTTAGTAGTGATTTTAGTTCTATGTTTTTCTTCTACTACTAATGGTGCAACTGAATATTCAGCAGTTTTATGTGATCTGAAGAATAGAACATTTACAAATAAGCAAGCTATTTTTTTACATAAGAAGAATAGAGAGTAAATTGCTCTCTTCCAACCAACCGATCCTACAAGACCTATTGATGTTACTATCACAAATACATAAAATGGGCAGTTATTAACGAGTGCATTCCCTATTATTCCACTGTGTCTGTACCTTGCAGTGATGCCTAGCGAAAGTTGTGGTAATATAGCACATACCCCTAAATTGATTAATATTAAATAGAGAATTTTCAGCAGTATTTTTGCTGGCCTGAAGATCAACAAGTAAACTATGGTTGTAGCTATTGTAACACTAGTTAATCCAAGAAATTGAACCAATATATCAGCTAAATATGAACCTACTATTCCACCTAAATTTGTCACTTCCTTATTTGTAGACGTGTTTAAGGAAGGATCTTTATAGTTGTAGCTAAAAACTGATATATATACATATATTAAAAGGGATAGATATATTGCTGATTTTAGATATTTTTTTAACATCTACCTAAAGTAGTAAGCTACTGTATATTTTACAAAGTGAATTGTTATTAGCAATATCATTATAGATAAATCTAATCCATTGAACGGTGGTATATATCTTCTAATAATCTTTAGTGGTGGATATGTCAATTGGTTCAAGATGTGCATTATGCTACTGATAGTTTCATTATATATGTTCACCATATTAAGTTTAACCAGCCAGTTTAAGACAACCCAACATATTAGAATGAAGCTATAAAGATCAAGTAACGTGTTGAGTAGATATAGGATTGGATGCATACATATCTATTACACGAAAGATATATAAAAGACAAGTATTTAGCCTTTTCAAACTCAAAATGTTGGCTTTGCTGAACCAAAAAAACTTCGTTTCTTGAGCTAAGCAAAGCTACCTAAGGTAGGAGGAAGGAGTGCTGTATAAAAATATATATTGTTTATAGCAGTAAGTCTAAAGGCATTTTATTATAGACGTCTTCTCTGTGTCCTGCTGTGGCAACAAACACCTTATATTTTGCAATATTTACAATATAAATAACTCGGTAATCACTAACTCTTATTCTTCTATATCCTTTTAGTCTGCCACGTAATGGTTTACCAAATTTAATTGTGTCAGTTGCAAGCCGCTCATTTATCGTTTTTGGAAGATTTGGAAAATCTCTTTCAGTAAAGTTTTTTGAGTAGACAATATCGTATCCAGTTTATGTCCTCGCCCTTTCAGATAGCACTGTGCTCCAGTCTACATCCTCACATTCCTTAACAGTTTTATATAACGCAATATCTTCTACTTCGCACTCGATTCCTTCTATGACTAACCTTTTTGCTAGTTCTTGAACGGATTCCTTGGTGATTTCAGCTAACTTAGCAAGGTTATGTGAAGTTTTTGGGTCAAAAGTTATACTAATTCCTGAATCTGCCATATGTTTTACCAAAGTCTACTAATAATTATACAACATTTTTCTGAATTTTTCAATAAAGAAAGTTGATGATATGTAAGAAAAATTTTGCCACCTGCGTTAATAAACAATTAAAGATTTAGCATATTTGTTTACGATAGTATTCCTCTATTCTATTACTTAAGTTAGACCACTTTTTTCTATTAATATTTTTTGTTTACAAAGATGAGCAATTACTCATCATGCAGTTGATCTATGGATATAATACTACCGTTTGATAATTTTTCAGTACATTTTTCACTTTTGTATTCTTTATCAGAATCGATACTGATTTTGTCAAATATTAAAACATCTCCTGAAATTTTATCACGAAACTCACTAATAGCAAAAAACGGTATAGTAATTCGCTCTTGTTTTCCTTGAAAACTCAAACTGACGCTAAATTTATCCTCAGAAACTTTTAAATCATAGAATTAATGCTGTAATATAATAAGCATTTGAGTGGGGTATGACTTTTTCAAACGATCTGGCATGGTCACACCATTAAAATATGTGAAAAATAATATTTCTAAATGAGGGATAAAACCATTACCTGATATAACATCTAAAGTCTTTTTGATAACTTGAAACTTGGCAGAATTAAGCAATTTTTTGTAATCTGTTTGCTCCATATAACTTCCACATACGTAAATTTTTGGGGAACTTCTGTTACCCGGCGTTCCCTGAACCGTGCTTATAGCAATGAAGTTATAGTGCTTAAATTAAGCAGCTATTGCATTATTGTCTTCAGCAGCAAAATTATCGTTTGCATTTAAATTATGAACTCTTAGCGGTGGTGTCTAACCGAGCAAAACTACCATCTTTACTATGCATGTCGATCCTTATTCGCCCCCATATAAATTAAAAATATGGTGGAGGCGCCGAGTACTGCCCTCGGGTCCAATACACCTATTACAGGGTGATTTTATTGCTATAGTACACAAAATGTACATAGCTATTATATAGCAACATTAAATAAATGTCAAGATATTATGACCTTAAGTTGATTTATTGCTAAGACAAAATTAAGATTTCCAGTAAAAAATTCTGTGACCTTACCCAGAAAAAGTGGAGAAAAAGTTAAGAAAATTTTTTACAAAAAGAATGATGAATCACAATGTTCAGGAATGCAATAATTAATAGCAGAATGCCTACGCTGTTTTTTGTAAAAATTTCTATGTATTCAAATATAGCAGTTCTAGCTTGTTGAACAGAGTGCTTAGGTGTACAGTTCCAAAGTGTGATGGTATGATATATAAGAAATTGCCATCGAAGGAGGAATTATGGTTACACCTTTACAACTTTGTTATATTACGCAAAAAGACTCAAAACTCTCAAAACCTTATGAATTTATATGTAACCAGTGGACACAAGTATCCTGAATTATTTATACTAAATCCATACCATCACACTTTGGAACTAGTTCCTTATTCATTCTCACAATCCGTGAACGGTTACAAATACTGGAGTTTACCCTTTTTCTTGTTATTTTTTTAATCTATAGTTAGCATTCAAAACCATATTCGAAAAGTATCTCATATATTTCCAGATTTTTTCAATGCTGTTTATTTTATCCTCAATATTGTCTCTACCTTTATGAACTAAGTTACAATTTAGCAGCATTAAAAATTATAACGTATTCCTACCTCCAGAGTTGCATCTGGTATTTGTAATGCTTTTATACCACTTAGTTGCCCGCCTGCAGCAATACCAACTGCACCAACTATCTGTGGAGCAATTTCATAATCAACACCGACCTTCAGTTTATAGGAAATAGAACCCAGTATTTTATCTACTACAGATGCCTCCTCTGCAGCAGCTCCAGTAACCTCACCTGCACTCAGAGTAGTTGTAGCTCCTGGATCTTTAGGTTTTGAATCTTTGCTTTTACCACCTTCACCAAAGCCAAAAGGTATTACTTGTAAGTATCCTCCTAAACCTCCACTGACATATAGTTTAACGGGATCAATATCAAGGTCAGGGTAATAACGATAATTTGCCAATAAGCTAGCCCCTATTTTCCTTGTATCCTTATTAGCAATATCACTCATGTTAGCAAGAACCTCAAGTTCAAACTTAGAGTTTTTGTCATGATGATAACCAAAAACAACGCTAGGTTTCATTACAAAGCCACCACCCCATCCAGCACCAAAGTTTAAACCTGCATAGTACTGATCTTCTGACTTACTTGCACTATTATTAGCTGCACCTGATAGAGATGAAGTAAGCAACACAGCCAAAACGCATAATCTCTTCATTTTCATATAACTCCTCATACAAAAAAATATATAATGCATAAGTATATATCCTTTATATTAAAAAAGATATAACCACATGTCAAAAAAAGTATACCCACAAAGTAAAGGATGTGCTACTCGGATGTATCCGTTCAGCAGAATGGCAAAATAGGTAGACAAGATAAACCAAAAAATCAAGAAAAAGTGAGTTTACAACAAATGGTGTCATTCCAGTCTGGAATTCAGCTTTTTCATAATCATCAAAACGTTGTATTTTAACATAAAACGGCTACTTTTATGCTTACCAACTTAATAAATTTCCTGGATTGTATATTAAATCAAAGTCGCAAGACTATAATGAGCAAGCTGTTAACTGGATTGATTGGGTGGAATCTTAGTACACTCCTAGCTAGAAAAAATGTAGTACGAACGGTAGGGGGATCTAAAAGATCGAATCACAATCCTGTACAGCATTTGCATTATTATTTGATTATATTTATAGGTACAAAAATGGCTAGAACAGTTTTTATGGGTATTGATGTTTCAAAAGAAACACTTGATATCTCAATCAACAATAAACATCAGCGTATAGAAAATGTAGAGACAGCTATATCTGAGTTTATAAAGTCAAAAATGGCTAACGTATTTGTTAAGTTATGTGTAAACAGGAGGTTATGAGAAACTTGTAATAAAGTTGTATAACATAGCTGTTCATAGAGCTCACCCAAATCGGGCATATGAATTTGCAAAAGCCTGCAATCACTTTGCAAAAACCGATAAATTAGATGTAAAACTGTTGGAAAAATATGCTGAATTCATCGCAAAAAACGATGGGGTAAAAGAGTGTATGGTTTCACAAAAGCAAGAAGAATTAAAAGAGCTAAGAGCAATTGAGCGCAATTTAAGCGATATGCAAACAAGTGCCGCTTGCAGAATGCCACAGGAAAAGCCAGAGAATATATAGAAAAACAGATAGAATTTGCAAAAGAGCAATCAGAGCAAATTAGGAAAGATATAAAAGGCATAATAAACTCTGACCCTGATTTGAAGGAAAAAAGCAAACTGCAAACTATAGTATTTTCAAAAGCGAATGATAAAGGTATAATATGTTTTTTTAAAGTAGGGAAAGCTATGGTATATAGTGTAGATTTAAGGGAAAAAGCAGTATCTTTGGTAGAAAAAGGAAAGTCAAAGGTTGAAGTTGCAGAGGTTTTTGAGATAGACACTATATAGATGGTTAAAAAAGAAAGCTACTGGCCAAGGTCTCAAAGCGGTAAAAAGTACTGGTTTTATTCGGAAAATAGACCCAAAAATACTTGTAGACTATGTTAAAAAACACCCGGATCACACACTAGCAGAAATGAAACAAAACCTTGGCTTTGGAATAAGTGCAACTTGGTATAGGTTAAAACAGCTAAAAATAACCTTAAAAAAAGTCACATTCTATCAAGAGCGCAATCAAGAAGATAGGCAGCAATTTATCGATAAAGTCTCAAAAATAGACCACTGTAGCATTTTATATATAGATGAAGCAGGAGTTGATAATAGACTATACCGAGAATATGCATGAGCTCCAAGAGGAGAAAAAATATATGCTGATGTTCCAGGAAAAAAGTGGGAAAGAGTGAGTATAATAGGTGGATGGATTGAAAAGAAGTTTATTGCACCAATGACCTTCACAGGAGGGTGTAATAAAGATGTATTTAATGTATGGTTAGAGCAAACCACAATTGCAGCGTAATACAACCATAGTTATGGATAATGCTATATTCCATAAAACTCCCAAAACAAAGTCATTAATAGAGTCTTTTGGCTGTCATTTGCTTTATCTTCCAACATATTCACCTGATCTAAATCCGATAGAGCATTGTTGGCACACCATCAAAAGTCGCCTCAGACCTCTAATGCATCAATGTACAGACTTACACCTTTTAGTTGGTAATACCATTTTAGACGTTTATCATTCGTTTTAGAAAATACTATAGAATCCAGAAAAAAACATGCCTAGACGAGCTATTTGAATGACATTAGTTGTTAGTTACGCAACTTTCATAACAGCTTCGCTTATGACATTTGTTTACTGTTATGTCTGTAAGATACCCTACTATACCACCTAATGCTGCACCTGCAATTCCTCCGATAGCAATAATCTCAGGTATAATTCCTATTGCAACTAGCGTAGCTCCTACAGCACCAAATAATAATGCTAAGCCTATAACTCTTGTGGAAATTCCTGAAGCTTGTTTTTGTGGAGAATTACGTTTTGGGTTGCCTACTATAGGTGGCTGATTAATTTGCTTTTTCTGCTGAAAATTATTGTTAGTTTCGTTACTGACAGGTGTTTGTTGCAATGGAACTGCACTGCTTGTAATCGTTTGTGGGCCACTGTCTACTGGTTGTTCTTGTTGTGGAGGGGTTGAAACAAACGGTTGTGTAGTGGTATCACTTGCAGCCGGTTGTTCTGAAATTTGCTTATCATCACAGCTGATAACTATATCGCTACCTACTTTTGATTGAAATGATTCGGTAAACACTACACTGTAATCTACATCATCAATTATTGTTTCTGAAGTTGGATCTGGATTTTGATAGTAAGTTATAGTAGCAGTGGATACTTTAGGGTTACCTTTTATCGTCTCTTTTACTAATCTTTTCTTTTCTATTTTACACACATTAAACTGATCAGAAAAACTAAAAGTTAGTTTATCTTTAAATGTTTTTTCAAAATCATTCGCAAAACTATCTTTAAAAGCAATTGGAACAGAGATACGCATTCCGCTTAGAAAGATCTCTCGCATGCAGAGCTTATTAGGGGCTATTTTAGTACGCTTATCTTCAAGCTTCATAACCTCTTCTATAGCTAAATACACTACACCTTTAGCTATTTCTGGATTGATTTTATTAATCAAATTTCTGACATACTCTTTATCTTCTTCATCCACTATAACAACTCTAATGTTAAATCTTTCACATCCATATTCATTATCTATACTCGAACCTATTGTCGTTCCTCCAATTCTATCACCTAAAACAACCATTGGAATAGAAGATAACCTTTCATATGCTTCTTGCATTTCTTTGTCATTCAAAAGTGCTCTTGCTTTTTCTATAATGCTTTCTACGCTTCTCTTCTGATATTTACTAAGATATTTTTACTGAAGTTACTGTAATCATAATTATGATCTTCTGTTGCCATTTCTGCATAGCGAAGTGTATCAAGCAAATGCGAACTCTTATTATGCAATCCAACAGTTGACACTGCATTTTGGCTCACTGTGTTTGGACAATGGGAACCCGGACTATATCTATTTTTCTCATATATCAATTCACCTGCAACAACAGGTATTTCCCTTATTTTCATTTCATTTTTTGGTAGTAATTGGCCATTTGTAAAAGCAAATGCTGAAAAAAGTGCCCAAGCATTGGTACCGTGTGCAGCAAAAGTTCTCTTATCAATCACATTACTGCGTACATTCAATCTAACTTCAGGGTGTTTCCTTTTAAATTCCTCACTTATCTCAAACAATTGTTTTTCCGACTCGCTTGGTCTTCTGTTCTGCATAAAGTTCTTATGAAGTTCAGAAAATTCTATTAGTTTCTGTATATGAGCCTCTTGGATATTTATCATCCTAGCCAAATAAACTTATATAGTATCAGTTCAACCAATCAATCCACAAAAATCAAACGAATATTTTCAAAACAGTGCTAAACTTAGGCTGCTATGACAAGAACAGTTGATGTATTACTACCACTTCCAATTGATCAGTTATTTTCATATGTAGTTGAAGAAAATACTGAAGTTTCAGTTGGAGATTACGTAGTGGTGCCATTTGGCAAAAAACGCTTGATCGGAATAGTTTGGAAATATAGTAACAAGAGTGGTCGATCATTAAAATTTATTGAGCAAAAAATCGATTTACCAAATATTAGACCAAAATTGATTGCATTTGCAGAGTGGGTTGCACAATACAATGTAATGCCTATTGGTATGCTTGCCAAAGTGATAATGGGAGGAGTGTTAAAAGTAAACCAAATAGATAAATTGGTTTGTGTTGAACAAAAGCAGGAAATAAGTGAAATAAGTTGCCAATTAAACCCTGAACAGCAGATAGCTAGCGATAAAATAATAAGCAGTTTGAATGAGTATTCAGTGACTTTGCTTGACGGTGAGACAGGATCTGGAAAAACGGAAGTTTACTTATCCGCAATTGCAAAATTGGTAGAAACTGTAAACAGTGCACAAATTTTAATCCTCTTGCCTGAAATTGTTTTAACTTCACAATTGGTAAATCGTGTTCGCGGTCAGATATCAAAAAACTTAGTTGAATGGCACTCAAGGCTCACTCCAAAAACTCGCCAGAATAATTGGCTCAATATAGCAAGTGGAAATGCGCAGACAATTATTGGTGCACGGTCAGCGCTTTTTTTGCCTTATAAAAACCTAAAATTGATTATCGTTGATGAAGAGCACGACTCATCTTTTAAACAAGAACAGGGAATTATATATAATGCTCGAGATATGGCGATAATCTTAGCCAAATTTGAAAATATTCCGATTATTTTATCATCAGCAACTCCACTGCTTGAAACGATTCATCATGTTAAAAGCGGGAATTATAATCATGTAAAGCTAACCAAGCGATTCGGTGGTGCAGAATTGCCACTTATTAAAGTAGTAGATATGAGGAACAACAAGCAATGGATCTCCTCTGAGCTTTTTGAAAGCATCAAACAAACCATAGAGAAAAAACAGCAGGTTATGCTCTTTTTAAACCGCCGAGGGTATGCACAACTGGCAGTTTGTAAAAAGTGTGGATATAAAATTTCCTGCTTAAATTGTGCTGTTTGGCTTACATATCACAAGAAAAAAAATGCTCTTTTGTGCCATCATTGCTCTTATCAATTAAAACTCCCAGAAAAATGCTCTGATTGCCAGAGTGAACAGTCATTTTCCCTTTATGGCGTAGGAATTGAAAGGTTACTTGAAGAAATGGTGAAATTAATACCAAACGCAAAAACTGCGATGATAAGCAGCGATCAGAAGTCGGTTAGTAACGTAATTGACTTGGTACTGAAAGAAGAGGTGAACATTATAATCGGCACACAAATAATTGCTAAGGGGCACAATTTTCCTAAATTAACTTTGGTTGGAGTAATGAATGCAGATTTGAGTCTCGAAAATTCTGATTTAAGAGCAGCAGAAAAGACGTATCAATTGTTGCACCAAGTTGCAGGCAGGTCAGGAAGGTTCAATGAAAAAGGAATGGTAATAGTGCAAACCAATAATCCTGAAAGTTCAATAATAAAAGCATTGCTACATCAAAAAAGGGACTCATTTTATGAAATTGAACTTAAGTCAAGACGCGAAGCCAAAATGCCACCATTTAGCAGATTAATAGCGCTTATAATTTGTGGTAAGAATCAGATTGCGACACAAAAAGCAGCGAATGAAATAGTAAAATCTCTTCTCTGTCATACAAGTAGCTCAACTACTTGTATTCAGGAAAAAAATGTAAGTGCAGACAAAAAGGAATTTGAAATTCTTGGTCCATCACTAGCAGCAATAAATTTCTTAAATAATAAGTATCGGTATAGGGTGTTGCTAAAAATACACAATAAGCACAGTCTATCTATACAAAAGAAGCTGAAATGTTGGATTAAAAATTGTAACTTGAATTCGAGTATTGCAGTGATAATAGATGTTGATCCTGTGAGTTTTTTTTAACGAGTTTATTGTATCCGTTAAGCCTTCTTGCCAATTACCACAACATTCTCACTGGGAAAAAAATAATCAGGTACAACCATATTTTTTGGTGCAGGACCCCCAATTACTCGGCCTGATGTGTCATAATATGAACCGTGGCAAGGGCAGAACCAACCGTTACCATCTTTTGTAGCGTGATCAATCGGCACACACCCAAGATGTGTACATATTCCAAGCATAATTAACCATTCGTCTTTTCCTTCGTATACTCTCTGCTCATCTAATTGAGGATCCCTCAAGCTCTTCACATTCACAGCTCTTGCAGCCTCAATTTCTTGCTTTGTGCGTCTACGAATGAATACTGGTTTACCTTGCCACTTTACTTTTACTCCGTGTCCTTCCTGAATTCCAGACAAATTCACCTCCACTGTGGAAGTTGCTAAAACTTCAGCAGAAGGATTCATAGACTTAACCAGTGGCCAAAGTCCACTTGCAGCTCCTATACCTGCTATAGCGCATGTAGTTAATGTTATAAAATCTCTCCTACTCTTATTTTTAGTAAGATCTTTAACAGGAGGTGTTTTTTTATCCTCTTTGTTTGCCAGTAGTTTTTTATTTTTAGTTAAATTTTTGTCCATTGATCTCTACTTAGCCATAAGTATATATTTTAAATTAAATACTGCGTATTAATCAACAAAAACTTGCGCTTTTTGTTTAACCTGTACTACAGTTGAGAAGAGATAGAGTTTTCAACTTCAGAAATACTATCTTCAGTGGAATCAGGATCTTCAATTTTCGCTACTGACACCACCTTTTCTCTACTCTCTGTTTTAAACAGAGTGACTCCTTGAGTGCTACGTCCTGCAATTCTGATATCATTTACTGAAATACGAATTAACTTTCCTTTATCTGTAATAAGCATTATATTATCACCCTGCTCAACTGGAAAACTAGCAACAACATTACCGTTTCTGTTGGTAGTAAGAATATTGGTGATACCAACACCACCCCTGTTAGTTATTCTATACTCATATGCAGAAGTTCTTTTACCAAAGCCATTTTCGGTAATAGTTAATATAAACTCCTCATTCACTGCAAGTTTTAAGAACAATTCGTTATCTATTCCTAAATCATTCAAAGTCTTTTCCAATTTAGAATCAATGGAGTTATTAATTGCAGTCCCCAGTCTTTTTGCAAGTGGAACTTTTAAGTAAAGTTCTTTTGTTTCTGTTGCTACACCTATCCCATTTAATATGGTCATGGATATCACGCTGTCATTCTTTGCAAGTTTGATACCTCTTACGCCATCTGAATTGCGACTTTTAAATTGACGCACATCACTTACAACAAATCTGATACTTTTGCCGAATCTTGTTGAAAGAAAAACATGATCAATTTCATTGCATACTTTAACTGATATTAACTTATCTACTTCATCGAGCTTGATTGCTATTTTTCCATTGCTTGGAATATAGTGAAAATCCGCTAAAGAGTTGCGCCTTATATTCCCATGAGCAGTAGCAAAAACTATGTTTTGATTTTCGTCATTTTCACTTGGTAATGGCATTATATTAGTTATAGTTTCACCATCGCTAAGCGGGAATATATTAACAAGTGCTCTTCCACGTGCAGTTGGCTCTGCAAGAGGTAACTTATAAACTTTTAATCTATAAACTCGGCCAATATTAGAAAAGAATAAAAGGCTAGTGTGGGTATTCCCAACAAATAATTTTGTGGTTACATCCTCTTCTTTTAATCCTTGTCCTAGCTTTCCTTTTCCACCACGACGCTGAGTTCTATAATTAGAAAGCTTCACACGCTTGATATAACCATTCATAGTTACAGTTATCACCATATCCTCTTGTGGAATTAGATCTTCAGCTTCAATGTCCGTATCTGATTCCTCTATTGAAGTTTTTCGCGGCACAGCAAATCTGTTCTTTATTTCTTGTAGATTGTTTTTTATTTCTTTCATCAACTTCTCTCCTGAGCCAAGAAAAGCGATATATTCTTTTATCAGGTTGATCATTGAACTTAGCTCAGCTTCTAATTTGTCTTTTTCAAGGCCTGTTAAACGTTGCAATTTCATGTCAAGAATAGCTTTCGTTTGCAGCTCAGTTAATCTATACACTCCGTCTTTCAAAAAGCTTGTGCTGTCTGAGATTAATCCAATAATTGTGTTTATCTCAGCTGAAGTTTTCCATTCTTTATTTAAAAGTTCTCTACTTGCTTCCGCAGGATCTTTTGCACCACGGATGATTTTTATCACTTCATCTATGCTCAAGACCGCAATGTAGAGCCCTATATATATATGAGCTTTTTCCCTCGTTTTTCTTAGACGAAATTCTGTTCTCCTGATTAATACTTCTTTTCTAAAATCAACAAAAGCAGCTATGATTTCTTTTAATGACATCAAAGCAGGCCTGTTGTTGTTGAGGACTAAAGTATTAACACTAAAACTACTTCTTAGTGGAGTTAGTCCCAATATTTGATTAAGTATAAAACTTGCTTCAGCATTTCTTCTGAGGTCAATTACTACTCTAATACCAGACTTATCAGACTCATCCCTAATTTCTGTTATGCCATCAATTCTTTTTTCTTTTACAAGCTCACCTATCTTCTCAATTAATTTTACTTTATTTACCTGGTAAGGTATTTCATCAATCACTATTGCTTGCCTATCTTGTGGCAGGTCTTCCATGTGAGTCTTACCTTGCACAACAATTGATCCACGACCCGTTGCAAATGCTGATCTTATTCCAGACCTTCCAAGAATCTTTCCCCCAGTTGGGAAATCCGGCCCTGGCATCACTTCAAGTAACTCATCCAAAGTAACTTCAGGATTATCTATATATAACATACAAGCATCTATTATTTCTCCAAGGTTGTGAGAAGGAATATTGGTTGCCATACCAACTGCAACACCGCTTGCACCATTTACCAATAGATTCGGAAATTCTGCAGGCAGTACAACAGGCTCTGTTTCATTTCCATCATAGTTTGGCCTAAAATCAACTGTATCTTCGTCAATATCATTTAGTAAGAAGTGCGACACTTTGTGAAGCCTTGCTTCTGTATATCGCATCGAAGCGGGTGGATCTCCGTCTATCGAACCAAAGTTACCTTGTCCATCAACAAGTGGTAAAAGAAGAGAGAAATCTTGGGCCATTCTAACCAAGGAATCGTAAATAGCTGCATCACCATGTGGGTGATATTTCCCCATTACATCCCCTACTATACGAGCCGCCTTTTTATATGGCTTACCAGCATCGTATCCAGCCCTTGACATTGCATATAATATGCGCCTATGAACAGGTTTAAATCCATCTCGCACGTCAGGTATAGCCCGGCTTATGATAACGCTCATTGCGTAGGAGAGATAAGAATCTTCCAGCTCTTTTACTATTGAGATTGGTACTATATTATCCTGCATTTTCTATATTTTGATTGAAGTAATTAATAATATTAACATTCAGTTAAGCAAATGGGCAATGACAGACTTGAACTGCCGACCTCCTCGGTGTAAACGAGATGCTCTACCAGCTGAGCTAATTGCCCCTTTAGATGTAATTCTATAGCTCAATATTATTATTGTAAACAAAAATAGCGATAAATTAGATTTAGGTAAGCTATAAGCTTTTATGAAATCTTTGGGTGCGTGCTGTGGAGTTTTATAAATTTTAGTCTTGCTGTCACTTTGCATAAAGGTATTTTTTCACTCACATCTTTCGAAGTTGTAGCCATGTTCAACAACTTTAAGTAGAATATTGTAGCATTTTTAAAATCTGAAAGTTTATCTAGAATAACAGCTAAATTATAGGTATAAAAAATATTGTTTTCATCAAGGGAAATAGCAGTTGTCATATACTCTTCACCTTTTACATAATCCTCCTTTTTCATATAAATCAGACCTAAATTTGCTAATAAAGGAGCATAATTTTTATGTATATCATACAATTTCAACATTTCACTCAACGCCAGATCAGGATCATATTGTGAGATTATCGTCAGAAAATTTTTTAATATGTAAGGGTTACTAGGGTATTCTTTTAACAGTCTTGTGTAAATCTCTACAGCTTTTTTGTATTCTTTATTAGCATAATAAATATTTCCCAATCCAATTAAAGCATTTTTATGATAAGGAAACTTTGTGATGATCTGATTAAGGAGAGAAATAGCTGTTTCATTATCTCCTGACTCAAAGGAATCTTTTGCTTTTTTTAAAGTAGAGTATATGTCAAAACTCTTGCCAGAATTCTGCGCAATTTTGATATTAAATTTGTCACTTTTTCTCTCAATAACATCAAGATCTTTATACTTTTTATCAGCTTTTATATGCTTGACAACACTATCAAAGGCCTTCTGTATCTCCAAATTTTCACTAGCATAGGTAACAGAAGACCTCCATAAAATCACAACGCAAATTAACATGCAGACAAACATAGATCCTAGTGTTGTGGCATTGGCTGCAGCGTGTAACCAGTAAACCTTATTTCTTTGAGCTATGCGTAACACATTACAAATTCATAAATGCTAAATTACCTATCTCATACAATAATAAAGATATTATTAATTAGCGGGACGAACACGCTGCGTAGAATGCACTTATCTTTTGTCTTCCATATTTCGCTCTATTAGACTTCTTGCATAACCCAAACTTAAGTAGAAAAAAGGCAAATAGTTATTATAGCTCTAAGTTTACCGACGATAAGAACCGTCATTCAAGTAGCTCCTCCCTGCCATCTAAGTAGCCTTCTTCTCCTGTCATCCCAGCACCTTCTTCCTGTTATCTGAGTAGCTGACACTGTACGAACATTGTCTATCAGGAAGGTGTCATGCAAGTAGTTGACACTGGTTCTTTTATGACGGTGTCATTCTAGTCTGGAATCCAGGAAACTTAATTGCAAGTAATGCATTGGGTTTGGTAAGTATGGGTTTTGCGTTATAGAATGAAGCACTTTTGGTGAATTTGTAAAGAAAACTGGATTCCAGACTGGAATGACAAGTTCTCGGCAACCCCTACGTCATACCGCCGCGGTATCTCATCCGCTAACACGTAGCGGGATGACGATTGTCAAGGTGTCATCCCAGTGCCCTGACTACTTGGATCCAGAAAACTTAACTTTAAATAAGTGGCTGCATAATAAAGACTAGATTCCAGCGTCACGCGCTGGAATGACACCATTTTCGGTCTCTTAAATTGCTTTAGCTACAAACATTAAGAAATTTACCAGGTGAAAAAAAAGGCAAAAGAAGCCCCATGGTTGGCTAGTTATTTATATGTACTTCAAAATATTGGCGTTTTTTATTCTAAACGCTGCAATTTAGCTGCTTTTAAATGCGACTAACCTAAATTATAAACGTTAAGAAATTTACTGAGCGGAAAAAAAGGCAAAGAAACCCCAGGGTAGCTAGTATTCAAATTCTCCCTTGTCTATTTGACGTCTTTTACTGTCTTAAACGCTTTATAAGCGCGTTTCAGCTTGTATAGGTAGAAACCTAAAAGTTTTATAAAGACATAAGGTGCACATAGTGCAAAAAATTAAGCATGATTTACGCCAAATACATTAAGTTTTTTTGTCATTAATCCACTGCAGAGATTGCGAAGATAAATAAATAGCTTCAGTGTTATGATAAGGGGGCTGGCGGAGTTTGTCAAGCAAGTTTTTTCGTTTCTGCGAGTTACCTGAGTTTATTGACTTCATTAGAGCCAAAACTCTTGAGACCTAGGTGATAATTCTATCTAAAAGGATGCCAAAAAAGAGAAGCAACCCTACGTAGGAATTATTTTTAAATATGGACATGCATTGACTGGGATCGTCAGGATTGAAATTTTTGTATTGGCGGTGAAATATGAACTCTACAGCAAGTAGAGCAATATAAAAGATGTTATTTAATGATGATAAGATACCAGCATATAGCCACGTCATAAGAGATATTAAATAAAATCTTTTCAACCAAGATTTTGTTGTATCACCAAAATATAATGCGGTAGATTTCATTCCGAGTTTTTCATCATCTTTTTTATCTTGATGAGCGTATATGGTGTCATAGCTAAGTGTCCAAAAGACGCATCCTATATAAAACAGCAAGGATTCTATACTGATCTGGTTTATTATTGCTGCTGAGCCCATGAGCGATCCCATATTGAAGGTAAACCCTAAGAACAATTGTGGCCACCAAACATACCGCTTTAATAAAGGGTAAGTAGCTATCATACACATTGAGATTATTCCAAGTATGAGTGTGGTTTTATTAGTTAACAATAAAATTACCAAGGCGATAGATAGTAGCAGTGAGAGTAAAACCAAAGCCTGCTTTATGTTTAATGCACCACTTGCAAGTGGCCTATATTTTGTTCGTTCAACGTGCGCATCTATTTCCCTATCGAAAATGTCATTGATTATGCACCCTGCAGGTCTCATTAAAAATGCACCTATAGTAAATAAAACAAGGAGAAAAAGAGCCTGATACGATAGAGAAGTTGAGGCTAAAAGAATACCGCTCAAACTAGGAAATAGCACAAGCCACAAACCTGTTAAACTGTGCAGTCTCATTAATGAAAAGTAACGGTTGAAATACATTAATTAAGTGTGATTATGTAATATTTTGCTTACATTAACAAAATTATCGAACGCTAAATCAGGCTTGAAAACTAACTCAGGTATAAATCGCAAATCAACATAACACAATATAGATTTACGTATTGACCATGCAGATTGGTTCATTTCATTAACAACAGTGTTAATATCACAATTATCCTCAGAAGGATCTCCAGTGCGTGATGCTGAAATCCATGTACTTTTTTCTGAATCTGAGTAGTCAGCTACTTGGATATTCAATGAAGATAACACAATATATACATCTGCTTTTTTCAAATCTTTACTTAATTTTACGTCAGATACCGCTACATTTTTATTGAACACCTTACCTTCCATTAGGACTCTTGATATTGCTCTATGCAATACCGATGCTATTTTTAGGTTTCTAATTTCCTTTTTCATATCCATCTACTATAACACCCTTTCTTCTTGCACTAATTGATAAGCTTCCAAAATATCTCCAACTTTAATATCGATATTACCCTCTAGTGATACTCCGCATTCAAAGTTTACACCTACTTCTTTAACATCATCTTTAAATCTACGTAGTGCTTTTAACTTTCCTTCATGCACCAATTTGCCACCACGCACTACCTTAATTAAAGAATCTTTTCTTATGACTCCATCACTTACGTAACATCCAATGATATTACCAGCTTTAGATACGTTAAATATTTGCCTCACAGATGCAGAACCAACACGAACCTCTCGTGTAACAGGCTTTAACATTTTAGTTAAATACATTCTCATGTCGTCAATGAGCTCGTATATTATGTTATAAGTATGTATTTCTACACCTTTTTGTTTTGCCAAGTCCCTTATTTTTGAGTCCACTTTTACATTAAAAGCTAAAATTACTGCACTTGATGCTTCTGCAAGTAGCACATCTGAATCTGTTATCCCTCCTACTGCTTTGTGTAGGATATTTAATTTCACTTGGTCTTTACCGAGTTTATCAATTGAACTTGATATTGCTTCAATAGAACCAGTTACATCGCACTTTAAAACTACAGATAGTTCTTCTGTTTCACTGTTATTACGACTGAGTATATCTAAATTATTGTCGTCTAAATCTTCTTTCTTTTTCTTGATCAACTCTAGCCTGTATTCAACAATTTCACGCGCCTGCTTTTCAGAATTTACAACAACAAATTTATCTCCAGCATTTGGCACACCATTTAGACCAGTAATTTCAATTGGAGCGGAGGGTAGTGCTGCTTTTTCTCTTTGACCAAGGTGATTAACCATACTACGTACTTTGCTGTATGTTGTACCAACTACCAATATATCACCAACCTTTAACGTTCCTTCCTCAACTATCAATGTAGCTGATATTCCTTTCGTTTTATCTATTTTGGATTCTATTACCCATCCAAGTGCTCGACAATCTTCTATTGCTTCTAGCTTCATTAATTCAGCGATTAACAAAATCGCCTCTTCTAGTTTATCTAAATTAGTTTTCTTTTTTGCTGATACTGGCACAATCATAATATCACCACCAAGCTCTTCAGAGATGAGATCATATTGAGGCAAACTATTAATTATTTTTTCTACATCACCAGGTTCAGATTTATCAATTTTATTAATAGCAACTATAATAGAAACATTTGCTGCTTTTGCATGATTTATTGCTTCAACTGTTTGTTTCATAATTCCATCGTCAGCTGCAACTACTATTACGACTATATTAGTAATATTGGCACCACGTGCACGCATCGCAGTGAACGCTTCATGTCCTGGTGTATCAATAAAAGTAATTTTTTGCTTATCTTTTGTCGTTATTTGATAAGCACCTATGTGTTGAGTTATGCCACCTGACTCTCTTTCTGCAACATTAGATTCACGAAATGCATCGAGCAATGAGGTTTTACCATGATCGACGTGTCCCATAAAAGTGACGATTGGTGGTTTAGGTTTTTTAGGCAGGCTTTCTCTGCCTTCTATAAAAAATAAATCCTTTTCTCTGTTGGTATCGCTCACTCGTTTAGCCGTATGATTAAATTTTTCCACTATTTCAGATGCTATATCTGGATCCACCAGATCATCTACTCTATAACTCTCACCGACTTCTTCTTTGAACATTTTTAGCACACTCTTGCTATCTTCTGCCATACGAACAGATAACTCCCTGATAGTTATTTTGTCTGGTATAATAACTTCTCTTGATATATTTTTACCCTTAGTAAACTTTGACTTTCTACTTCTTATACCAAATCTTTGCTTAAATACAGGGCGTTGTTCAGTTTTTTCATCTATTGCCTGTGCAATTACCAGTTTATAATGCTTAGAATATATATCTTTGTTGACTTTAGAAGACTTTTTATCGTCGCTCTCATAGTCAATATTATCTTCTCTTAGTTCAACTAAGTGAGTATTACTTAAAACTTTCTTATTTATTTCTTTAGATAAAGTGTCCGCTTCATTTTTCTCATTAATCTCTTTATAGCTGTCTTCTTTTGCTGTTTTCTCTTTTTCTTCTCTCTGATTTCTTTCTTTCAGCAAAGCAGCATTCTGCACAGCATTAATGCGGAAAATTTGTTCTTTCTCTGTTAAAGAACCTAATTTACTCTCGTCAAATAAATTATGTTCTTCTGCATCATGAGATTTTTTTCTTCTTTTTTTTACTATTGTAGCTCCAGTACTTGGACTAGCTGAAGAGTTTAAATTGAGGTCTAATTTAAACTTGCTTAAGCCTTGGAGCGTTAATTTTTTATTACTGATATCTTCATTATTCATATTATTTTATTATATTAACCCAAGCTTTTTACGTGCTTCTATGATTATTGAGTCTACTGTATCTTTTAGATTTTCTTTACTATCAGATGAGGAAGAGAGTATGCTGCAAAACTCATAACTTGATAAATCTGCTATGTCCTCTAAAGTCTTAATATCATGTTTACTAAGAGCAATTTTATTGTCTATTGATAAAGTTAAATTGATTACATCATCTTCCATACCTAGACTTTTTAGCTCTTCTATTTTTCTATCATTTTCTGCTTTCAGGTGCTTGTTTGCTCTGTTATGAAGTTCGTTTGCAATATCCTCATTAAAGCCCTCTATTGAAGCAAGCTCTTTAATTGAAGCGTTGGATATATCTTCTACGCTTGAAAAACCTTCTGTTACCAATAGCTGACCCATAATCTCTTCTAAGTTTAAAGCTTCAGCAAATAAAGCTGAACATTGACTAAGTTCTTTACTTCGCCTTTCTGATTCTTGCTGAGTGCTTAATATCTCAATTTTCCATCCAACAAGCTCTGAAGCTAATCTTACATTCTGGCCCTTTTTTCCTATAGCTAAACTCAATTGATTTTCAGCAACTATTAACTCTATGCAATTTTCATTTTCATCAATAATAACCTTCGATACTTCTGCAGGAGTAATGGCTTTAATAATAAATTGACCCAAATCTGAGGAGTAATTTATAACGTCAATTTTTTCACCATTTAATTCGTGTATAATAGTTTTTATTCTATCTCCCTTAACTCCAACACAAGCACCTACTGGATCAATGTTCTTGTCAGGAGAGAAAACAGCAACCTTAGACCTTGAGCCGGCGTCTCTAGCTATACCTTTAATTGTTACTAACCCGTCAGCAATTTCTGGTATTTCTTGATTTAATAATGCCTCTAAAAAGCCTTCATGAGTCCTAGAAAGAATAATTTGACGTCCATCATCAGAGCGCTTAACGGTCTGTATGTAAGTTTTAACCTTATCGCCTTCACGAAATGATTCACCACCGGTCAAATTTCGCAATGGAAGATATGCCCTAGTGCCATTTATGTCTATAATAAGATCTGAATATTCTACTTGTTTAACAATACCATACCTTATTTCTCCCACCTTATCTTTAAATTCCTCATATTGCTTTTTTGACTCTTCATCTTTAATTATTTGAGCAATCTTTTGCTGGGCAATCCTTGCTGAAGCAAGATCAGTGTTAAGAGAGAGCAATTCACTAACAGTATCTCCAACTTTTGCATCTCCTTTTATTAATTTAGCTTGTGTCAGCGTAATTGATTCATACTCAGTGTTCTCTTCTTCATTTGATTCATCATCAATAACTTTTAGTTTTCTGTATGAAGTAACTTTGCCTGTATTTCTATCTATATTAACTACAATTTTACTTTTGCTACCATATTTTTGATAAGCCACTGCTTCTATAGCATTTTCTAGTGCCTTTATTACAACATTAAAATCTAAACCTTTTTGAAGTGAAAGTTCTCCTGCTGTTTTTATTACATCAAGGCTTCCAACTATGTTATTCTTGTTACTTTTCTGCTTAACACTGCTTTTACGATTAGCAATCATAATAAATAAATCCAATGTAATTAGTTATAATTATAGCTTCAACGGGCAAAGAACGCTATCTTAAATGTTAAATGATTGCTAATTTAAGTCAAGTTTTTTCATGTCTTTGTATGACAAGCAACGCCGGAGTAAAGAATAAAGTTAAGACCGTTGCAGCCAATATTCCACTTGCTATGGTTGTTGAAATGTCAACCCACCACTGGCTTGATGGAGCATCATATCTGATTTGTAGCGTAAAAAAATTGATATTTAACCTGGTAATCATCGGTATTAAACCAAGAACTGTGGTTGCAACGGTAAGCAATATTGGCCTAACGCGGGAAATTGCAGCGTTTATTACACATCGCTTGATGTCATTTTTGTGTACCTTAATTTGGTGACGAAAGGCATCAAGCAATAGTATGTTATTATTTACTATAATTCCTGCCAAAGCAATTATCCCCACTCCACACATAACAACTACGAAAACTTGTTGGATAAGAAAGAAAACAAAAAACACACATGTTGTGGATAAAAACACTGCTGTCATTACGATAAATGTATGGTATACATTATTAAACTGTGTCACTAATACCAATATCATTAGTGTAATTGCTAATATAAAAGCCTTTAACAAAAATGTTCCTGATTTTTGTTGATCTTCTTTGTCGCCTTTAAAATCAATTTTTACTCCCTTGTCCCAATCCTGGGCAATAGAATTCTGAATGAACTTTACTCTTTCATTAACAAGATAGCCTGTATCCACATCAGCGGAAATTGTCACTGTACGTAATCCATCAATCCTATTTAGTTTGTTTACCTTTTTTTCGGGAGCATATTTTACTATGTTGCTCATAGGATGCGGGCCATTAACTGTATTGATAAAAAGATTATCTATAGTCTTCATGTTGCGGTCCCTTCTGGGGAAACGGAGTACAATATCGATTTCTTCATCCGTGTTATTTGGTCTATATTTTCCAATCAACACTCCATTTGTAACCATCTTTATAAAATCGCCAATGGTTGCAACACTTACTCCAGAACTTGTAGCCTTACTCTTATTAACACTCATATTCCACTCTATTTCAGGTGCTGATCTGCTATCTTGAATATTTATAAACTCGGATGAAGGTTGGTCCATAATTTTTAGAATTTTCTCTGCTGCTAAATTCAGATTGGATGCACTTCCGCTGAGGTTAATTTGTATTGGCTTGTCAGCCGACGGTCCTAACTTTTCCTCTTGAACATTAATTATTATTCCTTTCATGTCTTGCACACTGCTTCTTATATCGTTTAATATGTGCTTAGCTTTCCGCCTGAAGCGCCGATCCATAAGTTCTAGTTGAATTCTGGCGATAACGTTGTCTGAAAATGCTCCTGATCTAGCATAAGAAACATGAATTTCTTTTTCAACGCTCAAAATGCGTTCTTCCACTTCTTTGAGTATCAGATCTCGTTCTTTGGCTGATAAGCTTTCTTTTGCTTTAACAATGATTAAAATATTATCTGAATCCACTTTCGGAAAAAACTTCACTCCAGGACCAAAGGTAAAGTACATCACACTAAATGAAAACAGGACGAATACAGTAGCACATATGAATTTTTTAGGATGATCTAAAACCTTCTCTAGCATGCGTATGTAAGCTCTTATTATAGGCCCAGCATTTTTTATCTCACCACTTTCTATAGCACTCATTTTTTTTATTTCTTTTTTTGAAGTTATTGAAGGCTTACCAAATATTGCACCAAGTGTTGGTATAAAAACCAAAGCCATAATAAGCGATCCAGTCAAAGTTAGAATTATTGTAATTGGTATGTACTGCATGAATTTACCAACAGTATCAGGCCAGAATAATAGAGGAAAAAACACTGCTAATTTAGTTAACGTCGATGATAGAACCGGATAAAACATATCACGAACTGAAGTGTGAAAGGCTTCTACTTTGTCCATTCCGCAGATCATCTTTCTATCGGCATATTCGCTGATCACAATTGCATCATCAACCAGCATGCCAACAGCCATGATTAAACTGAAGAGCACAACGATATTTAAGGTTATGCCCATAAAGTAAAGAGCTATTATCCCAATGAGAAAGGAACCGGGTATCGAGAGTGCCACAAGAATAGCAATCCTTGTTCCCATAGAAAGCATCATTATGATCAATATTAACAACACAGCGAATATTATGCCGTTTTCCAAGTCATTAAGCACATCGCGGACGTTTTTTGACTGGTCATTTAAGTACACCACTTTTAAATTTTCAGGTAATTGATCTTTTGCCTTATCCATTAAGTATTTTACTTGATTTACTGTGTCTATTATGTTTTTTCCGTTACGTTTTGAAATTTCTAGCACGACACTAGGTAATCCATTAATGCGAGCAAATCCTTCGTGATCCTCAAACCTAGGGTATACTTTTGCTATATCTTTGATTCTCAAAACTGCATCGCCTTGAGATCTAATAGGAATATTCATAATATCTTCTATATCTTTTAATAACCCTGATATTTTAATCGAATATTTACCGGTATCATTTTCCAGTGACCCAGCTCCCACTAGTCTATTATTGCTTGATATAGCTTGGAATATTTCGTTTGATTGAATGTTATATTTTGTTAGAACTGTGGGCTCAATTATAACTTCCACTGTTTCTTTACGCATACCTGCCACTTCAACTTTGAGAACATTTGGCAGAGATTCTATTTCTTTCTTTAGCTTGCGTGCTATTTCAGTTAAGGCTCTTTCTGGCAAATTACCAATTAAGCCGACATTGAGTATCGGAAATAAGCTCAAGTTTATTTCATTGATTATCGGAGATTCCGCTTCAACAGGTAACTTCGATTTTATGTTTGAAAGCTTTGAACGGACATTATCGAGCACTTCTTTATTATCATACTCTGTTCCAAATTCGAGTATCATGTGAGCACCATCATTAGTTGCAAAAGCTCTCAATTCTCTTACACCTTCGATGGATCTTAGTTCATTTTCTATAGGCAGCACTAATAGCTTTTCACTATCTTGAGCAGAAATCCCAGGAAGTCCAACAAACACGCTGATTATAGGAATCTGTATATCAGGGTTACTTTCCCTTGGCATTTTTACATAAACGTATGAACCGAAGATAAAAATTACTATAAGTAATAATACCACCGCCCTGTTTCGCTCTATAAGTAAACTCTGCATGTTGAATGTTAACTAAATATGTGTGTTTGTACAATATTATAGTCGAGATACGTTGCATATTAATTAATCCTTGTATAGCTTTAAAACTTTACGCAAATAATTAAAATTTTCGCAAAATTGCAAGTATAAGAAAATTTCTGTATAATAATTCTAGAACAGTATTTGAGAGGTTATTATGGTGGCAATTTTAAATGTAACAAAAGGCAAGAGAAAAGTTATTGTGTCTGGATTAGCTGGAGCTTTATCAGCTTTAATATTTTTAACAGCAATCCACATTGCCGCAAAGATAGCCATTATCGTTTCTGCTGCTGCAGTTACTTACTTATTACTTTTGCTGATTCATAAAATAAGAACTAAAGCTGAAATTACTCGTGTTTCAGAAAATGAAGGTGAAGAAAAAGATACGGAAATATCCGTAAAAGAACCAAAAAGAACTGAAACTGAGCTAGCAGAAGAATTAAAAAATAAAAGAGCACAAGAAGAAATGAAAAATGGACTACCTGAACATATGGATTTCAAAGGTAATTCACTTTCTAAAAGCGCTGATACTAAAGATAGTCATTCCGTTTCTAGTGCTACAAATATTGTTATGGAACCTTTACCTAAACACATGGATGCGCTTGGTAATCCACTTCCTGAAAGACCAAGTGCAAATATTAGTATAGAATCTAAACCTGAGAGAAAACTATCTCCTGCAGATTGGCTATTACAGCATGGGGTAAATAATGATGTGAGGGAAGTGCTAGAACGGCCAGCAAAGGGGTTTAACATGTAGTTGTTGTATTAAGCTCTCCATCTTATATTGAGAATCAGATGCAATGCCGTAGACCCTATTTGGCGGAGCAATTTTGTTCTCTATACCAAAAACTATACCTTCAATTATTGCTGTGAGTACTTTTTCAAGGTTACAGTCTGCTCCAGGAACACGGTGCTCTAGGCGGCATCTTTTGGAATCGTTGCCAAAATAGGGAATTCTTATCGCAGCAGTTCTGTTATTTACTCCCCAACTAATCGTAGTTGGAGTGTGAATATCCGGGTACTGAAATCTTAAATATGAATCATCATTTGGAGCAAAAAACAACATATGTTTTTTCATCATTGCACATAATCCGCCAATACTATGAATCAAATAATCACTATACTTTTGCTCATTGATATAAAATAAGTTATCGTTATTTGAATTCACGAGATTAACATGCACATTTAATGCACTGCCTGCTCTATCCAAATAAGGCTTTGCTTTAAAAGAAACGTTCCCACCAAGTTTTTGTGCTACTTCAGTAAGTAATTGTTTTGCTAACTCAAAATGCTTAATTAAATTGTCGGAGTTCGTATAACAACCACTTTTTATCTCATATTGATGTGTAGAATTCTCCTTCTCGCAAGAAAATTCAAGAAATGCTATTTTATTTTTGATGCTATTCAGAAATAAATATTCTTTTTCTATTCCTTCAATGTAAAACTCTAGTTCAATACCGAATACAGCATGACAACTCAAATTACTTAATATAATCATAAATTTGCTTCAGTAAATCTATATTAGGTTAGCTATATTTATATGAATACTTTACTTATTTGCCAGTAAATTTAACATCTTATTTATACATAATGTATTACTATTTTTAATAGCATGCTTCTAATCCTCGATACAAGCGACATTTACAAATTTTTCATTTTTTTGAAATAAAAATGATCAATTTTAGTGTTTTTATACCCTTTACAACTCATCAAAAAATCACCATAATTTTTAGTATGTATTAAGTAGTATTAGCTTTTCATTTTGCAGTAAGCTATTGATTATCTTATATTTTCTAATTGTTGCTTTTTTCTTGGTATGGTATATGAACTTAACTAGCCCTAAGGTTTTTACTATGTTTTTTGATCAGATTATTACAGTAACGGATCACAATGTTACTTGGGAAAAAATCCAAAATTGTCTTTATAATCTTTATGGAGAAGCAACATATAACAGCTGGCTGAGTTCGCTAAAATTTGTCAGTAGCAGAAATGGGGAAGTTCTTTTATCCGTGTCAACAAGGTTTATAAAAGAGTGGATTACAGTTCATTACATGAAAAAAATATTATCATTATGGCAAAGCGAAGATAAAAGCATACGTTCTATTGATATTCAAGTAATTGAGGAAAGGAATTCAAATTTTAATGTTATACTAAAAAACAGAGAGGAAAGTAATCATAATCTTGGTTCGCCTCTGGATCCAAGGTTCACCTTTGATAATTTTGTAGTGGGAAAGCCAAATGAATTAGCATTTACGGCGGCAAAGCGTGTGGCAGAATCTATAGATCCAATATTAGGCAGCAATCCTTTGTTTCTATATGGTGGAGTGGGACTTGGTAAAACACATCTAATGCATGCTATAGCTTGGCACATAGTCAATTCCCCATCAGAAAAAAGAAAAGTAGTATATTTATCAGCAGAGAAATTCATGTACCAATATATTACAGCGCTGCGAAGCAAAGATATTATGTTATTTAAAGAGCAATTTAGATCAGTAGATGTATTGATGGTAGATGATGTGCAATTTATCAGTGGTAAAGATAGTACACAAGAAGAATTTTTTCACACTTTCAATGCATTGATAGACCAAAATAAGCAATTGGTTATATCAGCTGATAGGTCTCCTAGTGATCTTGATGGAGTGGAAGAAAGAATAAGATCACGACTCGGTTGGGGGTTGGTGGCAGATATTAATGAAACAACTTTTGAATTAAGGCTTGGTATATTGCAGGCAAAAGTGGAGCAGATGAATATGTATGTTCCGAAAGATGTCCTAGAGTTTTTAGCAAGGAACATAAAATCTAATATAAGAGAATTAGAAGGAGCATTAAATAAGGTTACCCATACCTCATTAATTGGAAGAAGTATGACGGTAGAATCAGCTAGTGAAACCCTAATCGATCTTCTTAGGTCAAATCATAGGTCAATCACAATAGAAGAAATACAAAAGAAAGTAGCTGAATTTTTCAATATAAAGGTTGCAGGTATGCAATCCAATAGAAGACTTCGCAGTCTTGCAAGACCAAGACAAATAGCTATGTATTTTGCCAAAAAATTTACGCAAAAAAGCCTACCAGATATTGGGAGAAACTTTGGTGGCAGAGACCATGCTACCGTTATACATGCAGTAAAACAAGTAGAAAATTTTATAAAGACCGACTCAAAATTTGCTGATGAAATCAATCGATTAAAAAAAATGTTTAAGTAGCGTTGTTAAAATAGCTAATAACAAGTCCTAAAATGAATCGACTATAGTTTTAATCCGTTTAAGTTTAAAATCTTCTGTTAGCTTCGCAGAATACATTTCCTTATTGTGTTGATTATAGAAGGTAAATTTGTGATCATCTAAGTTTAGTATTGCAAAGCCAAAACCGAAAAAGTTTCTAACCTCGTGTGCTAAGTAGTTTCTACCATTTGAATAGTCAAATTCTACATTTTGATAAACAGGCTCTTGATCTTGAGCGTGTAATAATGCACCACCGTTTCCAACTATAATCTGGTCTGGAACATTATCCATTAATAAAATCTGGGCTATATGAATGTGGCCAGAAACTATGGTAGTGACATTGCTTGGAAATTTATCTCCAAAAGCTTCAATTTGTGTAAGATTACCATGGCTTTTTAATGTCAAAAATTCTTTTTTTGGAGATCTCCAAAGCGGTTTATGAGTTAAAAACCACGTGGGCTTATCTTGTATCAATTTA
Source organism: Wolbachia endosymbiont (group A) of Myopa testacea (assembly GCF_964027115.1). Taxonomy (NCBI): domain Bacteria; kingdom Pseudomonadati; phylum Pseudomonadota; class Alphaproteobacteria; order Rickettsiales; family Anaplasmataceae; genus Wolbachia; species Wolbachia endosymbiont (group A) of Myopa testacea. The sequence continues at coordinate 115,203 of NZ_OZ034729.1, forward strand.
TCAAATTGCCTTTCAAAAGCATCAATTGTGCTTTGGGTTGTAAAAATATCCTCACCGGATGAAGAGTCGAAGATAAAAAATTTCATCGGTCCAGCATCTAAGGACCAACTAGAAAGGAAGTTTCCACATTTTTCAGACGAAAAGGGGTATGAATCTAGATACCTGAACCATCCTTCATAAGCTCTATTACAACTCTCATGGTTTCCACGAACAAAAAGGAAAGGGGATTGTAATGAAATATCCTTTGCAGGCTCAAACCAATCAGCGTACCAAGCTTTTTTATTATATCCATAAATATCGCCACACTTTTTTGTATTTCTACATTTTGTTTGTCTATAATGATAATCACCAACATGGATAATTAAATCTGTTTTATGAAGGGCGATTGAATCTAAATTTTTTTTTAAAGGCCAGCTATCTACCGAATTACATTCCTGCTGAAATAACATATTTATTCTACAACCCGTGTCACCAATAAAAGCAATTTTATTAACCTTTTCTGGTAGTATAGGAACTCGTAGATCCTCAATACTAATGTTTTTGGCACTTGTTTGTACTGTCAGTTCACAAACTGTTTCGTTATGATCACCATTGTTAATTGAGCTGCGATTCAGCATTTCTATTTCCTCGCCATCGACATAAACAATGGGACACATGTCATTGTCTGTAATTGCACGTATGCTTAATTTATTTTCTGGAATAACTTGAGACCATGTGTATAATATTTGTGCATGGACAGAATGAAAGCTGGTTATAAGAGATAGAGCTAAAAAAATAAAGATATTAGCTACATTCATTTGTATAAAAACCTAAGTTAAAAATTAGTAGTAAGGTTGTCTTAAATGATTAAAATTTATAATCACAAAATTCATAATCAAATTATACAAGTAATTTCTAAATTATTCTAGTATCAGATTGACACTCTAGATGAAAAATTCTAAAGTGATTAAATAATTTAAAATAATTATATAAGAACTAGAATATAGTGCGGTCGTGGTGGAATTGGTAGACACGCAGCGTTGAGGTCGCTGTGGCTCATAAGGCCTTGGAAGTTCAAGTCTTCTCGGCCGCACCAGTTTTTTCATAGCTGCTTAATATGGGTAAAAATGTTTATAGGAAATCAGAGTAGCAATAAGGTAGAAAGAGCTATCAGCGAAATCAGGCGCGGCCGGCCAATTGTAATATATGATAAAAGTAATTACCTATTGTTCGCTGCTGCTGAGGCTTTAGAAAGAGATTTATTTAATCAATACAAGCTTATATCAAGTAATGTATATGTTACTTTAACTTCAAGTAAGGTAAAATACATATCTCAGAATAAAGAACATAACAGCAAACGTCTGTTGGTGAATAATTTTGATGAACTGCTCCATTTAATAAACTGTTCAAAGGAAGATTGCATAAGAGAGTTGCAATGCTCAAAGACAATAGATGAATGTGCTATTGCCTTGCTTAAGTTCTCAGAATTATTGCCATACGCGTTAGTGGCTGATATGACTTTTGAGAATAACCATGAAATGCGAAATTGGTGCGAGAAAAATGACGTTATTGCACTGGACACGTCATTCATAAATAATTTTCAAGAAAATCAGGATGTATATGAAGTGTGCAAAACATCATTATTTTTAAAACAGACTCAAGAAGTAAATATCATATCTTATAGAACAGAAAGTGGTGGAAGAGAACATCATGCAATTATCATTGGCAATCCAGATAAAGATGGCGAACCATTAGTAAGAATTCATTCTTCGTGCTATACGGGTGACTTGTTAGATAGCTTATCATGCGATTGCAGAAGTCAGTTACATCAAGCAATTCAAATGATAGCTGACTCTGGAAGTGGTATTATATTGTATTTGATGCAAGATGGAAGAGGCATTGGTTTAACTAATAAGTTAAGAGCGTACAGTGTGCAAAGAGGACATAATCTTGATACTGTTGATGCAAACAGAATATTAGGTTTTGAAGATGATGAAAGGAGTTTTGCTGTTGCAGCTAAAATGCTTAATAAATTGAACATTAACAAAATCCAATTACTTACAAACAATGATAGGAAATTGTCAGAATTGGAAAGTAGTGGTATAGGAGTTACAAAGTGTCTACCACTTATTGTGGAACGTAATAAATATAACGATTCATATATGGAGACAAAGTTTGGTAAGCTAGGCCATAGATTAAGAGTTTTTTAGCTTTTTTATTGTAACTACTTTGTTAATTTGCTATGTTTATTAACATAAGTTAAGATTTTTAGGAATACTAAAATGCTAAGATTTTTTAAGCGAGAAAAAAATACTGAATCCTTAGATAAGGATATAGATTGGAATTCAAACCGCTACAGCACAATTATTGCTCAAAGGAATATTCTACTTTTATTTGCATTAATATTATTAGCAACGATCTCTATCAGCATATTAGTCATATTTAAAATTAGCACAAGTAGCACTATTGAGCCATTTGTTATAGAAATTGACAAGAAATCAGGAATAGTGCAATTGGTTGATCCTGTCACAGTAAAACAATATTCTGCAAATGAAGCGCTAAACGATTATTTTATTTCAGACTATATAAAAGCAAGGGAGGTTTTTGATCCATATCATTATAATTATAACTATTATACAAAGGTGAGGTTGTTTTCCTCACCTAATGTGTATAATGAATTTAGAAATTATGTAGGATCACAGAATATGGATGATCTTTTTAATTTGTACTCAGATACCAAAAGTGAATTTAAAATTCGCTCAATTCAAAAATTGGGTAACGATGCTCTTCAGGTGAGGTTTTTTGTGGAATTTATACGGAAAGATGGAAGTTCCACAAGAAAAAATAAGATAGTTATTATGTCATATAGATATGCATCGCTTGAAATGGATGATCAGCAAAGATATATTAACCCATTAGGATTTCAAGTTATTTCATATAGAGTAGATGATGAATATGTATAGGATATTATTAGTTTTAGCTTTACTTGTAAGTGGCAATTTAAACGCATCCATTAATTATAATGAGCCTATTTCTGTAGATAGTAGAATAAAGACTTTTGTGTATAGCCCTAATGAAGTATTTACGGTGGTTTTTAGTCAGGGTTACTATTCTTATATTGAATTTGCGGAAGGAGAAAAAGTTAAAAATATCGCTGTTGGTGATGCATCAAGTTGGAAAATTAATCCTTATGACAATAAATTGCTTATCATGCCATTTGAAGTTAGTAGTCGCACTAACATGATTATTACAACAACTAAAAAAAGAAATTACATTTTTGATTTAATCTCAAGGCCAAACTACGATAAATACCCAGATACTGATGCTAAGAAAGTGGGTCACGATTATTCTGCTGAAAAGGATATATCTTACGTAGTACGTTTTTATTATCCTCAAGAAGAAGGTGAATTTGATGTTGATTTAGATGAGGTTTCTTTACCTACTCAAATGCAATATACTACAGACAAGCCAGAAAAAATAATACAAGAAAATGATACGAAGTACAATTATACATATATTGATGAAGGTGGTAATGCGGATATAGTTCCGATTGAGCTATTTGATGATGGTTATTTAACCTATTTAAAATTTAGAAATAATAATAAAATACCTCAGATTTTTGTAGAAGAGAAGGATAAACCTTGTAAAAGGCTGTTATTTGATGATTATGTTATAATAAAAGGAGTACATAAAAAGCTATTTATGCGTTATGAAGATGGTGAAGTTGAAATTATAAATAGGTCACTTTAGCTGTGGTATATGCAATATGAATAAAGAAAGGCGTAACAATTCAGAAGATGAATCAGAAATAGAGAACAAGGTAGTAACAGTTGGCTCTAATCAAGGTCATAGGGCATTGATGGTCATTATTTTAGTGCTTCTGGTTGGTGGAGTGTATTATCTCTATTTTAGTCCTTCTCATAAAGAGGGTTCAGAAGTTATTAAAAAAGAGGAAACAAAGCAAAATGTTCAAGAATTGAAGGGAAAGTTGGAACAAGTTCCAGATAATGTAATGGTTCCTGAAAGAATAATAACTGATCCCTTACCACCCTTACCCCCTCTTCCTACACCACCAATCATACCAGAAATAAAACAAATTAGAAAAGAAGAAGAGAAACCAAAAGAAACTCCTGTGTCAAATATACCTATTTTGCCAAAGCAAAATTTTCCTTCTAGTAATGTTATGGGCAATTTACCTACCTCGTTTCCTACAATAGGGGGTGGCGGTTATCCTAGAGACAGACGTAGTGCACAAATGTTAACAATTTCAGGTGATGGTGGAGAGAATAAGGCTGCTGATGCTATTTTATCTGACACTTCAGCACAATCGAGCAAAGCTACCAGAGTAGGAAAGCTTGGTTTAATGGTTACTCAAGGTAAAATTATTGATGCTGTTCTTGAAACTGCAATAAACTCTGCTCTGCAAGGAATGCTGCGTGCTATTGTGAGTAGAGATGTTTATGCAGAAACTGGTGATACAGTTTTAATACCTAAAGGCTCAAGATTGATAGGCAATTATTCATTTGACTCGAATGTTGCTAAATCTCGTGTAAATATAAACTGGAACAGAGTGATTATGCCACATGGAATAGATATTGCCATCTCATCACTTAGTACTGACGAGCTTGGTAGAGCAGGGATAGCAGGAATAGTTGATAATAAAATAGTAAGTGCATTATTCTCTTCAGTGGCACTTGCTGGTGTTTCAATTGGTTCAGCTGTTGTAGGACAAAAGGCCTCTAATCTTATCGATGCGCTAACTGCCATGGATGCAGTGAAGTCTATTACTGCAACTGAAATAGATATTTCTTCTCTCAAAGGGGCTATTGTTGAGAGATTGGAGGATGCTATAAAAACTGAAGTTGGGAAGGTAAGAGACGAAAAATGGAAATTGGGTCTTAGGGCTATTGAAAAAATTCGGAATGCTAAAAGTGATCAGGATTTACTGAGAATAATAAAGGAAGAAATAGTAAGTGTGATAAAAAGTTCTGGAGCTAGTGGAGTTGATGCAATTACTAGTGACAATATCGGTATAACTTTAGACGATGTACGTCAACTGTTGAGGCAAACTCAGAAAAGAAGCAAATCTGTTTATGATGAAGCAATCGGGAAGTCAATCAATGATTTTTCTAAAGACATGCGAGATATAGTGGGCAGATATACAGATAAAAAACCAACTATTTATGTCGATCAAGGCACCGCATTGAAAGTATTTGTTAACCAAGATATAGTATTTCCTTCACAGGCAATATTAAATCAATGAAATGAATTATGCTGCACTTGATACATATTTGGAGCCATTACAAGGCATATTTCAAGAAGAAGGCGTAAATGAAATATCAATAAATAAGCCAAAGGAAGTATGGATTGAAAATCGCGGTGAAATAAGGTGTGAAAAATTAGAAGTATTCGATCTTAACCATTTGAAATCTCTTGGCAGACTGATTGCTCAAGCTACAGAACAAAAACTTAGCGAAGAAGCACCTTTACTTTCGGCAACATTACCAAATGGTTATCGTATACAGATAGTATTTCCACCAGCATGTGAACCTGATAAAGTAGTCATGTCGATTCGTAAGCCTTCTAGCATGCAATTAGCACTCGATGATTACGAAAAAATGGGGGCTTTTTCTGAAACTGTTACAGAAGCAACTGATAATCCAGTTGACCGTCATTTGGATTTACTGTTAAGGCAAAAAAAAATAAAAGAGTTTTTAGAATACGCTGTAATAAGTAAGAAAAATATTATAATTAGCGGTGGAACTTCCACTGGTAAAACTACTTTTACTAATGCTACTTTGCGTGCTATTCCAGATGAGGAAAGAATTATTACTGTTGAGGATGCAAGGGAAATCGTTTTGAACGATCATCCAAATAGAGTGCATCTGATTTCCTCAAAAGGAGGGCAGGGCAGAGCAAAAGTAACCACTCAAGATTTGATAGAGGCGTGCTTACGTTTAAGGCCAGACAGAATAATAGTTGGTGAGCTCCGTGGAGTGGAAGCTTTTAGTTTTCTTAGGGCGATAAATACTGGTCACCCTGGATCAATATCAACCCTTCATGCGGATAGTCCAACAATGGCCCTTGAGCAAATAAAATTGATGGTTATGCAGGCAAATCTTGGCATTCCTCCAGACCAAATTATACCATACATTAGAAATGTGATTGATATTGTTATTCAGCTAAAAAGAACCGGTAGGGGCAAAAGAAGCATTTCTGAGATATTATTTACTAGATCTGCAAGCGAAAATGCTTAAATTTATACATAAGTTAAAAAAGAGTAGTTTATGAGTAATGGAAATCACCTACGTAATATTCTTATAGGAGGTGTAGTAGCTTTTAGCGTACTTGAGTTTTGCTTCTATCTATCTGGTATATTGTTTGTTCTGTTTGCTGATGGTCCGGATGCTGTGAATTTTAAGGGAACTAATCCTAGTTTGACGCCTTTCCCTCAAGCTCTTTGGCCAACGATTTTTGAGCATATACAATATTGTTGGCACCACCCAGAGTTATATAGACTTGAGATCAAAATCACATTAATTATATCTTCTGCACTGCCTATTGTTGTTTTAATGATTATCTTATGGAATTTAAGAGAAAGGATAATTGAGTGGCGACCATTTAAAAAGAAAGAATCACTTCATGGAGACTCGCAGTGGGCATCAGAGAAAGACATACGAAAAGCAGGATTAAGAAGCAAAAAGGGATTATTGCTTGGTAAAGATAAAAGAGGATACTTTATTGCTGATGGGTTTCAGCATGCATTGTTATTTGCACCTACAGGTTCTGGTAAGGGTGTTGGCTTTGTAATTCCTAATTTATTATTTTGGACTGACTCGGTAATTGTACACGACATAAAATTAGAAAACTATGAAATAACAAGTGGTTGGCGAGAACGACAAGGACAAAAAGTATACGTATGGAATCCAGCGCAGCCAGATGGAATAAGTCACTGTTACAATCCATTACAATGGATTAGTAAAAAACCTGGGCAGATGGTTGACGATGTGCAGAAAATAGCTAACCTAATCATGCCTGAACAAGACTTTTGGCAAAATGAAGCAAGAAGCTTATTTGTTGGAGTGGTATTATACTTACTTGCTGCACCAGAGAAAGTTAAATCTTTTGGTGAAGTTGTGCGTACGATGCGTAGTGATGACGTAGTTTATAATCTTGCTGTTGCTCTTGATACAATGGGTAAAATACTACACCCTGTAGCATATATGAATATTGCAGCTTTTTTACAAAAAGCTGATAAAGAAAGGTCGGGTGTTGTATCAACTATGAACTCATCGCTTGAATTGTGGGCAAACCCATTGATTGATACTGCAACTGCGTCAAGTGATTTTAATATTTTAGATTTTAAAAAGAAGAAAACTACAGTTTATGTTGGTTTAACTCCTGACAACTTGACTAGGCTCAGGCCTTTAATGCAGGTTTTTTACCAACAGGCAACTGAGTTTTTATGTAGAAAATTGCCATCGGATGACGAGCCTTATGGCGTATTGTTTTTAATGGATGAGTTTCCTACACTTGGAAAAATGGAGCAATTTCAAACAGGTATTGCATATTTTCGTGGTTATCGAGTTAGGTTATTCTTAATTGTTCAAGATACTGAGCAGCTCAAAGGAATATACGAAGAAGCAGGAATGAACTCCTTTTTGTCAAACTCGACTTACAGAATAACTTTTGCAGCCAATAATATTGAAACAGCTAATTTAATATCGCAACTTATAGGAAACAAAACTGTACAACAAGAATCGTTGAATAAGCCTAAATTTTTAGATTTAAATCCTGCTTCAAGGTCGTTGCATATCTCTGAAACACAGAGGGCATTGCTATTGCCTCAAGAAGTTATTATGTTGCCACGCGACGATCAGATAATTTTAATAGAGTCAACTTACCCAATTAAATCAAAGAAAATTTTGTACTATAGTGATAGCACCTTCACAAAAAGACTGCTCAAGCAAACTCGTGTGCCTACACAAGAACCATATGACCCAAACAAAGTTCTTTCTGCTGCTGCGAGCAAAGATAAGGTTAATAACGAGGGGAATAATGCTCTTGAGGGGCCTAATTCAGTTGATTATCCTGCTGAAACTAAAACAGAGGATGCAGTGTATGATGAATCAGATGAATTTGCAGACGAAGATATTGATGATGAAGATATTGACGATAAGTTTGAAGATGATGATGATGGGTTTGATGACGAAGACGAGGAGGATGAATTTGAAGATGAGGATATTGACGATAAATTAAAAAATGATCAAAAATAAAGGTTAACTTTGCCTATTTTTAGCTCAGAAAAGTGCAAGTTATGCAAATAATTAGGTTTTTCATATTAAGCCATTTTTAATTAATTAGTATTAGATTAGCTATTTTAACTAGGGGAGTAGTAATGATTAGTAAAAAAACATTAGCGGTTACAGCACTTGCTTTGCTGTTGTCACAACAATCTTTTGCAAGTGAAACAGAAGGGTTTTACTTTGGCAGTGGGTATTACGGTCAATATTTAAATTACATGGGTGAGTTGAAAGCAAAAATTGGAGATACTGCTGCTACAGCTGCCGGTAATGTATCTGTAAATGACAGGAATGCTCAGAATACAGAAGGTCAATTACTAAGTAAGTATAAAGGAGATTATAACCCGCCTTTTGCTGCAAATGTAGCATTTGGTTACACAGGAGAATTGGGTAATAACAGCTACAGAGTTGAATTAGAAGGAATGTATTCTTCCGTAAAAGTGGATAATATTGGTTTAACAAGCAGCCAGATGACAATATCCTACATAAAGGATAAAGCTAAACCAGAAGAGAGATATGGAGCAATAGTCAATCATGACCAGATAGAAAACGCGTCTTTAATGGCAAATGTTTATCATCATTGGAAAAGTGACCGTTTCTCTTTTTCTCCTTACGTTGGTATTGGAGTCGGTGCAACAAGAATGACGATGTTTGAAAAATCGTCAATAAGACCTGCAGGTCAATTAAAAGCTGGCCTTGATTATCGCATAAACGAAGATGTAAATATGCATATCGGATATAGAGGTTTTGGTGCTATTGGTAGCAGTGAGCTCAAACTAGAAACCTTAAAGTTGGATACCGTAACAAAAAAAATGGCTAAACAAATAGGTAGTAATCCAGTATTTACTACCATACAGAATGGCTTTTTTCATACACACGGCATAGAGGCTGGTCTTACTTTCCACTTTGCCAGCAAAGCTTAAACATGTTGCCCTTTTAAAAAATGCATGGCTAACCAAAACCGTTCCTGTCATCCTATGGCTTGACCATAGGATCTAGTTAAATATAGATCCCAGTTTCACGCACTGGGATGACATAGGATAATATGGGATGAAGGAGATAATACAAGAAAACATTAGTTATGTTTTTTGCACAACAATGCACCTCTTCATTCCTGCCAAATCATGTACATATTCCTGAAAAGCTAATTTGTATGAGGGTATTATTTTGTCAATATCATTTTGATCTTCACCTATCTCCAATATTGCAAACCCATTTTTTTTAAGGCACTTTTTCAATATTGGAAAAATACTCAAGTAACAGTTTAAACCATCAATTCCACCATCAAGAGCAATTCTTGGTTCCTTTTGCACTTCGGCTTGCAGGTTTTTCAATTTGCTTCTTTTAATATATGGAGGATTACTGATTATAAGATCGAATGAACCTCTGCACTCTGTCCATGAGCTTGGAAATATTTTGGCTCTGCTGAGGAGATTATGTTTCTTTGTGTTCTGATAGGCAACTTTGTATGCTTCCAAGCTTTTTTCAAAACCGATCCCAACGGCATTTTCATACTCACTAAGTACGGATATCAATAAACAACCTGTGCCTGTACCAAAATCTGCAATTTTTAGTCTCTGCTCTTTATTTGGGTAATATTTTAACACCGTTGAGATTAGTGTTTCACTATCTGGTCTTGGATCCAAAACATGCTGGTTAACTATAAAATTTTTACTCCAGAATTCACGATTACCTATTATTTGCGATATTGGATATCTTTCCGCTCTTTTTTTTGTTAATTTCCAAAATAAAAGTTCTTTCTCCATCGGCACTTGATCAGCATGGTTCATAATTATGAATGATCTTTCCACTCCAAGTACGTGCTGCATGATGATTTCACAATCTAAATGTGGTGATTCAACTTTATGTGACGATAATAACTCCGATCCTTCTTGAATTAAAGTGCTGATTGTTTTCATTATTCTAAAAATGTGTTCCTTTCAGCCAAGAATAGCAATTCCAATTTAGGGTAGCTGCACTAAATCCAAGTGTCAAGCATGGGTTCTTGCATAACCTAAACAGAAAAAAGATATTATTTTAGATATAAGCTATAAATATTTAAGAAATTTACCAAATAAAAAAGAGGCAAAAGAAGCCCCATGATTGGCTAATTACCTATATTAACTTTATAAATTGGCGTTTTTTACTCTCAACACTCCAATTTAGCTACTTTTATAACAAAATTGTAAACATTAAGAAATTTACTAAGCAGAAAAAAAAGCAAAAGAAACCCCGTGGCAATTAGTGTTCACTCTCTAATCCTGCAAATTGGCGTACTATACTGTCTTAAACGACTTATAAGCGCGTTTCAGCTTATATAGGCTAAAACCTAGAAATGTTGTGAAGACATAAGGTGCACATAGTGCAAAAAATTAAAAATAAGACGCCAACCACGTTGTTTTCTTGCTGTTTAATCTGCACAGATGAAGATAACTAAATACTTTCAATTTTATGATAAGGGAGCTGGCGGAGTTTGTCAAGTAAGTTTTTTCGTTTCTATTCCCAATAAAAGTTTGTATGCAATAACACAGAAACATATGCTGCTATTCCTTCATTTCTTCCAATAGAACCTAATTTTTCTGCAGTGGTTGCTTTGATATTTACAAATTCATCATCAATTTCTAATGCTTTTGATATGAATTTCTTCATTTCTACTTTGTAAGGCGATATTTTAGGCTCCTCACAAACTATAGTAATATCTAAATTAGACACGCTGTACCCTTTTTCCTTTGCTTTTTTAGCAGCAAAGTCAAGAAAGTGAGATGAATTGCAATCTTTCCATTCAGAGGAACTAGGAGGAAAGTGCTCTCCTATGTCGCCACATCCCAGTGCTCCGAGTATTGCATCAACGATTGCATGTATTGCAACATCACCATCAGAGTGCGCTTCTATTGCCATGTTGTGTTCAATTTTCACACCGCAAATTTTTATAAAGCTCTCATCACCATTTTGAACTTTAATGAACTTATGTATATCATAACCAGTTCCGACACGAAATTTTGGCTCTTCAAAGAGAAGCTTTGCCATATTGATATCCTCTTTTGTGGTTAACTTAAAATTGCTTTTCTCACCTTTAATAATCGCAACATGTTTTTTGTGCTCTACCATTAGTGATGAATCGTCAGTAAATTCTTTGTCTGATTGATGGCACGATAATAATTCTTTGAAATTAAAAATTTGAGGAGTTTGTATGGCTCTGAGTTTTCCTCTTGAAATCGTAGATTCAACGAAATTATTACCCACCAATGACATAGTGTCTTCGACTTCTATTGCTGGTACTACTCCTGTATATTGATCATTAATCATGGACTGAGCCAAGTTATCTATCAGAACATCTGACACAAAAGGCCTACAAGCATCGTGTATAACTACAAAATCTGGGTTAACTTTTTGTAAGCTTTTAAGCCCTAGTTTAACTGAATTTTGCCTGTTTTCTCCTCCATATACAGGGCTTAGTAATTTAGTGTCTGTAATTAGTGATATAGCTTTCTCATAGAAATTTTCATGGTCTCTATTAATTGCTATTCTTATGTAATCTATATATTGGTTAGCCAGAAATCTTTTAATTGCATGAAATAAAACAGATTTACCTGCAAGTTTTGTATACTGCTTAGGAATTGTGTTACTGCATCTACTGCCTACTCCTGCTGCAACTATTAATGCTGCTATTTTGTATTTCTTAAGTCTGTTAGTGTGCATATTTATCATTTTCAGCGTAAGTGTATAGTAACAAGTTATTTACAGTTTTAAAAAAAGAGTGTATTATCTTATAAGATATAATACGATGCTAGAATGCACATTACTAAGTGTAATAAAGAAAATGAGATACACCTTATATTCTTTCATGGAATAGGGGATAATCATAAAAATGCTCAACAATGCTTACAGCATTTATGTGGCAGAAATAGGCTAAAAGCTATTGCTCATACACATAAATATCCGGCTATATTCCAAAACTACATAACTTATGCTGCAGTTAGCTTTTTGTTCCTCATGGCATCTGTATCAGTGCCCATTGCAATATTACTACTTATAAGCCCCATAACAGCTGGAGTAGTTGGTTTAGCAAGCTTAGCTGCTCTAACTTGCATTTTTTTATCCGTAATGCTTATTATTCCCTTTATAAATAGAGATCAAAGTTTGCTTAAGCCCTCGATAGAAGAAATCAATGAATTAATGGACAAGGGTGTGAGGCCTGAAAACATTATACTTTTTGTCCGTTCCTTTGGAGGAGCAGTTGCATCGGCAGTTTTGAAGCACTTTGCAGACAAAAACGTTAAACTTGGAAGTGTTATTTTTACTAGCACTTTCAGCTCTTTTCATACAGCAATAGGGCATTTTCCGATCCCTCAAGCAAAAATTTTAAGTATGTTGCCCTCATCCATTTTTAAAAAATTGCTAAAGGCTTTAGATCTAGATTTTGATTTAGTGAACGATATATGAAAGTTGCGAGATGAGGGAAAATTGAATATGCCAATAATAGTTATTAATAGCAAAAGAGATTACTTAATACCACAACCTGCACAATTGGCGCACGCAATAGAAAATGATGTATTGCTACGTGGAAAATTGATCAAGACTGTTAATTCGAAAAGGTATGAAGATGATCCACATAACGGAGTTTTATCTAGTTGGGAATTGGGTGAAAATTTGATTGACCTAATACTTAATAAAATTGATAAAACAATGAATAGATAGTATTTACAATAAACTGTATATTTTTCAGTAAATTGACTATGCTAAACGCATGCAAAAACGTCATATAACTATTTGTTTTATACAGCTTTTTATAATAGGGATGTTATTCCTGATGCGTCCTATGATTTTTCCATGTTTAATGTCGATTGTTATTGCATATTTGTTTAATCCGCTAGTAGTCAAGTTTGAAAAGTATAGAATACCGCGTTCATGTTCTGTAATTTTTATAATACTTGTTTTATTAATAGCTTTTATACTAGTTATAACATTTGTTTTACCTATTATATATGTTCAAATTACTTCAATATTAAATTTCTTAGTGAGTAAAGTGCCTTCATTAAAACTTAAAGTAATCCCCTCTGTATTAGAATTTCTTAATATAAAAATCGAGGATAGCTTATTTGATCACTTATCTAAAAATCTAGCAGAAAATTACAGCGACTATGTATCTTATTTCATAAATGCTCTTGATATTGCTAGTAACTTTATAATCCAAGTGTTAAGTTCAAGCTTTAGCTTAATTCACACGGTATCATTAATGGTGATTACTCCTGTAGTATTTTTCTATATATTACGTGATTGGCCTTTAATTATAGAAAAAGCTAATAAATTAATTCCTGTTTCTTATAGAGAAAAAGTTGCAAATTATTTTTCCAAAGTGGATTTCATCATATCTAATTATCTAAAGGGGCAGGTAAATGTATGTATTGTCATGATGGTCTTTTACTCTGTGAGCCTAAGCATAATCGGATTGAAACACTCTATTGTTATTGGAATTTTATCAGGAATATTAACGTTCATACCTTACGTAGGACCATTATTATATACCATTATTGGGTTTTTGAGCGCTATTACTCAATTTAGTGAATGGTTTGAAAGTGCTGCCGTTTTGCTATTATTTGGTGTTGGACAATTAATAGATTCAAACATATTAGTTCCTTTATTAATAGGAAAAAAAGTTCATATACATCCAGCTGTAATTATTCTGGGAATTACTATATGCGCTTCATATTTTGGATTTACAGGTATATTACTTTTTATTCCAATAATAGCAATGTTCAATGTATCAGTAGAATATGCAATCAATAAATATTTTAAAAGTGAGCTTTATAAAAACGGCTAACAGACCTTTTGCATAATCAATTTATGGTAAGAGGAGAAATGAGCCCAGAATACCTGAGATATTTGAGGAGCGTAAGTAAATTTCTGCGCAAAAATTACTACCAGAAAGAGGTTACGTAAGAGGTTTAATGTGCAATTAAATTTATTTAACAACAATCAAGCTGATTATAGTCGGCAAAATTACATCATCTTAGATGAAAATAAGCACATATATAATTCAGTAATTGAGGATTTATCTTGGAAATCTCTCATTCTTTTTGGACCTAAAAGCTCTGGTAAAACTCATCTTGCTCATATTTGGCAGTCAATAAACGATGCAATTTTTATCAATGTGAATAACTTTATAAGCGAGATTAGGTATAGCGATGCTTTTATTTTAGAAGACGTACAAAACATTAAAGATGAAGAAATGTTATTACATTGTTACAATTACATGAAAGAAAATGATAAGAAGTTGCTAATCACTTCTTCAATTTCACCAAAAAAACTTAACTTCAAACTAAGAGATTTAAGTTCTCGAATATTATCAACTATCAGCGTAAAAATTTTGCCTGCAAGCGAAGAATTATTAAGAATCATGCTAATAAAACGATTTTCAGATAAACAGTTAAAAATTGATTTAAAAGTGATTAATTATATTTTAGCAAGAATAGAACGTTCTTTCTATAGCATTGATAAAATTATAGAGAAGATAGATAATGAATCTATAGGGTCAAATGTGACCGTTCCTTTTATTAGCACTTTATTTAAAAAAGATGCCATTTGATTTCTTCTTTTGTAAAGTACTCATTTTATATATTAAAAATTTATTAACACCCATAGCACTAACGTGATTGAAATCTCTATCTGTCCATGTTAGAATTATAATAAATGTTATGTTATAATAAATATATATAGATACAGCTAAGAAGTATTCTATATTTATAGTAGAGCTCACTTTATAAGGTGTTTTTTATAGATTTGACGTTATAATTTAACTATGATAAGAGTAAGATTAAATTTTAAAAAAAGGTTAAAGCAAAGGTTTGTGATGTTCACTCTATTGATAAATGCCTTATTTGTCTCATATTTTCTCATAAGACACATAGGAAACACTTCCAATCAAATTATAGCCAAAGAAATAAATATAGGAGCTGATAATGAAAAATAAACAGTCGCAAAATAAAAAAGAAAATCTTTACATAACATATTACATAGATGCTTTGGCTTCAGAGAGGTCCGCTACACAAAATACTCTGGAAAGTTATCGTTCGGATTTACACCAGTTTGAAGAATTTTTATTAGAAAGCGGCACTACCTTGGTTGGCGTAAACAAAACCAATATTAAAGATTATGTGAAATATCTATGTACACAAAAAAAATATAAAAGTAGCTCTATATCAAGAAAAATATCCGCTATGAAAAATTTCTATAAGTGTCTATTTAATGACGGAATAATAGATTTTAATCCAGCACCGGCTAATGATGCTGAATTAAAGAATCCAAAAGTTTCTCGTCCTTTGCCTAAGTATTTAAGTGTCGAAGAAATATTTTTGCTAATGGACGCAGTGAGAAAATCAGCAAGCGAATCGAATAAAGAGATAAGCAGTAAAAGGCTATGTGCGATTTTAGATATCCTTTACTCTTCTGGAATGCGTGTTTCTGAATTAATTGATATGAAGTTATGTGAAGTGTCACATTTAATAAACAGTAATAACAAAGAATGCTATATAATAATAAAAGGAAAAAGTGGTAGAGAGAGGCAAATTCTTTTTAATGAACAAGCATTGGAGAGCCTTAGAAATTATTTATCAGTTCGTGACAATCTGATCCCTAACGAAAAGGAATCCGATTGGCTATTCCCAGGTGATAAACCTAATAAACCAATTACAAGACAGAGGGTCGGTCAATTAATGAAGGAGTTAGCAAGAAAATGCAATATTGATGAAAATAAGATCTCTCCACACGTGATTAGGCATTCTTTTGCTACCCATCTACTGGATAGCGGAGCAAATATTGTGTTGATACAGAAAGTTCTTGGCCATACTAACCTTTCTACAACACAAATATATACTCATATTGCTAACGAAAAGTTAAAGGACAAATTAGCTGATTCGCATCCTATTACTCAGATGATCAATAATTAAACTTATTGCTTTTAATTTGTAGTAAAGTTAAATTCAAATAAGTTTATGTGAGTTTGTGATTTCAAGTTTATTGTTTAATTTCTTCCTTATATTATGGGAAGTATTCTATACTTTAATTGTTCTCCCTGTAATTTTCTTTCCTGAGTATGTAATAACCATTTTCCTCGTCTGTTCGGTGAGAGTTGTATTATTCATGCTGCGTTTATTATGTGGCATTAAATATGAAGTGAGGGGAATGGAAAAAATTCCTAAGCAACCTTTTATCATTGCATCTAAACACCAATCTCCATTTGAAACATTTATTTTTATACTACTATTTAGAAAAGCGGTTTTTATTTTAAAACGTGAATTGAAATGGATTCCATTCATTGGTTTACATCTTATAGCGCTGAAAATGATTTTTATTAACCGTTCAGATGGTATCAGTTCTATACGCCATATAATTAAACTAGCAAAAATGCGTATAAAAGAAAATAGGAGCATAATAATATTTCCTGAAGGTACAAGAACGACTATAAACCAAAATATAAAATATCAACCAGGTATTGCTGCTTTATATAGCGTATTATCTGTTCCTGTGTTACCGGTTGCTTTAAACACTGGTTTGTTTTGGCCAAAAAGCATACTTTCTCTGAGAAAGAATCCCGGAAAGGCAGTAATAGAAATATTGCCCCCAATATATCCTGGGTTAAACAAAAATGAATTCTTGCAAAGTTTAGAAAAAATTATTGAAGAGAGAAGCAGTAGATTAACCATAGAAAAAACTGATATTGCAAATTAACAAAAAAACTTTATAATTAAAAAAAAAGTACAGTATTTTAGGTATTAATATATGGCAAATCATAAGAGTGCTAAAAAAATGATAAAGGTAATAGCAAAGCGCACTTTAATAAATAAGATGCGGAAAAGTAAAACTCGCACCGCTATTAGAAAATTGGTTGATATAATCAAGTCTGGCGACAAAGAAAATGTTGTTCTGGCATTTCGGAATGCTGAATCTAATTTACACAAGTGTGTGAATAAAGGTGTTATTCATAGGAATACTGCTGCGCGTAAAATAAGTCGCTTAAATGCAAAAGTAAAAGCATTGATGACCGCTTAATACGGTTAATGTAAAGTTAACTGTATTAATATATACTCTTCAGTTTGTATATTCTGTATAAAATTTAAGTAGCTTAAGTGATGGATAAAAAAGTGCTATTAGAACTAAGTAATGGATTAAAAATTGAGCTACCCATATTAAGTGGAACAATAGGTCCTGACGTGTTAAATATCAAGGATTTATATAAGACGACAGGATTATTCACTTATGATCCGGGGTTTGTTTCCACAGCTTCATGTTCTTCTTCGATTACATTTATTGATGGAGATGAAGGAGTTCTTAAATATAGGGGACATGATATAGCTGATTTGGCAGAGAATAATAGTTTTACTGCTGTGATTTATTTATTACTCTATGGTGAACTACCCAGTTCAGAGCAACACAAAAAATTTCTTCTCAAAATACAGGAATCATCCAAAGTATCAGAGCAAGTTACAAATGTAATCAAAGCATTTCCAAAAACTGCTCACCCTATGTCGATTTTAGTTGCATGTTTTGCAAATTTGTCAGCATCTTACCATGAAACACATGGCAACAATGTCAATGGTGAAGATTTAGATTTTGGAATTTCTGCAATAGCACAAGTTCCTGCAATTGTTGCAATGATTTATAGGCATATCAACAATCAGGAATTCATAAATGCTAACAATGAATTAAGTTACAGTGAAAATTTCTTAAAGATGATATTTGGCGATGCTGTTGATAATGATAAAAGCGCCCTTTTTGCAAAAGCTCTGGATAAAATATTTACTCTCCATGCTGATCATGAACAGAATGCTTCTACGGCGGCTGTCAGATTGGTGGGATCGGCTGGTTCTAATCTGTTTGCAAGCCTCTCTGTAGGAGTTGCTACACTTTGGGGACCAGCACATGGTGGAGCTAATGAAGCAGTTATAAATATGCTAAAAGAGATAGAGCAAAGTGAAGATATAGATAAATTCATCGAAAAAGCTAAAGATGATAAAGATCCATTTAAATTGATGGGATTTGGACATCGTGTTTATAAAAATTATGATCCGCGCGCGCGGATATTGAAAGACGCTTGTCATGAGGTTCTAAGTAAACTAGAACAAAATAATGAATTGCTCAAAATTGCAAAAAAACTTGAAGAAATAGCTTTAAAGGATGAATATTTTATCGTGCGTAAGTTATATCCAAATGTTGATTTTTACTCAGGTATAATAATGAATGCTATCGATATTCCCTCAAATATGTTCACGCCTATTTTTGCACTTGCAAGAACCACTGGTTGGGTTACTCAGTGGTATGAAATGATAAATGATAAAGAAACTAAGATCTGTAGACCAAGGCAACTCTATTTTGGTAAATAAATTTATTTTCACTTCATTCACAATTTTTCTTTGAGCAATTTAACTTCTAAGATCTTCAAATATTTTTTTATTACCAGAGAGCAACTGAAGATCCTACTCCAAAACTGTGCTCTATAGCTGACCCAAGCAACACGTCATACCGCGATTCATTCGCGGTATCTCATCCGCTAACAAGTAGCGGGATGACGATTGTCGGTGAACCTAAGTTACTTTAGCTACAAACGTTAAGAAATTTACCAAGTAAAAAAAAGGCAAAAGAAACCCCGAGTAGCGAGTTTGACTCTCTAATACTTTAAATTGGCGCTGTAATAATGTGCTGACGCTTAGTTTAAGCGCGATTTGGCTGAATGTAGAAAAATTTTAAAAGACATGCAGCCGCTATAATTTTATGTAATCCGCCAAAAAATACCCTAAGTTTTTTACTGAATTTTGTCATTGAGCCTGCAGGTCAAAAACAAGTTTTGAGTCATAAATACCCTTATTGTCATAATAAGGGGGGTGGCGAAGTTTGTCAAGTAAGTTTTTTCGTTTCTGCGGGCTACTTGAATAACGGCTACAATGTTTGTACAATTGTGCTTCATGCGCTGGAACCCGTTTTAGCCCTTATCTATATCTCAGTTCCACCAACAGTTATTGCGTCGACTTTGAGTGTTGGTTGACCAACTCCAACGGGCACATTTTGTCCATCTTTTGAGCATGTGCCAACACCGGGGTCCAACTTTAAGTCGTTGCCAACCATGGATACTTTTTTTAGCACTGTTGGCCCATCACCAATTAGTGTTGCTCCTTTGACTGGCTGTGTAATTTTACCATTTTCTATTAAGTAAGCTTCTGAAGATGAAAAAACAAATTTCCCTGACGTTATATCAACTTGCCCACCACCGAAATTTACTGCATACAGACCTTTCTTTACGCTAGATATTATTTCTTCCGGCGTATGTTTCCCTGGTAACATATAGGTGTTTGTCATGCGCGGCATAGTAACTTCTTTATAACTTTCTCTTCTACCATTACCAGTTGGATTCACACCCATGAGTTTAGCATTCATATGATCCTGCATGTAGCCTTTGAGAATTCCATCCTCTATCAATACATTATAACTGGGTGGAGTACCTTCATCATCTATGCTAATAGAACCACGCAAATTAGGCAGAGTTCCATCATCAACTACTGTGATGCCACTAGCTGCTACTTGTTTACCAATAGAATTTGAAAATGCTGAGACTCCTTTACGATTAAAATCGCCTTCGAGTCCATGACCCACAGCTTCATGCAACAATACTCCCGGCCAGCCCGGACCTAGAATAACTTTCATTTCTCCGGCTGGAGTTGGAATTGCTTCAAGATTTACCAGTGCTTGTTCCAAAGCCTGGTTTGCAACTTCTTTCCACTTTTTCTCAGAAATAAACTTACTATAAGAATCCCTTCCACCGTGTCCTGCGGAGCCTCTCTCGGTTCGACCATCTTTCTCTACGATGACTAACACATTAAAACGTACCAGAGGCCTGATATCGCTCAATCTGTGATCACCCTTTATTATTTGTACGACTTGCCATTCTCCACTTAGAGTTATTTTTACTTGCTTCACGCAGTTATTTTTGGACCTTACATACTCATTAACCTCATTGAGTAGTTTAATCTTTGAATTCAGATCCATTTCATTTGTAGGGTTAATCCTCGAATATAGGCTTTTTGTCTCTTCGTTTAAATTTATTGAATTTGTCTTGTTTAAAGACACTGAGCTTTTTACCATAGAAGCAGCATTACTAATTTCTTTTTCGCTAATCTCAGAAGAACAAACGAAAGATGTACTATCCTCACAAAAAGACCTTAAACCAAATCCCCTTCTGGTATTCAAATCCACGTGTTTTAATATATTGTCATCAAAAACTAGGGACTCCGACTGGCAAAATTCTAGAAACAGCTCACCACCATCGCTATTGCTCAAAGCGTTATTGACTATTTTATATACGTTATTAATATTAACATTGTTTTGAGCGAAAAATATTTGATCTAGATTTGGCATTACCTTTGAACTAAAAATTGTTTAAGTATATTATTTAACTTTAACATAGTAAACTATAAAAAGCCCGGGTGGCGGAATTGGTAGACGCGCTAGCTTCAGGTGCTAGTAACTTTTTAAGTTGTGGAAGTTCAAGTCTTCTCTCGGGCACTCTTAGCTTCCATATTGCTTGTTGAATTAATTAATGCTACAATATAACGTATTAGGTAATATTTATGCTATGTATGGTGAAAAAGATAAGTTAGCCGACAGAAAGAAGGTACGAACTTACTCGAAACGCTTAGTTATTACACTATCTACTGCTTCTTTTATTGGATATATAGCAGCATTAGCCTTTAGTATTCCTGTCTTAAGTCTGTATTTTAGTATTGCCGGCACTATATTAAGTGTACTTTCGTTTGCTTTAAATATATGGTCATTAAAGGATCATTTCCTACAGCAGAAGCAACTTGGCGTAGAAAACACTCCAGGACAAAAAAAACTAACAAAGATCTGTCTTGATATTACATCTAACGTTTCGTTTTTAATAGGAGGAATTGCATCTATATTGCCTCTCGAATCTCCTATCATTCCTTTTGTTTCTACTGCCTTTTTTATTCTAGGCTGTGCCTTTATGGCAGCTAATATCGTTCGGACTATGATTAGTAAGCCACAAATAGATAAAAATGATAATCTCAAAGCTAGTGATCACTTTAACATTCAACCCGCGATAGCTGGGCCTAATTATCATGCATCAATAAATTAACCCATTCGACTTATACAGGAATATTAGCTATATAATTCCATTGAAGGGAGCCATTCAAAAGAGCTCAACGTAATTAGCATTAAAAAAGTATAAGTGAATTTAAAGCTTAGTGGTAAATAGGGGACTGAGTATCCTCACTTCAACATCAATTACTTGAATAGTTGCTCAAGCTATCAAAATAAAAGTTTTTATTCAGTAATTTGTGTATAAAGGATATTATTTTACTGGTAGTGAAATAAATCAGAATGAAGTCTATTTTATTAACGAGGCCTTTATTGGATTCGTTCAATACAAGAAATATATTGAGAAAGTATGGATACAAAGTTTTTATAGAACCAGTATTCACAATAAAGTACTTAAATCCTGATATATCTGCGTACGAATTTGACGTTGTGATATCTACAAGTAAAAACAGTGTAAAGGCTTTTAGTCAAATATGCAAAGAGGATGACTTTCCGATTATTACAGTTGGTAATTCAACCATGCAGGCTGCAAAAAATTTGGGATTTTCTGATATAATCTCAGCAGACAGCAACGTTGATGGTCTGATATCATTCATAAAAGCTCATTATTCAAACGCAATAAAGTTCTTGTATATAAGGGGACAAGAAGTATCATGTGAACTAAAAAAGAGATTATCTGAAGAAGATTTTAATGTAAGAGAAGTTGTACTCTATAAAACAATTATAAAAAGGAGTCTAACTAATAGGTGTAAAAATTTACTGTTGGATGGTAAAATTGATAGTGTTGCTTTTTTTTCCTCACAGACAGCAAGGGTATTTTGTTCATTAGTTCTAAAAAGTGGGCTATCTCATGTGATGAATAATACAGTTGCATATACCATGAGTAAAAACATTGCTGATAGTTTAAGGTTAATCAAATGGAAAAAAATTATAACATCGAGGTTGCCTACTGGGGAGAGTTTAATTGATATAATTAATAAGGATTGTTGATGCTAAAGATTGCAACTTGGAATGTAAACTCCATACGTAAAAGAGTTAACCAACTTTGTAGTTTTATAGTTGACAGTCAGATAGATATAGTTTTGCTGCAAGAGATAAAATGTATGGAAGAGCAATTTCCTTATGTAGAGATAGAAAAGTTAGGATATGAATATGCTATCTATGGACAAGTTGCAAGAAATGGCGTTTGTGTTTTATCTAAATATCCGATACTGGAAAAATTAAAAATTGATGTTGTAGAGAGTCATCAAGAAGCACGTTATATAGAATGTGTGATAAAACACACCTATCATAAGGTAAGGGTAGGAAGTGTATACGTTCCAAATGGTCAAAGCCCAGACTCTCATATGTTTGAGTATAAACTCAAGTTTTTTGATAACCTATGTGAAAGGATGAGCACTTTGTTGAAAAATGAAGAGTTAACTATTATAGCTGGCGATTATAATGTTGCACTGGATGAAATTGATGTTTTTGATTCAAATTTATTGAATGGCCAAGTGTGCTTTCATATAAAAGAACGTGAGAAGTTAAGAGCAATCTTGAATCTTGGGTTTAAAGACACGTTTAGAATATCCCACCCCAATTTGCAACAATTCACTTGGTGGCATTATCAAGGCAATTCACTCAGAAACAATCAAGGAATGCGAATAGATTATATGCTATTATCGCCACAAGCTGTAGATAAATTGGAAACATGCTACGTAGATGATAGATTGCGTAAGCTAGAAAATCCGTCTGATCATACTCCTGTTGTATGCGTTATAGAATAATAGTAGACCTCTTACACAACTCACTTTATTGGCAAACTTAGGTAGTCTTACTTGGTTGCTGCCCTGTGGTTTTTTGCTGATCTAAAGTAACTTGTTCAAGCACAGTAGACTGCTCACTCTTTTGAGTAAGTTGCTCCTCAGTTGTTACAGCAGGTTGATTACCCTGCCCAGTTTTATTAACTTTGGATCCTAAAATTTTACTAATACCATCAAGAATTTTCCCATCCCATCCTTCTTTTTTCTTTTTATCTCGTGAATGAGGGTTATATAAAGTACCTTCTTTGTCATTTGAAAAAAGAACCTCAACTCCCCCTTTTATGGCGAATATTGTACCAATAACGGCAGCAACTATCGCGAGTGTAGTAGGACCAAAAATTAATATTGAAGCAATGGAAAAAGAAATAGGAAGAAAAATCTTACGTAAGAACGTTGTTACCATCTCTTCATCACTGAGTGGTGGTTCATCCTCTTCTTTTTTATCTTTACCTAAGAATGGTATTTTTTCTTTCACCCCATTCATAAAAGAGCTGGAAATATTTTTTTTGTCTATCTTTATTCCAAACGGACACCCAGCAAGCTTTATGAATGAATCTTTAGCTTCTATACCGCGTATATCAGCTACATATTCAGCTACTTCTTGCTTTATTTTATCATTCTTTAAATTCTCTTCACTAGCTAAATTTTTTTCTCTAATTTTTTCAAATACGGAAAGTAAAAGCTGACAAAAGTTTTCTTCACTTAGTAACTTTATATCTTCTTGATTAATATTATTGAATATATCTTCATGATTTTTTGATATAAAAGTAAAAATTTTCTTTTCATTTCCATTTTGTAATCGCTCTAATCGTTCATATAATGACTTCAGATTTTTCTGTAATTCCTGCGTTTCCTGCTCTAAAAGTTTTGCTTGCAGTTTCTCTTGTATCTTACTTATCTCCTGTTTCGTTTGCTTTTCTGGATTTTCTAAAGTATCTAAGAAAGCACGATAGATTAACTGGTGCTCCTCGTTTTTAAATTTAAAAACTTTCTCATCTTTGTTAGTTACCTGATTTGAAGGTTCCAAATTCTTTGTTTGTGGAGTTAATATTTTTGTCATAACTGAGTTACTCACATTTACTATACTTTAATTGTAGCATATTTTTCATATTAATTCAAATAATCTATACTCTTAGAATCCGCCATGTTTAAGTCATAATTAAGAGCCCAGTTGTCGCCAATTTTTATTTCTACTTCAAGTGGTATAGAAATTTCTATTGCATTTTCCATTACGTCTTTCATAAGTTTTGCTGTTTCTTGCACCTTTTCGTCCTCTACTTCAACCAGTAGTTCATCGTGAACCTGGAGGATTATTTTACCTATCTTCAGCTGATCAAAAAGCTGAATCGTCGCACGTTTTATTATATCAGCAGCAGTTCCTTGCAGTGGTGCATTTATCGCTGCCCTTTCTGCAAATTGTCTTACATAAGGAATTGTATTGTTTATGTCTCTTACAAAGCATCTTCTGCCAAATAAAGTTTCTACATAACCATGCAATCTTGCGATAGACACTGCTTTTTCCATATAGGCCTTTATTTCTGGGTAACAGGAAAAATAGTAATTAATGTATTCAGCAGCTTCCGCAATGGTAATTCCAAGCCGTTTTGCAAGGCCAAACGGGCTGATTCCATATATAATTCCAAAATTAATGGATTTTGCTTTGCGTCTTAATTGCTCATCTATTTCTTGCACTCCAAAAACTTGCCTAGCGGTGATATCGTGAATATCTTGTCCGTTTGCAAAAGCTTCTTTAAATGCTGCAACGTTTGCAACGTGTGCCAGGAGCCTCAATTCTATTTGCGAATAGTCAGCAGAGATTATCTTGCACCCTTTTGGCACAATAAATGCTTGTCTGATAAGATTTCCCTCTTCGCTTCTGATAGGAATATTCTGTAAATTAGGATTGCTGGAGCTCAGCCTTCCAGTTGCAGTTGCAGTTATTGAAAAGCTTGTGTGTATTCTATCATCGAGCGGATCAACCTGTTTTATTAATGCATCAGTGTAGGTACTCTTCAATTTACTTAAATGTCGCCAACTTGAAATTTTACCTGCAATTTCTACCCCTTCTTCTTCGAGTGCCTCTAGAACTTCATAATTGGTGCTATACGATCCAGATTTTGACTTTTTCTTTTTATTAAGCCCCATTTTATTAAATAAAACATCACTTAATTGCTTTGGCGAAGCAATATTAAATCTTTCCTCTGCTAAGTTATATATCTCATCTTCAAGCACGGCAATTACCTGCTGAAATTTATCGGACAGCTCCTGTAATTTTTGTATGTTCAGCAATATTCCATTTTTCTCCATATCAAATATTACTTTCATAAGTGGCTTATCGAAGCGCTCGTAAATTGTGAACAATTTTTCCTGAAATAACCTTTGCTTTAGCTTTTCATGAATTGCTATTAAAGTTTTTGCCGAGAAAATTTCTACATTTTCACTCAAATTATGCGCAACTATGTTTGGAATACTGTGATCATGTTTTCCTGTATCCAAGCTATACGACATTATCATCAAATCATCAACTGAATCTAGCATCTTCTCCACTGCAGGGAAGATTTTCCTCATCTCTTTAATGTTATGTATTATTTTAAGCACCCCATTTGAGAGTAAAGTTGAGTTGATTGTAATGAGTGCATTTTGTATGCTATCTTGCTCTATACAAAAAATATTACTTTCGCTATAAGATAGACTTAATACATTGTTTTCAAGGTGGTAATGAATTGCAATTTTGCCTTCATATCTACAATGCTCCAAAAATTTCTCTAACTCTTCACTACTATATTCTATTTTCTCTTTTGTGCTAGATCCATTATAGGAAAAAAGCTTTTCTATTTTACCTATTAAGGAATTGAATTCATACTTCTTTAAAAAGGATAATAGTTTTTCCATATTTGGAGGGCGAACTTCACATTTTGCAATATTATGTTGAAGGTCTACTTTTTCGCATAGTGATAAAAGTTCTCTTGAAATTAGCGCTTTTTCCTTATGTTCAGCAAGAATATTACGAATCCTCGTTTGCTCGATATTATCAATGTTCTCTATAATATTATTCAATGAATCAAATTCATCTAGTAATTTAGCTGCAGTCTTCGGACCTATTCCCGGAACGCCTGGAATGTTGTCAGATGCATCACCAGTTAGAGAAAATAAATCAAGAAGCTTATGTGACTTTACACCAAATTTTTCTATTACTTGTTTTTCATCTATGTATATATTTTTAATGGGGTCGAATATTAAAATATTGTGGTTCAAGAGTTGAAATAAATCTTTATCTGATGAAACGACTACCACTTTAAAGTCTTGGTGGTTGGCGTATTTTGCAGCTAGTGTTGCGATTATGTCATCTGCTTCATAACCTTCAATTTCTTCATAGCTGAGGTTAAAAGCTTCTACCGCTTCCCTCAGTATGGTGAACTGTGGAATTAGATCCTCAGGAGGCGTTACTCTGTTTGCTTTGTATTCAGGATATAAATTGTGCCTAAAATTCTTTTTTCCTGCATCAAGTGCTATAGTTAAGTAGTCCGAATGGGCAATGTACTTAAGAACCATATTCAGAAAGCCATATACACCACCTATTGGCATTCCTGTTGTGGTAATTAAGTGAGGTAGTACATAGTAAGCTCTGAAAAGAAAACCATAGCCATCGATGATTGTGAAAGTTTTTTCTTTCATTGTAGATATTTATGCGTGCTTTTAATGGTCCACTATTTAGCTGCGAAAATCAAGTTTTTGTTTTTCTGCTTTTGAGCATTGTAAGAGATTTTGCCGAAAATAGCATTCATGCATGGTTATACCAATTAGACTTCTTGCACAACCATATGACGAACTTTTATTGGGAATAGAAACGAAAAAACTTACTTGACAAATTTCGTCAGCCCCCTTATCATGGCATTAAGGGTATTTATGAATCAAAACTTGTTTTTGACCTGCAGGCTCAATGACAAAATTCAGTAAAAAACTTAGGGTATTTTTTGGCGGATTACATAAAATTATAGCGGCTGCATGTCTTTTAAATTTTTTCTACATTCAGCCAAATCGCGCTTATTTTAAGCGTTAGCACATTATTACAGAGCCACTTACAGTAATATAGAGTCAAAACTCGCACCACGGGGCTTCTTTTGCCTTTTTTTCCGCTTGGTAAATTTCTTAATGTTTGTAGCTAAAGCAATTTAAGAGACCGAAAATGGTGTCATTCCAGCGCGTGACGCTGGAATCTAGTCTTTATTATGCAGCCACTTATTTAAAGTTAAGTTTTCTGGATCCAAGTAGTCAGGGCACTGGGATGACAGCTACCCTGAAAACCTTCATCCCGCTACGTGTTAGCGGGATCTAGAGATACCGCGGCGGTATGATGTAGGATTGCTGTCATCCCGCTGCTTGTTAGCGGATGAGATACCGCGAATGAATCGCGGTATGACGCAGAGCTCGCGTTAGCTATACTTTTATACTCACCAACTCAGTATCCAATCTGGATCCAAGTAGTCAAGCTACTTGGATGACATCTTTCTTCTTGGTATAAATTACTTTTATATCTCAATGTTCATACAGCTATGCACGTTGCCGCATAGTGGATGAGGTGTATTACCTCTAAGAGTATGGTTTTTACATAATAATATAATATTCTGTCCATAAATCAATGTTTCAACGTACAACAAGAACATTTTCATTGTGATTAAGATTTCTAGTATGTATATTAATAAATCTTGTTCTCAACTAAGTAATGAAAGTAATAATTGTTATAATAATGTTATTGTGTAGCAGTTACACAATGGCAAGCGAGCGAATAAGTCTAGTGGATAAAAAACTATCTCAAGGATATGTAGCTCCAGTGCTTACAGAAGATAGCGTTATTTTATCAGACAAGCACGGCGCTTTATATTCCTTTGATATTGATAACTCAAAGGCTATGAATTGGAAATTACACCTCTCACATAGGAAAAAAATTGGTAACATGAGCCTATCGCATTATGAAAAAAATGTTTTCTTTATAGTGGATAACACTTTACACGCAATAGATGCAAAAACTGGCAAGATTGAGTGGGAAAAAGAATTGAGAGCTCCAGTAAGAGGGAAAGCAGCAGTAATAAATAATAAATTGGTAGTATTGACTATTGATAATTATCTGTACGTGTTTGATATAAAAGATGGCAGCTCCGTTTGGGCTTATCAAAACGGTATCAATGAGGTTCGAGGTTTGTATTCCATATCGCCAACAATTTCTAACGATAAAATAATAGCACCATTTTCAAATGGTGAGTTAATAGCTTTTAATGAAGACGGTAAAAAATTGTGGAGCCAAAAATTGGCTACAAACCTTTTGGATACACAGCTCACAGATGTAACTACTACACCGAGAGTGCTTGGCGATACTTTAATAGCTACAAACAATTCTTATATTTATGGTATTGACGTGAAATCAGGAAATATTTTGTGGTCAAAGTCACTGCAAGTAAAAAGTATATCAGACATTGAGTCATATTATAGTCCTCTTATTCCTGCAGAGAAACAAAAAGAAGGCGGAAGAATTTTTATAGTAACTGAAGATAATAAAATAATCGGCCTGGATATAAAAAATGGAGAAACAGTCTGGGCATCTGATTTAATAGAAAATACGCAATTGTTTGCTCCAATTGTGCATGCCCATACACTGTGGGTGACAAGCAATAAAGGTTCAATGCTTGCTTTTCCTGGATCTGAAAGTGCAGGAAAGGTAATCAAAGTACCTGGTAATGTGTTTCACACTCCAGTGTTTACTCACGATAAAATATATGTAACAACTGAGGGAAATGGTGTTTATTCTTTAGAAAATAGGTTTGTTCTTTATGATAGATTATGACCTGATTGTTATAGGTGGTGGTCCAGGCGGTTATAAGTGTGCTATCGCTGCTGCAAAACTTGGATTGAAAGTTGCCTGCATAGATAAAAATAGCATTTTTGGTGGTACATGCTTGCGAGTTGGGTGCATACCTTCCAAAGCACTACTTCATTCTTCCTATCAGTATGCTCACACGAAAAATGATCTGTCGAAGCTTGGCATAAAAATTAAGGATGCAAGTTTCGATTTAAAAGAAATGCTAGGCTATAAGGACGCCAGAGTTCAGGAACTTGGAAAAGGTATAGAATATCTGTTTAACCTTCACAAAATCACTAAAATCAATGGACTTGGGAAAATTACTTCTTTTGACCAAGGTAATCTTGAAGTTTCAGTTGAAGATAAGGTGCTGAAGACAAAAAATATAGTAATTACAACCGGTTCTGACGTTATTTCTTTGCCAGGAATTAATATCGATGAGAAAAGTATTATTTCATCAACTGGTGCATTGTCTTTAACTGAAGTACCAAAAAAACTTGTCGTAATCGGAGCCGGGGCAATAGGGCTTGAAATGTCTTCTGTATGGAGGAGGCTAGGGTCTGAAGTCACTGTAGTAGAATTTTTTGACAGAATCGCTGCAGCAATGGATGGAGAATTAAGTAAGTCTCTACTTTCTAGTCTACAAAAACAAGGAATAAAATTTTTACTTAGCACTAAAGTTGAGGGAATAAAACAAAGTAGTAACTCTTTGAGTGTGAAAGTTTTCTCTGTAAAAGATAATCAAACAAACACTATAGAGGCGGATAAGGTATTGGTGGCAGCAGGACGCAAACCATGTACTGATGGTCTTGGTATTGATGAAAAAATAGAAAAAGATAATCGCGGTTTCGTTCAAGTTAACAACAGATATGAAACTAATGTGAAAGGAATATTTGCTATTGGTGATGTGATTGGTGGAGCAATGCTTGCTCATAAAGCAGAGGAAGAAGGAGTGGCAGTTGCAGAGATAATAGCAGGACAGTCACCTCACGTTGATTATGAAATTATACCATCTGTCATTTACACTCACCCTGCGGTTTCTTCGATCGGTAAAGCCGAAGAGGAACTCAAAAATGCTGGCTATAAGTACAAAGTTGGTAAATGTCAATTTGCTGCAAACGGCAGAGCAAAAATCACTGATGATGCTGAAGGATTCGTGAAAGTGCTGACTTGTAGCAGAGCAGATACAATACTAGGTGTGCATATCATAGGAGCATACGCTGATACGCTAATCAACGAAGCAGGGGTTGCAATGGCATATGGCGCAGCAGCAGAGGATATATACAGAATTTGTCACTCTCATCCTGATATAAATGAAGCCTTTCGAGATGCGTGCATCGATGCTTTCTTTAAAAAATAATTGTGGACCTCGGTTCAATCATTGAAAAATGGTATGAGTGGCTGAGGTGCAACAGATCTTATTCACCAAACACTTTAGAGTCATACATGAGGGACTTGAAGAATCTTATAAGTTTCCTAAATACTCACATTGGTGGAGAAGTAAATGTCGGCACTTTGGAAAAATTGAGCGTACCTGAGTTAAGAAGTTGGCTTACCTCTCGTTATGCAAGAGGTGTGAATGCAAGATCTAACGCTCGTGCATTGTCAGTAATCAGAAATTTCTTCAAGTACATAAAAAACAACTACAATATAGACAATGAAGCTGTATTTTCCTTATCAAGGCCAATTCAGAGAAGAACTCTGCCCAAAGCATTATCAATACCTGATATAAAAACTTTGGTGAAAGAAATGAAATTATCTGACTTGAGCGAACCTTGGGTGGTCAAAAGAGAAATTGCAATTATCGTCCTGCTATATGGTACAGGCTTAAGAATCAGTGAAGCGTTGAACCTTGGGGTTAGTGATATTAACAATGAAAGTTTAATAGTAACAGGTAAGGGAGATAAACAAAGGCAGGTATTCATTCTTCCGGTAGTAAAAAAGTGTATACAGGAATATGTAAAAGCCTGTCCTTATCTTGGCATTAATAATGAAACACAATATCTTTTTTTGGGAGTAAGAGGAAAAAAATTGGGAAGAACTTATGTGGCTAATCGTTTGCAGAAAATAAGGAGAATATTAAATCTGCCAGAAATCTTATCTCCACATGCATTCCGTCATAGTTTTGCTACTCATTTGCTTCAGGAAGATATTGACATAAGATCAATACAACAACTGCTTGGCCACTCAAGCCTGGAAACCACCCAGGTTTACACTCACCTCAATTATCAAGATGTTTTTAACATGTACAAAAATTTTCAGCAGGGCCTGGAGAAGAAATCAAAACCCTTGTAACTTGAGGATTGTCGGTGGTACCACCAGGTCCTATATCTCGTTTACCCGCTTTACATAAATAACATCATACTAAAAGAAAAACCAATGCACCTGCAGCAAGATAAGCACCTATTACTGGATAATCGTATGAAACTGCTAAACATGCACCAACAGTCAATGCTCCAGATAATATAAAAAATGCATAAGCATAGTTGCTTTGTTTTTTACCAGGAGAAATTGCTTGTGAGGATTTTTCGTTTTTATTACTCAGACTTTTAGTACGGAGCAGTCTATTTTCTGATGAAAGCCTATCTCTTTCTTCTCTTACTTGTGCTAAATCTCTTTCTTCTCTTACTTGTGCTAAATCTCTTTCTTCTCTTACTTGTGCTAAATCTCTTTCTAATTGTAAAATTCTGCTAGTTTCGCTCGTTTTTTCACGCACAATCCTATCCAGCTCTTGCTCTTTCTCTACAAATTGAGCTTTTGTTTTTTCAAGTTCATCTCTAAGGTTTTCGAGCTGCTGCAACTCTTTAGCAATGAATTCGTCGTTTATTTCTGGTTGAACATTATGTGTATCCGCTACAGGTTGCTCTGCACTTGTAGGGAATTTTTCATTTAGATAATTTTTAATGGACTCAGTTAGCTCACTAGCACCTCTCAATGCAGCAGTAACAATTGCACGATTTATGAAACAATTATCCTCTATTAATTTTTTTACATCATCTAAATCTTTTCTATTAATAGTATTAGTTAATCGCTCTGTAATAGCTTGTTCAATTATTTTCTTCAACCGTGAATTTTGCTCTATAGCTCGTATTGGCTTTATTTGAATAAAATCTAGGTCTTTATGTTTTAAAAGTTTAGTCAATACTTCTTCGTTTTCTTGTGTTATTCCTTGTAAACATGATTTGATAATTAAGCTAAGTGGTGTTTCTATTTCTCCATTTTGGTTTCTTTTCCAGCAATTAGGGTTAGGCTCTTGATCCAATAACATTTGTGTTACCCACATGCTTGAAGAATCTAAAAAAGACTCTAAAAATGCTTTTCCTCTTTGGGCTTCCATTATTTCCATTGTAAGATGCGAAAAGTCCCTTTTTTGTATTTGCCCTATTTTTTCAATATATTCTTTAGGAGTGTCACTTTTGTTTCTCCCATAATAATTTCTAATGTCTAGATCTAATTTAGGATGTCTAAGTAACATCCGTATAAAATTCTTATTTTCCATGCGAAAGGCTAGATGTAGAGCTATATTACGTTCTTTAGTTTCTTGAGCATTAATATTTTAACTTTGATGTTGTAAAAGCAATATCATCATTTTTAAGCATATAGGGCTGTTATCACCATTCACGATAATAGTCATTAGTGGTGTATATCCCGCATCAAATGCATTAACATTCGCACCTTCTGCTATAGCTTGTTTAAAAACTTCTAGGTTTTTATTATCAATAGCTTTAAATAACTGTTTTGTTGATTCACTTAGCTGTCTTGAAGTTGTCGGATTTCGAGCTTGCGATGCCGTATTATCACCACCTCCATAAGCTCCATAATATGCTACACCGTTTCCATAATGCATACTAAACCCTCTTTATTAATGATTTACTAACATAATTATGGAGAAAAAAGGAAAATTGCAAGCAATTTATTCAAAATCCTAGAATTAACTACGACTCTAAAAACTTCTCTGCATCAAGTGCAGCCATGCACCCTGTTCCTGCTGCAACTACTGCTTGGCGATACACCTTATCTTGAACATCACCTGCAGCAAACACCCCTGCTTTACTAGTTAAAGTTGTTCCAGGTTTCGTAATTATATAACCCTGCTCATCCATTTCAACAAAACCTTTAAAAATACCAGTATTTGGTGCGTGCCCGATTGCAATGAACACTCCATCGACTTTCAATTCTTGAACTTCCGTTGATTTAATTATAATACCAGTAACTTTTTTCGGATTTTCTTCTCCAAGAATCTGCTCTACGGTATGGTTCCACATTACTTTTATTTTATCATTTTTAAAGAGCCTATCTTGCATTACCTTTTCCGCTCTCAATTTATCACGCCTGTGTATTAATATCACTTCTTTGGCAAATCGAGTTAAAAATATTGCTTCTTCAACAGCGGTATTTCCACCACCAATCACGGCTACAACTTTATTCCTAAAAAATGCACCATCACAAGTTGCACAAGCCGAAACTCCGTAACCTTGAAATTCCTTTTCACTCTCCAAACCAAGCCACTTCGCTTGCGCACCAGATGCAATTATAATTGCATCTGAATAGTAGTCATTAGTATTACCAGAAGATCTAAACCTATACTCATTAGAATCCTCAAGTTGTTCAACGCTTTTTATCTCATCATCTATTATTTTTGCTCCAACCTGTTCTGCATGCAACCTCATTTGCTCCATTAGTTCTGGACCCTGTATTGAAACAAAACCAGGATAGTTTTCAACATCTGTAGTAATTGTAAGCTGACCACCAGGCTGCATTCCCGTTACTACAATTGGCTCTAAGTTTGCACGTGCTGAATATATAGCAGCAGCATAACCCGCTGCTCCAGATCCAATAATAAGAACTTTTGTACTAAATCTATAATTCTTCACTGTATGAGTTTAGATAATCAGCTACTCCTTCATCGCTTGCCTGCATTGCTGGCTTACCTTTCTTCCACCCTGCTGGACATACTTCACCATGCTCCTCATTATGTTTAATTGCATCAATGATTCTAACGAATTCATCGATATTACGCCCTAAAGGCAAATCGTTTATCGATTGATGACGTACAATAAATTTATCATCAATAACAACAGTTGCTCTCAGCGCAATTGAGTCATCATATAAGACCCCATAGTCTCTTGATATAGACTTTTTGATATCAGACACTAAAGTGTAGCTAACCTCTCCAATACCACCATCATTAACTGGAGTGTTTCGCCATTTATAATGTGAAAATTTTGAATCTACACTTATTCCTATCACTTCAATACCACGCTTTGCAAACTCATTTATTCTATTATTGAGCGATATCAATTCAGTTGGGCAAACAAAAGTAAAATCAAGTGGATAGAAAAAAAGGACAGCATACTTATTTTTTATGTGCTTACTCAGACAGAAATCATCAACAATTTCTCCGTCAGAGAGAACAGCTGAAGCAGTAAAATCGATAGCAGATTTTGTTACAAGATTCATAATTGACCTATTCTTTTAAAACAACTCTAATTTTACACTTGATGAACTTATATGCAAGTTTTCTTTAGTTTTAGCCCTATAAAAACTTCCTAAAATAGCTCTTCTTTTTTACCGATAAGATACAATCTAGTTTCACTTTATGACGGTGTCATCCCAGCGCCCCTATGATGTCATTCCAGTCTGGGATCCAGGAAAGTTTGCTTGCTCACAAGCAAACTAGCATAGAAAGTGGTTACAACATTTCCGATGGATTATATGGGAAACTGGATTCCAGACTGGAATGACACCCTACTTAACCGTCATACCCGATTCATTCGCGGTATCTCTTAGCATAGATCCCGCTAACACGTAGCGGGATACTTGACCTTTACAGGGATGACGGTTGTCGTTTAGCTATAAATATTTAAGAAACTTACCAAACGAAAAAAAAGCAAAAGAAACCCCGTAGTGCGAGTTTTGACCCTATAATAATTTAAATTGGCGCTGTAATAATGTGCTAACGCTTAAAATAAGCGCGATTTGGCTGAATGTAGAAAAAATTTAAAAGACATGCAGCCGCTATAATTTTATGTAATCCGCCAAAAAATACCCTAAGTTTTTTACTGAATTTTGTCATTGAGCCTGCAGGTCAAAAACAATGAGTCATAAATACCCTTAGTACTACAATAAGGGGCCTGGCGGAGTTTGTCAAGTAAGTTTTGCATTTCTGTGAGCTACCTGCTAACCGACAGCTAACATTAACTACCAATATCGTATCTGAAGAAGCCCCCTGGCCATTCTAAAAAATTTAATGCTGAGTACACCTTACTTTTGGCTTCCTCTATAGTGCTCCCTTCTGCTACTATATTTAGCACTCTTCCGCCATCTGAAACCCAATTACCACTCTCATCTAATTTAGTACCAGCGTGAAATACCAATATACCAGGAATGCTTTCAATTTTATCTAATCCCTTAATTACTTCTCCCTTTTGATAATCACCCGGATAGCCTTTACTTGCAACAACTACACAAACTGTAGATTTGTTGTTAAGTTCCACCATTTTGACATTTAACTTTCCTTCTGCAACTGACAACATCAATTTTAACAAATCGCAATTTGAATCAAATCTAGGTAATATAGATTGCGTTTCTGGATCACCGAATCTAACGTTATACTCGAGAAGTTTTGGGCCATCTCTGCAAATCATTAAACCAGCAAAGAGTACTCCCTTATAAGGCGTACCCATGTTAACCAATGCTTGAGCTGTAGGGTATATTATTTTTTGGATGATTTTTTGCTCCATGTCCTTACTTATAATTGAAGGTGATGAGTACGATCCCATACCTCCAGTATTTTGGCCTTCATTATTTTCATTCACTCTCTTATAATCTTTTGCGCACCCAAGAGTTACTACTTTCAGCCCATCAACAAGAGCAAAAAAGCTTACTTCTTCTCCAATTAAAAATTCTTCTATGATTATTTCTTCACCTGATTCACCAAATTCTTTCTCCACTAGCATTGAATCTATTGCTGAAAAAGCTTCGTTTTCTGCGCAACATATCATCACGCCTTTCCCTGCCGCAATTCCATTTGCTTTCACTACAAGTGGAAACTTTATTTTATTGCTACGTACAAAATCTTTAGCTAATCCTTCATCAACAAAACACTCGTACTTGGCAGTTGGTATGCCATATCGCTTGCATAGTCCTTTGGTGAAAGACTTTGATCCCTCAAGTTTTGCAGTTGCTTGACTCGGAGCAAAAACATTTATTCCCTCTGCAACTAAATCATCAGCAAGCCCATCAATTATTGGTTGTTCTGGACCAATAACAACCAACTCTATATTTTCTCTCTTGCAAAATTGTGTAACATCCACTGAATTTTGAATATTTACATCCACAAGAGTCCTAAGATCTTTCATAGCTTGGCGACCAGGAGTTACATATAACTCAGTCAAGATAGGAGATTTTTTTAGAGCCCAAAGTAGAGCGTGCTCACGTCCACCAGAACCTATAACCAGAACCTTCATCTTTATTTCCTCGCTTTTCTATATGTCGAAATTATTATTTGCTTATAACAGTATCATTACTCATGTATTTTTGCAACACGTTTGGTATTGCAATCGACCCGTCAGAATTTTGATAATTCTCCATTATGGCAACAATCGTTCTTCCTATAGCTAAAGCTGAGCCGTTTAAAGTGTGAACATATTTTTTTATCTTTTTATCAGTTTCTGAAGAGTATTTAGCGTTCATCCTTCTTGCTTGAAATGCACCACAATTTGAGCAGCTTGATATTTCTCTATATTTATTTTGCTCAGGTAAACATACCTCTATATCATAAGTCCTTTGTGCAGCAAAACCCATATCACCACTACACAGTAGCATTACTCTATACGGTAATTCTAGTTTTTTTAATATCTCTTCAACAACATTCGTCATGCGCTCAAGTTCATCATTTGATTGGTCTTCAGTTGTAATACTCACCAACTCCACTTTACCAAATTGGTGTTGCCTTATCATGCCTCTCGTGTCTCGCCCTGCGCTGCCTGCTTCTTTACGAAAACACTCTGAATACGCAGTAAAACGAATAGGCAGTTCTTTTTCCTCTACTATTTTATCAGCAACCAAATTTGTTAAAAACACTTCACTTGTGGGAATCAACCTCAATTCGTCAGTAGTTAAATACGAATCGTCAGAAAATTTCGGTAGCTGACCAACATTATACATAGCTTCGTTTTTCACCAAAGCTGGGTGGTACACCTCAGTATAGCCAAATTCATTAACATGCATTTCAAGCATAAAATTTATTAGCGCTCGTCCAAGCTTAGCTAACTGTCCTTTTAATATCGCAAATCTTGATCCGGAAATTTTCGCCGCTTGTTCGAAGTCCATTAAACCTAATTTTTCTCCGAGTTCATAATGAGATTCTGGTACAAAATCAAACTGTCTTTTTCCTCCATATCTTCTCACCTCTAAATTAGAGTTCTCATCTGCGCCTATTGGCACATCTTGCGCAGGAATATTCGGCAAGTTAGATAAAACATTCACTAACTTATCCTTTTCTGCTTGTTCCTTTAAGCTAATTGCCTCTATCTCATTCGTGATGTCTTTTGACAACTCTATTTGCTCTTCACAAGGGCTCTTGCTCATTTTAAGCTTCTTTATTTCCTCTGTGATTTCATTGCGCTGCCTATTTAAATCTTGCAATTTAGTGGTTAATGACCTTTTCTCGTGATCAATTTCTAATACCTCTTTTGCAGTAAACTCTCTTATCCCCCTGCTTTTCATTGCCTTTTCAAATCCTTCAGGGTTTTTGCGTATATATTCTATATCGTGCATATATTGTGCTATTACTAACATTATTACTGTACTTCAAAAGCTCTTAATATTCAATATTTTCTCATACTACTAAAATTATTATGGTTGATTTTTTTTGTTAGAATTTGTTAAAATTTAATTAACTTAGCGTTCATAGGATATAGTATGTCGGGCATCATAAAAAAATATAATCAATTTAAAGAGAGCACTTACTTTGCTGGTGGAAAATTCGTTATCTACGCTACTTGTGTATGCCTAGCAGCCACATTTGCTGTTGGCTATTTGGGGTTGATAATAGGATTCCCTCTATTGACCTTTCCACTTGCTATGCTCATCTCTAACCCCGTAGTTTGGGTTTTAATGGGAATAATTCTTACAGTAGCATACAAAATGGTTGTTGAACCTTTATTTTACTTAGCAAAGAACTATATTAATGGAAAAGGAGCAGGTCAAGGTGAGCAAAAAACTCAAGATGGAGATAGTGGTATTGTACCAGGCAGTGAACCCGATTCAGGGAACAGTAGTCGTAGAAGCTCTTTGGATAGTGGTTTGGGTGGTAAAGAGTTTCATGAAAATTTGGACACTCTTGTGCATCAAACAAATAGAAAGAATTACGCTTACTGGTTGCAGCAACATGATATTGCTAATATTGCAAGAATTAAATATAAGTATTCAGAAGGTTTTACGGATGGTGTATTCTTCTGTATTCCTAGTAATCTTGAAACCTTGAGTGAAAGGTTGAGAGAATATAAAAATAAAGCAGAACGAGAGAGTTCGAAAAGGATATTTACTTCAGTTATTAATTTGGGTGGTAATCATTGGGTAACGCTAGTTGTTGCATATAACTCGGATAATAAACAATTTAGAGCTTATTATTGCGATTCTTTTAGCACTAATTTATCAAGTCCTGGTAGTAAACGTAGTAGCATAAAACTTGCAAATGAAATTAAAGACAAGTTATTTGCACCTCTTACTAACCAAGCCAGTGAGTTAAATGTACAAGAAAAAAAAGAAATGGGTCAAGATGTCCAAAAAAACAGCACAAACGTGTCGGGACAAGAAAAATGAATTAATTAATGTCCCAATAAATACTGATAATATAGTGAGCGCACTGGAAGCAGTTTTGGAAATAGAGAACTGTAATATAAGAAGCTCCTGAGCCAAACAACAAAGCGATGGACATAATTGTGGAATATTTGCATTGGAAAACGCTCATAGGATTACGCAAATGCTCAACGAAGGTAAATCATTTGATGAAATTGACGCAGAGTTATCGGAATACAAGCCTAATCCAGAACAATTGCAAAAGAAAAGAAGAGAGTTTATAAAAGCGCTTATGGAAGATGAAAAATGGAAGGAAGATCTAGAAAAAGGGCTTTTATGCGATCTTCCACCAGGAACGGACACCTCTCTTACCTCAAGGGTGCAGAATACAGCTCAGGTTGCTATATAGTTTACAATGAAGGATTACCATTAACCTTATGCCCCTCCAAATAGGAAGTTTGACGATTGATTCTTCAGTTATTTTAGCTCCAATGTCAGGGGTAACTGATTATCCGTTTAGAAGTATTGTAAAGAAGCTAGGTGCAAGTTTGTTAGTTTCAGAAATGATTGCAAGCAGAGCCATGATTATGCAAACTCGCCAGAGTCTGCAAAAAGCAAAAGTCGATGAATTAACTGCTGTGCAGCTTGCTGGATGCGAGCCGGATGTAATGGCAGAGGCTGCAAAGCTCAATGAGGATATGGGTGCAAAAATAATAGATATAAATTTCGGTTGTCCTGTTAAAAAAGTTGTAAACGGTTATGCAGGATCAGCACTAATGCGCGATGAGAAAAAAGCCGCTGAGATAATTGAGGCCGTGGTCAAAGCAGTGAATGTGCCAGTTACGGTGAAAATGCGCACTGGATGGAACGATGAAAATCGCAATGCACCGAGGCTTGCGAAAATTGCCGAAGACTTAGGAGCAAAAATGATCACTGTGCATGGAAGAACGAGGGCACAGCTCTATAACGGCCAAGCAGATTGGAAATTCGTTAGAAATGTTAAAGAGCAAGTGAAAATTCCAGTTATAGTAAATGGCGATATTAAAAATTTAAATGATATTCAGAATGCTCTCAAAGAATCTGGAGCAGACGGAGTGATGATAGGTCGTGGTGCCTACGGTAAACCTTGGCTGATTAATCAAGCAATGAACTTTCTCAGTGGAAGTGAAACTTCTGAGCCAACAGATTCAGAGAGATTAAGCATCATACTCGAGCATTACGACAATATTCTTGAGTACTATGGAAATGACACAGGAATAAAGATGGCCTGCAAACACATAGGTTGGTACAGTAGCGGGCTTCAAAGCTCATCTGAAT
Source organism: Wolbachia endosymbiont (group A) of Myopa testacea (assembly GCF_964027115.1). Lineage (NCBI taxonomy): Bacteria > Pseudomonadati > Pseudomonadota > Alphaproteobacteria > Rickettsiales > Anaplasmataceae > Wolbachia > Wolbachia endosymbiont (group A) of Myopa testacea. Next base: position 155,375 of record NZ_OZ034729.1, read on the forward strand.
TTCGCATGAGAGTAAATAACATGACAGATAGCACAGAAGTGAAAGAAAATATTATTGGCTTTTTTGGTCAAGAGACACACTAGCTGTACTCAATTCGACTGATCATATGCCACTATGCTCTCTTCCTCACCAGAGTGTAAATGACAATTATTATCCATAAACCATTTCTCGTCATAAGTTTCAATATCAAAATATTTTTCATATTTATCTATATTATCACAAAGTGAAAGTGCTCTGATCTTATTCATAATCAAACCTGTACCAGCAGGAATTAATCTTCCTACTATAACATTTTCTTTTAATCCACTTAAAGGATCACTCTTCCCGCAGAATGCTGCTTCTGTAAGTACTTTTGTTGTCTCTTGGAAAGAAGCAGCAGAAATAAAGGAGCTAGTTTCAAGACTTGCCCTAGTAATCCCCTGCAGAATAGGAAGATAATGAGCAGGCCGTTTGCCAGAGTTACTCATAGCATCATTTTCCCTATCAACTTCCAGCTTGTCAATGCTTTCGCCAACCAAGTACATAGTATCACCAGGATCAGTAATTTCCACTTTTTGTAGCATTTGTTTTAAGATCACCTCTAAATGCTTGTTGTCTATACGAACACCCTGCAATCTATAAACTTGCTGTATTTCAGAAATCATATAGTGCGCTAAAGCTTCTAACCCAAGCACACGTAAAATATCATGGAGATCAGGGTCACCATCCATCAATAGATCACCTTTACGTACAAAATCACCTTCATTGACTATTACATGCTTACTTCTTGATACCAAATATTCAACTGGAGAAATTTGTTCATCTACAGGTTTAATTAATATACTGCGTTTTCCTCTACGGTCTTTTTCAGAAAACGCTACATAGCCATCTATCTCACTAACAATAGCATGCTCTTTAGGACGACGTGCTTCAAATAACTCTATAACCCTCGGTAAACCACCAGTAATATCACGAGTTTTAACTGACTCTCTTGGTGTTCTTGTAATAACATCACCTGCATGAACCTTCTGGCCATTTTGTACATTGAGCACTGCACCAATTGGTATAAAATAACATGCTTCAACGCCACTTGCGAGTGTCATTACTTCACCATTATCGTCAAGCAGCACAATACGAGGACGTAAACTAGCTCCACCAGAATGCAATTTCCAGTCTTTTACTACTTTGCTTGATATTCCTGTAGATTCATCCATCACTTCAGTGATCGAAATTCCATCTTTTAAGTCCTGATAAGACACTGTACCAGTCTTCTCCGTGATAATAGGCAATGTATAAGGATCCCATTCCGCAACTTTATCGCCAATTTTTACTGACCCACTCTGATCCACATAAAGTTTAGCACCGTAAGGTACACTATGCTTCAACTTCTCACTACCAAGGCTATCAACCAACACGACTTCACAGGAACGGCTTATCACAATTTTATTTCCGTTTCTATCTATAATTATATTACTATTGTTTAACTTTATTTTAGCACTAATAGAAGCTATAATATTTGAGGATTCAACGCCTCTAGTCATTACCCCACCTATATGGAAAGTACGCATCGTTAACTGAGTACCTGGCTCTCCAACAGATTGAGCAGCTATAACACCAACTGCTTCACCTATTGAAACAATTTTACCAGTTGCAAGGTCTCTTCCATAACACAAAGAACACACACCAGGACTTATTTCACAAGTTAAAGGCGATCTAATTTTTACAGCATCAAGACCTGCAATGCTGATTTGCTTTACTTTATCCTCATCAATTAATTCCCCTGTTTTTACTAATAATTCTTTTGTCACTGGGTTATATATACCATTTGCAGATGTTCTACCCAGCACAACACTCTCTAGAGATGCAACTATAGTACTTCCTTCAACTGTAGCTCTCACAACAAGACCATTTTTTGTTTTACAGTCATGCTTTGTAACTATGCAATTTTGAGACACATCAACTAAACGACGAGTTAAGTATCCAGAGTTTGCAGTTTTAAGCGCAGTGTCAGCTAAACCTTTACGCGCACCGTGAGTAGAATTAAAGTATTCAAATACGTTCAATCCTTCACGGAAATTAGAAATTATAGGTGTTTCTATAATCTCACCAGAAGGTTTGGTCATGAGCCCTCGCATTCCTGCTAGCTGTTTCATCTGTGAAGTAGAACCCCTTGCACCAGAGTTAACCATCATATACACTGAGTTGTACTTACTATTTCCATCATATATAGATATTGCTTTTAACATATCATTAGCTATCATATCCGTACACTTAGACCATTCATCTATAACCTTGTTATACCTCTCACTTCTAGTTATTAGCCCATCTTGATATTGCATAGAGAATTTCTTAATTTCACCCCTCGCGTGATCAACATGTGTAGCTTTAGTTTCAGGTATAACCAGATCACAACGACCAAAAGAAACACCAGAAAATGTGGCATACTCAAAGCCAAGTACCATTAATTTATCAGAAAATGCCACTGTAGCACTTTGACCACAGTTACGATATACTAAATCAACTATACTAGTTATTTCCTTGACTGTTAATATCTGATTTATTAGATCGAAGCCTAGATTCTCATGCTTAGGAAAAATTTGCCATAATATTAAACGGCCAGGAGTTGTACAAAAAGTTTTATAGTGAGTTTCACCGCTGCTATTAATATACTCCATCCTATACTTTATACTAGAATGAATATGTAAAGTACCATCACTCAAAGAATGCTCAACTTCACAAAAAGCACCAAAAGATGGTAAATTATCTTCCTTAGGTTCTTGTAAAGTCAGATAATATATACCAAGTACTATATCTTTACTAGGAACTATAATCGGTCTGCCATTAGAAGGACTTAAAACGTTATTAGTGGACATCATCAACACCCTAGCTTCAAGCTGAGCTTCCAATGAAATTGGCACATGCACTGCCATTTGGTCACCATCAAAATCAGCATTAAACGCCGTACAGACAAGCGGATGAAGCTGTATTGCTTTGCCTTCAATAAGGATTGGCTCAAAAGCCTGAATACCAAGTCTATGTAGCGTAGGCGCTCTATTCAACAAAACAGGATGCTCTTTTATTACCTCTTCAAGCATATCCCAAACTTCTGGTTTTTCTGCTCTTATCAACTTACTAGCAAACTTAATAGTTGGAGCCATACCATACATCTTAAGCTTTGAGTAAACAAAAGGTTTGAATAGTTCAAGAGCCATTCTTTTTGGTAATCCACACTGATTTAGTTTCAAAGTTGGACCAACAACTATTACAGAACGTCCAGAGTAGTCTACCCTTTTTCCTAAGAGGTTCTGGCGAAAACGACCCTGTTTTCCTTTTAACATATCACTAATGGACTTTTTATATCCAACAGCACCAGCTTTGTTTACCAAAGTATTACGACGACTATTATCAAAAAGAGAATCAACTGCTTCTTGTAACATCCTTTTTTCATTACGAATCATAATCTCAGGAGGATTTAAGCTCAACAATTTCTTCAACCTGTTATTTCTATTAATAATAGTCCTATAATGATGATTCAGATCAGAAACTGCAGGACGACCACTTTCAAGCGATACCAAAGGACGCAAATCAGGTGGTAAAATAGGTATAGTTGTAAGTATCATCCACTCAGGCCTATTTCCAGATTTAATGAAGTTTTCAATAATACGCAATCTCTTTATAATTTTCTTTCTTCTTATCTCAGAAGCAACAGACTCTAATTCTAGTCTTAAATCCTTCCTAATTTCATGTAAATCAAGGCGCGTTAGCAACTCTCTTATAGCTTCAACACCTTGCATAGCTACAAAACTATCGATCCCATAGCTATCTTTAGCTTCATTATAAGCTTTTTCACTAATAATCTCACCTTTTTCAAAAGGCGAAACAAGAGGATCTATCACGATATAATTATCGCTATATAAAATATTCTCAATATCTCTGAGAGACATATCCAATAATGCTCCAATTCTTGAAGGAAGCGATTTCAAAAACCATATATGAGCAACAGGAGATGCAAGCTCTATATGACCCATCCTTTCTCTTCTTACTTTAGAAGATGTAACTTCTACTCCGCATTTTTCACATATGCGACCTCTGTGTCTTCTTTTTTTGTATTTTCCACATAAACATTCATCGTCATTGACAGGGCCAAAAACCTTAGGGCAAAATAATCCACCTTTCTCAACTTTGAACGTACGATAATTTGCAGTTGAAACATCTTCTATCTCACCACAAGATATACGCTTAATACTTTCAGGGCTAGCAATCGATATGCTAACCTCATTAAAAGGTTGTGCAATGTTAGTGTGAGATATATCTTCAATCACTACATCATTTTGCTTTAAATCTACATTTAAACATAAAGAACGTAGTTCTTTTATCATCACATTAAAGGATTCAGGAATTCCACATTCAAAATTACTGTCACCTTTTATTATCGATTCGTAAATCTTAACTCTACCATTAATATCATCAGACTTCACAGTTAACATTTCCTGCAAAGTATAAGCAGCACCATAGGCTTGTAATGCCCAACATTCCATTTCACCAAAACGCTGACCACCAAAATGAGATTTTCCTCCTAGAGGTTGTTGAGTAACCAAACTATAAGGCCCTACTGAACGCGCATGAATTTTACCATCAACCAAGTGGTGCAACTTAAGCATGTACATGTAACCAACTGTAACCTTGCGGTCGAATTTTTCACCACTGCAACCGTCATATAATACAGCTTGTCCAGAGTTATCCAAACCAGCAAGTTCAAATAATTTTGCTATTTGTTCATCTTTTGGACCTTCAAATACAGGTGCAGCAACAGGAACGCCATCACATAATTTACGTGCAAATTCAATGAGATTATTATCACTAATATTACGAATATCATTACAGATAGATACGTTACTACCATAGCTATAAACCTCAATCAGGAAATTACGTAAATTGCTGTATGAACTTTTACAAGAGTTCAAATAGTTCTCTACTAACGCATTCAACTCGTCATTTAGTGGATTTTTATTAGGTGTATTTAAAACAGAAGCCATTATTTCATCATCATCAATATTTTCAATTTTTTTATTGTCAAGGTATGCTACTGCAAATTGTGTAAAATTATTATCGTTAAGGGACCTAATTCCCTTGCAAAAAGCACTTTTGATTTTATTGATCTCATCGAGAATATTACTTACCCTTTCCCCTAATTTTCTACAAGCCCAACCTACATGCGTTTCCAGTATTTGCCCTACATTCATTCGTGAAGGAACACCAAGAGGGTTAAGAATAATATCAACAGGAGTACCATCTTCCAAATAAGGCATATCTTCCACTGGCACAACTCGAGAGATCACACCTTTATTCCCATGTCTACCAGCCATTTTATCCCCTGGTTGCAGACTATGTTTCACAGCAATGAAAACTTTTACTGATATCGACACACCTTGAGGCAGGTCATAACCTTCATGTAATTTTTCTACTTTTCGCTTAAACTGTGCTATTGCATGTGATACTTTTTCATCAAAATCTTTTTTTAAGCTCTTAACTTGCTCAGAAATGGATTGGTTTTTTAATCCTATACCCCACCATTGCTCACGTTCAATAGAGTCAAATTTTTCTCGATCTTGAGAACCAGAATTAATAAGAAGTTTCTTCAGTTCATCATAGAAATATTCACTAGTAACATTGATTATATAATCTCGCTCTTCCTCAAAGTCATTTACCTCTTTTTGTTTGATGAGTAATGCCCTTTCATTTTCTTCAACCCCTCTGCGTGTAAAGACTTGTACATCAATTACTGTCCCTTCAACATCTGGAGATGTATATAAAGAGGAATCCGCACAATCGAATGACTTTTCACCAAAAATTGTCATTAATAACTTCGTTTCAGGAGGCAATGAAAGAGAAGGTTTAGGTGTAACTTTACCTACCAGAATATATCCTGGACCAACTCTTGTACCAATTTTCACTATACCACTATCATCTAAGTGATATAGATTTTCTTCATTAACACCAGGTATAGCACGAGTTATTTTTTCTGATCCTAAAGGGGTATCATGTACAACACAGTCAAATTCTTCTATATGAATAGAAGTAAAGAGATCTTTTTTAACAACTTCACTAGAAATAATAATAGAGTCTTCAAAATTATAACCTTGCCAAGACATAAAAGCGACTAGCAAATTTTTACCAAGCGCCAACTCACCACTGTTAATTGCAGGACCATCAGCTATTACATCGCCCTTTTTAACATAATCACCTACGCACACTAGCGGTCTTTGATTAATACAAGTATTATGGTTAGAACGCTGAAATTTCCTTAGATGATAAATATCTACGTCCAAGTAGTTAACCCTTTCTTTATCAAAAGCACGTATAACTATAGAGTTACTATCAGAACTATCAACTATGCCATCGCGTTTTGCTAAAACTACAGCACCAGAGCCAGAAGCTACAAAAGACTCCATACCAGTAGCAACCAGAGGAGCGGTAGGCTTCAATAAAGGTACGGCCTGACGTTGCATATTTGAGCCCATTAATGCTCTATTAGCATCATCATTTTCTAAAAATGGAATCAAGGAAGCCGCAACTGATATTACCTGCTTAGGAGATACGTCAATGTAACTCACCTGATCACTACTTACCATAATGAAACTACTAGCATATCTACAGTATAGCATATCATCAACAAAGCAATTATTTTCATCGAGCTTTGCGCTGGTATCAGCTATATAATATAAACCTTCATCTATGGCAGACAGATACTCAATTTGATCAGTAACAACCCTATTAACTACTTTTCTATAAGGACTTTCAATGAAACCATATTTATTAATACGCGCGTATATAGCTAAACTGTTGATTAACCCTATATTTTGCCCTTCAGGAGTCTCAATAGGGCAAATTCTTCCATAATGAGTTGGATGAACATCACGCACTTCAAATCCTGCCCGTTCTCTTGTTAAACCGCCAGGACCTAACGCGGACAACCTTCTTTTATGTGTTATTTCAGATAACGGATTAGTCTGATCCATAAATTGAGATAATTGAGAAGAATTGAAGAAATCTCTTAAGACATTAGTTAACACTTTTGGATTAATAAAATCAGATGGAGAAACTTTATCTAAACTAGAAGTGGACATAGAATCAACTATTGCGCGTTCCAATTTCAACAACCCAGTTCTAAATTGATTTTCTATAAACTCTCCAACTGATCTTACTCTTCTGTTTCCTAAATGATCAATATCATCTACAGATCCTTGACCGTCACGTAACAATACTATTTTTTTTACAATTTCAATAATATCTTCATACGTTAAAACAGTTAAATCCTCATCATAATTTAATCCAAGGTAAGAGTTAAGCTTCAACCTACCAATGTTAGACAAATCATAATATTCCGGACTGAAGAAAAGATTACGGAAAAACTCCTCTACTATCTCTAAAACAGGAACTTCACCAGGACGCAAAACTCTATATATTTCATATAGCGCATCCTGATAAGACATGTTTTCGTCTAAGAAAAGCGTATTTAATATATAAGGTCCAACAGATACATTATCTATGTTCAATACTGATATTTCATCCATAGACAATAACTCAAGCTTCTTTATGTCTTCCAGCTTTATAGATTCACCAGCAGATAAAATTTTCGTAGAGCTAGCACTATCCATTAAATCTTCTGCGAGGAATAAACCACATATAGAATTAAAAGGAACCAGATACTCTTTCAATTCATTATCATATAGCTTTTTAGCTAGTCTTGAGGTGATACGAACGTTAGCTTTAAGCAGCACATTACCTTCAATATCCATTAAGTCGAAAGGCAACCTCACTCCTTTAAATTTATCAGGAACAAAAGGCACTTTCCAACCATCTTTATGTTTTACATACTTTATTTTCTCATAAAATCTATCGAGTATATCATTATTTGATAGACCTAACGCCTTTAACAAAACTGAGATTGGCAATTTTCTTTTTCTATCAATACGAAAATACAAATGGTCTTTAACATCAAATTCAATATCAAGCCAAGAACCCCTATAAGGAATAATTCTAGCAGAATAGATCAATTTACCAGAATTGTAAGTTTTTCCCTTATCGCTATCAAAAAATACACCAGGAGACCTATGCATTTGTGAGACAATAACTTTTTCTACACCATTAATGATGAAAGTGCCCTTATCAGTCATCATAGGCAACCCACAAAAGTGGACTTCCTGCTCTTCTATAGATTTTACAACGGTTGCAAGTTTAGAATCATCTCCACTCTCTTTAATCGATTTATATTCATCAAGAGAAATACCATCCTGCATAACAACAAGACGTATAGAAGCAATAACCTGAGCAGAAAAAGTTACACCACGCTTTATACACTCAGATTCATCATACTTAGGATCATCTACCCTACAACTTATAAACTCAATAGTAGCCCTACGCAAAGGATCATTTATTGGAAAGATTGTATGAAAGATAACTTCAAGTCTTTCATTACCCTTATTCTTAGGAGCAAATGAATCATACGATTCTTTTTGAACCTTAACCAAATCCAATAAAGAATCTTTTAAATCAATCGACCTAGAATAAGAAACTCTAGGAACAAAAGCATCAGAAGCGTACATATAAGAAGAATCAACCATTAAAATACCCCAAACTAATTAAAAGAGCTATATCAATATAAAATTAATACATTAAATATTATTCAAGCTCCACTTTAGTTGCTCCTGCTTCAATAAGTTTTTGCTTGATTTTTTCTGCTTCGTCTTTAGGAACATTAGCAGTTAAATCTTTAGGTAAAGATTCAACCAACTCTTTTGCTTCTTTTAAACCCAATGTAGAATTAACTTCTCTCACAGCTTTAATAACTCCTATTTTTTTATTCGCATCAATTTCTTTAATCACAACTTTATACTCAGCTTTTTCTTGAGCAGCAGGAGCAGCAGCATTATCACTAATAGGCGCCCCAGCACCAACAGCCCCACCAAGAAAAGAACCAGCAGGCACCCCTATTTTCTCTTCTAGAACTTTTACAAGTTCAGAAGCCTCTAATAGGTTTAAAGATAATATTTTATCAACCAAATCACTTGTTACATTACTCATAATTACCACCTTACTTAACAACAAATTTATTTTTTAGAACTATAATAATCCAAAACTCTCATAAGCCTCATAGAAGATGAATTAATAGACAACGCCAATCGAGCAGGAATATCATAAGATATTAAACGCATAATTTTAACACGCAACTCATCCAAAGAAGGCAACTTAGCTAGTTTATTAACATCTTCCACTGTTAATAATTCATTTATATGAGCTGCGCAAATCACAGACATTTTTTCTTTGTTAGCATTAATAAAATCAACTATTAACTTTGTAGCTTCTACTATGCCACTAGAGTATATAATAGCAACAGAACCAGAAAATTTGCCTGATAAATAAGAAAATTTACCAGTCCTTTCCAAAGCCAAGCGCGCTAGAGTGTTTTTAACTACTAATACCCCACCTGCTATAGACTTCAGGCTATTCCTCAGAGTTAATGAATCATTAGCATTTATAGATTTAAAATTTACTAATATCAAGAAATCATTATTTACAAATACGTTTATTGTGCTCTGTATAAATTCATCCTTATTTTTACGCTTCACGGTATCACTCCCTTAAATTATATCTTCCACTTTGCTTATCTTATAAGCTTCACCCATAGTTGAATTTAAAAAAACACCCTTAAAGTAAATTCCTTTCGCAGAAATAGGTTTATTATCTTTAATTACTTTAAGAAAGGCTTTTAAATTTTCTAGCAAGTCATCAATATCAAATTTAATATTTCCTAATTTACCATGAATAACACTATTTTTATCTGTTCTAAATTTTATCTGACCAGACTTAATGGTTTTAATAGCTTCTGCAATGTTAGAAGTCACAGTACCAAATTTAGGGTTAGGCATCAGCCCTTTAGCACCCAATACTTTTGCAATAGGAGTGATTTTTGCCATAAAATCAGGAGTAATAATGCACCAATCAACATCTAATTTTCTACCCTTTTTTATTTCTTCAACTAAATCCTCTCCTCCTGCAATATCAGCACCAGCTTTTTCAGCTTCTAATAAATGTTTATCTTGAGCGAAAACAGCTACTTTAATATTCTTCCCGATACCTTTAGGCAAAACTACTGTACCACGCACCTGCTCTTCAGATTTACGTGAATCTACGCCTAAATTGACTGCAATATCAACTGATTCATTAAATTTTGCTGAAGCAGACTCAATAATCTTCTTCAAACACTGCTTAGGATTATCATTATATGTATTCATTTACCTAACCTTCCACAACTTCTATACCCATAGATTTTGCAGTGCCTACAACCATTTTCACTGCTGAATCTTCATTATCCACTTTCATATCAACCATCTTGCACTTTGCCACTTTAATTATAGCAGACATAGGTAATTTAGCCACTAATTCTTTACCAGGATTACCAGAACTTTTACTTAATTTAGCCTCCTGCTTAAGTAAATAAGCCACAGGTGGACCGCTGACAGTAAAATCATGAGAGCGATCATCCTTTATGGAAATTCGCACTGTTACTAAATCGCCTACTTTATAATTAGCGTTAGCAGCGCTAGTAACTTTATTAAAAGCTTCACAAAACTTAGGAACAGGTATACCACGTGGACCAAGTACTGAAGCAATTTTCGGTCCTGGAATTGCTTTCCCAGCTTCCATAAGTAAGTTAATCTTAGCAACTATAACACTCATAATTAATCCTCTATTTTCTCTACTTGAGCCAGATCAAGCTCTATTATTGTCGGCTTACCTAAAATTGATATTTCCACATTAATAATTTTTTTCTCATCGTTTACCATATTTACCTTACCAGTAAAATTTTGAAAAAGACCATCATTAATTTTCACTTTTTCACCTTTTTCATAACCATAACCTAACTTCTTTGTCTCTTGAGCATTATAAAGTGCATTACACATTGAGTGAATCTCATCGTCCAAAATCACCTTTGGAATATTACCATTTTTCAAAAACCCATAAACCTTAAGAGATTTTGGTATATTATTGATAAAATTCAATACTTCATCGCATAAATTCACGTATAAAAAGACATAACCAGGAAAGCATTTCCTTCGTGTAGCAATTTTCTTAGATTTCAACTCTACTTCACTTAGCTCTTCATATGGAATAAAAACTTCCTTAAAGTAACCATTAACACTCAATCTCATAGAATTTTCCAATATATGTTGGCGCACTTTCTCTTCACAATTGGAAGCAACTCTCAAGATATACCATTTATATCTATTAAATTCTTTACACTTTAAACTTATCTTATCATCTGAAATCATCTCAAAATCACCAGATTCGCCACTGCAGAATCCAGGCGTTTGATTCAAAATATTTTTGCTTTCATCACATAGATGCATATATACATACACTTCACATAACTCTTTTATATCAGACTTTGAATTACATACCGTTTGATAAGGAATAAACACTTCCTTAAAATAAACAGCATTACTTACCAATTCGCGTATATTTTGCTCATATCCATAATCAACTCTAATGATATACCATTTATATTCACATTCCATAAATAATTCCAAATAAAGCCTTAATTACGTAAAGAGACATAAAATCCACAAAACAGAAGAAAATCGAAAAGCATAATATAACAATCATCACAACAAATAGAGATGACAACACCTCCTGTTTCTTTACCCAAGCAATTCTTCGTATTTGTTGCTTTATATCATAGAAAAAAACACACAAACTTTTTAACATTTTCACCACAACATTAATGCAGGAGCGATAGGAATTGAACCTACAACCTCTGGTTTTGGAGACCAGCGCTCTACCAATTGAGCTACACTCCTATAACTCAAACTCTCACTCCAAAATTTCAGAAACAACACCAGAACCAACAGTTCTACCGCCTTCTCTTATCGCAAAACGCAATCCCTTATCCATTGCTATCGGTACTTGCAATTCTACTTCTACACTCACATTATCTCCTGGCATTACCATCTCCTTCCCATCTAGCAATTTTATGCTCCCAGTTACATCCGTTGTCCTTAAATAAAACTGTGGCTGGTAATTTGCAAAAAATGGTGTATGCCTTCCTCCTTCCTCTTTCTTTAATATATAAACCTCCGCCCTAAACTTTCTATGCGGCGTTATCGTCCCCGGTTTTGCTAATACTTGCCCTCTCTCTACTTCTTCTCTTTTTGTTCCTCTTAACAATATTCCTACATTGAGTCCTGCACTCCCCTTATCCAGCAACTTCTTAAACATTTCCACACCTGTGCATATCGTCTTTTGCGTCGCTTTCAGACCTATTATCTCTATCTCTTCTCCCGTCTTTATCTCTCCCTTCTCTATCCTTCCTGTTACCACCGTTCCTCGCCCCGATATCGAAAATACATCCTCGATTGGCAATAAAAATGGTAAATCCACAGGCCTTGGTGGAACCGCCACATACTCATCTAACTTTTCCATCAATTTATCTATTGATTTCTTTCCATATTCGCTACTGTCATCCTCCAGCGCTTTCAATGCAGACCCCACTACCACAGGCACTTCATTCCCTGGAAATCCGTATTTATTCAGCAATTCCCTCACTTCCATTTCCACCAAATCTATCATATCAGCATCAGCAACATCAGCTTTATTTATATACACCACGATATATCCAACACCTACCTGCTTCGCTAGCAATATATGCTCTCTCGTTTGTGGCATTGGCCCATCAACCCCGGACACTACCAATATCGCCGCATCCATCTGGGCTGCACCTACTATCATGTTCTTTACATAGTCAGCATGTCCAGGACAATCAACGTGTGCATAATGCCTTTTTTCCGTCTGATACTCAACATGCGCTGTTGCTATCGTTATCCCCCTTTTCCTTTCTTCTGGCGCCTTATCTATCTGATCGTACGCTACAAAATTTCCATAATGCTTTGTTATCGCCGCTGTTAACGTTGTCTTCCCATGATCCACATGTCCTATTGTTCCCACATTTACATGCGGCTTTCCAAATGCTTCCACTACTGCTGTCATAATTATTACCCTTAATTATACTTTAACTTTAACTCATCAACCACATATTGTGGTACTTGTTCATAATAAGAAAAATGCATACTATACTGAGCTCTTCCCTGAGATATAGAACGCAAAACATTTATATAACCAAACATATTCGCAAGAGGTACGAAAGCAAGAATTATAGTGCTACTATTATGCGTTTCCATACTTGAAACTTGCCCCCTTCTGCTATTTACATCGCCCATGATATCGCCCATATACTCTTCAGGCGTAATGATTTCAACTTTCATTATAGGTTCTAACATTTTTGGACCAGCTTTGTTTGCCATCTCTTTAAAAGCACCTTTAGCAGCAAGTTCAAAAGCTAAAGGACTAGAATCAACTTCATGGAAAGCACCATCAATAAGGGTAGCCTTAAAATCAATAACCGGAAAACCAGAGATCATGCCTCCTTCTTTTATCAACTCTAAACCATTTTGTACACCAGGAATATATTCTTTTGGAATTGCACCACCTACAATTTTACTTTCAAATTGAAACCCAGAACCAGGCTCAAGAGGTTCAAATATAATCTTTACTTTTGCAAATTGGCCAGCACCGCCGGACTGTTTTTTATGAGTATAATCAATTTCAACAGATTTAGTGATAGTTTCACGATATGCAACTTGAGGCGCACCGACGTTAGCTTCAACGTTAAACTCGCGCTTCATTCTATCAACAATAATCTCAAGATGCAGCTCACCCATGCCTTTCAATATAGTCTGTCCACTCTCCGCATTTACTGACATTCTTAAAGAAGGATCTTCTGCAACCAATCTATTTAAAGCAACACCTAATTTTTCCTGATCTGAAGTAGTTTTAGGTTCCACAGCAATTTCAATAACAGGCTCAGGAAATTCCATACGCTCTAATAATATAGGAAAATCAGGTGAACATAAAGTGTCACCAGTAATTGTTCTCTTTAATCCAACTAAGGCAACTATATCGCCAACTTTAGCTTCGTTTATATCTTCTCTGTTATTTGCATGCATAAGCAGCATTCTGCCAATTCCTTCAGTCTCATTTTTTCCCGCATTTAACACAGCGGATTTGGATTTTAACTTACCGGAATAAATACGAATAAACGTCAAGCTGCCTACAAACTTATCCGTCATCACTTTAAACGCAAGAGCAACGAATTTCTCTTTTTCTGAAGGTTTGATCTCAATTTTCTTTTCTGAATCTTTAGGATCAGTTCCAACAATTACATCAACATCAATAGGAGAAGGTAAAAAGTCAACCACACCATCTAAAAGTGGTTGTACGCCTTTATTTTTAAAAGCTGATCCACATAATACAGGAACAAATTTTCCTTTGATGGTTCCATTTCTCACGCATTTTTTCAGTAAATCTACTGGCAGATCATTAGACTCAAAGTAAGTATTCATCGCTTCATCATCCATCTCAGCTGCAGCATCTAATAAAAGATTTCGATATTCTTGAGCCTTGTCAAGCAAATCAGAAGGAATATCTTCATAAGAAAATTTAGCACCCAACGTTTCTTCTTGCCATATAATGGCTTTCATAGAAATAAGGTCAATTATACCTTTGAAATCTTTCTCACTTCCTATTGGCAACTGAATGACTAAAGGTGCTGCACCAAGCTTCGTCTTTATCATATCAACACATCGATAAAAATTTGCCCCTATTCTATCCATCTTATTAACAAAGCAGATACGAGGAACGCTATATTTATCAGCTTGACGCCAAACTGTTTCAGATTGAGGTTCAACTCCAGCAACTCCATCAAATACAGCAACTGCACCATCCAAAACCCTTAAAGATCTCTCAACTTCAATAGTGAAATCAACGTGACCTGGAGTGTCTATTATATTGACCCTATGATCATTCCAAAAACATGTTGTTGCAGCAGATGTGATTGTAATACCACGCTCTTTTTCCTGCTCCATCCAATCCATAGAAGCTGCCCCATCATGCACTTCACCAATTCTATTTTGCTTACCAGTATAAAATAAAATACGCTCTGTTGTGGTAGTCTTACCAGCATCTATGTGAGCCATTATTCCTATATTTCTGTATTTAGATATCCCAATTTCCATATCACAATTAATTAGCTAACATTAAAAACGAAGATGAGAAAATGCCTTATTAGCCTCAGCCATTTTATATTTTTCTTCGCACATCTTAAACGCACCACCGCGTTTATTATAAGCATCCAGTATTTCAGATTGCAAACAATCAACAGTGGTTTTTCCACTCTTTTTTCGAGCAGCAGAAGTTGCTTTAGCAATCCACCTTAACGCTAAAGAAATCGCTCTATCTTGTCGAACTTCAACAGGCACTTGATAAGTTGCACCACCAATGCGTCGAGAACGCACTTCTATAGAAGGAGTAACATTTCCTACCGCTGTTTCAAAAATTGATAACCCACCTTCGCCTATTTTCTTTTCAGCTAAAGACAAAGCGTCATAGATAATCTTTTCTGCAGTAGATTTTTTACCACATTTCATGATTGTATTAATGAAACGCATCAGCAAAACACTGCCATAACGCGAATCAGGACTTATTTCTCTTTTTTTTGCTTTATTCCGACGAGCCATAAATTTTAACCAGATTTCTTTACACCATATTTTGAACGAGCTTTCTTTCGATTTTGCACGCCACGCAGATCAAGGGCACCTCTTATTATGTGATAACGCACACCTGGCAAATCTTTAACCCGCCCACCACGTATCAAAACAACAGAATGCTCTTGTAAATTATGACCTTCACCAGGTATATAAGCTGTCACTTCACCATACCCACTAATTTTTACTCTGGCTACTTTACGGAGTGCTGAGTTAGGCTTCCTAGGGGTTGTAGTATACACCTTAGTGCAAACACCCCTCCTTTGAGGGTTGCTTTCTCCCAAAGCTGGTACCTTTTTCTTATGGGTCAATCCTAATCTACCCTTACGTATTAATTGATTTATCGTAGGCATATGTTATAAACTCAAGCTCATTAAAATAACTAAGTTTTTAGTTATAAAATAATAAACCTCAATAGTCAATATAAAAATAAACATTACTACTCTAATAATTAAGCTCAACTGCTTTGAAAGCCATCAATAGACTTCTTGCACTACCTCCCAAGCCACAATTGTCATTCAGTAGAAACGAAAAACTTCCTTGACAAACTCCTCCAGCCCCCTTATTATGACAACAAGGGTATTTATGAATCAAAACTTGTTTTTGACCTGCAGGCTCAATGACAAAATTCAGTAAAAAACTTAGGGTATTTTTTGGCGGATTACATAAAATTATAGCGGCTGCATGTCTTTTAAATTTTTTCTACATTCAGCCAAATCGCGCTTATTTTAAGCGTTAGCACATTATTATAGCGCTAGTTTAAATTATTATAGGGTTAAAACTCGCACCACGGGGTTTCTTTTGCTTTTTTTTCGTTTGGTAAGTTTCTTAAATATTTATAGCTAAACGACAACCGTCATCCCTGTAAAGGTCAAGTATCCCGCTACGTGTTAGCGGGATCTATGCTAAGAGATACCGCGAATGAATCGCGGTATGACGTAGGGGTTGCCAAGAACTTGTCATTCCAGTGCTTGACACTGGAATAGGTGTGTGTATTTGTGAAAAAAATCTCCATGAAATTTGTGAAGCAATGTGTTGGGACTAGTGCGATTCGAACGCACGACCTTCGGATTAGGAGTCCAACGCTCTATCCTGCTGAGCTATAGTCCCGTGTTTCCTACCATTTATGTAAAGTTATAGCAAAAAATCCTTCTCTTTTCTAGATTTCTTGCATAACCAATTTATGACGACAAGAAACATTTCTGTACTTCTTGAGTATAATGCTATTATATTTAATAACATGGTTTAAGTAAGATTAATGCTAGTTAACAACATTGGTTATTTCTATAATAATCAAGACGACTTTGCTTTAAGCAATATAAACATTAAAGTAAAAAAAGGAAGTGTTGTATGTTTATTGGGGCATTCTGGCTGTGGCAAGTCAACAATTTTGAAATTAATTGCAGGGATAGAAAATCCAAAATCTGGAACTATTTTTATAAATGATAGGTTAGTTGCAAGCAATAAGGCATCAGTCGCTATAGAGCATAGAAATATCGGATTGATTTTTCAGCATTCTGCATTATTTCCTCACAAAACAGTAGTAGAAAATATAACCTTTGCTATCCGCAGCTCTTCCAAGAGAGAAAAGCACCTAACTGCATTGGAAATCTTGAAGTTACTCAATATAGAAAAATATGAGAATATGTACCCTAACGCCTTATCTGGAGGACAGCAACAATTAGTTGCAATAGCAAGAGTGATGGCACAAAACCCTGATGTTGTGTTGTTAGATGAACCATTTTCTAATTTGGACATACTGCTCAAGTGCCGAATAAGACAACATATATTGTCCCTTTTTAGAAGTAAAAATATCCCTGTGCTGATGGTAACTCATGACCCGCAAGAAGCATTGAAAGTTGCAGATTTTATCTACGTAATGAAAAATGGTAAAATTATTCAATCAGGAGTTTCTAGCGATATATACCATAGGCCTAAAGATGATACGCTAGCAAAGTTTTTTAGTGAGCTCTCCTCTACTCTATAGTTAAGCGAAAAGTTTCCACTTATTCGCTGCAAGAAAACAATCTAGTTTGGAATTGTTATAAAATAATTAAAAAACCTTGATTTATAATTAAATAAAGGTGATATAATCTATGTGTTACTTGACTTCAGTCAAGTTTTAATATTTAAAGGTCAATATTTTAAATGGAGGTGAAAATGAGTTTAGGACCATGGCAATTGTTTCTAGTTTTAATAATAATTTTAGTTCTGTTTGGTGCAGGCAGATTACCGCAAGTTATGGGTGATTTAGGAAAAGGCATCAAAAACCTTAAACAGGAGCTTAAGGACTCAGAAAAATTATCCTCTAATGAACCAGATCGTTAGCGTCCTCATACTTCGTGACATGCACCTTAGTGCATGTCATCTGTTTAAAAACTTAGTCAGGTTAAAAAATGAAAGAGATGAAGTGTTGGTATGAAATAAATAACAAATATTGAAATACAGCAACAACTATGTTAGCTTAGGAGGAATATTTTATTAAAGGATAATTGTGCAAAAAAGTGAGAAACTAACTAAAGATAAAAAACTAGCTTCTGATATTCTAAAAGAGGTTGCAGATACCAATAACAATGATAGCGATAAAGTAACTTTGTTTGACATTAAAACAGCTTTGCATGAGCGCGGTTTTGGTATTTTAATAATCATCTTCTCCTTGCCGCTATCGGTGCCTATACCGGTTCCACCTGGTTATACAACTATTCTTTCTATACCTTTAATCTTATTCTCACTGCAGCTTCTATTTGGATTTGATTCTCCTTGGATGCCTCATTGGTTGGAAAGAAGGTCTTTTCAGCGTTCAACACTAGCTCTTGTGGTAGAGAAAACTTCCCCTGTATTAGAAAAAATAGAAAAATTCATGAAGCCAAGACTGTCTTTCATTTTCTATGGGCCTGGTGAGAAGATTCTGGCTTTTATGATGTTGCTTTGTGCAATAATAATAGCTCTTCCATTACCTTTTACTCACTTCCTTCCTGCAATTGGCACAACTCTTATTTCACTTGGTATTATGAGTAAAGACGGGTTTCTATCCATATTGGGAGTTTTAGTGTCATTGTGTGCGTTGTTGCTTACTCTTGTTGTAATAGTCAAAGGACCACAACTTATAACCGGAGCACTTTCTCTTCTTAAAAGCTTTACAACACTTTAACAAAAGAATGAAGTACTAGCGCGTAATGAGTAATGCATATTGAAATAAAACAATAATTGTGTTAAGAATTATTTTTATCAAGGGTTTTTCGTGTCAAAAAATGATAAGTTGACTAAAAGTGATAAACTAGCTTCTGATATTCTAAAAGAGGTTGCAGATACCAATAACAATGATAGCGATAAAGTAACTTTGTTCGATATTAAAACAGCTTTGCATGAGCGCGGTTTTGGTATTTTAATAATCATCTTCTCCTTGCCACTATCGGTGCCTATACCGATTCCACCTGGTTATACAACTATTCTTTCTATACCTTTAATCTTATTCTCACTGCAGCTTCTATTTGGATTTGATTCTCCTTGGATGCCCAGTTGGCTAGAAAGAAGATCTTTTCAGCGTTCAACACTAGCTCTTGTGGTGGAAAAAACTTCTCCAGCATTAAAAAAAATAGAAAAGTTCATGAAACCAAGAATGTCTTTTATTTTCTATGGGCCTGGCGAAAAAATTTTAGCTTTTGTAATGTTGCTTTGTGCATTATCAATAGCTCTTCCATTACCTCTTACCAACTTTATTCCTGCAATTGGTACGACTCTCATTTCACTTGGTATTATGAGTAAAGATGGGTTTCTATCCATATTGGGAGTTTTAATATCATTGTGCGGACTATTGCTTACTCTTGTTGTAGTAGTCAAAGGGCCACAACTTATCATTGGGGCATTTTCTTTTCTCAAAAGCTTCGTATATGGTTAGGCTTTACAACACCTTAACAAAAAAAAAGGAACTTTTTACACCAATCGATAAAGATCATGTGAAAATGTATGTTTGCGGACCAACAGTATATGACACAGCACATATAGGCAATGCACGTTCTGTTGTTGTGTATGATGTGTTATTTCAGCTACTTAAGTTTTGTTATGGCAAAGTTACCTATGTGCGTAACATAACCGACATTGATGATAAGATAATTAATGCAGCAAGCGAGAAAAATAGCAACATAGAAAGTATAACCACATATTACATTAAAGCTTTTCATGATGATATGGAAAGCATAAATTGTAAAGAGCCAACACACGAGCCAAAAGCAACGGAAAACGTAGATTATATTATAGAATTAATTGAACATTTACTGCAATCAGGCCACGCTTACGAATCTGACAAACACGTGTATTTTAATATAGAATCTTACCATGAATATGGTGCTTTATCAGGAAAAAAAACTGATGAATTGGTTCCAGGTAGCAGAGTTGAAGTTAATGAAAATAAAAAGCACCCTGGAGATTTTGTACTGTGGAAGCCTGCAAGTGATATTGACTACAAACTTTCAAGTTATTGGGATAGCCCATGGGGAGAGGGCAGGCCTGGATGGCATATAGAATGCTCAGCAATGTCATATGCTTATCTTGGCAAAGATTTTGATATTCATGGTGGCGGCATAGATTTACAATTTCCTCACCATGAAAATGAAATTGCACAGAGTAAGTCTGCATTTGCTGGATCAATGTTTGCAAAATACTGGATACATAACGGCTTTCTTACAGTAAATGAAGAAAAAATGAGCAAGTCCTTATTTAATATAGTCAAAGTAAGAGATTTGCTAGATAGTGGAATAAAGGGTGAAGTAATACGCTATGCACTGCTCAAAACTCACTACAGAAAACCACTTGATTGGACAGAAAACGTTATTTCTGATGCACAGGAAACCTTAAATAAATTTTATCGGTTATTACGTGGCTTAGATACAACGAATATTGATGAAAGTAACGCAGAGATTTCTAAAGATTTTATAGACGCTTTAAAAAACGACTTAAACATTCCTGAAGCTCTAGCTATACTGCATGAAATGGCTGCAAAAATCAACAAAATGAGTAATGAAAGTGAAAAGCTTAAATTAACTGAGAGTTTTGTTAAGAGTGCCAGATTTATTGGTCTTCTTGAGTCAAGTTATCAAGAGTGGTTTGCTGTGGATGTAAATCATCAAGAAATAGAAAGGTTGATAGACTTAAGAAAAATTGCAAAAAAAAATAAAAATTACGATACTGCAGACAAAATAAGGGATCAGTTGAAACAAAGGGGGGTTACAATTTCTGACAATGAAGATGGTACAACAACCTGGTAAACTCATATGGAAAATTACTTCCTGTTATTCACAGATAGTCTAGTATCGTCGCTCATCTTACCCATACGTCAAGGTTTTGTGTTCAATACCATGCTTTATTTCAGGTCGTATTACACTCCACTACTTATGTTATTTTTTGGAGTACTAGGATCAAGTCTTGGTGGAATAGTTAATTGGTACTTAGGTAGAATAACAATCTCTATACGAAAATCATACCACAAATTAGAAAACGAATATACAATGCCAAAAGTTGCAAAAAATTTGCTAATTTTTGCAACTTTATTACTTTCATGGGTGCCAGCACTTGGAAGTGTGATTCAAATTTTATCAGGTTATTTCAAGTTAAACCTTTATATCCTTACCCCTTTAATCATTCTATCTAATTTCTTCTATTTGTTATATCTAATACTTACTTTTGGAGTATAACAGCTATAGTACTGCAGCTATTAAAGCCCACTTCTGTCATCCTATGGCCTGACAGAGGCTGAGCTATAAATTAAATGCAAAATTTCAATAGTCACGGGATGCACCATGAGCTAAAAGTAACTTTATTTGAAAAAATTTCTCTTATACAAATATCATCAGGAGCAAGGTAGGACATTTGTAATTTTCCAAATTACAAATGTTGTTTTAGTATAACAGTCACTTTTATATTTGGATTCAAAGTCAAGCAGTTTCTCTGCTTCTTCTTCATATTCTTTCAGGTAGTCACTAACACTAATTTTTTTCTTACTTCTACGGCTTAGTACAATATTGCTTTCGTTTATATATTTTACTGCTTGCCCCAAAGCTAATGGAAAATACTGCAATTCTTTTGTTAGTTTTTTTATTTCTTCATCTTGTAAATTATTTCTTATATTCAAAGCCTTCTTCACAAACCTCAAAGCTTCTGTTTCAGTAAACTCATCTAATTGTATTACTTGTATCTTACCTTCCTCTTCTCCTACTTTCCAATCTTTACTACGAGAAGTAATTAATACGCAAGGCTTGTTATAGTCCTGGCCTAAAGAGAATGGCAAAAACTTACTAATATCCTCATATCCCTCAGCATTATCAAAAATGAACAGGCTTTTCCTTCCCCTTCTTGCAAAGAAAGCATATATTTCTTTAACAATAGTTTCTATCGTCTTGTCATTTCCGTACTTATCCTGGGGAGGAATACCTAGTTTATCATCCTCAGCTAACTTCAGAAAAGAATTCTTCATAATTCCAAAGTTTTCAGCGTTTACCCATACAACATTGCCATCATAATCTTTTCTATATTCATAAGCGTATTTCCTAGCTAACTCACTTTTTCCTATTCCTCCAAGACCACCGATAACAACCATTTGTGATATTGCCGTTAGTTTGCCAGTACTTTCATGCAATTTGCCATATATTTCTTGCAATTCGCTGTCCCTCCCAACAAACATCTCAACTGGATATACCATATTAAACTGAATAGGCTTCTCTATCTGCTTGTTATTCTGTGTTGTTGCAACTGCATGTATTTTATGCAGTGTTTTACTATCCTTACGCTGTTGTTTTGCTATTTTACCTATTTCTTTATTCCCTTTCTCTACTTCTTGTCTTATCTCACTTAAAGTACTAGCACACATCTCTACTTTTCGGAAAAGCTCTTCGCCTTCTTTATGTGAAAGGAAACGTCCTTCTCTATCCTTCATCCAACTCCACATTTTCATAAAAAGCGCGTTGTAAGCAGTTTCGTCATTACCAAAGTAGTTGAACTTTTCGATTAATTTGTTACTTATCTCATTTTTGATTAATCCTTCCAGTTCAGCATGGTTAGGTAAATTAACTGCAAACACCAATTTATCTAGAAATTCCTCTATTTTCTTATTTATTTCTCCATCGCTAACTTGTCCACCTACCTCACCCTTTATAAAATCCATATTCTCCTGCAAGTGTGAGATAATACTATTATCAAATTTATATCTTACACTACTGCCTATATTCAGAAACTCATCTTCTGTGTTCATTCTTGTAAATGAAATTCCCTTATCTGCTAGACTTTCAAAGTCAAAACCGACATTTGTGGCAATAACAAAATCTTCTATTTCACCCTCGAACTTTCCTCTACTTTTGATTTTTAAATAAGCAACAAGATATTTTACTAAGCTGAATTCACTACTTTTTCGCCATGTTAATAAGTCACCTATGCTGATTTTTCTGTGTCCATCTTGCTTGTGCTTGATTTGTATGAATCTATGTGTTATTCTTCTGTTTTGTTCATACCGAAGAACAATATCACCAAAACCTTCAGCTAACTCCATTTCCGTAGCCAAGAGGAAAGGACACTTTTTATCCATCGCACGTTCGAGAAAGAATATGAGCCACAATTTTTGATAGGTAATACCATGGTAAAAGCGTTTTACCTCTCCAGCAGGATAACCTTCGGGCACCTTATCTAACTTTTCACTCAAAATTGAATTCACCGCATCGGGGCTGGCTTTTCCCTTAGTAAGTTTCATAACTTCGCCAACAAAGAATCCGTATAATCTTGTTTTACCGCTTTTGTATTCTTGAACTTTATCTTGGTTGCTATTGATGATTGTGTCGATAATTTCCGATATTTGACCTCTGTCGGTTATTTGCTTTAGGTCCTGCTCTTCTATGATGAGAGATGCAGGTTTGCCAGTTTCAAACATACTATCGAATACTTGTTTGCCAAGTTTAGCAGAGATTGTTCCATCAACGATAAAATCTAAGAGTTCGGACAAAGCATTTGCTTTGATTGGAGAGTCAGCAATATCAATATTTGCTTTATTTAAACGACCGAAAAGCTCTACAGTTAACCAGGTGACCGCGAGCTTTGAATAATGTTTTTTTATCAATTCCTCAAAGTAATCAGCAATCGCCTTATCGGAAGTAATGACATTTGCATCGTATTCGTTGATACCTAATTTTTCAATGTATCGCAGCTTTTTTTGATCTGGCAATTCGGGCAAAGATGATTGAATTAAATCAATCTTCTCCTGGCTTACCTCAACTGGTAACAAGTCAGGCTCAGGGAAATACCTGTAGTCGCTTGCATCCTCTTTATTCCGCATCACTTTTGTTTTTCCCGAAGCAACATCAAACAATAAGGTATCTTGACTTATTTCTTCTCCACTTTCTAAAATTTCAATTTGTCTTTGTATTTCATAGTCTATAGCTTGCACAATATAACGTATCGAGTTCAGATTTTTTATTTCACAACGAGTGCCAAATGTACTACTGCCTTTTAGGCGAACAGAAACATTTGCATCACAACGAAGTGATCCCTTTTCCATATCACCATCACATGAACCAATGTAACGCAAAATCTGCCTCAATTTTTTCATGTATTCTGCAGCTTCTGCAGATGACCTAAGATCTGGCTCTGAAACAATTTCCATTAAAGCAACCCCTGCACGATTTAAATCCACATAAGTTTTGCTTTCCTCATGAACGCTCTTTCCTGCATCTTGCTCTAAATGAATTCTCGCAATTCTTATTTCCTTTTCATTGTCGTTGATAAATACTCTACCATTTTTAACTATTGGCTCAAAAAACTGGGTTATCTGGTAACCTTGCGGTAAATCAGGATAAAAATAATTTTTCCGATCAAAGTAAGAACACTTATTAATTTCTGCAGAAAGTGCAAGACCGGTGCGTATTGCTTGCTCTATGCAGTAATAATTTAGTATTGGCAGCGTACCTGGCATTGCCGCATCAACTAGAGAAACTTGAGTGTTATGCTCAGCGCCAAACTCCGTTGATGAGTTAGAAAATAGCTTCGTATTAGAAGAAACTTGAGCGTGCACCTCAAGCCCAATTACCGCTTCCCAATCCTCTTTCGTCATATATTTTATTTAAATGATAATCTTAATATTCTGCAAAATTAACACAAAAAGTCAAAACAAAACCCACATTTTTATTTTTTGTCTTAACTTTTTAACCTATAGTAATTAAAATATGACCTTACCCAGAAAAAGTGAAGAGAAAGAAAAGGCGTTTTTTTATAATAAAAATGTTTTTTCAAAAGGAGTAGTAATGACAAAAAGAAGAGAATATACAGTTGAGTTTTAATTAGAAGTTGTGTATTAAACAGCGTAGACATTCTGCTATTAATTATTGCATTCCTGAGCAATTTGATTCATTATTCTTTTTGTAAAAAATTTTCTTGACTTTCTCTCTACTTTTTCTGGTAAGGTCACTTTAAAGGAAGTCTAATAGATGCTACATAGAAATCCAGATGAGTTTCTAAAGTCTATTCCAAAAGATAAGCGCATAATGTCCCTTGACATGGGAGAAAAGCAAATAGGCATAGCATTTAGCGATAAAACACAGCTTATAGCCACAGCTCATAGTGTATATTATAGGAAAAATATGAGCAAAGATTTAGGTTATCTGCATAGAATATTCAAAGAAAATGAAGCTGGATCAATGGTAATAGGACTACCATTAAGAATGGACGAGCAAGAAACTAAATGGTGTAAAACCATAATCCAATTCGCAAATAAAATAATAAAAAAATATAAAGTACATATATACTTACAAGACGAAAGCTTCTCAACATCTATCGCAACTCATACACTAAAAATCACTGGAATATCAATCACAAAATCGAAAAAAATAGATGATAAAATCTCCGCATGTATTATTTTGCAACGAACGTTAGACAAGATAAATACAATCAAATAGTTTTTTCAGATCTGGAAATTTTCAAACTGAATCTCATATAAAAGTTACTAAACAAAACAAGAACCTTTCGTATAAGCATGACAAATTGCTACAGCAAGAGCATCAGCAGCATGGTGACATTTTATACTCAAATTTTTAACTATTTGCTTCACCATAAATATAATCTGATCCTTATCAGCATGGCCATTTCCGGTAATGCTTTTTTTTACATAGTTTGCATCATATTCATTCATAGTTAGCTTTGTTATTTTTAACGCTAAAATTACAACCCCTCTTGCATATCCTAAAGTTAGTGAAGATTTAGGATTTTTATTAACAAAAATTTTTTCTACTGCAGCTTCATTCGGAGAATATTGAAATATTACTTTCTTTAATTGTTCAAAAATTATATGTAAGCGTTCACCTGTACCCAATTTACCATCAGTTGATATGGTACCGCCGCCCAAAAATTCAATATTATTTTTCTCGTTCAGGCTTATAATGGCCCAACCAGTCTTGCTTATCCCTGGATCTAGACCTATTATTTTAACCACTTAATAAACGCTTAACCAATAGACAAACAAAAATAAAAACATCCAGACTACATCTACAAAGTGCCAATACCAGGAGGCAAACTCAAAGCACAAATGGTCCTGAGGTGTAAACTGGCCTTTCCGCGCTCTAAATAAACACACTGATAAAAATATTATTCCTATTATAACGTGTGCGCAGTGAAAACCGGTAATCATATAAAAATTGGATATATAAATAAGCTTTTCTCCTGTTTCTTGTAGAGAAAAACTCGCTTCATGATACTCTATTGCTTGCACTATTATAAAAAAAAAACCAAGCAATATAGTTATGGACAGCATTTTAATCATGCTCTTTTTATCATTTTCAAGTAAAGAGTGATTTGCCCAAGTAATTGTTGTACCAGAAAGCAATAATATTAATGTATTCATGAATGGTAGTGACCACGGATCAGGTGGCAAAATTCCCTCAGGGGGCCATTCAACTTTTTTTGCAGGAGAAAACGCCTCAAATAAAAAAACTGGATCAAGCCAGGCTTTAAAGAATGAACAAAAGAACACTATAAAAAATACGACCTCCGAGAGAATAAATAAGTACATTGCAAATTTGAGTCCATGTTTTACAATGGTAGTATGACATTTATCATAAATGGCCTCCCTTATTACATCTCTCCACCAATAGAACAGCATTCCTGATACTGCGGAGATTCCCAGAACTAAACAAAACATTCCGAAAATTTGTTTATGAAGCGCGCCAACTAATCCAAGTGCAAGAATAAGAATTGCTGCTGATATAGCAATTGGCCAAGGACTTGGGTCCACTAAATGAAAATCATGTTCTTTACTTTTCATAGCATTTTAAAAAATACTTACTAAGGATACAAATTAGCTTAAAATTGTCAATGTTCCTTAGGAAATTGATTGAATCTTGAAAAATTATATGCACCGTTCAAAAAATCTAATACAAATTGTGCAGTTATTCTAAATAACTCAAGCATTTTGCTCTTTTCATTTTCTCTTGCTCTGCTGCAATATCCATCAATAATATTTTCCAAAATAATGCATCCAGACTTTACTGAATCACTGTAACAAAAATAAAACCAATCCCTATATCTATTATTTTTTTTGAATCTATTTTTCATGCTATCAACGACAGTCTTGTATATAAACATGCAAGAATACAAAACCGTCATAGCCTCATAGGTATTACTATACGAGATGGATAAAAGAAAATTAGTGAAATTAAAACACTCAAGAGATTTCTTTCCACGACTTATACTGTACATAGTAAAGTAGTAGTCATATAGCACTCTATTAACAGTCACTGCTCTTTGGGCTACTTCAGTAAGCGAGATAATACTACTATAATCTTCCATTCTGGATGCAGTAATTAAGGTGGTACGAATATAATCACCTAAGAGCAACGTCTTTTGTTGACCATAGAATTTGAAGTTCTCTATATTTAGGGTGTTATTCGCCAACTTAACATTAAAAGGATGCTCAATTATATCCTTTAAAAGATTTGACCCGTAACAGCTCCTAATTATGCCACTGAACACTGTAGTTACCGATAAAGATCAAGTCAACGTAAATAATCCGCTGCTAATATTCTTTGCTAGATATATTAGAGTAATACATCTCATCCCAGAATATTACCTCAAGTTCTAATCCGTTACGAAAAAACTCGAGCATCTTTTTCTTCTTCTTATTACTAGATTCTCTATACAGCTTATTCACAATCTCAGTTATAGCATCAGCTGTGTTATCCACTATATTAGTATTATAGAGATAAATCCATTTTTTATACTTATTGCTTGAAGGAATGCTATCTTTTACCGTATGTTGAAAGGTGATCTGACACATACCAAAACATGGATAAGAAGCTGCTAAGCCTTCAGCTACTGAATTATGGTATGCAGCACGCATGAAGAAATCAATAAAGGCAGAACTAGATTTCGATCTTTTGTGATTATCGGATGAGTTACATTCTGTAAACTGCTCCTCACATAGACTTCGCATACTGAATATTTTACGAGCTATAAAGGTTAATTTATCCATTGTTTCAATATCATTAGCTCTAGCTGCAATAATTAAAAAAGCACGAGTGCAATCCACTAAGCATAAAAAAGTCTGTTGAACGTAGAACTTGAACTTCTTATAACTTAATTTGCCATTCATCAATTCAACATAAAAAGGATGTTCTTCTATTCTATCAATAAGATCAGATGATTCTTTTATAGCTATGCTACAGAATTCTTCTTCTATTCCGTTATACATTTTATGAGCCTCACAATAAAAACTGAATATAATAATTATCACTAATATAGTATAATTATTATGAAAAAGTAATTATACTTCAACAATAAGCTAGTATATAAATATGAGGCTGTAAATCAAAAATTTTAGCAATCTAAAGAAATTTTACTATTACCTTCTATATTGAATTCTCTACAAAGATCAGCAGACAAGTTCATGCTTTCCCAAGAAAATCCACCGTCATTTTCTGACTCTTTACCAAAATGTCCATAACAGGCTGTACATTTATATATAGGGCGATTAAGCGATAAATGCTTGATTATGCCTTTTGTTGATAAATCTATACTATTCTCGATAAACTCTTTAATTACTCTTTCCTCCACCGCATTCGTACCAAATGTATCAATATAGAATGAAGTAGGTTTTGATACACCAATTGCATAAGAAAGCTGCACAAGACAACGTTCAGCTAAACCTGCAAAGACAATATTTTTAGCAAGGTATCTTGCCATATAAGCTGCGGATCTATCAACTTTGGTTGCATCTTTTCCGGAAAATGCCCCTCCACCGTGTGGAATATAACCTCCATAGGTATCAACCATAATTTTTCGTCCGGTTAATCCACAATCACTAACCGGTCCACCAATAACAAATCTACCAGATGGATTGACTAAGAGATTTTCCTCAGGACATATCCACCCTTTAGGTAAAGATGAAACTATGTAAGGATAAATTATTTCTTTTACTTTTGATTGATCCAAATCCTCAGGGTGCTGTATTGAGACAATGATACTTTCAGCACGTACCGGGAGGTTATTCTCATATGCCAAAGTGATTTGTGATTTTGCATCCGGACCAAGCTTTGCTTCTTTAACTGTGCTCATGATATTTTTCAGAATCGAGTGTGCATAAAAAATGGGTGCTGGCATAAGGTTTTCTGTCTCTGTTGTTGCATAGCCATACATTATGCCCTGATCGCCAGCACCTTGATCCAACCCTATTGCAATGTCATTTGATTGCTCATGCAGCAGTATATTTACCTTCACTTTTCTCCAGTGGAAAGCATCATGCTCATAACCAATATCTTTTATTGTGTTCCGTACAATACTTTCAATCCTGCTATTTTTGATGTTAGGTCCGAATACTTCCCCAGCTATAATAACGTTATCTTTGGTGACTAAAGTCTCTATTGCAGCTCGCGCAAAAGGATCAGTGAAAAGGTATTCATCAAGTATTGCATCTGAAATTTGATCTGCTACTTTATCTGGATGACCAGCCGCCACTGACTCACTGGTTACTAAATTTTTATATAAACTCATGCTTTAGGTTTCTGCTTATACAATACCAAAACCGCTATAAAAAACACAGTTAGTAATTACTAAATGGTGGGCCTGGGAAGAGTTGAACCTCCGACCTCACGCTTATCAGGCGTGCGCTCTAACCACCTGAGCTACAGACCCCTGATTTATTCAAGCTGAAGCTTTCATATTATCTGTAGGCAAGATATCAATAAAAGTCTTTTTATTTGCTGACCTTCTAAAGCTGACCCAGCCTTCTACTTTGGCAAAAATCGTATGATCTTTACCTATACCAACATTCTTCCCAGGATGGAATTTTGTGCCTCTTTGGCGCACAATTATGTTACCAGGAATAACCTTCCCATTCTTCTTTATTCCTAACCTACGACCTGCTGAATCTCTACCATTACAGGAACTACCACCTGATTTTTTAGTTGCCATATCTTACCTCTTACTTTTGAAGATTAATTTCATTGATACGAAGAACAGTTATATACTGCCTATGACCAGTCTTTCTACGGTAATTTTTTCTTCTTTTCTTCTTAAAGATTATAATTTTTTCTCCTCTACACTGCTCCAATACTTCAGCTTTAACAGTAGCATTAGATGAATAAGATAAGCCATTATTTGAAATACAAATCACCTTATTGATTTCTACCTCTTTTTTTTCTTCAACTTCTAACTTCTCTACTTTTATTATACTGCCTTCTTTTACTAAATATTGTTTTCCACCAGTCTCAATTACTGCAAACATGATAAATATAAATTATTGTTATTAACTTTAATCGTAAACGATGTCATATATGCTGTCAATATAAATAAAAAACATGACTTAATGCTCCTTCTGAGCTACTTAAATACTTCTATCTTTTTTCACCTTGTTATCTGCTTTTTCTCAGACAATAATTAATTCTCAAAAAATCTTGTTTTGAACAGAAGCAAAACTTGATCATTTTTGATCTCCCTCACTTTGCGTTTGCGGTATGTCTCTAATTAAAACTCCATAATATGGCTTATTAATTATCTAGCAAAAATTCAGCTTCAATTTGAAAAAAGTACAACCTGTTGCTATTCAGCTGGGGTTTTATAAGTTATAATTTATTCCAAGCTCAAATCCATGATTATAATCTTCAAATGCTTTCAATAGACTATAACCAGCAAAAGCACTTGTCCTTGAAGAAAGCGGAAGATCCAGACCAGAGCTTATTTTATATGAGAAACCAAATTCTAACTTACTCAAATCGATAGCAGCACCTATACTAACATTGACATACGGAGTGATATCCGTGTTTGTAAACTCGTAATGATAACGTAAATTTGCTAAAATTCCTCCTTGCAGTCTATATTTAAAAATATTTGCAACTGAAATCATAGGCTCAACTGAAATTTTTACGCTGTTTGTGTAGTGATAACCGATACTATGACTAAAATTGCCAGAACTGTATGAAGAAGTATAGATCCTATCTCTAAAACTCCAAAACATGGTACTGACAAAGAAACAGCAGGCAATATAGCTACTAAGGTAAGTAATTTTTTCATTTTTACCCTCCAAATATTGATATACGCATGTATACAAATATAAGCATTAAGAATAATATAATTACAGCGAATTACTTTATTCTCTTAATCACCTGCTTTTCTCTTGCTATTGCAAGGCTTTTTTCTGGTACATCTTCCACTATAACACTACCTGCCGCAATTACAGAGTCATCATGAACATTAAGCGGTGCAATGAGTGAGCTATTGGCACCAATAAAGCAATTGCTTCCTATGTTCGTTTTATGTTTCTTTTTCCCATCATAATTACAAACAATAGTACCTGCTCCTATATTACTCCTCTGCCCTACTTTAGCATTTCCTATATAACTTAAGTGTTTTATTCTAGTGTTTTGACCAACTTCACTTGTTTTCACTTCCACAAAATTTCCTATTTTTGCCTTATTACCAATTGTTGTGTTTCCGCGTATTCTGGTAAATGGACCGACCTCAGCATTACTTTTAATTAAGCAGTTTTTTAAATGCGAAAATGGCAGTATTTTCGCACCAGACTCTATTTTCACTCCAGTACCGAAAAAAACATATGGGTAAATAACTGAATCTCTGGCAATTTGCGTATCAAGAGAAAAGAAAACAGTCTCTGGAGCAACAAGCGTTACTCCAGAGTTGGTAAAAAATTTTCTTTTGTTTTCTTGAAAGTAAAATTCAGCTTTTATAATGTCATTTCTGTTATTTATTCCCGTTGCCTCTTCTCCACCAGTAATAACGTAACCGACATTTAAATTACTCTTCACTGCAATGGAAACTATATCGGTCAAATAATATTCATGAGTTGAGCTATTGCACTCTATTTTCTCCACCAATTCACGTAAATTCTTTGCACATGCAACCATTATTCCAGCATTTGCAAGAAACTCTTCATGATTATTTTTATCACTCTTTGCTTCTACGATTTCTCTTAAGGAACCATTCTCAATAATTAACCTACCGTATTCTTTATTGCTTGTCCTAAAACCTAGGCAAACTAGAGCCTTGCCTTCTAAGCAACTAACCATTTTAGTTATTGTGCTGCTTTTTATGAGTGGGGTATCTCCATACTGCACAATAATTATGCTCGAATCTGGCAATTCTTTCAGGTTTCTCATCGCAGTTTTGACTGCATCTCCCGTACCAAGTGTTAATTCTTGTGTAATTAACTGTATATCCTTAAAGCACTTTAGTCTTTCAGTTAAAGGCAGATCAACTACAACAGCAATATTTTCAGGATTTAACTGTTTTGCATTGTAAATGACATGCTGGAGCATGGAAAAACTGCCTATTTTGTGTAGGACCTTAGGCAAATCTGAATTCATCCGCCTGCCATGCCCTGCAGCAAGTATAACGAACGTATGAGTTTTACTTATCACTTATCTTAAAGATGAAAAATGAAAACCGTAATGATCAAGCCAGCTGATTTTGTTGTCATAAAAGCTCCTTAAGTCGCTAATTTGATATTTTAGCATTGCAAGCCTTTCTATACCAATGCCAAACGCAAAACCGCTGTATTTAGTGTGATCTATTCCAACATTTTGAAATACATTTGGATGCGTCATACCGCATCCCAGTACTTCTATCCATTTACTACCTTTATAACTTATGTCCACTTCTGCAGAAGGCTCGGTAAAAGGGAAAAAACTATTACGAAAACGTATCTTCAGCCCTTTATCTCCAAAAAACTTATTAAGGAAGTGATGAATAGTAAATTTTAACTGGCCCATATTGACATTCTCATTGACATATAGCCCCTCTATTTGATGGAACATAGGGGTGTGAGTTGCATCAAAGTCGTTTCTGTATACTCTACCAGGAGATACGATTTTAATCGGAAAAGTTTTCGCTTTTTCCATAGTTCTGATCTCCACAGATGAGGTATGAGTGCGCAGCACCATTCTTTTGTCGTTTATTTTATTCTTTAAGTAGAAGGTATCTTGCTCCTCCCGCGCAGGGTGGTGACTTGGAGTATTCAGTGCATCAAATACATGAAATTCATCTTCAATGTCAGGGCCATCAACTGCTTTAAAACCCATATGTGCAAAAATAAGCTTTACTTCATTTAGAACCTTACTGAGTGGATGGACCTTGCCCATTTTGTCTGGTCTAACGGGCAACGTGATATCAACCGCCTCGTTCTGCAATTTAAAGTTAACTTCTTCGGCTTTTAGTGCATTTTCCTTATTCATTATAAGCTGATCTAGCTTATTACGTAAAACGTTGATAACTTCGCCTAAATTGCGCTTTTTTCCTGCGTCTTCTATCTCTTTTAAGTTGTCAAAATAAGCTTTAATTACACCCTTTTTTCCCAAATATGATAGCCTGACTTTTTCTAAATCTTGTAAAGAAGAAGCATTCTCAATTTCAGAGACCGCTTTATCTTCAAGTGAAGGTATTTCATTCAGTAGCTCTTTATTCATCTTAGAAACGCTGGCTTAAACTTTAATTATAGTAAAATCTTGAATAGCATCAACAATCTAAAAACTGTCCCATTTTAATTATTAATTTATCGACCAATTAGTTTTTTTATTTACCTTTGCGTTGATGAATTTGCTGTATCAACCATGCACAACAGTGACACTGAAACTGATAATAAGTACAAAATAGAGGATTTACCTAAGTTCTTTAAGGAAAGATCCAAAAACATAAGTAAAGCATTTTCTAGCAAAATAATTAAGATCAGTACCATTCGCTCGAGAAGTATTGAAAGTAATATACAAGAATTTTCATTTGAGCTAACAGCAACAGGTAAAGACACCTTTAATACAAGACCATTTCAAATAAAATCTTTAATTGATTTTTTTAAAATCTGCCTTTCTCGGGAAAAAAATTTTACAGTCAACATAAAAGTACCAAAAGAAAGCAGTGAATTATATAATAACTACTGTAAAACTAATAGTGATAAAACTGTAGAAGAATTCGTAAATAATGCTCCGCCTCAAATCCTTCTGCAAGGAATAACAATCATACTACAAACAAATGTTAAAGACATTAATTTAGATAATTTGCACCAAATAAGGTCATTTTTAAATGAAAAGCTAAAACATGCAGAAAAAACTGAAAATGAGGAACAGAGTCAAGTTACACTACAAGTAAAAGAAGCAGAAAATAAAGACAGACAAGAACAGAGTGAAACTAAGCAAAAAAACGCACAAAATAGACAAATTGTACCATTTACAGGCTCGTTTGGCTTTAACGTAGCAAGCAAAGTAAATTGTAAAGCTCCAGTGGTTACTGCTGCAATAAAAGCTAATATACCAAAATATAGAATCTTCCTTCCCTTATCCAATTTTTTTAATGATGTAATAAGGTTATCCCTTTTAAGAACACCAAAGCCTTCTATACAGAGCAACAATATACCATTTGGTGTCATTCCAGCGCTTGACGCTGGAATCCAGAAAAAAAAAGAAAAATGGACTCCAGTGTCA
Source organism: Wolbachia endosymbiont (group A) of Myopa testacea (assembly GCF_964027115.1). Lineage (NCBI taxonomy): Bacteria > Pseudomonadati > Pseudomonadota > Alphaproteobacteria > Rickettsiales > Anaplasmataceae > Wolbachia > Wolbachia endosymbiont (group A) of Myopa testacea. The sequence continues at coordinate 189,960 of NZ_OZ034729.1, forward strand.
GCTACTTGGATGACAAGTAGTATAGGAAATCCAATACCTCAAGAAGCAGAACAGAATGTAGGTCAAACTACTTCGCACACAGAGTATTTTAAGGCTAACAGAAAAAAGAAGTCAAAAAAGCAGACCAAAGAACTATCAGAGAAAGAAAAACAATTAGCCATAAAACAAGCACAAAATGATGCTAGAGTAGCTATGTTAGATAACCAGATTGAGCGCAGGGGAAAAAAATTCGATGAAATATTTATTGAAGTGATGAATGGATACAAAAATCAAGATCCAGAAACATTTCGCAATGTTTTTAACTCAATATTCAATATTGTTTATTTTCAGGATAAACAATTACATGAAATATTAGAGTCAGGTGAGATATCAGAAGTATTAGAAATACTAGGAATACCACAACCAGCTGGCAAGTCTTCTTTTTCAAAAGAGTATTTACATAAGCAAGTATATAAAAAAAAAGAGCAATTGCTCAAATTAGTTTCAGGTGTTTATATACAACAACCTCCTACGCAACATGAAAATACTCCTCATAAATCTACAAACCCTTTACCAATAAATAAATCTAAAGATCCTTTACCAGCAACAAATGAAGCTAAAACTCTACCAACTACTAACATTACACTCAAATCACCGTTAAAAACTGTATTTTCCTCAAAAAAGGCTTATTTTTGTCTATTTATAATAGTAGCATCTGCATCAACACTTTGCTTATGGCATTTTCCATTAGGAAAAGTGTCAATGTTAAAAGGATTAGTGCCACCAGAAAAAAGAGAAAATATTGGGTTAGCATTGAACATAGGGTTACCAACATTGATTACATTATGTGTTTTGAGTTTAGCTTACTTTATATATTCTGAATATTCTATAGAATCTGTTAAGCAAGTAAGTGAAAACGATTCCCTTTCTCGCGCCTATAGCTAGTGCAGGCTCAGTTTTCCTACGTCATACCGCCGCGGATAGATCCCGCTAACAAGCAGCGGGATGACAGCAGTCCTACGTCATACCGTCACGGTATCTCACATAGATCCCACTAACAAGCAGCGGAATGACGAATTTGTCGTTTTTTAAATCGTCGGTAAACCAGAATTACTTTAGCTATAACAAAATAGAAGTAAGTTGTTGTAAAAAATTTTTCATGGTAAAATTATTTATTTTCACTATATGTTTAAAGGAATTATCACGGATATCGGGACTATAACTGATACTACCACTCACTCCAACTCTGATCAAATTTTCCATATCAAAACACAAAATTTACCCTCTATAAACAAAGGAGATTCAATAGCTTGCTCTGGTGTATGTTTAACTGTTGTGAACATACTGAACGATGTATTAACAGTTCAAGTGTCTCAAGAAACTATGAAGGTTGCTAACTTAAATACGTGGAGAATAGGAAAAAAAATAAACCTAGAACAAGCAATGCGGCTAAGCGACAGAATCGATGGCCACCTAGTTCAGGGTCATGTTGATGGGATAGTAAAAATTTTAACAATCGAACGAAATTTAGATTCTCATGAAATCAAACTATCGTGCCCACAAGAATTAATTAAATTTGTTGCAAAAAAAGGCTCCGTTATACTAAATGGGGTTTCCCTCACAGTGAATTCAGTTATTAATCAGGAATTTATAGTAAATATAATTCCCTATACATGGGAAAATACAACTTTTCAGTACAACAAAATAAATGATTATCTGAATTTAGAAATTGACATTATCGCTAGGTATTTAGATCAATTGATGCAGCATAAATACAATTAATTTTACAACCTTGTTATTTACAACTATTATATCTTGAAAACCATATAGATATAAAATATGCTTTTCGATAGTCTAATTATCTTCATTGTTGTTCTATGCGTAATAATCTCGGTAACTAGAGGTTTTATAAAAGAGCTATGCGCACTAATGTTTCTATTTTTATCAATTTTTCTGACAGCTAATCACTATGATTTTTTCACTCCAAATTATAGTAAATATTTTGATTCTAAAGTTATACTAAACATACTTTCTACAATCTCTGTATTTATTATACTTAATCTTATATTCATGATAATAAACAACTGGCTAATGTACATATTATCACCCATAAGGTTGGGGTTTATCGATAGAGTTACTGGAATCTTTCTCGGAGTGCTTAAAGGAATATTGCTCTCTTATGTATTATTTTTTGCTGTGCACTTATATTGCTACACAGTATATGACAAAAAAGAATATGGCAAAAAAGAGGAACATTCTGAAATAAAAGCAGAAGACATATTGCCTAATTGGATAATAAATTCACACTCTTATCAGGCTTTATTTGTGACAGCAGAAGAAGTAATTGACATATATGTACCAGAGTTGTTGATACTAAAAATAAAAGAGATCGTTGGAGAAATGGTTGATCAAGAAAAACCCAAAAACAATAAAAAAGAAGAGTAAATATTTATTTATAAATATGTTCATTGGGAGTATTCAAAAAGCCATATTTGTCAGGTTAAGAGCACTCCTCTCTTATAATTCACGTATTTAAGAATGACTTCTGCTAAACCTTTACTAATTCCATGTACGTTTTGAATTTCAGCCAGAGAAGCTTTGCTTATATTTTTCACTGAACCAAAATAAGACATCAACGCCTTTTTCCTTTTGTTGCCAATGCCGGGTATTTTGCTTAATTGTGAAACTATAAACTGTTTATCGCGTTTTTTTCTATGTGAAGTTATCGCAAAACGGTGGGCTTCATTACGCAGCAATTGTAAGTAAAGCATGACTTTGCTGTCATTTGCCAGACTGAATTCTTCCCTGCCCAGCATATAAAATGTTTCATTTCCTGCGTTACGATCAGGACCTTTTGCCATACAAGCAAAAGGAGCGTTTATATTCAATACTTCCAGTACATTCTGTACTATGGAAACATGTCCTGGTCCACCATCAATCAGTAAAAAATCAGGTATTATGCCTTTTATATTGCCGGAGAAACGTCTGGTTAGCACTTCCCTCATCATTTTATAGTCATCGCCTGAAAATTTTTCCTTTATAGTAAATTTTCTGTACTCACTTTTTAAAAAACCCTCCTGCCCTGCAACAACCATTACACCAATTTGTTGATTTCCAAATATATGGCTATTGTCATAAACCTCAATACGCTTTGGAATGTTTGGTAACAAGAAGATTTTGCTAAGCTCCTCAAGCTTTTCTAGGTTATTTCTATAATCGATAAGCTTCTGCTCTAAGCTATGCTGAGAGTTATCATAAACAAATTTCAATAAATCACGCTCTTTTTTATTCTTTGCATGCAGAACTTTTACTGGCTTTTGAGCAACCTTATATAGTGCTTGTTCTATAATTTCCTTATCCACAATAGAATCTGGAACGTAAATTTGTATTGGAGGTATGTTAGCTGAATTATAAAAATTGACCAAAAAGGTGGATAAAATTTCATCATTTGAGTGATCACCACAGTTCTCGGCAAAGTAAGGAGTGCTACCGTAGTTGTCTTTATTTCTGAACGATAACACACTAATACATGCTAGATCCTCTTCACGTACAATACTGAAGAAATCTGCATCTTTTTCAAAAGAAAAATCCGTGTGCTGTATTTGAATTTGCTCAAGAAACTTTACCCGATCTCTATATATAGCAGCAAGCTCATAGTTTTCTTCACTGCTGCACTTTCTCATTGTGAAAAGTAACTGTTCTTTCACTTCCTTATTTCTTCCAAGCAATGTATTTCGTGCCTGTTTTACTGATTGGCAGTAGTCGTCTTTTATGATTTTGTTTATGCATGGCGCTGAGCAGCGCTTAATTTGATATTCAATACATGGTCTTTTTGTTGAGGAAAAGTATTGATCTGAACATACTCTTAGGAGAAAAGCTTTTTGCAATGACAATATAGTTTGCTTAACAGCAGCGGCAGATGTAAAGGGACCATAATAATGAAACTCATTCTTCTTAAATTTGCCTCTATATTTTGCTATTCTTGGATAATCGTGCTTGGAAATTGTTATATAAGGATAAAATTTTCCATCCTTGAGCACAATATTATAAAGTGGTTTCAATGATTTTATTAACTGTGCTTCAAGAAGCAGTGCTTCGATTTCATTCTCAGTGATGAATATTTCAACCTTAACAACCTGTGAGAGCATAACTCTAATTCGTTCAGAAAGGTTTTCGAATTGAAGGTAGTCAGATAATCTCGATTTCAAGTTTTTTGCTTTACCAATGTATAAAACTTTATCCTTATCTCCAATCATCTTATACACACCACAAGACTGCGGAGATAATTTTATCTGTTCTTTATATTGCTTGAACATTTATCCATTACTTGACTTGTATGAGGTTAAAATCTGCTACTAAATGAAAGATGGAAACAACACTTGCAAGCAAAGACAATCTATTTCTCCTTAGCTTATCAGAATCGCAGTTGATCTTTACACTATCCATAAATTTATTGATAAATGGAGTAAGGCAAGTAAGCTTATCAAGCGCTGCATTAAAGTGGTTATTTTTTATCGCTTGTTTTATGTTTTTACAAGCAGTTATAGCACAATTTGATAGCGCAATTTCTTCATTTTCAATCAAAAATCTCTTACCGTAAGATGCACTATAAGTAGTGCCATCACTTTTCCTTACTTTGCTCATCATGTTACTGACTCTTTTGTAAGTGCTTAGAATCTGTTCACCTTCTGGCGTACTAAGATAACGATCCAATATAACAGTTTGCTTTTCTGCTGTCAGCAGATCATTAATATCGATTTTATATAGTATTGAATCTACGACATCTTGCCTTATATCTCTATTTTTTAAAATAACCTTGAATCTTTCTAAGCAGAATCTAAATACTAGTTCTGAAATTTGTTTTCTATTTGGCTTATCAACTGACGTTGTATTTTCATTAAATAGAAGCCTTGAATATAAAGATACTGACTTATCTATTAATAGCCTAATTGGAATATGCAAATTATTTTCAAGTATTGTTCTAATTATACCAATTGTCATTCTCCGCAAACCAAACTGATCATACGAACCAGAGATTTTCTCACCTGCTGCAATTAAACCAACTAAGCTATCCACTTTGTCTGCAATTGACATAGCAATTGCTGAAGGGGATTTAGGACACTCCTGCTCTGGCCCGATTGGCTTATAGTGTTCAGTTATAGCTTCCACTATTTCTCTATCTTCTTGAAAATAAGAAGCATAATATCCACCCATTACTCCTTGTAATTCTGGAAACTCTCTTACTATCGATGTTGCCAAATCAGCTTTTGCCAAATATGCAGCACGTTCAACTTTTATCAGCGAAGCATGTGGAATAAATATAGCTATATACTTTGACAGAGCCGTAATACGATTCACCTTTTCCCCCACGCTGCCAAGAAAAGCATGAAATAATATCGAACCCAATTTTTTGACATAATGATCCAGATCTTCCTTTTTGTCCTGAGATATCAAAAATTGTGCATCAGCAAGACGTGCTTCTAATATTCTTTCGTGTCCTTTAACAACTTCACCATTGTTGACGTTGACAACAGTGACAAAGTGTGAAATTCTCTTTCCATTACTTAAAGCAAGGTATTTTTGCTGCGTATTAATTATACTAAGAATTACTTCCTTCGGTAATCCAAATGACTTTTCTTGATTCACTTCACCAAACAGTACGATTGGCCACTCTATAAGCCCTGTCAATTCATTTAGTAAATAATCATTTTTCTCAAGTTGTAAATTCTGCTCTTTTGTGAATTTATTAATCTGATCTAGTATAAATTGCTTTCTTTTGTCCAGCTGGAGAATTATGCTGTTTTTTTCTAGCAATTCAAAATAGTCTTTAGGTGCTTTAATAGTTAACGTCGCATCACTTGAGAGAAATCGATGGCCATATGTTGTGTTAGATGCTGTGATCCCTGCAAAAGACACAGGTATTATTTCGTCATTAAAAATGCATAAAATGTTTTTAATTGGCCTAACCCACCTTTCTTTTCCTTCGCCCCATCTCATGCTCTTCAACCAAGAAAAGTTTTTGAGCATTTCCTCCAGTTGATTTTTGAGGAATTCTCTGATGTTAAATGAGCAGCTTTCTCTTTTAATGAAGTAAAAATCCTCATTATTTACTTTTCGAACGAGCAAATCTTCTTCATTTTTCTGATATTTTCTTAAAAAACCTTCGATAGCACTTTTTGGTGCGTTAATGTTTGGTCCCTTAACTTCGTTATTGGAATCCTTTAGCTCCAAAGCATTTATGTTGTCAACAAATAGGGTAATGCGACGTGCCGTTACAAAAACCTCCATTGATGTAAATTTTACATTATTTTTGTTAAAAACATTGGCAATACAGCTCTTAACTTGAGTTGCAGCTACATTCTGCATTCTCGATGGTATTTCTTCTGAAAGGCACTCAAATAACAACTGCAACGACATACGCTATTTACTCATGTACAATTCGCAACATTTTTTTGTCAGCTCTCTAACTCTACCAATATGCGCTGTACGTTCATTGACACCAAGCACACCTCTTGCATCAAGCAGATTAAGTAGGTGACTAGTTTTAATACATTGGTCATAAGCTGCCATTGGTAGCTCCTTTTCAATAAGGAACTTACATAATTTTTCCGTATCTTCAAATTGCTGCTGTACCACTTTAGTATCATAATAATCTAACGCTAGATAAGAAAATTCATATTCTCTTTGTTTAAAAATATCTCCGTAAGTTACACCGTTATCGTTCCAAGTTATATCGTAAACATTATCTACACCTTGTATGCACATTGCTAAACGTTCCAACCCATATGCCACCTCACCAGGAATCATCTTGCAGTCAATCCCTCCAACTTGCTGTATATAAGTAAGCTGTGTTACTTCCATTCCATTGCATGTAACTTCCCATCCAAGTCCTGATGCACCAACACTTGGGTTTTCCCAATCATCTTCAACAAACTTAATATCATATTTTTCTGTAGATATGCCAAGAGCTTTTAAGCTATCTAAATAGACGTTTTGTAAATTATTACCAGATGGCTTTATTATAACTTGATATTGGTGATGTTGATACAAGCGATTAGGATTATCACTATAGCGTCCATCTGCTGGCCTAATTACTGGTTGTAGATATGCAATTTTTGTCGGTTTTATATCAATTGCAGACATAATTGTTGCAGGATGTAATGTACCAGCACCAACTTCAGATGTGTATGGGTGAAGTATAACGCACCCTTCACCAGCCCAAAAATCTTGCAACTCTTTTATTATACTTTGTAAATTCACACAAATTGCACACTTTTTATACTAAATATATAAATAAATAAGTACTATTCAATATTTATTTTTTTTGCAGCACTATGTAAATAATCACCTAAAACTGCTGAACTTTCCCTCACATACTGAATTATGCTTTTATTTAGGACAATTGCATCATGCATAGTTAAATCGCAGAATATAAATGCTGTTAAATACAGTAAAATCACCGCATAAAATGTGTGAAAAATCCCCTCAAATGTAATTGACATTGCATTATTATAGCTGAGTTGTATTGAACTTATTGGCCATGGTTTTATTACTTCTACGAAATTAAAAAATATGTAAGGTATCATAAGAAAAAAGAAAAAGTGCATAAAATCATTAAACCAAAATGGGCATTGAAACATCTGCTTACATATATTCCCATAGAGTTTACTTACAGTATAATAAATTGACATTATTGCTGGCATTGAAAGTGCTACAGTCAATATTTGCCCTGACGCTATTTGTATTACTATTTCTTTACCACTGTTTGCTGAAGGGTCCTGAGCATGAAAAATAAATATTCCAATTAATTGTATTACTAACATAACTATTGCCAATTTTGTAAAAACAGCAGCTACAACTATTCCTGAATTTGGCATTTTATATAGTAAATATTCGTCTCCATATGTAAAAATCAATATAACATCGACAATAAATAATATTAAAAAAGAAGACCAATAGTTCTGCCAACCTGGTAAATATCCTATTCCCAAAAAAGAGCTTACTGTTTTGGCAGGAAAAACCTTACCTAGCATCTTTCCCAAAAATTCAAAAAAAATCCCCATGCTCTAAGTAACACTTGGTTTATATTATTTATAATACTGTATTGTAACGGACTTATCAATAACTTAAAACATGTATTGGAAAATTTTAGGTAATATGCAGCAACAGTAGAAGAACATGCGCCAAAAATTTAGTAATTTTATAGGGCTTGTGCACTTAAATTTTTTGCAATATCAAGTGCAGCGTAAGTGAATATTGCACTTGCACCCGCACGTTTGAAACCAATCAAAGATTCATAAATCACCTTGTCATAATCTAGCCAGCCATTATTTGCAGCAGCTTTTATCATTGCGTACTCACCGCTTACTTGGTAAGCAAAAATCGGAAAATTAAACTTATCACTTGCTGTTTTGATAATATCCAAATATGGCATACCTGGTTTAATCATAATAAAATCTGCACCTTCATTTATATCCATTTCAATTTCGCACATTGCTTCGTGCGCATTTTTATAATCCATTTGATAAACACTTTTGTCTATAGAATGTGATAGCCCACATGAACCAACGACTTGCCTGAATGGAGCATAGAAGTTAGAGCAATATTTCACCGCATAAGATAATATTAATACGTCTTGAAAGTTATTATCATCTAATGATTTTCTGATTCTTCCTATTCTACCATCCATCATATCAGAAGGAGCAACTATATCACATCCTGCCTTCGTTAAAGTAAGTGCTTGCTTACACAGTACTGATATAGTTTTATCGTTTTCTACATCCATCTGATTATCTTTTAAAATGCCGTCATGGCCATGAATAGTGTATGGATCCAGTGCAACGTCTGCAATAATACCAATTTCAGGTACCTTTAATTTTACAGCACGGATTGCTTTGCAGATTAAGTTGTCAGAATTATATGCTCCCTCAGCGTTTTCAGATTTTAGTTTACTATCAACTACAGGAAAAATTGCAACAGCATTAATTCCTAAATCTTTAGCTTCCTTAACTATAGACACTAATCCATCTATTGAATAACACTTTACGCCTAGTAAGCCAGAAATTGGTTCAGTTGTTTCTTCTCTGTCGTGAACAAACAGAGGAAGAACCAGATCATTTACTGATAGACTATTTTCACTTGTTAAATTGCGAACCCATTTGCTCGAGCGCCTGCGCCTTAATCTTGTATTTGGAAAATTAAACATTGGACCCAGGTAAATTCCCAGTAAAGAGCAACACTCCTGAAATGAGTACCACCCAAAGCACCGATATTGGCAGAAACACTTTCCAACCAAGACGCATTAGCTGATCATATCGATAACGAGGTGTTGTTGCTCTAATCCAAATAAATACGAACAAAAGTATAACTATCTTCAAAACGAACCAAATCAAACCTGGAATTTTGTAAAGTAAACTGAACTCCAGCGGCGGATACCATCCTCCTAGAAAGAATATCGTCATCATAGCACTTGCTAGAATCATATTTGCATATTCTCCAAGAAAAAAGAGGGCAAAAGGCATGGATGAATATTCAACGTTATATCCAGAGACAAGCTCTGCTTCAGCTTCTGGTAAATCAAATGGGTGACGATTAGTTTCTGCAAGCAAAGAAATAAAAAATATTATTCCTATAGGCATTAGTAGCAAATCAACCCAAAATGGCATGTTGTGTTTCGCTACTACCATCTCTCCAAGGTTCAACGTACCAGTTGTAACAACAACTGTAGCAACTATTAAGCCTATTGAAACTTCATATGAAATCATCTGAGCAGCCGACCGTATAGCGCCAAGAAATGCATAATTAGAATTGCTTGACCAGCCTGCAATAATTACGCCGTATACTCCCAGCGACGATATAGCTAGCACATAAAGCACTCCAACATTAATATTTGCTATAACCTTAGGAATCACTACTTGCTGGCCATTTTCTACAATTACTTCAGCACCAAACGGTATAACTGCCCAGGCAATTAATGCCAAGATAAAGGTAAGCATTGGAGCCATAATGAACAGTATGGTGCTCGCTCTAAATGGTATTATCGGCTCTTTAATCAGTAGCTTAATAGCATCTGCAAATGGCTGCAATAGCCCAAAAGGTCCAACTACACTTGGGCCGTGTCTCAGTTGAATTGCACCAATAACCTTACGCTCAAAGTATACCAAGTACGCAACTGAAAGTAGTAGCGGTACTAAAATAAATAAAATATTAACTAGCGTGTTCATAAAAAGCTTTAGTACAATCTGCCATTGTTTTTGAAGCGCGACTTATTGAATCCGTCATATAAAAATTACACTCCTTTAAAGTGAAAGGTGTATTACTTAAGCTTATCCCATCATTGCTAATTGGCACCCATGTGTTTTTTACCACTTGATCGGCATTTCTAAACTGTGGACCGATAGTATCTAATTTTTTTCTCACATCAAATAAACTATCATACGGTAAAGAAAGGTCTAAATATTGTGAAAGATTTTTAATAATCAACCAATCCTCCTTTGCTTCACCTGGAGGAAATACAGCTAAATTTGTTCTTTGCACTCGACCTTCAGTATTTACATAAGTTGCATATTTTTCTATATATGCAGCACCAGGCAAGATAACATCTGCCACATGTGCACCCTTATCACCGTGATGACCTTGATAAATTACAAATGTATTTTCTAATTTTGATGTATCAATTTCATCTGCACCAAGAAGATAAATGACTTCTATCTCGCCACCTTCTGTATGCTCCAGTATTTGATTAGTGTCTTTTCCACCTTTTTCAGGAACAAACCCAACGTCCAGACCACCAACTCTTGCTGCAGCTTTATGCAGCATATTAAAGCCATTCCAGTCGTCTCTGACCATGTTAAATTTTTCTGCAATTTTGCCAGCTAGAATGAGAATTGATTCAGAATCATCTCTTATTAATGCATCTTGACCAATGATCAGCGTAGGGTTTTGGGCGGCTACCAGCAGCTCACAGAACTTATGATTTCCATTTGCTATTTTACTCAAAACATCAGGATTATCGCCCAATTTCTCAACATGATACAAATATTCAATGTTAGGACCAACACTTGCAATAGGAAAGTTGCCCTGTAAATATCTCTTTCTCAATCTTACATTAATGATCGGTGCTTCTATCCTTGGATTTGTATTTATAAGCAGACACAAATCTGCATTCTCTATACCCTGGGTAGTGGTATTGAACACATAAGATCCGCGATTACTTGGTATAAGCTTTGCACCATCTTGCCTGCAGTCTATATTCCCCGAGCCGAGCTTCTGCATCACTTCTTTGAGTAGAAGCATAGACTCACAATCTGCTAAATCACCTGCAATTGCAGCTATTTTATTTGATTTTGTATTCTTTAATTTCTTTGCAGCAATAGTTAATGCTTCATTCCAATCAACCGGGCCTAATTTACCATCTCTTTTTACATAAGGTTGATCAAGACGCTGAACTTTTAGTCCATCATAGGCAAAGCGGGTTTTATCTGATATCCATTCTTCATTTACCTCTTCGCTCAGTCTTGGTAATATTCGCATAACTTCCAGGCCACGATAATCAACTCTAATGCTACTTCCCACAGCATCTAGCACATCTATAGTCTCACAATGTGATAGCTCCCATGGACGCGCTGTAAAGGAGTAAGGCTTTGAAGTTAAAGCCCCTACCGGGCAGAGATCTATGATATTTCCAGATAATTCAGAACTAATATGCCTTTTTATGTAAGTGCTAATCTCTACATTTTCTCCCCTTCCGATTCCTCCAAGTTCATTTGTACCTGCAACATCAGACAAAAATCTAACACACCGAGTGCAATGAATGCATCGATTCATCGCAGTCTCAATCAGTGGTCCGAAGTGTTTTTTTGGCACAGCCCTCTTATGCTCATCAAGTCTGCTGGTTCCTTTCCCATAAGCCATCGTGATATCTTGCAAATCGCATTCACCACCTTGATCGCAAATTGGGCAATCAAGCGGGTGGTTAATTAGCAAAAACTCAAGCACACCTTCACGTGCTTTTTTAACCTTAGGGGTATCAGTGTGAATAACCATCCCTTCTGCAACTGGCATTGCACAAGAGGCTACTGGTTTTGGAGGCCCACCCTCAACTTCAACCAAACACATTCTGCAGTTACCAGCAATTGCTAAACGCTCATGATAACAAAAACGTGGAATTTCAACGCCCACGACTTCACAAGCTTGAATTATAGTGAGCCCATGCTCTACTTCACATTCCTTAGAATTAATAGTAACTTTAACCACAACTATTATACAGCTTCCCACTTTATAGGATTGCCGCTTACCTCATCTTCAACCAGATTGCCGTTGTCATATTGAGCAGACATATAATTCATGCGCGAGTCACGATCTATATATCTAACAGGTTTTACCGGTTTATCTTTATACATTTTTTGCTCGGCCTTCTTACGCTGAGTAGGGTTATTTTTACTAGCTGTCTTTGCTTTCCCACCTACTGCCATATAAACTCCTAAAAACTTTTCATTCTATTTTAACACTTAAGTATATAGCGTCAATATTTAATAACTTTAAAATTTCAATAGATCTCTTATTATAATCATTGTTTGAATAAAAAGTTACTCCTTGATATCATTCCAGTGTTTGACCAGAAAAAAAGAAATGTGCATCAGCTACTTTCATGACACTACTTGCTGCGCCTCGAAAATAAACGTTTATGTAGCTGTGAGTCAAGCCATAAATCCAGTATAAAGACCTTTAATCATTGGCTTCGTAGTACTTTTTAACCAACTTATTAAGTAACCTTACACCAAAACCTACTGCTCCTCTTGGACAAATGTCAGTACCTTTTTCGTGCCAAGCAGTGCCTGCGATATCTAAATGTGCCCAGCAAGTTTCATTCACAAAACGCTGTAAAAACTGTGCAGCCATTATGCTATCTCCACCAGAGCCTGCAGGAGCGATGTTTTGAACATCAGCAATCGGTGAATCAATAATTTTGTCATAAGTTTCATTCATAGGAAAACGCCATAACTTCTCACTTACTTCATTTCCTGCATCAATCAGACGGTTTGCTAATTCATCATTATTTGAAAAAAGACCAGCATATTCGTTATTTCCAAGTGCAACCACTATAGCACCAGTTAAAGTTGCAAGATCAATCATAAATTTTGGTGAGAATCTGTCTTGCGTATACCATAAAGCATCTGCAAGTATGAGCCTTCCTTCTGCATCGGTGTTCAACACTTCTATCGTCTGTCCAGACATTGAAGTTACTACATCACTCGGCCTTTGAGCATTACCACCCACTGCATTCTCTGCAAGTGCAACCACGCCGATTGCATTTACTTTTGCTTTTCGTCCTGCTAAAACATGCATCACCCCAACTACAGCAGCAGAGCCTGCCATGTCATATTTCATCGACTCCATACCACGTGAAGGTTTGAGTGATACTCCACCAGTGTCAAACGTTATACCTTTACCAACAAAAGCTATTGGCTTTTGTTCTTTAGAAGCCCCATTCCATTTTATCACTACTAATTTTGGTTCTTTACTACTTCCTTGTGCGACTCCAAGCAAGGCTCCCATTTTTTTCTCTTCCATCTGCTTTTTATCAAGCACTTTGATTTCAAGGCCAAGCTTAGTAAGCTCTTTTTTTATATGATCAGCATAGGATTCTGGATATAGAATGTTAGGAGGTTCTGTTATAAAAGAGCGCGCAAGGAATATACTCTTACCTTCTTGCCTTGAGTGCTCAAATGATCTTTCAGCATTACTTAATTGCTCATCTTTTACTAATACGGTAATTTCCTCTACCTCTGTAATTTTCTCATCCTTTTTAGTTTTATACTTATCAAACTTAAAACTACGCAGAAACGCACCATATGCAACATTTGCTGCACTACCTTCGATTAAAATCGCTGCTTTCTTAATTTTTAATCTGCTTAGCTCACAATATATTTTACCACCAATATTTAATTCTTTATTTTCATTCCATTCATCCTTCTTACCAAGTCCAACAACTACAACGTTTTTTCCTTCTGGTAAAATGGTAGAAGAAAATTCACCAAAGCTTCCATTAAAATCGCTAAATTGCTTTATATTATCTATGATCTGTTTTCCTTGCAAAACTCCGCCATCATTTACGGTTTCGTTGTCCTCAAATAAACCCATTACTATTGTTTTAAAATCGGGCGAAATTTTAGAAATTGTTATTTTCATTGCTGGCATCTCCGTTGCAAATAATTGTAAACTGTACATAAAACATAGCAAAAACATCAGTAAGATATTTTTCATATACATCCTAAGTACAATAACATTCAAGTTTACTATGGACTACCTTACATGCAAGGGTTTTTATCTTTTATTAGAGAACTTATTATATCCACCCAAGGTAATGTTAAACGTATAGGTTTTTATGACCTGATCACTGTAAGTAAATGGTGTTATGAGAAGGCTTGCAAGCCCATTACTAACAAAATCTCCAAGAACAGGATCAGCACAATTATTGCAATTATGGTCAGCAAAAAACATTTGCGTTGTGAATTCTGGAAAATCTGGATGTTGAACTAGAAAGTTAATATGTGGAGCTCTATCACCAATTTTACCAGGTGCTATCGTAATAAAGTTATAATAGCCAAGATTATTCACTACAAACCTTCCTGATCCAGCAAAATTCGGATCGAGTTGATTATCCTCTATACTCTCATTGTAATGGTTCACGCCGCGTGAATTCGCGTGCCATATAGAAACTACAGCATTTTGTATTGGTAAACAGTTTATATCAGTAATTCTACCCACTATGTGTATTAATTCTCCTGTTGCACTATTTGGAGAACCAGGTTTCCTTCTTAAATTGTTTGAAGAGCTAAAATTTTTTGGCCTTGCATCAAGGTCATATATTTCTGGAGTTTCAATGCAGTTGAGCAAAATAGGATCAGCTGCAAATAGTGGCGAACTGAATACCGTTTGTACTAAAAGCGCTAATAAGATATTTTTCACATTCATTTCATTTATAATGCTTTTATTTAGATTATAGCAGCTTTTTTCTTTTGTTTAAAGATAAGACTTCCTTTGGAGCCGCTTTATTTCAGTGCATGAGCTGGTCCTTTTCGGATCTTAGCGCTGTGTACATAACTGCACGAACGTCTAGCTTAGAGGTAAGATAGGAGAAAAATTAGGGCCCGCAAATTAATCCAAACACATAAGTGTAGTGTTACCACCGAATGCTGTAGTGTTAACACTTACAACTTTTTCTGTAGAAAAACGCTGTAAATAATGAGGACCACCAGCTTTTGGCCCAGTGCCAGATAGTCCTCTACCACCAAATGGTTGTATCCCAACTGCTGCACCTATCTGGTTACGGTTGATGTAGACATTTCCAACTGATATTTTTTTGCTTATTAAATCGATCTGATTTTGTATACGGCTCTGCAAAGAAAATGTAAGCCCATATCCTGTATTGTTTATATCACTTATAACTTCATTTAATTGTGACTTGTTAAAACGTATGATATGCAAAATAGGACCAAATACTTCTTGCTTTAATTGCGAAATTTTTTGTATCTCATAAATATATGGAGGAAAGAAATAACCATTATGAGAATTTGTATCCATGGGTACTTTAAATAACAGATTTGAATCTTCGTCCTCTGACATTTTTTGCGTATGTTGAGTTAGCATATCGATAGATGCTTTGTCAATTATTGGACCAATATCAGTACTAAGTTGTATTGGGTCACCAATCTTGAGTTCTTGCGCTGCACCACATATCATTTTTATCTGCTTCTCTGCTATGTCCTCTTGAATAAACAGCACTCTAAGTGCAGAACAGCGTTGGCCGGCACTGCGAAACGCAGAAAGTACAACATCTGTAGTCACTTGCTCTAAGAGAGCGGAGCTATCAATAATCATAGCATTAAGCCCTCCTGTTTCAGCAATAAGCGGTACAATAGTACCATCCCTATCCGCAAGCATTTTATTAATTATTTGAGCAGTTTGTGTTGAGCCAGTAAAAGCTACTCCAGCAATTCTATTATCTGGAACTAATATTTTGCCTAAATATCCACCATCCCCAGGAATGAGGTGTAACACATTTTTTGGTATCCCAGCTTCATGTAGTATCTTAACAGCTTCGTAGGCAATAATCGGCGTTTGCTCTGCCGGTTTTGCCAGCACCGCATTACCTGCTGCAAGTGCAGCTGAAACCTGCCCAATGAAGATAGCAAGTGGAAAATTCCATGGTGATATACACAGGAAAACTCCTCTGCCTTCAAAAAAGATGAAGTTATCTTCACCCGTTGGACCTGGCAATTTTTTCCAGTCGCTCAGTTCATTTTTTGCTATCGTTGCGTAGTAACGTAAGAAATCCACTGCCTCTCTTACTTCCGCTATTGCATCAGATAAAATTTTTCCTGCTTCTACGATCAGAATGTAAATCAACTCTTTCATCCTTTCTTCAAGCAAATCTGCAGCTTTTTCAAGGCATTTAGCGCGCTTTTCTGCTGAAACATTCTGCCATTCAGTAAAAGCATTATGTGCTATTTCAAGAGCGTTTAAAACTTGAGCACTTGTTGTATTTGACACTTCTCCAATTACATTTTCTAAATGTGCAGGATTCACCACTTCAGTAAATTTGGCATCATCAAAAAGTGACTGTCCGTCAATTATCGGCCCAACTTGCCATTTTTTTTCACTAAAGCTCTTTATATCATCTGCAAATTGTGAGACTATCACCGAGTCACTAATATCCATTCCCAAAGAATTTTTTCTTTCTGGTCCCAAAATATCTTGTGGTAACGGAATGCCTGGATGAGGTTCATAATTAAAATTTATAGCTTTTTCCAGTGGATCTGAAATTAACTCATCAATTTTAACGTTAGAATCATTTATTTGATTAACAAATGAACTATTAGCTCCATTTTCAAGAAGGCATCTTATAAGATAAGGCAACAAGTCACTATGTTCCCCAACGGGTGCGTAGACACGACAGCTAACATTTGTTGCAAGCTCTGACATTGCATAATCATATAAGTCTTTTGCCATTCCATGTAAGCGTTGAAATTCAAATCCAGGGTGGTTTTTATCAGCAAGTTCCATGATAGAAGCAAAAGTATAGGCGTTATGAGTTCCAAAGCATGGGTAAAAGCTGTTTGGTTTACTCAAAAGTTTCTGTGCGCACGCAAGGTAAGATACGTCAGTATAGCTTTTTCTTGTAAATACTGAGTAATCATTTAATCCTAATTCTTGCGTACGCTTGATTTCTGAATCCCAATATGCACCTTTTACAAGTCTGACCATAATTTTATGATTTGATCGAATAGCAACATCCTCTACAAAGTCAAGAACAGACAAAGCACGTTTTTGATATGCTTGTACAGCCAAGCCAAGCCCTTCCCACTCAGAAAGTGATTCATCAAGCCGTAATTGTTCAAACAAGATTAAGGACATTTCAAGCCTTTCTGTTTCTTCTGCATCTATGCATAATGAAATGTTGTATTTTTTTGCTTCATGACAAAGCTCTAGCAGTTTAGCTCTCAACTCTTCAGCTATATTATCGAATTGACCAAATTCATAACGTGGATGTAACGCAGACAATTTGATTGAAATTCCATGCGATTTAAAACAATCATTTATTTCAGTGGATTCACCTATAGCTTTTATTGAGTGCATGTATGAATTAAAATACTCTTCTGCATCTTCAGCTGTGTGAGCAGCTTTGCCAAGCATATCAAAAGAGTATAAAAACTTACTATTATCATCTAGTTTTGCATACCTTAAAGCTTCTTCTATGGTTTCTCCAACAACAAAATGATTACCAAGCATAGACATTGCTTGTTTTACTGCTTTGCGAATGATCGGTTCTCCTAAATTCTTAAGTAACTTAGAAATTGCGTAATAGAACTTCGAATCGCCTTCATTATCTCTCAATATACTGCTACCTATCATCAAGCTCCATGTGGAAGCATTGACAAACAACGAAGAAGAGTGCCCTAAATATTTATTCCATTCCTGATTGGCAATTTTATCTTTGATTATTTCGTCTATTGTATAATCATCTGGTATTCTAAGTAGCGATTCAGCAAGGCACATCAATGCTATTCCTTCATCATTGGAAAGCGAGTATTGCTGCATGAAGGAATCTACAATACTTAATTTATTGTGTTTGATTTTTTCAATAACTTGTTTTGCAATATTATAAATTCTACTTTTTGAATCAGCTGAAAGCTCTGCTTTTTCTACAAGATAACGTATATAACTCTTTTCATCAGTACGATAAAATCCTTGTAAACGTTTTCTCAATTCGTTAGGTTCTTGTATAGAGGTAATCATAATTATCTATAAAACACCTTTACTATATGTAAGGTAAAATTATATCATAACTTCGCGTAGAATAAATTATTATTTATAAAAGAGCCAGGGCTGGCTAAAAGAAGTCTAGTACTTACTTAACTTTACTAAGTCAAGAGAAGTATGTAGCTCAATACTCCACCATCAATCAAGTATTTAACCTCAGTTGCAGTTTGTACACAGCATTTGAGTTGAATTGATTGTTCAGAACTATCCTTTCTTTTGATGATACATTCTAAATTTCCACTTGGCACTATTTCACCTTTTATGCTTATTATCTCACTACCATCAAATATCTTTCTGGTTATTCCATTTTGGAATATAAGTGGAAGAACACCCATGCCGACCAAGTTGGACCTATGTATACGCTCAAAGCTTTCTGCAATTACAACTTTAATCCCCAAGAATAAAGTACCTTTTGCTGCCCAATCCCTACTTGAACCTGTGCCATACTCCTTTCCTGCCACAATGATGAGAGGAACATTACTTTCTTTGTAGCGCATTGCTGCATCAAAAATCGACATAGTTTCTTGAGAAGGAATATATTTTGTATAGCCGCCTTCGATGCTTACCATTTCATTTTTTATTCTAATGTTAGCAAAAGTTCCACGCATCATTACATTGTGGTTACCACGACGAGATCCATACGAATTAAAGTCCTGTGGCTCAATTCCAAGATTTTTTAAATATATACCTGCAGGACTACTTGAGGCAATATTTCCAGCAGGGGAAATGTGATCAGTGGTTACGCTATCGCCAAACATTGCCAATATTTGTGCACCTTTTATATCGATTGTTTTATCTTTATTATTTTTAGGTGATAAATTATCAAAATAGGGCGGATCTTGTATGTAAGTGCTGTTTGCATCCCAATTATAGATTTCACTTTTTTCACACTTTATCTTTCGCCAATGTTCATCACCAGAAAAAACATCCTTATACTTTTGTATAAACATCTCACGTGTTACCACATTTTTAACACAATCTTCGATTTTATTGTTTGTTGGCCATATATCTTTGAGATAGACATCATTTCCATTCTTATCTTTGCATATTGAATCTTTTGTCAAATCAGTTTGCACAGTACCAGCAAGTGCATATGCAACAACAAGTGGCGGAGATGCCAAGTAATTAGCTTTGACTAACGGATGAATTCTTCCTTCAAAGTTACGATTACCAGATAAAACTGCAGCAACAGTTAAATTTTTGTTTTTAATGCCATCTTCTATATCTTTATTAAGTGGACCAGAATTCCCAATGCAAGTTGTGCAACCATATCCAACTAGATTAAAACCCAAAGCATTTAGATCTACCTGCAATCCAGACTTTTCTAAATATTCTGTTACAACTTGTGACCCTGGAGCAAGAGAAGTTTTAACCCAAGGCTTTGATTTTAATCCAAGTTTAATTGCATTACGAGCTACAAGACCTGCAGCAATCATTACACTTGGATTTGAGGTGTTAGTGCAGCTTGTTATTGCTGCAATAACTACACTTCCATCTTGAAGATTATCACTTTCCTTTGATTCGTTAACTGAAAATGATTTAGAAAAAGACTCTGCCACTTGTGAAAGAAAAACCTTATCTTGTGGTCTTTTGGGACCAGCCATTACTGGCTTCACGCTTGATAAATCAAGCTCTAGTGTGTCAAAAAATGCTAACTCATTATTGCCACGCCACAATCCTTGCTCTTTCGCATAAGCCTCAACTAGCTTTTCTGGCCTTCCGGTTAAGCTTAAATAATCTAGCGTTTTCTGATCAATTGGAAAAAATCCACAAGTTGCGCCATACTCTGGGGCCATGTTTGCTATAGTTGCCCTATCTGCCAAAGATAAATAATCTAAACCATCACCATAAAATTCTACAAACTTACCAACAACACCCTTTGTTCTTAGGATATTGGTAACCGTCAGCACTAAATCAGTCGCAGTTACTCCTTCCGGCAGTCTGCCAATTAATTTAAATCCAACTACTTCTGGAATCACCATACTAATTGGTTGACCAAGCATCACAGACTCAGCTTCTATGCCTCCAACACCCCAACCAAGGACTGATAACCCGTTAACCATCGTAGTATGGCTATCCGTACCAACCAAAGTATCAGGATACAAAACCCCATCCTTATTACATACAACTTGCGCTAAATACTCAAGATTCACTTGGTGGCAAATTCCAGTACCTGGCGGTACTACTCTAAAATTTGTGAAGGATGATTCTCCCCACTTTAAGAATTGATATCTCTCCAAATTTCTTTTTACTTCTAGCTCAACATTCTTACTGAATGCAGAAACACTTCCATAACTATCTACTTGAACAGAATGGTCGATCACAAGATCAACGGGCACAGACGGATTTATGCTGCTTGGATCGCCTCCATTTTTCTTGACATAACTCCGCATAGAAGCTAAATCGACGACAGCAGGAACCCCTGTAAAATCTTGCATCAACACCCTTGCTGGCTTGTAGCTAATTTCATGATTAGCGTGTTTATTAACGCAACTTGCTAGTATTTTTATATCATCCAGCTTTATGTTTACTCCATCTTCATTGCGCAATAAATTTTCAAGCAGAACCTTAAGTGAGCAGGGCAATTTAGTTACATCTATTCCTAAAAATTCACTAACACTACTTAGGCTAAAATAGTTGTATGACTTCCCGTCAATGTTTAAAGTCGTTTTTGCGTTTAAAGAATTATTCATCAGGTTACATCATATTAGTTAAAATTGGAATTACTACCGTTACTTCTTTGTTGTTGACTTTGCTGCTCGTACATAGTTTCAAAATCTATAGGATCTAGCATTAGTGGGGGAAATCCACCACTGCTTGTAACTCTTGCAATTATTTCTCTTGCAAAAGGGAAAAGAAAAGTAGGTCCGCCAATAAACAAAGCTTGTCTTACCTCTTCCTCACTCAACTCTTTAAAATTTTCTATTGAAAAAATGCCACAATATTTTGTCTCACAAATGAAAGCTACGCCATCTTTTATACCTTCATCTTTTATCGTTGCTCTGACTTCTATATGTAAAGTAATTTCATGGAAAGATTTTTCTTCATTTACTCCTTCTTTGTTTTCCATTCCTTCTAATTTCGCTGAATTGATATTAACCATTACATTAATATCGGGAGCTTTATTTGAAGAAAGGAATGGCGAATTCGGATTCTCAAACGATAGATCTTTAACATATTGACCGTGAATTCTCATTTTTTGTTGTGGCATTTCTTACGTCTCCTTTAATTAAGTTGAGATATTTAATACTTTCTTATATAATATATTCATTTACAAACGAATAGCAAACCTGATTATAAGTTGATATGAAAAACATATTTTCATTAATAATTAATAATGTTCGGATACTTTATATGCCAAGGAGTTGAGTTACTATGATAGAGCTTGTAATATATGCTTTATTAGCGGCGTTCATTTTTTCACGTTTGTATAATTCTTTAGGAAGGTCAGCCAATCTCAACCTAAAAAAGCTAACTAATGTATTGGATGTAAGTCGAAGTAAAGAAGATGTAGTAGAAAACATTGAGAGTTATATTGATAGCAATGATGAAAATTCAATAAAAGTTACTTATGAACAAATATTAAAAAAAAACAAAGATTTTTCTATTTCCCACTTTATAGAAGGTTCAAGCATAGCTTTTGAATTAATAATAAAGTATTTCAATCAAGGAAATTTGTCTCAGTTAAAACCACTTCTCGATAAAGACTTATATGATAATTTTGCAGAGAAGATAAAACATCGTAAAGAGGTGCACGAGTCTATAATTGTTTCTATCGTTTCACAAAAGATTTTAGAAATAAAGCTAGTAAAAAACACAGTGTTTATTGCAGTATATTTCCTTTCAGAGCAAATTAACTTCGTTAAGAACAATGAAGGAGATATCATATCAGGTAGCACATCCACCATTAATAAAGTTGAGGATGTATGGCAATTCAAAAAAAATGTTAATTCATCAGACCCAAGCTGGTTGCTTATTTCTATTAACTATAAAAAGACAAATAACGATAAGACAAATGACAAGTAAGATTAGTTTTATTTAGAGTTAACCATGGAAAGCAAGCTACGCGAAATAGTACTTGACACTGAAACGACAGGTCTTGACACTGGATCTGGTCATCGAATTATTGAAATAGGGTGTGTGGAATTAATTAATCGTATTCCAACAGGTAAAGTATTCCATCGGTACCTTAACCCAGAAAGAGATATACCTTATCACTCGTTTAAGATTCACGGTGTTAGTGAAGAATTTTTAGAAGATAAACCATTATTCTCAGATGTTGCACTTGAATTTCTTGACTTTATATCTAATGATATTTTGGTAATTCACAACGCTGAATTCGATGTTAAGTTCCTTAACATGGAGTTAAGCAAGCTGAATGCTGGGTTAATTTCCTCAGATAGAGTGCTAGATACATTACCTCTTGCGAGGAAAAAATTCGTAGGATCACCTGCTTCTTTGAATGCATTATGTAAGCGTTTTGATATATCGCTAGAGAATAGAGAATTGCACGGAGCACTAGTTGATGCTCAATTGCTTGCAAAGGTATATGTTGAACTTACAGGAGGGTTACAAACCTTTCTGTTTGATAATGAATGCAATCAGGACAGTAACTCTACATTCGTTCAGCATAAAGTGCATAATCTAACTCCCAGAGAACATTCACCAAATAGTGAAGAAATTGATGAACATAAGAAACTGTTAGACAAAATTAACAATACACTTTGGGATAAATATATTGAATAGGTTAACCAATAAAGATACAATTTGATTTTACTGAGAGCATTCTAATGGTAAGGTTTATAAGATTGTTATCTAATGTGCTAGCAGCATTAGCAGTTGTTTTTTTAGGTTATTGTTATTTCACTAAAAAAGGCATATTTGCCCCGGCAGCGATTCACAACGCGGAAGTTAAGATAGGCGGAGATTTTTCTTTAATTAATCAGGACGGACAGATTCTGCGCAGTAGTGATTTTAAAGATAAATACATGATGATTTTCTTTGGATTTTCCTCATGTAAAAGAATTTGTCCTATGAACCTTGGGATAATTTCAGAAACACTTGCAAAGTTAGATGAGAAAACTACCAACAAGCTACAAACATTCTTCATCACAGTTGATCCTGAGCGCGATAGCACGGAAAGACTTAAAGAATTTCAGCA
Source organism: Wolbachia endosymbiont (group A) of Myopa testacea (assembly GCF_964027115.1). NCBI lineage: Bacteria > Pseudomonadati > Pseudomonadota > Alphaproteobacteria > Rickettsiales > Anaplasmataceae > Wolbachia > Wolbachia endosymbiont (group A) of Myopa testacea. Next base: position 213,424 of record NZ_OZ034729.1, read on the forward strand.
GCAATTTGACCATAGAATACAAATGTTAAATGGTGAAAGAGAAAAAATAGACGAAGTAGTTGCGAAATATAAAGTATATGCAAGCAAAGTAGACGGAGAAGAAGAAATCAACCATTCTTCGATAATATATCTTATTGGCCCTGGAGGAAAATATGTTACACACTTTGCAGCTGATTTAAATTCAGACGAAAGTCAATCTGATAAGATTTTGGCTGAGATAAGAAAATACGTAAACTGAATTATAGATTTTTCTGTTAATTAGTCGAGCACGCAACTGCATGAGCATTATAATTTAATCTCCACCGTGAAGACGCATTGGAATGACACTATTTGCTGTCTTCAAAAATAAGCATTCGTAAAGTTGTGCTTTTAACATGGGTTATCAGTTTAAAAATGTTGCTAACTAGTATATCTGAATGTAACATCAATTAACGTGTATAAATGAAGCAATCTAATGGAAAATAGTTATAATGCCGATGCAATAAAAATCTTAAGGGGTCTTGATGCTGTAAGGAAACGTCCAGGTATGTACATTGGTGACACTGACGATGGATCTGGCTTGCACCACATGGTATATGAGGTTGTTGACAACGCAATAGATGAATCTTTAGCTGGATATTGTGATAAAATTGAAGTTAGCATAAATAAAGATGGTTCAGTATCTGTAACTGATAATGGTCGTGGCATTCCAACTGACCTTCATGAAGAAGAAGGAATATCAGCAGCAGAGGTAATAATGACTCAACTCCATGCTGGTGGTAAATTTGACAGTAATACCTATAAAGTTTCTGGGGGATTACATGGTGTTGGAATCTCAGTTGTGAATGCATTATCAAGCTGGTTGGAATTAACTATTTGGCGCAATAAGAAAGAATACTTTATGCGCTTTGAAGATGGTGAGTCTATTGAACCTTTAAAGGTAGTCAACGAAAATACAAACAAAAGAGGAACTAAAGTCACGTTCATGCCATCAACAGAGACTTTTAATGGCATTAATTTCAGTTACTCAACGCTTGAAAGTCGTATAAGAGAATTAGCATTTTTAAATTCAAATATCGACATTACTTTACGTGATCTGCGCAATGAACCATATACAGAATCTCATTTCAATCAGAGCAATCAATCTAAAGACAATTTTGGTACAGCGAATTTTGTGCGGTACTTAGATAGGAATAAGACACATGTAACTAAAATTGCCACTATGAAAGGAGATGCAGAAGATCTTGGCATCAGCTTGGAAATATCGATGGAATGGAATGATTCCTACTATGAACATATGTTATGCTTCACGAATAATATAAGGCAACGAGATGGTGGTACGCATTTGGCAGGATTTAGATCCGCTTTAACCAGATGTATCAATAACTATGCAACTAATGAAGGGTTTTTAAAGAAAGCAAAAGTAAATTTAACTGGAGAGGACGTTAGAGAAGGTTTAACTTGTGTTTTATCTCTCAAGATGCCTGATCCTAAGTTTTCTTCACAAACAAAAGATAAACTAGTTAGTTCTGAAGCGCGTACAGTTGTGGAGAGCATAGTTTCTGATAAATTGAGCACAATCCTTGAAACTGATCCCAAATTGGCAGCAAGTATAGTAGAAAGAGCGATCAGATCAGCAAAAGGAAGAGAAGCCGCAAGAAAAGCACGAGAGTTAGTTAAAAGCAAAAACAATATTGATATTGCAACTCTGCCAGGAAAGCTTGCTGATTGCCAGGAAAAAGCCCCTGAGTTATCGGAATTATTTATAGTAGAGGGTAATTCAGCAGGTGGTACTGCAAAGCAGGGGCGTAATCGTAAAACACAAGCAGTGCTTGCCTTAAGAGGAAAAATTCTAAACGTAGAACGTGTAAGTTTAGATCGTATTTTTTCATCTGCAGAAATAGGCTCTTTAATTACTGCAATTGGTGCTGGAATAGGGAGTGAACACTTCAATATTGAAAAAGCTAGATATCATAAAATTATCATCATGACAGATGCAGATGTTGATGGTTCACATATAAGAACTTTGATTCTAACTTTCTTTTTTAGACATATGCGTGAAGTTATTGAAAAAGGCTACTTATACATAGCACAGCCACCCCTTTATAAAGTTACAAAGAATGCTAAAGACACTTATATTAAAGATGACGAAACTTTTGAAGAGTATATAATAAACTCAGCAGTTAAAAGATTAACACTAAGTGGTACAGCTACAGAATTTAACGACTTGCGCCTTATTTTGAATAAATGCGTTAGCATTTCTAATATTAGCAAAAATTATGATAGAGAAATACCACAAAATCTCTTAGAGTCATTGCTAATTTTAAGCAAAAAGAATGCTCTATCATCGGCTGATGAGATATTAAAGTATTTAAAATTAATGTACAGTGAATATACTTGGGAAGTAGAAATAAAGGATGAAGAAAAAGAAATTCACATCTCTAAATTATTTCAAGGATTGGCAGACAAATATATATTTGCACTTAGTATGCTTGAAGGCAAAGATATGCAAAACATATTAAGTTTGCTTGATGGTATAAGTAATTTATTTAATGGTGATTCATTTTTAAAGTCACAAGAAACTGAAATAAAAATCACTTCTCCAAGTATGCTTGCAAAAATAATAATGGACTATGGTAAAAAAGGTTTAACTCTGCAGAGATTTAAAGGTCTTGGTGAAATGAATGCTGATCAGCTATGGGATACTACGTTAAATCCTGAGGCTAGAACTTTATTGAAGGTTGAAATAAAAGATTGTGAAGAAGCTGATTCCATATTTTCAATATTAATGGGTGATATAGTTGAACCACGCCGTGACTTTATTAATAGCAATGCACTCAACGTGCATGATGTTGATATTTGAACTTTTAGCAAAATGTACGAACGTTACGGGTTTAAGCAAAAACTGTGTCATTCAAGTAGCTGACACTTGGATCTAGATTGGATACTGAGTTGGTGAGTATAAAAGTATAGCTTCTACATCATACCGCGATTCATTCGCGGTATCTCAGCCGCTAACAAGTAGCGGGATGACGAGGTTATCGTCATGCCGCCACGAACCGTCATACCGCGATTCATTCACGGTATCTCATCCGCTAACAAGTAGCGGGATGACGGTTGTCATGGTGTCATGAAAGTAGCTGACACTGGTTTCCATCCAAGAGGGTGTCATCTCAGTGCCCTGACTACTTGGATCCAGAAAACTTAACTCTACACCAAGTAAATGTACAATAAGAACTAGATTCCAGACTGGAATAACATCATAGGGGCACTGGGATGACAAAAAAAGGAGCGCTGACCATTTTCGGTCTCTTAAGTTACTTTAGCCATAAATACTTAAGAAATTTACCAAATAAAAAAAAGGCAAAGAACTCCCGTGGTGCGAGTTTTGACCCTCTGATAATTTAAACTGGCGCTGTAATAATGTGCTAACGCTTAAAATAAGCGCGATTTGGCTGAATGTAGAAAAAATTTAAAAGACATGCAGCCGCTATAATTTTATGTAATCCGCCAAAAAATACCCTAAATTTTTTACTGAATTTTGTCATTGAGCCTGCAGGTCAAAAACAAGTTTTGAGTTATAAATACCCTTATTGTCATAACAAGGGGGCTGGCGGAGTTTGTCAAGTAAGTTTTTTCGTTTCTATGTTGTCAGCTACCTGAATATTGATCATACGGGTTCCATCTGTTATATATAATCTTTTTGAATACGAAGAAAACTGATGAATGAGTATGATATTACGGTTATAGGTAGCGGTCCTGGTGGTTATATAGCAGCAATTAGGGGGGCACAGCTTGGGTTTAAAACTGCAATTGTAGAAAAAGAAAAAAATTTAGGCGGTATATGCTTAAATTGGGGATGTATACCAACAAAATCACTACTTAGAGCATCTGAGATTTATAGGCTAATAAAAAGATCAAAAGAGTTTGGTATAGAAGTAAAGGGAGCGAGTTTTGATATACAATCAATAGTGAAATACTCAAGAAACGTTGTTGATAAATTGTCAAGCGGTGTTGCATATTTGATGAAAAAAAATAACATCAAAGTTCATCAAGGCTTTGGTAAACTTGCAGGCAATAGTACTATAAAAGTTGCTGGCGATAAGGAAGAACAAGAAATTGTTTCCAAACATATCATTTTAGCAACAGGAGTGAGGGCACGGAATCTGCCTGAAATAGAGGCAGATGGAGATTTAATATGGAATGCGCAGCACGCTATGACTCCAGAGAGATTACCAAAATCACTACTAATCATAGGGTCTGGTGCAATTGGAATAGAATTTGCAAGTTTTTATAGTACTTTGGGGGTTGATGTAACAATCATAGAGATAAAGAGCACTATTTTGCCGCTGGAGGATAAAGACATTTCAGGCCTAGCAGAAGAAATATTCACAAAACAGGGGATAAAAATATATACAAACAGTAGCGTAAAAGCTCTTACTAAAAGTAAAGACTCTGCTCAAGTGCTACTAAGTAGTGGCGAGAGCAAAGAATTTGATAGGGTGATTGTTGCGGTTGGAATTCAAGCAAATATTGAAAATATAGGTTTAGAAAATACAAAAATTAAATTAAGCTCTTCTGGTTTTATTGAAATGAATGAATGGTATGAAACTAGTGAATCAAATGTGTATGCAATAGGTGATGTAGCTGGCCCACCATGTTTAGCACATAAAGCGAGCCATGAAGCTTTGATCTGCGTTGAAAAGATTGCTGGTAAAAGTGCTCATGCGTTAAAAAAAGAATGCATACCGAATTGCACTTATTCTCATCCACAAATAGCGAGCATCGGCCTTACTGAGGAACAGGCAATAAAAGGTGGGTATGATGTAAAAATAGGAAAATTTCACTCTAACTTTAATGGTAAGTCTATTGCACTCAGTGAAACTGAAGGGTTAGTGAAAACAATTATAGACAAAAAGACAGGCGAACTTCTGGGTAGCCACATGATAGGTGCAGAAGTAACGGAGTTAATTAGCAATTTTGCTCTTGCAAAGCAACTAGAAGGAACAGACTTCGACATAAAATCTACGATTTTTCCTCATCCAACCATTTCAGAGATGATACACGAATCAGTGCTTGCTGCAGATGATGAGTCGTTAAACAGTTGAACTAACGTTCCATCGTTTTAGAGTTGTCAATGTCTTGGGTAGTAGTTTGATTAGGCACTTTAATTTTAATAGATTGATTACCACCAGCATCAGAATTCTGTAACTCTTCTTTCAATCCCTTAGCTGCTTCTTTGACTTCAAGCTTTGCCTTTGGATGAAGATCTTCTGGGCCTTTTCCTTTAGTATCCAAACCTTGTTGTAGATTAGTGCTTTTCATTTTATTATGCTGCTCGTGTTCAGGTAGGTCAACAACCGAATTGAAAAGAATTTTTATTATATTTTTTAGCAGTTCTAAAAAACCTCCGCTTCTGCCTTCTCTTTGTTCTTGAGATTTATTTTTCTCATTAGGTTCTTTTTTGCTATTAGTTTCAGGCATTTTTAACTCAACTATCATAAAGCTTAATAAAATTCTACGTGCAAATTATTAAATAACAGTTAACAATCTAGGATTCATTATTTACAGATGGATATTATTTTAACAACAGGTGGCACAGGTGGGCATATCTTTCCGGCCATAGCCTTAGCAAAAGCACTAAAGACACAAGGATACAATTGCATATTATTCACTGATAAAAAAACAAATAAAAATATCGACATAGAAAGCTATATTTTACCATTACGTAGACCAAGCGGCAACAAATTTAAGTTTTTCCTTTTATTAATGTATAGTTGTGTGCTAGCAATATATAAAATCAGAAAATTGAAGCCAAGATTAGTAATTGGTTTTGGTAGCTATGCTTCTTTTCCAACTCTTCTTGCAGCAAGGGTTCTTTCTATACCTATAATTTTACATGAACAAAATACAGTTTTAGGAAGAGTAAATAGATTCTTTTTCAAGAGTGCAAAATTAATTGCAACCAGCTTTCCGGAGACTAAATATGCAGAAGGTAATAAATGTATTTTTACAGGAAATTTTATTGATATAAAAGCACAGAGCCATTCTAGCACTGAGAAAGCCCTAAACATATTAGTCATAGCAGGTAGCCAAGGTGCAAATTTTTTTGATGATGTAGTAAGCAGCGTAATTTGTAATTTGCCTATTAAAATGAAAAAGAAAATTAGAGTGACGCAGCAATGTACGAAGAAAAATGTAAACAAGGTCAAGAGTCTATACAAAAGTGAAAAGATCGATTGTGAATTGAGTGAATTTTTTGATGATATGGAAAATAGATTGGCCAATGCTCACTTGGTAATTAGCAGAGCAGGAGCAACTTCAATAGCAGAGATCACTCTTGCTAGGCGCGCTGCTATATACATTCCTTACCCTGACTCAAAAGATAATCACCAATTTTATAACGCAAAATATATTGAAGATTCGGGAGCAGCTGTAATAGTTGAGCAGAATAGTGAAGCAAAAAAAAATCTAACAGAGGTACTATTTGATCTATTAAATAATTCTCAAAAATTGCGTGATATGACCAATAATACAAAAAAAACAGGGATAAAGAATGGGACTACTGAGTTTGTTAAGGTAATTGTTCACAGGTTTAGTTGATGGCTGCTTGCTTTTTCTTCAAACACATCCCAAAGGTCTTTTTCTAGCGATATATTATATAATTTATTGATATAAACCACTCCCGTGGGTGAAGTTGTGTTAATTTCGAGCAGGAAGTCATCTATAATATCAATACCAACAAATATTAGCCCCCTTTTCTTTAATTCAGGACCAATTTTGTTACATATTTCATTGTCTCTATCGTTCATTTGAGCGGGCTCAAAACTTGCTCCAAGTCGCATGTTTGTTCTGATCTCTCCACTGATTTTTGGAACTCGTTTCATTACTCCAATTGGTTGACCATAAAGTAGCAATATTCTTTTATCTTTATCTATGTTTTTACAAAATGATTGCGCAATTACAGGACATTCATATTTTGCTATCATGAGATCCACTACCACTTGAATGCTGTTTTCATCTCGTATTCTTATTACATCGTTTCCTCCATAACTATACAACGGCTTCAGAATAATATCTTGATAGTTGTAGTAGAAATCTCTAATCATCGATATATTTTCAGTGATCAAAGTCGGCGGAATTAGCTCTGGAAATAATGAAGTTATCAATTTTTCAGGACAATTTCTTATTTCTGTTGGATTGTTAATTACCAATGCGCTGGTTTTTTCTAAGATATAGGTTGTTGTAATGTAGCGCATATCAAAGGGTGGATCCTGTCTGATAAATATGATGTCCATTTCATTCAAGTTGATTGCTACATCTTCTTTAGAGATAAAACTAAAATCATCAACGCTGACTTTCTGAGCAAGAGCAATTGGATGGTTTAGCTTTAGTGCTAAATTGTTAGGAGCATAGACAAAAACTTCGTGCTTCCTCCTTTGTGCTTCCTTTATTAGCACGAATGTAGTGTCAGTTTCAAAATTTATATTTTCATCCATCTGAAAGGCAACTTTCATTTATGTTCTCTACCTATTGTCACAACTGTACAAATGTTATAATTTGAAGGCGATTTTTGCCTAATGGCGTAATTTACTGTACTTATATCGTACATAACTTACAACTTGTTTTACTCCCTTTACTTTTCTTGCAATTGATATTACAGCTTTTAATTCCGCTTTATTTTGGGCTATACCCATCAAATAAACAACTCTATCAACCGTATTAACGCTATAATTAATTGATTTAATATTTCTTTTCCCCAGAAGTCTTGTTCTTATTGCCGCTGTTATCATGCCATCTACAGTAGTGTCTAGCATGGAAGCCATTTGAATTGGTATTACTCTTATTTCATTTATCACTTCTTTAATTTCTTTTTGCTGCCAAGCTATTTTTTCTGCTGTAAGTTGTTTTTCAGGAGTGTCAACACTTCCAATGAGCAATACTCTTCCTTCAATTACTTTAACTTTTATGGATGAAAATAGCCCGTGTTTTAAGAGCCCCTTATTAATTCTGATGACCATAGTCGTATCATCAATGATATTTCCCAAGGATTTGTCCTGCATTGTTATTGCTGTTGCTGTCGCTGTAGCCACCACACCACCTATTATAAGGGTTGTGCAACCACTTTGTGTAATCAAAAAAATTGCAAGTAAGAAGCTTGTTATTAATCTCATTATTGATTTTCAGGATTTAGAGCTTTCATTAAGAAATGTTAATAAGCTTTTTTGATTGTGTAAATACTATAAATTAAGTAAGACTTTAAACCTTGAATATTTTTAATGGAATACCTATAATAGGGTACTGAAAATTTCTTGCGGATATGGCGGAATTGGTAGACGTGCCAGGTTTAGGTCCTGGTGAGCTTGCTCGTGGGGGTTCAAGTCCCTCTATCCGCACTTTAAAGTCATGTAACTTAGGTTTTAAGGGAAAATTTATAATCACTGAATACACTTTTGTTTGTATAAAAACCTGTTCTTAAGGATTGTGTTTAACTTAAATTCTGGTAAAATGACTCTATTAAGATATGAATTAAAATGTTAATAAACGAATTATGATGTCTAATAATATACCTCAAAATACAGTCGAAGTAAGTAGCGTATATACCTACAAAGAGCTTAGTATAGATAAACTAAAGTATGAGTATGAAATCACAGTTGGTAGTGATTATATAAAACAAAAGGTAAATTCCAGGTTGCAAGAGATAGCAGAAAATGCAAAATCACCTGGATTTAGGGCTGGAAAGATGCCCTATGACCTTGTTGTTGCAAATTATAAAAACGAAGCTTTGGAATATGTGATAAATAATACAATTGATTATTGCTCAAGTGATTTGATGAAAAAAATTGAAGTCAAGTCTCACATTTATCCTAAGGTTGATGTTATATCATTACCAGATCTGGGCAAAGAAAATGAGGAGGGCAATTTTGTATACAAGCTATCTTTTGAGTCGATGCCTGAAGTACCGATGATAGATCTTGACAAAATAAACTTAAAGAAAATTGAAGCAAAGATTGAAGAAGAAGATATAAAAGAATTTATTGATTCTATTAAAACAAAGTTCCCCAATTTCGCCTCTGTTGATGATGCTTCTTATCAAGCGAAAGATGGGGATAAATTGATAATTGATTTTGAAGGGCGGATTAGGAATAAGCTCTTTCAGGGTGGAAGTAGCAAAAATTTTGCCGTTAATTTAGGGTCTGGCACATTTATTAATGGTTTTGAAGATCAATTAACTGGTATGAAAAAGGGAGAAACAAAGGACTTTAAGTTGCAATTTCCTGAAAATTACCAAGCCATTTCCCTTGCAGGACAGGAAGCTGATTTTTCTGTGCGAGTTAATGAGATTCAAATTGCCAAAGATTTTGAAAATGATGATGAAATAGCTAGGAGTATTGGTTTTAAAGATTATTCTTTGCTAATAAGTCATGCAAAAAAAATGATTGGTGATCAGTGCACCGAAATGAGAAATCTCTTAATTAAAAAGGAGCTATTTGATTATTTGGATGCTAATTATAGTTTTGATTTACCCACAGACATAGTAAAACAGGAGCAACAAAGAATGGAAGGAGAACTGGGTGCTCAAAATGATTCTTGTAAAGAAGCTGAAAAACGTGTAAAGCTTGCTATGTTATTTATGAAATTTAGTGCAGAAAATAAAATATCATTAACTCAAAATGATGTTTTGAATGTTATTGTAAATCAATATGTCAGTAAGGATGTACCGTTTGACAGAGTACTTAAGCATTTTGAATCAAATAAACAATTTCAAGAATTAGTTAGAGGGCAAGCGCTTGAGTATAAAGTGACAGATTATATAATAGAAAAAGTTAGTAAAGAAGAGCAGATTATTTCTGTGAAAGAATTAAAGGAATTGTTTGGTAATATTTAATAGGAAAAGGTATGACTCTTATACCAATTGTAGTTGAACAAACTAGTCGCGGTGAGCGCGCTTATGACATATATTCAAGACTAGTGAAAGAAAGAATAATTTTCGTAACAGGTCCTATTGAGGACAACATGGCCAGTGTAATAGTAGCACAGCTTTTATTTTTAGAATCGGAAAATCCCGATAGAGACATTTGTATGTACATCAACTCACCAGGTGGTGTTGTAACTGCTGGTTTGTCGATCTACGATACAATGCAGTATATAAACCCAGACGTTTCAACTTTATGTATAGGTCAAGCTGCGTCTATGGGTTCCTTATTGCTTGCATCTGGTACAAAAGGTAAGCGCTACTCTCTACCTCATTCAAGAATTATGATACATCAGCCATCTGGTGGTTATCATGGTCAAGCAACTGATATAGAAATACATGCTAATGAAATTTTGCGAGTTAAGAAAAAACTAAATCAAATTTATGAAAAACATACTGGAAATTCACTGAAGAAAATTGAAGGAATGATGGAAAGAGATAAATTCATGGATCCTGAAGAAGCAAGGAAAATTGGCTTAATTGACAGGGTGATAGCTGAGCGTACAGATATTGAAATTGAAAATATTAAAGTTAAACAAAAGGTGGGTTAATGGATAACAATAATGATTTAAACTACTGTTCTTTTTGCAACAAGGCGCAAGATGAAGTAGATAAATTGATTACTAACTCCTCGGATGGTTTAAAGGTGTTTATTTGTAATGAGTGCATAGAATTATCCCATAAAGCAATAAGTCAAAAGAAAGATAGATCTTTTAATTCAGATCGTATATCTGATATGAAGCTATTACTAAAGAAACCTGAGGATATAAAAAATTTTCTCAGCAAGCATGTTGTAGGTCAAGAACACGCGCAACACGTTTTATCTGTAGCTATGTATAACCATTGTCAATCCATGGTACAATTTCATGCTATAAGTGATATTGAAATCGAGAAGTCAAATATAATGCTTATTGGTCCCACTGGTTCTGGTAAGACTTTGCTAGCCAAAACACTTGCTAAAGTTTCAGATGTGCCATTTGCTATGGCTGATGCGACAACTTTAACTGAGGCAGGTTATGTGGGTGATGATGTAGAAAGCGTGTTGTCGCGTTTATTACAAGCTGCAAATTATGACGTTGCAAAAGCACAGCGTGGTATAGTGTTTATAGATGAAATAGACAAGATTACAAGAAAATCTGAAAGCACTTCAATAACCCGTGACGTTTCAGGTGAAGGGGTCCAGCAAGCTCTGCTTAAGATTATGGAGGGTACAGTTGCTTATGTTCCGCCACAAGGAGGGCGAAAACACCCACAACAAGAGTTTATACAAGTGGATACTAGTAACATACTATTTATTTGTGGAGGAGCTTTTGAAGGCCTCGATAAGATTATTGAAGCGAGAAAAAAGGGAACGTCAGTTGGCTTTGGAGCAGATATAAGTCAGTCTAAAGAGCAAAAGAAAAAGAATGCTTTACATGATGTTCAACCTGAAGATTTAATCAAATTCGGTTTAATACCCGAATTTGTAGGGCGGGTTCCAATAACTGCTGTTTTAGATGAGTTGGATCATGAAGATTTAATACATGTGTTGACAGAGCCAAGGAATGCACTAATAAAACAGTACAAAGCATTGCTTGCGTTTAGCAAAGTAAACCTTGAGTTTTCAGATGAAGCAATATCAGCTATTGCTAAAAAGGCTATAAGCTATAAAACAGGTGCAAGAATGTTACGTGCTATCTTGGAGTCACTTTTGCTTGACGTTATGTATACAGCTGGAAACGGAGATTTTGAAGGTAGCACTATAGTAATCACTAAGAAAATGGTAGAATTAGGAAAAGCAACGGTTAATCATAATAATAATGGCAATGTTATAACGGTTAATGATTAATTTGAGGCATATATTATGAACATTGAACGTGCTGTGAGCTCTAGTTTTACTGCATTGCCAGTATTACCTTTAAGAGATGTAGTAATTTTTCCAAATATAATGGTGCCTTTATTCATAGGCAGAGAAAAATCTGTTAATGCACTAGAATATGCAACAAGTAGTAGTAGTCACCAGAATGAGATTTTTCTTGTAGCACAGAAAGATGGCTCTGTTGATAGTCCGGAGCCAGAAGATCTTTATGAAGTAGGTGTGTTAGCAAACATTATACAACCATTAATAAAATTGCCTGACAATGCAGTAAAAGTTATAATCCGGGGGATAAGAAGGGGAAGAGTTGTAGAATATATTAGCTCTCATACTTTATTACAAGCCAGGGTAGAGTTAGACAATCATTATAAAGAAGATGAAGACAATATTGATTTAGAAGCTTTAAGGCGATCTGTTATAGACGCGTTCGATAGCTGGTGTAAGCTAAACAAGAAAAATCAGCCTGAAGTTGCCATTAACCCCATTGATCAAATCAAAGAAGTTGATCAACTTGTAGACACGGTAGCTTCACATTTAAATATAAAAGTATCGGATAAACAAAGCATACTTGAGGCTTATGACCCAAAAGAGCGTTTAAAAAAAGCTTTTGCTTTTATTGAGGGAGAAATAAGTATTTTGAACGCACAAAACCGTTTATATAAGACAATTAAATCGCAAGTTGAAAGCACTCAGAAAGTTTACTACCTTAACGAGCAATTGAAAGCTATACAGAAAGAATTAGACGAATTTGAGAATGGTGATGAAGGGAATATACTCAATGAATTTGAAAAAAAGATAAATGAAACAAAGCTTTCTCAGGAAGCAAGAGAGAAAGCTATAACTGATTTGAAGAGATACAAGAAAATGAATCCCATTTCTCCTGAAGCTACAGTTATATCTAGTTACTTGCATTGGTTACTTGATTTGCCGTGGGGAAAGTACAAAGATGCAAAAATTAACTTAAATGCAGCTAAGAAAATCTTAGATGAAAATCATTATGGCATAGAGAAAGTAAAAGATAGGATAATAGAATTTTTAGCAGTATTAAAAAGAGTAAAAGAGATAAAAGGTCCTATACTTTGCTTGGTTGGACCGCCAGGTGTTGGTAAAACTTCTTTAGCTAAGTCTATGGCAGGAGCAGTAGGAAGAGATTTTGTTCGCATAGCTCTTGGTGGTGTGCGTGATGAGTCCGAGATACGAGGGCATAGGAAAACTTATATTGGCTCAATGCCTGGTAAAATTATTCAACATATGAAAAAAGCTAATTCATGCAACCCGCTTTTTCTGCTTGATGAAATAGATAAGATGGGTTCTGATTCGCGTGGCGATCCTGCATCTGCATTACTTGAGGTTTTAGATACTGAGCACAATAAACACTTTACGGATCATTACTTGGAAGTTGAGTTTGATCTTTCAAGTGTAATGTTTGTAGCTACGGCAAACAGCTTAAATTTGCCACATCCTTTGCGTGATAGGATGGAAATTATACAATTGTCCGGGTATACTGAAGATGAAAAAATCAGTATTGCTACACACCACCTTATTCCGAAGTTAAAGAAGGAGCATGGTTTGTATCAGAAGGAATGGGACATAACTAATGAGGCGTTATACAAGTTGATACGTTTATATACACGTGAAAGTGGTGTGCGGAGTATGGAAAGGGAGCTTGCAAAGCTCATGAGAAAGGCAGTTAAAGAAATATTGACTGATAAAAATAAGAAAATATCCTTAGGGGTTGACAATTTACAAGATTATTTAGGGGTACGTAAATATACCTTTGGTATTGCAGAAAATGAGAGTTTAGTGGGAGTAGTAACTGGGCTTGCCTATACTGAAACAGGTGGTGATATTTTGATGATAGAATCAGTCCTAATTCCGGGCAAGGGAGAAATAAAATACACAGGAAAGCTTGGAGAGGTTATGCAAGAATCTATAAAAGCTGCGTATAGTTATATTCGATCAAATTGTTTGTTTTTTGGTATAAAGCCTGAAAAATTCCAAAATAATGATATACATTTGCATGTACCTGAGGGTGCTGTACCAAAAGATGGCCCTTCTGCTGGCGGCGCGGTATGTACGTCTATTGTTTCTCTTATGACAAATATACCAGTTAACAAAAATGTTGCTATGACAGGCGAAGTGACATTGCGTGGTAGAGTTTTAGCTATTGGGGGCTTGAGAGAAAAGTTACTTGCAGCGCTCAGAGGATCAATCAAAACTGTGATTATACCAAGTGAAAATGAGAAAGATATGCAAGAGATTCCTGCAAGCATCAAAGAGGGGATCAACGTAGTTTTTGCTAAGAATATTGATGAAGTTATGAAAGTTGCTTTAATGCACCCTACTACTCCAATTGATGGTGATGATAATCAAAATAGTGTACCTTCCTCTATAGAAAATAAAGATGATACTTTTCCTATGTCGGAAACATTGAAGCATTAGATTAAGAAGATATTATACAATCTCCATTTCTCTTTTGTCCGGCAAAAATCCACTAACTTGTGCATTCCATAAGGATATGAACTGCTTTGCTGTGATATTATTCATCAATGCCAATTAATTTGAAAAATTTATAGCGCTTTATATTATAATACTTTATCAATCAAAAATAAAAAGAGAAAATGACCATGCTCAACATACAAAATAACGCTACACTTTGCAAACAGTGGATATTCTTAGCAGTATGTGCCCTTGCTTGCTCTGGATTGTTGTCAATAATTGTTATTTTTTTACGATTGCCTTTTATCTCCTCTCTCGTTCCTTCTGCACAATATATCTTTGATAATGCGCTGGTGATACACGTGAATTTGTCAATTTTGGTGTGGATGTGCTCTATAATATCTCTGCTTTTTATTATAAACCTACAAAATACCAATAATTGGTTTAACTTTTCATGGGTTCTATCAACCCTTTCGATGCTGCTGATGTTTATATCCGCATTCGTTCCAAACACTGAAGTTATCAAAAGTAACTATATTCCCTTGTTACAAAACAAATTATTCTTATTTGGTCTTGGTTTGTTTACCACCAGTATATTAGTAAATGCAATGCTAGCATACACATCAAAAAAAGAGGTTTCATTTCTCTCTGTGGGGCAAGTTGGGCTGGTTATTACACTTGTTTCGTCATTTCTTTGCTTTGTTTTAGCATATCAAAATATGCCTCCAGGTCTATATCACTCAGATAAGAATTTGTTTTACGAATATCTCTTTTGGGGAGGCGGACATTTATTGCAGTTTGCTTTTACTCAAGGAATGTTTTTAGTGTATTTAATAATCAGTGATGTTAGTTTAGCTTCAAGCAATAAAATTACTATTTTACCGCTGTTTATAAACACGATTTTGGCTATAGGTGCACCGTTTGTATATTTTGTTTATCCAATTGATAGCGCCAAGTTAATACAGTTTTTTACTTGGCATATGAGAATTGCTGGAGCAGTTTTGCCGTGCTTTTTGATAATATTAATGTGCTGTAACATCAGGACTTTTACTAATGATAAAAGCAACTATTTATTACATTCATTTTTATTGTTCATTTATGGAAATGTGCTTGGAGTGCTGACTATTGAAGGAAATGTCACCATTCCCGCTCATTATCATGGTTCTGTAGTTGGGATCACTATAGCTTTTATGAATTTCATTTATTGGCTGTTACCTAAATTAAACTTTAAAGAGGTAAAAAGTTCCATGGTAAGATTACAGATTTATGCGTACAGTGTGGGGCATTTTCTCCATATTAATGGACTTGTATGGCTTGGTGGATATGGTGCCTTAAGAAAAGTTGCAGATCTGCCAAGTATTTCATCAATGTTGGCACGTGCTTGTTTTATTGCGGGTGGAGCTATATCAGTTATTGGTGGAATGTTGTTCGTAATAATTGTGCTTTTACATCTGTTAAAAGGCAAAGCGCGTACCAACTAACCCATAGAAACGAAAAAACTTACTTGACAAACTCCGCCAGGCCCCTTATTATGACAATAAGGGTATTTATGACTCAAAACTTGTTTTTGACCTGCAGGCTCAATGACAAAATTCAGTAAAAAACTTAGGGTATTTTTTGGCGGATTACATAAAATTATAGCGGCTGCATGTCTTTTAAATTTTTTCTACATTCAGCCAAATCGCGCTTATTTTAAGCGTTAGCACATTATTACAGCGCCAGTTTAAATTATTATAGGGTCAAAACTCGCACCACGGGGCTTCTTTTGCCTTTTTTTCGTTTGGTAAATTTCTTAATGTTTGTAGCTAAAGCAATTTAAGAGACCGAAAATGGTGTCATTCCAGCGCGTGACGCTGGAATCTAGTCTTTATTATGCAGCCACTTATTTAAAGTTAAGTTTTCTGGATCCAAGTAGTCAGGGCACTGGGATGACAGCTACCCTGACAACCTTCATCCCGCTACGTGTTAGTGGATGAGATACCGCGAATGAATCGCGGTATGACGGTCTGCGGCGGAATGACGATAACCTCGTCATCCTGCTACGTGTTAGCGCCATGGCGGTACGACGTCTTAGCTATAGTTAACAATAGAAGCAAAACTCATCCTTTTGAAAGAGGAGGAGATTTTTCTGGATCCTCAGCGGGGATTGATTTTGGATCTGATAATTCTGTATTTACCTTGATTGGCTCTAATGGAGTTTTCTGCTCTTCCGGTTTATCGTCTGGAATTGGAACAGGCCAATCCATAATGTTTTGCGGTATAACTTCTGCTTCTTTAGCTTCTTTTTGACCTGTTGAAGATGGTGTATCAACTCCTGCATTTTTAGTAACTTCTTGTTTTAGTTGTTTATTTTCTTCTTGTAATTGCTTTAAATTTTTCTTTAACTCGTCAATCTCTCTTATTTTTTGTTTTAATTGTTCAGATATAGTTAGTTTGTCTCTAGTCAATTTTTTGTTTTCTTGTCTTAACCCACTAGCTATTCTGCTTGAGTTGTTGTTTACAGCTTGTGTAACTTGGTCTTGCTGCTGCATGCTTGTTCCTCTACTTTCATATTCAACTTCAGTTTGAGTTGCCTGACCTTTTTCCTGCTGTAATATGTTCTGCAGTTGCTCTAGACTCTCTTTGACAGATGCCAGCTCTTCCTGTGTACACGTTAACATCCCTTCCTTTTCCTTAAGTTGATATTGAAGTTTTTCTATTTCCCCCTTCGTATTTTCTTCGCTTAGCTCATCTGCAAGTGATCTTCCGGGTTCAAGTTGTCGAATTTCCCTCTCTAAATCTTCCTTTTCTCTCTGTAATTCATTTAATTCTTTAGACAATTGGTTCGCCGTTTCAGCCAATGTATTGTTTTCCTTTTTTGTTTCCATCAA
Organism: Wolbachia endosymbiont (group A) of Myopa testacea; assembly: GCF_964027115.1. NCBI lineage: Bacteria > Pseudomonadati > Pseudomonadota > Alphaproteobacteria > Rickettsiales > Anaplasmataceae > Wolbachia > Wolbachia endosymbiont (group A) of Myopa testacea. Next base: position 230,543 of record NZ_OZ034729.1, read on the forward strand.
CTGTTCTGCCAACTGCTTTTCATGATCATCCTTTAAATCTTCCACTATTTTCTTCAGGTCATTCTCCAAATTTGCATTCTTTTCCTCTGGTACAGTTAAATTAGCTTCACTTTGCTTCAATTTCTTCTGTAGTTCTTTGTTTATCCCATTTACTGATTGAACTTCATCTTCTTTGTCTTTCAACTGATCATTTAAGCTCTTTATTACATCATTTTTATCCTGTAGTTCTTTCTCTATCTTTTGTGTTAACTGCTCAATATTTTGATCCTTCCAAGCTAATTCTTGCGTCATCCTTTTCAATTCAGCTTTAAGTCTTTCAGCTTCTTCTTCCCCAGTTTGCTTTCCCTCACTTAATGCGCTTATTTGTGTATCACCTTCTTTTTCTATCTTTTGATTAAGTTCTTCTAATTTTTCGAGTTTCTCTATAAGTGACTCAATAGAAGCATCTTGTTCCTTTATTTTTTGATCTCTTTCAAATATCGCTCGCTGTTGTTCATTAACTTTATCTCTCAAGGAGTCACGTTCTAATCTTAGATCCTCAAGCTGCTTTGCCTGCGCTGCAAAATATTTAGCAAATGTTTCTTTTTCTTTCTCTAATTCCTCAATTTCGTCTACTTCACCTTTTGCTCTTTCTTGTTCATGCTCTTCTTCATCACTAGACATATCATCCTCAAATATTTCATCTTCATCACTAAATTCACTAACACTAGAGAAAGAACTTCTACGTGAAGAAGGTGTGCTAGGAGAGGAATACCCACTGCTGCTTGGTGTAGGTGACTGTGGTGATATATGTGGATCTTTTGTAAATATTTCCTCTGCTGGTACTTGCTGATCGTCTACACTCCTGGACATGTCAGTAAAAGCTTGATGCAGAGTTTTTCCATTGATAAAAACTTCTTTATTCTGCTCAACTAATTTTAATATTTTATCTTTTGTTTCCTCTGGTGTGAACTTTAAATCACCAAACTTTGGCTCACCAATGACACTTTTTATACCACCAGAATCCAATTTTACGGTCATGCTACAGTCTATGTTATTACCTTCAGAATCTTTAGCCTGACAGTTAATGGTCATTTCACATGAGCTTGAACCAGTAAAATCATAGTGCCTTTCACTGCCTTTTTTGGTCGCAGTTATTTGACTATCTTTCTCTAAAGATATGTTATAAACCTTACCTTCTCTGCTGGCTCTTAAAATATTGCTAATTTCTATTGGTTTTTCTTCATTTTCAAATCTAATTTTGAAGTCGTTATCTTTTGTTGAATACGCTAAGAAATTTTGACCAGGCAGAGACGACTTAAGTTCTTTATGCATTGTGTTTATTGATTGCTCAAATTTTTGGAACTCCTTTTCCCACTTTAAATTTATCTGTCCTGTAATGTCCTCATCTTTGCGTAAAGGACCAATAAAGTACCAGATTAAATTTTCTTCCTCCAGTCTTTTAATAAAATCCTGAAGATCGTTGCAAGATTCAATGACACTTAGAATATCATTTTTCTTCTGTTCATCTACATCTAAACTTTGACCTTCAGCTATAAATACACTTTCGTTCTCCCATGGCATAATTTTACACTTTTAGAAATATACTATAATACTAACAACTTTGATTAAAAAATCAACTAATTATGTGGGTAAATAAAGAAGAAACTTGAGCACTTGTCCACTATGCTATATAGTAGTTACTCCTTAAGCAGTGCAGTATGGACAATAGCATTATAAGAAAATACGATATTAGAGGTATAGTAGGCAAAGATTTGCAGATTAATGATGGGTACGAGATAGGCAGAAAGTTTGGCCAAACCGTAGCTAATGTTTGTGTCAGCTACGACAGCAGGATAGATTCACCAAGTATAGAAAGAGAATTAATCAGGGGCTTAACTTTATCTGGAGCAAATGTTATACGTGTTGGACTATGCTCGTCACCTATGCTCTACGCTGCAACGCAAATCACGCAGGCGGATCTTGGTATCATAATAACTGCCTCTCATAACCCCAGCGAATATAATGGCTTTAAATTTTTTAGTAATAAAAAAGTCTTCTCAGATCAAGAAATGAAGGAAATTATAAGCAGTCCAATTAAAAACAGTACAAGAATTGGAAGCTTAATTAACATAAATATATATGGTGAGTACATTCGCATATTAAAAGGTGCAGTGAAGAATAATACTACACAGAAATTAAAAATAGCCTGGGATTGTGGAAATAGTCCAGCAAGTGGAATTATAAGGTGTATTGAAAAGATCTTGCCTGGTCATACGCATATCGTAACCAATAACTCTATAGATGGGGCATTTCCACTGCATGATCCAGATCCCATAGAGGAAAAAAATCTCGCTCAATTAATTGACATTGTGAACGAATATGGATGTGATCTTGGCATTGCGCTAGATGGCGATAGCGATAGGGTGCGCTTAATTGATAATAAAGGCAACGTTGTTTCCAATGACCATTTATTTATAATTTTTGCACGTGAAGTGCTGGAGGAATATCCAGAAAGCAAAGTTATTGCCAACGTAAAAATGAGTATGAAGGTGCATGATTTTGTTAGTAAGTTAGGAGGGCAAGTTATTACCTGCGCTACTGGACATTCACTAGTTAAGAAGAAGATGGTAGAGGAAGAGGCAAAGTTTGCTGGTGAGTTAAGCGGGCACTTCTTCTTTTCTGAGCTAGGTTTTGATGATGGGCTATATTCTGCTGTTAAAGCAGTTGACATTTTGCTTAAGAAAAACCAAAGCTTATCTCAGGTGATTGAGGATTTACCGAAGTTATATATCACTCATGAAGTAAAGATTGTAGTGAAAGATGAGAAAAAATTTCAAATAATTGAATCAATAAAGAAAACACTAGAGAAGCAAAATATTGTATTTTCAGATCTTGACGGTGTTAAGGTAAATGATAACGATAATAAAGGTTGGTGGCTCCTTAGAGCATCAAATACACAAAACTGCATTACAGCAAGATGCGAAGGAGAGACTTTAGAAGGTTTTGAACTTACTAAAAAGGTTTTGTTCCATTACATTGATGAAGCAAGGTCTTTAAATTGTAGCTGCTCATAGAAAAATTAACCCTATCTCTTAAATAGAGCCACTTAGGGTGGCTGCTCCTGAAACCCGATTTCGAAGGGCCTTCCTTCATCTTCAATAAAACAAACATTACTTTGTTCGTTACTGCAGCACACCATTATTCTTAGGGTTGAAAAACTTAGAAAGAGCCATAAAAAAATTTTTAAATATATCTTTATATTATATATTCTTATTGATAATAATTTGTCATCTTTTTTGTTAACTTTACTGATGTTGCCAGAAGGAACGTTGTTGCCAAATTTTGTAAAATTTATTATCCTAAGGTTTCAAGTCCTCACAGGTTTATTGGAACTATATGTACAATGTGTTTATCAGTGAAAATCCGGAGAAAATGATGGGGGAAAAGTTAATACATTACTTTAGCCAGGGTAAATGCGAAGGCAATGCAGAAATGAAAAATCTGCTGGGAGGAAAGGGAGCAAATTTAGCAGAAATGTGCAATGTTGGCATTCCTGTTCCACCTGGTTTCACAATTTCCACCTCTGTTTGTCAGGCCTACTGTCAGGATAATGAATTGTCTAACGACCTACGTAACGAGATTAAAAACTACATGGCGATGCTCGAAAATGACATCGGTTGTAAATTCGGGGATTTAAATAACCCCTTATTAGTTTCAATACGCTCTGGTAGTGTTAGTTCAATGCCGGGCATGCTTGATACTATTTTAAATGTTGGTTTAAATGATGAAACAGTTATTGGGCTTGCAAAAAAAAGTGGAGAACGTTTTGCCTATGATAGCTACTGCCGTTTCATCATGATGTACTCCAATGTTGTACTACAGCTTGACCATCACCTATTTCAAGATGTTGTTGATAATAAGCAGCAAAAGAGTGGAGCAAAAAGCTTAGCTGATCTTGATGTTGATGTTTTAAAGAGAATTGTTAACAATTTCAAAAGGATAGTACATGAAAAAACAGGAAAACATTTTCCGCAGAACGTTGAAGAGCAATTGTTAAACTCAGTTAATGCAGTATTTACCTCTTGGAAAAATGATAGGGCTGTTTCCTATAGAAGAATACATAACATTCCTGAAAACCTTGGAACAGCGGTCAACGTGCAAGCAATGGTTTTCGGTAATTTAAATGATAATTCTGCAACTGGTGTGATATTTACACGAAATCCTTCAACTGGAGAAAAAAAGCTTTTTGGTGAGTTTTTGGTTAATGCTCAGGGTGAGGATGTGGTTTCTGGTGTTTATACTCCTATGCCAATTGACGGAGAGCAAGAAAACACCATGGAGAAGTTGCTGCCAAGTGTCTACCGAGAATTATATGTGGTATGTGAAAAACTTGAAAGGCATTATAAAGACATGCAGGATATCGAATTTACTGTGCAGGACGGTAAGTTATGGATTTTGCAGACTAGGTCTGGCAAGCGCACGGCTGAAGCTGCTATTCGCATAATAGTTGATATGGTAAACGAAGGAACGATTACAAAAGAAGAAGGAATATTGAGAATTGATCCAAAAACTTTTGACAATTTATTGCATCCAGTTCTTGACGTTAAGAGTGACCAAAAAGTAATAGGGAAGGGACTGCCGGCTTCTCCAGGGGTTGCTTCTGGATATGTAGTGTTTAGTGCAAGTGATGCTGAAAAAGCTGCAGAGCAGGGTAAAAAAGTGATTTTAGTAAGGTCAGAAACGAGTCCTGAAGATATTAATGGAATGAATGCTGCAAGTGGCATAGTAACAGCACGGGGAGGGATGACCTCGCATGCTGCTGTTGTAACCCGTGGAATGGGTAAGCCATGCATTTGCAGTGTAAGTGGACTTTATATCGATAAAGATGGAACTTTCTTTTCTGTGGGGGATACAAAAGTAAATAAAGGTGAACCAATTACCATCAACGGAGGAACAGGGGAGGTTATGCTTGGCATTCTTCCTACAATTTCACCTGAATTATCGCAAGAATTCAAAACGATAATCAACTGGATAGATGAAATCAAAACGGTCAAAGTGAGAGCGAACGCTGATACTCCAAAAGATGCAAAAATTGCAAAAGAATTCGGTGCAGAAGGTATAGGCTTATGTCGCACAGAACATATGTTTTTCGCTAGTGATAGAATCGAATTCATTCAAAAGTTGATAATAGCTGACGATGAAAATGAAAGGGCAAATGCGCTCATTAAACTGGAAGAAATGCAAAAGTCTGATTTCAAAGAAATATTTTCTATTATGGAGGGTAGGGAAGTCACTATACGGTTGCTTGATCCACCCTTACATGAATTTTTACCCAATAATCAGTCTACTATAGAAAAAATCGCCAAATCACTTAGTAAGTCAGTTGAATCAGTAAAAAATAAAATAGCACAGTTGTCAGAAAAGAACCCAATGCTTGGCCATCGAGGTTGTAGACTTGCCATTTCTCATCCTGAAATATATAGCATGCAGATTAGGGCAATACTTAGTGCTGCAAATGAGCTAAAAAAGGAAAAAAGTGTAGAAATCAAGCCTGAGATCATGATCCCTTTTATAATGAATGAGAAAGAATTTATTCTGATATGCGAGCTAGCAAAGAAAGAATCCTCTGTCATCTCAGCTGGAATCCAGACGCAGATTCCAGCGTCACGCGCTGGAATGACATCAGACAAGGCTTATTCAATTGGAACGATGATAGAACTACCAAGAGCAGCACTGATTGCTGATAAGTTAGCAAAACATGCAGAGTTTTTTAGTTTTGGCACTAATGATTTAACGCAAACAACCATGGGACTTTCAAGAGATGATTCAGTTAATTTCCTCGATTCTTATAAGGAAAGCAATATATTTGACAATGATCCATTTGAAGTGCTTGACATCGAAGGGGTAGGGGAGTTAATCAAGATAGCCATTGAAAGAGGCAAAAAAACCCGAAAAGAAATAAAACTAGGTATATGTGGAGAGCATGGAGCAGATCCAAAATCTATAGAGTTTCTCATCGAATCAGGGGTGGATTATGTTTCATGCTCACCCTATAGAGTACCGGTTGCAAAGTTAGTGGCAGCACAGTTTAGTGTAAAATCTAAGTTTGTTGGGTAAGTGAGAAATATAGCAATAATATAACCACTGGTGACTTTCCTCACTTAGACAACTGTGTCAAGCACTGGAATGACACCCTACTTAACCGTCATACCGCCGCGGTATCTCATCCGCTAACAAGTAGCGGGATGACGGTTGTCATGGTGTCATGAAAGTAGCTGACACTGGTTTCCATCCAAGAAGGTGTCATCCCAGTGCCCAGACACTGGTTCACTCTATAATGGCAGTGCCTCTATGATGTAAGGAATCCAGTTTTTATGCAATCTCATCAAGAACGTTGTGTTTTAACGTAAGGTTGGCTACTTTTACACTCACTAACTTAGCTAGATCCCAGTGTCTGGGCACTGGGATGACAAAAAAAGGAGCACTGGAATGACACCTTCCTGCCCAGTTCATGTTGCTATAAATATTAAGAAATTTACCAAGCGAAAAAAAAAGTAAAAGAAGCCCCGTGGTTATTATCCGCTTTAAAATATTGGCGTTTTTTATGTTTTAAACGCTTGACAAGCGAAATTCAGCTGCTTTTAATTGCAACTAACCTACGCTGCAAATGTTTAAGAAACTTACTAAGCAGAAAAAAAGACAAAGAATCCCCGAGTTAGCTAGTCTTTTACTATCTCTGTCGAGTATTGGCATTTTTTGATGTCTTGTAACGCTTTATAAGCGCGTTCAGCTTATTTAGATAAAAATCTAGATGTAGATGAAGTTTTGTAAAGACATACAGTATCTATATACTGCAAAAAATTAAACATAAGACGCCGATACATTAAGTAATCCTTACCTTTTAATCTGCAGATTGGCGAAAGCAAATACAATAGCTTCACTGTCATGATAAGGGGGCTGGAAGAGTTTGTCAAGTAATTCCGTTTCTTATGGGTAAAAAAAAGAGAAACTCTAAGTTGCAGCCGCACAATGTTTCTCTTTTCTGCTGTTGATGATTATTTCGCCTATTGTAACTGCCGCTAGAATAAAGCAGTAATATACCTGTGTTAATAAAGAAACAGGTGATACAGAAGCTATACTTCCTGCTAGCAATAGTTGAGAACCATAAGGTAAGATGCCTTTTGTAGCACAAGCAAAAACATCTAATAAGTATGCACTGCGGTATGGTACAATATCGTGTTTCTGTGCGAGTCTTTTTGCAATGCCACCACTTAGTAAAATAGCAATGGTATTATTGGCAACTAAGGTAGTAAACATAGACGCAATTCCTGCTATCAAAAATTCAGCTTTAGTTTTTGTGATATTGCTTTCATCGATGAGTTTATGCAACGCTTTTTGACCTTGTTTGTACATTATATGGCTCAACCCACCGATAAATAGAGCAAATATCACTATTTCGTTTACTTTTTTGAAACCGTCATACACGTCATGAGGAAATTGAACGATGGCATAATCAAAAAAAGCTATTCCTAGCACACCAGCAATAATTATGTTTACAGTTATTGTTACTAAAGTGGTGACTTCAAGCAGCCCCATGATTATTAAAGAAATATAAGGAATAATTTTTATTATAGAATAATAATCTAAATTTGATATAGAAATAATTTTTGTACTACTTGAAATCACTGCCAGATAGGTGAGTGTTATAATACCTGCAGTAAATGCAACCTTAGAGTTTATTTTAAGTTTATCTTTTGCTGAAGCTCCCTGTGAAGAAACAGATGCAATGGTGGTATCAGATATCATTGAGAGGTTGTCACCAAACACGGCACCACCTACTACAGTTGCAGTTCCTATTTCAAGGCCAAAAGCTCCACTTTTTGCCAGATTAACAGCTATAGGTACCATCAGCGCAACAACTCCCATAGATGTACCAATTGCAGTTGAAATAAAAGCAGAAGCCAAAAATACTCCAGGCAGCATTAATCTTGCTGGAAGGAAATTAAGAATTAAATTAGCAACAGTGTCTGCGCTACCAATTGATTGAGTAACCGCAGAAAATGCTCCAGAAAATAAAAAAATTAAACACATAGTAAGGGTATTTTTGTCACCCATGCCCTTGATAACAGTATCGATGTTATGCTGAATTTTATTTGTACCACGTGAGACAGCAAAAAATAGCGCTGGTAACAAGCAGATTACTGGTGAAACCTGATGAAGTGGATTATCAGTTCCGATAAAAGAAAAATAGGCACCACTTCCAAGGTACAAGATTAAAAAAATAATCAAAGGGACAAAAGCTGTCATTTTACTGTACCTCAAACTTACGACTATAACTAATTAAGTGGTTTTAAGCAAGTTTGGTTTTCACTAGTTTTGCAGGAAGTTGACAGCAGAGTTTTAAACTTCATATTTAATCTACTAAATAAATAGCACATGTAGCCGAAGGGTTTATATCTTGTGCTATACTTTATTTTATGTCATGCAAACGGTTAATATTAGCATATATCCAAATAAAGTAATGGAGAATATAAAAACCATATCAGTAAAAGACGATAACGTTAGGCTGGATAGGTACATCAGAAGAATCTTTCCTGATCTAAAGCAATCTGTAATTGAAAAATCTTTAAGGAAAGGGTTAATCAAAGTTGATGATTGCAAAGCAAAGTCTAGTGATAGAGTAAATTCTGGACAAACTATAACGCTGAAGCACTTGAATTATATTGAGAACGCTAATTCTGATCGCAAATATAATGAAAAGTTAGTGAATCTACTAAGAGAGAACATATTATATGAAGACGAATATATACTAGCTATAGACAAACCCGCAGGGGTCATCGTTCAAGGTGGCGTAAAAGTAAAGATTAGCATTAGTGATTTGCTTGACCAAATAAGAGAGGAAGAAACATTTAAAATTGTCCATAGGCTGGATAGAGATACGAGTGGAGTGATAATATTCGCACGCAATGCTAGTGTTGCCAGATACCTTATGGAGGAATTTAAAGGACGAAGGGTAAAAAAAACTTACTTGGCATTGACTTCTGGCATAACGAGCAAGGATAGTGGAACAATAGACTATCCATTGGTGAAAAAATATGTTTCAGGTCAAGAAAAAGTGGTCGTTGATGAAAATTCACCTCAGAATGCCACTACGCATTTTTCAATTATAGCAAGGTTAGAACATAATGTCGCTTATTTAAAATTACAACCAATTACCGGCAGGACCCATCAGTTACGTGCACATTTAGCTCATATAAATTGCCCTATTCTTGGTGACGGTAAATACGGTGGTAAAAAAGCTTTTATTAATGGGGTAGCAAATAAAATTCACCTTCATTCGCATTCTTTATCTTTAAAATTACCAAGCAATAAAGAAATCACTATTACTGCTCCTATCCCTAAGCACATTGAAAAGTCTATTGAAGTGCTATTTTTCGACTGAAACGATTTCACCAATCAACTTTTCTGTCTTTGGCTTTGATTTGAAGCACAGATATTAGGCTAATTAATGCGCAGGCAGTAAGATAAATACCTGCTGCAAGTTTTGTTTCGGTTTTTTCTATAAGCCACATGCATATGTATGGAGAAAGGCCACCAAAAATTCCTGCAGATATGTTATGTGCGAGGCTAAAGCCGGTGCACCTAACTTTCGTTGGAAATAACTCACAGGCAAGAGAATTATATATCCCAAAAGATGCACCTATCGGCACACTTATCAACAAAAAAGTGAGCGTTACAATATAGTGATTATCATACGATAATAGCGAAAGTACCGGCAAACCGGCGCAAGCTAGAGCTACTAATGTAGGAATCATTACATTTTTTCTTCCAACTTTATCAGACAGTATTGCAAACAGCACTGCAGACGCTCCAAATGTAATTTCAACTATAATCCTTAATACATTTTTAATATTGATGCCTGAGAGAATAAGTTCTTTTACAAATATGTTGTAAAACATGATTGCTGAATAAACGATTGCATTTTGGGCTATACCAAGTCCAATTGCTATCACAAATACTTTTTTATAGTCCCTGATTAATTCTAAAAATGGAGAATGAGATAAGCTTTTATTTTTATCGTGTGTTTTATATGCTAAGCTCTCTTCCATTATATATCTTGTTAAAAAGCCTATTATGCCCATAATGAAGCAGAAATAGAAGGGCAACCTCCAGCCCCAAATTTCATAATTTTCACCTGTAAACTTTTTGCAAACAGCTATCATTACAAAGCATGTAATAGAACCAAGAGCACCACTAAAAGCTTTCATGCTACCTAAAAAGCCTAGATTTTTTTTATCGCTTGAATGCTCTATTAAAAAAGCTGAATTGATACTTGTTTCTCCACCTGCTGCCATTCCTTGTGTTATTCTACAAAGCAGAAGCAGTATAGGAGAAAATATTCCTATTTCTTTAAAGCTTGGTATAATCGCAATTGCAGTAGATGATATCGAAGCTAATATTACGGAAGTCAGCAAAATTTTCCTTCTGCCGTATTTATCTCCAATGTAACCAAAAATAAATGCACCAAGTGGTCTAAATCCAAATCCAATTGCAAAACTACCAAGAAATTTGATTGTGCTTAAATAATCGCTTTCTGAAGGAAAAAAAACATTGCTTATTATATGTGTTAAAACTCCAAATAGAGTTAATTCATACCATATAATCATGTTGCAGATTATGCCCGATAGTATTGCCTTTTGGATGTTAGTCATAATCTTTCGATTTAACATAACCTAATATATCATTAACCGGTGCTCCTTGCTATAAGATTTTTCACTCAATGATCTGCAAAGACAACTCACGTAAATGCTTATCTTCCACCTTGGAAGGAGCACCCATTAGAACATCTTCACCTTGCTGGTTCATAGGAAAACAGATTACTTCACGAATATTTGGCTCATCAGCAAGCAGCATAACCATTCTGTCAACCCCTGGTGCTATACCGCCGTGAGGCGGCACTCCGAACCTGAATGCACGCACGAGCGCACCGAATTTTGTATCAACTTCTTCTTTGCTGTAGCCTGCAATGGCAAAGGCCTTATACATGATATCCAGCTTGTTACTACGAATCGCCCCGCTTGACAGTTCTATTCCATTGCAAACAAGATCATATTGGTAAGCAAGGATATCCAGTGGATTTTTGTCCTCTAAATCTTTCAAGCCGCCATGTGGCATGGAGAATGGGTTATGAAAGAAATCGATTTTTTTACTTTTATCTTCATATACAAAATAGGGAAAATCAATGATCCAACAAAACTTGAAGATATTATCATCTATAAGACCTAATTCTGACCCTAAAAGAGTGCGCACTTTTCCTGCAATTGTTGCTGCCTCATTCTCTTTGTCAGAAGCAAAAAACACGCTTTCTCCAGGCTTTATATCCGTTATTTCTTTTATGGAATTTAGCCTATTGTCATCGAGGAATTTAGCAATCGGTCCTTTCGCAGTTCCATCTTTATCAAACGTTATATATCCAAGACCCTTAGCACCGAATTCTCTTTGCGCATGTTCTATCTTTTTATCAAAGAAGCTGCGTGGTTCCTCTGCTGTTTTAGGTGCAGGTATGGCTCTCACTACCATACCGCGCTCAATATTGCTTTTGAAAATATTGAACCCTGAATCACGGAAAATTTCTGTAACATCGCTGATTAATAATGGATTGCGCAGATCTGGCTTATCAGAACCATATTTGAGCATTGCTTCTTTATATGTAATACGTGGAAAATCTTTATCGACAGACTTACGAGAAAATTTAGCAAACACTTTATATAAGGTAGACTCAATAATCTGAAAGATGTCTTCTTGAGTCACAAAAGACATTTCAAGATCTAGTTGATAAAACTCTCCCGGAGAACGGTCAGCCCTTGCGTCTTCGTCACGGAAACACGGTGCAATTTGAAAATATTTATCAAACCCTGAAACCATGAGCAATTGCTTAAAAATCTGTGGAGCTTGCGGCAATGCATAAAATTTACCAAGATTTAGTCTGCTTGGCACCAAATAATCACGTGCACCTTCAGGGGACGAAGCAGTAAGTATTGGAGTCTGAATTTCCAAAAACCCTTGCTCTATCATGAGCTTGCGGAGTTCTGCAATAATTTGTGAGCGCAGAATAATATTGTTGCGGGTGTTTTCTCGCCTTAAATCAAGAAAACGATATTTAAATCTCATATTTTCTGGGTATTCTTGTTCGCCAGTAATGCTCGCTAATATACTTCTTTCTTCTTTTGCTATTTCTTCATCACAGTGGAACTCAACTTCTGATTCAACGTGTAAATTGCTAACTACAACCTCAATTTTCCCGGTTGCGATAGAGCTGTTTACCGTATCTTCAGTTCTAGCTTCAACTATTCCTGTAACAGTAATTATACTCTCCAATTTTAAATTTGATGTCTCATCAAAAAAGTCTTTGTCATTATTCAATACTAGTTGAGTGATTCCATAGAAGTCTCTTAAATCAACAAAGATTAGGTTACCATGGTCGCGCTTACGGTATAACCATCCAGAGAGGGTAACTTCCTTTCCTACATCATTCTTCCTTAATTCATTGCACGTGTGAGTCTTGTAGCAGTTCATATTTGTTTTACTTCTAAATTCTTTAAGAAGTATAGAAATAAACCTTACTACATACAAGCCCATTCATTCGGGTATAGCTAAAGTAATTCAGGTTTACCTATAATTTGATAAGCGCAAAATCCTTCATTCCGCTACGTGTTAGCAGCTGAGATACCGCGGCGGTATGACGTAGGGAGACCTGATCTGTAGCTGTATTTGTCCAATTTACGAAATAGAGCAGTATTACTTTTATACTGTCTTTACCCGCAAAAAAATTGCACAATTTCTATAATTATGGTATAATAGTAAGGGTATTTTTAATGAATTAGATACAGGAAATGCCACTTACACAGATCATATTATATAGCGTAACATTACTTGCTGTAGCTGCAGTATTTCTCTTTTTGAGAAAAATATACAAAAATCGCATTAGAAAAATCATATTTCCTAGAAAAGTTTTTAAAGAAGAGTGGGAAGAAGACAGAAAATTCAATGAATTATATCAAAAAAATAAGCAAAAAGAGTTGATGAAACAACAAGAAACGCTACGCGAGAAACAAAAAGATGTGCAAGTTTATAAAGAAGATCCAGAAATAGTTGACATAGCAAAACCGGTAGGTAAATGGACAAAGATGGTTATTATGGGTAATGGTTTAATGCAGCGTTTTGCACAATTGATACATAGAGAAGGCGGAAAGAAAGGATTTTGGGAGCTGTTTGTAAAAGCTCAGGCTTCAACTCAAGGTAAACATAAGGGGAAGGGCAGATAATTCATGCTCGAATGTGAAAATTTATCCTGCGCTCGTAATAACAAAGTATTATTTAAACATCTCAGTTTTAAAGCTGAGCCAAAATCAAAGATGCTAATCACTGGTCCAAATGGTAGTGGTAAAACCAGCTTAATTAGAAGTTTATCTGGACTTTTACCGCCGTTATCAGGCAATATAAGGTACTGCGGAAAAGACATATATGATGATCCAAAATCCTATATACCTTCTATGGTCTATATAGGCCATAATAATGCCTGTAAAGATAGCTTAACTGTTGCTCAAAACATAGAATTCTGGGCAGGAATACGAAATACTAGGGAATTGATTGTGGCAGCTGTTTGTTGCTTGCAGTTGCAATCTGTACTTAATATTAGATATGGCGAACTTTCTGCAGGCTGGAAAAGAAGAGTTGCGCTTGCTCGCCTCTTGATTTCTAATGCAAACGTTTGGCTGATAGATGAACCATTTTGTAATCTTGATAGTGCAACGTGTGAATTAGTGCTGAACCTAATCTCAATACGCTCTGAGCAAAATGGTATAGTAATTATTACAGGGCATAGCTCTACAGAGCAATTGTGTGATTTTACAACGATTGATATACGCGATTTCAATAGACTTCTTGCATAGTTTTTGGCAGCACGTTAACAACCGTTAGAAACGAAAAAACTTCCTTGACAAACTCCACCAGCCCCCTTCTTATGACAATAAGGGTATTTCTGATTCAAAACTTGTTTTTGATCTGCGCAGGTTCAATGATAAAATTCAGTAAAAAACTTAGGGTATTTTTTGGCGGATTACATAAAATTATAGCGGCTGCATGTCTTTTAAATTTTTTCTACATTCAGCCAAACCGCGCTTAAACTAAGCGTCAGCACATTATTACAGCGCCAATTTAAAGTATTAGAGAGTCAAAACTCGCACCACGGGATTTCTTTGCCTTTTTTTTATTTGGTAAATTTCTTAAATATTTATGGCTAAAGTAATTTAAGAGACCGAAAATGGTGTCATTCCAGCGCATGATGCTGGTTCACTCTATGACGGTGTCATCCCAGTGCTTGAAACTGGGATGGCTTTGTTGCATCACACTTTATGAGATGGTGATTTATGGTAAATTCATGTAACTATCTCAAATTTAGCCATACCAATATCAGTGAATTTATTAAGCAAATAGCATTTGATTAGCAGTTCTTTTTCTCGATTTATCTCAGATTTATTCCTAAAACTAAATCCGAATATTTGCTTTAATCTTGAGAAAAACCCTTCAATATAAGATCTTTTCCCATAATTTACTTCTTTTTTCCATTCTTTCATGCCATCTTCACCGTATAATTTTATTAACGTAATAGCAGCATTCCTGTCAGACATATAATCTATTTCTGGATGTTCTGCCGCATTGTTTATTGGTGGAATTTTTGTCTTTATATCATATTCGTTACACAACTTATAAAACTTGTGCCTATCACATGCTCTATCTGCATATAGTGCTTTTATGGCATGCTGAAAATCAACTTCTTTTAGCAAATCACAAGCTCCATAGTGATCAGAGTAGACACCGTTACTGTATTTTACAGCTATGGCTTTTTTGTTGTTTATATTCAACATTACGTGCAATTTTCTCGTTTTCTCATAGTCACGATATTTTCTGTCAGTGCTATTTTCCTTGCTGTGTGTTGTTGTATATACTAATTCCTGTACTGTCTATAGCAATTTCGATATCTTCCATATTATTTTTATCAATTCTGCAATCATTTATCTTAATATTAAGTTTCTTTTGATGCTTGTGAATAGCTGATAACTGCCAAATCTCTTCCTATTTGTTGCAAATACCCTTTTATAAACCCGACTGTTTGTCTTAAACCAATTCTAAAGAAACTGACGATTATATGCACCAAAATCACAACTTTATCACTATAAATATAGTTGCCGCCCTGCATTTTTGGACAATTCTCGTACCAATTTTCTATGGCATCATTGATATAACAAAAAATGCTTCCTCTTTCTTGGAGAAATTTGTTATATTCATGGCAGTTACTGACTCTCATTTTTTGTGGCATATTTTTTCTTCAACAGCTAAATGGCTATTTATAATGAATTTTGTCAGTAACTGCCAGTTCTTTTTACTTGAGCGATGCAACAAAGCCATCCCAGCGTCACGCGCTGGAATGACAGGAGGTAACGCAAGAAGTCTATTGATTGTAGAAACAATAACTTTGCAAAATATTAATTGTTAGATAACATAATTAAAGTTTTTATCTTACATTCATCATGGTTAGAGCTATACAAATAAAAAAAACTGGGGGACCAGAAGTATTAGAATTTGTAGATAAGAATATAGGTGAGCCAAAAGGCGAGGAAGTCTTAATACGTCATACAACTATCGGCTTAAATCGTTATGATTTAGAGCACAGAAAAGGTACACGCAAAATTAAAAATTTACCATCAGTGCTTGGAGTGGAAGCAGTTGGGGTTATTGAAAAACTTGGTAAAAAAATCAGTGATGGATTCAAAGTTGGAGACAGAGTTGGATATTGCACAGCTCCTCCAGGGGCATATTGTGAAAAGCGCATTATACACCAGAAATATCTGATAAAAATTCCAGATGACATATCTGATGAAGTTGCTGCTGCAGTGCTGTTTAAAGGTATGACAGCTCACTATTTAGTTAATCAATCTTATAAAGTTAGGCCTGGTGCTTTCGTGCTAGTTCATGGGGCTAATGGTGGTTTAGGACAAATAATATGCCAATGGGCAAAGGATAAAAAAGGTGTAGTGATAGGTTCTGTAAGCTCTGATGAAAAAATGAAGATAGCTTTACAAAGTGGCTGCACATACGCAATAAACTACAATGATAAAGACTTCGTTTCTAAAGTTATGGAGATTACGCAAAACAGAGGAGTAGGTGCAGTGTATGACCCTATAGGTTACGCTACAAGCAAGCTTTCTTTTGAATCTTTAGGCAGGTTCGGCATATACGTTTCCTATGGGCAGATATCAGGTAACGCTCCTATTAGTTTTTCTTTACTTAGTTCACGTTCGTTATTTGCAACTGGAACCTCAATATACCATTATAAGCATGATAGATTCACATTAGTGCTTACCACAATGGAAATCTTCGAGATGATAAGAAAAAAACTTTTAACTGTACGGATCAGTAAAAAATATAAATTTGATGAAATAATTCAAGCTCATCGCGATATGGAAAATAGAAAAGCGAGTGGGTTAAATATTATCAAAATCTCTTAAATAAATTAGTAATTTAAACTAACCATTCATTAAATCATATCAACTAGAACTTCACATATTTAATTCTCCTTTTGGGGAATCAAAAGCATATAGCTAAACTGACTTAGGCTTACCAACAACCGTCATCCCGCTACTTGTTAGTGCCGCGGCGGTATGACGTCTTAGCTATAGATGCTGGTTTGTGTACTCCCAGTAATTTCAATAGAAGCTTAGTAGATAAGTTGTGTTTTAAACCAGATTCGGTATTTTAAACTGAACATTTTCA
The DNA here is from genome assembly GCF_964027115.1 of Wolbachia endosymbiont (group A) of Myopa testacea. Classification (NCBI taxonomy): domain Bacteria; kingdom Pseudomonadati; phylum Pseudomonadota; class Alphaproteobacteria; order Rickettsiales; family Anaplasmataceae; genus Wolbachia; species Wolbachia endosymbiont (group A) of Myopa testacea. The sequence continues at coordinate 247,358 of NZ_OZ034729.1, forward strand.
ATAATACCACCTGGCATAACTGAAATTTTTACACTCAGGTTTACTTTTAGGTAGTCCATTAATTCATCAACCAATATGTCAGGAGCAGAAGCACCTGCAGTGATTCCTATCTTTTCTACGCCCTGAAACCAGCTTTTATTCACACAGCTGTAATTATCAATTAAGTAGGCTCTTTTTCCTCTGGCAGTGCACAGATCTAATAAGCGGTTTGAATTTGAGCTATTTTTACTTCCTACAACTAACACCATGTCTACAATTTCAGCTAGCTTTTTAACAGCATTTTGTCTGTTTTGCGTTGCATAGCATATGTCCTTTAAATCTGGACCTGTTATGCTTGGAAACCTGAGTTTCAGGGCAACAATAATTTCACGGGTATCGTCGATGCTTAACGTGGTTTGTGTAACATAAGATAGATTATCTGGATCTTTAACTTTTAAATTGCGTACGTCCTGTACAGTTTGCACTAAAATGATAGGATCATTTACTCTTCCTCTAATTCCCTTAACTTCTGGATGGTTTTCATGCCCAATGAGAATTAATTCTTTACCACTGTTTTCATACCTTTTTGCCTCTTTATGCACTTTGCTGACTAAAGGACATGTTGCATCAATCACTTGAATACCCTTTTTTTTTGCCTTATCTTCTATATTTTTTGATACTCCGTGCGCGCTGAAGATCAGTATTCCTCCATTATCTTCAATTTCCTCGATACTGTTCACAAAAACCACTCCTTGTCTCTTAAAGTCCTCTACTATATATTTATTGTGAACAATTTCGTGTAGCACATAAACTTTGCACTTGTTTTTGTATTTTTCTAAAGTAATAGCTAATATGTCCACAGCTCTTTTTACCCCGGCACAAAAACCTCGCGGCTCAGCTAAGATAATTTTCATTTTTGTCAAATCAAGTAAATATGCAAGCATTACTTAAAAATAAGCTCCGCTCACTGTGTTTTATAGTACCATTATTTACGTTTTATATAATAATTATTTTTCGCATATTCTCTTTAACATTTGATCAACCTACTACTTCAGAAAATTTTAGAAAAGATAATACAGTATATAAACAACCTGATATTTTAGATAGAAATGGAGTGGTAATAGCAACAAATGTGCCCACAACATCACTATATACAGATGCAACCAAAGTAAAGAATCCGGAAAGTATAACAGCACAACTGTGTTCTATTTTGAATGATCTTGAATACGAGAATTCATATAGAGTACTTACTTCAAAAAAGAAATTTGCTTGGGTAAAGCGGCACTTGACTCCAAAAGAACTGTTAGCAATAAAAAATGCCGGCGTGCCAGGAATAAACTTCTATAACGATGTAAAACGTATATATCCTCACAGTAATTTATTTTCACACGTGCTTGGTTACACTGACATAGATGGCAACGGTATTGCAGGAGTTGAGGCATATATAAGTAAAAACAAACAACATTCTGTTATCCAAGTAGCTGACACTGGGGTCCAGAAAAAAAATACGTGGATTCCAGCATTACGCGCTGGAATAACACCTTACCAGGGTATTCAACTATCCTTAGATACACGAGTGCAAAGCATAGTGCATGAAGAGCTAACTAAAGCTGTAAGCAGATATCAGGCACTCGGCGGAGTAGGAATTGTTTTAAATGTGAGAAATAGTGAAGTCATCTCAATGGTCAGTCTGCCTGATTTTAACCCCAACCTACAGAATAAGGCAGAAGACGTACAAAAGTTTAATCGCGCCAGTCTTGGGGTGTATGAGATGGGGTCGGTATTAAAATTCTTTACAATAGCCGCAGCGCTTGATGCAAACGTTGTAAAAATTGATGATTTATATGACGTGTCAAAGCCAATCACTGTTGGGAAATATAAAATTTATGATCTTCATGAATTTAAGATTCCGGAAATCACTGTGCAAGATATATTTGTGAAATCATCCAACATTGGTGCAGCAAAAATTGCAGTTAAATTAAGTATTGAAAAACAAGTAGAATACTTTAAAGCTATGAAGCTATTTTCTCCTTTGAAAATAGAAATACCAGAAAAATCTACACCGATAATCCCGGATAAATGGAGTGAAAACACTTTAATAACAGCATCTTATGGTTATGGCATAGCTGTAACTCCTATACATCTTGCACAAACTGCAGCAGCATTAATCAACAATGGGGTATTTCATAACGCAACCTTGATGTTGAATAAGAGAAGTATAGGAGAGCAAATTATCTCAAGAAGAACTTCCAGGAAAATGAGAAAATTATTACGCGCAGCAGTAACAGATGGCACTGGCAGAAAAGCAAAAATAAAGGCATATTCAATAGGGGGAAAGACTGGATCGGCGGAAAAAGTTGTAGATGGTAAATATAGCAAAGATGCAAACATAGCGTCATTTATAGGAGTGCTAACTATGCTTGACCCAAGGTATATAGTGCTAATTGCTATTGATGAACCTCAAGGGATACACCATACCGGGGGAATAATTGCTGCGCCTATAGTAAAGAACATTATAAATAGAATAGCACCTATATTAAATGTTACACCTGAGATGTAAAATTATGATTGCTTTACTATAACTTCAAATCTATCATTGCCAAAATCCTTATTAATATACCAAGAACCGTCATCTTTAGTTACAAATTCAAGACCTTTAAGATTTCTTTTCATTGTCTTTCCATTTTGACCATCGATAGCGATATTAATATCGAATGTAATAACGTCTAGATTTATCATAGCTTCTTTCCCGCTGCACGAATTTAGACTGAACTTGCCTAACATGACATCATTAAAACTCACTTCCCCTGTATAGACATCACACTGACCGTCCATACAACACGTAGTTTCAATATAGAAAAGGTCTGACATATAAAACACCTTGCGTTTATAAAAAAAGAGCTAAATATATATAGCTAGTGCAGCCCTACGCCACGCCGCTAACAAGTAATAGTCGTAAACCTAGAGCACTTTAGCTATATAACCATAATACAGCTAGGAATGTAAAATTCAACAGTTAATTGTGTAAGGAAGTCTAAATTACTACATCTTAGAGGAATGGCTGTTTAGTTTTTTTGTTAATCTTTTTTACCATGCTGTCAATCATATGCTTTATCCCTTGATATACAGAGTATATACTTTCGTCACTACGCATATAAGCAGAACAGGAAAATACATTATGTTCTTCGTCTTCTATTGATAACCCTGTATCACACTTTATGTGTTCACCACCAAGCTTCTCTATTAACTGTTCTCTGTCATCTCCTATAGTTACCTTAACCTTACTTTCTTCTTTACCTATCTTGCTACTTAAAATTGAAACAATGATGGCTGGAGATATGCATATCGCTCCTATCGGCTTTTTTGTAACAAAAAATTCTGAAACTAATCTTTCAAATTCAGGCATTACTGTCACCATGTCTTTATTTTCAGCTAAGTCAGACAAATTTTTTGCAACCCCGTATCCACCAGGTACAACTAGCATGTCAAAATTTTCAGCTTTGGCTTCTTTTAAGTCATATATTTCGCCTCTTGCGATTCTTGCTGCTTCCACAAGTACATTCCTTTTTTCTTTTGTTGCCTCTTTTGTTTTATGATTCATAACTTGTGTGATATTGATATCAGGTGCAAAGCATTTAACATCCACTTCCTGCTGATCAAGCACAAGCAAACTTAAAACCGCTTCTCTTACCTCTGCACCTTCAAGGTGACCACACCCTGATAAAACCACAGCAGCTTTTAATTTTTTTTCACCCATAAAGTACCTTAATTTCATGTAATCTAGATATTTTAATACAAATTCTATATTTGGAAAGAGGTTATTATATTAATTATCTCATATTTATTATAATATAATTAATAATTAGTATATATAATTAGGCATATTTATAATTGATAAGAATTGAATATGGTACAAGGTGGTGAAACAGATACTGGTTATTCAGAGGAGTTGATTGAAAATATAGTAAAATATATTAGCGGAAAAGAAGATTTGTTACAACAATTGGAGGAGCTATTAAAACTAAATGGCCTTCAAAAGGAAGGTGAAATTTTTGACGAATCAGCTATTAAGCACGTGTCTGAATTGCTGATGAAAGATAAATATCTTGTGAAGAATGCAATAGATATTGTAAAGGAGTATCTTGAGAAAAACAACAATGAATTAAAAATACTTCTTGAACAAGTAAATAAAGTAAAAGGCATGGAGGGAAAGCTTGAAGCTTTAGGTAATCAACTGTTAGTTCAAGGAGTGATAGGTGGAGCAGCAGTGACAACACTAACAGGTGCACTAGCAGGTTTATTAACAATAGGGGGAGTGACTGGTGCATTAATGGGTGTTGGAATAGCATTAGCAGGGTTTGTAGCACTAGTTGCTATAGCTGCTATTGGTTATGCTATATATCAGCATAGAGGTGAGATAAAAGAAGGTGCAATCGAAGCAGGGAAAGCAGTGAAAAGTTTTGTGAAAAATGTAATCGATAAATTACCTACGATTCAAGACAGAAATAAAAATTTTTATAAATTACATCAGGAATTATCTCAACTTGCCTTACAAACTGGTACAGAAGACAACAAAATAAAAAACATTCAGGATAAAGCAAAGGTAATAGAAATGCTTCAAAATGAAGAGCAACAATTGGCTATAAAGAAGTTGGTAGAAGAAGAAGTTATTCAGAATTTTTCAAAAGAAGATATGAAAAAGCTTGTGGAAAAAGGTAATAGTACTCATGAAGAAGATATGAAAGTACTTGATGATCTTATAAATAAATTTCAACCTGCAATTATGGCTATTGGTAATGATGAAATAGAGGAGGTAGAACAAAAAGTTAATGAGAAAGCTCAGGAAATAAAGCCAGATTCTCAATTAGGTAGTTCAAGTGCTGAACGAGTGAGTGAAGAAGGAATCACAGGACCGGATTGATGCATTTGAGGAGCGTTTTGACGCAAAAATTGCTATCAGAAAGTGGGGTTACGCTACTCCTTTCTATCCACTGTTTTGAGCAATCCACCTCCACATCTAACACACATCTCAGTGATTATAATATCCAATTTTTGATCATGTTTTTCTACAGGTAAATCTTTACAATATTGTTTCTCATAGGCTACACCTATAAATATTTTTCCAAGCGGCCGTAATTTTTTTATCATTGTATCATACCAACCACCGCCAAAACCTAATCTATTAAAATGATCATCAAAAGCAACAACAGGAGTAATGATTGTGTCGGGAATTACATCTTCATTTGTTTCGTTCCATCCCTCAAATCTTAGCAACTGATTTTTATCAGGAATTGCTACTTTATAACCTAAATAGAGCAAACGACACATCAAAGGGACAACATTTATTTCCCCATCCATTGGAATGTAAGCCGCAATTGTTTTGCCTTTAACGTAACTTAAGTTCTGATTAAAGAGATTAATAAGGGAACTTGCCTCATAACTGGAATAACTTTCATCAATATCTTTTCTTATAGCTCTATATTGCTCTCTTATTTCCTTTTTGTGCTGTTTAATATCTTTGAACATGATCTATCCATTTCGCAGTGAGTTTTTCTTGTAAACTATTTTGCTTTAAGCGCTCACTTAAAAAATCAAAGTCAATAAATTCCATATCCTGATCTTGATTACTGCAACTATAAACAAAACTCCTTTCTCCTGTTTCCGTATTTATATGTTGCTGAACACACTGAGCGCAGATTTCTTTCATCATACACTGCATAGGAGAATTAACTGACGATATTGCTATGTGACTTGACTTCAGATATGGCTTTAAAATTGTTTTTCTAGCTTCATTCACAGCTTTCATCATTTTATCAGAACCAATAGTGATAATTTTATCTATAGTGTTTAAATTAATACCTAATCTTCCTTGTTGATAAGAGACTATTGCATCAACTATATTACCATGAAAGGATTTATCTTGATCTCTGCTTGTTTCTATCAATCCTTCTTCACATGCCCAAACTACTGCATTTGATGCACGCTCTATCAGTGCTCGTTTAAATACATCACTTAATTTCTTATAGCCAGCAAAGTACAAAACCTTATTATTATTTTCAAGACACGCCTTCCCTATCGAAAATAATACTGCATTTCCAACTCCACCACCAATTAGCATTATATTCTTCATGTGCTATTTTAACTATATTTGTTCAAATTTTTTGAAATTTTATAGAACAAAGTCATTTTCGTACACAAAGACAGAGACAAGGACACTCTCTGACTTCAACTATACCGATAACTGACAGCTGAATTTTTACGCATATCATCTAATAACAAGTTGCTTTGTATCATAATCTTTTGTTGGTACATCTGCTGTTTAATTGCTTCTATATCCGCTGCATTACTCTTGATATCACACAACATCATTAACTTTGCAGTGCCATTTTCTCTTAATTCTACTATTTCATTCACACTTGTTTTACTAAATAAAATCTGTAAATCAGGATTTAAATCTCGCATTTTTATTTCAAACTCTTTTGCGTTTGGCAACTTAAAATCATCTGCTAATTTGTCAAAATTTAAACAATTGACCTTTTGCTCTTTAAAATTATCCAATAAACTTTCTGAACCCTCAACCACAATCTGTTTTAATTTTAAAGTGCTTTCCAGCAGTGCATAATTAAGTTGTACCTTGTCTATGACTTTTATAATAGAGTAACCTTCACTGAAACTGAATGGACCTGCTATATCGCCGGTTTCTAGTCTTTCTAAAACGCTCTTAAGTTTATCTTTGAGCTGACTTAAATTAACTGTTGCTTTACGCATCTTTATTGGAGATTCCTGGTTATTACTATTACGTAATTTTTTTACTAAATCTTCAGCTATGCAATAAACATCCTTGTCTTTTTGATCAGGAATTATAAACTCTTGGAACGTGATAAGATAATCCGGCTTTTCTGTTTGCCTTTTTACATCATCTACTTCTTTATCGCTTATATTAATAAATGGCACAATTCTTACTTCAATAATTTTGCTCCATAGTAACTGACATTTTATTTGTTTTCTTAAAATACTAAGATCTATATTATGCTTTTTTATGTATTGATCAACTTCATTAGCCTTAAGTTTAAAACTTTGGGTTAAAAATAATATGATAGCATTATCTAACTCCTCGTTGCTCAATTTTATATTCAGCCTCTGCGCTTCATTGATAATGATAATTTCGTCTATTAGCTCCCTAAGAATTTGAGGTTTTGCTTCTTTTTGATTAACACTTTGAGTGCCAAACAATGAATTTATGAAGTTGATGCGTTTTTCGATATCTAAATTTGAAATTGGCTCACCATTTACATCTGCAACAATTTCAATCTCGGTTGCAAGCAAACTAAGTGGCAACACTATCAACAGTAAAATTAGTATTTTATGCATATAAGTAAGGTTAACAACCAATTCTATAATAAATACTGAGTCAACGCTAGCCAACTTTTTAATAGCTATCTAAGCAAAGACGGAAATAAAAACCATTGCAACAAGATCAGGTACATATCTAAACAGGCTAAAAACATGCCAATATAGCGAATTCAGACCGTGCTAAAACAGTATACGGAAGGAGAGGGATTCGAACCCTCGATACGACTTTTCAATCGTATAACGGTTTAGCAAACCGCCGCCTTCAGCCGCTCAGCCACCCTTCCAAATTTAGAACCTAAAGATTATATAATACCAAGACCTCTACCGCCTGTCTAATGCTTTTAATTGCAATATTTACCCATTAAAAACAACAACATTTTTCCGAATAACTGTAATTCCAGGCTAAATCAACGTAAACTAATTTCTGCTTTTTTCAATGATTTTCTTTGCTTCTTCTATACCAACCCATTCTCCAACTGCTACCGTTTTTCCCTTTTCTAGATCTTTATAATGAGAAAAGAAATGAGCAATTTTATCTAATAGGTTTTTAGATAAGTCAGAATAGTCCTTTATATTGTCATAATAGCTATCAACACTGGAAACAGGCACAGCTAATATCTTTTCATCTTCTCCTTTTTCATCTTTAGTGAGTAATGCGCCTATTGGACGCACCGATATTAAAACACTAGATGCTAAGGGAAATTGAGTTAGGACCAAGACATCCACAGGATCACCATCACCTGCGCAGGTATTTGGTATAAACCCATAATTGCAAGGATAAGTCATTGAGGTAGACAAAAATCTGTCAACTTGTAACAACCCAAGCTCTTTATTAAATTCATACTTTACAGGCTCAGCATTTGCACTTATTTCAATTACCACATTCACCGCATTTGGTACCGCTGTTATTTTACTTAAATCCATAAATTACCTTCTTAAATTAAGAATAAGCATTATACAATATGTACTTTTAAGTTGCCACATTTATGTAGTTCTAAGCTTGTTTTGCATGGAGCGATTCTAAATTTTCATTCGTCATTCCATTGACTATTGAAAGTGGTGGTTTCTGTGATAATTGAAATAAAGTATATACTATTACAATAGTAAGCACCGCACCAACTATCAAGTTAGTAAGGTTGTCTTGTGGCAAAACATTTTTTATTGAGTTGAGCAATTTTTGCTCCATAAGGAAATAATCAGCAACATATAACCCAACAGATAATACAAACATACCCAAAATAAGTTTACAGACTGTGTTTTTATGATTTTTCTTGCTGACAATGAAATTTGGCCTACATTTATTCTCTTCTTGTGGCACTGAGTAGTATATATTTTTAGGGCTCGTTACTAATTGTTCAAATTCATCACTATTTTGGTTTTTTAACAGTTGCTCTAGGGTGTTTTTTGTATTTATACGATATAATTCGAATTTACAATGCTCTTTCAAGCCTTCCTCTTGCCGATCCACATGCTCATGGTCGATTGTATATTTGATGGTTCCATCTCTACTTGATAATCCGATCATGTGTAGTTTGCCAGCTAAGAACATTATATAGCTCTCTATTAACTGATCCTCACATATCTCTAATACTTCTCTTTTTACTATTTTGTCAGGTGACAAAGGTTCTTTATAACTACCGCTCAAAGAATATAATAGAGAAAACAATAAAGCCACATCTTTATCTACCTTTATATCTTGATGAATAGAATAGTAACAGTCGATAACAAATTTATTAAAAAAAAATTTTTTATCAGATTTTTCATTTAATAATTTTTTAACGTCAGTAAGCACTTTATTTTCAAAATCTTCTTCTGTTTTAAATATTGGTTCTCTCTTTGGATTTGCTAAGATGTTAAGTAAATCTAATTTTCTTCCATCTACTACTTCATTTATATCTCTATTTAACTCAGACTCTTTAATAATGTCATATATTTTATCTATGACATCTTTAGTATTCAGGTTGTTGTTTTTACTTAGAATGTTATAAGCTTGAGCATAAATTAAAAACAGCCCTTGTAGACTAAATTTTAAGTTAAAATAGTAATCTAATTGTTCATCTTGCTTCTGTATGAATGCAGAAAGACCTATGTGATTTCTGCAGTCCATACTAAGATCTAAGTCAGCATGTTGAAAGTCACCTAAAAAAATAAACAAAGTTTCTAATAAATTGCCCTTACCAACAATTTTTATTAGTTCTTCAACTTCCTTAACCATTGCTGAAACCTGTAGTATAATAATTACCCTTATAGTATAAAGGATATATGGTGAAATAGCAATAAATATTATTGTACGTTTACACTCTGCATTAAAGCCTTTAGTTAAGAGCATATCCATCCACCGCCAATTACTTGCTCATCTTTATACGCTACACAGGCTTGACCTGGACTGATGCCAAAGTAATCCTCGTTTAAAATGACACAGGCTTTATTTTTTTCGTCAGTTGAATGTATTGTTGCTAAACTTCCCGCATGTGATGATCTCAGCTTCACAGTTACTTCCATACCTTCCTTTGGTTGTTCTAACCAATTTAACTCCTTGATCAATATTTTTTTTTGCATTAATGCGTTGATCGGACCTACTATAACCTCATTATTTTCTGTATTAATTTTTATCACATAAAGAGGTTCATTGTGTGCGATACCCAAGCCCTTTCTTTGCCCCACTGTAAAATTTACTATGCCACTGTGCTCGCCTAGCACTTTTCCATTAACATCCACTATTTTACCTTTCTGTACAGATTGTGGAGCTAATTTAGCTATTGTTTTACTATAGCTTTCGGAAACAAAGCATATATCTTGACTGTCCGGCTTTTCAGAAATTTGTAAGCTGAAATACTTTGCTAATTTTCTTATATCACTTTTATAGAACCCACCTAGTGGAAATCGCAAAAGCTTCAACTGCTCCTTTGTTGTAGCAAATAGAAAATAGCTTTGATCTTTACTTTTATCAATGCTTCTGCACAACTTTACCTCACCATTTTTTTCTAATCTTCTCACGTAATGTCCTGTTACAAGCACATCCGCACCAAGATTTTTTGTAACTTGCAATAGATCACGAAATTTTACCGTTTGGTTACATCTTACGCATGGTATGGGAGTTTCCCCACGCATATAGGTACTTGCAAAATCCTCTATTACTTCCTTTTTGAATATTTCCTCATAGTTTAAAATATAGTGAGGAAAGCCAACACTTTCAGCCACGCGCTTAGCGTCGTAAATATCCTGTCCAGCACAACATGCACCTTTTCTTGCGTTAGCATTACCGTCGGTGCCATAGAGTTGAAGAGTCACACCTATCACCTGGTACCCAAAGTTATATAGCAGTGCTGCAGCAACGGAGCTATCAACTCCCCCGGACATTGCAACAATAGCCTTGGTCTGGTGCGGAGCTCTATCTTTTAGCAGAGGTTCAATTTTAAATTCTTTTAGCATAATCGCCTTAATTTATAAACGCAAATCTTGTGTCATTCCAACATACAACTGTGCAAACGTTTTGATTTGGGGGCAATTTACATAGTAGATGATGTCATTCCAGTGCGTGACACTGGAATCTAGTGTCTATTTATGCAAATTCATTAAAACAGCATATTTATTTGTAATCAAGTTTCCTGGATCCCAGTGTCAGCTACTCGGATGACACCCTTTCCTGCTGGAAGTTGCCTTCAAATTACTTGGTGCGTGACACTGGGATCTCATTTATATTACATAATTCCATCAAAACAATTCGATAAACTACCTTCAAAAACAATTTAATCTTGCTTGAATAAAACATGGCCAAAATAATCCATGTTTTCAAGCACTTTTCCACTACCCAAGGCAACACAACAAAGTGGGTCATCTGCAACACGAACTGGTAATTTTGTTGTTTCACTGATAACTTTGCCCAAGTTACGCAATAATCCACCACCACCGGATAAAATTATTCCTCTATCGACTATATCAGAAGAAAGTTCAGGTGGAGTGCTCTCCAGTGCAGTCCTAATAGCAGAAATTATCTGATGTACAGGCTCTATTAAACTTTCTGCAACTTGATATTCTGATAAAAGCATTTCTTTTGGCATGCCACTCACTAAATCCCTGCCTTTAATTATCATTCCCTCTTTGTTATTTTCACCTGGCAGACTGGCTGAACCTACGTTTTTCTTAATTTTTTCAGCAGTTGTTTCACCGATTAATAACTTATGATTTTCACGAATATACGATTTTATTGCTTCATCCATAATATCGCCACCTACTCTGGCAGAACGTGAATAAACAATTCCGCCTAAAGAAATAATTGCAACTTCAGTTGTACCGCCTCCTATATCAACGATCATAGAACCCTCAGGTTCAGTAACTGGGAGCCCAGCTCCGATTGCTGCAGCCATTGGTTCTTCAATCAAAAATACTTCATTTGCACCAGCACTTTCTGCTGCATCTTGTATAGCACGCCTTTCAACTGGCGTGGATCCAGATGGAACGCATATGATAATATTAGGTTTATTAACAGTGAATTTTGTGTTTGCACTGCGTATGAAATATTTTAGCATTTCTTCCGCACTTTTAAAATCAGCAATAACTCCATCCTTTAAGGGCCTTATCGCCTCTATTTCTCCAGGCGTTTTTCCAAGCATCATTTTAGCTTTTTTACCAAAAGCATAAGGAACGTAGCTTCCTTTTTCTTTTACTCTTGCTACAACTGAAGGCTCATCAAGCACTATTCCCTGATTTTTCTGATAAACTAAAGTGTTTGCAGTACCAAGGTCTATTGCAATATCGCTAGCAAACAAACCTTTGAAAGTAAAAAGGCTATAAAACTTTCCGGTTAACTTTCGAACAAAATTCATACATAACTCAAGAAAACCATTTATTGAGACAAATTATACTTTTCAGATAGGTAGTAAGTAACACACTCAACGTCTAAACCCTTGCCTGTTGCTTTTTTTAGCAGTTCCAGGCCACACTTTGCACTATATATATTTTGAGATAACCAACTGATAAGTAAACTAAAATCTCCTTTTATTATAGCACTTAATGATTCGTAATGATTCTTTTTAACGAAAGAGAAAATCTGCACAGCAGCAATTAAAGCAATAATTTTTATAGGAAAGTAGCCCATAACACCGCTTGCCCAATATTCATCTTCAACATAAGTGTCCAGCTCATTTTTAGCTTTTACTGGAATTTTATAGTGCTTCATACCTTCCAGCCACGCATCGTGCAGATCCTTAACTTCCAGTGTACCATTTATTATATCCTGTTCTAACCTAGTTCTCAACATAATATGAGCTAACAGACTAAATTCATCTGCGTTCTTTAAAGAAGAGGAAAGGTTTATTTCATTGAAAACCAAGTGCAAATTTTCAACACTGCTATTAGTTTTGCCTTTTATAGCAAATTTCTCTTTTATGTGTGGTTGAATGAACTCAATAAATTCTCTGGATGTTCCAATCATCCTTTCCATGAATAACCCTTGAGTTTCATACATAACATGTCTCGTAATTGGGCTACTTATAGAATTTTGCGCTAAACATTTTTGATAAATCGCACAACCACTATGCCGTAAAAGTGAAAATAAACCATAACAAAAATCAGATTCATCATAATCTATAGGGTAGTAATAAGAAGTACGAATCTCATTTAGTGCAATACCCATTTGCTGTAAACATAACGAGCCAAGTTCAATCTGCTTCTGAGTAGCAACTCTTTGTATATTAGTAACCTTATCCTTTTTCTGCTTTTCAATTATTTCATCCACATTTTCGCTAAAAAATTTGCCTACCTTGGGGAATACTTCCCTTATATTCTTTTCTGTGATATCAGAGTCATACTCAGCAAGCAGTGAGTCGTATTTTGAGCATTTTAATTGCTGCGATTTTATAGAAGCTACTTCGCGAATGAGTGTGATTAAATCAGTAAAACGTTCTTTTAGTTTTTCTAAGTTACTGGTTTCAGAATGAGATAGTTTCCATAAATTTTGGCACTCAACCTTAGCTTTGGATAAAGACTTTACTAAATCAATAGGAACAGCACTGTTGCTTTTATGTATTCTCTCTATTAACTTTAGCTGCTGAGTATTTGCACTTTTTTTGTTACCAAGAGCATCTGCTAATGATTCCTTTATTGCATCATGAGAGATAATTTCATGTCTGATTTCTTCTAGAAGACTCATTTGTTCAACTTTGTCCTCTATATTCAATTGGCTTTGATTTAGTACTTTTAGCGTATTTTCGATATTCTTTACCCTATATAATACTTCCTCTAAAAACTTATAAGATTTCATAATTTGTTCATTGTTTTAGAAAACATCTGTTTAATATCGTAATAGATTAATAATAAAGTTAAAAGTATATTTGCTTAAAGTACAATAAAAAATTGTACTTTTTATTCCTTTATTGGATTTTTCTACTCAGAGTCCAGCATATTATAAGAAAATTAATTGTAAGGGTGTAGAAAAAGTATTTAGTATTTTATTTCTCTTGACTATATTACAATATGGAGAGATTATTAGCTACTGAAATTAAAGTTACGCACTATTTTAAAATTTATGGAGGTTTAGTAATGTGGAGTAGACTGGTTATAATGTGCTGTTTTTGTTTACTACTTACTGGTGTAAGTTCTTGCCCAAAAAAAGGAGCAAATACAACAAATAAAATGAATTCTGTTGTTAAGCAGATAGGTGATAAAAGAGTTTTCTTTGGTTATGATGAATCTAGTATTACTGAAGTAAGCGCAGATGCATTACTTGACGTAATGGAGGTGTTACAAGATAACCCTGACGCGAAGGTTACTTTAACTGGTCATACTGACAACCGTGGTTCTCATGAATATAATCTTGCGCTAGGCGCTAGAAGGGCAGATGCAGCTAAAAAATTTATGGTTAGTTGTACACCCTACATAGAAAACAGAATAAAAACTGCTTCTAAGGGTGAAACTGAGCCTTTGGTTAATGTAAAAGATGATTCTAGAAATTCTAAATATGAAAAAGAGCATGCTAAAAATCGTAGAGTGGAATTTTCATTTTCTGGAATAAAGAAATAGTTTCTTGCATTAAAACCTGGATCCCAGTGTCAAGCACTGGGATGACAAAAGAGAGCAATTCCGCTGCTTGTTAGCGGGATCTATATATACCACAAATAAGTCGCTGTATGACGTAGATACTATCTTGCCATCAAGAAACATAATGAAATTAGAGTTATTATTTCAAAATATAGCTAATAGCTTTGCTTTCTATAACCAAATCGCAGTTGCAGTATCAGGTGGTGTAGATAGTATAGTCTTACTGTACTTAATGACTAACTGGACAAAAAAAAACAAGCTTTCACTTCCTATAGCATTAACAGTAAATCATGGGTTACGTTCAGAGTCTCAAAAAGAAGCTGATTTTGTTATAAGTTATGCAAAAGAACTTGGAGCAAAGGAATCGTTCATATTAAATTGGGAGAAGCAAAATATTAAAGGTAATATTCAATTACAGGCACGAAAAGCACGATATAAGTTACTAGCAGAGTGGTGTAAAAACAATAATGTTAAATGTTTGTTCGTTGCTCATCACAAAGATGATCAAGCAGAAACGTTCTTATTAAGATTGGAGCGAGGTAGTGGCGTAGATGGATTATCATCAATGGATTACAAATCTTTCTTAAATGGTATTTATATATTTAGGCCATTGTTAAATTTTAGTCGTAGTGAAATAGAAAAGTACGCTAAGCTTCACCGGTTAAAATGGATCGAAGATAGAAGCAACTATAACTTAAAATACAGGCGAACTTTATACCGTAGCTTACTTAAAGCAAGTGACAATCAAGAGATTTTAACAGAGCGAATATGCCTCACAGCCCTTCATATGAAAAGAGCTACAAAAGCGTTGATGCACTACACACGCCTTGCATTTAATGACTGTGTTAATGTTCATGATCTTGGTTATATTGAAATTAAACTAAGTGAATTTTATCAATTGCCAGAGGAAATAGCCTTGAGGCTTCTTCTTTACTCTATAATGGCAATTGCCAGTAAACATTATAAACCAAGGTATAATAGCCTTATTGCGATATTTAATAAAATATTGCAAAAGGATAGTAATGTTAACTGTACACTTTCTGGGTGCAAAATAAGAAAATATGGAGAAAATATCTTAATAATTAGAGAATCGTCAAAGATACAAGAAATTACCGTAAACCTACCTTTAAATGAACCTACTCAATGGGATAACAGATTTAGCTGCACAATACTCGGAAATCAAGAGTGTTCAGTTATCATCGCTCCATTAAAAAAAACACAAAAAGTTCCTGAATTTCTGAAGGATTACAACTGCTGCCCTGAAGTCTTTTATTCTTTGCCTACAGTACAAAAAGATGGAAAGGTGCTTGCTTATCCTGATGTAAATTATAACGAAAAAAATACCAATGACGATAAGGTTCAATGCATTATTAATAGCACGATAAAACAAAATTTGGTAAGCTTGATTAGTACTTAGTTAGAAATAGAAATGAAAAAATTTTTAGAAGGCTTATTGATCTGGTTAGTAATTATTGTTCTTATTTCAGTTGCTTATATTCAGTTCAGGGGAAATGTAGGTAGAAGTAAAACAACTATACCTTTTTCGGAATTTTTAACTAGACTAGAAGACAATGATGTAGAAAATATTGTCATAAAAAACCAGAGCATTGAGGGCAAGTTTAGGGATGGTTCAAGTTTCAACTCAAGCGGTGTTATATATAGCGACCTAATAAAAAATTTACATGATAGAAAAGTGAGATTCTCCTTTTCAACTGGAGATTCTGCCATGAGCGTAATTGGTGGATTACTTATCTCATGGGTCCCAACATTTATCTTTATTGGCTTTTTGCTATTCTTTCTTAAACAAACACAAGCGGGAGGCAACAGAACTATAAGCTTTGGTAAGTCAAGGGCTAGACTCATGACTAGTGGGAAAAAAGTAACATTTGATGATGTTGCCGGAATTGATGAAGCAAAAGAAGAGCTAGTAGAAATCGTTGATTTCCTTAAAGAAAGGCAAAAATTTCAAATATTAGGTGGAAAAACACCAAAAGGGTGCCTTTTAATTGGCTCTCCTGGAACTGGTAAAACTTTACTTGCTCGTGCAATTGCAGGAGAAGCTAATGTGCCATTCTTTAGCATTTCTGGATCTGATTTTGTTGAGATGTTTGTTGGTGTTGGTGCGAGCCGTGTTCGTGATATGTTTGATCAAGGCAAGAAAAATGCTCCTTGTATAATTTTTATAGATGAGATAGATGCGGTGGGTAGACATCGTGGCATTGGTCTTGGTGGTGGTAATGACGAAAGAGAACAAACATTAAATCAGTTATTAGTTGAGATGGATGGCTTTGAGTCTAATGAGGGCGTAATAATAATTGCTGCGACTAACCGTCCGGATGTCTTAGATCCAGCACTGCTTAGGCCTGGTCGTTTTGACCGCCAGATTACTATTTCTTTACCCGATATAAATGGGCGCGAGAAAATATTAAATACGCATATAAAGAAAATATCAATGGCCCCTGATGTAAATGTGAAAACAGTTGCAAGAGGAACACCTGGTTTTTCAGGGGCTGATTTAGCAAATTTAGTGAACGAATCTGCGCTTATTGCTGCAAGAAGAAACAAGAAGATTGTTACCATGGATGATTTCGAATATGCACGTGATAAAGTGATGATGGGTGTGGAAAGGCGATCTCTCATTATGACAGAAGAGGAAAAGAGACTGACTGCATACCATGAAGCTGGCCATGCGATGATTGCTGTTAATATGCCTGCTTCTGATCCTATACACAAAGCAACAATTATTCCACGCGGTAGGGCACTCGGTTTAGTTATGAGACTACCAGAAACAGATAGAGTGTCCCTCACAAGAGAAAAGATTCTAGCAGATATAACTGTTGCAATGGGTGGACGTGTGGCAGAAGAGCTAATTTTTGGCTATGATAAAGTCACAAGCGGCGCATCTTCAGATATAAAACTAGCATCAGATTTATCACGTTCTATGGTAACAAAATGGGGAATGAGCGACAAAATAGGTCCGATCTATCACAATCGCGAACAAACTATGCATGTTTCTGAGATAATTTCTGAAGATACGTTAAAACTTATAGATGAAGAAGTGAAGAAAGTTGTGTCTTCTTGCTATGAAAAAGCGAAAGACATTTTGACCAAGCATAAGAAAGGCTTAGATCTCATTGCCGAAAATCTACTGGAGTTTGAAACTTTAACAGGAGATGAAATAAAGGACATATTAAGCGGAAAAAAAATTGTTAGAGAGGAAAATGAGAAGAATGAGAAAATAAAAAAATCCTCTCTCTATTAGATCTGACCCTAGCTTAAAATGCTAATCAGCTAACGCTGCAATAAAACATTCAGAATTGTAACTGTCAATATAAATTGTATTAGAATATTCATAATGTTGCATTTTCATCACGATAATGCTATCATTCAGTTAGTATTACTGTTTAATGAGGTATGAGTAATGGTTGACGTAGCTTCTATTGGTGTAAATGCAGTCATTGATCATAAGTATAAAAAAAGAGCGCAATTAACTTTATTAGGGCTATTTTTTGTTGTATTAGCAGCAACTGCTGTCTGGTTTATCTTTCCTGTATCACAAAATGTACTAGTGCCATTTTTGCTCCCAGCCGTATTCTTGTTCTTTACTCTATCTATGGGTTATTACATGTTCATATTTAGTTGTGAAAAAAATCTTTGGTAAAGAATGTTCTTGGTATGGTTGAACCAGCTGAATCAGTAAAGAGAGTGCATTGCCAAGAAAATATTAAATCCTTATTAGCAGAAGTGAGAAGTACTACGAGAGATAGGTTTTGCAACGCGCTTGTTAATCTTTGTTTTGAAGATCGTAGTAAAGCATACAAACTTGCATTATATGTGAAAGAAATTGACGATATTGTGTCTTCAATAAAAAATCAAGACCTCTTAGACCATTTTGATCAATTTTTTACTATTACTGAAGTAAGTAATAAAAAAAATAGAAGTGAATTAATGAACCTCACAAGGGCATATAAGATAATAAGTGAAGAAGATCCAGACAAAATACAGGATTTTTTAGCTACTCAAACAAAAAGTTATCCATGTGAAATAATGTTACCTAAAATTAATAATTTTCTATCACAAGTTAAAGGTTCGGTTTAAATTAGTAGAGGTTAAATAAATATAGTTAAGTCTTTGCAATAGTGATTTTATCAATAATCTGAGTGTGTACTTGATTATCATTTTTTGTTTCAATTTCAGTGATGACATGGCACCTACCGGGCTCTTTTATGGCGATTTCTTTAAACCCTTTTCCAACTTTATTATAAAAATTAACATCCATTTCTTCATATTTATTCTTGTCTTTCGCTCTACTTAACCCAACTTTAACATCAATATCTAGAATAAATGTAATATCTGGATATCTAACTCCAACCAACCTGTGCAAATCTTCTATTAGTTTTAAATCAACTCCAAACCCATATCCTTGGTATGCAATGGTTGAATCAATAAACCGATCACAAATCACTATTTTCCCTTCTGCAAGAGCTGGTAATATTAATTTTTTCATATGTTCGTGCCTCATCGAGATAAGTAGCAAGAGTTCAGAAATAGGATCAATATTATTTGTTAACAACACTCCTCTTATCTTTTCTGCAAAATCAGTGCCACCTGGTTCTCGAGTTGACACTACATTATTTTCGCCGTGAATTTGCTTAAAATGATTTGCAAGTAGCTTAGATTGTGTTGTTTTACCAGAGCCGTCTATTCCTTCGAAAGTTATGAACATAAGTTTTATAATACTAAAAAAGAATATGCAAACAGTATACATAGAAACCGTTTGACATTTAAATAATAAGACCGTACATTACATACGGTATAATAATAGTCTATGGTTGCTCTGAATACTCCTAAAGTCGATTTTAGTTTTACTGCAAAAGATTTTAATCTTTTGGGAGTAGATAATAAATACTATACATTAAGTGACTGTTGTGGAAAAAAAGGTCTTATTGTAATGTTTATATGCAATCACTGTCCTTACGTTCAGTCAATTATTAGCAATCTGGTAAGCGATGTTGATCAATTGAAAAAAGATTATCAGGTAAACACCGTTGCAATAATGTCAAATGATGTAAATGAATATCCAGAAGATTCCTTTGAAAATATGATTAATTTTGCCAAGGAAAATAAGTTTACATTTCTATATTTAATTGATAGTACACAGAAAATAGCTAAAGAATACGGGGCTGTTTGCACTCCTGACTTTTTTGGCTTTAATTCCAATTTAAACCTTTGCTATCGTGGACGTTTTAATGACACAAAAAAAGAAAAGGTTCAAAGCTATGAAGTAGGAAGTAGTGACTTATTTCAAGCTATGAAATTTATTGCAGAAACTGGTAATTCTCCAATTGACCAAAAATCAAGTAT
The DNA here is from genome assembly GCF_964027115.1 of Wolbachia endosymbiont (group A) of Myopa testacea. Taxonomy (NCBI): domain Bacteria; kingdom Pseudomonadati; phylum Pseudomonadota; class Alphaproteobacteria; order Rickettsiales; family Anaplasmataceae; genus Wolbachia; species Wolbachia endosymbiont (group A) of Myopa testacea. The sequence goes on from NZ_OZ034729.1 coordinate 267,092, forward strand.
TGGCTGCTCAATTAAATGGTCTAATTCTACAGGTTAAATATCATGCACAGTGGCTCTCAGCATTTGTTTGATATTATAATTTTACTTTCTGCTGCTGTGTTTATAGTCATAGCGTTCTGGAAAATGAATATTAGTCCAGTGCTCGGTTACTTCGTTGCAGGTGCAGTTATTGGTTCTCATGGATTTAATCTGATACACTCAGCTGAAGCAATGGATAATCTTGCAGAATTTGGTGTAGTTTTCCTATTATTCATTATAGGCCTTGAATTGACATTTGAACGCCTGATCGCTATGCGTATTCATGTATTTGGGTTCGGTTCTCTTCAAGTTATAGTTACCATGGTAGCAATATGGTGCATCGCTCTTGCTTTCGGAGTGAATACGAATATAGCAACAGTTATTGGTGGTGGGCTTGCGCTATCCTCAACAGCAATAGTGTTGCAGGTTCTGCAAGAAAAAGGTTCTCAAGCAAGTCAGGTTGGTAGGTTGTCAATAGCAGTACTATTAATGCAAGATTTTGCAGTGGTACCATTAATAGTATTGGTACCTTTACTTGCTGGCAATTCTGAGCACAGCCTGATAAGCTCATTGGCAGGTTCATTGGTGCAAGCAGCTATTGCATTAGTGCTGATATTTATAACTGGTAGATTATTGCTTAGACCTTTATTTTCGGTTATTGCTAAAATGGAAAGTAATGAGGTCTTTATATCAACAACGCTTTTAATAGTATTAGGAGCAGCATTTATTACTGAGCAATTCCATTTATCGTTGGCATTAGGTGCATTTGTCGCTGGATTGTTAGTTGCAGAAACAGAATACAGACACTCAGTAGAACACGCAGTATTGCCATTTAAAGATTTGTTTCTTGGCTTATTTTTCATGACTGTTGGTATGTCTATCAATACCGAACTTTTACTCAATAAGTTACTACTAATTACTTTATTATCGATTATCCTTATCGTTTTAAAAACATCTATCATATATATATTGTGTAGATTTTTTGGGTTTAAGAGTGCACCTGCTATACAAGCTGGGTTACTGCTTTCACAAGGCGGTGAATTTGCGTTTATTTTATTTCGCTTAGCAGATGAGCTAGATGTGCTACCAAGTGAAATTGCTCAAGTACTTATGATGGTAACTACAGTAACCATGGCTTTCACTCCTCTTTTATCGGGGCTTGGAGATTGGATAGCAAACTCATTTAGCACTGAGAAAATAATATTAGATGATGAAGCTGTTGAAACAGATACACAAGATCTTTATAACCATGTAATAGTTGCTGGATTTGGTAGAGTGGGATATATGGTAACAAAAATGCTTACTGCAGAGCATTTAAGTTACGTTGTTGTAGATATTCAATCAAAAATAGTCAAAGAAGGAAAAAGTGATAGTTTTCCTATATATCTTGGAGATGTTACAAGATGTGAAATTTTAAAATCAGTAGGAATAGAAAGAGCTCAAGCTCTCGTTATTTCAATAAAGAATGAAGTTACTATAAAAAAAGTTGTTTCCTTAGTTGCTGCAAATTTTCCGCATGTAAATATTGTAATACGCTTACCAGATCTGAGTAATGTGGAGGTTTATAGAGATCTAGGAGCTAGTAAAATTATTCCTGAAACATCTGAGATAGGATTGCAGCTAGGTGGAGCTGCACTGAGCCTCAGTGGTATTAGCGAAAGTGGAGTTACGTCTTTAAAAAGTAGATTTAGAAAAGGCAATTACAGTATGTTAAAAGACCTTGGTAGTGATAAAGATGAATGACTACTTCTCTAATTTTATGTATAGAAAGCTTCAAGCTTTATTGAGGTTTTGCCTATAGTAAATTACGCACATAATCAACCAAGTTAAGGAAAGTGCAAACCAAGTGATTGCATATTCCAAATGCTTCATTGGCCGTATAGCTAATTTGCTGCCAAAATTGTTCGGCCACAATATACACTTCTCTAGCTTAATACCTAACTCATTGGAAATTTCTTCTGTACTCAGGGTAAACCATGTATTCGAAGCAGTATCGTTCTTGATAAACCAACTTTTGCTTTTATTGCTATCGCAATATAAAGTTCCATCTGCAACTACTTTTTCAATTTTTACTTTTTCCTCTTTTTTTTCTTTAACTATTCCTTTGTTCACTAACATATAATGTCCAGTAGCAATCAGCATAGGAGATAATACATAATAGCCGTGTTGCCCTGCAAAAACATATAGTTCTATGCCACTTAGAATCCCACCAATCTTGACATGCCTATAGTTAAATTTTTCAAGGTCGTTATTGGGCAACAGATGAACAACAGGAAGATTCATATTTTTGATAATATTATTCTTCCAGTTCAATCTGAATACTTGCCATAATCCTAATAAAAAAAGGAGCAAACAAGGTACAATTAAAATAAATACTATCTTTTTTAACACTCTATATTTGTGTTCTTAAATAGTTTTCAACACCCATTAGTTCAATAAGATCGATCTGCTTCTCAATCCAATGGAAGTGCTCTTCTTCATTTTTTAACATCTCTTCTAATAACATTATACTAACAAAATCTTTTTCTTTCTCAGCGATAGAAATCGTTTCTTTGATATCCTTAATACCTTTTCCCTCTAATTTCAAATTAGCTTCTAAGATTTTTTGTATTGTATCTTTTGTAAACTTTCCATCATACTTTGAGATTCCATTTGTATCTTGAAAATTTGGGACTCCTTTAAATAACAAAATTCTTTCTGCCAACTTGTTTGCATGTTCAAGTTCTTCGTTAAGCTCATTTTTTACCTTTTCTGCAAGTCTATTAATTCCATTATTTTTGAGAACCGCAAAATGCAAAAGATACTGGCGTACAGAAGTCAGCTCATTGGTCAATAATTTATTCAAACATTTTACTATCTCTTCATTCATAATCTTCCCTGAGTTCAATTTATCAGCATAATTTATATGATAACGATAGTTATAGCAACTCATTTAATAGTTCCTTTGATAACAACCGTATTAAATAGCATGTCGTGGTATGTCTGTTTTTTCTTAGAGAAGCAAGCAACTAGATACCAATAGGTGGTGAGCAGCATTATAATTGCTCCCAGTACGATTAAGGCATTTACTAACGCGTTTTGTTCTTGGAAAAGCTCGATGAGGATAGCTATTATGTTCCTTAATAGAAAAAGAAAAAACTGAGAAATGCTTCTATCAAATGCTAAACTCAAATCTATTTTAGAACCGTCCAAACTTATGGTATGTATGTTCATTGATTGCTGACCAGGAGTTGCTTGGGCCTTTGAAGATATAAAATATGTGAAGTAACTGCAATCTACATACATATATGATAGATGTGAAATTAACGGAAAATTCTTTAACAATAGTCTGATTAATAAAGTTGGAATTAATAAAATTGCTACATCTATTAAATATGCGCAAAAGCGCCTTTGTATACTGGCAATCTCTGTAACAGCGGTCATTACCTATCTTCTAAATACTTTATTATAAAATCTGTAAGTTTATCAAAATGTTGAAAACATGACAAATCTTCATAACCGCTTATTGATTGACCGTATATAATAGGTAAACAATTGGCATTTTGTGCACACAGAACATCTGTGATGCTATCACCAACGAAAAACACATTTTCTCTATTTATAGGTAACGTACTCTCTTCTAGTGCAAATAGCAGTGGGGTTGCAGATGGTTTATCTTCTGCAGTATCGCATGACCCAACTACTCTTTCAAAGTAAGAATCTAGTTTAAAATAGGCAACTTCTTTACGTAAATTAGTATTTTTCTTATTACTTACTATTGCTAGATAAATATTGTGGCTTTTCAGTGTCTGCAACATTTTCTCTACTCCTTGATTCAGAGCAATGTTTTGCAATAGTGCATCGTCTAAATATTGTTGATATATCTGTTTCGCTTTTTTCCACTGATCGCCAAATAAATTAACCATATAGCTCTTTCTCGACTCATGGGAATTTCTATCGGCAGCTTTATTACTATACCCCATTGAGTTTATGGTATGCTTAATAGCATTAAAAATGTTATCTTGAGTGTCAACTAAGGTATTATCCCAATCGAATACTACTGCTAATTGACTATCCTTCATCTCTTATATGGTTATACATTTCAACTTAATAAGTAAATAGCATTTTAATAAAAAAAATATAAATAGAACGCTCTTGATAAACACTCTTTACCACAAGTTATGTTAACTGTTTTTTATATAATTAGCTAATATACTGGTTATATGATATGTTTTAATAGGTAGCAGGTATGGCGCAGACATCGAAAGAAAGTGTTGAAAAAAAGTTTAAAGATGTTTTTGAACGTTCTCCAGGTGCTTTTCCAGAAGGCACCTCATTAGAAGAGAAGGTTAATTATATTGCAAAAGGAACCAAGGCTCTAAAAGCTGTAAAAAGTAAGGAGCTTGAGAACAAAATAGAAAATATTGCAAAGTTAAACAAAGAACTTGAAAAACGACAAAGACAGAACGACGAAGAAATAGATAAACTTAGACGATCAACACAAGAGTTAAGGAAAGAGTTTGGTACAAGTAAAAGAAGTAGATCAGGTGCAATACTGCAAGAAGCTAGGCAAGATACGCAACTATCAAGGATTGAAGGGTTGCGTGATAATAAAGAATTTCAAGAAGTGACTAACACTCCAAGAAAAACTACAACAACAGTTAAAGACCTTGAACATAATACACAAAAAAAGACTACTGAAGCTTCTGTGCAAACAGATACACAGCCATCAAAGCACGATTCACAAATCGTTAGTCCCTCAGTGAGCAAGAGTTCTGTAAAAGAGAAGCTCAACACTGAGCCGGACAAAAAAGATAACACACCTCAATCACAAGAAAATCAAAAAGAAGAAGGTTTTTTGAGTCTTCTGAAGCGCTTTGTTAAGCAAATATTAGAAAAACTTTTAGGTGAGGATGAAAAGAGTGTGGAAAATGCTCGTGGCATAAAAGAAGATGCTCAAAGAGATACGTCAAATAACGAAGAGCAACAGAAGAGTAAGCACTTTGATAAAATTTTAAATCAGGACCAAAGTATAAGCAAGGGCTTAGAGCAAGCAACACAACTTGAAAACCCAACGATAACACCTGTTAATACTCCTGAAGTAAATACAGGTCGTGAAAGGTGATCCGCTTTCAAGCTTCATTATACCGCCACGAACCATCATACCGCCGCGGTATCTCATCCGCTAACAAGCAGCGGGATGACGATTGTCAGGGTGTCATCCCAGTGCCCTGACTACTTGGATCCAGGAAACTTAACTTTAAATAAGTGGCTGCATAATAAAGACTAGATTCCAGCGTCACGCGCTGGAATGACACCATTTTCGGTCTCTTAAATTGCTTTAGCTACAAACATTAAGAAATTTACCAAGTGAAAAAAAAGGCAAAAGAAGCCCCGTGGTTGGCTAGTTACTTACATTATACTTTCAAGTATGGCGTTTTTTTATTCTAAACGCTTAATAACCGCGATTCAGCTGCTTTTAAGCCGCAACTAATCTAAATTATAAACGTTAAGAAATTTACTGAGCGGAAAAAAAGGCAAAGGAACCCCAGGGTAGCTAGTATTCAAATTCTCCCTTGTCTATTTGACGTCTTTTACTGTCTTAAACGCTTTATAAGCGCGTTTCGGCTTGTATAGGTAGAAACCTAAAGTTTTTATAAAGACATGAGGTGCACATAGTGCAAAAAATTAAGCATGATTTACGCCAAATACATTAAATTTTTTTGTCATTAATCCACTGCAGAGATTGCGAAGATAAATAAATAGCTTCAGTGTTATGATAAGGGGGCTGGCGGAGTTTGTAAAGGAATTTTTATGCAAGAGATCCCATAAATTGGGTGTCATAATATGGCGGCTACATTAATTTTGGCGTGCGTGACCTTGAAAGATTGTAGTGCAATACTTAGATTATTAGGGTAGTAGGCAAATAATGGAGCTCAAAATGCATAACGTACAAGAAACTGAAAATTTAAAATTTGACGCTGAAGTAGGGAAAGTATTTAATATAGTGATTCATTCACTTTATACCAATAAGGACATTTTTCTGCGTGAGTTAATATCAAATGCATCGGATGCATGTGATAAATTGCGCTATGAATCTCAATCTAATTCAAATTTGCTAGATTCAAGTGATGAGTTAAAAATCACTATTAGCTCCAATAAAGATAAGAACGAGCTATATATCACTGATAATGGCATCGGAATGAACAGACAAGATTTAATAGATAACCTTGGTACAATTGCAAGCTCTGGTACGCAAAAGTTCTTAGATGCGATTAAAAATAGCAAGGATTCAAGCCAAGCTGTGGAGCTGATTGGGAAGTTTGGTGTTGGTTTTTACTCAAGCTTTATGGTTGCATCAGAAGTAATAGTAGAATCAAGAAAAGCTGGAGAGGAGGAGTCTTGGGTCTGGAAATCCAAGGGAGATGGAGAGTATTCGATAAGTAAACTAGATAATCAAATTTCTCGTGGAACTAAAATTACACTCATTATGCGTCCTGAAGAGAATGAGTTTTTAGATAAATTTCGTGTTGAAAACATTGTCACTACTTACTCTGATCACATAAATTTTCCTGTTGAATTCATAAATGAAGAAGGAAAAAGTGAAAAGTTAAACAGTAAGGCTGCAATTTGGACTAAGCCAAAAAATGATGTTACTCAAGAGGAACACAATGATTTTTTCCGCAGTGTTGCTCACGTTGGCGGGGAGCCTTGGATGATATTGCATAATAAAAATGAAGGTGCAATAGAATATACAAATTTGCTTTATGTTCCCTCTATTAAACCTTTTGATTTATTTCATCCAGATAGACGTTGCTCTGTTAAGTTATATGTAAATAAAGTATTTATCACTGAAGATAACGTACAGATCATACCGCAGTATTTACGTTTCTTGAAAGGTATTGTTGATTCACCGGACTTGCCTCTTAATATCAGCAGAGAAACGCTGCAGAATAATCGTGTTGTTGAGCAAATCAGAAAATCCTTAACTAAACGCGCGATATCAGAGCTCGGTAAAAAGGCAAAAGAGAATTTAGAGGAATATACAAAATTCTGGACCAATTTTGGTGCAGTATTAAAAGAGGGTCTTTGTGAAGCTATGCCAACTGATGAGAGAGAAGCACTACTCTCAATTTGCAGATTTCACAGTACTGGTGATGAGAAATTAGTCAGCATTGATGACTACATAAGCAGAATGAAGCCTGAGCAGGAACATATCTATTATCTCACCGGGCATAGCCTCGATTCAGTGAAAAACAGTCCGCAACTTGAGGGATTCGTCAGTAAAGGACTAGAAGTGCTCCTATTTGTTGATCCAGTTGATGATTTCTGGACTAGCGTGATTCATGAATATAAAGATCAAAAATTTAAGTCTGTGACCCGCGCTGATGTTGATTTGGAAAAATTCTCTTCAGAAGAAGATAAAAAAGATGAGGAAAATAAGCAAGATGAAGAAAAGACTGAAGAAAATACGGACTCTATACTGCAATATTTCACCAAGGTTCTTGGCAATTCAGTGAAAAGCGTGAAAATCTCAAAAAAACTGACTGACAGCCCTGTATGTCTAGCAGTTGATGAAGGTGCTATGGATCTTCGCATGGAGCGTTTTTTGCGTGAACAAAAGCAGCTAAATTACCGCACGCCAAAGGTACTGGAAATTAACACTAAGCATCCTGTAATAAAAAGCATAATGAAGTCTCACGCTGAAAATGGTGAAAACCCAACATTGGAAGACATGATTCATTTATTATTTTACCAAGCTTGTATAGTGGAAGGTGAAGAGATGGATGATGTAAGTCTGTTTGCTAAGAGAGTTAATAATTTGCTTGGCAAAATTTCTGTTTAATGCTATACTTAGTTTGGCTAGTAATTAGGGGTAAAACATATTTGGTTCCAATTTTAGAGACTTTGTATCACAGGATGTAACTTCACAGGGTCAATCAAATTCTGAAAGATTAATCAAAAGTTGGCATGGTTTTGAAAAACCAGATTCTGAAGATTCAGGTAATTGTTCAGAGGCTGAAGGAGAGTTTGAAGTTTTAGATGGCAAAAGTCAAGAGATACCAGCTAATCCATGTGATACACCCCCTGAAGATCTAAGTTGAGAGAATGCAATACTTGCAAACTTTCCTGATGGTTGTGATAGGTCGCTTACCGTAGAATTAAAAGATGAAGATTTGTATGTCATCATCCCTGAAAATTTAACTTTTGCTGAAATAACGAACATTCTAAGTAACGCAATAAACAAGAATGATTGTAAAGAGCTAAATAAGATTGTACAAAATATTGAAAATTATGAAGGCCGATCTATTACACTAGATAATGAAAATCTCAAAAATTTCTGCTTAGACCAACTTAATTTGGATTTACGAAGTAGAAGCGATCACCAATATATATACTCAAATATACTATCACGGTATAATTTTGATCAGAAGAATTTCAAGTGTGATTATTCAGTAAAAGAATTGGTATTATTAGCAATCGTAGCTAATAACAAACTGACAGAAAAATACCAGGACATACTTTTTATTGAAGAAAATTTGAGTCTTTTACCTTTACTTGTTGGTAATCAAAAATATATTGAAGCTTTTATAGAAAAATTCCATGGTACCGATGGAATTTATGGAAGATTAAAAGATCAAGCTATACAACTTGTCGAACCTAATAAGATTGACTTTTTCTCAGTTATAGCACTAAGAAAAGAGCAAGAATTATTAAATGCAGTTTTTGTCGAATACGTTTTAAGAGATTTTGGACAGGTGTTAAAAACAAGTAAACCTGATCCTTTGTATGGTGTGCTTGAAACAGCGTCTCTGATCAAAAATGAAGAATTCATCCCGATAGTGCTAGGTGCGTTTGAAAGATATATTAATGAACCAACTAAAAAAGCCTCAACAGAAGAGTTATTAAAAAAGAGCTTTGCTACCTTGTTAAGAAACTGTGATAAGTCAAGAACACATATCTGTTGTTGAATACTTGTGCAAACGATACACTAATAGTACAGGTCATGCCATTTACGATGTATATGAACAAGCATTTGCAGATGATAAAGTTATTACAATACTAAGGCAACAAATCCTGAAAAACATAGGAGCTCGTGGCAGAAAAGAAATTTATGATTTAATTCTGAAAACTGCATTGGATGCTGGCAATATTGCATTTATTGAGCACCTATGCAAAGAATGTGCTGAGTGCAGCAATGATGTTATCGGCTATCTCAATCAAAAATTTAAAAATAACGAATTTGATAACATACACGAATCAATCCTCATTGCATTGTCTAATGTTGAATACACAAACACAGACGTTATAGTCGAGGTGCTTTTTTACACTAAAGAAATCCATCAAAACGTATCACATAATGAGCAAGTGATTAGGCAGGTCATACAGAATATACTGAAAAATGCAACACACTACTCAATAGGCCAAGAAGATTACTCCTTAGTCAAGGGAGTATGTTACTTATGCACAGAAATTGATGCAATTAACATAATTTTTCGAGAGGAGTGTGGGATTTTTAAATCTAGCATAGAAAAGCGCATAGAAGATCTGGAAAAGGAAAACAAATTATTACAATCTGAAGCTTTACGTGAATATAATTACAGCTACTTGCCAGGTATTGTAAATGGATTAGCTCAGACTGCTTACATAGCATATGATGAATACACTAAAGATCCAAAAGACAATAAACGTCAAGAGAATACTGATCTTATATTCAGTTTAATGCAAATTAGAAATATTCTGCAATTTTCTATTGATGTGCAAAAATATTCCTGTCATGAACGTCAAGATTTGTGGGATGAAATGTACCAAACTCCTGGAACTTTTATAATACGGAAAAGAAGTAATAACGTTGCAGATGAATTAGAAATTCCAGTTATAACAAGTGACATTCTATCAGAAAATCCAGCACCTAAGAATCAACAGCCACAAGAAAATGTGGACAGACGAGAAAATATCATGAATAATGAAGAGGCTTCAATAGAAGAAGCTATAGGTAATGATTATAGGAGGGGTAAAATGGGTAAAAGAAGCAAACAAAAAGATGGTAGGCTACTTGCTAGTCCTGTTAAGAAAAAGATTAGGGAAATTATAGGAACAGGTAATGATAACTTAAACTTAGAAGAGGAATTTAAAAATATCCTGACGCTTGACAATCATGATCCTGTACTAAGATACGTGAAAAGTCAAGAAGGTTCCTTTAAGAATAAAGTAGTAGCTTTTTTAACCCTACTAAAAAATAAGAAAAATGGTGCTCAAATCAATGGCAAGCAATCTACTAATCCAAGCAATACTGTACCACCTGTTCAACCAACTACACCTGAAACGCCTAATGCTTCTTCAAGTGAGAATAGTTTCCAGCTTGGTGATCAAGATACACAACCACTTTTACTACAGAGTTCTGTGAGTGGTGATGAGCATAGTGGCACTCCTTCAAACCCTAGCAGCGAATATGTTATAATTCCTTCAGGTTCTGGCAGCAGCTTTCCAATTCAGGATATAGTTAATGAAGAAGAGCTTGTAGTAATTACAACAAGACAGCCAAATGATGGTGAGCATGATAAAAACGTGTCTAAAGAGCACCAAGATGATGCACTAGAAAAAGATTTAATAGATTTTTCAAGTGATAATGGCAATAGTCTTCTAGGAGATCCAGTACCTACATCAACTAACGAAATCCCTGAACAAGAAGATGGTACTCAAACTACCACCAAGCAGCAAGAACCGAATCCAATTCCAACACCTACGCCAGCGCCAACACCGAATCTAACACCAACACTGAAGCCAACACTAATACCTTCAATAGCTAACAACAAATCTGAGCAGGTGAATGATACTCAAACCAATGGCAAGCTGCCTAATAATCCAGGAAATGGAAGTATTACTGCAACACAAAATACGCAAAAGAGTAATTGGCCTACCGTAGCTACATGGACGTTCGCAGTAGCTGGGATACTTGCAGGGGCTGCTGCACCGGCTGCATATTTTTCTTTTAGTGTTAGCTTGCTGACAACAGGAATAATAGCAGGTGTTGGAGCTTGTTGTTTAGTTGCTGCTGTAATCATATATTGCTGTAACAGACCTTCAAGTTCATTTAAGGGTAGTAATGTTGAACTTATAGCTGATAAAGAGCTTGCTGCAACAGTAAGTTGAAAAATAAATATTGTAGTTTACCATTTAATAATTTATTATAATTGTATTAATTATTAGTGAATAAAAACTTGGTAAACTACGAAGAAATATTCTTAAACAAAATCAAAGATATAAAAGATGAGGGGCGCTACCGTGAATTTACGCACTTTGCGTCATTGCCAGGTAGGCTCCCCCACATTATGGACTATGAAAGAAATAGGGAAGTAATAGTCTGGTGCAGTAATAACTATTTAGGAATGTCACAAAATGAGAAAGTTATTGCCGCTATTCAAAATTTATCAATTGGTGCGGGGGGAACAAGAAATATATCTGGTACAACAAAAGAGGTTGTCGAACTGGAAAAATCCTTAGCTTGTTTGCATAAAAAAGAGGCTGCTTTAACTTTTGCTTGTGGCTACCTTGCTAACCAGACAACACTTAGCACTTTATCGTCTATTATCCCAAATGTAGTAATTTTTTCAGACGAGAAGAACCATTCTTCAATGATAGAAGGCATAAAATCAGGAAAAAGACCAAAACATATATTTAAACACAATGATGTTGATCACTTAGAGCAGTTGTTAAAGTCCGTAGACATAAAAACACCAAAGATAATAGCACTTGAATCCGTATATTCAATGGATGGCGATATAGCGCCGCTTGAAGCGATATGCGATCTTGCAGATCAACATAATGCAATCACCTATTTGGACGAGGTGCACGCAGTTGGCATGTATGGTTCACATGGTGGCGGAATTGCAGAAAGAGAAGGCCTGATGGATAGAATAACCGTCATTCAAGGTACACTATCGAAGGCTTTTGGAGTGATGGGTGGGTATATAGCGTCTTCAAAGAGCTTGGTAGATGTAATAAGAAGTTCCGCTCCAGGATTTATTTTCACCACTGCTATGTCGCCTGTTTTAGCAGCGGCAGCAAAGGCAAGCGTTGAACACCTAAAATCGAGCAACATTGAAAGGGAAAAGCAAAAGCAAGTCGTTGAAAAAGTAAAAAACTCACTGAGAAATACAGGAATTAACTTCATTCCAACAGAAACTCATATAATTCCAATAATAATTGGCGACCCAGAGTTATCCAAAGGAGCATCAAAATTATTATTTGATGAGCATGGAATATACGTTCAACATATAAATTATCCAACAGTGCCAAGAGGAACTGAGCGTTTCCGTATTACCCCTACACCTTATCATACTGATGAAATGATAGAACATTTAACAGAATCTCTTATAAAAGTTTTCGAAAAGTTGTCTATCTCTGTAGCCTGTTTATCCTAATTTAATATCGCCAGCAATAATCAATCCGTTGTCTTCCGTTATCCTTCCACCGCTTTCTTGCAGAAAAAGTCTACCGAGCAAGGCTTTATATTTGTTAACTCCAGAGTAAACTGCTCCTCTGTGCCTTCCTGCTGCAAGGTACGCAAAGCCTAAAATTGTTGAACCGATGGAGCGTACATTACTATTGCCAGGCAGCAATTTATTTAATAAATTACCACTTACATCTATTAGACCCCCTTCACGGCTTTTCACCCGCATTTTTATATGACGAGATCTAAAATCCTCAAGAAGAGCACCTTTCTTTTCTTCTGCCCAAAAAGTTTCTCTAAGAGCCGGAGCATCAATTACAGCTGCCACAACTTTATTTTTATGAATGAGACAGACTGATACTGCAAAATAAACCATGCAACTAGAAAAGTTCTCCCTGCCCTCTATAGGCATAATAAACCAAGTGTAACCGTTATCTTTTATTTCTTGGTCAGTATCATCTTCGGAAATAAACCCATAGTCTCGTTTGTAGTCGTGCAAGCAATCGTATATGGTTTGCTTGGATTTTGAATAAGTTTTATTAATGAAGTCTGCTGATTTAACATTAGAAATTTGCAATTCATTAAAATCGCGCATAAGCTGCCTGGAAGCACTACGCACAGAATCAAGCATCACATTAATTCGTGGTGATGAGATGGACATTCTTCCTTTTACTTTTTCACTCTTTCATAATAGCTGTCATCTGGAGTATATACTACAATTTTATCCTCTTCTTTTATAAACTGAGGCACGTTAACGCGCATTCCGTTTTCTAAAATTGCAGGCTTATAAGAAGCAGTGGCAGTTTGTCCTTTAATAACAGACTCTGTTTCTTTCACAGCAAGTGTAACATAATCAGGCACATGCGCAGAAATTATTTTGTCTTGATAAGTTACTATTTTAACTTTCATATTATCCTGTAGATAAATCTTTTTTTCTCCCAATAAGTCCAAATTTATAGTGATTTGCTCGTAATTACTTGGATGCATAAGATTTACAATGTTTCCTTCAGTGAAAAGGTAAACATACTCCTCTTCATCTAAAATTGCCCTTCTGATTGTTGCATCAGAGCGAAATCTTTCATAGTGTTTTGCTCCGGTTTTGATGTTTTTCATTTCGGCTTGTATGTATGCACCACCTTTACCAGGTTGAGTATGCATAATACCTACAACCAAAAATAATCCGCCGTTATGTTCCAACACCTGACCTGGTCTGATATCGTTAGCTCTTTCTGCCATAATTACATTTTCAGTTCGATCTTACAATTATAAATAGCTTTATATAAATATCAAAGTCTTTATTAGTCAATAAATTCTGGCATATTGAGCACCATATACCTCTCCTTCATGTTTATGTGTGGAAACATTTCTTTGGTAAAAGACAGCATAATGCGTTTTTTTGTGCTGATAACTAAAATTTCTAATATATCCCCTGAGCCGAAATTATATATAGATTTTACATTGCCATATAATTCATTACTTTCCAGCCTTACTTCCATATCTACAAGGTCACTTTGATAAAATTCATTCTCATCATTTAGCTTCGGTAGCTTGCTTCTTTCTATATACAGCTTCTTATTCCTTAAAAGCTCTGCTTCATTACGGGAATTTACTCCGCTGATTGTAGCTATTACTAGATTATCACCTATGACGGATACTAAGTCTATTTTATAATTCTCATCACCACTTATTAGCTCACCATATAAGGAGATATTTTCAGGTTTTTCGGTAAAAGTTTTTAATTTAACAGCTCCTTTAATTCCGTGAGGAGAAGTAATCATTCCGAGGCATACCAGATTGTCGTTCATATTAAGATGATAACTAATGTTGGATTTTTTGTCTATAAGGCATAAAATACCTAAAAATGTTTGTTGTAATTCTATCAATACAATGTATTATGAAATACATTGTATTGATAGTGGGAAGATATGAGTCAATGTATTACTAATCAAATAAAAGAGCTTATCCCTCATTTAAAGGAAGTTAATAGTAAGCTACAAGGTGAATCTATAAAGCTCTTCAGTGACAAAGAATCTATAATAGTAGAACGTCGTAAACCTGTTGTTGAAGAGATGCTAAAGCATCTAGAAAGTTCTTCCATCACTAACTGTAATACTATGATTGATGCAGAAACTGGGTTTGGCAAGACTTATGATATTGGATTGTGGAGTCATGCGCTAGCTCAAGCAGGATATCACCATTTAGTTGCAGTGCCAAATGGTAATTTAGTTGAACAAGCTAAGAAAATGATAGATGGTGCATTTACTGTAGATGTTAAAACACCTAAAACTGTGCAAGAAATTAAAGATGCGCTGAAAGTCACTGAACCTACAACAATTATAGTAACACATGATCTGCTTTTACAGCAAGAGAATGATCGAAAATTTGAAAAGCAAAACGGTGAAAAGCCTAAATTGTGGGTTAATGTTGATGAAGCAGATAGCATTAACAAGCAGCAGGCCTTTGAAAATATGTGCAAACTTGATGCGGAATATCCTACGACTTACCTAACCGCAACACCAAAGAAAAGGATCTTAAACAGATGTGGAAAAATTATCAGTCCTACCAGATCAAGTAGACGCTGCATTGCAAACACTATCAAAACAGTAAATGTTATTGCAAAAACTAATGAAAGAGAAAAATTCAACCGAGCATTCGTGGTGAATGTTGCTGCTACCATAATACCTTTAATTACATTATTCCCTATTATAAATAGTAATGTTGCTGCAATAATTGGTCTAACTTCAGATCATTGGCTGTATTCCGCTTTAATTGAGAATCTATATTGTATAGTTTCTATGTTTATATTTAGTATAGTAATGTTGCCAATTTGGTGGGTGTTGACCAAAATAACTGGAGTAGAATCAAAAGAACTGTTCCTTAGGTTTGCTGCTAACGTGCGCAGCTTATTTACTAGGGAAAAGTCTAGTCCAGCTCATGAATATGTTGAAGAATGTGAAGAAGTTTTTAATTACAATAAACTTGTTGACTATGATAATCTGCTGGAATCTGTAAGGTGGAACGTACAAAGCCCAATTGGGGAAAATGCTCTTATTCTAGTTGATGATGTGAATAGCATAATTAACCTTAGCTTTGCATTGCAAGGTAAGAATAATTTGGTATATGAAGATGGTACGCGTTATGAAGTTTATAATAAATTTCAGCCTGAAGGGATGTCGTACCAAGATTACAGACTCAAATTACGTCAATCAAACTTTATAAACTGCGTTAAAAAGCAACACCCTGGTCTAACGGAAAAACAGATATCTAAATTGAAAGACAAGGTAGATTTTAGCAATACTGCTAAGTATCTAGAATACAGAGTAATGCACTCAATGATTGATCTTACACTTTCGTATTTAGTGGAATGCGATAACACCGCTTTGGATAAACAAAGAAGAAAAGATTTAGGTGGATTAATAGAAGAGGTTAAAAATAAGGTTAGTACTGCTAATGATAGCAGCATTACAGATTTTCTAAAGAAAAAAGGTTTTAGTGAGAAGTTCGCTAAGGATGAGCTTTTACCACAGATAAAGACAGTAATTAAAGCATTGAGTAAAAGCAATGATAAACAACGCAGTCTAATAGTTGATAACTGGCACTTAAGTAAAGAGCTGCATAATCTCATGGAAAGAAGAGAAGATGTACTACGTAGTTTCTATAGAGAAAACAAATGTATTTTTGCAGGACTTGGAAAAAATGATCTTGGTATTGAGACAAATAAACCTTTTTTTGAAATAACACGTAATGACGCAGGTAAATATGGAGCTGACTATTGTAATTATGACCAAGGCGATTTAAGCACATTAGCTAAATATGCGTTGACAACAATTATAGACGAGTCAAAAGGCCGTGGTTTCGATAGTGAGTATAATCACGTTGCATCAATATTTACAGATTCAACTAGTCAGTTCAACAATCCAGCAGAAGCTTTGCAGAATTTGGGAAGAAATAGAGAACGCAATCCTAACAGGCAACCTTGGTTTTTTGCTGCTGGAGGTGAAAAAATTGAGTTATTTGTAGATAAAGTTTTAGCAAAATTAAAAAGCGCACCGCAGGATTTTTGTCAAAAGGTTTTATTTCCAGCCACTGATAGGTACAATAAACTAATAAAAAATAGAATGGGAATAGAGCTTGGAGAAAAAATAGAGATCTATATTAGCGAAAACATGGATGCACTAGGAAATATCGATGACGCAGCTCTGAAAAAATTTTCAAAGGATTTGATAAAAGAGGTGTATGAAAAAGTACATGATATAAATGATTTTGACGTAGGAAAGACAGAAGAAGATTTACGTGAGATTTTAAAAAGCACAGAAAAATATCTTTGTTCATATGAAGACAGAATTAAAAACAACGGTAAATTATCTTACACACGCTCAGTTCTATTTTCTGTGGGAAGTGCTATTGTAAAGTCCATGTATTATCTATGGGCAGGATTTGACTATTTAGTCTTTTTAGCTAAAGCGTATAATGTAGGTAAGTCTGAAAATGCTGATGCAAAGGCATATGTGCACATAATCAGAAACTGCTACTTTGAAAGTAGTGTGAAGGCTAAAAATGTATTAGGTCATGTATTAAAAATTGCCGAAGAAAATGACGATAGTTTTACACAAAATAGTTTGTACGAAGACAATGGAGATAGGTGTAAAGAAAAAATCATCTCATACTTTCAATCTAAACAATATATATATGCATTAGATAAAACGATTTCTCGCATTGAAAATGAGCATTTAGCAACAGTTTTGAAAGCCGTAGGTTGCAGAGATGATGCTAATAAAACAGCACAAGAAATTAAAGACTTTTTGTACGATTTAAAGAATTTAAGCTGCGCAGACTTTAGAAAAAAGCATTATTGTGGATGTTCATATAAAATGAGCAATGTATACAAGATCAATAATCAAATTAGTATGGTAATTGATGAAGTTATAGATTGCCATAAATGGCGTCATGGAGTAATTTCAGAGCGGGACAATCTTTTGAGAGGTTTTTTTCCAGAGTTGGAAGAAAATTTTGGTTTAGAACTTAAATTAAAAACTAACCATAATATTTTTAAAGTAAAAGTTAACAATAACTTTTCTGAATTATATCGCAAGAACTGGAAAGAACATTCTAGACAAAGGATGGTCTTGGGTACAGCTATGCTATTCATCGGACTTATAGTTTCAGCGAATCTTATATATGAAATATCATTAGGCCATACTATGCTATTGCCATCACTTTGCGGTTTTATAGCATTTGGACCGCTAGCATTTTTGTGTGGTGCATTATTATGTGGAATAACGACCTATTTAGTGAAAGGGACATTTTTTCTTTTTGGAATACCAATCCTGTTAGGGGAATTATCGAAATGCGTTTTTAGAAATGATTTAGTACAGGATTTATCAGAAACGATATTATCATTTGGTAATAGCGTTTTCTTCCAGGCTCCAAAAAGCATCTTACAATCATTTATATTTGAAGATGCAACAAAGTTTGACTCACTAAGTGATATAAATGGACTTACATTGATAAAAGAGCAAGATAAGGTAAAATGCATGAATGAAGTAGCTACTACTATAATTTCGGTACAAACAACAGTTGGTAAACAGCCAGATCTTACGTGTGTATTTGCTTGATTTCACTAGAAGATTTCTCAGATAAATATTGAGTCAAAATCTCGATGCCTTCATCAATCTCTTTTTCAGTGATAATTAGTGGAGGTAAAATTCTCACAATGTTATCTGATGTTACCCCAACAGTAAGCAAGCCGCGATAACTTAGCTCTTCTGCAAACTTTTTATTGTTTGCTTTCACCTTTATTCCAAGCATTAACCCTTTCCCTCTCACTTCTTCTATTATTGGAAATTTACTTGCTAAGTCTTCTAATTTATTTTTTAAATACTTACCTCTAATTTCAACATTTTTCAAAAAGCCAGGACTGAGCAATTCTTCGAGCACAGCATTACCTACTGAGGTTGCAAGCGGATTGCCACCAAAAGTGGAACCGTGCATACCGACCGCCATATACTTAGCAGCCCTTGCAGTTGCAAGACAAGCCCCTAGCGGAAAGCCTCCTCCTATTCCCTTTGCAAGAGCACATATATCAGGTTCCACTCCTATATGTTCGTATGCGAATAATTTTCCTGTCCTACCAGCACCGCATTGTACGCAATCAAAAAATAACAATATGTCATTTTCATCACACAGCTTTCTTAGTTCTTTCATAAAGACTTCATTCATTACTTTGATACCACCTTGCCCTTGTATTGGTTCTATTAATATAACGCCTATACCACTTGAAATTGCTTTCTTTACACTCTCAATATTGGGCTCGATATTATCACACCAATCAATACATGGACTCAGTAATTCAGAAAATTTCTGTTTATCGTTTGCAGCACAAGTTAGGAAGGTTCTTCCATGAAATGCACCATGGAATGTTAAAATTCTGTGACGGTTTTTATTGCCTTTTCCGTTTTGATAGACCCTAGCAATCTTAAGCCCACATTCTACTGCCTCTGATCCAGAATTTGAGAAAAATACAGTGTCAGCGAAACTGTTGTTTATTAATTTTTCTGCAAAATTATTAGCAGCAGGTATATTATAGGTATTTGATATATGCCATAATTCTTCTCCTTGCGATTTTAGAGCACTAATTAATCGCGAATTAGTGTGACCTAAGCTACTAACGGCTATTCCAGAGTGAAAATCTACGTAGCGCTTACCGTCAATATCATACAAGTAAATACCTTTACCATAAGAAAAATTTATGTTAACAGGCGAATAAACTGGCAAAATAGGAGAAATTGTCATAAAATATTATATGCTAAATTTTATTATTAATAACATAAAAACCGTTGTTTCACAATAAGAAGAATATGTATAAGCTAGGTAAATCAATGTTTTCTGTGCTGGAGAAAAACAAATACACAAAAGTTATTGCATTACTCTCATCGATCTTTATGATTTTATTCAGTGTGATATATTGTAATTATTTACTAAGGAGTAATTTCCTTTCTTCTTACCGTGACTCAAGTGTAAACTTAAAAAGTATACTGGAAAATGGCATAATAAAAAAATACCATTATTTACTAATAGAAAAGCATCACATTAAATACAAAAATTTTGACTACATAAACCAACTGGTAAAACTGCGTGCTGAATTATTACAATCAGTGAGCAAAGTAAAGGATTTCAGCTTAATACTGTATGATCAAAACAGCAGAATAATATTCAGTAATTTTAACACTCAAGATTATGATTATGAACAGTTACTTACAAACGATGAAATTGATAAACTATTAAGTAACCAAGAAATATTTTATACTACAGGAAATACATTAACTTCTATTTTTCCTATATTCCATGAAAATAGCGTTAAACCTTCGTTTTTTTTGAAGATTCTTCGAAACTACAATAATTCTTATGTTATAGCATATGGCCTATTTTTAACATTTTTGGGCTTAATATTAATAATTTTAATATTAATAATGTTCTATTTGCACTTTTCTAATACCCAAATGCTAGCCAAGCAACATAAAACTAACATTGAATTACAGCAGATAAAAGAGGCATTAGAGCAAGAAAATGCAAATAAGCTAAAATTTTTTGCAAGCGTTACACATGAATTACGCACACCTCTTAATGCTATTATTGGATTTGCGGAGTTGATCAAAAATGAAACTTTAGGTTCAATGGATAACTCTCAATACAAGGAGTATGCAGACGATATATATAATGCAGGAACACACTTACTTACCTTAATTAATGATGTGTTAGATTTTTCAAAAGCTGAATCAAGTAGTTTAACAGTAGAAAAAGTGAAGTTTAACCTGAACAAAATAATAGATTCATGCGTAAATATGCTATTACCTAAATTAAAAGAAGCCGGGATTAATTTAAAAAAAGAGACGACTAATAAACAATTATTAGTCATTGCAGATCCTAAGAGAATGAAACAAGTTATAATAAATTTATTATCAAACTCAATCAAGTTTACTCCCAAAGATGGTTTAATAAGAATGGTGATAAAAGAAAATATAGAAAAAAACTTATTAACTATTGAGTTTCATGACAATGGAATAGGAATAATGCAGCAGGATATATATAAAGTTATGTCTGTTTTTGGCCAAGCAGCTTCGGGATATAGAAATGAAGGTACGGGCATCGGATTACCGCTAAGCAAGAAATTAGTAGAGTTAATGGGTGGAACTTTCGACATTAAAAGTGAAGCAAAACTTGGTACTACGATAACATTGAACTTCTTTTATGAAGAACAAACATGTGAAGATTCGATTGATTTTTAATAGGATCTATTTGATATGGTCTTGAAAACCACACTTTATCAAAAGCAGCAAGCCGAGAAGGTAGATACCATCTGGCTAGTCAACAAGAAAATTATAAAAATTGAATCTCAAGCTGTATTGTAAAATCAAAAAATACTTCTAACTGTGTAGCGGTATACAGATTATAGTTAGTGGATATGTTGATAAGTAAATTAGTTATACCAATTCCCGCTATACAAGTAACGGATAGACAATAATGGAAAAAAAGCCATACTGGAGTAAGTAAAATAGCGAGGTTTAAATGGCATTAAGATCAAAATTATTGGATGAAAAAGTGAGCAAAAGAAATGCTGAAGAAAGTAAGAAATAATGCATATGTTGCAAAAAAACTAAATGCTGTAATTGCAGCAAAAAAGCATAGTATAACAGCCGTAGCAAAAATATGTTGCATTTCAAGAAAGGCACTTACTGCATGACCTAAAATTTGGCAGAGAAGAAAAATTATTTGCTCCACCTCAACGCCGTAGAAAAACTATATTGAACCAAAGTCAACGTGAACAAGTTGAGGTGTGGATAGAGGAAAACCCCAATATTACTATAAAAGAAATGAAAATAAGAATTCAGGAAAGGTTTGGTTTAGCAAGTTTACAGTACACCGTAATATGCAAAGAATGAAATTCTCATATATCACACCAAGACCAGTGCATAACGGACAAGATAAAAGTAAACAAGAGGAGTTTAAAAAAAAATCTTAATGAAACTATTGTCATGTATCCTGAAAAAGAGCTGTTTTTCTTCGATGAATCGCGGTTTGGCACACATTCAAAGATTGGACACGGGTGGTTTAAAAAAGGCATTAGGACACAGGTTAAGGTAAAACTACTATAAGGACTATCTTGTACGTTGGGATCAGCTCCCTGATCTAACAAGCATTGGACTAGTGGTGCACATGCAGCACTTTTCCTGCATTGAATGGCAATGTGCAGTAGCGTTGTTTCTACTTCATAACCATCGTCTAATTTGAATCTGAAGTTTGGATTAAATTCACTACTTTTCCATTCTTCATATACATTATTAAGTTCTTCTCTCAGCTAATTTTTTATTTCATCATAAATCTCAATAGAATCACCCTTACCAGAATCAATGGTGTCACTTATTCTTGCTAATATATTGTCAAACTTTTTGAATTGAGATTTATCTTGTGGTGCCATATTACCAACCTCTAGAATAAAATTATTTAATTGTACAATAAAGCTAAAGAAAGTCAAGTCCAGCACTTATTCAGGAAACAATAGCTTAAAAAGAGACTTAGTGTTAAATTTCTAATAGATTACTTATAAAAATAAATCTTATGGAAAGCAGAGCTAAGGCTTGGTTCATTTGGCTGATCAGTAACTTGGTTGTTATATTCAGCAATATTCAGATAGTTTATACTTTTATAAGTGTGAATCTTGAAAAAGAACTTGGACTTACAATCGCGCAAGTTGCGCTAGCTAACTCAGTATATACTTGGACTTTTGCTATCTTACAATTTTTTAGTGGGGCAACGTTTAATGTTTTTTCCAGTAAAAAAATTTATTTTTTCTCGTTATCAACTATGATCTTGGGGTTTTTTGTCCTTATTAATAGTGACAATTTTTCCCATTTGATTTTATCTCAAGTATTGATTGCAACTGGAGCATCATTTGGTTTTATTGGTGCTGCTCATACAAGTAGCATATGTTTTTCCATTGCCCAATTTGGATTAATGTTTTCACTAGTGCAGACAATTTCAAGTCTTTCCGCTTTGGTGATTCAAATGTTGTTCTCTAGCTTGCTTGCCGAAGGTGCAGATTGGAAGAATCTGATTGTATGCATAATACTATTTGGTGTGTTGATATTTGTACTTACGCTTTTTTGTCCAAACACACTTCCAGAAAGCAGTTCAGAAGAATGCACAATAAAAAGCTCTATAAGAACAGTAATGTGCTCTGTACTCAAAGTGCTAAAATTAAGAGATATCTGGATAACTTCAGTGGTGGGTGCTATTACTTTTGGAACATTTTTAGCACTGAATACCTTGTGGGCTCCAAGGTTACTGAGCAACTCAGAACTTGATGCAGTGGAGTCAGGTGTAGCAACCGCAATATTATGGCTTGGTCTTGCAGTTGGTGCTCCAATTGCAGATCGAATCTCAAATCTATTTAAAAATAGAAGGCATGTAATCTCTGCTTTTGCTCTGTTACAAGGTATTTCAATGATTATTTTGTTGTACAGCCACTTAACAGTCCACGTTGTGTACTTTTGTATGTTAATGTTCGGGTTTTTTGCGGGAGGACATATGCTTAATTTTACTGTCGGCAGCGAGATTGTGAAACGAAAATACATTAGCACATCATCATCCATTATCAATGGGTTTATGTTTATTGTCAGCGGAATTATAGTGTCAATGCTAGCACTTTTTACAGATCATCAAATGGCGCTTTTTGCAATATTTGTAATGTTGGCAGTTGCTAGTATTTTAAATTATGCTACAGAAGAGACATACCCTAAAAAATAAAGTAGCTGAATCTCGAGTCGATTGCTATATTATATTTACGTATTGTAATATTTATCAATAATGGATCACGTTACAACAAAAGACACAACAGTAACTAAGGCAACGATAGCTGAAAATATAAACCAAGAAATAGGATTATCAAAGGAAGACTCTGCTTCGATAATAGATGATATATTGAACGAAATAAAGACAAGCTTGGCAAAGGATGGAATAGTAAAAATATCGTCATTTGGAACATTCTTGGTTAAGAAAAAGAAGGAAAGACCAGGAAATATACCAAATACATCAGAGAAAGTGATGATTCAGGCAAGAAATTCAATTTCTTTTAGGCCTTCAAAAATTATAAAAAAATTAATCAATAATTAATGAATAAGGAAAAATTATTTTATACGATTGGGGAAGTAGCTGAAGAGCTACATTTGGAACAGCATGTTTTAAGATTTTGGGAAGGTCAATTTCATCAAATTAAGCCTACAAAGCATAAAGGAAGAAGGCTATATGATCTTAAGTGTATAGAGGCTATAAAGAAAGTAAAATACATGCTATATGATAAAGGATATACAATAAAAGGAGTGCAAAAAGAATTTGGTAATGATATAAAAGTCAATCGTGATCCAAAGAATTTGTTGCAAGAACTTACCGATTTGAGGGATTATTTAACTAGTAAAATAAATAACGAGGAAAGTAACGAACAGGCGTGAAACACTACGTCTCGCTAAAATTTTGGAGTTTTGTGAGAGTTGATATATCTAAAATGTGGCATATAGCTTCATTTCTTATATTATTAGCAATATTAATAGGCTGTGGCCTGCAAAAACCTGCACCTGTGCTGCTTAAAGGCGAAGAATTTTACGGAAAAAGAGAGCTGGAATATACAAGAGAGTACCATTTAATTAGGGAGCCTTTAATAAAAAAAGAAAATAGAAAAGCCATCATAAACAGGATATACAAAAATAACAATAATGCACAAAACGTGGGGGTAAATTGCAAATTTGTAATGCCAGTTAAAGGTACAGTTATTTCAGCTACCTCTTCTGATGAAATGTGTAAGGATGGCATAAAAATTGCTGCTCAAAATGGAACGAATGTAGTTGCCTCTGCACCCGGCAAAGTGGTATATGTAGGCAAAGGGCTGAGATGGTATGGAAATTTAATTATAGTAGAACACAAAGATAATTACATGACTGTGTACTCCTATTTAAAAAACATACATGTTGAAATTGGTGATAAAGTAAAGCAAGGTCAAGTGATTGGATCTGCAGGTAAATCAAGCACACAAGATAAAGATCCACAGATGTGTTTCACAATACGGCATAATGGCCAAGCGGTTGATCCTTTGATGCATATGAACTGTAATTGAATTTGGATTTATATGAAATATGATTTTAAAAGTGTTGAAAAATTTTATCAAGATAAATGGGATTTTTCTGTAAGCAAGAATAGTGAACAAGAGAAATGTTACGTATTGGAGATGTTTCCATATCCATCCGGTAAAATTCATATGGGGCACTTACGTAACTATGCAATAGGGGATGTGATAGCGCGTTACAAGAGAGCTCGTGGATTTGAGGTTTTGCATCCAATTGGCTGGGATGCGTTTGGATTACCAGCTGAAAATGCAGCAAGGGACAATAATATTAGCCCTGAAACATGGACAAAAGAGAATATAGATAATATGCGTACACAGTTGAAATCTATAGGTCTTTCTTATAATTGGGAGCGTGAACTCTCCACATGTGAGCCTGATTACTACAAACACGAACAAAAATTTTTCCTGGATTTTTTAAAGCATGGGCTTACCTATCGAAAAGAGTCATGGGTTAACTGGGATCCAGTGGACCAAACAGTGCTTGCAAATGAACAGGTGGTTGATGGAAAAGGGTGGCGATCAGGTGCAGTTGTTGAAAAACGTAAGTTGTCCCAATGGTTTTTAAAGATTACTGATTTCGCTGAAGACTTACTCAAGTGCCTGCAAAGTTTGAAAAATTGGCCAGAAAAAGTCAAAACAATGCAGGAGCGTTGGATAGGAAAATCTGAAGGAGCAACTATAGAGTTTGAAGTAGTTGGCTTAAATAAGAAATTGAAGGTTTTTACAACTTATCCTCATACTTTATTTGGGGCTTCTTTTTGTGCAGTGGCAGCAGAGCACCCTATTGTGCAGGATTTAAAAAATAAAGAAATACAGGACTTTATCGATAACATAAAAACAAATGGGGAGAATGATGAAAAAATAGGAGTTTACACCGGATTAAACGTTAAGCATCCATTTCTTGATAAGGAATTGCCGCTTTACATAGCGAATTTTGTGTTGATGGAATATGGGGAAGGCGCGATTTTTGGTTGCCCTGCACATGATCAGCGTGATTTTGAATTTGCACAGAAATATGATTTGCCGATTATTCCCGTAGTTCGTGAAGAGGGTACACAAACTATAGAGACCTTGAAGGTCGTTGATGGGATAATGTTTAACTCTGAGTTCTTAAACGGATTAACGGTAAGTAGAGCAAAGGAAGTAATCATTAAAAAGCTCAAAGAAAAAGGGATAGGTGAGAAAACAACAAACTATCGTTTACATGATTGGGGAATTTCGAGACAACGTTATTGGGGATGCCCTATACCTATAATATATTGTAAAGATTGTGGAACTGTGCAAGTGCCAGAAAAAGACCTTCCTTTGGTTCTACCTGCAGATGTAGAATTTACAAGTGGTGGCAATCAGCTGGATAAGCACCCAACTTGGAAGTTCGTTGATTGTCCAAAATGTGGAAAGCAAGCAGAGCGTGAAACTGATACATTCGACACCTTTTTTGAGTCTTCCTGGTATTTTGCTGCATTCTGTAGTGAAGATAAATCAATAGACAAAGATGCATGTAATCGTTTTATGCCTGTTGATTATTATATAGGTGGGATAGAACATGCAATTCTGCATTTGCTTTACTCACGATTTTTCTGCCGTGCTTTAACCAAATGTGGCTATTTTGCTATTAAAGAGCCTTTCTCTACTTTAATCACTCAAGGAATGGTCTGCCATGCAACTTATAAAGAAGAAAATGGTAAGTGGCTATTTCCCGCAGAAGCAAAAGAGTTGATTGCACAAGGAGCTAAGGTTCAAGTGGGCAAAGTTGAAAAAATGAGCAAGTCGAAAAAGAACACAGTTGATCCAAATTTTATCATAGAAAAGTATGGTGCTGATACTGCTCGCTTGTTTGTGTTGTCCGACACTCCTCCAGAAAAAGATATGGAATGGTCCGATGATGGCGTGGAAGGTTGTTCTCGTTATGTAAATAAATTGTGGCGTATGGTCATGCAGCTGAGACCTGTAAATATACACTATGATAATGAAAGTATTACGGGTGGACTTCTAGAGTACAGAAAAAAAATTCATAAACTCTTACACGGACTTACAGATGACTTGGAAAACTGCAGATTAAACTGTGTAGTGGCAAAATTTCGTGAGATGACGAACTTAATAGCTGAAATAGATGTAAAAACTGGAAAATCTCTTATTGATGAAGGTATATGTATATTAATCAGAGTAATCGAACCATTCATACCACATCTAGCTGAAAGCCTATGGCAAGAAATAGGAGGTCAACCTTGGCCAAAAGCTGATGAATCATTATTAGTTGACGATACGGTAACTATAGCAGTGCAAATCAATGGAAAATTACGCACAACAATAAAGGTAGCAATTAACTTACCTCAAGAAGAATTGAAGAAAATAGCGATAGACTCTGTGTCCAGTAAGATCGGTCAAAGCAAAGTTCGCACTGTATATGCTATACCAAATAAGATAGTAAATATAGTTATATAAAAAATCCGAGTGTATCTGTTCAGGCAATGGCGTCAACTTAAGGGAAAATATCAGTGATAGTGTATAAAATTTCTCTCTAAAATTTTTACCATTAAATTACCCAAAAGCTGCAATAAACAGCACTTTTGTTTCTGTTTTATAGTATTTTCAAAAGCGAATGATAAAGGTATAATATATTCTATACTGAGAATATGCACGAGCTCCAAGAGGAGAAAAAATATATGCTGATGTTCCAGGAAAAAAGCGGGAAAGAGTGAGTATAATAGGTGGATGGATTGAAAAGAAGTTTATTGCACCAATGACCTTCACAGGAGGGTGTAATAATGTATGGTTAGAGCGAACCACAATTGCAGCGTAATACAACCATAGTTATGGATAATGCTATATTCCATAAAACTCCCAAAACAAAGTCATTAATAGAGTCTTTTGGCTGTCATTTGCTTTATCTTCCAACATATTCACCTGATCTAAATCCGATAGAGCATTGTTGGCACACCATCAAAAGTCGCCTCAGACCTCTAATGCATCAATGTACAGACTTACACCTTTTAGTTGGTAATACCATTTTAGACGTTTATCATTCGTTTTAGAAAATACTATAACTGCTAACATTGTTTGCTTTTATGCCTTGCCTCAGGCAACATATCTTTGCTTAGAAAGAAAGCAATAGCTCTTGCATCATGCTTGTCTGTTTTGTGTATAGAGCGGCGCACAACTTCAAACTGTCCGGGAGCGACTATTACCACACGCTTAACGTAAGGTGAAACTGCATCATAAAAGAAACAGCTATTGCCTGTTGCTTCTATAGCCACTTTATCTGTTTCTTGAAGATTTTCGATAAAATTATCCAAGTCTTTTAAGCAAAACGTTTGAATATACTCTGGCTTCCCTTCTTGCAGATAACAAGCAGTAAAGCTATTAGTATAACTCCAATGTGACGCATTTTTTCCTCCAATTGCATATTTCAATATATCAGAGTACCGGTTGTTCCAAACTCCTATACGAGGTCATCACATTTTGTGAGCCTCGCCGGTGGCAGGGGTGGTTAATCTGGGTCACGAGGTCTTCTTCCTACACTCCATGTAAGAGCAGAAAGTGCCTCAAAAGAAGTACCAACCTGCCACCTATCCACTCTGAAAAGTTATTATCTTCTCTTGCTTTCAACCAAGCAATACTTATTCATATCATCTGGGTAAGGTCACATTCATATAATAAAAGGCCAAGGACGTAAGTATTTCTTTCCTTTTGCAGAAGAATATTGTCACTTATTTACTTAACAATTCAAAAAACTTGAAAGAATAAAGATAGCTATTGAAATTATCTTGATTTACATCAGTTATCCAAGTTTGACATTGAATACTTAACACTTCCTCTATTAACGCCTTTCTGTAATGTTTATCCAGATGAGACATTATATCATCAAGTAGAAGAAGTGGTGCCTTATTGTAATGAATACACCTTGCTTTTACACTGGATAAAATAATAGAAAGCAGTAATAACTTTTGTTCTCCAGTGGAGCACAGATTTATTGGTACGTTTCTTTTTTGACAAAAAACCCGAAAATTATCGTTATGCACACCAAGGGTTACTCTACCAGTCAATGAATCTTTTTCTCTGTTTTCCTTTAGACGATTCTGAAAATATTCTACAGTATCGTCCAAAGTTAGCTGGCTGCTGAATTTCAAACTTGCCTTCGGAAAAAGCTTACTGGAATGGTTATCAATTGTATCTTGTAATATTTTTAAAACAGACGATCGCATATGTAAAATACTAACTGCATTAACGGCCATTATGTTTTCAAGACTAGAGAACCAGTTTTTGTTCAAAATGTTCTCCCTCAATAGTTTACTTCGCTCATGTTTAGCTTTTCTATATTTCATGTAGCAGCAAGTGTAATTTTCTTCAAACAGTGAAACTATACGGTCTAAAAATTTTAATCTGTCACTTGGAGAATTAAGAAGAACATAGTCCATTTGTGGAATCAGCCATATTACATTGGATATCTTATACAGAGATGAATAACTTGATTGCGTTTTTCCATCAATTTGTATTAGTTTCTTATCAAAACTCTTTGCGATACCAATTGAATTAAAATCCGTTCCATTAAAAAAATCATAGTGCACTACCCAATCTTCATTACTGAATCTATTTTGTATCTCACTGGCTTTTGCTTTTTTCATTCCATTGCTTTTAGCAAGCAACGAGATTGCTTCAAGTATATTAGTTTTACCAATACCATTTTCGCCAGTTATTACAACTGAGCTATCATCTGAATCCAGTTCAAAGTTTGAGTGGCTACGAAAATTATGTAATTTCAGCTTTTTTATGTAGCAATGGGTAGCCATTAACCTATTCTTTAGTTTACATTCTCCTTACTTCTTCCAGAACCTCATCAACATGCCCACTAACTTTTACATTTTTCCAGATCTTCACTACTTTACCTTTTTTATATATTAAAAAAGTAGTGCGCTCTATTCCCATATACTTTTTGCCAAACATACTTTTCTCTACCCAAACACCATATTTTTCCAACATTTCAGCATTCTCATCAGAAACTAAGGAAAATGGCAGAGAATATTTTGCTTTGAAGTTAGCGTGGCGCTTAACACTATCTTTTGATACACCAATTATCACTGTGTCAAGGGAAGAAAAATCATCTATTTTATCTCTAAAGCCTTTTGCCTCCATCCTACAACCCGGAGTATCGTCTTTAGGATAAAAATAAAGAACTACATTTTTTTTATCAAAAAATTCACTCAATGATAAATTTTCACCAGAATCTGTTGGTAAGCTAAAATCAGGTGCATTATTTCCTACTGCTAATTCCATACCTTGCTCCATTAATAACACTTTTATGGTATTATAGTAATATGGTGCATTATTTCCTACTGCTAATTCCATACCTCGCTCCATTAATACCACTTCTCTGGTATTATAGTAGTATGGTACATTATTTCCTACTGTTAATTCCATACTTTGCTCCATTGATAACACTTTTATCTATAGTAGTATATTGTAGTCAGAGTATCAAATTTTATATATAGCTAACAGATAAGATTCTTGATGGGGGCTTATTGATAAGTTTCTGCCTTGTATCTTGTAAAAAGCATCTAATGCTTTAAGCGTAAGCATTGTAAGTCATGCTCATTAGTTTCCTCATCTCTTATAGTATGGGTAGATATATAATTGGATTTCTTAGGAAACAAAATACAATTTGAAATCGCAATAAAGAAGACCTTCTTTAAATCAGTGTATCTGCCAGACTGTCTTGAGTAAACTTTACCAGCATATGCTTGTGCGCGTTTTTCAAAGCCCTTGTCGTGAGCGAGCTGCATTTCGACCACAAATCTGTTCCCAACAGAATCTTGACAGAGAACATCAACTATACTTTGTCTCTCAGAGGCAAATTCAGGATTCAGAGCAGTATTGATGAATTCTATTTCTTGTATAACGTTAACTTCAGTACACCCTAAAATATCGTTCAAAAAATGGATGAGAATCTTCTTGTTTTTTTCCGTATCAAAGATTTTTTTGAATGTTAAATCTAATTTTGGATCTAAAAATTTAGAAAAAGACATAGAAATCCACTTAAAAATTATTAATAGTATACACTATTTTCCGCGATTTTTCAACTTTCCTGTATTAACCTGATATGGTACTGTAACCTTTCCTGTTAATCCACTACGGTTTTCTATCGGAAAGCGTAACTTCTACTACAACTCAGCTATTTTAAGTCTGTATATTATTTTATCTATGTCTCGTCAACAATAAAAATTCTCCCATACACCAAAACTATATACCATAAAGATATGCTTTTAAGTCTAGTACAGGAGGCACATTAACTATTTATTTCTTTCCACATTCCTAGTCTTGTTACCACTGACTTTTGCTTCATCCATCTTAGTATCAGGATCCCCAAACTTTTCTTCACCCTGTTGTATGGCTTTTATAATCATGTTCTCATCTATATTATTTAACCTCATTGATTGCTCTCTTGGTGACAAAAGATTTTCATAAATTGGTTGCTTATGTTTTGTTAAACAGGCTAGTTGCTAGAATGCCTAACATTAATGTGTTATTTACTACAGTAGTGTTTATTTCCGGTACAGCCGTAACAGTATGATTGTTCTGCTCTCTAGAAGTAAGCAGGGCTGGAGAATTCGTAGATGATATTAAGCCTTTAACCCAATTAACAATACTATTACTTGTCCATCAGTTGCTTGATGCTAGATCACGGCGATCACGATGATGATTAGCTTGTGCCTGTTTTAAAAATTCTACTACAAGCGATAGATTAGCTATGTCTAGAGGGATATCACCTTCTTTATCTTTGGCCATTAAATCAGCCCCTTTCTCTACAAGATACTTTACTGCACTAAAACTACCTACACTGGCAGCTTCATGTAAAGGAGTACTACCATAGTCATTTTTAGCATTTAAGTTAGCTCCTCTGTTTATAAGATATTTCACTACATCTAATCTATCACTATGAGCAGCTTCGTGTAAAGGAGTATTACCTTTTTTATCTTTAGCCATTAGATCGGCCCCTTGTTCTACAAGGTATCTTACTTTACCTAAATTACCTGCGCTGGCAGCCTCATGTAAAGGGGTATCACCTTTTTTATCTTTAGCATCAACGTCAGCTCCTTGTTCTACAAGGTATTTAACTATATCTACCCCACCTGTTTCAGCAGCATAGTGTAAAGGAGTTTTACCGCCGTTGTTCCTAGCACAAAAATCAGCTCCTTGCTCTACAAGGTATTTAACCACATCTAACTCACCCCCCCCCCAGCAACATACCTGCCCCCTTTAGCAGCTATATGTAAAGGGGCACTACCATAATCACTTTTAATATTTATGTCAGCTCCTCTATCTATAAGATATTTTACTATATCTAAGCGGCCATTGAGATCAGCAGCATAGTGCAAAGGAGCGAAGCCTCTGTAATCGTCGTCCTTTAAATTCAAACCAGCCCCTTTCTCTACAAGGTACTTAACCACATCTAACTCACCCCCTCGAGCAGAATACCTACTCCCTTGAATAGCATAGCCCAGAAGAATACGACCATGCCAACCTTTAGCATTAACATCGGCCCCTTTCTCTACAAGGTATTTTACTATATCTAAATTACCTTGCTCAGCAGCTAGGTGCAAAGAAGTCTCACCATTTTCATTTTTAGCATTAATATCAGCGTCTCTTTCTACAAAATATTTCACTGCATTTAAATTGCCTTGCTCAGCAGCTAGGTGCAAAGAAGTCTCACCATTTTCATTTTTAGCATTAATATCAGCGTCTCTTTCTACAAAATATTTCACTGCATTTAAATTGCCTTGCCGAGCAGCTGCGTGTAAAGATATATTGCTATAATCCTCTGTAACCTGCTGCCTTTCTGTAGTCTGTGGTACTTCTGTTGTAACTTGCTGCCTTTCCGTTGTAACCTGTTGTCTCTCTGTAATTTGTTGTTCTTTTTCCTTAAGGTATTCAACCACATCTAAGTGACCTTTCTGAGCAGCCCTTTGCATAGGAGTCTTGCCATCACTATCAGTAGCTTTTGGGTAGCTCCCTTCTCTATAAGGTATTTTACTATATCTAAGTGACCTTTTGCAGCAGCTAAATGTAAAGGTGCTCGACCGAATTTATTTTCTTGAGCATCAACATCAGCCCCTTTCTCCAATAAAAACTTTGCTATATCTAAAAGACCTCTCCTAGCAGCTATATGCAAAGGTGTATTTCCATCTCTGTCTTTAGCATTAACATCAACCCCTTTCTCCATGAGGTACTTTACTATATCTAAATTGCTCTGTTTAGCAGCCAAGTGCAAAGGTGTCTTACCTCTTTCATTCTTAGCATTAATATCAGTCCCTTTTTCTACAAAGTATTTCACTGCATTTAAATTACCTTGCTCGGCAGCTAAGTGTAAAGATGTGTTACTATAATCCTCTGTGACCTGTGGTACTTCTGTAACTTGTAGTCCTCTACTTGCAAAATATTCGACTATATCTAAATGGCCGTTCTCATTAGCCCTTTGCAGAGGAGTTTTGCCGTCACCATCAATAGCTTTTGGATTAGCGCCCCTTGCCATAAGGTATTTTACTGTATCTAAGTGACCATTCTGAGCAGCCAAGTGAAGAGCAGTGCTATAACCCCATCCGCCTTGATAAACATCAACATCAGCCCCTTTTTCTACAAGGTATTTTATTATATCTAAATTACCTTGCTTAGCAGCCAAATGCAGAGGTGTGTAGCCTATTTCATCTTGAGCACCAATGTCAGCCCCTTTATCTAATAAAAACTTTGCTATATCTAAAAGACCTCTCCTAGCAGCTATATGCAAAGGTGTTTTACCATGATTATCTTTAGTATTTATATCAGCTCCTTTATTAATGTACTCTTTAACCTCATTAAGATTAGATCGTTTTACAGCATTAATTAGCTCTAAGTTAAGCTGTTCTAGAGACATCACTGTTTGGCTATTTTGAGTAGTAGCCCCTTGTGACGTTCTGTTGTAAATAAGTTGATCTTCATAACCATCAAAATAATCTGCAGCCTCGCCTACTATTTCCCGAGCTCTTTCCCTATTCTTCTTCGTATTCCACTTATTCCGTACACGCTGTTTACTTAAACCTTTCTTACCTTTTTTACTTCGCTTTGAACGACTAAGTTTAACTGTATCATCTATTAGCCCACTTACCCCTACATCACTAATTTTATCACTAAGACTTTTTTGCTTTAAAGTGCTAGACCGTAACAACTGAATGGTATTATCTCTTGTAGCTGTGCCACCAGTTGACTGTTGCTGACCTATACCCATTTCACCCTCCCTTAAGTGTAACTAAAAAATTACCCCCACTATAAAACTAAATGGTTGTAAACAATTTATGTAAATACTAAGTATAGCCTTGCTTATAACGCAGATATTTTTAGTGTCAACAATTTTTTTCCATGTTGATTAGAAAATTGATTTTATTGCAAGAAATCACGTAGTTTATTTGGCATTGAAAGAATTACATCAACCACAGTAGGCATGTAACGTACAGCAAGGAGAAAAATTACCTTGAAGGTTTATAGTTTATTGCTACTGTTTTTGCAATTTTATCATGAAGAAACTGCTTGCGCCTGTCAAATATTGCACATACAAAAATTAGTATTATGGCCATAAGGATTAAGTCTGATAAAGGGCCAAACCACCATTCAGAAGTATACTTAACAGAAAATCTTCTCATAATGAATATGGATGAGCGAATCACTTTAAACGAAACATACCTGATTATTGCTTGTGCTAGAGTGACATTTTCAATTGTATCTGCATCTTTTATACGAATACGGCACAGCAATTGCCCTGGAGTACCACCAAATCTTCTTACCATGAATATTTCTAAAATAATTGATGGCAAAAGAAATAAACATATAGGTAAACACATGATTAATAGTTTAGATTCAAAAGGGGAAAAAATCATTTTTGCAAGAAAAAAAACAAAGACTAAAAGAATCCCCTTAATAATAAAATGATCAATAATATATGCTATAGCGCGCCTAATTATTCCCGCATAGTTTAAATTTAAGTGACATTCTTCAGGTTTGTAATCTATTACTACTGTTTCTGCAATTTTGTCGTAGAAAAGTTGCTTGTGTTGATCAAATATTGCAGGTATTAGGATCAATATTGGTAAAATTAAAAACCACTCAGAAATATAGAGAGGTAAACAAAAGCGCCTTGAGAGTGCTTCTTATCACCACTTGCATTAAAGCAGCGTTTTTAAATGTGGTTGCATCTTTTATGTATATACCAAATAGTAATTTTCCTGGAGTCCAACCGAGTTTTGTTATCATTAATACTTCTAATGCTATATATACTAAATCTTCCAATAATATATCTAAGTCTTCTAATATTTCATATCGCTCTGATATAAGGTCTGTATCAGTGTCAGCATTAGTATCAATATCAGAAAAGACATGATTAAAAATGTCAGCAAGCGGTTCTCCTGATAATATGAATAAAATTAATAAATAGAATAATGAATAAAAGGCTAGAAATATTATTTGGTCAACTGCATATGCTGCAACGCGTTTAGTAATTCCCGCATAGTTATCCATTTTTGTATCCAACATGATTGCCTAACATATCAGACTAGCAATTAAATAATAGTAAATTTGTACTCCTTGTCTTCTTCTTGCTTTCAACCAAGCAACTGGGTAAGTTGATCTATTTCATTTATTGGCACAAGTTTAACTTTTGCGTGTGAACCATTCTGCTGACCTGTATAGATTAAATACCCCTTAGCTGTTTGAGAGAGTTCACAGAAATACTGTACATTTTTAAAAAAATCACTCTGAAGCGTGGAACCAACCTTAATTTCAATAGCATGAATGTTACCACCCCATTCTGCTAATAAATCTATTTCGTGTCCCGTTCGGTCACGCCAAAAGTATAGATTGGCAGGTAATCCCTGATTGAGGCGCTTCTTGAAAATCTCCAAAACAATCAAATTTTCAAACAGAGCTCCTTTAAGGTAGTGCGTTTCTAGTTGACTCTCCTTTTCAAGGCCAAGGAGCGTACAAGCAAGACCAGTGTCATAGAAGTATAACTTTGGCATCTTGATTAAACGCTTGTTGAAACTTTGGTGAAATGGTTGAAGAAAAAATATTAGGTAACTAGCTTCCAAAATATTCAGCCACTGTCGTACGGTTGTATGAGAAATGCCACAATCTTGAGCAAAAGATGATAAATTAAGAATCTGACCTATTCGACCTGCACACAATTTGAGGAAGGTTTGGAATCTACCAATGTTTTCAATACTTTTAAGCTGTCGAACGTCTCTCTCAATGTAGGTTTGGATATAACTAGGATAGAAATCCAGTGGGTGCATGTTAAGGCTATGTAACCCAGGGTATCCTCCCTTAAAAATAGCTGAATTAACGTTTATAGGCATACCAAGCTCAGATAAACTGAGAGGCAATAGTGTTGTCATGCCTATACGCCCTGAAAGAGATTGAGAAACATGATGACTGAGGGCAAAATTTTGAGACCCTGTTAGTACATATCGACCCTTTACAGGAAACTCATCAGCTATTTCTTGAAGATATGATAATAACTCAGGCACGTGCTGTACTTCATCAAAAATAGCGCCCTGCTGATAATTAGCTAGAAATGCCCTAGGATCATTTTGCGCTTGAAAACGAGTGTCAATATTTTCTAAAGATACGTACGGCAAATGCTTAAACAACGTTTTTGCAATAGTTGTTTTACCAGACTGTCTAGGTCCTGTAATGCCCAGAGCAGGATAAAGCTTAGAAAATCTTTCTAAAACTGGGGTTATAGAACGTAAATACATAAATTGAATTTTATAGTTTCAATATGCAAGAATACTATAAAAGGTTAAAGATGGCAACACTTACACGAACATTATGATTTGAAAACAGGGTTTTGCACAAGGCTTGCTGAACTTCCTACAAAAACATAGTTGATCTCTCTGGAATTAAGTAGTTTATCACTTAAACAACTAATTTTATATCTTCATCAACGTCCATCGACCCTGAGCCCTCCTTCCTGATCCATTCTCTACCTTAAACCGGAGGCTCCTCAAACTCTAAATCTTGTTTTCGTCGCCTCTTCCCCTAATTATATACTATATTATATATAAAATATAATATAGTATATAATTTATAGGGGGGTAGCCAAAAAAATGAGTTATTTTTGAGCTGAGCAAAGCCACCTAAGGTAGAGAATGGATCAGGAAGGAGGGCTGTATAATATATATAATCTTTATGATTTTCTGTATAATTTACTTATGTAACTTGATAAAAAAGGAGGGTAAAATTTATTGAAAAATATATTTATTGATTATCTTCAAAGCCTTTTCGTAAATGGTGTCTCTATGTCCTATTGCAACGATAGTTACTTCATATTTCACAGTGTTTACATGATATATAATACGGAACTCTTAGTCTTCTAAACCTTTTAAAGCTATAGTGTAAAGGCTCACCAAGATTCACTGGATCGACCGTAAGCCGTTCCTGTATTGCTTTATTTACTCTTGACTCTATTGTTACCGGTAAAGCTGAAAGATCTTTTTCAGTAACATTCTTTAAAAATTTAATTTTGTAATGCTTTATTTCCACTTGGCGTCTTTATGATCAACATCTCCACTTAACGTCTTTGTAATCAACCGTTTCTGCACTTTCAATATCATATTGATCAGCAACCACAGATAATAAAAAGTCGTCCATTTCAAGTTCAATTGCTTCTCCGAGTAGTTTCTCTGCTAATTCTTGAGCAGGCTGCTTAGTAAGTTCAGATAACTTAGTAAGATTCTGCAAAATTTCTTTACTGAGAGCTATGTTAGCGTTTGCCATATGTTTTACCAAAATCTACTACTGTAATAATTATACAACATTTTTCTAAACTTTTCAATAAAGAAAGGAAGTAGGGCTGTATAGAAATAAATTTTGTGTTTATAGAATATCTTCTATAATTTCTGTATGTA
Organism: Wolbachia endosymbiont (group A) of Myopa testacea; assembly: GCF_964027115.1. NCBI lineage: Bacteria > Pseudomonadati > Pseudomonadota > Alphaproteobacteria > Rickettsiales > Anaplasmataceae > Wolbachia > Wolbachia endosymbiont (group A) of Myopa testacea. The sequence goes on from NZ_OZ034729.1 coordinate 304,644, forward strand.
ATAGTTTTTAGGTATGACTATGAATGAAGCTAACGGAAAAAAGATAGGTTTACATATTGCCGCTAGAGAAGGTTTACTAAATATAGTTAAATATTATATAGAAGAAATGGGATATGATGTTGATTCAAAAGATAGTCATGGTTGTACTTCCTTATTTTGCGCTGTTATAGAACGTGAGCCTGAGGTAGTAAGGCACTTGATAGAAAAGGGAGCGGATATAAATGACCTTACTCAGAAAAAGTGGAGAGAAAGTTAAGGCGTTTTTGTCATGAGAATGATGCATCAAATTGTGCAGGAATGCAATAATTAATAGTAGAATGACTACGTTGTTTGTTATAAAAGATTTCTATGTATTCAAATATGGCAGTTCTGGTTTGTTGAGCGAAAAGTATCAATAAGCAGCTCCCTTTTGATGGACAAAGAGAATTTAATATTTGCGATTGGAGCATCATTAGTAGGCCCTGCAATAGGGGGACTTACAGGTTTGGGATTAAGTGTCACAGCTTTTTCACCTTTAGCCATAGGTGGAATTGTTGGTTCTATAATTCCCACAGCGGCTATATTTTTTTTGCAGGATGTTTGCTGTGCAAATCTGATGGAATAGATTCTAAAAAAGGTTGTACAGTTTTCAGTATTGCAGCACCCATAAGCGCTGCAATTGGAGTTGGTCTTGCTGCAGCTGCAACTGCTATTTCTCCTGGTATAATGCTTGGAGCCGGATCTGCAGTTTTAGCAGGTGCAACAATAGGAGTAATAGCAATAATAGCACCAATCGCAGGGTTCCTTATAGCTGAAAAAGTGAACGATTATATTATCTCTCCTATAGTTGAGCACTTTTCTTCAAAAGGGAAGGAAGAAAGTTTAAGCTAATCAAGTAAGGTTTCTGTTATTCCAGTGTGTAACATTGGAATAACAAGATTTGACATTAACCGTTGATAATCGGAATATTAGTAGAGTAGAATTACTCAAAAAAGCATGCATAAATATGACGTAGTAGTAGTAGGTGGCGGTCATGCAGGGTGCGAAGCTGCTGCTGCGGCAGCTCGCCTTGGTGCAAACACGCTGCTTATAACTCATAAAATTTCAACTATAGGAGAAATGTCCTGCAATCCAGCAATTGGAGGAATTGCAAAGGGTGTTGTAGTCAGGGAAGTTGACGCTCTTGATGGAATAATGGGAAGAGCAATCGATCAAGCAAGCATACACTCAGTCATTTTAAATAGCAGCAGAGGTGCAGCAGTATGGGGACCACGTGCACAGGCAGACCGAAAATTATATAAGCAGGCAATACAGGAAATTATTCTAAATTATAACAATTTGACGGTAAAAGAAGAGTCAGTTGACAATTTTCTTATAGAAAGTAATGGCAATGGAGAACCGTGCATTAAAGCTGTAATGATAAGCTCAGGTGAACGTATATCAACAAGTAAAGTCGTTCTAACTACAGGGACTTTTCTGCGGGGTGTGATTCATATAGGAGAGCAAACAACTCCTTCAGGAAGAATGGGAGATAAGTCTGCAGTAGAACTTGCAAATACGTTGAAGAAGTATGATTTTAGATTAGGTAGACTGCGTACCGGAACTCCACCAAGGCTTGATCGTAATACTATAAACTGGTCAATATTGCAAGAACAAGTGGGTGATAAGCCACTTGTGCCGTTTTCTTATCTCACAGAAAAAATTAACCAACCTCAGGTATCATGCTTTATTACCCATACTAATGAAAATACGCATAAAATAATTAGAGAAAATCTTCATAGGTCAGCTTCTTCGTATTTGGATGACATTGTTGCACCAAGATACTGCCCATCCATTGAAGTTAAAGTTAATAAATTTGCAGAAAAAAGTAGTCACCAAATATTTTTAGAACCAGAAGGGCTGGATGATGATACTGTATACCCAAACGGAATTTCAAATTCATTGCCTGTTGAAGTGCAAAATGAAATGATAAAGAGTATCAAAGGACTTGAAAACGCAGAAATATTGAGGTCTGGATATGCAGTTGAGTATGACTATATTGATCCACGAGAACTAAGCCATACTCTTGAAACTAAGAAAATTAAAGGTCTATATTTTGCTGGCCAAATTAATGGCACCACTGGATATGAAGAAGCAGCAGGGCAAGGAATTATCGCCGGAATTAATGCAGCACTCTCTACATCTGAAAAAAAAGAAAGCTTTGTTCTTCACCGCACAGATTCATATATCGGTGTAATGATAGATGATTTGGTCACCAAAGGGGTGATAGAGCCTTACAGATTATTTACCTCACGTGCAGAATATAGGCTAGCTATCAGGTCAGACAATGCGGATAGAAGATTAACACAAAAAGGTTATGATATTTCCCTTGTTTCGCATGAGAGATACTCTGTTTTACAGAATAAACTTAAATCCATTAAGGAGCTTGAAGAGAAGTTAGGGAGTCTGACGATTACTCCTGAGCAGCTTAGGTCTTATGGTATTAAAATATCTTATGATGGGATAAGAAAAACGGCACTAGATTTACTCAGCTATCCAAACATCGACTGGAATAAATTACAAGAAATATGGCCGGAGTTAAGCAGCATCACGCGCTGCACAACGGATACTGGATCCTCTTCCGTCATCTCAGGACACTCTCATATCATCCCAGTGCGTGACACTGGGATCCAGGAAAAAAGCAGCGTTACGTGCTGGAATGACGCCGCAATGGGTAGCATAACTAAGAATGAAATATGCGAAGCAGTTGAAATTGAAGCAAAATACAAACCTTATCTAATAAGACAAGAAGCAGATATGAAGTTTTTACGAGAGGAAATTAACACTCAAATTCCAATTGATTTTAACTATTCACAAGTTAAAGGCCTGTCAAGTGAAGTAATAGAAAAGTTGGAGACGATAAAACCAGCGACGATTGGCATTGCAAAGCAAATACAAGGCATCACTCCCGCAGCGATAGTGAGCATATTAGTGTACCTTAGGAATAAGAAAACGAAAGTAGCTGCTAGTTTTGCGTGAGGTATATGTCAAAAATCGAAGAATTTCGTTCTTTTATGTGTGAAACAAATGTTGACGCATTTATGTTGCATACTAAAGATGAATATTTAAATGAGTATTCAGAGGAGCTAACAAAGCTGTGTGGCTTTACAGGAACAAATGGGCTACTTATCGTTACAAAAGACAACAAGTGCCCATTTTTTACGGATGGACGCTATATCACACAAGCTCGCAATCAGCTCGATCGGGGCAATTTTCAAGTATATAATATACAAGAAGAGGATCCACGCGAATGGGTAAAAGCAAACTTAACATTGACCACCTCACTAGGTTACTATTTGCAATATTTTACCATAGAAGATATAAGAAAGTATGAGAATATCTGTAAATTAATACCCTGTTTAGCTGGAAAAAAAAGTGACTATCGAAAACAAGCAGTGGTTTTACATTCTATTAAATATGCTGGTGAAAGTAGCAAGAATAAATGTGAAAAAGTCGCTAAAAGCATAGATAAAGAAGCTGAAGCAGTGCTTTTAACTGATCCAAATTCAATTTCATGGCTATTAAATTTAAGAAATGAAAATGCCAAATATACTCCATGTATATTGGGCCGTGCTATATTGTATAAAAGCGGTAATGTTGATTTGTTTATTCAAGATAAAGAACATTCAACTATAGAAGCAAATTTAGGCAATCATATAAATATTTTTGATATTAGTGAGCTAGAAAATTCGCTGCACAAGCTAAATTCAATAGTTATAGATCCAAACACAACTCCAATGAGTATCATGGCTGTAATAAAAGATAAACAGGTAGCTGAAAGAGAAGATCCTTGTCTAATTTATAAAGCAGTAAAAAACCAAACTGAAATAGCTGGGGCTATAAATGCGCATATCAGAGATGGAGTGGCAGTTACAAACTTTCTACATTGGCTTGAAAGTAATGTTGGTACAGAACTTGAAGCTGAAGAAAAGATTTTAGAATACAGAAAAGAACAGAATTTGTTTAAGCAACCAAGTTTTCCAACAATTTCCGCATTTAATGAAAATGGTGCAATAATTCACTATCGTGCAAGCAGTAAGACGAATAAGGTAATTCAGAAAAGAGGACTATATTTGATTGACTCTGGTGGCCAATACCTTAATGGCACAACTGATGTGACAAGAACTGTAGTGGTTGGTAATCCGACTAGTGAGCAAATAACCCACTATACAATAGTATTGAAAGCTCACATTGCTGTAGCAAGTGTCATCTTTCCTTCTGGAACTACTGGTGGAGAATTGGATATATTGGCACGTACGCATTTATGGAAATTTGGAATGGAGTATATGCATGGTACAGGGCATGGAGTAGGAAGTTACCTATCAGTACATGAAGGACCACAAGCAATATCAAAGGGCAATAAAGTGAAACTCACGCCAGGAATGATACTTTCCAACGAACCTGGTTATTACATTCCGGGAGAGTATGGAATAAGAATTGAAAATCTGATGTATGTCGACAGACAAGAAAATAGCTTTTTACATTTCAAACAACTGACCTTCATTCCATATGATAGAAGGCTAATAGATGTGCAAATGCTTACTAAAGATGAAATTGAATGGATAAATAGCTATCATCAATTTGTCTATGAAAACTTAGAAAATAGCGTAAAAGATAAGGAATGGTTAAAGAAGGTATGTGACCATTTGTAAGCAAAGGAGCATTTTTTATTGTTTAAAAAGTATTAATGCAATTGTGATAGGTATTTTATATTGTTTTTAATTTAAAAACGATATATAATAAAGAATACGTATTTTTAGGTAGACATATTATGATAGGCAAAGGACAAGAAGATGAATTTATGAAGCAGTATATGGATACTTGCAAAGAGCAAATAGAAAAATTAGCCAAGGATCCTGAATTGCTTAATCATACTTTAAAACCATTTATCCAAATGTCCCAGCAGCTTATGGCTGGCATGGTACCTGATTTGGGTAGTATGGATGTTAACAAGATGATTGCTCAGATGAAGGAAATGATTGACTACATAAGAGGTAACTATAAGGAACTAATGAAAGAGCATAGCTCGCAGATTCAAGAGCTTGATGAATCCAGTAAAAAGCTAAGAGGCTTAGTTAAAAAATTGATAGAAAAGATCGAAAGTAAATAAACAATATCTAACGCAAGTCTCTTCTTTCATTCTATGCACAGCTGCATAAGTGTCTAGTGACCTTACCCAGAAAAAGTAGAGAGAAAGTTAAGACGTTTTTGGAGTAAAATAAAACGTTTTTTCAAAATATGGCAAATAGAAGGGAATATACAGCAGGATTCAAATTAGAAGCTGTTAAGCTGGTTAAAGAAACAGAAGTACAAAAATAGCAAAAGATCTAGGCATAGATGGCAGTATGTTAAGTAAATGGGTAGGAAAATATGATGGAAAAATGTCAGAAGCATACGCATTTCCAGACAAAGGCTCCTTATGACAAAGAAAGATTTGATCTAAAAAAAGAACTAGCAAGAGTAATAAGAGAAAGAGACATTAAAAAAAAGCCCTGACCAAACAAAAAGAGTAAAGTATTCTTTTATATAGAAATTGCTATAAAATACAGGAACTATGTAGGGTTTTAGACATATCTGCTGGTGGTTATTATAAATGGGTTGCTAAGGGAAAAAGCAGTAAGGAATTAGCAAGAGATGGGCTTCTAGCAGATATTCAAAAAGGGCATCCAAATGCAGATCCCTAAAATTCACGCTGAATTAAAAGCTTTAGGCAAAAATTATAACATCAAAACAGTACAAAGTGTTATGCAGAAAAATGGTATTCGGGCTATATTGAGAAGAAAATTTAAAACTAAGAAGCAACAAACGGACAATAGAGTCGTAGCTCTCAATATATTAGACCAAAACTTTATTGTTGATCAACCAAATAAAATATGGGATTACTTATATAAAAACCAAAGAAGGATGGCTATATTTGGCAGGATCTATATTCACGCATGGTAGTTAATGAGCAGTTCAATAAATAAACAATTAGGTTGTTGACTCTTTATTGATGGCCGTTAATAAGCGCAAACCCGATAAAAATCTGCTGTTACATAGCGATCAAGGGTCACAGTATACCTCTCAAAATTACCAATTTCTATTGAATACAAAAAACATCATTTCCAGCATGAGCCATAAGGGATGTTGTTACGATAACTCTGTTGCAGAAAAGTTCACTCAAAAGGGAGCTGCTTATTGATACTTCTCGCTCAACAAACCAGAACTGCCATATTTGAATACATAGAAATCTTTTATAACAAACAACGTAGTCATTCTACTATTAATTATTGCATTCCTGCACAATTTGATGCATCATTCTCATGACAAAAACGTCTTAACTTTCTCTCCACTTTTTCTGGGTAAGGTCAGTCTGAAAGAACGAGAAAATTAATAGAAAGTGTTGGATGTAAAGTTTTATTTTTGCCGCCATACTCGCCTGATTTAAATCCAATTGAGAAGTTCTGGTTTGCCATCAAGCATGCCATAAAAAAAAGCGCTGCCAAGCTTTTGGCCCGATATCAATTCGGCTATTGATTTTGTTTTTCAGCACTCGGGAAAACCTTACTTAGGTTAGCTATATACAGCATATTTATAAGTATAATAAGATTATATTAAAATTTACTTACTTATTGATATGCTTAATTAGGTATAGAAAAAATGTCATATGAGATGGCTTTGTTAGCTGCTTTAGGTGGTGATAAATGGATAGTCAAGCAAAATTACGTTTGTAACTTTGCTTGACTTGTCCGTTTTTTTTATGTCTTTATTACAATCATAACCTCTAGCTCTGAATTACATCCCTTGCTGTATTAGATGGAGGTAGAGCAGAATTAAAATTACTGCTTGGTTGTGAATCTTTCTTATTGAATAACAATGCTAAAAGTTCTTCTGAAAGATCTGGGTACAATCCTAGCTGCTTAGGTTCATCGTATGGTGGTGCCGAAGGTTCTACCTTATAATTCATCTCACAATTGCCAGAAAGATCTATTAAATCGCCTACTTCTGTTTCTTCTTGTTCTAATTTCTTCACATCTTCAGTATTAGTTGCTTTATCTACATATTTTGGTCCTTCTATAAAGTCTTGCATTTCTTTTGCAAAACTATGCTCTAGATAACAACTTGCTAAGTAAGCTACACCTGCTATTATAAGCGTTAATGCCATAACAATGAAAGGTGAAACTGCTATATACCTAAAAACCGTTACTTCATGCATACTCATATGAGTGGGTGGGTTAATGGCTATTATTATTGGGAGAAAGAAGAATACAGAAGTAAGCATTAATATTATAGCAGTGATACCTAAACATCCTAATGCTACTTCTTTTAATAATCCTCCGTTTTTCTTTTTATTATTAAGGCCTTGATATATTTCATGAATGTTAGTGTTGTTAGTATAGTCTTCTAGTTCTTTTTAAATCTCAGCCTTTAATTCTTTAACCTCATTTTCTAGTATAGAATAGTATTTTTGCTTCAATTGATCACTCAATACTGATTTACCGCCACTAAGAACATTTAAAATGTCTTGTTTGCATACCTCAATTTTTTTAGAAATTTTAGAATTGTTTTGTAGCTCCGCTTCTTGTATATCTTGATCCATTTTGGCCTGTAATTTTTTACTGATCTCATCAAAATCTTTAGATAAATTCCTGTGAACAAGGTATTTTAATATAATAGGTAAAGCTACTGCATTTCCTCTATAAAGTGAAGATAAAAGCTGCAAAGCGAAAGAATTAGGTATTGCTTCTCTTGGTAGAGTTAAAGTTTCATTGTATCCATGTTCGATAACTAACTTTACTGAAGGTTCTTTGAACCTTTTTCTATCATTTATATGAAATACCCCTTTAGCAAAGAAGTTTTCTAATTCCTCAAAAGGACAACAGTTTTTCTCTAATTTTACTTTTATAATACTGCTTAACATTGCAACCTCACTAATTATTTTATGCACACAGTTTAACACTATTTTAATTACTTGTCAAAAGAGTATAATTATTAACTATAATATTTAATTAATAAGGCTTTGTTTTTTTTATAAGAAGCAATCTAAGATAGACGGCTGCTATAGCTAAAGTGGCTGAGGTTTACCTACAATTTGAAAAACCGTCATTCCGCTACTCGTTAGCGCCGCGGCGGTATGACGTAGGGAAACCTTTCTTAGGTTAGGTGTGCCGTAGAGACACAAAGAATGTTCAAGTAAGAGCAAACTAAGTGCAAAAGCTACGCAATAGATGAGGGTGGGCCCCTCGGAGCCGGTTTACAAGAGCAGGCTTCAAACAACCATAAACTGCTTTAGTAAAGAGCCAAGGTAGTAAGCGTTATGGAAAAGGCGCAATTATGCGTCATGTGTGAAATAGAGAGACGAATGCAAATGAACCACTGATAAAGTGTCGAAAGGAACTAGACGACGTCAAAACCAGGGGTCTAACCTAACCTGGGATAAATCTATCGGGAGCTTGTTTACCGGATAGGTGGCGTCTGGCATAGAGGTGGCGTGAATCTATTTTGGGCTATTGCGTGGAACTGCGGGAACCTGTCGTTTCGATGATAAGGGAGAAATCCAAGGAGCTAAACTCCAAGGGTGAGAGTACCGATGCGAAAAACAGGGGCGCGTAGTAGTGAAGAAGTCTCTGTAATGGAAATGGAGCGAAGGGATTTAGTTTTAATTATTTGTCAACCAGAAATGGGATGAGCAATTGATTAAAACAGAGTCCTTGATTATGCTATAATTAGTAGCAAGGGCTGAATAATGGGAGCTGTGTGAGTCGAGAGGTTCATGCACAGTTCTGCGACTTACTATTACCCATAAATCTAAAAATGGAGAAAAAGCTGCTATTTTACTAATTCAACTTTCTATTATAAATAGATCTATGGTCTAAAAATGGAATATATGATGAAAAGAACTATAAATACCTCAACTGGCGAATGGGCAGAAAGTGAATTTGGAATTGTTAATTTTGGTGATATAAGATTAAGTAAAAGGCTTCTAAAAATAGTTAATAGTTTTGCTGAATCGCCTGAGCGTTCAATAAATCAAGTTTGTGAAGAGTGGCATCAAAGTAAAGCAGCTTATAGATTTTTCCAAAACGATGCCGTTTCTGAAAGAAAGATATTAGACAGTCATATAATTAAAACTGTTGAAAGAGCTAAAGAATACTCAACTATCTTAGCTATCCAGGACACGAGTTATATTTCATATAAAAATCATAAAAAGACCGAAGGGTTAGGGATTATAGCAGCAAGATTAACATCTAAAACAACTAATTTTAAAACCCATGATGCATACAACGTTTGCAGTTACAACAGAAGGACTACCTATAGGATTATTGGATCAAAAAATTAGTACTAGACCTTCCTTAGCTGAAGACCTAAAGGAGTTGAAAAGAAGAAGCCATAATACTGCTCTTCCCATAGAAGAGAAAGAAAGCATACGGTAGATAGCATCACTTAAAGACTCTACTAAACATCCTGGATTAAAGGATGTTAAGGTAGTTACCGTTTGTGATAGAGAAGCAGATATTTATGATTTATTTGAAGTTGCTTCCACTAATCAATCTCTTTTTGTAGTAAGAGGAAATCAAAACAGAACAGTAAACAAGAAGTCGACTTATTCTGAAAAAGGTGGTGAAAGATTGTGGGATTTGATGAATCGCATGTCTTGTCAAGGAGAAATTCAAGTCTGCTCGCGATAACAAACCTCAAAGAACAACAGTTTTAGAAGTAAGGTTTAGTAACTTTGTGATGAATGCATCAAAAAACAACGCTAGACGTAAAACCCAAAAACTTCCTAATTTAAATTTAAATGCTGTCTATGTTATAGAAAAATATCCCCCATTTGGCAAAGAGCCCATGAACTGGATTTTGTTAACAAATATAAATATTAATAATTTTGAAGAAGCAGTAGAAAAAATACAATGGTATTGCTTAAGATGGAGAATAGAGGTTTTTCATAAAATTTTGAAATCCGGTCTTAAAGTTGAAGAATGTAGGCTCCAAACAGCAGATAGATTGATCCGCTTTCTTACAATTGTGAGTATAATTGCATGGAGAATATTTTTTATCACATTGGTAGCTAGCGAATCTTTCTTGCACTGTCATACTGACTGATGACGAATGGAAGGTTTTATATACCAAAATGCTTAAGACAAAAAACTATCCTGAGACTCCACCACCTATAAGAGAAATTGTGAGGTGGGTGGCCAAGTTAGGAGGGTTTTTAGCTCGCAAAAATGACTTAGAACCAGGCCCTATAGCTTTGTGGAAGGGATGGAAACGTCTCTTTGATTTAGCAGAAGGATGGAGACTTGCTCATGAATTCTATACTTGTGGGTAATAGTAAGGTTCTGCGAGAGGCTGGCGGGGAAGGTCCGCCGGTCTACTCTCCCTATATGAGCTTTAAATTAAAACATCAAGTATGTTGAACTTAAAACATATCTCAGCTATACTTTGCGATAAAGTTAATAAAAATTTTAATAAAATCAGTAAGACTAACCTCTAGCTAAAATGAATACAAAGTGAGCTTTTTTGATATAAATAGTGTTAGAATAATTGGTAGGTACTTTATCAATTTTTTGTTAAGGCTTGGTAGTGCATTCATATTTTTTATTCAATCTCTATACCACTGCTTTGTGCCACCATATTATTTTAGCAACGTAGCAAAACAAATTATAGAGATAGGCTTTTTCTCTCTGCCAATTGTTGGGCTCACTGGAGTTTTTATAGGAGCGGCGATAGTTTTACAAAGCAGCTTGAGTGACTCATTAATTAACCAAGAGCAGATAATACCCAAACTTGTTACGATCACTATCATTAAAGAGTTAGGACCAGTTTTGATCAGCTTAATAATGGTAGGGAAGGTTGGATCATCAATTGCAGCAGAAATTGGTACAATGCGCATCACCGAGCAAATAGATGCCCTTACAACTTTGAACATCAACCCTTTCAAGTATTTAATTGCACCAAGGATTTTAGCGTCAATCATAGTATTTCCCATACTTACAGTATGTGCAGATCTAATAGGAATATTTGGAGGATGTATCACTGCAGTCTTCGAATTTAACCACAATTTAAATATATATATTAAATACACAGCTCAGTTCTTTAATACGTACGATTTTATAACTGGGCTAGCTAAAGCAACTGCATTTGGCGCCATAATTTCTGTCTCAAGTTGCTATTACGGTTATCATTGCAAAGAAGGTGCACGAGGAGTAGGTGTTGCTACAACATCAACTGTTGTTTTATCGTCCATACTGATCATTTTAGCAAACTACATGATTACTTTGATACATGCGTAACCCCATAATATCAATATTGAACTTAAGCTTATCTTTTGATGATAGGACAGTACTAAAAGATCTAAGTTTCGATATATTAAAAGGGGAATCATTAGTCATACTTGGCGGCTCAGGAAGCGGCAAATCTGTACTAACAAAAACAATTATCGGCTTGCTTGCTCCAGACTCAGGGTCTGTTAAAATAAATAGTAAAAGCAAAAATAAATTTGGGGTTTTATTTCAAAATTCCGCTTTATTTGACTACGTTAAAGTGTGGGAAAATATATCTTTTAATTATAAAAAGCGCTTTAATATCAGCAAAAAGGAGGCAAAACAGCTAGCAATCGAGAAGTTAAATGATGTTGGACTGGAGGAAAGCATAGCAGATATGTTTCCAATAGAGCTATCAGGTGGAATGAAAAAAAGAGTAGCACTTGCAAGGGCGATTGCACACAATCCAGAAATCATCGTATTAGATGAGCCAACTTCAGGATTGGAGCCAATTATGTCAGATATAGTAAACGAGATAATAATAAAATTATCTAAAGATCTTAACACTACAATTATCACGATTACACATGATATTCATAGCGCATTTAAAATAGCTGATAAAATAGCAGTATTACATGAAGGGGAGATCATTTCCAATGGAACTGTTCAGGAAATACAAAATACTAATAACGAATATATAAAGAAATTCATTCGTTATATAAGGTAGCAGACATTGGAATTCGGATTTTTTCAAACTGGGTCCTATATAAGATGACAGAAATTGTTTGTATTAGCTATATTCAAAAGCTCTATTGATATTTTGCAATATTTGTGATAAAATAATAGCTTAAGGTTGAGAGTAAAAATTTATGAGTGAAGCTCAAGGTCCAAATATTGCAGAATGGCAAGCGCAGCAGCAACACCAAGAAGCCGCTAGTGAGAAAAGTGGTTTTGGTCTTGGTCATAGTGACTCTGTTTCAACAGTCGTAGATGGAATGAAATGGTTGTTCAACTTTCATGAAGGAGCAATTGCTGCTTATAGTAACGTGTTTGAAAGTTTGGTAAGTGGCAGTAGTTTAGTAACACTGTTTGGAAAATCAGGTAATATGTTTGGCATAAAATTTCTTGAAAGCCTTGGAGAACATTTTTCAGGTGGAGGTGGGGAAGATATGCCATCAGAAGGAATGGATATGGCTCATGGTGATGAGGGACCTCACTCAGATGATTACCCTCATGCCAATAATGAAATGGCTCATAATGCTGATGGTTTGCAAGACATGCATGACGCAGGTGATCACCATGGTCAATCTTTTTCACCTGGTCCTTCACCATCTGTTGGCGATGACCACGGACATGAACTTGGTTAAACGCTTAAAAACTGCTGAATAGTATGCGAGAAGACCTAATAAGAAAAGTTGCTATTGTTGTGAGTTTGTCTTAGTGAAAAAGGTTTCAGTTTTAGGATCAACAGGAAGTGTTGGAAAAAAGACTGTAGATTTGCTCTCAAGGAGAAAAGAAGAATACCAAGTGGAAGCACTAAGTGCCCACTCAGACTTTGCTCTACTGGCACACCAAGCAAAACTGCTGAATGCAAAATACGTTGCTATCTCCGATGAAAGGTTTTACAAAGATTTAAGAGAAAACCTACTTGGTACAGATGTAAAAATAGCAATTGGCGCTACAAATATTGCTACCATACCTGTTGATCTCTCAGTTGTTGCAATAATTGGCATTGCAGGCCTTGAACCAGTTATGCACATCATAGAAAGCGGTACTAAAGTCATTGCACTAGCAAACAAAGAAAGCATTGTTTGCGGTGGAAAGTTATTACTCAAAAAAGCTAAAGAAAAAAACGTACAAATAATCCCTATCGACTCTGAACACAACGCAATTTTTCAAGTTTTGCAAAATGACGACAAATGCGTAGAAAAGATCATACTTACTGTTTCTGGTGGACCATTCTTAAACTATAGTTCTGAGCAATTAAGAAATGTCATGGTAGATCAGGCGCTTAGTCACCCCACTTGGAATATGGGAAGGAAAATCTCAGTTGATAGTGCAACAATGATGAATAAGGTACTAGAGATAATAGAAGCACATAACTTGTTTAACATCAGCCCGGATAAAATTGAAGCAATAGTGCATCCTGAGTCAATAGTACATGGAATTGTAACTTATAAGGATGGGTTCAACTTTGCTGTGCTTGCAGAAACTGACATGGCAATTCCTATTTCATATGCTTTGTCTTGGCCGGAAAGATCAGCTTTAAATCGTAAATTAGATTTAACAAAGCAAGGAAAATTGACCTTTCAAGAACCAGACCATAAGCGTTTTCCTGCGCTAAAGCTTAGCATGGCAGTGTTAAACTCTTCTGCTCCACAAACAAACAGTATTGTGCTCAATACTGCAAATGAAATAGCTGTTAATGAATTTTTGAAGTCACGAATTGGCTTTTTAAAAATAGTAGAGGTAGTGGAATCAACAATGGAAAGTTTTGATAGTTACACTGATATTAATTCACTATCTGATATAATAAATATTGATTGTGAAAGTCGTATTATTGCTAATAAAATTGTTGAAAGTAAAGTTGTTGCGTATAGCTAGAGTAATGTAACCAGACTGCATTCTGTGATTTTAGCAAAGCACGATCTTTCATTTGAGCTTTCTTCAATTTAAAATAAATACAGAAACTAGCTATCTTCAAAAATATGGTTGAATAATTGTATCCGTTCAGGCAATGGCGTCAACTTAAGGGATGTTAAGGAGTAAAATACTACAAGAGACAGCACTTTTGTTTCTATTTTATTGCAACAAAAAAGTTTAAAATGTGTCGTTTTAGGTGAGGCATGCAAAAAGGAAAAGATCTTATCTTACAAATTAAAAATGCAATATACTCGAAAACTTTTCAGAAAATCCATTGTGTTGGAAAAAACAGTTTTACACGAACAAGAAAACTTCCTTTTTCGACAGTATTTTCTATGATTTTAAAGTTAGTTAAAAAAAGTTTGGGAATAGAATGTGAACTTATGGAGCCGTTGACATGTAAAACTCCACCCTCAAAGCAAGCTTTTTCTAAAGCAAGGTATAAGATTTGCCATACAGGCTTTCAAGAATTATTAGAGCTAAGCATCCAAACAGCCTATCAGGATGAACCTGAGTATGGAACTTGGAGAGGCTATAGACTTATTGCAGCAGATGGTTCTGGTATGAGATTACCCAGCTCTGAGGAAATTGTATCCGAGTTTGGCCGCTTTAAACCAAATGGAACAACAGGCACAATGCCACCATTGGCAATTTGTTTGTTGATTTGTGTACTTCGCTGATTTGTAGTGCTCGTCTTGCGGCTTGGAATATAGGTGAACAAACGTTGGCGGAAGAGCAATTACCAGAAGTTATCACTCAAATGCGTTCATTAAATCAAGAGAAATTATTATTTATCTATGATCGTCTTCAGTAAAATTCATTCAGCAGCATGATGATTTGGAAGTAGATTTTATTTTTCGCTTGCAAGAAAGAAATTATAGCAAGCTATGGGAACGCTGGCGAATTAGATTTTGATTTTATATTGGAAAATGAAAGGACAGAAAGTAAGAGTTATAGTGCTGACATTAGCCAACGGAGAAACAGAGGTATTGGTTACTTCACTTTTTGATCGAGAAAAATTTACTTTGGAAGATATCAGTAAAGCTTATGTATTAAGGTGGCACATAGAGGAGTGCTATAAACGACTCAAAGTAGGAGCAGAGTTAGAGAATTTTTCTGGGGTAAATTTAGAGGCTGTATTACAAGAATTTTGGGCAAACTTGGTCATGTGCAATATATTATCGCTTCATATGTGTGATGCACAAGGGCCTTGGAACCCAGATCAAATTGCTGAGTATCGTTTAAATTTTTCAGTTTTATTTGGTGTGATGAGACAGAAACTTTATCAAGTGCTTGTTGCGCCAAAAAACTTTCAAGCCCTTTTTGATAGAGCAAGTATACGCGCTAAAGTTAAGATCCGACCGGGAAGATTGTATAGCCGCGATAAAGTAGATAAGCCTAAACGTCATCATGTCTTTAGGAGAGTTTGCTAATGAAGGCTCTTAAGTTGACGCCATTGGGAGAACAGTTGCTACTGTTAGCGGATGAGATGCCGCGAATGAATCGCGGTATGACGGTTAAGTAGGGTGTCATCCCAGTGCCCAGACACTGGGATCCAGGAAAATTGATTGTAAACGAGCAAACATTTTCGATAAAATTACCGAAAGGAGCACTTGGAGAAGTACCCTGAAGATAGCTTCTTACCGCTCCTTTAGCCTTCTCAATATTATCTGATTCTTTCTCATGCTTCATATGAAAAGCTAAACCACCAGCAAAACATACGAGAGAATTAACGCCAAGGATAACTAAACCCCACACTGGTAACACTGGATAAACAGCACAAGCTACCAAAGCCGCTAAAGAAACAGCGCCAACCGCAAATTCTATATTCCTAAGCATCTTAAGCTTATTATCAAGATAATCTATTTTTTCTTCTTTTCTAGCCGCTTTTCTGCTGCTGTTATACCAAAAACACATACCAGCATGGAAAGCAAAACACACAACTGCAGCTACCATACCTAAAGCTAATAGCTTTCTACTGTCTTCCGAGTCTTTTTTCTTATCTTCTCTGCTTTGATGGCTACCACTACTGAAACCAGGGTTATTTATAACTGTAGTATGACCACCAAACAGGCTGCGAAGTAGTAAATAATCCCAAAAATCTAAACCTCTATCATTTATCATTGTGTACATGTACGTGTGTAACCTGAGGGCCTGTAGGTTGCCTGTTATTCCCTGCGTTATATCGATTATTTCTGCTTTCTGTATTGCGTCTATTAGTTGAGTTTAGACGTGTATGCTCTTTATACGCCTCTGCAAATGTATCCTCGTCCCAAGTTAAATTCCGTGTATTGTTAAAATACCGCAAAAACTCTTTAACATCACTGTTACCACCTGATTTCTTTATATAGGCTAACGCATACCTTTTTAAAACACTATCACTTGCTACCATAAATACCCTCTTAAGTTAAGACTAAATTAATAAATACTTATTATAACAAAGTAACGTCTTCTTGTCAAATCAACCATAACTTAATACCCAGTTAATATCCTTTCCACCAGCTCTTTTACTGTCGGTACGTAGCCATTCTCATAAAACGGATCTTGCTTAAATTTGTACACATTGTGCCCGGAAAACATGAGTTCATTTTCAATATCGCCGTCATGTATAATGTTTTGCAGTGTTTTTTGTATACAAAAACTCCGTGGATCTGGCTTTCGTCCTGTTGAATGATCGCCGTGATCCTTCCAATTGCTAAACAAACAATGACTTAAGCATCCCATACAATTGATTTGATCTTTTCTTATCTCTGCAAATTTGCCTGGCGTCACAAAAATGACAGTTGTATCTGGAGTTTTCATTGCTTCTGTATACCCTGCTTTAGTCCATGTATTTGCCAGCTCTTTGTCTTTTGAAGTAAGGTAGATCTTCCTACCTCTGCTACCCATTGCAAATTCACTACTAAATTCTTCGCTGGCATTTTCTGAAAACTTTATTTGACGTGAATTACGTTTCTGCAACTCATGTATGAAGTTATTTTTTACTGCAGATGAGTAAAACCCTGTTGGACTGAATTTATTTAAAAATACATCACCTTCTTCTAAAGTGAGTAGCTTCTTTTTCCACTCTGCAGAAATTGTGCTTTCTTTCGTCAAAAGTGGACGAGTGCCAAACTGAAAAGCTATTGGTCCAATTTGCAGATTGTCAAACCAATGTTCCCAATCTTTCAAATGCCACACTCCTCCTGCCATAACAATTGGTGTTTCTGAAAGACCGATCTCGTTCATGAAAGATCTAAGCTCTGCAACTCTTTCAAATGGAGCCTGTGGTAGCTCTGGGTCTTCACTGTTACTGAGTCCATTGTGCCCTCCAGCAAGCCATGGATCTTCATACACTACTCCACCAAGCAAATAGGAAGATATTCTTTGGTAAGTACGCTTCCATAATGCTTTAAAAGCACGCACCGATGAGACAATAGGGTAATAATAAACCTGATATTTAGCTGCAATCTCTCCAAGCCTATAAGGCATACCAGCACCGCAGGTAATACCATGAACTAAGCCTTTTGCTTTTTCTAATATGCCATGAAGCACGCGTTCTGCTGCTCCCATCTCCCAAAGCACATTCATATGTATTCTTCCATGACCTTTTGATATTTCATTCGCTATTTTTGCCTGACTGATTCCAGCTTTAATACTATACTCAATCAATTCACTGTGTTTTTCATTTCTTGTTTTGCCTTTGTAAATCAGCGGCACTAACTCACCATTATCATCAATAAGCTTAGCATTTGCACCAGAAAACGTACCCACAGCATCTGCTGCAGCAAATGCTCCACTTGACCTTCCATCACTGATTGCGATGCCTTTGCCGCCCTCAATGATTGGCCACACTTCCTTTCCTGAAATTACTATCTTTTTTATCTTATTTTTCAAAACTTTCTCACAATCTTTCACTCTATTTTACTTAATTACTAAAAAAATAATAGCTGTTTATTTTTTCTTATATCATCAGAGCCTCTGCATAGCCAAATTTGGGTTTTGAGTAGACACAGCAGCTACTGTAATATAGTTTCGAAAGAAGTCTAATGTATTTTGCTATATGATCATAGGTCTAACAGGCGGAATTGGGGTAGGAAAGAGCTTTGTAGCTAATTGCTTTCAAGAGTTTGGTGCTGCTGTGTTTGATGCTGATTCTGTTGTACACCAACTTTATAAAGTGGATAAAAGCATAATAAGTTATGCAGAAAAAAATTTTCCTGGAGTGGTAGTAAATGGTGAAATAGGTAGAACAGTACTGTCTAAATATTTCTTAGCCTACGATGAAAATTGGAAACAATTTCAATCTTTGGTTCACTCTGCTGTGCTGCGTGAATTAGAATTTTTTATTGCCAAGGAAAAAAAGATCGATAGAAAGCTTTTAGTTTTAGATGTGCCACTTCTATTAGAAACAAAATTTCATTCATACTGTGACCTTATTATTTTTATCTATGCAGATAGCGTTGTGCAAGCTCAAAGACTTAACGAACGCAACATAGATAAAGAAAAGCTAAATTTAATCTTCAATGTTCAGTTATCTATTGAGGAGAAAAGGAAGATGAGTGACTTTATTATCGACACCAGTGTAAGCAAAGAGTATGTTTTTTCTCAAATAAAAAAAATAGTGGATTCATTAAACCTCAACACGTAGCTCTACGTCATACCGCCGCAGTATCTCTTGGCCGCTAACAAGCAGCGGGATGACGAGGTTATCTTCATACTGCCGCGAACCGCCATACCGCCGCGGTATCTCTAGATCCCGCTAACAAGCAGCGGAATGACGATTGTTGATAAATCTAAGTTACTTTAGCAACAGTTATTCTCCACCAAATTACTCCGAATTTTAGTTGTATTATTTGCGGATTTCACTGCTGAAATCTCAAATTTTGAGCTTGTGTTCAAAAATGATTCAACTGACCTGCCAAAAAAATCGTATCTCCACCCCTTGAATAGTTTATCTATCTGACCAGATATTGACCCGGTTAACTCATCTTTTGAAGAAACTAATTTCCTTGATATGTTACTTTCTTTACATTTACTATCTAAAATAATTGAGACTATATCGAATACAGATTTGTCATAATTATTCGGTAAGATGTTGTTTTGCTGCATCCAATTTTTTTCATTTTCATTAAAAATATTCACAAACTCTAGTAAATCTGCATCTTTTATATTTTTTGCATTCCTCTTGAGATCATCTAAAATCTCATCAACATGCTCTACATTTTTTTCAATAAAACCAGCTATTACAGCATTATTAATTACTTTATTACGATTCATATTATAGCGCTGTGCTAAGGTCTCTTGCCATTCACTAACTGCTTTAACAGTTAATAACAATCTTGGATTTGCTTCATAATTAAATTTAATTCTCTTCCATGCATCTTTTGGACTATGTAAATACTTATTTATATTAACTATTGATTCCATCTCTTCTTGAAACCAACACATCCTATTATTTTCTTCAAGTTTATTGCACAATATTTGGTATAAGTCATATAGGTGTACCACGTCGTTTATTGCATAGTCTAACTGATCCTCGGACAACGGACGCCTTAACCAATCTGAATTTTTAGCTTTAATTTTATCCAGCACTACTCCTTGATATTGCTCTACTACTTTTGAGTAACCAATAAAGTCATGATAATAATGACAAAACATAGCGGCAACTTGGGTATCAAAAATGGGAGTGGGAATACATTTAAACACAGTGAGTAAGGATTCTATATCCTGCCGGCAGCTATGAAACACTTTGGTTATCCCCTGATTTAGCATTATTTTCTTAATGAATGATAAATCAATTTCTGGCACTAATGCGTCTACAATAAAACTCTTCTCTCCGTAAGAAATTTGAATTAACGATAATTTTGGGTAGTAGGTTAAATTATTTCTAATGAACTCCGTGTCAACTGCTATAAATTTCGGCTTTTTTGCTATTAATTCTTCACACGTATCTTCTAGCTCTGATGTTGTACTAATTAGCATATATTTTTCACTTGGTGGTTCTACTTTATCTGACCTTACCCAGAAAAAGTGGAGAGAAAGTTAAGACGTTTTTGTCATGAGAATGATGCATCAAATTGTGCAGGAATGCAATAATTAATAGTAGAATGACTACGTTGTTTGTTATAAAAGATTTCTATGTATTCAAATATGGCAGTTCTGGTTTGTTGAGCGAGAAGTATCAATAAGCAGCTCCCTTTTGAGTGAACTTTTCTGCAACAGAGTTATCGTAACAACATCCCTTATGGCTCATGCTGGAAATGATGTTTTTTGTATTCAATAGAAATTGGTAATTTTGAGAGGTATACTGTGACCCTTGATCGCTATGTAACAGCAGATTTTTATCGGGTTTGCGCTTATTAACGGCCATCAATAAAGAGTCAACAACCTAATTGTTTATTTATTGAACTGCTCATTAACTACCATGCGTGAATATAGATCCTGCCAAATATAGCCATCCTTCTTTGGTTTTTATATAAGTAATCCCATATTTTATTTGGTTGATCAACAATAAAGTTTTGGTCTAATATATTGAGAGCTACGACTCTATTGTCCGTTTGTTGCTTCTTAGTTTTAAATTTTCTTCTCAATATAGCCCGAATACCATTTTTCTGCATAACACTTTGTACTGTTTTGATGTTATAATTTTTGCCTAAAGCTTTTAATTCAGCGTGAATTTTAGGGATCTGCATTTGGATGCCCTTTTTGAATATCTGCTAGAAGCCCATCTCTTGCTAATTCCTTACTGCTTTTTCCCTTAGCAACCCATTTATAATAACCACCAGCAGATATGTCTAAAACCCTACATAGTTCCTGTATTTTATAGCAATTTCTATATAAAAGAATACTTTACTCTTTTTGTTTGGTCAGGGCTTTTTTTTAATGTCTCTTTCTCTTATTACTCTTGCTAGTTCTTTTTTTAGATCAAATCTTTCTTTGTCATAAGGAGCCTTTGTCTGGAAATGCGTATGCTTCTGACATTTTTCCATCATATTTTCCTACCCATTTACTTAACATACTGCCATCTATGCCTAGATCTTTTGCTATTTTTGTACTTCTGTTTCTTTAACCAGCTTAACAGCTTCTAATTTGAATCCTGCTGTATATTCCCTTCTATTTGCCATATTTTGAAAAAACGTTTTATTTTACTCCAAAAACGTCTTAACTTTCTCTCTACTTTTTCTGGGTAAGGTCAGAGTATCCACTTTAACCTCTCTAAATTTGCTCATAACCTCTTAACTTGACGCGTATGACTCCCTACTTGGATGACAGATAGTAGTGCGAAAGCCTCTTACAACTTACTTTTAATTAGTCTAACCCATGCGTGCCAATCCCTCTCACCAAGATTGCTTTCAAAAGATAGGAGATCCTTTACAGCTTTTGAGCAAATTTCTTCACTTGGAATTGATAACTCCCTATTCATTGCTAACGTTAAACATTGAGTTTTGCACGCTCGTTCTAAATGATACGTGTAAAACATTGCTTCTTGTATAGTCCGACCACACGTTATAGATCCATGATTGCACATTAACATGACAAAATTTTCTTTCAGATCAGCTATTAACCTCTTTCCTTCTGTATTGCTAAGTGCTAGGGAATTATAATTATGGTAAGAGATTTTATTGTAAAAGTGCAGTGCCCATTGACTTATTGGAAGTAGTCCATCTTTTAGAGAAGAAACTGCTACAATAGAAGGTGTATGCAGGTGAAAAATTGCTTGAATGTCTTTTCTTGTTTGATAAACAAAACCATGAATTATATAGCCAGTTTTATTATATTGATATTCTGTACCCTCAATCACATTTCCATCTAGTGATACTCTCATCAATGAATTTTCATTCACTTCGTCAAAGCGTATACCAAATGGGTAAATATAAAACGACTTTTGATCTTCAGAACATACCGAGAGGTGAGTATATGTATGATCATCCAGTTTAAGGTAAGACAAAATCTGATAGGCATAGACTAGATCCCTTTTTACTCTGCTCTTTGTTAACAACACAATCCTCTGTTAGAATCTTCTGAAGATTTATACACGAAAAAAGGCTTGTAGTAAACTAATAAGTCTATGCCACTCTGTCTTGCTTTCTGAATACCAAACACTTTTGTGTTGTAGCTTGCTTAAAAATAGTTATCGTTATTATAGAGTTTATATACAGAATTTATGTTTCTAAATTACATAATATCTTAACTATAAAAATAATTTTCTATGTAATATTTCATATGTTTTAAAGCTTTATTTTTATGTTATTATAAATGTAAGTTTCAAGATTGAAAATAATATGGTAAATATTAACACAAAAAAACAGCCAGCAGGATTTTTCATATATCTCTCTGGTCTTTCAGGAAGTGGTAAACTTTCCACAGCAATAGAATTGTCTAATATGATAGACGCATTAATTGTAAATAGTAAGTTCTATAACAATGTTCAAGTTTGCTCTATATACAATGGTGTCTTTGAACGTGATCAAATACCTCAAGAAGTTCAAGATAGAATATATGGCATTATGCAAATTATGCTTCAGGTAATAGAAAATTATCCGATTCACTCAAAAAATTACATATTTATTGATGGGTTGATGGAAAATAATGACCAGAACATGAGGATGTATGATTCAATAGTAAGGCTTAGTAAAAAAATGAACACAGAAATCCTTCCTGTGGTACTTAGGTGTGATCTACCGACATTACAAAAGCGTATTGCATTAAAAAGGCAAAGAAAAAATAGGAAGGTGACTAATGTAAATAGCATGATAGAGCAATTTAGGATTAACAATTTATTTATACCACCGAGTGCCATAGAGATAGAAAATTCAGATATGAGTATAAAAGAAGTAGCTCAAGAGATAGTAAACCAGATGCACAGGCTTAGCCACATTGTATGTACGCGAAAGAATAGTCTATAATGATTTCATATACTGAGGCTTATTTAAATATAGAGCCTCAACTTCATTTAATTTTTGCTTGTTCTTCAGTCTATAATGAACCAATAGTCCTGCATGGCTAGCATTTAAATTGCAATCCATATGTGTAATGCAGTCACTGCTTGTAGCGTGACACTTGGATCCAGGGTCACGTGCTGCAGCTGGACCAGATAGAGGCAATAAATTGAAATCAAATAACTGCGTATAAAACCCTTGAGCATTTTTGATTATAGCTCTGATATTTTTTTTGCTATTCGTACAAAGCAAAGATATTGTGTAAGCTTGAACTTCCAGCGCATTAACTCCGTATAATGGCTTATTTGTAGCAAGATTTATACCTTGTGCTGCTGATATACCAACTCTAATTCCAGTGAAACTTCCTGGTCCAACTACTACCGCTAAATGATCTATTTTATCATAATTATAATTGTGCTGATCAAACAAAGTATTCAGAATTTGAAAAAATGATTCTACATGATTGTTGCTGGCGGAATTGCGCTCTACAAAACAATTACCATCATAATCAACTATTGCTATTGAACTACCAGTACCTACAGTATCAATCGCTAAAATAGACATTACTTAAGCTTATCATAGAGTTTTGTAAACATCATAGTAAAGGCACCATTACCCATAACATTTGCTGAAGTGATTATTGGATCGAACACTATATACAAGGCTGTGATTAACGAAAGCATTTCTGGAGAAAATTTGAGGTATTTCTCAAGAATAGGTAGCATTACCATAATTCCTCCTGCCGGCACTGCAACGATAGCAAACTTAAATAACAAAAAATAGAGAAGAAAAGTTATATAGTCCGTTGTGGACAATAAATAACCAGAAGTAATTACCATTGATAATATTATAACAAAAAAGCAATCACCTACTAAATGGAAGCTAGCAGTTATTGGTATAACAGACGATGCTATATCAGGTTGCTTTACATTTTTTTTGCTTCCTTCAAGAGTAAGCGGCATAGTTGCATTACTAGACATTGTACTCATCGCAGTAATAGATGCCGGTATCATATTGCTTATACTAGCTATCCAGCTTGTGATCTTGAATGAATTTGCTGCTCCATATAAGAGGAAAACATAAAGGTAGGTTGCAGATGCTATAATAATAAAAATTATTGAGTAATTCTTAAATATTATAGATAAAACTTGATCATGCTGCATTTTTAAAGCAAGCCCAAGTACAAATATTGGAATAATCGGCGTCAAAAACGTCTTCAAAATAAAGAGAGTTAAATCTAACATTTTGTTCGAAAGCTCTTTGCTTTTCTTAGGTAGCAGTATAGACACTACTATGCTGGACACAAATCCACAAGCAAGAGCATGAAAGTTAGAAAGGAGTAGCGGAAGCCTAAACGACCATAAAGGAACAATTGTTTCTTCATACGTTATATCTTGTATTGAATAAGTGTTTTGTATGATAAAATGCCCAACAGAATAAGCTATTAAACTTGAAGCCAGATTCGATAAGAAGATCATTATAATAAGTAACAATATAAACTTTATAGCTGACTGCTTAAGATTGTTAACACTGCTAAAGATTAACGCAAAAATAATAAAAGGCATTATAAATAGCAAAACCTCTTTTATACTCAGGCTCGTTGAGTACAAGAAGGTTTTTGCTTCCATTGGAACTAAATGACCAAAGAATGCAACTGAAGTGATGACCGTGAGTAAAATTAATAGTTGTAGCACGTTCTTATATACAAATGTCCTATGGACATATATATGGTAAGTTAGTTGTTAAGTAAAGCAAAACTGCCTATTGCTACGAAACATTATGAAAGACAAGCAGCTTTTGTTACTCCCGCGCGTACTGCACGAATATTATCTATTAGATCCCAGTGCCTTGACTACTTCGATGCAGGAAAATTGATTATGCACTATACAACATTCTCGATCAAAAAACTGATTCCAGTGTCAGCTACTTGCATGACAAAGAAGAGTGAAATTAGCACTCACCTATTATTCGTGTCGTTTTCAGTAAAAGCCTCCTCCCATGTGCCTTGAGTTGCTGCACGACTATACTCTGTTACTCTATTTTCAAAGAAATTCGTATGTTCAACGCCATTTAGTATTTCATCGAGCCATGGAATAGGATTATCATTGATATCATATATGGACTCAAGACCTAATTGCATTAACCGTCTGTTTGCTACGTAGCGTATGTAATTGCGCACTTCTTCTGCGGATAGTCCTTCAACATCTCCTAAATCAAAGGCAAGCTTTATGAATTCGTCCTCAAGCTCAACAATAGTGCGGCATGCAGAATATAATTCCTCTTTAAACTCGTTGTCCCAAATTTCATTATTCTCTTTAATAAATGTATTAAATAACATAATAATTGAATTGGTGTGCAAAGTTTCATCACGGGCTGACCAGGCGATTATCTGCCCCATGCCTTTCATTTTTCCAAAGCGTTGGAAATTGAGCAAAATTGCAAACGATGCGAATAACTGCAACCCCTCGGTAAATGCACCAAACACTGCTAGAGTTTTAGCTACATGTTTTTTATCGTGTTTTTTACTTTCCTCAAATTCCAGCATGTATTCATATTTCTTTCTCATAGCATCATACTTTAAAAATGCTTGATACTCGCTTTCTGGCATGCCAATTGTGTCTAAAAGATAAGAATAAGCTGCAATGTGTATGGTTTCCATATTGGAAAAACTTGCAAGCATCATGCATATTTCTGTTGGCTTAAATATATTTGAATAATGCCTCATGTAGCAGTTATTTACTTCAATGTCCGCTTGAGTAAAGAATCTAAAAATCTGAGTTAGTAGATTTTTCTCTACGTTTGAAAGTTTAGTTTTCCAATCCTTCACGTCATCAGCAAGCGGAACTTCCTCAGGTATCCAATGGATTCTTTGTTGCTGCAGCCACGCATCATACGCCCAAGGGTAATTAAAAGGTTTGTATATTGGATCTGCTTCTAACAATGACATAAGACACCTATTATTTTCTAAAGTAAATATTATATTAAGTGATATTGAGAATCGGTCAATTTAACTTTTTGAAATTTGACGGCAGGTAATTTATTAGTGTATTATAGCTTCAAGTAATTTATCAACAGAAATGCGAGTATTAATATCTTTTATTTTATTATTTACAGTGAGCTGCACACACACTATTCACAACCACGGAGCTCCTGGCATTAGTGTTGAATTGTGGAGCAAGATAAAAGCAGGTGACGATAAAGAAAAAGTGGTTCACACTTTAGGATCACCAACATTAGTATCAAAGTTCGATGACAATGTTTGGTACTATGTCTCATATAAAATTAAACAAGCTAACTTCTTAGGAAAAAGGAAGTATAGCAGTAAGTCTCTGCAAATTTCATTCGATCAGGACGGTAAAGTTGCAGATACAAAAGAAACTGACATCTTAGAGAGATCTTTGGCTGTTCCTGATTGAAAATCTGCTGACTACAGAGTTTTCCCCGCCCTTCTTTGTCATCCAAGAACCGTATTACGTCATCCCAGTGCTTGAAACTGGGATGGCTTTGTTGCATCACACTTTATGAGATGGTGATTTATGGTAAATTCATGTAACTATCTCAAATTTAGCCATACCAATATCAGTGAATTTATTAAGCAAATAGCATTTGATTAGCAGTTCTTTTTCTCGATTTATCTCAGATTTATTCCTAAAACTAAATCCGAATATTTGCTTTAATCTTGAGAAAAACCCTTCAATATAAGATCTTTTCCCATAATTTACTTCTTTTTTCCATTCTTTCATGCCATCTTCACCGTATAATTTTATTAACGTAATAGCAGCATTCCTGTCAGACATATAATCTATTTCTGGATGTTCTGCCGCATTGTTTATTGGTGGAATTTTTGTCTTTATATCATATTCGTTACACAACTTATAAAACTTGTGCCTATCACATGCTCTATCTGCATATAGTGCTTTTATGGCATGCTGAAAATCAACTTCTTTTAGCAAATCACAAGCTCCATAGTGATCAGAGTAGACACCGTTACTGTATTTTACAGCTATGGCTTTTTTGTTGTTTATATTCAACATTACGTGCAATTTTCTCGTTTTCTCATAGCCACGATATTTTCTGTCAGTGCTATTTTCCTTGCTGTGTGTTGTTGTATATACTAATTCCTGTACTGTCTATAGCAATTTCGATATCTTCCATATTATTTTTATCAATTCTGCAATCATTTATCTTAATATTAAGTTTCTTTTGATGCTTGTGAATAGCTGATAACTGCCAAATCTCTTCCTATTTGTTGCAAATACCCTTTTATAAACCCGACTGTTTGTCTTAAACCAATTCTAAAGAAACTGACGATTATATGCACCAAAATCACAACTTTATCACTATAAATATAGTTGCCGCCCTGCATTTTTGGACAATTCTCGTACCAATTTTCTATGGCATCATTGATATAACAAAAAATGCTTCCTCTTTCTTGGAGAAATTTGTTATATTCATGGCAGTTACTGACTCTCATTTTTTGTGGCATATTTTTTCTTCAACAGCTAAATGGCTATTTATAATGAATTTTGTCAGTAACTGCCAGTTCTTTTTACTTGAGCGATGCAACAAAGCCCACTGGGACACAGTTTTCTTTACAAATTCACCAAAAGTGCTTCATTCTATAACGCAAAACCCATGTTCACCAAACCCAATGCATTACTTGCAATTAAGTTTCCTGGATCCCAGTCTCTGGGCACTGGGATGACAAAAAAGGGGCTACTCGGATGACAAAAAAATGATGCTACTGGAATGACAGGAGAATGGGCTACTTGGATCCTAGAGGGAAGCGTTCGTGCAATTATTGTGCACGAATTTAAATGGCACAACTTATGACAATTATCTTTGCACCAAAACGTTTGTGAGACTCAGTGTTTAGATTTACTTCGCCTATTCAGCTAATTTTTATTACAATTACAACAAAATAATTTTGGCTTTGATGAAAACTGTATATGTATGTCAATCCTGTGGTTACAGCACTGGTAGGTGGGTAGGAAAGTGCATTGCATGTGACAATTGGGATACAGTTGTTGAAGAAATAGCAGTAAAAACGGGCAAAAGAAGTATATCTGCGCCAATTTTAATAAAGACGTTATCTGGTAGCGAAATTATCACTCCAAGTCGTTTTCTAACAGGAGTAGAAGAATTAGATAGAGTTTTTGGTGGGGGTATCGTTCAAGGTGCTAGCATTCTAATTGGAGGCGAACCTGGTATTGGAAAATCCACCCTTTTGCTTAGAATTGCAGCTAATGTTGTGCAACTTTCCTCTTTTGAATGTCTTTATGTATCCGGCGAGGAATCTTTAGAGCAGGTGAGTTTAAGAGCAAAGCGTCTTAAGATAAATGAACCTAAAATTAAGCTTTTATCTACAGTGTCTTTAACTGATGTAGTAGCAACAATAAAGGAAAATAAAAGTATTAAATTCTTAGTAATTGACTCTATACAAACAATGTATGATAGCAGAATTACATCGGCACCAGGCACTGTAACTCAGGTTCGTACTTGCGCTCATGAATTAACCATTCTTGCGAAACAATATGGTATTTCTCTTTTAATAGTTGGTCATATAACTAAGGATGGACAAATAGCTGGACCTAAAACTTTGGAGCATATGGTGGATACGGTATTATATTTTGAAGGTGAAAATAGCAATCAATATCGTATTTTGCGTACTATTAAAAATAGATTTGGCCCTGCAAATGAAATTGGTGTTTTTGAGATGTCTGAAGCAGGACTTGTGCCTGTTGATAATCCATCATCATTGTTTCTGATGGCCCATGACAGAGAAGTAGTTGGCAGCGTCGTATTTGCAGGAATTGAAGGTTCAAGACCAATTTTAATGGAAGTGCAAGCATTAATAGCAGGGACTAATATGGCAACCCCAAGAAGGGCAGTAGTTGGGTGGGATATTAATCGATTGGCTATGATCATCGCGGTGCTAAATGCTCGCTGTAAAATGTTTTTGCATGATAAAGAGGTATACCTAAACATTGCAGGGGGACTCAAAATACAGGAACCATCGGCTGATCTTGCTGTTGCTGCTTCCCTTATTTCAAGTGTAGTAAATTTACCGCTGCCAACTTCTTCAATAATCTGCGGTGAAGTTGCACTTTCTGGAGAAATTAGGAATGTCTCGCATGCTGATCTTAGACTAAAAGAAGCACAAAAG
This sequence comes from Wolbachia endosymbiont (group A) of Myopa testacea, assembly GCF_964027115.1. NCBI lineage: Bacteria > Pseudomonadati > Pseudomonadota > Alphaproteobacteria > Rickettsiales > Anaplasmataceae > Wolbachia > Wolbachia endosymbiont (group A) of Myopa testacea. The sequence continues at coordinate 333,635 of NZ_OZ034729.1, forward strand.
TTAGGATTCAAAAAAGCAATTATGCCTAAAAATGGTAATTACTCTTCTCATGATATTGAGATAATCAAGCTTAGTCACGTAAGGGAATTAAGAGAAATTTTTAATTACAATTAAATAATGCTTCAGCAAACTCTTTACTAGTAAACTCCTTTAAGTCCTCTATACTTTCACCAATTCCTATAGCATGTAACTTTACCTTATAAGCTTCTGCAAGTCCAATTACTACTCCGCCTTTAGCAGTGCCATCTAGCTTTGTTATGATTAACCCTGTAACACTAACCATCTTACTAAATGCCTCTAATTGGCTATAAGCATTTTGGCCGGTAGTTGCGTCAAGAACTAAAATAACATCATGAGGGGCAGTGTCATCCAATTTCTTTATCGTTCTATATATTTTTGATAACTCCTCCATAAGGTTCACATTATTTTGCAGCCTTCCTGCTGTGTCAATTAGAACAACATCAACGTTATCTTTTATAGCTTGACTTACAGCTCTATATGCCACACTCGCAGAATCGCTACCATGCTCTCCAGTAACAATCAAGCAATCAGAACGTTCTGCCCAAATGTTTAATTGTTCACTAGCAGCAGCTCTAAATGTATCACATGCAACAAGCATAACGGACTTTCCCATCTCCTTATATTTATATGCGAGCTTACCTATAGTTGTGGTTTTACCATTACCATTTACTCCACATACCATTATTATATGTGGTTTTCTGTTTAAAATTAACGGTTGCACGACAGGGTTTAATATAGCTTCTATTTCGTTCATTAACTGCTGTGTGATAATGTTATGTTCAACTTCCTTGTCAAACTTGATGCTTGTGAGCCTGTCAATAATCAACTTGGAAGTTTTATGACCAATATCCATGCTAATTAGCAATTCTTCTAGCTCATCTAAAAGCGACTGATCTAATTTTTTTTTGCCAGAAAAAATACTTTTCACCCCGTCGCTAAAGCGAGAAGAAGTTTTTAACAAGCCTTTATAAAGGTTACTAAACAAACTCAAGGGAATACTCCTTTTTAAATTATAAACTTTATGACAACATAGAGACGCTGATTGTAAAGAAATACACGTATTATGTGTATTTGTAAAGTTAAACAGTCGTTTTACGGGAATTTTGAAAGTAAAATACATGTAAAACGACTGTTTTCCTTTAGTTTTTAACCTAAATATGTTATAATGTAGAATAGCGGTTCACAGGTAATTTTATGAGTTATAATGAGAAAATTTTAGATCATTACGAAAATCCAAGGAATGTTGGCTCTCTGGATAAAAATGATCCAAATGTTGGTACTGGTTTAGTTGGTGCACCATCGTGCGGTGATGTAATGAAATTGCAGATAAAGGTCAATGACAAAGGTGTTATTGAAGATGCAAAATTTAAAACTTTTGGTTGTGGTTCTGCCATTGCTTCAAGTTCCTTGTTAACAGAGATGATAAAGGGAAGAACCATCAGTGACGTTACACAGATAAAGAATACTCAAATAGTGGAAGAGTTGTCTTTACCTCCAGTGAAGATACACTGCTCGGTGCTTGCTGAAGATGCTATAAAGGCTGCTATTCATGATTATCAAAGCAAACAAAGTAAAGGTGGACATTGAGAACTAAAGCATGAGTGAATATCAAGGAGTAAACGCTATAAAGAAAGATAAAAAACTTATTACTATAACTGCGAAAGCAGTAGAAAGGATAAGGTATTTATTGGACCAAAAGAAGCATACTAACCTTGAGAAACCGGAAGAAGCAATAGGAATAAGAGTGCTAATTAAACAAAAAGGATGTTCTGGTTTAAAATATGATATTGAATATGCGTATGATACTCGTCCTTTAGAGTCGATAATTGAGGAAAACTGCAGTGATGACCAAAAAGTTAAAGTGTTGATCGATCCAAAATCTGTCATGTTTATTCTTGGCTCTGAAATGGATTATGTAGAAGAGAAATTTTCATCGGGTTTTGTTTTCAAAAATCCTAATGAGAAAGGAAAATGTGGTTGTGGAGAGAGTTTTCATGTCTAGCAACTATTTTGCATTGTTTGAAATTGAACCAACTTTCAATATCAGCTTTGATGAGTTAGAGAAAAAATATATTGAGCTAAGCAGGACTGATATAAACGAAGGACAATCTAAAAATATAATTAATATTAACAAAGCTTATCAGGTGCTAAAGTCACCTCTAAAACGTGCCGAGCATTTGTTGAATCTTTTTGGTATGAAAAGCCAAAAGGATCATCTAAATTCTGAAATACTAAATGAATCAATAGAAATAAGAGAATATTTGCTGGACTGCGATGATCTACAATTTGCAAGTAGGATGGTTGATGAAAAAATAAAAGATTGCGTTAAAAACCTAATTAACACTTTTGCTGTAAAGAATTTTGATGGAGCTGCTACACAAGTCTTAAGATTGAAATATTTATATAAGTCATTTGAGGAGGTGAAAAAGAATGCAACCAATTCAAATTTCTGAACCAAATTCAAGTGAAGTAGTTTTTGGTATAGATCTTGGCACTACTAACTCTTTAATTGCTATGGTAAATAAAGCTGGCAACGTGGAGATATTTAAAGATGAGCAGGGAAGAGAGCTACTGCCTTCTGTTATTTCGTATGAAAATAATACATTGAAAACTGGCTGTGACGTCGGTCAAAATGCAATCTACTCAATAAAGCGTTTAATGGGTGAAAGTGTTGAAGAATTAAATAAAGAAGGCCTCAATTTTGAAATAGATAACGAAAGTGAAAAAGTTATTAGAGTAAAATGCTCAGAGGAGAAGTATCTTACTCCTGTTGAGATTTCTGCTGAGATATTAAAAGCTTTATGCAAGAGGGTGAAAAAGTCTACAGGAATGGAAGTAAAAAAAGCAGTGATCACTGTGCCAGCTTACTTTGACGATTCAGCACGTAACGCAACTAAATATGCAGCAAAATTAGCTGGCATAGAAGTTCTTCGTCTCGTTAATGAACCAACTGCTGCTGCACTTTCTTACTCCATTGAAAAGAACAACAGCAGCGGAATATATGCAGTTTACGACCTTGGTGGAGGAACATTTGATATTTCAATATTGAAATTACATCAAGGAGTGTTTCAAGTTCTTGCAGTTGGTGGTGACACCAAACTCGGTGGAGATGATTTTGATCATCTTCTGAGTTCAATTGTACTTGATAAGTATAGAGAAAAAGTAGGTTTAAACAAGGAGTCGACAACACACCTTAATGTCATTCCAACACATAACGCTGGAACCTGCAATATCCGTACCGCGAAAGAATACTTAAGTGAAAATGCATCAGGCACTTTTGGCTTTAACATTAACTGCAAGCCATTTGAATGTGAAATAACTAGAGAGAAGTTCGAACAGGCAATAAGTCCTTTAGTTAATAAGACTATCAATATAGTCACTCGTACTATAAGTGATATAGATCTTAAAATTGATGATATAAAAGGAGTAATTTTAGTTGGTGGTGCAACTAGAACACCATTGGTTCAAAATTCACTAGTCAAGCTCTTTGGAAATAAAGTACTAAGTGACGCAGATCCAGATAAAGCAGTGGTCATTGGAGCAGCTTTGCAGGCTCATTCTGTTCTCCTTGATGTTCTACCTTTATCACTTGGCATAGAAACTATGGGAGGCATAGTTGAAAAAATCATACCAAGAAATACACCACTACCAGTTTCAGAGATAAAAGAGTTTACAACTTATGTTGATGGGCAACCAGCAATGAAAATTCACGTTTGTCAGGGAGAACGTGAAATGATCGAGGATAACAAATCTCTAGCGCAGTTTGAACTAAAAGGTATACCACCACTACCTGCAGGTTCTGCAAGAGTTGAAATAGAATTTACAGTTAACGTTGACGGAATCTTGACTGTTACTGCAAGAGAAAAAGCTACTGGAATTGAGCAGAAAGTTGAAGTAAATTCAAATTTTGGCTTGAGTGAAGCTGATGTTCAAAATATGGTTAACCAGTCAATAAACAGCTTTGATGAAGATATGAAGGCTCGTTCCCTTGCAGAGGCTAAAATTAACGGTAACAAGCTCATACATCTAGTTGAAAATGTTTCCACTGATCAAAAGTTGAAAAACCTATTACAAAACGCAAAAAACGCTTTACAAGGCAATGACTTGAATGAAATTAACAACGCTATCGCTGAGTTAGAAAGTTCTGCTTTAGAATTGTGTGAATTAACAGATAGGTAGAGTTTACACAACTTTATGCAATATCCTGTCAAATCTCAGAGCAACAGGTAACCTGAAATTAAATGGTAACCAATCGACCTTCCCCAATTTAAATGATAAACCAACTATACTTACACGCCCAATGATATTTTCCATTGGTACAAAACCAACTTCAGGAAACCTGCTATCCAAAGAATTATTTCTATTGTCTCCCATAACAAAAAATTGATCGTTAGGTACATAATAAACCGGAGTGTTATATGATAGCTTATTAGAAATGTTATCTACCAAAATCTCATGCTCCTTGCTACTTAAAAGCGTTTCTATATATCTTGGTATGTTACGATTTGACTCATAATCAAAAAAACTTTCAATTTGCCTTCGCTCTACTTTCTGATCATTTAGGTATAATTCTCCCTCTATCATTTGCACTTTGTCACCTGGTGTTCCTATTACTCGCTTAACAAACCTGATGCTGTCATTTCTTGTGGGTTTGAAAACTACTATGTCGCCACGCTTTGGAGGGGTATAAAAAATCCTGCCGCTAAAAATGTTTGGAGAAAATGGAAATGAGTGTTTATTGTAACCGTATGAATATTTACTAGTAAAAATGTAATCCCCTTCAAGTAGGGTGCTTTTCATTGAACCAGAAGGTATATGAAATGGCTCGAATAAAAAACTACGTATTGATAGCGCAATCAACAGTAAAAAAAACAATGAAGATAAAAATCTTCCCGTTCTTATCACCCAGTTTTTGCTTAGTTCTTCCAACTTTTCCAACTTTGTTTTTCTTATAGATTAAGCTTATTATAATACATAAATTAAAAAATGGTAATATGAAATTTTACTTGTGAATGTTATTCCTCTATTCAAAACAATTTTGAAAAGGCGGTTCATTTCTTTCAACGGTGTCATCCAAGTAGCGTGACACATAACTGTACGAACATTGCAATTTGCAGGTGGCAGATGAAAGTAGCTGACACTGAGATCCAGAAAAAAGAATGGTGTCATCCGAGTAGCTGACACTGGTTCCTGCAATCTCATCGAAAACGTTGTAACCACTTTCTATGCTAATTTGCTTGTAAGCAACCTGGATCCCAGTGTCGGCTACTTGGATGACACCATTACAGAGTGAACCAGTGTCAGCTACTTTCATGACACCATCTGGATGCAAATTTCCTTAAACGTTCGTAAACTTAAAACTTTACTTTAGGTCAAACTGCTGTATAGTGGCTTTATAGCTTTAGTTTTACAATGAATATACCTAGTATAGAAAATTGTGATCTTCACAATAAAACCGTCTTACTCAGAGTTGACTTCAATGTTCCTATAAAAGATGGAGAAATTCGTGACGTCACTCGTATTTTGAGAGCATTGCCTACTATTGAGTATTTAGTGAATGCAAGTGCAAAGATTATTATTATATCGCATTTCGGACGCCCAAAGGCCAGAGACAATAATCTGTCGCTAAAAAATGTAATTGATACTTTATCGCAGTTACTAAATAAAAAAGTGAAATTCATTGATGATTGCGTTGGTGAAAAAGTGCAAAAAGCAGTGAGTGCTATGGATGCAAGAGATATAATATTACTAGAGAATCTAAGATTTTATAAAGAGGAAGAGCAGAGTGACTCAATTTTTGCCAAACAACTAGCATCTCTAGCGGATATATATGTAAATGATGCATTTTCTTGCTCTCACAGAGCTCACGCTTCTATTTCACGCATTACAGAGTTTTTACCTTCCTATGCGGGATTTTGCTTACAAGATGAGCTGAAGTATCTTGAAAAAACTGTATTGTTTAAAGCTAAACCTATTACTGCGATAGTTGGGGGAGCCAAAATGTCAACTAAGATAAAAATGCTTATAAAGCTAACAGAAAAGGTTGATTACCTAGTTCTCGGAGGTGCAATTGCTAATAATTTTTTGTTATTTAGCAAAGTAAATATAGGAAAATCTTTCTTTCAAAATGGTGTTGACGACCTTCTACATAATATTGTTGAAATAGCAAATAAAAACAATTGCAAAATAATTGTGCCAGAAGACGTTCTGGTTGCAGTAAACTCTGATTACAGCACTAGTATTTCAAGAAGAACTGAGTCCATTTTGGACGGTGATATAATTTTGGATATCGGACCACAAACTTTGAGTACAATAAGCAGTATAATAGCAAGCAGTAAGACTCTGCTGTGGAATGGACCTATTGGTGTTTTTGAACATTCAGCTTTTGCAAGTGGTACAATAGGGGTAATGAAAGTCGTAAGTGACTTAACGCACAAAGGAAAGTTAACCAGCATAATAGGGGGAGGTGATAGTCTATCTGCAATAAGCGCTGTAGGCCTTACCGATAAGGATTTTACATATGTTTCCACTGGTGGAGGAGCGTTTTTAAGTTGGCTGGGTGGTGATGAAATGCCGGGAGTTGCTGCTCTGCAAAAATGCACTCAACATTAGATTAAAACTTTTTTAAATTATTTCTTATAATCTAGCTTTTTTGTGAACGTGATTATGTCGAAGACAGTTAAACTAATTTTGTGTTTAATAATACCAATAATAGGATTTATTTTTTATATTAGGGATCATTATTTTCACACCAGTTATGTAGAAGAAAATGTTAAGGTCAATTTTGAACCATTTTTCAGTTCACAACCAGGTTATATACCACCGTTTCCAGAATTAACTGACTTCGATAGAGGAGTGTTGAAAGTTTGTGGAGATTGGGGAGCACATCCAGATAAAGAAGATTTCAAAATTTTACTTAGTTTTCCTCAGCATCAAGAAGTAGTGAAAGGAATATATGATAAGCTTGATCATCAAGTGGTTACGCCAGATGCGGATTTGGAGTTATTTAAAGATGAACTGGCTAACATTTGGTTTACAAATAGTGGAAGTGAAAAAGAAACTATAGGGTTTGGACATATTTTTGTGGTGAGTCAAACGATAAATTAGGTGGTATGCATTTTGTAGGTAGATATGTTGAAGCTCAAGAAGATAAATGGGCAGGTGCAATTTGGAATGATAAGTCCCTATGCAATAAATCAGATATTAAGCCACCAGTTTATACATTTGGAATGAAATATTTGGGTAAGGATGGGGAAGTGAAAGTTAAATGCCCAAATGGATACGCATATAACCTTCATGCCGATGATATTTTAATTTCTGCAACTAAGGCGTTCAAGGAATTAGGAAAAGATGGAATGTGCCTATATGAAATGGAAGATGACAATTATCAATCAGTGTTTGTAAGAAAGAATGATGCTATACTCACGTTCTATCCCGACTTAACACCAAAATGTGATGATAAGAGTACTAATTGTAGTTGCAATAAATCTTAATTTCAAAACCAATAGGGTGAACAAATGATAAAAATGTTATAGCCAATTTATGCTGACCCAAGCAACACCCGCGGTATCTCATCCGCTAACTAATAGCGGAATGACGGTTTTTCAAATTGTCGGTTTATACTTCAAAAATCAGGTAAACCTTTCTTAGGTATATTTTCAAACTCACCAATTAAAGTTTTTATATCTTGCGGTAAATCAGAGACAAATTCCATGTATTTATTACTTTTTGGGTGGTATAAGCCAAGTGTATAAGCATGTAGTGCTTGCCTATTGAAATTACGAATAAAACTAGAGTTTTTAGCATATTTTGTGCTTTTACTACTATTTTTTCCGTAAACTTGATCACCAACTATGGAATGTCCTATGTGGCTCATGTGGACTCGAATTTGGTGTGTTCTGCCTGTCTCTAAAGTGCATTTAACCAGGCTTGCTTGTCCTATAACTTTTTGCACTAAGTAGTAAGTGATTGCTAATTTGCCTGTGATTTTTGTTACACACATCATTTCTTTATTACCGCGTTTGGGAGCAATGTTAGTTTTTATAGTTCCCTGCTGGGAAGATAATGCTCCCCAAACTACTGCTAAATATTCTCGCTTTATTTTACGATTTGATAACAATTCAGACAAAAAACTATGGGCTTCCTCATTTTTTGCAATTACCATCAGCCCACTAGTATCTTTATCGAGTCTATGAACAATTCCTGGTCTTACATCAAGGTGAGCGATAACTGCGTTCAAGAGCGTATCATTGTTTGTCCCAGCACCAGGGTGCACTGTTAATCCACTTTGTTTACTCAGAACTATAATGTCCTCATCTTCATAGACGATATCAAGTTTTATGTCATAATTAGGCTCAATTGATGTGGATATGTTAGGTTGAACGAGATGTACTATATACTCTTCACCTGATTTTACTATGTGATCATTATTAATTATCGGTGTGCCAATTAATTTTACCTGCTCATTCTGTATTAGTCTTTGAGCTTTACTGCGCGATATGTTGCATTTTTCAGCTATATAGGTGTCTAACCTTAATTTTTTCTCATCACTATTAATGTTTAAGGTTATATCTATCCTGCACACGCTACTTTAAATGCTGCGTGAGTGTCTTTGTCTACAAAATCTAATTTTGTACTAGGAAGATCACCTTGTTTTTTAATATGGCAAGTTGTCTTAGAGCTATCTTTCCAGTGGATTATTATTTTATTATCAAAATCCCGTAGTGTTGCCTCAACCTTTTTTTCTTTATTATCTTTTTCTTCCAGCTTAATAGATTCTAATAAATAATATAAAAATTCACTTGGTTTGCCGTTGATTTTTTCTTTCCATTCATCTGTTTCTTTTTGTTCAGATTTTTTTTGCTCTAACTTTTCCTTCTTTTGCTGCAGCTTATTTTGTTCTGCTTCCAGCTCTAACTTTCTAATTGTGTCACGTAGTTCTTTGACTTTATTTTCTAATGTTAATTGGTCAATATTATCTACATCTTCAGATCCTAAAGCGCTATCAGGACTGCCGTTTGCTTGCAACGTTGCAAGCTGTTCTTGTATCGACTCAAGCTTATTCTGTACCACGTCATTTATTATTTTACGTACTCTTTGAATTATTTCTTTTTTATTTTCCTCAGTAAGCGCAGAACAATCAAAGAACTCATCATCACTTTCCAAAGAGTGATTTTGATCATGAGAATCTCCAGTATCGCCAGCTTGTCTGTTGCTTGTAGTTGGCACAAGTTTAACAAGATACTTTCCTATTCCTAAAGGCTGAAGTTGGTTAAGTTTTTCTTTCAATTCAGTACGTATCTCTTTCAATGACTCACCTATACTTTTGCTAATACTTTGCAAGCATTTAGCAATTTCGCTATTAGCCTCTTTCTTAACTTCATCTACATCTTTTTCTATATTTTTCTCTAAATTATCAAGCAAAATCTTAATATTATTTCCTATGCCATCAAGCGTTTCTTTAATGTTAATATTTGCAGGCTTTAAAAGATTGTTCTTAAATAAATAGCAAATTTTATCAATAAAGTCAGTTAGGTGTCTATTAAATAATTTTATCAATCGAGATATCGGATCATTCTCCTCTTCGCTCTTAAATTTATTCTCCATTACTGATACAACACTACCTTTTCTCCATGGGAGTAAAATATCCACATTATCGAATTTTTTAACAATATTGCATGCGTTATTTACTTCATTGCTTTTTAATTTACTCAATGCTATACATATTCCAGCAATGAAGAAAGCACTCACAAATGCAATGAAACCCCATTCTTCCCAACCCTGAACATTGGCAAAACTAAATTTATTTTGTATCAATGCACCAGCTACAATTAGACCGCTCAGCACATATGGCACAGTAAGCAAAATAACTTTATTTCTATTCTCTTGTCTTTTGTTTTCTAATATTTCTCCCTGTTTTTCAGAGATTGGTAAAATTATTGAAAAACCTTGCTTTTTATCGACCAAATCAGGAACAATTTCTATTGTTAATGCATTTTAAGCAATCTCATTTATTTCATCACTTTTTCCACCTCTAATCTTTATATCTATTGGGCTATCACCATCTTTTGATTTCTCATCTTTTATTTCTTGCTTGTATATATATCTTAGAGCAAGAGAGGTTAATAAAACTACTCCAAAAATAACAGAAACCAGAAAGTAAGTTGGCATTAATGTTGGGTTAAAAGTAGAAATAAAGCTTAAATCGTTAAGGGTTATTACCATTGCAGTTATGTAGGCTAGAGAAAATTGAAGCCAAGTGTTCACAACTGCTATAGGTAGGGTATTATTTACAGAATATTTTTTTGCTGCATGCCATGCTTTAGGGAGAAAACCAATGGCATCATTTATTCTGGCTACATTATGATCATGAGTTAGGTTGAGGTTTAAAGAATTTCCTTCTTGAGTACCTGAATACATAAATTTCCTTACATTTAAATTTAATTAATTATATGTTAACAACACTTTAAAATCAAGCTTTTTAACTTATGCCAAGGCCAGTTAGAGCGCACTGTATTAATCTTTACGTAACGATTTGTTAACCAAATTGAATGTGTGCCATATGTTTTTAGATTGGTGTATTTAATAGTTCTAGTATTACAAACTGAATAGTCGAATTCACTTAATTGAATTATTAAATCAACTTTATCACAATTTTCTGAAATATCTTCTTTTTTATAAGCAAGCAGTACTGATTTATTATTTCCTTTATTATATATACAGCCATAATCGTTGCACTTTAGTCTTTTATCTGGATTGCTATATTTTGTATGATTCAAAATTTGGTTCTGCCCATTTTGTTTCGCCCATGTTTTGACAACAAAGTTCCTATTTTTTCTGGTGAGAGAATATAGTAAGTTATCACTCTCCTTTGCAGCAACATTATCAGCATTTATTAGGATGTTGGGGGTTTTATATGCGGTGCTAAAGCAAATACCTAGTACAATAAAGAAAATTCCGAAGAAACGCCAATTTCTTTCCCACAAGCACAGCCACAATAAACCAAGTGTTATGATAATAATTGATGAGGCAGGAAAAGTACGAATGGGAATAACCAAATACTGAAGACTAGCGATTGCATTTGTTATATACAAGATACTGTCATTGGGCGCTCTATAAATGGTGCTATAATCCATTCAATACCTAAAGGAATCAATAAGACATAAATTATTCCAAGTGGAATAATAATTAATGTAACTATTGGTATAGCAACTAAATTTGTGATAATACCACTAATTGAAAAATAATTAAAATTGTATATCGTGTACGGAACAGTTGCTAAACTTGCTATTACTGAGCTGATCATTATCGACACAAAATATTTCATTATTTTTATTTTGAACAATTTATTAGCATTAATTTGATAACTGGCAACCAGTGCCAAAACCGCAGAAAATGACATCTGAAAGCCTGGCTTTAAAATTGCTTCTGGTTCTACTGAGAGTATCACTGCAGCAGCAAACGCAATTGCTATTAACCCTCAATATTTTCTCTCTATCATTATTGCAACGAGTACTAAAATCACCATGATGTAGGCACGCTGAGCAGAAATTTGCATACCGGTAATCAACAAATAAAACGTGGTTGGCAAGATAGTAAGGAATGCAGATATTTTCTTGGTGTTATACTTAAGAGTCAAAGTTTCAGATATTGCGAATAAATTACGAAACACTATAAAAAACAGGCCAGCAACAAATGATAAATGCAAACCAGATATGGCAAACAAATGTGCTATACCTGAATCTCTTATCGCATCCATAGTTTTTTGGTCTATTCCGTCCTTTTTGCCGATTAGTAATGCAGAAATTATATCTGCATGTGGTTTTTTAATATTTTGCTGCAGGTTTTCATAAATGTATTGACGGAAAGATTCTATATATTCTTGAAATTTCCTTGCTTCAGCCTTTTTGTGCAAAGCTATTTTGCTTGTTGCAAAACCTGTTGCACTTATTTTCTGATAATATGCTATTCTTGCAAAATCATATGCATGCTCCGAGGGCGCAATCTTTAGAGGGAAGAGTTTTGCTGATAATTTTACTTGATCGCCTATTTTAATGCCTTTTTCCACTTTGGTTCTAACTGATATTCTGATGTTATCTAGAGCTCTATCCGGTGTCATTCCAGCGCGTAACGCTGGAATCCATATCTTTTTTTTCTGGATCCCAGTATCAAGTACTGGGATGACAAAAGGGGGTGCTGGGATGACAGGAGAGGATTTTGAGATAGTAGAGGGTTTTGTAACAGAAAGTAGAAATTGTTTGTATGAGCCCCTGTCATTAATGTCCTTCACTGTGGCAATTATATCTTTTACGTATCTCTCTTTATCAAGAATGTGAGTATCAACTAAAGCTGTTCTTAATTTACTAGCTGTAAATCCTATGAGCACTGCAATTAAAGCAATGCATAGTATTGTGTACCTTTTGTGCAGTATCGCAATCAGAGTTAGTGTAGGTGGAAGCAAAAGAAAAATAGATATAGTGAAAATGCAGCTTGGTTCGAAACTTAGGGAAAAATAGGTTAAAATCCCTACACACTGACACACAGGAAACCACAGTATCAAGTTATATTTTTCATTACGTAGGTTATGACGTATATAGCTAACTATTATGTCAAAAAAAGTTAATAAATATACTAATATACGACCCATAGCGGATTTTATCCTTGTATATCCTATAATTGCAAGTATAATAGCTAAATAAACAACGACGCGGGATGGAGCAGCTCGGTAGCTCGTCAGGCTCATAACCTGAAGGCCGTAGGTTCAAATCCTACTCCCGCAACCATTTTCCAACTGTGCGAATATTGTGGTTTCAGGCAGCTCATACAAACCAAAACTTACTTGACAAATTCCGCCAACCCCATTACTATGACAATAAGGTTATTTTTCGACTCAAAACTTGTTTTTGATCCGCGCGGGTTCAATAACAAAAATTCAGTAAAAAACTTAAAGTATTTATTGGCGGATTATATAAAATTATAGCGGCTGCATGTCTTTTAAATTTTTTCTACATTCAGCCAAATTGCGCTTATTTTAAGCGTTAGCACATTATTACAGCGCCACTTACAGTAATAGAGAGTCAAAACCAGCTACTCGGAGGTTTCTTTGCCTTTTTTTTTACTTAGTAAATTTCTTAACGTTTATAATTTAGATTAGTTGCAGCTTAAAAGCAGCTGAATCGCGTTTATTAAGCGTTTAGGATAAAAAAACGCCATATTTGAAAGTATAATGTAAGTAACTAGCCAACCCCAGGGCTTCTTTTGCCTTTTTTTCGCTTGGTAAATTTCTTAACGTTTGTAGCTAACATGAACAAACATTTAAGAGTAACTTCTGCTAGTAACACTAATGTGGAAAGTGTTGAGGATAGGCAACAAAAATGCTTATATAAAAAATTATTGCTAAAAACGGGAAAACCATGAACAAAGAGCATAACTAAACTACTAATGACTGCTGAGTGAACTTAAGATCCAATATAGACTGCTTAGCCTTTAACACTTGCTCTTCACCATGAACAATGCGTTGATAAATAGTTTCTTTTGAGCATTCTTTTTTTAAGAACCTAAAAGCAGATGCAGCAAGATATTCTCTATTTTCTTCAAATGCTAACCAGTAACGGTCTTCTTGCTCACATACAAAACCTGTTGTGTTAGAGCCAGCAAAAATATCTAAAACAATATCTCCTGGTTGTGTTAAAAACCGAATAAAAAATTGAGGTAATTTAGCAGGGAATCGAGCTGGATGCTCTTTTACACCTAGTTCTTTACATGCAGCAAGATACTGGCTGTTAGATTCTGAATTGGGAATCTGCAAAAGATTTGATGGAATAGCTCCTCCATTATCTTTACCAAAGCTACTACCAATATTATGTCCTGATGGTCGTTCTTTTGGAGTATAATAAGCCTTTGGGTTCTCGATAAGTTTTTTCATGCGGCCACTGTATTCCACTAGCACCTTTGTGACATCTGCTTTAGGCCACTCAGTTTTGCTGAACCACCATACTGTATTAACAGAATCTTTTGCTCTGATTTTTCTCTTATTTACCCATTCAATTGGACTTGGCAATTTAGAAGGATTATACCAATAGAAATCTTCTGCAAGGAAGAAGCCTATGTCATCACAGAAATTTATAAGCACTCTAAAATTATATAAACTTCTGGATGGCACGCCTTTTTCATAAGCCCCACCTAGATCAAGTACAAAACTGCCTGTATCTTTGAGTTTGCTATGTACTAATTTTGCAAATTGACTAAGCCATGCAACATATTCGGCTTGGGATTCATTTCCGTATTCTTTTTTTCTTTGCAAAGCAAACGGTGGACTGGTGATTACGAGATCTAAGCTATTATCTGGTAATTGCGGCAATAGGTTAAGAGAGTCTCCACAATATGCAGCTCCCCTATCTGTAGTATATGTGGGTTTATTATTAAATTTAAATTTTTCCAATATATGTGCCATATGAAAGATACTTATAGTCTGTAGACTTATAATTGTCAACTATTATCTTACAAAGATGACAAAAATAAAAAAACAATCTTTGCGGTTACTTCTTTCCCAGAATATACGAAAGATAAGAAATATAAAAGGGCTTTCCCAAGAAACTCTTGCTGATTTATGTGAATTACACAGAACATATATAGGCTCCGTTGAACGTGGTGAGAGAAATATCTCTATAGATAATGTTGAGCGCATAGCAGATGCCCTTGGGGTTGAACCTACTGCACTTCTAAATCAGGATCAAGATAGAAAATGTCTGAAAGATATATTTCCTCATATACGGAAGTATCAGGAGTTTGCTGTTAAGTACGGTATAAATGATATCTTTCAGGATAACGGCGGGAAAATCCTACAAGTCTTATTACTAACTGGACTCACTATTCTTCCAGCACGCGAGGGAAATGATGCCATTGATGAGTATGGTAATGAATATGAGCTTAAATCAGTAAATGCTCTTCTTACAAAAAGCTTTTCTACTCATCATCATATGAATCCTACAATAATTGCAAAATACCGAAAGGTGGATTGGGTATTTGCTATTTATGAAGGAATAGAGCTAAAAGAAATATATAAATTGACGCCGCAAGACCTTGAACCATATTATATTACATGGGAAAAGAAATGGCATGATACTGGTGGTAAAGACATCAATAATCCCAAAATTCCTTTAAAATACGTCAGAGATAAAGGTAAGCTTCTTTATCATTGTGATGAAAGAGTATGTGACCGCCACTAACTTCCTCCATCCCAGGTTGATTTTAAATTGTCCGGAATGCTGTATTATTTAAAATCCTAACATTTAACTCTTTTTTTGATAAACTTGTTTATTTGCTGTTTATTAAAATTTTCACTTCAAAATTTAACCTCACCAAAAGTATAAGAAGCCTGTCCAATGAAAAATTTGCAGTCCTTAACCTTCTATAGCTAACCCAAGAAAGGTTTCCCTACGTCATACCGCCGCGGCGCTAACAAGTAGCGGAATGACGAATTTATTGTTTTTCAAATTGTAGGTAAACCTAAGCCACTTTAGCTATAAAATTATAAGTTATTTGCTCTTTTTTAACCTTAATCCAGAATTCGGATTAGTAGGGTGTCATCCAATTCTCAGTGGTAAATTAAGAAGGGTCTGCAATAACGAATGTAGCTAGGGAGATAATTGCTCTATTTTCCAATCGCTTCCCTCAACAAGAGTATATCTAAACCTAGTGTGTCTCCTATATTCACCTTCTTGCCAAAATTCAATTACTTTTGGGATTACGCAAAATCCCACCCAAAAGTCAGGACGAGAAACTTGTGTATTGTAAAATTCTTTCTCCTTCAATTTTATAGCTTGCTCAAAATCTTGCCAATCTTTCAGAATGCTCGATTGTTTTGAGCACCATGCGCTAATTTGACTATCGCGCGCTCGAGAAGAGAAGTATTTGTCAGTTCTTTCATCGTTTAGAAGTTTAACATCTCCTTCAATTCGAACTTGCCTAGCAAATTCTATCCAGTGAAACACTAATGCAGCTTTAGGGTTCTCGGTCAATTCTTTTCCTTTTCTACTATTTATGTTAGTGAAGAACACAAAATCTTCTTTGCTGTATTCCTTTAGTAATACTACTCTTGCAGATGGAATGCAGTCTTTGCTACAAGTTGCTAGCGTCATTGCAGTTGGTTGTTTACACGGAGAATTAAGTACTTCTTCATACCACTTTGAAAACAAGTTAATCGGATCTTTTTCAGGTAAAAATGTCATATTCAAAAATAAAATCTTAATTCTGACATACGTTGCAGAAATAAGTGCTACGGCCATTTTGTCGTATAAGTGTTATGATATTGTTGCAGATTTTGCAAGGTTTTTGAACTTTACCATATACGTAAAAGTTATTTTGAAAGTATCCAGCAGATCCAGATGGCTGTGCATAATCTTTCAGTGTTGAACCGCCTGCAGCAATTGCATCACTCAGAGTATTTTTTATTTCAGCAGCAAGTTTTTCGCACTCTCTATAGGTCAAGCCTTTTGCTGACCTGAGTGGTGATATGCGAGCTCTAAACAAGCTCTCAGAAGCATATATATTGCCTACGCCAACTATTAATTTATTGTCCATTAATGCTGATTTGATATTCACTTTTTTGTTTTTCAGCAACTCCTGTAAATAGTCTCCACTGAATTCATCCGTGAGGGGCTCTATTCCAAAACCATTAAAAAAATTTATTTCTTGTTCTTTGCTTAAAATAATAACTAATCCAAATCTTCTTGGATCATTAAAGATTATTGAAGTATTATCGGAAAATAAAAATACCACGTGATCGTGCTTATTCCGCACTTGATCATGGTCAGCATATATAAGCTTTCCGCTCATGCCAAGATGTATGATTACAGCCATACTACCATCTGTATTCCAGATCGTATACTTACCTCTACGCTTGATGTTGCGTATGACTTTGCCCTTTAGCATATCATCAATATTTTTTGTTATTGGGGCACGTAAATTCCAATTATTAACTATAACATTACTAATTTGCTTGTTTTTAATTTTATCAAGCAAAAAGTTAGAGATTATTTCTACTTCTGGTAGTTCTGGCATCTTGTCTACTCTGTTGCTGCTTTTTTCTTTTCAAAATATTTTGCTTTAAAGCTTTCGCTAATCTTTTTTTCTCCTCTTCTTTTTCCTTATTCCTTTTTGTATTATTCATTATCATAATATATAAACTTGCCGTTGTAGCTCAGGTGGTAGAGTACGTCATTGGTAATGACGAGGTCCCAAGTTCGAGTCTTGGTAACGGCACACTGATTACACTTATAATATTGCATAACTTGCAAGCAAGGCCTAAAAGAAAGTTACAGAGGTAAGTTGTCATGCTTTTTCCATATCCTTTCTACTTTCTTGTTTTTGAGTAGCTCTAATGCTTTGTGAAAGTGATGCCTTGTTTTACTTGGCACTATAATGTCATCAATGTATCCATGTGATGCAGCAAAAAATGGATTAGCAAATTTCTCTTTATATTCTTTGATTAACGTTTGCTGGTCTTTTTCATGCCTAAATATAATTTCAACTGCACTTTCAGGGCCCATTACAGCTATTTCAGCAGTTGGCCAAGCATAATTTATGTCACCTTTTAAATGTTTCGAGTTCATAACGATATATGCACCACCATACGCTTTTCTAGTGATAAGGCTAATTTTCGGCACGGTCGCTTCAGCGTAAGCGTAAAGCAACTTTGCTCCGTGTTGTATTATATTATTGTATTCTTGATTTGTACCAGGTAAAAACCCCGGAACATCAATAAGTGTGATGATAGGAATGTTAAATGCGTCACAGAATCTTACAAACCTTGCAGCTTTTCTTGAAGAATCAATATCCAAACATCCTGCAAGGTGCATAGGTTGATTTGCAACAATACCGACAGTATTTCCTCCAATTCTACTAAAGCCAATTATGATATTACGAGCAAAATCAGGTTTTAGTTCAAAGAATTTCCTTTCATCACAAACTTTTTCAATAAGTTCATACATATCATAAGGAGTGTTAGGATTGGTAGGAACTAGAGTGTTTAAGGATTCATCAATCTCATTAACATCATTACAGGTTGGTACAGATTTCGGTGGTTCTTGATTATTTGCTGGTAAAAAGGTAATGAATTCACGCATTTTGAGTAGCATCTCAACATCATTATTGAATGCAAAATCTGCCACTCCTGTTTTGCTTGTATGAATTTTTGCTCCACCGAGGTCTTCGAATCTTACATCTTCATAGGTAACCTTTTTTACTACATCTGGTCCGGTTATAAACATGTATGAACTATTCTTTACCATGAAAGTAAAGTCAGTTAATGCTGGAGAATAAACAGCCCCTCCTGCACATGGACCCATAATTAAAGAGATTTGTGGTATAACGCCCGATGCATTTACGTTTCTTTGGAAAATTTCTCCATAACCAGCAAGGGAATTTACTCCTTCTTGAATTCTAGCTCCACCAGAGTCATTTAGTCCGATAATTGGAACCCTGGCATTAATTGCCATATCCATAATTTTGCATATTTTTTTTGCATGTGACGCACCAAGTGACCCACCAAAGACAGTAAAATCTTGCGAGTAAACGAAAACTTTTCTGCCATAAATAGTACCATGACCAATCACTACTCCATCACCTAAAAAATTAGCATTTTGCATGCCAAAATCAGTTGCGTGATGCTTCACAAATTTATCGTATTCTTCGAACGAATTTTCATCAAGCAATATACTGAGCCTTTCTCTAGCAGTTAATTTCCCTTTTTCGTGTTGTTTATTGATTCTGTTAGAACCGCCTCCTTTTTCAGCTTCTAGTGCTTTGGTTTTTAGATTTTCTAGTATTTCAAAGTCTTGCATACAATAAAGTAGTTTTCAAATTAGTTGTAGACTTTATTAAGTTTACAAACCCTATTAACTATACACATACACTATTGCTATATGCAACAGTGTATGTACATGTTAACCATTAAAACTTTAACCTAAAGATGATGATTACAGTGAGCGCACTTGAATGCACTAACTTCTTCCAGAACACTAAATGGCTCACTTTGTTTTCCGTTTTTCTCTTCGACAAAACTTTTGGCTCTACCAATGATCTTTTCTATACGTGGTTGCTTTTTTAGAGTTTCATAATGTTTTAAGAAAACTTCACAACTTTTATCATCCATATGCACCATTATTGTGCCAAAATTTAATGCGTTGTTTTCAGGTTCATGAGCTTTTTTAGAGAACAAAGACATCTCGAGCTTCTCATTACCAAGTTTAAAAGTCATTTTTATTCTACCTTTCATATCATGATATTGCCCATTTCGTGTCCGAATTATATTATCTCCTTCTCCCATTCGCAATGCACCATATTCTAAATCCTTAAATTCCGGAGAATTCATAAACTTTGCAGGAGTGATCACACTTTCTTCTGGACATTTTACACAATAAAATTTATTATCTCTTTCTACTACAATTCCTTCTTTTTTGTCATTTTCAATACTGTCACACACAGCTTTCTCTAGGCTCAATAAGTAGCTGTTACGCTTTTCTTCTAGAGCCGAATCTATTGGTATATTGTTGCAACACAAGTCCAAGATTTCTTTACTCACATACGTGCCTGTTGAAATTAAATCAGTTATCTTTGAGCAAAGAGAATCCAACTTTTCTTTTTTACTATTTTCAAGGCTTAAATTTTGTCTTTTGATTAGGTCTATATTTTTTATCAAGTGCCCTATCAGTGATATTTCTTTTGCTGCTCGTTCTTTTTCTTCATTAGATAGTATACCATGCACCAAACCATACCAAACATAATTTGGTCCTGATATGCAAGCTTTACAGTTTCTAGTAATTCGTCAACCATTTTCCCGTAGTCTGACTATCAGAAAGCACTTTATATTTTTCTTCTATATCTTCTACTTGCTTTAGGATCTTTTTCCGCTTCTCTCTCTCAATTTGTTTATATAATGTCCTACTTAATAGGAATTCATCCGTCTTTTCTGGACGCTTTTATATCTTTATATGAACGCTTTTGTGACCCTTGTTGTTCTAATTTTCCATTACCTACACTTTCTATTTGCTCTAGCCCTAACATAACTCCTCCATTTTACATAATAAAGTTAAGATAAAATATCTTGACTTGAGAATATTGATATAACCTACAAAGTCAATAGTTAAATTGCAAGATTTCGGTTATAATTTACTGTGTATAGAAGGTGCTCTTAAATTATGCTAAAAATCGCTATAGTAGGCCTACCAAATGCTGGTAAATCAACTCTTTTTAATAGATTGGTGGGAAGAAAAGCAGCGGTGGTCAGCAATATTCCAGGGGTTACACGAGATAGAAGAGAAGGAATAGGCAGAATTAGCGATTTAGAGTTTAAAGTTATAGATACAGGAGGATGGAACGACCAAACTAGTTTTTCACTACAAGTTATTGAGCAAATAGAGTTTTCTTTATTGAGTGCAGATATAATTTTCTTTCTTGTTGACGCAAAAGTGCAAAATGAGCAAAACAAAGAATTTGCAAAGTGGCTGAAGAGAAAAATAAATAAACCTGTGATACTGATAGCAAATAAATGCGAGAGTCATAAGTCTGAAAATGTTGATTATTTGCAGTTTTTTGATTTTCTTGGCCCAGTGTATATCTCTGCCGAACATAATCTTGGCATGGTTGATCTTTATGATGCATTAGCTGATGTTATTGAAAATTTGAACGAAAACACTGATCTATTGGGCAGTGAGTCCAGTAAACTTAGAATTGCAATCATCGGTCGCCCAAATGTCGGAAAATCAACTTTTTTAAACAGCCTACTTACAGAAAACAGAGTAATAGTGAATTCAGAGCCAGGCACCACACGTGATTCTGTAGATATTGTATATGATCATAATGGGGAGCTAATTACTCTCATTGATACTGCAGGAATCCGCAGAAAGGCGAATGTTATAGATGACTTAGAATCAAGATTTGTTGAAAAAAGCTTAGAATCAATCAAGCGCTCTCATGTGGTAGTTTTAATGCTAGACTCCCTAGTTGGTATTGAGCAGCAGGATTTATCAATTGGTGAAGCTGCAATTAAGGGAGGGAAAGGGATTATTGTTGTTTTAAATAAGTGGGATTTAATAGGTAAGGATGACAGAAGTAAGTTAATAAAATTTGTCAAACAACAGGAAGTGACTCGGTTATTCTTGGAAGTGCCAACTGTAACAATTTCTGCATTGAAAGGCATGCGCTGCGGCGATGTGATAGATAAGTGTCTTGAAGTGAGTGAATCTTTGAACAAGAAAGTCAGCACTGCAAAACTGAATAAGTGGCTAATTGATGCTTTAGATAGGCACTCTCACCCGCTTGTAAAAGGTAAAGCAGTTAAAATGAAGTATATCGCTCAAATTGGTACTAAACCTCCAGCTTTTTCTTTAATATGTAACATACCTGAAAGTGTTGATGAAAGTTACAAGCGCTATTTAATTAATGACCTTAGAAAAAATTTCTTTGCTGAAGGTGTACCAGTCAGATTACTTTTGAAAAAAAGTAAAAATCCCTATGCAAAATGAATACTCTGCTTTATACTTTCAGGGGTCTTTATAATAATTTACTTAAAGTCGTGTGTAATAACTCCAGAATTCCTACAATCTTTCTGCTATCAAGTGCTTTTGCTCTAATTTTTGCATATGTGCTAGAATGTTTTTTCAACATGCTGCCATGCAAGTTATGTACATACGAGCGGGTAGTTTACTATGTTGCAGGGTTACTTGCAGTAGTATGCATGCTTAAAGACAACAAAATTCTAATCTATGCAATGTTTTGCAGCTACCTCATAGGTGCAGTAATATCTTTTTATCATGTAGGTCTTGAACTCCACTTATTTCATGATGTTTTAGGTTGTACAGAGCAAGCAAGTGGTAACGTTAGTATAGAAGAGCTCAGAAATAATCTACTAAATCCTAATTACTCTCCATCTTGTGACAGACCTCATTACGTTCTAGGTGTTTCCTTAGCAACATGGAATTTAATTTATCTCATAGCAGCTCTGTTCGTATCAGGTAAGGTGTATTGTGGAGAAAGAAAGAAATCTAAATAATTTAAGGTGCAGCAACAATCAGTTCTTGCAACAGGCAAT
The DNA here is from genome assembly GCF_964027115.1 of Wolbachia endosymbiont (group A) of Myopa testacea. NCBI lineage: Bacteria > Pseudomonadati > Pseudomonadota > Alphaproteobacteria > Rickettsiales > Anaplasmataceae > Wolbachia > Wolbachia endosymbiont (group A) of Myopa testacea. The sequence continues at coordinate 355,746 of NZ_OZ034729.1, forward strand.
TAGAGTAAATCATGCTGGGGAATATGGAGCTATTTGCATTTATTCTGGTCAAAAATTTATTCTTAAAAAATCTTCTATAATCAATGAAATAATTGAAATGGAAGAGCAGGAAAAAAAGCATTTTCACTATTTTAATGAGAAAATCAAAGAGCAAAAAGTTCGTCCTACTGTTTTGTTGCCAGTTTGGCGTGTTTTAGGAGTGTCACTTGGCGTTGCAACTGCCATTATGGGCAAAAAAGCTGCTATGGCTTGCACTGCTGCAGTTGAAGAAGTTATAGGGGAGCACTACAAAGAGCAAGTTTCACATTTAGAAGATGGGGAATTAAGAGAAACTATAAGTAAATTCCGCGATGAGGAGCTAGAACACAGAGATATTGCAATTCAGCACAATGCTGAAAGCGCATTTGGCTACAACATTTTATCTTCATTCATAAAAACAGGCTGCAAAACTGCTATTTACTTGTCCAAGTTAATTTAACTAAGCAGCTTTCTTAAAGTGTTTTTAATGTTATGATGACAACAGAAACCAGGAAGAAATTCAAGTGTAACAATTATTTTATAACTATATTTACATATCACCATTATTAATCAATAATTAGTGTTTGTAAATTAACTGTGTCTAAAACATAGACCACAAAGGAAGGGAAAATGCGTTTTAAACTAGAAAAGGAAGATGCCCCAGGGTAAAGACTGTAGTAACGCACCTCGTTATGTGATAACTACTAAAGTAAGAGTAAATAGCGAAACAACAGTTAGTCTACCTACTACATCTTACGTTATTATTGATGAGCCTATAGATCAGCGCCTTATTGTGATTGACCATAGCTGTAGAACACAAAAGGTGCTGAATGGTTTATCTCAAGGACTACAACTAAAGCTAGAAAAAGTAGGAGATGACAACAAGTTAGCTTTGGTTACTGACTCAGGTGAATATTACTATTATTACCATGATGGCAATATTATTAGTATAGCTACTATTGATTTTACACCTCAATCCCGCAAGAATGGTGAATATGTTCATGTATATGATTATGATACACGTTCTATAAAATTTAAACCACTTGAAAGTAGTAAGGTTTTAATAGATCCAAAAGATGTAATAAGTAGTAAAAATATGAGTCTTATTGGCAGTAGACTTGATATACGAATTGGAGACAATGTTTTTAAAGAATCACAATCTGAATACAAATTTTATAAGAGCGTTGAAATACATAACTCCACTGGTAGTAAGGTTGGTATGTTGAATAATGTTGTTCCAATATTCGATTGGAGAAGTGATGATTTCAAATTATTTCCTTTTCATGAAATAAAGAGATTGAATGTGAAAAATAGCTATTTCGCAACAGAAAAGTTAGGCAGCAATTATGTTGGTTGCATATCGGATGAAAATGGCGAATGCAAAAACTTCTATTCGTTAAACCCTAATTCTTTTGGGTATAAATACGATCATAACTTAGCTTTATATCCTTATTATTATAACTTAGAAAATTTTGGTAACTTTTTGGAGGTTGATGTGGTGAATACTAGAGAATTTGAAGACTTAAAAGCAGAAGTTCAATATTTAAAAGAGCAAATTGAGCAATTAAGACATAGAGAACAAGTAGAAGGAATGCCTAGACTTCCAGGTTTTCCAGGTCGAAAAGGTGAGCAAGGTCCTCAAGGTCCAAAGGGAGAAAAGGGAATGCCAGGGTTGAGTATAACGAGTCCAAAAGGAGATCGTGGAGAACCGGGATTGAAATGCTCAAAGGGGGATATAGGGCCACAAGGCCCAAGTGGAGCGAAGGGTGATCAAGGGCCTAAAGGCAAACAAGGTGATTTAGGGCTTAAAGGGCCACAAGGCCCAAGTGGAGCAAAGGGAGAGAAAGGTAATGAAGGTAGTAGTGGTCCTAAAGGGCTGAGAGGTTGGAAAGGTGAATCTGGTTTGCAAGGTAAAGAAGGAGCGCAAGGTAAAGCTGGTAAAGATGGAACCCCGGGTTCTAAAGGAGCAGATGGAGCTCCTGGTCTTAGAGGTCCAGTAGGTCCAAGAGGCTTTAATGGTACGCAAGGTGTACAAGGAGAAAAAGGTGATTTTGGTCTCAAGGGAGATAGAGGTGAAATTGGAGCACCAGGAATGGATGGATTACCAGGTCTACAAGGCTTTAATGGCACGCAAGGAGAAAAAGGTGCTCAAGGTCTAGTAGGTCCTAAAGGTGATAAAGGAGATTCAGGTCCAGTAGGTCCTCAAGGAGTAGATGGTGCTCCAGGTATGTCTGGTAATAAAGGGGGGATGCTGGTCCAAAAGGCGATATGGGTGATAAAGGAGATACCGGAGCGCCGGGTACGGCTGGATTAAAAGGTGACAAAGGAGTAGATGGATTACCAGGGATGCCTGGAATAAAAGGTGATCAGGGAGACATAGGTCCAAAAGGCGATATGGGTGATAAAGGAGATACCGGAGTGCCAGGTACAGATGGATTAAAAGGTGACAAAGGAGTAGATGGATTACCAGGGATGCCTGGAATAAAAGGTGATTTTGGTCTCAAGGGAGATAGAGGTGAAATTGGAGCACCAGGAATGGATGGATTGCCAGGTCTACAAGGCTTTAATGGCACGCAAGGAGAAAAAGGTGCTCAAGGTCTAGTAGGTCCTAAAGGCAACACAGGAGCGCCTGGTCCTAAAGGCTCAAAGGGAGAAGATGGAATAGGTGCTGCAGTTGCTGATCAGTTTCTGCTCAAGACGAATCAAACAAAAATTGAAATTCAGAATGCTCAGAAAGCAGCAGAGGTAGCTAAAACCGCTTCTGAAAAATCTGCCAAAGAAGCTCAAGACGCTGAAGGTAATGTTACAAAACTACATGATAAAACAGTGAATTTAACAAAAAGAGCTGAAACTTTTAAGAATAAAGTAGTGCAATTGCAACGAGACACAAAGGCTTTGCATCAAGACACAAAGGAATTCTACAGTAAAGCAAAAGATATCTTTTGTAAAACAAACCCTACAGATCAGGTTTGTACTGCACGTAGAAAGAAGAGGGAAATTAAAAATTCAGACAATCTGCCAGTGACAAGTGGAGCAGGTAGACCAACTTCATTTATATCTCAAGTAATAAATTTCTTTTATCCTTTTGTAAAACAAGATGAATATAAAATAGAGAATAAAATACAAGAGCTTAATCAAGTGGCAAAAGTAATGGATGCAGCAGATATTGCTATAAAATTTGAAAAAGTATTAGAAGAAACAGCTTCAAAATGCGGCATTCCAAAGAAAAGCCTAAATTTTGATCCAGTAAAACTACAGTCAACCATTCTAGATAGGTCATTATTTAATGATGAAAGTCGTAACGAGCTGTTAAAACTCTTATATTTATCTGCAAAAAAATCATGTCCAAATTACAAACAAACTGATAGATTTTTGACTACTTTTAAAGATCTTATGGAAAGAATATTAGAAAACAATGAGCAACAAAGGGGGGTTGTTAATATTGAGAAAACAGCAACAGATAACGAGCAGCCAAGGAGTTTTATGAGCGATGTCACTCCTTCAAGTAGTTTCAAGGCGATTGATCTGAAGGCTGTTAATTGTTTAAGGTAATAGTATGGGAAATACATTTAGAATAGATAATAAAGATCCGCTCTATAAGAAGCTGATCAAACTTCCTACTGCATATTACAGGTTAGAGATTAATAACAACAAGTATACTATCCATTCACACATTGGTACGGCTGAGTTGGGTGATACTATTAATGATGTAAAGTTACAGAGGCAGGGTGATGAAATAGTTTTATGTACAGAAGACTCAGCTCTGAAACTAAATGGAGGAAACTTTGTTATAGAACAAGAAGCTATCATAGGTGAAAATCAGGAGAATATTATAAAACGGCTTCAATCAGGAGAAGAAGCATTAATTTCACGCAAGAACATAAAAGGTAGTGAAAATTTCGCTATTGATTTTATAATTAGTAATGACGATGGAACTGAGTTAAATGGAATGCTAAGCTTCATCAATTTTAATGATGAAAATGATCCAGTACTACAGAAGATCAAAGGAGAAAATGGTGGACTTTATTTTACAATAAAAGATGACAATATCTATATATCAGACAAAAATGGAAAGTGTCTTCCAGTGTGTGAAGATAGCAGCTGCTATAAGTATCAATACACAAAAGATGAATGTGGTGTATTAACAATAAGTGATGTATCAACAATAATAGGCAATTTAACCGAGACTAACAACGAAAAGCAGAAATTCACTTTGCAAAAAGGGGAAGAGTTATCGGATAACATCTATGAAGCAAATGTTGCCTTGAATGATAAGCCCATAGCTACTTTACCAAAAATAGGTTACTACATGCTCGATGATCAATTGATTATGCGTAATCATGTTACACAAGAGAAGGTAGTTATCCCAAGAGATTTTCACTATTTAAAAGTTATTAAATTTAATGATGATGATTATAAATTAACGTTTTGTAATTTTTTAGGTAATGAATTCTTTGAATACAAAAAATACGATCCCCAGTATTCGAACGTTTCAGATGAATATAAATTCATCAGTTTAAATTGTGTAAAAAAAGAATACAATCCAAATCTCAGCGAGTTATTTAGTCATCGACCATCGTTTTTTATTACAGAAGAATCTCCTGAACCAGGCTCTCCAGGTCACTATTCAGTTGCCGTGTTCGAATTCATAAGTGGTAAAAAAGGTAGGAAAATGGCTACATTAATTGATGAATTTGGCTCTTTCAATAAAGAGGGTAAGTTTCAGTATTGTGATTACCATACAAAAGCAGAGTATGGTGTTTATGATTCTTCTGAGATTAATCTAAAAGAAATGTATACATGGACAGATGCAAATAGCGAATTTTGTTTTGCAGAAGATGACAATATAACTCTTCATACTATTCCAGAGTTATTGTAATTATACGCACCAAATTAGGAAAGAATGAAGTGAAAAGGAATAATATGGTCAGGCTATAGGATGACAGAAGTTGGCTTTATTAGCTATAGGTGGTATGATACTTAGTCAATTTAAGTAAGCAGATGATCTTAGCTACAAAAGTATTTTTTACCTCATTTGTTTTTGGGTTTATTCTTTTTCCCTATTTTATAAAGCTTCTAAAAAAAATAAGTAAAGATGGGCAACCAATTAGATCATGTGGACCAGAAAGTCATTTAATAACAAAAAAGAATGTACCACCTATGGGCGGAATAATAATACTGATTTCTTCTTTATTACCAATTTTACTCTGGGCTCAGTTAATACTAGAAATTTTGCTGCTGATATTGATAACTCTATTTTTTGCTCTACTTGGATTTATTGATGATTATTTAAAATTGAAGACAAATCACTATCGAGGTTTAAGTGCAAAAACCAAAATACTTATCCAGTTTATTGTAACTCTGGTTAGTATGTCTATACTTAAGCTATACTCTGCTGAAGGTTTTACAAAAACGTCTCTATTTAAAGGAGTAATAATCGACTTTGGCTATCTATATGTTCCGTTTGCTGCGTTTGTAATTGTCGGCTCTGCTAATGCTGTGAATCTCACAGATGGTTTGGATGGCCTTGCTGCAACTCAAGTCATCACTTCCTTTGCTTTTTTGGGGCTAATTGCATATATAACTCAAGCAGATATGAATATTACTTTATTCTGCATTGCATTTATAGGAGCTATTTTAAGTTTCTTGTGGTTTAACACACATCCAGCAAAAATATTTATGGGTGATGTTGGTAGCTTGTCGGTAGGCGCAGCTTTAGGGTTAACTAGTGTCCTAATTAAAAGAGAAATGCTTTTTGCCGTTATTGGAATAATCTTTGTAATAGAGACTCTATCTGTGATTATTCAGATATCATATTTTAAATATACAAAGTTTAAGTATGGAGAAGGAAAAAGAGTTTTTCTTATGGCACCAATACATCATCACTTTGAGAAGAAGGGATGGTCAGAAAATGTAATCGTTATGAAATTTTGGATAATTTCTATTATCTGTTCAGTTTTTACTATAACTTTCTTACTATAAAAACCTATGAAATACCCAGACTTTACATTAGAAAATAAATTATCAGGAGTGATAGCAGGAGTGGATGAAGTTGGAAGAGGTCCGCTAGCTGGTCCAGTAATATCCGCAGCCGTAGTGTTTATTGATAGAAATACAATTATTGATGGAATCAACGACTCGAAAAAGTTGACTCCTCAATGTAGGCAAGTCCTATATGAAAAAATAACATCCGTTGCAAAATTTGGTATAGGAATGGCAAGCGTAGAAGAAATAAATTCATACAATATCTTGCAAGCAACAAAACTTTCAATGAAACGTGCGTTGATAGACCTGGACCTAGAATTAGATTATGTGCTAATTGATGGTAATCAACCACCTGAAGTGAAATGGCAAGTGAAATCCATAGTAAATGGTGATAATTTGAGTACATCAATTGCAGCAGCTTCAATCGTTGCAAAAGTTACGAGAGATCGGCTTATGCAAGAATTGCACAATAAGCATCCTGAATATAATTGGTATAAAAATAAAGGATATGGGACAAAAGAGCACCTTAACGCTATTGGCCTTTATGGAATTACAGAACATCATAGAAAAAACTTTGCACCCATATCTCGGGCATTATAGCCTTTAGATAGTAATCACTTACCTTTTTTGAAAGGCATGTTTTCATTAAATAGGCAAACTGTACTTGATCCATTCCTTAAGGTAAACACTGAACTCACCCTTTCGATTATCAGGTAGTTGTCAGCTGTACGGAAGTTTACTAAAGACTCATACCCTGCAGAATCAACCATAAAAACTGCCGGGAAATCAGAGTTTGTTTTATTGAATTGTAAATATGTAAATTTTCCGTCATCAAAAACCTTAATTGGTATTATTGACTGACTGCCTTTAACGTGCGAGATGGAATAATTAAAATTTAAGCCCTTCTTTACAACTTCAATGTCGTTTATATCAGGAATAATGGTATGACTAGCTTGTTCGAAGATATCGCCGTTATTTGTTGTGTAAATCTCATCACTGCTAAATAATGGATAAAGAAACCTTACTTCATATGCTAATTTTGGATCATCTAGTCCAGTTGCTTCTTCAGCATGAAGTTCAAAGTAATAAACTCTTTTATTGGTAATTATAGTTGCGTTAGTATCGGCAATATCATCTATAGGCTTAATAAACAATCTGTTACCTTGAGGAAGGAGTTGCCAACCAGTTGAATCACCCATTGAAAGGTTTTGTATTACCTCCCCTGGTTCAAACAATATGCTGGATTGATAACCATAAAAACCCGTATACTTATGTATAGCTTGTGGGTTATAATTTATTACCTTTATGTGATTATCTCCAGCTATTGAACGTGGCTCCTGTTTTGCAAGTGCATCACTACCACAAAAAAACAACAGTACGGCAAACAGTAAACCAATCATAATATCAAAATAAATTAACCTTCATTTTATCATTGATAGACATGCACTGCAACTGTTAAGCTGTACTATAAACCCCAATTATAGGTTAGCAAGGGGTAGAAAAGACAAGAAATAAGGCAAACTCCTTAAATACTTTAGAACTACAGGAGGCTTCACCTGAACGGATATACTTGGAATCCTGCCATTTTCACTTCGTAAACATACCAAGAATTCTGTCCATTATTCCACCCATATTTGCTTCAGCTTGAGTATACTCTATTTTACCACTGTGCAAGATTAGTTTAATATCTGATCCAGGTGATATATTAACAAATTTACTGCCAACAACTCCACTGCTAGTGATCAGAGCTGAGCTATCAACTGGCAACTTTATATCTCGGCTTACGCACATATCGATTCGTGCTATGTAGGTAGCTTTGTCAAGTGAAACACCAGTTATGCTTCCAACGTCCACACCAGAGATCTTGACACTATCACCAACTCCTATACCGTTAGCGTTAGCAAAAAGACCATATATTTTATAGCAATCCTTATAGTTTTTCTTTATGTAAGATAGCTTATCAATAGCAAAGAAAATCAGAAAAATAGTGAAAACCAATACAAATAATCCAGCGGTTATTTCAAGTATATTTGACCTTCGCATCTTTAGTTATCAGGACTCCAGCTTTTATAGTAATTTTTCACTTTTTGGTTTGGATAGTATGCATCTTTTGTACCCGTTAAATTAGGAGTATGTTTTACTTTTCTTTTTTTATTATTAACTGGTACTACATTATCAGTATAGTGAAGCCATATATGCCATTCCGGAGGCACTGTTGTAGGCTCAGAAACACTGCTATACATAATCCACCTTTTCCCTTTACTTGATTCATAGTAAGAATTTCCATTTTCATCTCTTCCTACAAATTTATCTTCTCTTCGTAATAGGCGTTTTATTGCGTTACAAATTTTAGATAACATAAGAGTATTAAAACAAAAAGTATTATATATACTAATACTTTAACGATATATTAACAACAATTTAATGCAATTACCAATTTTACAAGTTATTATACCAATAATTGCATCAATGTTTTGCTTTCTTACCAAGAAACACAAGGTATCTTGGTTTATTTCTTTTATTGCAACAACAATCACTCTTATCATTTCATCAATACTACTCATAAAAACATATAGAGGCGAGATTATAACTTATCACCTTGGAAATTGGGCTCCTCCGCATGGAATAGAGTTAAGAATCGACGTGTTAAACTCCTTGATTCTAACTTTGGTGAATTTTATAGCGCTGATTAGCGTGCTTTATAGCTTTTATATTAACGAAAAAGAAATTAGCAAAAACAAAATCACTGGTTTTTACTCTCTATTTCTACTGTGCTTAAGCGGACTGCTCGGGATTCTAGTAACAAACGACATATTCAATCTTTATGTTTTTTTGGAAATTTCATCTCTTTCTTCTTATGTATTAGTTTCAATGGGAAGGGATAAAAAAGCCTTGTTTGCAGCATTTGAATATCTAATTAGTGGCACTATAGGGGCAACGTTTTACTTGTTTGGTGTTGGGCTTTTGTACTCCATGACAGGAACGCTCAATATGTCTGACATGGCTGAAAGAATAGTTCCATTATACGATAACAACATCATAAAACTTGGCACATTGTTCATTTTTGTTGGTCTCTCAATTAAAATGGCACTGTTTCCATTAAGCAGGTGGCTGATTAATGCATATAGTGAGGCGCCAAGTTTCATTAGCATATTCTTTTCAGGCACAGTGACAAAAGTGATGATATATGTTTTCATTAGGATCTTCTATACTGTTTTCCATCAGAATTTCTTCTTATTTAAACCATCACTAAGCAACGTGATAATTATCCTCGCACTTTGCGCTGTTATATTTGGGTCAATATCTGCAATAACTGCAAAAGATATAAGAAGACTGCTTGCTAATTCTAGTGTCAGCCAAATTGGTTATATAATTTTAGCACTGAGTTTTAACTCAAAAACAGGTGTATTTGCAGCAATTCTTCACATAGTAAACCACAGCATAATAAAAACATCTTTATTCATGGCTGCAGGATGTATTTCTTACAAATTTGATACAACAAAAATAGAGAATTTATCGGGACTCAAGAAATCAATGCCTTATACAGCACTTGCGTTTACTCTACTTAGTTTAGCATTAGTCGGTGTGCCGCTAACAAATGGCTTTGTAAGCAAATGGTATATAATGAAAGCAGTTATAGAATCTCGCGCGTGGATTTCCCTGATAGCTTTTGCTGCCGGTTCTTTTCTTGCACTAATATACATGTGGAAGATGGTAGAAAAAATGTATTTTGAAAATAGTGCAGCATCAAGCGCTGGAATGACACCGGACAAAATTAATGATGTGCCATTTCCTATGCTTTTCTGTCTATTGTTTATGGCAGCTTTAACAATAGTAACTGGAATATATAGCACTCCAATTCGGTTAGTAGTTGAGAAGTTGGTTTTTTGATTTTTATCTTTGTTTCATATTTTACTATACTTTAAGATTATAAGTGTGGATAGGCTGAAGAAGATTCATTGGTTATTAGTCATTAACGTGATAGTGCTGTTTTGCGTTGGCATTGCTGTTCAATACTCTTCTGCTGGAGGAAAGTGGGTACCATTTGCAATTCACCAAATAGTCATATTTTCCTTCTTTTTCCTACTCGCTATAGCTATGTCATTCATAGAGCTAGATTTTTATTTGAAGCACGCCTACTTTTTTTATATAGCAGCAGCGATTTCGCTATTAGCAGTAAATTTTTTTGGCTCGCACATAATGGGTGCGACGAGGTGGATAAGAATTGGGTCAATTAGTTTGCAACCATCAGAATTTGCAAAAGTAGGCTTAATACTTGCGCTTGCTCGTTATTTTGATAAGCAAAGTGTGTATAAAATGATGGAATTTAAAAGATTGCTTAAGGCGGTAATAATTATTTTCTTGCCTGTATTCTTGGTGTTAAAGCAACCTAATTTAGGCACAGCTGTGATAATGTTGTTTATAGGAGCATCAATTATATTCACAGCAGTAATAAAAAGAGCTCATTTAGTAATTTGTGGGACGCTTGGCATTTTTGCAGTACCGGCTATTTGGCCTTTTTTACGTCCTTATCACAAGCAAAGGATATTGTCATTTTTGGATTCATCAGTGGATCCACTTGGAATAGGTTATAATGCGCAGCAATCTCAGATAGCTATTGGTTCAGGAGGTTTGCTTGGTAAGGGCTTTGTTAACGGAAGTCAAACTCAACTTGGATTTTTGCCGGAGAAACGTACGGATTTTGCTTTTGCAGTGCTGAGTGAGGAGTGGGGCTTTTTAGGTAGCATGGCTTTAATTTTGCTTTATACCTCATTACTTGGCATAATTTTCTCTATCGCTTATAGGTCGAAAAATTATTTTTCTAAGTTAGTATCTATCGGGATTTTTGCTTTTTTTGGCGCTCATTTTTTTATAAACATTGGAATGTCAATAGGCCTCTTGCCTGTGATAGGCGATCCACTGCCATTTCTTTCCTATGGAGGAAGTACAACTGCTGCAAGCTTGATATGCATAGGATTATTGCTGGCAATAAAAGCAGATGAACAACAAAATGCTTGTATTTTACCTATGCTAAAGTAAAATTAAACTTTACTTAATAGTTTTTATGCTAGATGAAATGCGTGAGGAATGTGGAGTATTTGGTATAAGCTGCAATAAAGATGCTGCATTTAACTCTATACTTGCTCTCCACGCTTTGCAGCATAGAGGTCAAGAGTCTTTTGGCGTAGTAACCAGTAACAACGATAAGCTGCACTCTTATCACTTTCAAGGTCAAGTGAGCAGCGTATTTGATGATATAGATGCAATAAAGAAATCCTTACCTGGAGATTGTGCAATAGGTCACGTTCGATACTCAACAAGTGGTAGTAAATTTGGAGTGCAGCCCATGTTTGGCAAAAGTGGCAAATTTGGGGATTTTACCATAGCACATAATGGTAATTTAATTAATATTTCTCCGATACGCGAACAATTAATTAAACAAGAGTGCGTTTTTCAGTCAGATATTGATACAGAAGTAGTAGTGCATCTGACAGCAAGCGGTGAAAAAGATAGCTTTTTAGAGAGTTTTATATATGCATTAAAGCAAATACAAGGTGCTTATTCTTTTGTGGCAATCAATCAAGAAGTAGTTATTGGAGTACGTGATCCATCTGGAATCAGGCCTCTTGTTTTAGGAAAGTTAAACGGTTCTTACGTTCTTGCATCTGAAACTTGTGCTCTTGATATAATAAATGCAGAGTTTGTTAGAGAAATAGAACCAGGCGAATTAGTTACCATCAGTTCGGATAGTAAGCTAGCCTCAATGTTTCCTTTCCCACAGCAAAAATCAAGTTTTTGTATTTTTGAATACGTTTACTTTTCGAGACCAGACAGCATAATGGAGAATAGGTCCATATATGATACAAGAAAAGAAATAGGAAGAACACTTGCGAAGGAAAGTCCACCAAAAAACAATATGGATATGATTGTACCAATACCTGATTCTGGAATACCTGCAGCTATTGGATATGCAAAGCATTCAGGATTACCTATGGAACTGGGGATAATTCGTAATCATTACATAGGAAGAACTTTTATACAACCAACCGCTGAAGTACGTAAAGTTAGAATAAAATTAAAATTCAATGCTAATAAGCACACTTTGAAAGGTAAAAACATAATTTTAATAGATGATAGTATAGTGCGTGGTAGTACGCTCAGAAATATAATAGTTATGCTAAAGGATACAGGAGTAAAAGAGATTCACCTCAAAATTTCAAGCCCACCAATTAAGCATTCTTGTTTTTATGGAATAGATACGCCAGAGTGCAAAGATTTAATTGCTGCAAATAAATCTGTAGAGGAAATTAAGGAAGTTATAGGAGTAGATAGCCTAGCCTTCTTGAGTATTGATGGACTATATCAGGCTGTTAAAGGAGAGGTGCGTAACAATGCTACACCACAATATTGCGATGCTTGTTTCACTGGTGATTATCCGATTGGCAAATAGTCTACGCAAGATCTTAAGTTTAGAAAATCTTAAACCGCCAAAATTTCTCTTGGCCTTTACTAATTCCGATTCTCGGAGTGCACACATAATCCGGGTTGAGATGAGATTCATAAACACAAAATTTGTGGCTTATAGTAAGGTCCAGTTTATTGTGTTCTTTTGTAATGTTTAATCTTTTGCACAATATTCCTGGTCCGCCTAAGTTTGCTTCAAGCGGTTCAATGAGCTTTAATCCCCGTATTAACACTGCTGCTGGGAACCCTTCTGCTTCTGTTACAATATTTAAACAGTAATACATTCCATATATAAAATACACGTATGAAAACCCCGGCATACCAAACATTACTGAGGTTCGTTTAGTATAGCCTCTTGCTGCGTGACAAGCTGGGTCATTCATTCCTATATAGGCTTCAACTTCGGTTATTATTCCACTAAAGTTAGAAAATTTGAGGACTTTTCCCAATAACTCTCCAGCTACAGTTAAGGTCGGCCGCTCGTAGAAATTTCTTGGTAGTATTATGTTGCTCATTATAAGAGTATAAGTTACTTGCAAATGCAAGCAACTTATACTGAATTTTCACTACTTTACCTATTTTGAGCAGCAGAAGCTTGATGCTTTTGTGGTGCGACGCTCAAGTCTTCTACATTTGTTGAAGGCTGCTCCAAAAATTTTACTTCTTCAGAGCTTTGTTGTAATTGTGTTTGTGGCAATTGTGATGCTAATGCTTCATGTAAAGACTTTGGTTCACGTCTCTTGCCTACTTTTACTTCTTTGTTTGCACGTAACTGTTCTTCAGTAACACCGTTGCTTTCAAGGAGCTTTACACTATTCTTATCATCAATATTAATTTTAATTTTACATTCTTTTCCATCAACATAACACTTTAAAGTCATTTCATATAATCCACTAATTATTTCATAAACTCTTTCCCCTTTATCATTAATATAGCAACATGCCCCTCTCTTTTTTTCCTGATTAGAATGACAAAATGTAATTGTTTTTACATTGTACTTTTTACATATATTACCACTCAGAAGTTTAGCTATATCTACTACTTCTTTACTAACATTCAACACAACTCTCACGGAAGGGTAAACAACATTCCCTTCCCTTTTGCCTTCTTTTATCATTATGGACCCTATGGTATTATTTTTCATACCTTCAGATATCTCTGATTTAATTTAGTCAGCAATTTTGCCTACAATCTCTTTGCCGTGATACTGAGATTCTCCTTTCTTTGGAGAAAAAGGTTTTTGGTTTGTGGTATTGGTAGAAGGGTTGTTCTGTAATGCAAAGAACTTATTCCATTCTTCATCGCTTTCTAACTCGACATATTTACGCTTATTCTTGTCTGGTGTTGATTTAGGTATATCCTGAGTGCTCAAATCGCTAGGAAGTCCTTTTGTTTTATCAGAATTACCGCTCTCCTTTGCTTTATTACTTAGAAGGGTAAGATGCTCTTCTGGCTTTTTCTTATTCGGTTTTAAAGTTGTATCATCAGAAGGAAGTTCCTCCACTATAGGCACATGAGGACTTTTAACTTTATCCTTATTGCGAAAAACTGGAATGCTTTCCCAGAGCTTTTTCCAGAGTTCTGTAATCTTGCCTAACATATACCCTCCATTATCGTTAACACATAATGCTAGCGTACGAGCATTATATCAATTGGTCAATATATAATTACAGCAACAAAATTTTTTATATTAAAGGCTCAAATATTCCTTTGCTTGATCGGTTAGAACGCGCCCTCTTGGTGTGCGCTTTACAAAACTAATTTTGATTAAATAAGGTTCTACTGTTTCTTCAATATTGCCAACATCCTCGGATAGCGCAATAGATATAGTGTCAATTCCAACAGGTCCTGAGGTGTTGAATAAAAATCTTAGATAATGCATATCAAGTTTATTGAGTCCCATTTTGTCTACACCCAATTTTAGCAATACAGAATCAGCGACTTCATAAGTGATTTTCTTATCATCTTTCACTTCAACAAAATCCCTTATTCTTCTGAGTAACCTCAAAGCAATTCTTGGAGTGCCACGTGCACGGCAGGCAATTTCCCGTGCTGCATTTTCTTCAATTTCAGTAGAAAGAACTCTTGCGCCTCTTTTTATAATATTAACCAGTTCTTCAAAAGAATAAAACTCAAGATGCAAGGGAATGCCAAAACGATCTCTGAGTGGCGCAGAAAGTAATCCAAGCCGTGTAGTTGCTCCGATTAACGTAAATGGTGGTAGATCTATCCTTAAAGTGCGAGTAGATGGACCTTCACCTACTAATATGTCCAAGCAAAAATCTTCCATAGCAGTATATAAAACTTCTTCGATGCTGCGATTTAATCTATGGATTTCGTCGATAAATAGAACATCTTTTGCATTTAAAGTGGTAAGCACTGCAGCCAAGTCCCCAACTTTACTAAGTAAAGGACCAGAAGTTGCGCGGAAGCTGACCCTTAATTCTTTAGAAACAATTTGTGCTAAAGTTGTTTTGCCAAGTCCTGGGGGACCATACAATAAAACGTGATCTAAAGCTTCAGTTCTCGTCTTTGCAGCATTTATAAACACTTTTAAATTTTGTATTAAGTCTTTTTGTCCGACAAAATCATCAAGTTGCTCAGGCCTGATGTTGATATTGCGCGCATCTTCAGTATATTCTTTACCGCACGATATTGATTTCATAATGTTGAGAGCTCCTTAAGCGCCATGCGAATAATATCCTTGGTTTCCAGATTTGACGATTCGTCTTGTATTTTTTTTATCGTATCATAAGCTTTCATTTTTTCATACCCAAGATTGATCAATGCTGAAAGGGCATCTTCATTGATTGGATGAAAATTATTGTTATTTATTTCTAATTTACTCACTTTGCCACTTAATTCAGTGATGATTCGATTTATGAGTTTCAGGCCAAGTCCACTCATCTTGAGTGCTACTTTATCTTCATTCATAATTGCCAAAAACAGCTGTTCTGGAGTTAATTTACTCAAAATTGACATTGCAGTTTTATAGCTAACACCGCTTACTTTAACAAGCAATCTCAAGCACTGCTGTTCTTCTTTGCTTATAAAACCATATAGCTGAGCGACATTTTCTCTGTTATTTGCATAGGTTTCGATAAGTAATTTAACTCTACTTCCGATGGAACATGCATTTAAAGTTTTGGCTGAGAGATACACCATATAGCCAATATCATTCACATTCAGGATTATGTGATCACTGCGCACTTCATCAACTATTCCGCTTAGATTTCCTATCATTTTTAGCACTGTATAGGGTTCAGTTTAAATACTCCTGGATCTTAGGTCAAGCAAACGAACATTATAACAGAGAGCCAAGTAGCTCATAGAAACGAAAAACTTCCTTATACTCACACCCTGGCACCACCGTTTGAAAGCACAGTTCAATGAATTTTAGAAAGTTTATTTTGTCCATGATATAATGTTGAAAGATGTCATCCGAGTAGCTTGACTACTTGGATCCAGGAAACTTAATTGCAAGTAATGCATTGGGTTTGGTAAGTATAAAAGTGTTGTGTTATGGCTAACGCTGGCTAGGTTTTCCTGCATCATACCGCCGCGGTATCTCTAGATCCCGCTAACAAGTAGCGGGATGACGATTGTCAAGGTGTCATCCGAGTAGTTTGACTACTTGGATCCAGGAAACTTAACTTTAAATAAGTGGCTGCATAATAAAGACTAGATTCCAGCGTCACGCGCTGGAATGACACCATTTTCGGTCTCTTAAATTGCTTTAGCTACAAACATTAAGAAATTTACCAAACGAAAAAAAAGGCAAAAGAAGCCCTGGTCATTGTCTATTTTCTGTATTGGCGTTTTTTAAAGTCTTAAACACTGCAATTTAGCTGCTTTTAAGTGCAACTAACCTTAGTTCAAATGTTTAAGAAATTTACTAAGCAGAAAAAAAGGCAAAAGAAATCCCGTGTTAGCTAGTTGTCACTCTCTAATCCTGCAAATTGGCGTACTATACTGTCTTAAAGGACTTATAAGCGCGTTTCAGCTTGTGTAGGTAAAAACCTAGAAATGTTGTGAAGACATAGGGTGCACATAGTGCAAAAAATTAAAAATAAGACGCCAACTACGTTGTTTTCTTGCTGTTTAATCTGCACAGATGAAGATAACTGAATACCTTCAGTTTCATGATAAGGGGGCTGGCGGAGTTTGTCAAGCAAGTTTTATGGCCTAGCGTCACGCGCTGGAATGACACCGGATCTCACATTCATTCTACTGCAACGCAGAAAATTCGTACAATTGTGCATGATGTAGGGTTTCTGGCTACATTTTTCTATTAAACTCACCTTTCCTCTATGTAACAGATTTCGTATTAAATTTTAAATTTAATGCGCCTAGATATACAAGCATTCCTAGCAAAACCATAGGTATAGAAAGCAACTGCCCCATAGTTAAATCAAGCCACAAATAGCCAATTTGATAGTCTGGTTCGCGAAAAAACTCAACGAAAAAACGTGCTATTCCATACCACATAACTGCAATACCAGTTAACGCACCGTGATACAGTCTTATTCTAGTCAAGAAAAACAGTGAATTTGCAACTGCAAAAAGTAGCAGTCCTTCAAAAAGTGCCTCATAAAGCTGGCTTGGATGACGCAGCAAATTATCACCACTTTCTGGAAATACCATACCCCATGGCATAGTTGTAACTCTGCCAAATAACTCTCCGTTTATAAAATTGCCTATGCGACCTAAAAATAAACCTATGGGAACTCCGCAAGAAACTAGGTCCAGTGGATAAAATATAGGAATGTTATGTCTTTTACACGAAATTATTACTGCAAGCAAAACTCCTATAGCACCACCATGAAATGACATTCCTCCTTCCCAGGTCTTCAATATCTCGATAGGGTTGCCTATATAAAGAACTGGATCATATATCAATACGTAGCCAAGTCTACCTCCAAGGATAATGCCTACAATAGTGGCTGTTAATAACGAATCGTAAAAATTCTTAGTAAATATTTTTTGGTCGTCTAGCTTGTGTAAATACCAATATGCAGACACTATACCCAAAACGTAAGCTAAGGAATACCAATATATAGAAACAGGACCGATGCTGAAAATTACTGGATTTAAAAACATATTTTGCTATAAATTATTCTTAGACAATCTACTTTTTTCACGATCCCACTCTCTCTGTTTTACGGTTGCTCTCTTATCGTAGAGTTTTTTTCCTTTTACAATGGCAATTTTAGTTTTTGCAAATCCTTTATCATTAAAATAGATCGAAAGCGGCACAACAGTTATCCCAGCGGTTTTGATTTGACCAATTAGTTTGTTTATCTCTTTTTTATGTAAAAGCAGTTTACGTTCCCTTTTTGGTTTATGATTTTTTTGGTTTGCAGCTTTATATTCTGCAATATGCATATTGTGCAGCCATATTTCGCTATTCTTTTCGATAACGTAGGCGTCGGAAATATTTACTTTTCTTTCTCTGAGCGATTTAACTTCACTGCTTAATAAGACCACACCCGCTTCAAATTCTTCTAAGATGAAATATTCAAACCTTGCTTTCCTATTTTCTGCAATAACTTCCATATCTAAAGATATCTTTAAGCTTCAATATATTACAGAGTTTTTGACTTAATTCATAATATATCTTTCCTTAAAAAATCATTTAAGTTATACTCCAAACCATGAACCTTAGGCAAAAAATCAAGTTTTTTTCTCTATCATTTGTAATTTTATTTTCTCTATGGACTGTATTGTCTGGTTATTTTGAGCCATTTTTTATTTTTTGTGGAGTGTTTTCCTCTATATTCACATTATTTATCTTTAGAAGGTTGATAAACGCTGAAAGAGCTCTTAGCCAGATTTTAAATGGTACGAGTAGACTGTCGTTTTATAAGTTAGTAAGTTATATACCATGGTTAATGTACCAAATCATTTTATCAAGTGTTTATGTAACAAAAAAGGTGCTACGACTCAAATCTAAGCTTGAGCCAATCATTATCCTAAGAAAATGCGAAGGGCATAATGATGAAAGCATTGCGTTATTTGCCAATTCGGTTACAATCACTCCTGGAACTTTAACTATCAATGTTGAAAGTAAGCAGAAAACATATTTCTCTACCATGTATCTGATAGATAAAGATCTTGAAAGCGGCATTTCTGAAATAGAAAATAAAATCTTAAAAATACTACGTTCAGTTAAGTAATTGCTTTAAATAAGTTAACAGCATCCTTATATTCCCTTACAAGACTTTCAAGCATCTCTTTTGGAAGGCTATTGTTAACAATAGAACATAAATAATTATGTAAATCTTCTAACCTTAGTATGTTATTTCTCTTCTTGCTATTGAATTTATACGGGAAAATACCTTCCATAACTTCAATAGTAGTAGCCTTGTTTAAAAATACATTTTCGCTTGTCACGCTTATTCTTGCTAAAACAGTGTTAATTTCAGGTTCGTCATTTGTATAAAAATCTGATAGCTGAGTTATTCTAATAACGTATAAAGTTACTATTTTTGATAAGCAATTATCAGCATATTCACAATTTTTTATTACCTCCCACTGAGTAACCTGAGATTTACCTATTTTTGCATTGTTCGGTAATTTACTCATCCAACTTTCTCCATTTAATCCAGTAGATAGATTATACTAATACTTTGTTAAATAAATGGTAACGCAATAATAAAAATATATATTCATAATGGCATGTTATGTAAAATAGTACGATATCCAGACATTAAAGTTGATTTAGGCTGGTTTATATTGGGCACCTCTTATTTCTGCATTACCTAAGCAAGCTAAGCTGTAAAATGACAGTTTGACATCAGCTCATAACAGGAGCACTCTGAAATATAGGGAGAGTAGACCAGCGGACTTTCCCCGCCAGTCTCTCACAGAACCTTACTATTACCCATAAATCTAAAAATGGAGAAAAAGCTGCTATTTTACTAATTCAACTTTCTATTATAAATAGATCTATGGTCTAAAAATGGAATATATGATGAAAAGAACTATAAATACCTCAACTGGCGAATGGGCAGAAAGTGAATTTGGAATTGTTAATTTTGGTGATATAAGATTAAGTAAAAGGCTTCTAAAAATAGTTAATAGTTTTGCTGAATCGCCTGAGCGTTCAATAAATCAAGTTTGTGAAGAGTGGCATCAAAGTAAAGCAGCTTATAGATTTTTCCAAAACGATGCCGTTTCTGAAAGAAAGATATTAGACAGTCATATAATTAAAACTGTTGAAAGAGCTAAAGAATACTCAACTATCTTAGCTATCCAGGACACGAGTTATATTTCATATAAAAATCATAAAAAGACCGAAGGGTTAGGGATTATAGCAGCAAGATTAACATCTAAAACAACTAATTTTAAAACCCATGATGCATACAACGTTTGCAGTTACAACAGAAGGACTACCTATAGGATTATTGGATCAAAAAATTAGTACTAGACCTTCCTTAGCTGAAGACCTAAAGGAGTTGAAAAGAAGAAGCCATAATACTGCTCTTCCCATAGAAGAGAAAGAAAGCATACGGTAGATAGCATCACTTAAAGACTCTACTAAACATCCTGGATTAAAGGATGTTAAGGTAGTTACCGTTTGTGATAGAGAAGCAGATATTTATGATTTATTTGAAGTTGCTTCCACTAATCAATCTCTTTTTGTAGTAAGAGGAAATCAAAACAGAACAGTAAACAAGAAGTCGACTTATTCTGAAAAAGGTGGTGAAAGATTGTGGGATTTGATGAATCGCATGTCTTGTCAAGGAGAAATTCAAGTCTGCTCGCGATAACAAACCTCAAAGAACAACAGTTTTAGAAGTAAGGTTTAGTAACTTTGTGATGAATGCATCAAAAAACAACGCTAGACGTAAAACCCAAAAACTTCCTAATTTAAATTTAAATGCTGTCTATGTTATAGAAAAATATCCCCCATTTGGCAAAGAGCCCATGAACTGGATTTTGTTAACAAATATAAATATTAATAATTTTGAAGAAGCAGTAGAAAAAATACAATGGTATTGCTTAAGATGGAGAATAGAGGTTTTTCATAAAATTTTGAAATCCGGTCTTAAAGTTGAAGAATGTAGGCTCCAAACAGCAGATAGATTGATCCGCTTTCTTACAATTGTGAGTATAATTGCATGGAGAATATTTTTTATCACATTGGTAGCTAGCGAATCTTTCTTGCACTGTCATACTGACTGATGACGAATGGAAGGTTTTATATACCAAAATGCTTAAGACAAAAAACTATCCTGAGACTCCACCACCTATAAGAGAAATTGTGAGGTGGGTGGCCAAGTTAGGAGGGTTTTTAGCTCGCAAAAATGACTTAGAACCAGGCCCTATAGCTTTGTGGAAGGGATGGAAACGTCTCTTTGATTTAGCAGAAGGATGGAGACTTGCTCATGAATTCTATACTTGTGGGTAATAGTAAGTCGCAGAACTGTGCATGAACCTCTCGACTCACACAGCTCCCATTATTCAGCCTTTTGTCCCAAACCTAATGTCCAGTGGTAGAAAGTGTCTGGTCCTTCTTTTCTCATTTTTCCTAGAAGTTGCCTTGCTAGTCTTCCATGAGTTTGAAGTTTCTTGTACTTTCTTCTTGCCCACTTTTCAAGTTGCCGCTCTATGTTCTTCAGAGGTTTGTATATCTCTATCCTGTAAAACCTGCCATAGTACTGATACTAGCCTCTGACTATTGGATTCACTTTTTTTGATATACTTTCCAATGTTGTGAATGTTTATTCGTGTATTTTCCATGACCTTATGGTTTGGCTGATCTTTTTCTTGGCTTTGTTGCTAACTGCAGGTAGGAATGAAGCCCTATAACCCCTAGTACTCTTCCTTGTTAGTCTAGGTCTATAAGTATAGCCTAGAAAGTCAAAGCTTTGTATGGGAAATTCGTCTTTCCTACAGTGGTCCTTACAGTACACAATTTGTGTCTTTTCTGGATGCAATTTTAGCTTATACTCTGCCAACCTCTCTTCAATCTTATCTTTCATAAACTCTGCCTGTCTTTGAGTTTTGCAGTGCACTATCGCATCATCTACATATCTCTCAAACGGTATTGTTGGGTAATTTTGTTTCATCCATTCATCAAACGCATGATGCATAAATATGTTTGAAATTATTGGGCTGATCGAACCTCCTTGCGGAACTCCTTTCTCCCTAGCTACCCTACTGCCATCTGCTTGCTGAATAGGGGCTTTTATCCACCTTTCAACGTACAGTATGACCCATTTGCAGTCTGTATGTTTCTTGATTGCTTGTAATGCTAACTCGTGGTCCAGGTTGTCGAAAAATCTAGATATATCAAGATCTATCGTCCAATCGTACCTCCAGCATCTTTTGCGTGCTGTATCTACTGCATCCAGCGCTGATTTATTTGGTCTATAACCATATGAATCCTCGTGGGATTTTGGCTCTACTAGCGGTTCAAGATACATAGAAGCAGCCGTTTGCCCTATCCTATCGAATACTGAAGGAACACCTAAAATTCTTTGTCCTCCTCCCGTATCTTTCGGTATTGCTACAGCTTTTACTGGCTCGGGAAAATAACTTCCGGATGACATCCGATTCCATAGTTTGTATAGATTGTCTTTTAGATTTTCTTCAAACTTTGTTATCGTAACCTCATCTACACCTGCCGCACCTTTATTTTTGGATACTTGTTTATAAGCTTTCCAAATCAGTTGCTTTGGTATATCAAAAGACTTTGTTTTATTCATTAACTCCTCCCATTACGGTTGACAAAACAATTAAAACTAAATCCCTTCGCTTCATTTCCATTACAGAGACTTCTTCACTACTACGCGCCCCTGTTTTTCGCATCAGTACTCTCACCTTTGGAGTTTAGCTCCTTGGATTTCTCCCTTATCATCGAAACGATAGGTTCCCGCAGTTCCACGCAATAGCCCAAAATAGATTCACGCCACCTCTATGCCGGACACCACCTATCCGGTAAACAAGCTCCCGATAGATTTATCCCAGGTTAGGTTAGACCCCTGGTTTTGACGTCGTCTAGTTCCTTTCGACACTTTATCAGTGGTTCATTTGCATTCGTCTCTCTATTTCACACATGACGCATAATTGCGCCTTTTCCATAACGCTTACTACCTTGGCTCTTTACCAAAGCAGTTTATGGTTGTTTGAAGCCCGCTCTTGTAAACCGGCTCCGAGGGGCACACCCTCATCTATTGCGTAGCTTTTGCACTTAGTTTGCTCTTACTTGAACATTCTTTGTGTCTCTACGGCACACCTAACCCAAGAAAGGTTTTCCCACGTCATACCGCGAATGAATCGCGGTATCTCAACATAGATTCCGCTAACGAGTAGCGGAATGACGAATTTGTTGTTTTTCAAATCGTTGGTAAACCTAAGTCACTTTAGCTATAGATTTACTTTTTGAGTTATTTTGTTAACATTAATTATTACACCAAATCAATTGCACAAAATGAAAAAGGTGAAACTTGGGATACTAATTTCAGGCAGGGGATCAAATATGCAGGCCTTGATAGAGGCATGTCAAAATCGTAATTTTCCTGCAGAAGTTGTGTGCGCTATCACAAATAATAGCGAAGCTGCTGGCCTAAAAATAGCAGAACAAGCAGGAGTGCCAGCGTTTATTGTTAGAGATAAACCACTTGATGCTGATAAAATTCACGAAATATTTGTTCAACATAAGGTTGATTTAATTTGCCTTGCAGGGTTTATGAGAATCCTGCAAGCTAATTTTCTCAGTAAATGGAATAACAAGGTGATAAATATTCATCCCTCTCTACTTCCGTCCTTTAAGGGCCTAAATGCTCAAGAGCAAGCTCTAAAAGCAGGAGTAAAAATCGCAGGCTGTACTGTACATTACGTCACTCCTGAAATTGATGCTGGAGCCATAATTGCTCAAGTTGCTGTGCCAGTGTTACCAGCTGATGATATTCAAAGCCTCTCAGAACGCATTCTAGCTGAGGAGCATAAGTGTTATGTAGAAGCAGTAAGATCAATAGCAGAAAATATTAATTATTGACCTTAAGTGTTTCTCCCAACTTCAACAAAAAATAAATTTTCGGGTTCCAGTAAAGAGCTTGCCAGTTCGTTTACTTTCTCTAATTTAACGTCATTAATATAGCTCACAAAATCATTTATATGGTTAATATCGCGGTTGTTTGTCTGAATATTATTTAGTTTTGCAACTATGTTGTTATTATTAAACATAGAGAAAACATAGGAATTTACCATACTAATTTTTGTATCCCGAAACAACTGCTCATCAATTCCTTCCTTTTTTATCCTGCTAAATGTATCTTTTACTGCTGATATAGCTTTGCCAGTAGTAGAACTATCAGTATTAATACTTCCAGCTATAACGTTCCCATGTTTATTGGAAATAATATTTGCATAAACACCATAAGTAATACCCAAATTTTGTCTCAATTCTTTCATTAATATTGAATTTAGCCCCATGCCGCCAAGTGCATTAATTAAGACGCTTGCGTTATAATAATTAGGATCTTCATAAGCTATACCTTTTTGAGCAAAAAATATTACACTCTGTGGTATATCCATAAAAATATTCTTACTTTCTGCAGAACCAAAATCATTTTTCACAGGTATTTTTCTAATTTTTGATCTTTTTGACGGCAATTTAGATAAATATTTATCTAGTAGTGCACTAATTTCTTCCTTTGTTGCACAACCAGCAACACTGATAACTATGTTATCTTTAGCAAAATTACGCTTTATGTATGTTAAAACATCGTCCCTAGTAATGCTCATTATAGTGTCAAGAGTACCGTACACACTTTTTGAGTAAGGGTGTTTTTTAAACAATAACGTATTCAATTCTTCTCCAGCAATAAAAAAAGGATTTTTTTCAAGATTATTAAAATCAACTTTGGCTTTCTCGAAAACTCTATTCAACCCTTCAGAGTCAACTTTAGGACGTATTATAGCGTCGCTTAGTAACGAAATTGCATCCTCTAGATTCTCAGACAAAGTATTTAATGAAACCCTAAATGCTTCTAAACCAGCAATAAAATTTAAACTAATCGCTTTATCTTCTAGCCTTTTTGCAAAATCTTTGGCATCATTTTTTCCTGCCCCTTCTTGAATTATAAGAGAAGTAAACCAATCTAGTCCCTGTTTTTCCGAATTTTCATACACATAACCTGCATCTTTGAATGAGATATTTATCGAAACTTTTGGTAAGTCATAGTTTTCAACAAATAGAAACTTAAATCCTTTACGGGTAGTGACCTCCTCTATATTTAGGTTACCACTTGCCTGTAAATTAAAGCCTAGACAGAAAAAAAATAGAAGTACAAATTTACTTATTCTCATTATCATCTCCTTTTGGCAACAAACGACCAATGAACTTATTAGCAGAAAAAATAGCACGGATTTTATTATTTACATCCTCTAAATTGACATCATTAATCTTGCTATATGAAATATCTATTTCATCAAGTGGAACACCAAGTGCAAGGCGTGGCACATAAAACATTGCTATATGAGTTAAGTCAGATAGATCATCAAACTGTGCTACTTTGTATCTATACTTCGAGCTTTGCAATTCCTCATCCGTTATTCCTTTAGACATGAAGTTATTAATAGCATTGTCTAACTCTCTTTCAACAATATCTAAATTAACTCCGCTTTTTGGAATTATTTTAATATCAATGTAGCCATCACTAAAAGTTAAACTATTGTAATAAGCAGATACTGATACTGCCACATCTTTATCTAAAACCAAATCTTTATACAGTTTGCTGGATTTGCCGCCACCTAAAATGTCAACCGCTAAATGAGCAGCAGAGGTTTCACTTGTGTGCTTAAATAAAGAAACACGATAACGAAAATATAAAACTGGTTCTTTTACTTCAGTGCTCTCTAAAATCACCGATAAACCTGCATTATGCACTGGATCCTGATTTGGGTAATGTCTCATTACAGGCTTAGCTTTAATTTCGCCATATTTTTCTTCTGCTAGCTTCACTACTTCATCAAATTCCACATCACCCACAATCAGTAATATTGCATTGCCGGGGTGATAATAGTTATCATGAAACCTCGTTATGTCATCCTGATTGTAAGTTGTGATATCGCTCTCCCAGCCAATAACAGACCTGCCATAGCCAGTACGGTAAAATGCACTATCCATTTCTTCCCACAACAAGCTGTTAGGATGATTATCAAATCTCATCTTCCTCTCTTCCAGTACAATGTTTTTTTCTCTTTCTATTTTATCTTGGGTAACATTAAAATTGCCCATTCTGTCTGCTTCAACTTCCATTGCCAGTGGTAAGTCATTTTTAAGGACTAATTCGTAGTAACAGGTATATTCCTTAGTAGTAAACGCATTAAACTGGGCCCCAATGCTACTCATAGTGGCTTCTATATCTGTGAACTTCCCTGTAGTTTCAAACATTAAATGTTCAAAGTAGTGAGCCAATCCTGCTTTGCCAATTGGATCATCCATTCCCCCAACTTTGTATATTACTGCATGTAAAATGGCTGGAATCCGATGATTAGGAACAACATAGACATCTAGTCCGTTACTGAGTTTAGCATGTTTTATGTCGTGCTCTATGCTTAAAGCCTTCAAAGAAATTGGGTAAGTAAAAAAGAGTGCAGGTAGTATAAGAAAACTAAAAAACTTATGAAGCATTATTTCGACCTAATATAAAAACAATTATTTTATTCTTCATTTTGTTTAGAAATAAACATATCGTATATATACCACTTATATAACAATGTAAACATTCCACAAACTATAGATAAATCCGCTAAATTAAAAGCTGGCCAATACCAATCATCAATATGAAAATATATGAAATCATATACAGCTCCCCAATAAATCCTATCAACTACGTTTCCGATTGCTCCACCAATCATCAGAGAAAACCCAAGGTAAGTTGACTTATCATCAGACTTGTATATCAAGTATGCAAGTATACCAATTATTAGTATTGAAAATGCTGAAAAAAAGAAACCGCCATGCGGTAAAGCGCTACACATTCCAAAACTAATGCCTGAATTCCAAACTTCAACTAGCTTTATAAAGCTAGCGATCTCAATTGATTCTCCCTCATCAATCAATAAGTTTATGTACAATTTGCTCGTTTGGTCAATCAATACTATAATTAATATAACAATTAAGCATAACTTTTTCATAAATTTGCCTTTAACCTATAAATTTTAAGTATATCATAATTTATCTGTCTTGTTAACTCCTCAATACTATGGAATTTTTTTTCTGACCTTATGAATTTTAAAAGTTGTATATTAACTTTATGATTATATACGTCTTCATCAAAATCGAATATGTGCATTTCTATTATAGGCTTTTTCAGATCCTTAAATGTAGGTCTCATACCAATATTGACTACTCCATATAACCAGTTTGGGTTATTATAAGAAAACATCACTTTAGCGTAATATGTACCAAATTTTGGTTTTATCATGCAATCTTCTATAGGAATATTTATGGTTGGGAATCCTATTTCTCTACCTCTACACGCACCCTTTGTCACAACACCAGAAACTTGATAAGGTCTACCAAGTAATTTATTAGCAATGTCTATTTCACCTTTCTGTACATACTCTCTGATTGAAGAAGAAGAGCAAATTTTGCCGTCAATTATTAATGGCTCTAATTTAGTCAAAGAGTATCCATATGTTTCAGAATATTTCTCTAGAGTTAATATATCACCCAATCGTTTATGACCAAAAGTGCAATTTTCTCCAACAATTATGTGTTTAGCGCCATATTTATCTATTAAAATCTCACTGATAAAGTCATCGCAGCTAACCTCAGAAAAACCTCTACTAAAATTAATAATATACAAGTAATCTATACCATAGCTGCTGATTAGTTCCTTTTTTTGTTCTTGGTCTATTAACCTAAAATTGTTTCTACCAAATAAAACAGTTGATGGGTGAGGCTCAAAAGTTAAAACTGCAGAGGGTAATCCTCTTTCTTGTGCTACCTTCTTTATAGTGGAAATTGCAAATTCATGTCCTAAATGAATGCCATCGAAATTTCCGAAGGTTAGTGCTATATTATTTTCTATCCCTTGCTCACAATTATAAATAATTTTCATACAATTTGATGTTTTTACATGTTTCTTATATATAATAACTATATTTTAGCAAGCTACGGAGATAAATTGTGAAAAATACTAAAGGAAAAGTTATAATATATGTAAAGCATCACTGCCCATTCTGCAAAAAAGCAAAAGAGTTACTGGATAAAAAAGGTATGAAATATGAAGAAATCGATGTGCTCAAAAACTCAGATCTATTTAACGACATAAAATCAAAGTATAACGTTAGAACAGTTCCACAGATCTTTATTAACGATAAGCACATGGGGGGGTGTGACAAATTGATGGATCTTGAAAAAGAAGGAAAGTTGGATGATATGCTAAATAATAATGACAATCACACTGATGTCACAACCTACACAAACAGCAATGATGAATGTGGAGAGTGTATTATACCACATGATGATTTTATGTAACTTTTTATCTTGTTTTGTCGTGTAATACGTAAATGAAAACTAGTATGCTCACTTTAAACAATTCTTAATGAATTAAAAATACAATTCATTTAGTGAGTTTTTTTAGTGGGAAAAAATGACAAAAAATATTTCAATTATTAGCAGAAACTTAATTAGTATCGAATTAGTTAACAAACAAGATTTAGAGAATTTCATCAAGATTTTCACAGTGCTTGATAAACATATAGCAGCTAAACCACTTTTTACAGAAGAAGTGAGAATAGAGTATAAACAGCACAACGGCAAAGAAGTTGTTGAATTGCTAAAAGATACAGACTTTACATATCATGAGGTTGAAAATGTATTGAACCACCTGAGTAAACATGGAATGAAGGTGCCTAGCAGTGTTATAGCACACACCCTTTTTGCTGCATACAATCACGCACTTGAATCTAAGAATGTAGCATTTTCTTTTTCTGAAGGCTCTCCACAATTTAACATCAGAGTGAGTAAGAACACCTTCATAATAACTCCTATGAGTGAAGAGAATTTGGAATTGAATTCACAAAGTAGCAAGACATTAATAGAGTCGTTACAGAGCGAAAAAAATATTTATGATTGTATAGTAGAAGAAAATACCATTAAAGTTATAGTGCATTCTGAAATACATCAAGCTATAAATTTGATTATAAAATCACTGATAAAGTCTCGCCTTTTAACAAAAGAGGAAGAAGGAAAATTCAAAGAGAAATTGAGACAACTTGCTTTTAAGGATCGAGCTTTTGTTGAATATTCCAGTATCAAAACCATCAGTAGGTATCCACATAATCATCCTCTGAGAAAGCATGAAAGTATTACTAAGGATATAGAAAATATTTTATGTGATTTCATAGCAAATGAGAACAGCGAGTTTGCTATAGAGCGGTTAAATAAGCTGAGCTCAGCAGTTTCTCCGGATACTCCAAGAATCATCACTAAAACTATAGATAAACTTGTTAAATTTCATTAAGGTATACGGGAGCCAATAGACTTCTTGTATTACCTTCTGTCATCCAAGTAGCCAAGCTACTTGGTTCTTTTTTTGGGTTCCAGCACTATGTACATAGCTGTACAAACATTGTAGCCGTTATTCAAGTAGCCCGCAGAAACGAAAAAACTTCCTTAATAAACTCCGCCAGCCCCCTTATTATGACAATAAGGGTATTTATGACTCAAAACTTGTTTTTGACCTGCAGGCTCAATGACAAAATTCAGTAAAAAACTTAGGGTATTTTTTGGCGGATTACATAAAATTATAGCGGCTGCATGTCTTTTAAATTTTTTCTACATTCAGCCAAACTGCGCTTAAACTAAGCGTCAGCACATTATTACAGCGCCAATTTAAAGTATTAGAGAGTCAAAACTCGCACCACGGGAGTTCTTTGCCTTTTTTTTCATTTGGTAAATTTCTTAATGTTTGTAGCTAAAGCAATTTGAGATACCGAAAATGGTGTCATTCCAGCGCGTGACGCTGGAATCTAGTCTTTATTATGCAGCCACTTATTTAAAGTTAAGTTTTCTGGATCCAAGTAGTCAGGGCACTGGGATGACAGCTACCCTGACAACCGTCATCCCGCTACGTGTTAGCGGATGAGATACCGCGGCGGTATGACGGTTAAGTATCCCGCTACTTGTTAACGGCTGAGATACCGTGACGGTATGACGGTTCGCGGCGGCATGACGATAACCTCGTCATTCTCCTACTCGTTAGCGCCGCGGCGGTATGATGTCTTCCTTGGATCAGCTATAGATTACCTGATCTCACCATCTTTCCAATCACTTTATACATAATTCTCGGATTTTGAAAACTTACTTTGAGTGAATTGCTCATATTCTTTATCCTCTAGTTCTTCAAAAATCTCAGGATAATGTTCACTGGAACGAGTAATTATTGAAATTAGCTCTTGCTTTGTTTTTTTAAGTAAAAACCTTTCAAAGAGAGTCTGTTCATCTGGGCGCGCAGACGACCGATACTCCTCTTTGTCAAGATCAATCAAAGCAAAAACTGTTGCAGCCATATGCTTACATGGACCAAAGTAACAGAATGCAGGGCAGGAACATGTTCCACTGAAAAGAGGACCATCGTGCTTTAGTGTTACTCGATATACATTTGATCCAACTACCTTTGATTTAGCTTGAGATTCATTAACAGATATAATCTGTACCTTTCCTTTGTTAAAATAATCTCTTCCGCTAGAGAGGTAGGGTTCTTTGATAAGATCTGTGATATCTTTATAATACAGTCTCATTTTTACCTCCTTATTTCATATATAAAGCCCTCAATTTTCTAATATATCCTTTCTTCCATAAAAATTTATTAACCCACCACGACTTTTATATAGCGTTTTTTTCCTGCAGATAATTTTATAAATGGCTGACCTTTAAAGCTCTCGAAATTTATTATATAGTTAACGTCATTTATAATATTATCATTAACTTTGCACCCGTTACCCTGTATTAAACGCTTTGCTGCGCCTTTTGAAGGTTCAAAACCGGTGTCACGCAGTAGGTTTACTAAGGATATGCCGCTTGCAACTTGTGCTTTTTTTATGATGTAATCAGGAAGTAGTGAGCTATCTTCATTCTCAAAAGCAGAGACTGCAGCAGATAGTGCAAGTTCCGCTTCTTTGTCACCATGACATATTTTTGTCACCTCTGTTGCTAAAACTTTTTTTGCTTCATTTATTTCCTGATCTTTTAAGGATTCTAACTTTTTAATCTCATCAATTGACACATCAGTGAGCAATCTCAAAAAACGTCCAACATCTTGATCATCAACGTTGCGAAAATATTGCCAGTAGTAGTAAGGCTTTAGCATATTATCATCAAGCAACACTGCTCCACTTTCAGTTTTGCCCATTTTTACCCCTTGAGCATTCAATAAAAGAGGGGCAGTAAGGCCAAACAGCTCAGGTAAATTCAACTTTTTTCCAAGCTCAATTCCGTTTACTATATTTCCCCACTGGTCTGACCCTCCAATCTGCAGACGACAGCCATGCTTTTTATTCAACTCAACAAAATCATAAGCCTGCAATAGCATGTAATTAAATTCCAGAAAGCTTAAGGTTTGCTCTCTATCCAGCCTGGTTTTCACACTATCAAAACTTAGCATACGATTTACAGAAAAATAAGCTCCTATATCACGCAAAAAATCTATGTATTTTATGTTATCCAACCAATCTGCGTTATTTACTATCATTGCACCAGTCTTGCTGTCATTAAAAGACACCATTTTCTCTAATATTCTCCTTATGCTGGATGTATTTTGATTGATGTTCTCTACGGGCAAGATGCTTCTTGCTTTATCTTTGAAGGATGGGTCACCAATTTTTGTTGTGCCACCTCCAAGTAAGACTATCGGCTTATAACCAAATTTCTGCAGGTGACGGAGCATCATAATCTGAATTAGGTGACCAGCATGAAGACTTGGTGCTGTGCAATCAAACCCAATGTATGCGACTATGTGATTATTTTCGGATAATAGCTGATCTAACCCTTCAATATTTGTACATTGGTATAGGTACCCTCTTTCTTGGATAAAATTTAAAAACTCGGACTTGTGTTTCATTTTATAAACCCCAGTCTATCCTGTCATTAATGCCGAAGGTAACCCTAATAGGGAAAGATGTCATCCCAGTGCCCAGACACTGGGATCCAGAAAACTTAATTATAAACAAGCACACTATACAACGTTTTCGATGAAATTGCATGAAAAACTGGATTCCAGTGTCAAGCACTGGAATGACACCACCTGTGCAGGAGTTGCCTTCAAAATTACAACGTTTGTGCAGTTGTGCACCAGCTATCCAGGCAATCAGTTCCATAACTCTTCTATTTTATAATACTCCCTTACTTCTGACCTGAATATGTGAACCATTATGCCTTGAAAATTCAAAATCACCCAATTGCCTTCATCCATACCTTCTACATCTATTTTATCATGTCGCTCGAGACTTTTTATTACGTGTTCAGCTAACGCTTTCACATGGCGACTTGAATCACCAGATGCAATAATCATATATTTTGCAATAATGGTTCTATTCTGCACATCGAGAGTAACTATATCGTGACCTTTATTTTGATCTATTATACTTACAATCATGCTTTTTATTGATTCTGTATCACTGGATACATTAGTCATCATCTTAAATTATTTAATTTAGTTATAATTATACACTCAAAATCTCTAAATATGAACTATTTTCAACGCGACTGTTCGTTAAAAAGGTATTACCTGCATCTATTTTATCATCATGTTTTTAGCATGTACAATGTATATACTTTTATATATAATTGAAAATAGCTTTCTACTAGTATTCATTATGGACAAGATTCTCATCTACTTAATCGGCTTTTCAGGCAGTGGTAAGTTTACTACTGCAAAGGAACTGTGTAAAATCATTGATGCAGTAATAGTAAGCAATAATCTATTCAATAATATTATATTTGATATTGTTAAATTGCAGGATGCTGAAGTTCCAGATGAACTATGGGAAAAAATTTTTGCAGTTAGGGAAAATGTATTAGCAATACTAGAAAAACACTACATAAAATCAAAACATTATATATTTACAAATGAATTGATAGAGGGTGACCCCTATGATCAGAGAATATACAACTCTGTGGTAAATTTAAGTAAAAAAATGGATATGGAAATTCTTCCTGTAGTGTTACATTGTAATGACGAAGAACTAGCAAGGCGTATTCACTCAAAGGAGAGATGCCGGAAAAATAAAATTATTGATTCGGATTTTGTTATGAAAAGAATTGAAGGGAAAAGGCTATTTATACCGGAAGGTACACTTGAAATTGATAACTCAAACTTAAGTGCAAAGGAAGTTGCAAAGAAAATTGTTGAAGAGATGAAGGAAGAAAAAAATGGAAAATTAATTAAAACTTCTGTAACAAATCATTTAAAAACAGAGCGTACTCGTGGTTGAGCAGAAAGATAAGTATCGTCCTTGTGTTGGCATAATGCTATTTAACAGACAAGGACATGCCTTTATTGGAAAACGCTTTGATAGCGACTCTTACTGGCAGATGCCACAAGGAGGTGTTGATGATGGTGAGGAACTGGAACAAGCAGCGTTACGTGAGTTGCTAGAGGAAGTTGGTACTAATAAAGTAAAGGTTATAACTAAAAGAAAGGATTGGATATACTACAACTTGCCTGAAGAAGTTATACCAAAGTGCTGGAATGGGAAATATTCTGGTCAAAAGCAAAGGTGGTTCTTAATGAAATTTTATGGAGATGATAAGGATATTGATATTAATTATACTGATCATCCAGAGTTCAAAGAGTGGCGTTGGCAAAGTATAGATGATTTAGTAGCCAATGCTATATCATTTAAAAAAGAAGTTTATAAGACAGTGATAGAAGAGTTTTCTTCTATAATAAAAGCCTCAACAATAAGCTCATGATAGTAGATTCTCATTGCCACTTGATTTATTTTTCCGATGATGAAATACCAAAAGTAATTTCAAGGGCAGAGCAAAATGGTGTAAAAATTTTGCATAACATATGCGTAAGCATTGATGATATCCCTAAATTATTAAAAATTTCTTCATCCTACGATCAAGTCCACTTCTCTGTTGGTATACATCCACTTGATGCTGCTATAGAAAACGGTGAGTGTATACATGCTGATGAATTAGTTGAATTTACTAAGAATCAAAAGGTAATTAGTATCGGTGAAACCGGGTTAGATTTTTATAAATCTGACAACAAAGACAATCAGAAAAAAAGTTTTGCATCACACATAGAAGCAGCAAGAATAACAGGGTTACCTTTAGTTATTCACACTAGGAGTGCTGATAGTGAGATGATCGATATGTTAAAGTCAGAAATGAAAACCTGTGCTTTTAGTGGAGTAATGCACTGCTTTGCTTCCTCTAAAGAGCTTGCTTATCAATCTATAGATTTAGGGTTATATATTTCATTTTCTGGAATCATTACTTTTAAAAATGCGAGCTTACTCAGAGGAATTGCACAAGGTGTACCACGCGAACGTGTTTTGGTTGAAACTGATGCACCGTATCTATCACCTGAGCCTTACAGAGGAAAAAAGAACGAACCAGCAATGGTAAAATATGTTGTGAATTGTTTGGCAGAGTTATGGAATGAGTCACCCGACAAAGTAGCAGAAATAACCACAAGCAACTTTTTTAGGCTGTTTACGAAACTTGAGCTACAAGGAAATTCTATAAAACCATTGATTTGCTTATGAGCCTAAATAGTTCTTTCACTGCATTCACAGATTTATCGAACATTTCTCGTTCACTATTATCCATCTTAACTTCTAGGACCTTTTCAACTCCATTTTTTCCAATAATTACAGGAACACCAATAAACAAATCTTTTACACCATATTCACCATTAAGGTAAGCAGCACATGGTAATATACGCCTTTTATCTTTTAAATATGACTGTAACATGCATATAGCTGAAGATGCAGGAGCGTAGTATGCAGATCCAGACTTAAGCAGATCAACTATTTCTTTACCGCCATTGCGAGTGCGTTCAACTATTTCATCAACTTTTTTCTGCGTAATGAGACCCATATCGATAACTTGGGTAAGTGGAATGCCAGCGATAGAAGTGCAATTAATGAGTGGTACCATAGTGTCACCATGTCCTCCAAGCACAAAAGCAGATATATCTTCAACTGAAATATTTAATTCACTTGCAAGAAAATAACGGAAACGGGAAGAATCAAGCACTCCTGCCATTCCAACAACCATATTAGCTGGAAGGTTTGAAAATTTATGTACCACTGAAACCATGGCATCCAAAGGGTTGGTAACCACTATTACAAACGCATTTTGAGAATACTTCTTAATATTTTCACCAACCTCCTTCATTACTTTAGCATTGGTTTGCAGGAGGTCATCCCTGCTCATTCCAGGTTTTCTAGCAATGCCTGCTGTTATGATGATTGCATCAGAATTTTCTATATCTTTGTATTGATTAGTTCCAGTTAAACCAGAATTAAATCCATCAATAGGGGATGATTCTGCTATGTCGAGTGCTTTACCTTGCGGTATTCCATCACTAATATCAAGTAAAACAACATTGCCGAGTTCCCTTAGTACAATCATATGGGCAAGAGTTCCACCGATATTTCCTGCACCGATTAAAGATATTTTTTTTCTTTGTACTGTCATTTTCTACTCCTTTGTATTTACTTTTATGGTTTTACCTTCCCAAGGCGATAGGCTATCAAGCATACGAAAATCTTGCGATAAATCTATAGGATTATATACAACCTTTTTTGCCTCTATATCGTATCTTACTTCCTCATAACCAGTGAGAGGGAAATCTTTTAACATTGGATGACCTTTGAATCCATAGTCTGTTAGAATCCTACGCAAATCAGGGTGATCAGAGAATTCTATTCCATACATATCAAACACTTCACGCTCAAACCACGAAGCTGTGCTAAATACCTTTGCTATGCTTGGAGGCATATCGCCCTCACATAATTGAAGTTTTATGTGTACTCTAATATTATGCACAATGCTGAGTAAATTGTACACTAACTCAAAGCGCTTTTCTCGATCTGGATAGTCAACCCCAAAAATATCAACTAATAGTTCAAACCTACACTTTTCATCATCACGTAGAAAGGATAGGTGCTTTTCAAATTCATCTAAAGTTGAATATATTACAATAATACCATCATCTTTTTGAATGCACTCACACTTGGTCTTTTTTTGTATATGCCTTGCAGTTTTATCCATGCTTTATATTCTGAGTTCGTTTTATTTTGTTTTGTAGGCATAGCATTCCATATAGCAACGCCTCAGCGGTTGGTGGGCATCCAGGGACATACACGTCAACTGGCACAATTCTATCACAGCCTCGGACTACTGAATAAGAGTAATGGTAATAACCACCACCATTTGCACAACTTCCCATAGAAATAACATACTTCGGGTCTGCCATTTGATCATAAACCTTGCGCAATGCTGCTGCCATTTTATTAGTTAGTGTGCCAGCGACAATCATCACATCTGATTGACGTGGGCTTGCACGAAACATTATGCCATATCTATCAAGATCATAACGGCTGGATGCAGTATGCATCATCTCAACTGCGCAACATGCAAGACCAAATGTCATTGGCCACAATGAACCAGACCTTGCCCAATTCATTACATAATCTATTAAATCACCAAATTTAGTAACAAGAAACCCTTCTTTTTTATAACGACCCCAGTCGTCATTAGATAGAATTTGATTTGTCATAAACTACTCCCACTCTAATGCACCTTTACACCATTCATAGATAAAACCTATAGTGAGTATTGCAAGAAATACCATCATAGACCAAAATCCACCATAGCTTATCTTAGATAAAGAAACAGCCCAAGGAAAAAGAAAAGCGATTTCTAAGTCAAATATTATAAATAATATTGAAACTAGGTAAAATTTAATGTCAAAATTTTTTCTTGCACTGGATAGTGGATTGAAGCCACACTCATATGTGGAAAGTTTTTCACCATCTGGCTTACTCACTGCAAGAAACATAGGCAATATACCTAAAGCAAAAGATACTACAATTGATACGCAGATAAAGATTACTATGGTTAGATATTCGCTCATTTAACAAAACATATAACACTATGAGTTTACATGCTTTCCTAACTTTTTACCACCTAAAATATGCACGTGAAAGTGTGGTACAACCTGCTCTCCATTTTCACCGTAGTTAGTGACTAATCTATATCCTGTTTTTTCTAAATTATATTTATGTGCTATTTCTCTGACAATTTTGAAAAAACTTACTATCTCCTCTTCAGAAGCTTTTAGAATAAAATCATCGTATGAAATATATTGATTTTTTGGTATAACTAAAATGTGAACTGGTGCGTCAGGGTACTTATCACGAAAAGCTAGTACATTTTCATTTTCATGTACCTTCTCACAAGGTAACTCACCTCTTAATATTTGAGCAAAGATGTTATTGCTATCATAAACTTCATTGCTCATATTTTAAGAGCGACCTTTTCCTCTTCCTTTATTTCTTTCTACATCAGGCGTAGATAGTGGTTTTATTACTTCACCAGAGGCATCTTCAAAATTCAAAAAAGCACTTCCCAATCCTTCTGCTTGCTTTTTGATATCTCGTTCTGATAACTGCATATTTTTTATAGGAAAAATAGCTTCTTTACTTTTACCAAAAGGAAACTCGTTAGGATTAGTAATGTTAAAAGATTTTACTAATTCATCTATACTTGTAACAGTTTCTGAAGACTGCCCTGGTGACTTTCCAGTTTGTGCTGGCCCTAGAGTTTTTGATGGTTTGTTCTGGTTATCATATTCTCGATACAATTTTTCTGCAATACCATTCAGCAATTTTAAGTCTGTATGAATTTTAAATTCTCCACCAGTAATTCCTGCCAGCTTCTTAAGGTCTTCGTCAACTTTATTAGCAATTCCTTTAAGAACAAGCTCTTTTATTTCTTTCTCGCTCTTGCCTTTATTATCAGGATTAGTTTTAATAGTGTTAGCTATTTCCTCAACGTTAATTTCAATTATAATTTTGTTTTCTTCTCTAAAAATAGTTACATTTGGCAGGTTTTTCTTTATTTGACCTAATTGTTCATCGTTCAAATAAGGTATATCTTCCGTCAGAGTCCTTGATGCTAAAAATTTTACTTTCCCATCCTTACAGCTTATTATTTCTACACCAAGATCTTTACTAGCTTGTGTGGTTTCTATAGGTGGATCATACTCTTCAAGTGAGTTGCCAATAATAGAACGCCCGCCATTTTTTATGTCGTGCCGCATTTTATCCCAGGACTTAAACCAATTCTTTGGCCATATAGGGTATACTGTACCCTTGACTAGGACTTTTACACCTCTACCCAGAAAATTTCTTACTCCCGAAGCTGCATTACCAACTTTAGCTAGTATAGAAGTAGATTTTTCATTTTTTCCTGTTAACATACATACCTCCAAGGTACTTTCTACAACATAGCTAATTATAGACGAAAAAATTTAAATTTCTATATCCATTATAAGATAGAATTATAGGAATTGCAACCATTATTTGTACATTATCTAAAACATGTAGTATTTTCGCTACTTTTATTGTTCAATTTATTATAAAGAATACTCTCTAAATTATGTTTAAATGGAACACAAATAATATCATTGATGCAACTGGCGGAAGAGGCGTAAATGGTTGTAATTGGACACATAGCTCAAATATTTCAACGGACACAAGAAGCATAAAAAAAGGTGATTTATTTATTGCACTCAAGGGAAAGAATTTTGATGGCCATAATTTTTTGCATGAAGCGTTTTTAAAAGGGGCTGCCGCTGCAATAGTAAGTGAGGGTAAATATAAAAATTTCCCTCTCATTATTGTACAAGATACCCTGAAAGCTTTGCACGATATGGCATTATACTATATTAGAAATATTCTTGTTGATGCTAAAGTTATTGCAATTACAGGCAGTGTCGGGAAAACCACTACAAAGGATATGCTGCACACTGTTTTATCGCAATATGGAGTGTCCCATGCAAACAAAGGTAACTTAAATAATAATATAGGATTGCCTTTGACAATTCTAAAAGCTCCAAAAAACTGCCAGTACTTAATCCTTGAAATGGGAATGAATAAAGCTGGTGAAATAAAAGAATTGTCAAAGATTAGTAATCCAAATATTGCAGTTATTACCAACATCGAACCTGCACATACTGAAAATTTTTCATCACTATTTGACGTTGCACAAGCGAAGTTAGAAATTCTATATGGTATGAAAAGTAATGGTACTTTGGTCTTAAACAGAGATAATAAATATTATGATTATCTCTCATCACATGCCAATAGAAATGTAATAAGCTTCGGTAAAGATAAAAATGCTGAAGTTTGTTTGTTGGACCTAATAAGAAATGATGACGGGCTAAATTTAAAAATCAGGCTGAGTGATAATCAAACTATAAACTGTAATTTACGTATGCAAGGTGAGCATTTTGCTTATTCGCTACTTGTTGTTACAGCAGTTGTGCAGAGCCTCGGACTTGATTTATCAAAATTACCACTTGCACTTAAGAATTTTAGTGTAACGAAAGGTAGAGGCAATATTCATAAGGTCAAATACAATAAAAAATATATACATTTAATTGATGACTCCTATAACGCCAGCCCTGCTTCGATGAAAACTGCAATAAAAACTTTGAGTACATATTCTAATCAGAGAAAAGTAGCTTTGCTTGGTGATATGTTGGAACTTGGTGATAAAAGCATAGAATTTCATACAGATTTGGTTAAGATTGTCATAGAAAATAATATAGATAAAATTTATACAGTTGGTAAATTTATGTTAGAATTGCATGAGCTTTTGCCAGATAATATAAGAGGCGCGCATTTTAATGATTCTAATCAATTGAAAAGTGATTTAGCTAACATTATTCAGAATAATGACGCAATTCTAGTTAAAGGCTCACGAAGAATGAAAATGGATCTTATTGTACGGGAATTCATAATAGAATATTAAGCAAAATCATTGTATTAATTTACAGTAACAAATTATTAGGAACTTTAATCGTGACAAAACGTGTAATTATTTTTGGTGGAACGGGGTTTATAGGGAAACACATCGTAAGACGCTTGGCAGCAGAAGGATATTTAATAAAGATATTCACTCGTAATCAGGAAAAAGCTGCTTGTTTAAAATTGTGTAGCAATTTGGGACAAATATCAATATTTAAAGGCGATTTTTTTGATGAAAAATCAGTTCTAGAGGGTATGGAAGAATGTGATGTAGCCATAAACTTAGTGGGGATATTATATGAAGCAAAAAAGCAAGATTTTTACGCTGTTCACGTTAAAATAGCTGAAAGGATAGCAAAAGCTGCAAAAATGAAAAATGTACCTATGATGATACATTTTTCCGCTATGGGAATAGAAAATAGCAAGTTGTCAAAATATGCCAAAAGTAAATTGGAAGGTGAAAAAGCTGTAACTTCAGCATTTCAAGAAGCAATAATAATTAGGCCAAGCCTTGTATTTGGTAAAGAAGATAACTTCTTTAATAAATTTGCAAGATTAGCAACTGTTCTTCCTTTTTTGCCGCTAATTGGCAATGGAACGACTAAATTTCAGCCAATATGTGTAACAGACTTAGCTGAAGTGGTATATCGTATTATCAGTTTTAATAAGCAAGACAAGAAAATTTATAACATGGGTGGACCAAAGGTTTACTCTTTCAAAAGCTTATTGAAGTTTATTCTGAATGTTACTAACAGAAAGTGTTTGTTGATCAATGTATCTTTTCCAATGGCAAAGTTAATAGCTTTCTTTTTAGAAAATAAAATTATTTCTATGCTGCTAAAACCAATAACCGGAGATACGAACCCTGTGCTTACTCAAGATCAGGTGAAAGTTATGATGAATAGCTCAATCGAAAAGTCAGCTGACCTTGAAACAATGAAGGTTCGACCATTAGCAATTGAAAATGTGGTGCCAGAATACTTGAAGATTTATAGAAAGTATTGATAGAAGAGTGTGCCCGGTAGGATTCGAACCTACGACCCACAGCTTAGAAGGCTGTTGCTCTATCCAGCTGAGCTACGGGCACACAATATATATAAAATGCTTCTTAGTACAAGTGAAGTCAAGTATTTCGTGTGAATATGATGTTTGTGGTAATATCTTATAACACCTTGTCATTGCAGTTGTGTGTCACGCGCTGCCGAAATTGGATGCGAGAAGTCCATTTATTTTAGAAAATATTATATAGAAAGTTGCTTGACAAACTCCGCCAGCCCCCTTATTATGACAATAAGGGTATTTGTGACTCAAAACTTGTTTTTGACCTGCAGGCTCAATGACAAAATTCAGTAAAAAACTCAGGGTATTTATTGGCGGATTACATAAAATTATAGCGGCTGCATGTCTTTTTTATTTTTTCTACATTCAGCCAAATCGCGCTTATTTTAAGGGTTAGCACATTATTACAGCGCCAGTTTAAATTATTATAGGGTCAAAACTCGCACCACGGGGCTTCTTTTGCCTTTTTTTCATTTGGTAAATTTCTTAAATATCTTCTTAAATTTTATAGCTAATCAGTACTGGGATGACAAGAAAGGAGCACTGGAATGATACTATTATAGAGTGAAATGAGATCCCAGTGTCACGCACTGGGATGACATTATAGGAGCACTGGGATGACATCATAGGGGCGCTGGAATGACACCCTGACAATCGTCATCCCGCTACTTGTTAGCGGGATCTAGAGATACCGCGGTGGTATGACGGTCTGCGGCAGTATGACGTAGGACTGCTGTCATTCCAGTGCTTGACACTGGAATCCAGCTTCTATGCAACCTCATCAAAAACATTCATTTAGTATAAGATCAGCTACTTTCCATGCTAGTTTACTTATAAACAAGCAAACTTTTCTGGATACCAGTGACCTTTGTTGTATTGCCAAAGAGATGGGTCGTTGAGCGCTCTTTTGCTTGGTTGGAAAAGTGTAGGCGGTTGTGGAAAAATTGCGAACGTAAACTCAATACCAGCTTGCAAATGATTGTCCTTTCCTTCATTTCTCTCCTATTACGAAGATTTTAAACAGGTTCTTAAGAAAGTTTTAAATTTTTGCAGACCATACCTAACAATAAGCAACTTTAGGTTTAAATTTATGAAATTAGTTGTTATATACATCAGCAAATACGAATTTAACTGGTGTTATGGACTTAAATAAATTTACTGAAAAAGCAAAAAGTCTAATTCAAAGTGCTCAGATGAAAGCGTTGGGAGCTGGGCATCAGATTTTTATGCCTGAGCATTTACTCAAAGTGATGCTTGAGGATGAATTAGGTTTAGTTCAGGATTTGATAAACGCTTGTGGTGGAAATGTGCAAAGTATTTCTGATGCTGTGGATAGCGCAATAAAAAAGTTGCCAGTAATTGAAGGTCCAGGAAGTGGGGGCCTTCAACTTTCAAGAGAAATAGCAAAAGTTTTTGAAGATTCAATTGGTATTGCTCAGAGGAATAAAGATTCGTTTGTTGCCGTTGAGCGTTTACTGCAGGGCCTCACTGCACAAAAAGATGATACTGTAGGCAAAATTCTTGCAGAGAATGGTGTTACACCGCAAAAATTAAATTCAGTTGTTACAGACATGAGGAAAGGTAGCAGTTCAGACTCGCCAAATAGTGAGGAAAAATTGAACGCTGCTAAGAGATATACAAAGGATATTACAGAGCTTGCTATGCAAGGAAAGCTTGATCCTGTAATTGGTCGTGATGAAGAGATCAGAAGAACTATGCAGGTATCACTGAGGCGGACAAAAAATAATCCAGTGCTGATAGGTGAACCTGGTGTTGGAAAAACTGCAATAGTCGAGGGGCTTGCAAACAGAATTGTTGCAAACGATGTGCCACTTGGTTTGCGTGATGCAAAGGTTTTAGCTTTGGATCTTGGTGCATTAATCGCTGGAACGAAGTTTAGAGGAGAATTTGAAGAAAGGTTAAAAGCAGTGATTAATGAAATTTCAAAAACAGAGGGAAAAGTTATCTTGTTTATAGATGAGCTTCATACTTTAGTTGGAGCCGGAGCAATAAGTGGTGCAATGGATGCCTCGAATCTGCTGAAGCCTGCTCTTGCGCGTGGAGAAATTCGCTGTATAGGAGCCACAACTTTAGATGAATATCGTGAACATATAGAAAAAGATCCTGCACTTGCACGGCGTTTCCAGCCTGTGTTTATCTCTCAACCAACTGAAACTGATACCATTTCAATACTCAGGGGTTTGAAGGAAAGATATGAAGTGCATCATGGTATAAGAATTACAGACGGTGCAATAATTGCTGCTGCAACGTTGTCCAATAGATATATAACAGATAGGTTTTTACCTGATAAAGCAATTGATTTGATTGATGAAGCAGCAAGTAGGGTGAGAATTGAAATGGATAGCAAGCCTGAAGTTATTGATGAACTTGAGAGAAAGGTTATACAGCTAAAGATTGAAGCAGAAGCTCTAAAAAAAGAAAATGATGAAAATTCTAAACAGCGTTTAAAAAAGATAAATGAAGAGATCGAAAATCTAAACAGTAAATTTGCTGACTTGAACAGCAAATGGCAGATGGAAAAGAATAAAATAGCTAGAATACAAGAAACAGTTGAAAAATTAGATAACGCCAGAAAAGAGCTGGAATTGGCTCAGCGGAGTGGAAATTTAGGAAAAGCAGGAGAGCTGATGTATGGTGTGATCCCTCAGCTTGAGAATGAATTAAAAAATCAGGAAAAGGTTACTGATAGTTTCTTAAAGAAAGAAGTGAATGGAGATGATATTGCAAACATTGTTTCAAAGTGGACAGGAATTCCAGTTGATAACATGATGCACAGCGAAAAGGAAAAACTTCTTAACATGGAGAATGAAATAGGAAGAAGAGTAATAGGGCAAAAAGGCGCGATAGAAGCAATAAGTAATGCAGTTAGGCGCTCTCGCTCTGGTGTGCAAGATACTAATCGACCTTTCGGTTCATTTTTATTCTTAGGCCCAACCGGGGTTGGAAAAACAGAACTGGCAAAAGCCCTTGCTGAATTTCTGTTTGACGATCAATCAGCGCTTTTGCGTTTTGATATGTCAGAATATATGGAAAAACATTCTGTTTCAAAGCTAATTGGCGCGCCTCCAGGGTATGTTGGCTATGAGCAAGGTGGCAGATTAACCGAAGCAGTAAGAAGAAGGCCATATCAGGTTATTCTGTTTGATGAAATAGAGAAGGCAAATCCAGATATATTTAATCTATTGCTGCAAATCTTGGATGAGGGTAGA
This sequence comes from Wolbachia endosymbiont (group A) of Myopa testacea, assembly GCF_964027115.1. Taxonomy (NCBI): domain Bacteria; kingdom Pseudomonadati; phylum Pseudomonadota; class Alphaproteobacteria; order Rickettsiales; family Anaplasmataceae; genus Wolbachia; species Wolbachia endosymbiont (group A) of Myopa testacea. Next base: position 399,524 of record NZ_OZ034729.1, read on the forward strand.
CTCACTGATAGTCATGGCAAATTAGTTGATTTTCGCAACACCATACTGATCTTAACTTCTAACCTTGGTGCAGAGATAATGCTTAAGGGAGTTACAGAAAATGAGACTCTACCTCCTGTCATTCAAGTAGCTGACACTGTGATCCAGATGCAGATTCCAGCGTCACGCGCTGGAATGACATCGGAAGGAGGAGTTGCTAACTCTGTAAAAAGCGAAGTGATGCAAATAGTTAAATCAGCATTTCGTCCAGAATTTTTAAACAGGCTGGATGAAATTATTATATTCCACAGTTTAACTAGAGATGACATCTATAAAATTATAGATGTTCAATTTTCTTATTTACAAAAAACACTTGCTAAGCGTAAACTGAGTATAAGTTTGTCGCAGGAAGCTAAAGAACTAATAGCACAAACTGGCTATGACCTTGAATATGGAGCAAGGCCCCTAAAAAGGGTTATACAAGAGTGTATTCAAAATAATTTAGCTAAATTAGTTTTATCAGGGGAAGTAGTAGAAAATGATGAGCTAATAGTGTACGCTCTTGATAATGAAATCTTAGTTAAAAAGGTTTAAGCTCACTGTGTATTTTTGTTAAAAAAAATGTGTATAGATCATAATGTTGACACTGAGTCTTTATTTGAGTTAGTTGATCAAGAAAATCAGCAAGATAAAAAAAAAATTAAAAAATTTATTAAGTATTTTTATAGTTTTGTTTATAAAAGCGACCTAAAAGCCAACGATAAGTTTTTGCTATATATTGTAAACGATGCTTACAATTTTGTTTCTCAAAAAGAGAAAGATGAAAGTAAGTTAGTAGTAAGCAATATAGATGATATACCAGGAATAGAAGGCGATTTTACCACGATTAAGATAACAAACGATGATATGCCATTTTTGGTTGATTCTGTTATTGCAACTATTAAATCGCACAATTTAACCATATGCTATTACAGCAACAGCATAATTAACATTAAAAGAAAAGATGGCCTAATAGATGAGATTTACTCCTTGGAAGAAAGCAATGGAGTCAAAGAATCAGTTATATATGTAATTATCAAAGGTATAAGTGACAGTTTTGTTGATACATTAAAAGAATCTCTACAAAAAACGCTGAAAGCAGTTAATTGCGTTGTGAAAGATTGGCACTTAATGCTCAAGAAACTTGATGAAGCAAAAAGTCTTCTTTTTGCCATCGAGCAGCCAGCGTCGAACGCTGGAGTGACACCAGGAAAAGATTTCTTAGATTGGCTAAAAAACAATAATTTTGTATTTCTAGGTTATCAAGAATATATTGCTGGTAAAGATGAAAAACTCGTCTGTGATAGCAAAAAGGACCTTGGCCTGATAAGAGTAGGTCAAAGTACGTTGATTCCTTCTGCAAACCTTGATTCCCTATACATATTGAGATCAGATCTAATCTCAATAGTCCATCGGCGTACATACATGAATTGTATAGGAGTAAAAGAATTTGATGACCAGGGTAATGTAGTAAAGGAACGGCGTTTTTTCGGGCTATTTACTTCTGTAGCGGAGGTCCAAGATATTCAAACTATTCCAATAATAAGAGATAAAGTTAAAGTTATAGAAAAAAATGCAGGGTTTGTAACCGGGGGCCACAATAACAAAGCTTTAATTTCTATTTTACAAGCATTCTCTTGTGATGAATTATTCCAATCAAATGAAGACGAATTGTTTAAAATTTGCATTTCGATCATGTCTCTTGCGATTAGGCCAAGGGTCAGATTATTTTTAAGAAGAGTAAGGGATTTTATTAGTTGCATAGTGCTGATACCAATGCGTTATGCTAGCGCTAGGCTAATGTTCAAGATACGTGACATATTGAAGGATGAGACAAGTGCAGAAAGTTCAGATATTTATAACAATCACATTATCAATGAATATGATTTGATGAAATTGGATGTAGTGCTAAAGACCAAAAATGTTAGTGTTCCTGATGACGAAGTTTTGCGTATCGAAAACAAATTAAGGAACATTACGGAAAAGTGGGAAGATCGTTTTATAGACAATTTATATAATACTTTTAGTACTGTTGAGGATATATTCATCCGTTATTGCAAGGCATTTCCAATAAGCTATCAAGAGAGTTTCGAATCTCATGACGCATATTACGATATGAAAAAATTGGAGATAGTGAGGAAAAAAGGAGTTAGCGAGGTCGATTTAAGACTTACTTGTGATAATCTTAATTATCAATTAAAGGTTTACACTTCGAGCAATGGAGGTCTTGAATTATCGAAGATATTAAGAATTACTAAGAATTTGGGAGCTAAGATTCTATCTCATAATGGCTATTACATAGAAATTAACGGCGGAATATGGATACACCATTTTGTGTTGTCAAGAGTCGATGAATTAATAGACAATATTACTCTAAAAGAGCAATTTGAAATAACACTTACGAAAGTGTTTAGAAAGGAAATTAAAAATGATTATTTCAATAGTTTGGTCATTATTGCTGGACTGGAGTGGAAAGAAGTGCTTCTGGTTAGAGCGTTAAGTGCTTACCTAAAGCAGACATCATTTAACTACAATCCAGAATATATCCAAAAGGTAGTCTCAGAGTATCCAAAAATAGTAAAGTATTTGATACAACTATTTCATGCAAGATTTGATCCTAGCATAGACATTGATAGAGCAGAAACCACGGACATTTTCATAGAAAAAATTGAGGAACTTCTAAAAGAGATCAGCAATGTTTCACATGATTACGTTTTGCGCTCGATATTTAACTTGATAATGGCTATTTTAAGGACCAGTTATTATCAAGACGATAAACCATATTTATCTACAAAATTTGACTCAAATAAAATAAATGGTTTGCCTGATCCTCGTCCATATCGTGAATTGTATATTTATTCAAATCTTTTTGAGGGAATACATCTAAGAGGAGGGAAATTGGCCCGTGGTGGCTTAAGGTGGTCGGATAGGACGGAAGATTTTCGCACTGAAGTTTTGGGGCTCATGAAAGCTCAGATGACAAAAAATGCGGTTATTGTACCTGTTGGCGCAAAGGGTGGGTTTGTAATTAAGCAAGTTTATAAAGACAAAGATATTTTAAGAGAGAAAGGTGTTGAATGCTATAAGAGTTTTATCAGGGGAATGCTTGACATTACTGATAATGTAGTTAATGGCAAAATAATTCCACCAGAGAATGTGATTAGGTATGATGAGGATGATTCATACTTGGTAGTTGCAGCAGATAAAGGCACTGCTTCTTTTTCTGACTATGCAAACCAAATAGCCTCTGAATACAATTTTTGGCTTGGCGATGCATTTGCATCTGGTGGATCAGCAGGTTATGATCACAAAAAAATGGGTATTACAGCCAGAGGTGCATGGATTGCAGCGCAGAGGCATTTTTGGAAAATGAATAAGGATATTTACCAAGATGCAACTGTTATTGGAATTGGAGATATGGCTGGCGATCTATTTGGAAACGGTATGCTGCTTTCAAAAAATATACATTTAATCGGCGCATTTAACCATATGCATATTTTTATTGATCCAAATCCTAGTGCGGAAAAGAGTTTCACAGAGCGTAAACGTCTCTTTGAGTTACCATTTTCAACTTGGATGGATTATAACAAAGATTTGATTTCTAAGGGTGGAGGAGTATTTGAGCGTAGCAGCAAGCAAGTAAACATTTCTCAAGAAATAAAAAAATGCTTTGATATAACAGAAGATATGCTACCTCCAAGTGATTTGATTAGATATCTACTCAAAGCAGAAGTGGACTTCATATGGAATGGAGGAATTGGCACGTTTGTTAAGGCAAAGAGTGAAAATCATAGCATGGTCGGTGACAAAGCAAACGATGAGTTAAGAGTAAATGGTAAAGATATTAGAGCTTCTATGTTTATAGAAGGCGGAAATTTGGGATGCACACAGCTTGGAAGAATAGAATATGCTGAAAGAGGTGGATATATAAATGCAGATTTTGTTGATAATTCAGCCGGAGTGATATGTTCGGACCTTGAAGTTAACATCAAGATTGCATTTGTTTCAGCTATGAAAGCAGGGGGTGTTTCTTTAGAAAAAAGGAATGAAATACTGGCAAGTATGGTGGACGAAGTTGCATCCAAAGTGCTTGAGAACCACAACAGAATTGAAACAAAAGCATTACTTCTTGAGTGTTTGCAAGCTAAAGAGAGATTGGAGCAGCACCACAGGTTACTGCTCAGTTTAGAAAAATCTGGGCTGTTAAACCGAAGCGTAGAATTTCTTCCAACTGAAGAAGAGATAGCAAGGATGTTAACTGGTGCAGAAGGTTTCAGTTCTCCTCAGCTTTCTATTCTAATGTCTTATGCTAGAACGGCAATAAAAAATGAAATTATACATTCCGATCTGCCTGAAAAAGATCTTATATCTAATGACTACTTGCTAGGTTATTTTCCTAAAAAGATGATAACAAAGTTTAAGGATTTCATATTAAAACACCAACTTCGTAGAGAAATTATCTCTACTTGCATTGCAAATGATGTAGTGAATAGAATGGGCTGTATATTCATCAATAATTTGGCTGAGAACACTGGAATTAAGGTACAAGAAGCGGTTAACATATATATTGTTGTTAACCACCTGTATGATTTAAACAGCCTGTGGCAGAAAATTGATGAATTGGATGGAAAAATTGATGTTAACTCATACTTACAAATAGTGAGGAACGTGCAGAAATTTATTGGCAGAGTATCGTTTTGGTTAGTGAAAAATCTTGGCAAGCTTAGCTTTGTAGAGTTGGATGATGTTACAAAATTTAAAGATGCAATTGAAACTTTAGGCCAGAACTTAAGTGATGTTTTAGATGAACACCTATTAAAGGTCTATAGCCATGGATCAACTTCTTTAGTAGAACTTAATATAAATAAAGATCTAGCAAAAAAAGTTGCTGATCTATACGTTCTTGCTTATGCACTGGACATTATATCTGTTGCTGAACAGACATCTTTGTCCATTCTTGATGCTGGTAAAATATACTTTGAGTTAAAGTCGCTGTTAAGATTCGATCTGATTAGAACAATTGCCATCAAGATGAAAAGCTGCTCTTCTTATTGGGATCGCAGCTTAGTTAATGATTTATTGGACGATTTAAGCAATTACCATCACAAGCTAGCTGTTAAAGTCATAAAAGCTACTGATAACCCCGAAGATAAGGTTCAAACCTGGGCTTGTAATGATAAGGACTACATAGAACGTTATAATAGTTTTTTAGATGAGATAGTTGCTTCTAAACTTGATTTAAGCAAATTAATATTTATAATCAGGAGGATTAAAGTACTTGCTTCATAGGAAAAATGTTTAATATAGGTCTTTCAGAAATTTTGGTCGTTGCTTTAGTGAGCATAATTGTGCTTGATAGAAATAAGGTGCCTGTATTTATTGATCTTATTAGGAATACATATAAGTATCTTATGATTATAAAATCAAAAGCTAGGAGGTTATTGAAAGACGCAGGAATTGAAGACTTATATAAAGAGTGTAATACTGAGAAAGTAAATTACATAGTTGGTAAAAATGGTAAGCTTTATCCTACTTACGACATAGATAATACATCTAAAGATAATGACAGCAAAGATCCTAGTAGTAGATGATGTACTATGTAATGTTAAGCTTTTAGAAGCTCGACTAAAAGCAGAGTACTATACGGTTATCGTGGCCTATGATGGTGAGGAAGCCATGGAGTTAGTAGCAAAACAGCAGCCCGATATTATATTACTCGATATTATGATGCCAAAAATGAATGGCTTTGAAGTTTGTAAGGAGCTAAAGAATGATCCCTTGACAACCCATATTCCAATAATTATGGTAACTGCGCTGCATGACGCTCATGATAGAGTACAGGGCATTAATGCTGGTGCAGATGATTTTCTGACTAAACCAATAGACGAAACTGCTTTATCTGCAAGGATCAAGTCTCTCACGCGCTTAAAAATGATTATAGATGAATTGCGTTTAAGAGGAGAAACCAACGCTGAGATTGGCGGAGTAGCAGGAAACAGTATTATGGATTATTCTAATCAGATTTTTGATGCTAACATACTTGTTGTAGATGAAGATGTCTTTCAAACAGAGCAGATATATAATGTACTAAAGCACCGCTTTAGGTCAATTAAAATACTGAGTGATCCAGTGGAGGCATTAAAGGTTGGTATTAAGAATAATTATGACCTGATCATTTCTGATATGCAGTTTTCAAAAACTGACGGCCTGCGTTTGTGTTCTGAGTTTCGTAGTAAAGTAGAAACACGCTATACACCAATTCTGATTCTTTCTGAGGATTATGATAAAAACAATTTAGTAAAAGCACTTGATGTAGGTGCTAATGATTATTTAACAGTACCTTTGGATGAGGGTGAGTTAATAGCAAGGGTTAATTCGCAAGTAAAACGCAAAAGATATCAAGATGCCTTGAGAATGAATTTATTTAATAATGCGGAAATGTCTATAAAGGACCCATTAACTAACTGTTATAATAGAAGATATTTTGATGCACACTTAAGAAACATTGTTAAGGACTCTATGGAAAAGGATAGAAGGTTGTCTCTTATGATACTTGATATAGACTATTTTAAGATGGTGAATGACAGTTTTGGGCATAGTGCTGGAGATGAACTTTTAAAGCAAGTACAGAAAAGAATTTCTGAAAATATCAGAGTGACAGATTTACTAGCTAGGTTTGGTGGTGAGGAGTTTGTTGTTGTAATGCCAGATACCAATGTATCAGATGCGTACACTATTGCGGAGAGAATACGAAAAATTATTGCTAAAGAACCTTTTATACTTGCGGACAAAAATACAACCCATAACATAACTGTGAGCATTGGAATTGCAGAAATGCAAGGATCTGACCTTGACGATATTAAAAAATTTATAGTACGTGCTGACAAATATTTATATAAGGCAAAAAACAGCGGTAGAAATAGAGTGGTTACTGGCTATAGCTAAAGTGGCTTAAGTTTACTGACAACCGTCATTCCGCTACTCGTTAGCGGAATCTATGCTGAGATACCACGAATGAATCGCGGTATGACGTGTTGCTTGGGTTAGCTATAGATTTCTGAAATGATTTCAAAAAAATGATAACTAAGGTTAAAGCGACAACATGAGGTTTCTCAGCTCTGGAAATTTCATGTTTAACTGCAAAAATAGATACTTATTTAAAAAATATCCTGTGACTTTCAGTCCTAACTGAAATTCTTGGAATGAGTAGCTGTTTTGTAGGTTATTATTGTATACATCATGCAACATTTGTGGAAAAGGTAGGAGTTTATCTACATAATAATCTCCTGCTTTTTTTGACACTGCTCTACCAGTTTTTGGAGAAATAAATTGTAAGTTTTCCTTAACACCTGTTACAGCACATTTGGATAAGTCTAACTTGAATCCCAATTGCGTAAGAAGCAGAAGCTCTAAGTTAAGATAATGGCTTTGCCAAGACTGATTGTTGTGTTTAATTACATCGATGAAATATCGAAAATTGTCATACAGCACGGCACAGGGTTCACTTTCTGGAAGCACTTTTTCTAAAATAGAGGAGAAAGAGACAATAGTAATGCTTTTTAACCTATCTTGAAAGAAATGATGGAATGGAGATTCGATTAATTCGCACTTTAAAAAACCCAGATTTTCAGGTAACTTAGCACTCCATTCTGCATGTAAGAGATTACTTATCTGAAACTTATAATTGCTATTGTTTGTTAGCTTAGTTAATCCCCTGCGCTTTCCATGATTTTTTGTAAACAGAGAAAGAATTAAGTTTTTATCGCCGTATTTTTTAGCAGCTATAATGATGCCTTCATCTTTCCATCTCATTTAGAGTATATTGACCGTATGATATTATAGGATAGTACACCTAGAGCTTGTAATCCATAAAAATCACTTACTCTGTTACTGTTTGCTTCCAAAGTTTCAAGGCTATGAGAGAGTAAGTTATTGGCTGCCACTCTTCTTCCTGAGCCTGATGCATTTCATACTGAGCTTTTGGTTTTTGGTTTGCTAAATAATTGTTTGAATGATTTTAGTAACATTACTTTTCCTCATCTGAAATTTTGGATAATTCAGCTTCTAATTCTTCCATCGTCGGTAAAGCTGTTTTTATGTTCTCTGGTAGATTTTCAGTTATTCGGTATTCTGCAAGACCTATTGGCTTTGTCATGTCTCGCAGTGTATATTCCGCCAGTACATTATTTTTTGATTTATATAAAATTAATCCTATAGATGGCTGGTCTGTTGAGTGTTTTAGCAAATTATCCACTGCAGAAAGATAAAAATTCATTTTTCCAGCGTATTCTGGTTTGAATTTATTATCTTTCAACTCAATCACTATAAAGCAACGTAATTTTAAATGGTAGAATAATAAATCAATATAAAAGTCTTCATCTCTAACATCTAAATGAAATTATCTTCCAACAAAAGCAAATCCTTCACCGAGTTCTAACAGAAATTTTTCCATATGTCCTACGAGTCCTTTTTCTACTTCTCTTTCATGAGCATTCTTACCTATACTTAAAAAATCAAAAATATACGGATCTTTTAATGTATAATGTGCTAAATCTGATTGAGAGGATGGTAATTTTTCTTTAAAGTGAGTAATAGCTTTCCCTTGACGTTTATGTAGTCCAAGCTCTATCTGCATAACCATAATGTTACGTGACCAGCCATGTTCAATAGCTTTTTTTACATAAAATAATCTTATTTCATGACTTTCTATTTTTTCCAAAAGAGTGATATTGTGATACCAAGTTAATTGTGCAAGAGACTCCTGCACAAATTCAACATCAGGATATTCTTCGGCAAACTTACGCATATACTTCAGATTTCTCGTGCTAAAGCCTTTCATTTCTGGAAATGTACTTCTCAAATCCTTACTTAATTGATCAATTACCTTAGCTCCCCAGGCATGTTCTTTTTGGCGTTTTAGGATCTCTGTACCAATATGGTTAAAGCAAAATAAGCTTACTATTTACTGCAAGTGCTGCTTTATAACGACTAGTAGCGATATGTTCTTTCAACTGCTCTAAAAATTCTGTATATTCTTTTGCTATAATTTTTGTCATACGGTTCCTTTTAATCCATTATACAATTCCTTTGTCTGTCGAGAAGACAATCTTTCGCTTGCCTGCAACTTTGAAGGGATTCCTTATTTACTTCAAACTCGTCCATCAACTAAAATATATTGACTTTATGTGCAATATTAGCTTTAAACCAGTAAAACAAACTGCTTAACATATGCGTTTTTTCTATTCTAATTACATTCTTTTTTTATCTTTATGTTGTTTTCTGCTTTTTTCGTTACCTTCAACAAAAGCCCAAACGAATGATACGTCAGTTGTTCCTATACCACAAAGGAAAAAAGAAAAAGTTGAGCACACTGTTGTAGCACAACCGAGGCAAATTATCGAAATGCAAGAAGAAGTCATTATTAACGAGGGTAAAGAATTCATTCCAGTTCTAAAAAGAAAAAAAAGTGTAGGGAAGAAACTAAGAAGGGATGTTAGAGAGGCAAAAAATGAAATAGGAAACGAAAAAAGCGTTGAGAATAAAAAGGATGAATTAGTTGTAACAGAAATTATTAACTCTATAAGAGACAAACTTACAAAATGCTGGAGCATTCCTGAAAGCATAGCTTACAAAGAAAATTTTAATATAAAAATTAACTTATTATTATCCAGTCAAGGCGAGATAATTATGGCCGATGTAGCAGACAGTGATTCCTATCGAAATAATCCACTTTTCAGGTCGATAGCAGATAATGCAATGCGTGCAGTATATAAATGTAGCCCATTGACTGGCTTGCCTACTCAGCACCACCACATTTGGCGTGAAGTAACACTAGACTTTATTCTAAATGGGTAAAATCTTACAATAGAACTCTTATATTACCTTCTGTCATCCAATTAGTCAGGCTACTTGGATGACAGAAGTAGACACTTCACATTATCATTCCAGTGCCCAGACACTGGGATGGCTTTGTTGCATCGCTCAAGTAAAAAGAACTGGCAGTTACTGACAAAATTCATTATAAATAGCCATTTAGCTGTTGAAGAAAAAATATGCCACAAAAAATGAGAGTCAGTAACTGCCATGAATATAACAAATTTCTCCAAGAAAGAGGAAGCATTTTTTGTTATATCAATGATGCCATAGAAAATTGGTACGAGAATTGTCCAAAAATGCAGGGCGGCAACTATATTTATAGTGATAAAGTTGTGATTTTGGTGCATATAATCGTCAGTTTCTTTAGAATTGGTTTAAGACAAACAGTCGGGTTTATAAAAGGGTATTTGCAACAAATAGGAAGAGATTTGGCAGTTATCAGCTATTCACAAGCATCAAAAGAAACTTAATATTAAGATAAATGATTGCAGAATTGATAAAAATAATATGGAAGATATCGAAATTGCTATAGACAGTACAGGAATTAGTATATACAACAACACACAGCAAGGAAAATAGCACTGACAGAAAATATCGTGACTATGAGAAAACGAGAAAATTGCACGTAATGTTGAATATAAACAACAAAAAAGCCATAGCTGTAAAATACAGTAACGGTGTCTACTCTGATCACTATGGAGCTTGTGATTTGCTAAAAGAAGTTGATTTTCAGCATGCCATAAAAGCACTATATGCAGATAGAGCATGTGATAGGCACAAGTTTTATAAGTTGTGTAACGAATATGATATAAAGACAAAAATTCCACCAATAAACAATGCGGCAGAACATCCAGAAATAGATTATATGTCTGACAGGAATGCTGCTATTACGTTAATAAAATTATACGGTGAAGATGGCATGAAAGAATGGAAAAAAGAAGTAAATTATGGGAAAAGATCTTATATTGAAGGGTTTTTCTCAAGATTAAAGCAAATATTCGGATTTAGTTTTAGGAATAAATCTGAGATAAATCGAGAAAAAGAACTGCTAATCAAATGCTATTTGCTTAATAAATTCACTGATATTGGTATGGCTAAATTTGAGATAGTTACATGAATTTACCATAAATCACCATCTCATAAAGTGTGATGCAACAAAGCCCACTGGCATCCAGAAAACTTAATTTCAACCAAATAATAAAGGCTAGATCCCAGTTTTACGCACTGGGATGACACCCTACTAGCGGAAGTTACTCTCAAATGTTTGTTCATGTTAGCTATAAATATTAAGGAATTTACCAAACAAAAAAAAGGCAAAAGAAGCCCTGGGGTTATTATCCGCTTTAAAATATTGGCGTTTTTTATGTTTTAAACGCTTGACAAGCGAGATTAAGCTGCTTTTAATTGCAACTAACCTACGCTGCAAATGTTTAAGAAATTTACCAAGCAGAAAAAAAGATAAAGAATCCCCGAGTTAGCTAGTCTTTTACTATCTTTGTCGAGTATTGGCATTTTTTGATGTCTTGTAACGCTTTGTAAGCGCGTTCAGCTTATTTAGATAAAAATCTAGATATAGATGAAGTTTTGTAAAGACATACAGTATCTATATACTGCAAAAAATTGAACATAAGACGCCGATACATTAAGTAATCCTTACCTTTTAATCTACAGATTGGTGAAAGCAAATACAATAGCTTCACTGTCATGATAAGGGGGCTGGCGGAGTTTATCAAGTAGGTTTTTTCGTTTCTAACGGTTGTTGCCAAAAACTATACAAAAAGTCTAATGAGTTAACTTCCATATATCCTGAGTAGTTCTTGTGCATTAGCTTTGATTAGGATAGGGCATTTTCTGTCATTTAATAGGGAACGCAATATTTCAGTTGCACCTTTAATGTCGTTATTATGTATCTTTACTACAGCGATAGCTTCTTGGCTTGAATAAGGATACACTGCACTTGATTCTAAATTATCAATTTTATCTTTATTTATTTTTTCACCGTTGGAGTGAAGTAAGCTCATTACCTCTAAGTATTGTGCTAACTCACGCAAAACATTAGGAGCATCTTTATCATCTGCCAAATCATTATAAATAGATGCTGTGTTTGTTGGCATTGAATCTGAGATATGATTGAATGCGTGTTCAAAATTTGCTAAATACCCCCAATTTGAATCTATTTCTTCTAGCAGCGGCTTATTATCTTTTTTAAAGAATAATACTTCGTAAAACTTGTCACCCGCAGTTATAGATTGTTTTGTGTTATCAATGTTGCGCAATAAGTATAATGTGATGCCAACTAACATTGGTGCGAGTGCAAGCAGAAAGATGTATTTTTTCATGGTAATATTCCAAATAGTTATATATTTATACATTAATGCTTTTGATTTGCAAAAACATATTGACATAGTGATTATATCACATAATAATATTCTCAAAGTTGTTTGAATAGTTGGAGATTAAAATATTTCTAAAGTAGAAATAAAGACAGCAGTATTAAGCTAAATTATTTTTTGTCGGATTTATCCGATGTACCCTCAACCTTTTATAGGTTGAAGTCTAAATTTGAGAGTTTGATCCTGGCTCAGAATGAACGCTGGCGGCAGGCCTAACACATGCAAGTCGAACGGAGTTATATTGTAGCTTGCTATGGTATAACTTAGTGGCAGACGGGTGAGTAATATATAGGAATCTACCTAGTAGTACGGAATAATTGTTGGAAACGGCAACTAATACCGTATACGCCCTACGGGGGAAAAATTTATTGCTATTAGATGAGCCTATATTAGATTAGCTAGTTGGTGGGGTAATAGCCTACCAAGGCAATGATCTATAGCTGATCTGAGAGGATGATCAGCCACACTGGAACTGAGATACGGTCCAGACTCCTACGGGAGGCAGCAGTGGGGAATATTGGACAATGGGCGAAAGCCTGATCCAGCCATGCCGCATGAGTGAAGAAGGCCTTTGGGTTGTAAAGCTCTTTTAGTGAGGAAGATAATGACGGTACTCACAGAAGAAGTCCTGGCTAACTCCGTGCCAGCAGCCGCGGTAATACGGAGAGGGCTAGCGTTATTCGGAATTATTGGGCGTAAAGGGCGCGTAGGCTGGTTAGTAAGTTAAAAGTGAAATCCCGAGGCTTAACCTTGGAACTGCTTTTAAAACTGCTAACCTAGAGATTGAAAGAGGATAGAGGAATTCCTAGTGTAGAGGTGAAATTCGTAAATATTAGGAGGAACACCAGTGGCGAAGGCGTCTATCTGGTTCAAATCTGACGCTGAGGCGCGAAGGCGTGGGGAGCAAACAGGATTAGATACCCTGGTAGTCCACGCTGTAAACGATGAATGTTAAATATGGGAAGTTTACTTTCTGTATTACAGCTAACGCGTTAAACATTCCGCCTGGGGACTACGGTCGCAAGATTAAAACTCAAAGGAATTGACGGGGACCCGCACAAGCGGTGGAGCATGTGGTTTAATTCGATGCAACGCGAAAAACCTTACCACTCCTTGACATGGAAATTATACCTATTCGAAGGGATAGGGTCGGTTCGGCCGGATTTCACACAGGTGTTGCATGGCTGTCGTCAGCTCGTGTCGTGAGATGTTGGGTTAAGTCCCGCAACGAGCGCAACCCTCATCCTTAGTTACCATCAGGTAATGCTGGGGACTTTAAGGAAACTGCCAGTGATAAACTGGAGGAAGGTGGGGATGATGTCAAGTCATCATGGCCCTTATGGAGTGGGCTACACACGTGCTACAATGGTGGCTACAATGGGCTGCAAAGTCGCGAGGCTAAGCTAATCCCTTAAAAGCCATCTCAGTTCGGATTGTACTCTGCAACTCGAGTACATGAAGTTGGAATCGCTAGTAATCGTGGATCAGCATGCCACGGTGAATACGTTCTCGGGTCTTGTACACACTGCCCGTCACGCCATGGGAATTGGTTTCACTCGAAGCTAACGACCTAACCGCAAGGAGGGAGTTATTTAAAGTGGGATCGGTGACTGGGGTGAAGTCGTAACAAGGTAGCAGTAGGGGAATCTGCAGCTGGATTACCTCCTTGGGCTTTGCGCATAACTTACCATTTTTTAATGATGGTGTTGTTATGTGCTATACTGCTGTCTTTACTTCTACTTTATTTTAATTTCCCGATAACGGAATTTTATGAGTGATAGGCCTCTTTCTCCACATTTACAAATATATAAAGTACAAGTTACTAGTTTTTTCTCTATTATGCACAGATTGACTGGTATCTTGCTATTCCTTTTATTAATGATACTTTCTTGGTATTTCATATTACATGTTTACTTTCCTGAGTTACTTATAGTAAGGTACTTAAATGCATTATTATTCACTCCTGTTGCTAAATTAGCTTATGTCTTATGTTTTATAAGTTTTGTATATCATTTTCTTAATGGTATTCGTCATTTATTGTGGGATGTTGGGCTTAATTTAGAAATTACTGGCGTTTCAAGGAGTGCTATACTGCTGACAGTAACGCTACTTCTTTCTACTATTGCTTTTTTATTTATGTTTATATGAGTCAATCTGGAAATTCAGTACATCATTGGTGGGTCCAGCGTGTTTCTGCGGTAATTTTACTGCTCCTGTTTCCTTGGTTTATCTATTCATTTTCTTGTACATTTTATACTGATAGCTCTTTGTCTTTTAGTGAAAAATTTATTAATCACCCTCTAGAGCTTTTATTTTTTGTTGTATTGTTATTTTGCATTTTTTGGCACGCAGTTCTTGGAATGCAGGTAGTGTGTGAAGATTATATACACAGCGTATCTCTAAGGATTTTCACAATTACATGCATAAAGTACTTATCAAGCATTACTTATATAACCCTCGCTTTTACAATCTTTGTCTTCTACAGGCATATTTTCTTGTAAAATTGCCAATTCTGTGTTAATATATTATTAGTGTACTAGTTTTATCATTGAACTATAACGATTTTGGTTTAGTAATATGTTAGAGACATTGAAAAAGTGGGGAATAGACCTTACGCTAAAGGTGAAAGATCTATTTAGTTCATCTGAGTCTCAAGTTTATGTCAAAGACCTTAGAAAGGTAATGATATATGAGGATGGACGAAAGTGTCAATATCCAAAAAATTATGATCAGATTGTAGATTCTGGGAGAGTTGTAAAAAAAAATGACAAGCTTGTAAAAGATAAAGACGGAAATCCAGAGTACCAGCTTATATATAATGAATACAAATTTGATCTAGCCTTGGTTAAGGAAATTGATAAAAAATCTTACTTTACTATTGACTTTTTAGTTAGTAAAGGTAGGTGTGAGGTTAATGATTATAGTAAATTTTATAAGCCATTTAAGTTTTCAAAAATAGATCTTGAAAAACACTTGCCGGTCTTTGAGGTTGATACTAAGTTACTTAGATTAACTAATTCTTCTTTTCTTGCTAAAAAAGGTTGCTTCATCAATGATGACACGGGAGAAGTTGATGAGAAAGATAGAGATGAAAAAGGAAGAAATGGAAAATTACTATACGCTAGTGATTACAAGAAGCTAAGCACCCATTTTTCAGAAATTAGAGATCAGGATGGTAATCTAGAGCTAGATAAAAGTCTTATATCTGTTCCTGTCGTTTTTGCTACAAGCTTGGCTAAAGTTTGTACTAAATTGTTGACCTTTCTTCCTATAAAGTTAGGGGAGTATTTAATAAGCGAACAAAACCCAATTGCAAAGTCTTTTGGCTATCTTTTGTTCACCCCTGCAATGGCAGTAAAAAATTTAGTGAATATGGGAGCTACCATACTTAAGGCTCCAATTTTATTATTTGTAGCAGATAAGAAGAAGTATGGTGATGCTTACTTCACTATGTGGAAACACCAATTGAAAGGATGTTGGGAAGAAGCAAAAAGTGACTTTAATGTTATTAAAGGTGGAGAAAGGCTAAAGCCAGGGCAAAAGGATCATAAGCCACTTAGTATAGTGGGCACATGGGATGAGCTTAACGCTAGAAGGCCAGGTGTTGAAAAAGACTTAGAGAAGCCGTCAAATAAAAGTAGTGAAAGTATAGATAAATCTAGAGAACCAGATATTGGAAAAAGCTTAAAGAAGGAGAAGTTGCAAAACAAAAGTAATGAGAAAATAGCTGCGTCTAAAAAAGCAGATGTTGAAAAAGTGAATGATACTCTTCATGTTAATGAAGTACTAAGCAGACGGAGTTCATTGCAAGACGAAAAATTTCAATTACCTCCTCGCTAACCGGCCACTACTTTAAATTAACATTTACTTTCTTTATTAACTATTCCACAACAAAAACTTGCATGCATTTTACTATTAGTATAAGATGTTAATTATTTAATTAATTTTCTTAACTATATGCGCCCTGTAATACTATGTGGTGGTAGTGGCAGCAGACTTTGGCCTTTATCGAAGCCAAAGCAATTTCAAAAAATATTTAGCCATAACACTATGTTTCAGAACACTTTATTGAGGCTAAAAAGTGGTTATATGCCACCCATAATTGCCACAAATATACAGTACGAGTCGTTAGTGAAGAAGGAGTTGCATGCGCTGCGAGAATATAAAGTGATTTTCGAACCAGTGAAAATTGGAACAGCAGCAGCGATATTAATTGCTGCGCTTCTCTGCAATGAAAACGAGATAATGTTAATTCTGCCTTCAGACCATTTTATAGGTGATTTGAATAATTTTTATGCTTCTGCTCACAAAGCATCTCAGCTAGCTTCTGAAACTAACTCTATAGTTACGTTTGGAGTTAAGCCTCATGAATTCAATTCTGAATACGGCTATATAAATGCAGTTTATGATCATAAGGAAAAGTATTATATAGTAAAGGATTTCATAGAGAAACCTGAGCATGTATTAAGTAATGATTATTATTGGAATTCTGGAGTATTTGTGTTCAAAGCAAAACGCTATATAGATGAGATCAAAAAATCTGCCCCGACTCTTTATAATTTATGTTTTGCAAGTGTGAAACATTTCACACCGCAAGAGAGATTTCTGTATTTAAAACAACGAGATTTTGCAGGAATTGAAGGCGTCTCTATTGATTACTTGGTAATGGAAAAAGCAAAAAACGTTGCAATGATAGAAGCTAATTTCGATTGGCTGGATGTTGGAACTTGGAATTCAGTTTTAGAATTGAGTGAGAAGTTTACGTCGTCATTCCGACATGTAACAAAAAAAAGAGAGCCAGTTTCAACGACAGGAAGTAATAAAAATTTATTGGGTGGAGCTTATAAGCAACCAAACAAAAGCCTAATATCGTTTATTAATAAGGTTAAGAAAGCAAAAGCGATAAGAAGAGAAATCAAGCCATGGGGATTTTATAGTATAATTTTAATGAGCGAAAATTTTCTTATAAAATATCTTTTTATAAATCCATTAAGCTGCACTTCTAAGCAATTCCATCACTATAGAGATGAATACCATATAGTACTATCGGGAGTTGGGTATGTTAGTTTAGGCGACAAAGAATATGCTATAGTAAAAGACCATATGATAGAAATCCCAAGGGAAGTTTCCCATAGGATTGAAAATAGAAGCACAAGCTCTCCACTTGAAATAGTTGAATTTCAGATAGGAGAGCATTTATCTGATAATGATATAGTGAGATTGGATGATGTATATGGAAGATTTTGAAATTCTAATGTTAAAGATACTCTATAAGTCTGCTAAATTTAAAGGAGTAAAAATATCTAGTTTTCAAATAAAGAAAAGTCTACAATTATACGAAGTTTCAAGAATATAATGTTTAACCTCAAAATATTTTGTAATGTCCATTGCCTTTGAAATTACTATGGCTGCTTGCTATTTGCGAGCGAAAAATGCCAGATTTTGCTCTATAACGACTTTGTTCTCTATTATCGGCATTGCCCTTGGAGTTGCAACACTAATAGTGGTGATGTCTGTGATGAACGGATTCAGAGCAAAGTTGCTTTACTCAATACTTGGCATTGATGGCCATATTAATGTTTATTTTGATAGGAACATAAATTCAGATTACTGCACAGTTTCGAAATCTATTGAGAAAATTCCTGGTATATTAAAAGCTACTCCTATGACCAATGATCAAGTTATTATTGTAGCAAATGGTAAAATTGCAGGTAGCGTAGTGCGAGGTGTGTCAACTAAAGATTTGCTTGATAGTACTACCATTACAAATAATGTAATTATAGGTGATGTAAAAAAATTTGATGAAGGGATAATAATAGGAGCACGATTGGCAGAAGCTTTGAACGTTGACTATGGCGACAAAATTACGTTTATATCATCTGAAGAATTTGATGCATTACTTGGTGAAATGCCGCGAATGAAAAAATATAAAGTTATAGCAATATTTGATATGGGTATGTTTGAGTATGATAATACCTTGATATATATGCCTCTAAAATCAGCACAAGCCTTTTTTAATTATGAAAATAGCATAAAAAATATAGAAGTACTTGTAGACGACGTTACTAGAGCTG
This sequence comes from Wolbachia endosymbiont (group A) of Myopa testacea, assembly GCF_964027115.1. Lineage (NCBI taxonomy): Bacteria > Pseudomonadati > Pseudomonadota > Alphaproteobacteria > Rickettsiales > Anaplasmataceae > Wolbachia > Wolbachia endosymbiont (group A) of Myopa testacea. The sequence goes on from NZ_OZ034729.1 coordinate 417,885, forward strand.
GTAAGCTGGCAAATGCTATAGAAAAAGGAATAGGAATGAAAGCTGAAAGTTGGCAATCACAGCAAAGCCATTATTTTAGTGCTTTAAAAACTGAAAGAAATGTGATGTTTTTAATTCTTACTTTGATTATAGTTGTAGCAGCGTTTAATATTATCTCAAATTTAATGATGATAGTGCAAGAAAAGAAATCCGCGATTGCAATTATGCGTACATTTGGTGCAACAAGTGGAAGCATTATGCGCATATTTTGCGCTTGTGGTCTATTAATCGGTTTTACGGGAACTTGTCTTGGCTGTATTATAGGTGTCGTTTTTTCTCTCAATATCGAAAGTATTAGAGTGTTTTTAGAAAACATGACTAACGTCAAGCTGTTTGATCCTATGGTATACTTTTTTTCAAGTTTACCGGTGATATTAGTCCCTCAAGATGTAGTAAGTATTTCTGCACTTGCGTTACTCTTATCATTTTTAGCGACAATTGCTCCTGCATTGCAGGCATCTGCACAAGATCCTGCGGAGATACTACGTTATGAATGATACTCAGCAAAAGTACATAGGCTGGTTCTTAATTGTATTGTTATTTACCGGTTACATCACAATAAATAACATAATCTTTTTAAAAATAAGTCAGCAAGAAAGCGAAGACAATATAAATGTTTTAACGGAAAAAATAGATGAATTCAGAATGTCACTTGAAGTTAATCAATCTAGGGTAGAAAAAAAGATATTTGACTTAAAGAGAGGTCTGCACACTCAATGTGAGCAAGGTGATGGTAGCTCAAGGTATAAGAACCTCGCAAGATTGCTACTACTTGTAGTTAAAATGAAGAATTCGTTATTGCGAGAAGCAAAATTTGATAATCATATAAATTCAATAAAGCCTTTGATATCAGAGCTTGATGATCCAGAGATAGAAAATGCAGTAAATGAATTGGAAAGTTTGAAAGAGGTAGATACTTTACGTGAGTTGAAGTTATCTTTTGAGAAGACCATTGCTGTTATTAACTACAATAAAAGTACATTGTCTAAAAAAATCATTTCAAACTGGATTAGAATACAAGATAAAAATGACCCATTAAGGGCAAAATTCGCAGAAATTGAGGAGTCAATAAACGATAATGATTGGCAAAATATAACTGTTACAGTAAGCAATTTAACGCATTCAGAATTCAAGCCATGGCTGAATAAATTGAATGGTTTTATTGTAGCTTCTAAGAATATTTCAACAATATATCATCACTTATTACAATATATCTCATGATTTATTTTATAATTTTCGCTCTTTCGTTTTTATTTGGCATATGGGTCAAGGTAAGTGGTGAAGTAATAAAATTGGAATTAGGCAATTACACTATAAGTATTGATCTATATTTCATTATTTTTACTTGTGTAGTTTTATTATTTTTATTAATTACACTTGTACGCTTTTTTTCCTCCATTTTATCAACATTTGCCAACATAAGAAATAGAAGAAGGGATAGGGAAGAATTGCTTCTCTTTGAAGCTTTCTTTAGCATAGACTTAAACAATATAGAGAATGCCCAAAAGGTAGTTAAAAGTCTAAATGAGAAGAGCGATAGGTTGTCTTTAATAAAGCTCTTTAACTCAGGTAAGACGGGAAATTACAGCTTTTTCAGTAACGGTTTAACAAATATTGCAAATAAAAATCGTAACTTAGCTCTACTTCTGGCCAATAAGCTGATTGTTCACCTCAAACAAGAAAAAGTAGTCTTTCAAAAATTTATAGAATATTGCTCTAGTTCAATTAATGATAAAATGCTATCTATTCCCTTTCAAATAGAGCATTGCATATTGAAAGAAGATTGGATTAATGCAATTTTGAAGTTGAGGGAAGCAGTTAAGTTCAATATTTTTCTTCCCTTTGACCATAAAGAAATGTTTGCAGTTTTTTATTGTGCTTTGGCAAAACAATATGAAAGTAAAGGGGATTTTAAAGGGGCTATAAAGTCTTTACTCAGAGCACAAAGTTATTATGCAACTTTTCGGCCCATTAATTATTTAAAGGCAGAATTATATATTAAACTTGGAAAAATCAGAAAAGCTTCTGCAGTGCTAGAGGCAGAATATGCAGTAAATCCTACTCCTCAGTCAGCTAAAATGTACATCAATTTAAATAGTAAAGGTGCTGAAAGACTATACAACTTACGCCCTGATTATTATTTTAGTTACTGTTTACTTGCTTTGTCCTCAATGAGTTCAGGTAAATATGATCTTGCAAGTCAATATTTAGACACTGCTATGAAAAAGGCTAATTGCATGTCAATCTACTTTATTGTAATACAACTTAAGGTTACATTGCAAGAACACGACAAGGTAATTTATTGGCTAAACAAGATGGGCTCAGAAGCTTTGCCTGATCCGGGCTGGAAGTGTAAAAATTGTAACAGAGAACTAAAGCAATGGGATCATAAATGTTCAAATTGCAATAGTTTTAATTGCGTTTATTATATATTATAAGGTTCCACAGAGTGTGATGATAATAATATATGGGAAATTACCATCAAAGACCTCTATTGAACAATTTTTGGAGTAGATCTCTTAATATAACCCTTATTTCAAAATAATAAACCTGCAAGTTTTTTAGTTAGACTTGGTTCTAATGTCAAAAAAACTTGCTTTTAGACACTAACAATTATATATTTTAATAAATCAGGGTTGTATATAAAATGAAGAGCTTAAAGGAATTATCCTTAAGAATTAAGAATATTAGGTCTGTACAGAAAACCACGAAAATAATGCAAATGGTTTCTGCAGCAAAGTTATTACAAAGCCAAAAGAAATTATCAAATTCAAAATTATATATATCTAAGCTGCATAGCATTATTTCTTCATTAATGCTATCAGTTGATCAAAAATTACTGGCAAAAATTCTAAATATCAGTAATGAAGGTTCTTACCTAGTATTCATTGTTGCGTCTGATCGTGGCTTGTGCGGCAACTTTAACTCTTCTATTGTCAAATTTAGTCAAGAGCGTGTAAATAAGTCAATCGCAAATGGCAAAAAAGTAGATATTGTATTTCTTGGTAAAAAAGCTTTTGATGTAGGTAAAAATAGGTTTGACTCTAAAAGTATCTTAAAAATTGAAAATAGTAAGGGGATTACGTTAAAGCACGTAGAAGCTTTGGTTGATGGTATAGATTTAAGTAAATACGATAAAGTTAAAGTTTTTTATAGTAAATTCTATAATACCTTCACGCAAAAACCAATGTTGGAAACAATAAAACCATGGAGTGAAGATTCATCCTTGATTGACAACTCTCTGGCTGGTCCAACAACAGATTACGGCTATGAGTATGAACCACAAAATATTGAATTTATTTTAAAATCTTTGGTTCAAGATTACATTGTAATTGCTCTTTACTCTGCTTTGCTTGAAAGTGCAACAAGTGAGAATAGTGCTAGGATGGTTGCTATGGAATCAGCAAACAGAAACACTAAAGAGATGCTGAACAAACTAGCATTGCTTTATAATCGTTCTCGTCAAGCAGCAATTACAACTGATTTAATTGAAGTTATAGGTGGTGCAGAGTCTTTATAAAAATCTAAGGAATAGAAAATGAATATATTAAATATTGCAGCAGATATCACTAAATTAATAAAAAAACAGAATCAAGATGCGGAAGTTACAATATATGAAACTAATAAGACTTCAGTTTCTCAGCGTCTATCAAAAATTGAGCAAATATCACAATCTAAAAATTGCACTGTAGGAATCAGAGCTATAGCAGGTAAAAACAAAGCTGCGTATATTTCTACAAACGATTTGAATAATCTTAGTGATACGGTAAGCCAAGTGGTAGAAATGGCAAAGAATGCGCCAGAAGATCCTTGCATTAATTTTGCTGTAAATGGTAGTAATTATATCTCTTCTGCAGATTTAAGTATCTCAGATAATAATGTTGTAACCGTTGATAACCTAAAAGAAATTGCTGAAGCTGCAGAAAATTCAGCCCTTGCACATAAGAGTATCACTAATTCTGAAGGAGCCTCTTCTTCATACGCTTTAGTGAATACAGTATTATCGACTGTTTCTGGTTTTATTGGCTCGTTTAGTAAATCAACCTTTGCTAATCAGGTCTCTGTTGTTGCTGGAAGAGAAAGTGAAATGAAGGTTGGTTACGATTATGATATAGCATGTAATTTTAGTGATTTAAAGTTGCCAGAGTTAATGGGAAAAGAAGCAGCAAAAAGAGCAGTTGATCAATTGAATTCACGTACAATTAAAACTGGTAAATTTCCAGTTATTTTTGAAAAAAGAGCAGCAAAAGGGCTAGTAAAAAGTTTTGCTTCTGCTATAAATGGGAGCAGTATTATAAGCAACAGTTCTTTCTTGAGGGGTAGTTTAAACGCTCAGATTTTCAACGATAGAATTAATATTATCGATGATCCATTGTTGCCAAGAGGCATAGCATCGAGACCATTTGATGGAGAAGGGATAACTAGCAAGAAAAATATATTTGTAAAAAACGGAATATTACAAAATTGGATTTTAGACTTATACTCGGCTAGAAAATTAGACTCAGAAACAACCGGAAGTGCAACTCGTGCAAGTAATGCTGCAGTTATTCCTGCAGCTAGTAACCTCTACATTGAGAATGGTAATGTATCGTTTGAAGAATTAATTCAGGAAGTGAAAGAGGGAATATATGTAACTGATTTATTTGGTTTTGGTGTTAATTTAATCAATGGCGATTACAGCCAAGGCGCTTCCGGATTTTTTATAGAAAATGGAAAAATAACGTATCCAATACATGAGATTACCATTGCTAGCAATTTAAAGGATATGTTTAGCAATTTAGTCGTTGCAGATGATCTAACTTTTTGTGGGCAATTTAATTCACCAACGATTAAAGTTAGCGAAATGACAGTTGCAGGTTCGCTTAACGATTAAAAAATTTATTTGCATTAAGTACAACAATTGTGTATTATTGTCATGTAATGTTAAGAATAGACTATGGAGTATAAAGGTTTAGTTTCAATAGCTAAGCTTAAAGCATTCTCAATCGTAATTTCAAAGTTTTTCATCACATTAGTAATGTTAATTAATAATTTAGGAGTTGTTTAAATGGAATTTGGTAATGTAAAATGGTTTAATGCCGAAAAAGGCTATGGTTTCATCAAGCCAGAAGGTAAAGGGGGTGACGTTTTTGTACATATTAGCACGTTGGAACGTTCAGGAATAAGGCCTGAGACACTTAAAGGAGAGAATAAAGAGAAGGGGATAAAAGGAGAAAGGGTGAGTTATGAGGTTAAAGAGGAGCGCGGTAGAAACGGAGAAGATAAAAAATCTGCAATAAATTTAAGATTGGAAGATTAATCTATTATGAAGTCTTTTAATAGGGTTAACGTATTGTGAATAATTTTTATGAGATGGGTCTCCCAGCTTTGCTTACACAAGCTCTAGATAAAAATAATCTTTTCGTCCCAACTCCGATTCAAATACAAGCGATTCCCTTAGCGCTACAAGGTAAAGATATTCTTGGGTCTGCTCAAACGGGAACTGGAAAAACTTTGGCATTTGCTATTCCGTTGGTTGCTAAGTTGCTGAATGAGCCTAACACTGGTTCAGCTTTAGTCATCGTGCCAACCAGGGAGCTTGCGCATCAGGTAACAAATGAGATAAGAAAACTCTTATTTCAAAATTCTGCACTAAGGGTCGCTTTATTGATTGGTGGTGAGCCTATTTTTAGGCAGCTAAATCAGCTTCAGAAAAAACCACAAATTGTAATAGGTACTCCTGGTCGTATTATAGACCATATTGAGCGTAAAACTTTGATTACTCGCAATGTTAGCGTTCTTGTGCTTGATGAAACGGATCGTATGTTTGATATGGGCTTTGGAATTCAAATTGAAGGGATCATGAAATATCTGCCAAAAATACTGCAGACTCTTATGTTTTCTGCAACTCTTCCTAGTGATATAGTTAAACTTACTGAGAAGTACCTTAATCGACCAGAACGTATTTCTGTTGATTGTGAGACTACAACTTCTGTAAAAATTAAGCAAGAGATTGTTTATGCATCAGAATCAGAAAAATATGAAAAGCTTGTTACACAACTATGTCAGCGCGAAGGATCAATCATTATCTTTGTCAAAACAAAGCAAGGAGCGGATCAGCTAGCTAGCAGATTGCACAAAGATGACTATAGCGCTTTAGCAATTCATGGTGATTTAAGGCAGCACAAGCGCGAAAGGGTCATTAATTCTTTTCGTCGTGGCCGCAATCAAATCATGGTTGCAACAGATATTGCTTCTCGCGGCCTTGATATTCCCCACATTCAACATGTTATCAATTATGATGCACCACAATCGCAAGCTGACTATATTCATCGTATAGGCAGAACTGCACGTGCTGGAGCTGAAGGGCATGCGCTATCTTTTGTTACACCTCAAGATAAGAGAAGACTGCCTGCATTGGCAGACAAAGAAGGAGAGCCGAATTTTGATTGTAGTGTGCAATTTAAAAAACGTAATAGCAAAAAGGTCTTTAAAAGGCTAAGTACGGTAGAAAAAAGATCAATGCATTTAAGAAGAAAAGCATAGTACTAGAAAAAGCGTATTAAATAGGATTTACCTACAACTTGATAAGCGTAAAACTCGTCATTCCGCTACTCATTAGCGGAATCTATGTTGAGATATCGCGGTGCTATGACGTAGATCCAGAGTGGGGATTAAAATTGGCTACAGCGAACTGCTGGATTTCAATTTTTTTAATAATTGTGTGCTATTCATTATATATGAGTTTCCACTTTTAAAGAGAATAGGAGATGATTTCCAAAAACTTAGAGGCAAGTTTGAATAGAGCGCTACTCATTGCTTCTAATTTTAATCTAAAATATGCGAAAGTAGAACATTTATTGCTGGCGTTAACTAAAGATGTGGATGTAAATTACGTTTTATCAAGATGTAATATCAGAGCCGATGAAATCATCAATATGGATAACATTCTATCAAGATGCAATATTAAGGCTAATGATTATAATAATAATATAAAAGGGTTTTTACAAAGCAGTTCTGAATTGATTATCAGTGGAGTTAAACCTAGCTCAATGTTTCAATGCATAATACACAGAGCAATAATACGGGCTCATAGCTTGGGGAAAAAAGAAATAAATGGAGCAAGTGTTCTAGTAGAAATTTTGTCTGGGCAAGATTTATACGTTGAAGATCTATTGCAGAAACAAAGTGTGAAAGATTCCAATTTGATTTACCATATATCTAATATGAAATACTCTAACGATATAGATGAATACACCACCAATCATAAAGTAAAACTTGATAAAAATAATGACCCTCCTACTACAGTAAATAAAGGTGAGCTACTAAAAGATGAGGAAATTCTACAAAGTTATTGTAAAAATTTAAATGACTATGCAAGAAGCAAAAAAATAGATTATGTTATTGGTCGTGATTATGAATTAAATCGCACTATAGAAATATTATTGAGGCGTAGAAAAAACAACCTTTTATATGTTGGAGACCCAGGTGTTGGCAAAACAACAATAGTTGAGGGTTTGGTACTCAAGATCATTGAAGGCAGTGTTCCGAGTGCGCTCAGGTCCAGTATAATTTATGCTTTGGATTTAGGATCACTCCTTGCAGGGACACGCTACAGAGGTGATTTTGAAGAGAGAATAAAATCTATAATAAAAGCGATTGAGGTAAAACCAGGTGCTATCCTTTTTATTGACGAAATACACACTATCATTGGAGCAGGTTCTACAAGTGGTAGCTTTCTTGATGCAGGTAACCTACTCAAACCTGCGCTTGCAAGAGGTACACTACGTTGTATAGGTGCAACTACATATAGAGAATACAGCACTAGTTTTGAAAAAGATAAAGCACTAGCAAGAAGGTTTCAAAAAATTAATGTTAAAGAATCTTCTGTTAATGAAACGATAAATATACTAGATGGCATAAAGCACTACTATGAAGGGTATCATGGAGTATATTATACAAAGAATGCCATTAGGTCTGCGGCTGAACTTTCGCATAAGTATATTACTGGGCGAATATTACCTGATAAAGCGGTTGATGTTATTGATGAAGCAGGGGCATATTGTAAATTGCTAAAAAACAGGGGTAAAATTGTAAATAGTAGAGATATTAAGAATACCATTACTAGAATTACAAATGTGCCTTGCGGATCTGAATCTGATGATTTGCAGAAAGTAAAGTCTTTAAAAGCTAATCTAGAAAAGGTGATTTTTGGCCAAGAGCAGGCAATAGAATCTCTTGTTAATTCTATTAAAATTGCTAAATCTGGGTTGAGAAATTACAATAAGCCTTTAGCAAATTATCTTTTTGCAGGGCCAACCGGTGTTGGTAAAACCGAGCTAGCAAAACAATTAGCAGAAAGCATGGGCATGAATCTTATACGCTTTGATATGTCCGAATATATTGAATCTCATACGATATCAAGGATGATTGGTTCTCCTCCTGGATATGTAGGTTATGATCAGGGTGGATTACTCACAGAGTCTGTATCTAACAATCAATATAGTGTTGTGCTGCTTGATGAAATTGAAAAGGCCCATAGCGATATCTATAATATATTGCTACAAATTATGGATTATGGTTGTGTTACAGACACTTACGGACGTAAAGTTAACTTTTCCAATATAATTTTAATTATGACAACTAATGCAGGAGCAGTTGAACGCAGCAAAAGTTTTGTTGGCTTTGGGCATAAAAATTTTAACATTGGTGATAGCGAAAAAGCAATAGAACAGGTTTTTAGCCCTGAATTTCGTAATCGTCTTGATGCGATTATTTCTTTTTCTGACTTAAGTACGGATGTGATTTTGCATATTGTGGATAAATTTGTCCTAGAACTGAAAAAGCAACTGACGCAAAAAGGCATAAACTGCTTGGTAGAGGATGAAGTGAAATCTTATCTTGTACAAATGGGTTATAGTAAGGAAATGGGAGCACGTCCGATAGAGAGACTTATTGAAAAAGAGATAAAAAGTTACTTAGCGGAAGAAATACTGAATCGTAAATTAATAAAAGGAAAGAAATTAAGAATCTATATGAATAAAGTAGAAAATAAAATTGCTTTTGATATAGTTTAAAATCCTTGTATTGAACTTCATCTTTGTTACAATTTATAACTTAAATTTAATTTGAATTATAGTGATAAGTGATAAAGTAAAACAAGTCCTAAGCTACTACGAAAGTGAAAACCCCGGGGTAAAAGCAAATCTTACTCGTATTCTCATGCATGGAAAGCTTGGCGGTACTGGCAAGTTAGTGATTCTGCCAGTAGATCAAGGATTTGAGCACGGGCCAATAAAAAGCTTTGAAGTTAACCCTGATGCTTATGACCCACATTATCATTTTCAGCTTGCAGTTGATTCGGGAGTAAGTGCATATGCTGCTCCACTTGGTATAATTGAAGCTGGTGCTTCAACTTATGCTGGAATGCTCCCACTTATTTTGAAACTTAATAGTTCCAACTCCTTACATTCAAAAAATCTGACTTCTGATCAAGCAATAACCTCCTCTGTGAAAGATGCACTGCGTTTGGGCTGCTTGGCTGTTGGATTTACTATATATCCTGGTTCTGCTAAGTGTTTTGATATGATGGAAGAAGCCCGTGAAATCTTAGCTGAAGCCAAATCTTATGGGCTTGCAGTAGTGCTATGGTCTTATCCACGTGGTGAAGGAATTTCCAAAGAAGGTGAAACAGCAGTTGATGTTATTGCCTATGCTGCGCACATAGCAGCTTTACTTGGCGCTAATATAATCAAAGTAAAACTTCCAACTAAATATTTGGAAAGGGAGAAAATAGAAACAGAAAATATTGAATCATTATCTAAAAGGATTGAATATGTTAAAAGATCTTGTTTTGCAGGGAAAAGAATAGTAGTTTTTTCTGGTGGCGAATCGAAATCAGTGAATGACATATGCAATGAAGCGAAAGAAATTAAGCAGGGTGGTGGTAATGGTTCAATCATTGGACGTAACACTTTTCAACGCAAAAGGGAGGAAGCTTTATCTATGCTAAAAGATATAATGGATATCTACACATAAAAAATGGCTGGGTGGCAGAATGGCTTATGCGGAGGACTGCAAATCCTTTTATACCGGTTCAATTCCGGTCCCGGCCTCTTTCATTTTCTATATATTGTAAAAGTTGCTCAATTCAACGTTAGCTTTAAGTGTGTAACCTATAGAGAAAGCTTATCCATTATTCATAAGTAAAATCAATTTCTTTTCAAGTTATGGTTATACTCTTATAGTGTTGCATGTTAAAAAATAAACTAAAAATAAGCAAAGTGTTTTACAAAATGATATTACGTAATTTATTGTTTTTACTGCCGCCTGAAGTTGCTCACTCTTTGGCAATCATGGCATTAAAGAAAATACCTTATAAGAATCCTATAGAGCTACCAGAATCTTTGAGTGTGAATTTTTTTGGTAATAAGCTCAGAAGCCCCGTGGGCCTGGCTGCAGGTTTTGACAAGAATGCAGAAGTTATAAGGCCTATGCTTTCATTTGGTTTTGGGTTTATTGAAACTGGTACTGTAACTCGTAATCCACAATATGGAAACAAAAAACCAAGAATTTTTCGGTTAATTAAAAATCAAGGGGTAATTAACAGATTGGGATTTAACAATAAAGGAATAGACTATTTTCTTAAACAAATAGATGAAACCAAGCTTGATGACTGCATTTTTGGCATAAATATAGGAAAAAATAGTGCATCGAAAGACCAAATTAGTGATTATGTTGATTTAATAAAGATGGTATATGGAAAAAGCAATTATATAGTGCTGAACATCTCGTCTCCAAACACGCCTAATTTACGCAATCTGCACAATAAGCAAGAATTATCGAAATTGTTGAAATCCATAACTCTAACCCGGAAATCAATTGATAATTCCGCAATAATATTAAAAATCTCACCAGATATAGATCAGCAAACGAAAGAAAATATCGCTGAGCTTGCGTTGGAATATAAGATTGACGGATTAACAGTAAGCAACACTACGGTAAGTAGAGATAATCTGCATTCCCACCACAACGAAAGTGGCGGATTGAGTGGCAAACCACTTTTCAAACTTTCAACCGAGTTATTGGGCGATATGTACAAATTTACTAAGGGCAAAATATTATTGATAGGGTGCGGAGGAATCTCAAGTGGTGCTGATGCATATAAAAAAATAAAGGCAGGAGCCTCTTTGGTGCAGTTGTACACTGCTCTCATATACCACGGACCTCAAGTTGTAAACAAAATTAATCTAGAACTTGCAGAACTAATAAGGAGAGATGGATTTAGTAACATTAGTGAGGTGGTGGGTTGTATACATTAATTTTGGAAGTTGGTGGTATTATTTTAATAAAATAAGACTAATTCTCTGGTATAAAGGTGGTAGAAAGTGCTTTTCTTTTAAATAATGGGTATGAAGAGTTTGAATGATGCAATATCTAAGATCATTGATTATAAATTTACAAATTATGCAATATTAGAAGAGGCACTAACTCACCCAAGCGTAAATAAAAGGAATAGCAAAAACCAGATTGTAAGCTACGAAAGACTAGAGTTTTTGGGCGATAGTGTTTTGAATATGGTCGTATCTTCCATACTGTTTAAACTATTTCCTGAAGAAAAAGAAGGAGCATTGGCAAAAAGAAAGACGGATTTAGTTTGTGGCAACACCATTGCTAATGTTGCTAAAGAAATAAAATTAGGCAGCTTTATCATCATGAATAATAGTGAACACTGCAATGGAGGGAGATGTAATCTAAAAAATTTAGAAAACTCGCTTGAAGCACTAATAGGTGCAATTTATATTGATGGCGGACTTGAAAATGTTGAAAAATTTATTACCCAATATTGGGAAAAGCTAGCTAAAAGCATGCTTGACCCCCCTCAAGATCCTAAAACCTCACTGCAAGAGTGGACTCAGAAAAACAAATTGCCTTTACCAGAGTATGAGCTTGTAAAACAAACTGGACCAGCGCACAATCCTGAATTTACTATATCAGTTTGCATAGAAGATTATGGTAAAGTTTCTGCATGCGCTTCTAGTAAAAAGATTGCTGAACAAAAAGCTGCTGAGTTGATGCTAGAAAAAATTGGAAAAGACGCTTCAGTTTAGGCAAAATAGGCATTAATAGACTTCTTTCAAAATTCATATAAGGAGCTCAAAATTGTGGATAGCAGCAATCAAATTAAATCTTAAACCAAAACGTTTTCGTCGGTTTCTATGTCTATCGGAAATGATTTTAAACCTTTTCAATTACGTTTTCAACTATTGCCCTTTGGATCATAAGTGTTCTGTTCTCTTTTTTTTGTTCTTTGCTTAACGGATTCTTTTTCGTTTTCCTGTGCGGTAATACAACATTTTTGTGTATCTTCTGCATTTCCCTGTAGCCGGCATCAGCTAAGATTTTAGTTTGTGGCAATACTGCTACCTTTGATTTTCTAAACATCCGAAAATCATGTTTTCTACCATTCGCTCAAATGTTGCTTTTTTTACCCCTGTTAAACGTCAAAACTTTTCTCCTTCTAACTTTTCTATTTCCTTATATTTCATGCTTTCAAATACTTGATCTTACACTCCCTCTAACAATTTTGAAAGAAGTCTAGTGAATGGTCACGTTAAAACATGTTTTTAAATTTTTGCCAAAATCCTGGTTTATTATCGTTAACCTTTGTAAATGTTATATTTAAACTGTATTTCGGATCATTTGGCACGTCGTATTTTATGCTAAATGTTGAAACTTTATCGTTATTGTAAATATGTACATCATCATATGATAGCTTTGTTGTGTAACACTTTACATGCTTTTGCTTATCATATACTAAATCACCTGACTCCCTTTCTAGTTCCACAAATTTCGTTTTTTTCTGACATTCCTTCATTTTTATTAAATCCTTATCTAGTGATATTGAAACTGGCCACGTATTTCCAGCATATTCTTTAGCTAAAAGTTCACTTTGAGGATACATTTTTATTTCCTTGCCAAAATGTGAGTCTATGAAATTATTACTCCAAAATTTATCGCCAGAATGCACATACTCATCAGTAGCATACGGCACCCCACCATAACTGCATTGAACTTTGTAATCTCCAACACCGTTGTTTTGAAAAAAATCATGAATGGCAGTGTAGCTACCGGCAGCATCATTTATATAATCCATTACTTTATTCCTTAAACTTTTAGTTCATTATATCATAATCATTATGCCAATCAATCAAAAAAGCTCTCTCTTGCTATTTTTAGAACTTATTTTATGCAAGCGCTCTCGATTAGTTGGGAGCGTATTTATAAGATTGTGACATTCGTGCCTCCCAGTTTTTCACATACTGCTGAATCAATTCAGGATAATCTGTAATAATTAATAAATTTTCAGCATTTCCTTTTTTAGCTGTCTTACTAAGGTTAAATGACCCTGTGATGACTTTTTGATTGTCAACAATCATTATCTTATTATGAGCAATCTTTGGCTTATCATCGATCCAAATTGGTACTCCACCTGAAAATAATTCATTTATAACACTATATTTTGAGTAGAGTTGCGATTTATCTAAGATGACTTTAACATCAACACCGCGTTCTTTAGCATTAATCAAAGATTTTGCAACTGTTCCAAGAGTAAATGTATATTCTTGAACTAAGATAGATTTTTTAGACTGATCTATTACGCTGATTATCGGTACAGCACAATCTTCTCCAGGTGAAAAGCAAACCGTAGCTTTTGGGCAGGGCGAAAATATAAAACCCGCATAGTAATACAGAGAAAAACACATTAACAAGAATAAAAAGTGAAAAAGCCTCACAACAACCCACCCCCGGATATACGGCGATAGGCTACATCATAATTTAATCACCTGTCAATCCATATTCTTCCCACTTCTCCGTGACTTTTCTTACTATTTCCTCACTCATTTTAATTTTCTCTCCCCATTCTCGTTTGGTTTCAGACGGGATTTTATTTGTTGCATCAAATCCCATCTTACCTCCCAGGCCACTTTCAGGGGAAGCAAAATCTAAATAATCAATAGGTGCGTTCTCTATTGTGATTGTGTCACGCACAGGGTCCATTCTCGTTGATATTGCCCACATCACTTCCTTCCAATCACGTACATTTATATCATCATCAACAACGATAATAAACTTCGTGTATAAAAATTGCTTTAGAAAGGAAAGTATGCCCATAACAATTCTTTTTGCCTGCCCTGGATAAGACTTTTTTATCGATATCACCACTATTCTATATGAACAACCTTCTGGTGGTAGATAAAAATCCACTATCTCTGGAAATTGATTGATAAGAATGGGCACAAAGATTTCGTTGAGCGCTTCACCAAGAATTGATGGTTCATCAGGTGGCTTGCCAGTGAAAGTGCTGAGATAAATTGGATTTTTGCGCATAGTAATTGCAGTAATATTAAATTCTGGAAATTGCTCAACAGAATTATAGTAGCCGGTGTGATCTCCATATGGCCCTTCATCTTGATATCTATCCAAACTTACATAGCCTTCCAGAACAATCTCTGCATGAGCTGGCACTTGAAGCGGAATAGTCTTACAATTTACAAGCTCAAGCGGTTTTTTGCGCAGCAACCCAGCAAATTGGTATTCTGACAATGTTTCTGGCACTGGAGTTACCGCAGCAATAATTGTTGCAGGATCACTACCGATCACAGCAGCAGCAGGAAATTTCATATTTTGTTCCTTCTCTTTCCATCGTTTGTGGTGACCTGCACCACCACGATGTGCAAGCCAGCGCATTAGAGTCGTTTTTTTATCTATAACCTGCATACGATATATTCCAAGATTGAAATTATCTTGCTTGTCTTCCGTTGGGCCTTTTGTCACCACAATTGGCCAGGTGATAAGTGGTGCAGGTTCATTTGGCCAGCATGTTTGAATAGGTAGCAAACTAAGATCCACCTCATCCCCAGTTAGCACCACTTCTTGACATGGAGCCTTGCTCACAACTTTACTTCGCATCGACAATACAACTTTTAGTAAAGGAAACATTTTCACGGCATCTTTGAAGTTTTTTGGTGGCTCAGGTGATCGCAAAAATGCTAAAAGTTTACCAAGATCTCTTAGTTCACCAGGGTTTATGTTCAATCCCAATGCAATCCTCTTAATAGTACCAAATAAATTCACCAAAACAGGGATCGAGCTTTTACCATTCTCTTTAACAACATTCTCAAAAATTATAGCTGGCCCTTTGTTTGACAAAACCCTACGGTGAATTTCTGTCATTTCAAGAACTGTTGAAACTTCCTCCTTAATCCTAATCAGATCTTTTTTTTCTTCTAAGGCTTTAATGAAGTCGCGTAAGTTGGTGTACATATTAAAATTTAAAATAACTTAAAACAAGTCTTCTAGTGTAATCACATGATGTATCGTATCTTTTAGATATTGGTTCTCAGAAACTCCATTTGCAGCAATTAACACCCAGAATATTTGCTTTTTTGATTTCGTTTTTTCTCTATAAATTGCTTCTTTTCTTTTTAATTGTTCGACAAATTCCTTTGTTACTGTATAAGGTTTATCACTATATTTTATCTCACAGAGCATTACACATCCATCTTCTCGATCGAAAACTAGATCTATTTGAGCACCAGACTCTTTACTGTATTTTTCTGGTTGATATTGCCAATCTCCACATATAACTGCTATATGCTCTATATCTAATTTTTTTCTAATTACATTGGCATGTTTAAAACACACTGCTTCAAATGTTTGCCCTGTCCATGTTTGCCAAGCTGGTTTCTTTATTGCTAACTCCCAATAGTGAGCATCACTTATTATTGCCCTTTTTGTTACTTCCTTAAACGGCTCAATCCACGTTAGATAAAATAATACATATTCATCCATTACCCTGTAATATACTCCTCTCTTTCCCTTGTTCAATGGTAAAAAACCACCAATAAATCCTGCTTCTTCTAAACTCCTTAATTTAGCAGTTAAGCGACCACCCTCAGTGATTTTAGTCGCTTTTATAAGTTCTTTTCTGCTTATCCCTTTTGGCTTTTTTGCAATCGCACGAATGATATTTAGATATGTCTCTGGCTCTTCATACAAGGAGTGAAACAACATATCAAATTCATCAAATAACAAACCACCCTTCTGAAAACAGATCATATTAATGTTTTGTGCTGCTGATAATCCTTTACTTACTTCCTTAAGGTAATGTGGTATTCCTCCAATAGCCATATAGATCTGTAATATCTGCTGGTGATTAAGGTTGATTCCTAAATATCTTAGATACTCTTTAGTTTCACGTAAGTTAAAAGGCTGCAAAGGTATCCTTGCGGTAATGCGGTTATGCAACCCCCCTTTGGTATAAATTATATTTTCCAACATCCAAGAAGCTGCTGAACCACATACAACCAAGATAAGCTTCTTTCGGTTTGTCCAATATATATTCCAAAAATATTCTAACGTTTCTAGAAAACGAGACTTTCTTGTAGCTAACCATGGAAGTTCATCAAAAAATAAGACAATGTGTTCATTCTCATGTGTGTTATCAATAGCAAGTGTTAATTGTTTTAATGCATCCAGCCACACTTCAGGCAAAGCCATTTTTGCACCTTTATAAAAAGTATTTAATAACGACTGTGTAAAAATTGCAAGTTGTTCCTGCATAGTACCATTATTAAGACCTGTTTGTTCAAATAAAACATCGGCATGTTTACTGAAAAATTGTTTTATTAGGTACGTCTTACCCACATGACGCCGACCATACACTGCAATAAACTCAGCAAATGGGGAAAAGAGAAGCTTACTTTCTAGAATGGCTATTTCCTTTTCTCTACCAATTATTGGTTCGCTCATATAATTTACCGCCGCATTTGTTAGCATTATACACGGCGGTTATAAGATGATCAACTTTTTTTACCGCCATGTTTACAGTTGTTATACGCGGCGGTAAAAGATAGAGCATCTCATAATTGGCTATTCTGGCGATGGTTTGGTCATTTGCATCACCAAGTCTTCTGATGAGCTTTTCAGTAATGTGCTTGAGTTCCATTGTACGTAAAGTTTGCATTTGAGGCAAAACTGGTTATAAAATACACTTGATATAAATGTTTTCATATATTAATATTAGATGCTTCTTTTAATATACAGATAAATGTGTACTAAAGTTTTATGTTGTAGGTTTTTAAATAAATTGTATGTCTAGAATATCGTTTTTATTGATCCTTATACTGGCAGTAGCAAGTTTACCAGTAATAAACAATTGGCTTTCAAATCGCAGCCAAATGCTAAGCGATGATTATATAGGTGAGAAATTAGATAATTATATAAGTAGAAATTTTGATAAGATCGTAAAAACTCTCAAAGAGGAGTCGATTAAAAGTAGTTACGCTGCTCGAGATAATGTGACCAAAAGTAAAATTTCACAATATAAGGATCAAATATTTGACCTTACTTATCCTTACTCCGGAAATGAAAATAGTAGTGTTATAGCTGTAGGTTTCTTTGACTATTCTTGTGGATATTGCAAGACTATAAAAGACGATATAAAACAGTTAATTAACGACGGTAAAATTAAGTATATCTTTAGGGATGCTCCAATACTTGGTAATGACTCTTTAAGGGCAGCAAAAAGCGCTTTAGCTGTTTACTTTATTGATAAAGAAAAATATTTCGACTTTCACTATTCTGCTTTAAGTCACAAAGGAGGATTTTCAGACGAAAGCATATTGGATATAGTGAAAAGCATAGGGATTAATGAAGACGACTTTAATAATTCCATGAAAAATAACGCGGACAAAATTGAGCAAATGATAAATGGCAGTAAGCTCCTAGTAAGAGATTTGGGAGTAGGTGGCACACCTTTTTTAATAATGGGGGATAGTCTGTTTGTAGGAGCAACTGATTTGAATGTATTACGCAAAAAAGTAGATGAATTAAGTCGCAAGCAAAAACTAGCTTCAGCGATTAATTTGCTATAAAATTTTATTTTTTTACTTGACAACGTAAACAAACCTGAGTACAATGTACCGTAGGCGTGGTGCTTAAATTACACTTAAGATACCATTCAATTAGCAAGTTTTCTCTCAAGCACAGACATCAATAATTGTACTTTTTAATCAGGATGACCTGGTGTTATTTAGCTTAAATTACTTTAATTTTACTTTCATAGGAGGACATATGTCATTCACAGAAATTAGATTTCCAGAAAATATATCTTATGGTTCCACTGGAGGACCGGAATTTTCCACTGAAGTTGTAACAACTCATAACGGTTGTGAACAGCGCAACATCAATTGGTCTCATGCATGCACTAGATACAACATAGCTTACGGGGTCAGATCAAACGAGCAGCTAACAGAACTCATAACATTTTTTCATGCACGAAAAGGTAAAGCAATAGGGTTTCGTTTTAAGGATTGGTCAGATTTTATAGCCATTAATCAAAAGATTGGTATAGGAGATAACAAAAAAACGACTTTTCAGCTAATCAAAACTTATGTAAGTGGGGAAGATAAGCATATACGCATGATCAAAAAGCCAGTACATGGGACAGTAAAGATTTATTTAAATGGTAAAGAAGAGAGTGAATATTCAGTAAATTATTCAACGGGAGAAATAACATTTATGAAGCCACCAGTAAAAGATGCGATAATCACTGCGAGCTTCGAATTTGATGTGCCCGTGCGCTTTGATACAGATTACTTAAACGCTTCTATTGATGACTATGGAAGCAATAGCTGGAATAACATTCCACTAGTAGAGGTGAAGTTTAATTAAGCTGCTTTAAAATTTCCTCCTGTTGCTGAGTGTGAACACTAGCATAACCACATGCAGGAGATGCAGCAGCAGGTCTTGCGATACACTTAGGTCTTTTTGCTTGAATATTGAGGTCAGATAACACCTCGTCTATCAATAGGTTGACAAAAAACCATCCCCCCATATTTTTTGGTTCTTCTTGACACCATATAATTTCAGCGTTCTTGTACTTTTCAAGTTCGCTGCTTAATTTATCGGCCGGAAAAGGATAGAATTGTTCTAAACGTATCACTGCTATATCGTTTATTTTTTGTGTTTCAAGCATTTCAATTATATCGTAATAAACTTTACCACTGCATATTACAACTTTACGTATTTCATTATTTGAAACTAAACCTGTTCTACATTCTGGAATTACCGTGAGGAATTTTCCTTCAAAGTCAGATAGGTTAGAAACTGCTCTTTTATGACGCAATAGTGATTTAGGTGTAAACACTACTAAAGGCTTACGAAAGTCTCTATGCATTTGTCTGCGTAAGACATGGAAGTAATTTGCCGGAGTGGAACAATTAACTACCTGCATATTATCCTCTGCGCAGAGTTGCAAAAATCTCTCTATACGTGCGGAGCTATGCTCAGGTCCTTGCCCTTCATAACCGTGGGGCAACAATAGAACTAGACCGCTTGATCGCAACCACTTTGTTTCTGCAGATGCGATAAACTGGTCGATCATAATTTGTGCACCATTTGCAAAATCACCAAATTGTCCTTCCCAGAGCACCAGTGAATACGGAGAATCAAGACTATATCCATATTCAAAGCCCATTACAGCATACTCTGATAAAGCGCTATCTATGACCTCAAAGTGAGCTTGCTTTTCATTTATATTGTTTAGCGGAATAAACGCTTCTTCTGTTGCCTGATCAACAAGCCTTGAATGACGGTGCGAGAAAGTCCCACGACCAGAATCTTGTCCTGATAAACGCACTCCTATTCCTTCTGTAAGCAGTGACGCAAATGCAAGACTTTCGGCAGTTGCCCAGTCTATATTGCTACCAGAATTTATGCTGTCTATTCTTCCATCGAGTATTTTTCTAACCTTATTGTTAATGTTAAAGCTACTTGGAATATTGCTATTTATATGCACACCCAATTTTTTCAACTCATCTGGCGGAACACCAGAATCCGTGTAGTATTCGCTCAAATCGTTCAGCTTTGCTCTTCTTAATTTTGACCACACTCCACCGAACCAGTCAGCTTTTTTTGGAGTGTACGTCACTGATTCAGCAAGACTTTTATCTAATTTTGCCCTGAACTCACTGCGCAATTTATTTACTTCATCGCCATCTAATACTTTCTCTGCAGTCAATTTTTCTTCATACAATGTTCCAGGAGTTTTATGTTTTGATATCAGCTTATACATAAGTGGCTGAGTGAAATTCGGTTCATCGCCTTCATTATGGCCGTATTTGCGGTAGCATATTATATCAATCACTACGTCCTTTTTGAATTTCTGCCTATATTTCATCGCCAGACTTGCAGCAAAACTCACAGCTTCCGGGTTATCTCCATTCACATGGAAAACCGGAGCTTCTATTGATTTTGCTATGTCAGTGCAATAAAAAGAGGATCGTGCGCAGCATGGGTTAGCAGTAAAACCAACTTGATTGTTTATAACAATGTGCACAATACCACCCACTTTATAACCTTCAATGTTGCTTAGGCTCAAGGTCTCGGCAACGACACCTTGACCGATGAAAGCCGCATCACCATGAATTGATATGCCAAGCACAGACCTTATATTCTGTTTTGCTCTTATTCTTCCAGCCAAAACCGGATTCACCGCTTCAAGGTGAGATGGGTTAGGGCATAAACTTAAATGTATTTTTTTGCCACCTGTAAGTGCTCGATCAGAAGAATAACCAAGGTGATATTTAACATCGCCAGACACCTCAAGACCACTTGGGTATGCAAGGTTGCCTTGAAATT
The DNA here is from genome assembly GCF_964027115.1 of Wolbachia endosymbiont (group A) of Myopa testacea. NCBI lineage: Bacteria > Pseudomonadati > Pseudomonadota > Alphaproteobacteria > Rickettsiales > Anaplasmataceae > Wolbachia > Wolbachia endosymbiont (group A) of Myopa testacea. The sequence goes on from NZ_OZ034729.1 coordinate 438,609, forward strand.
CAGATAGCATTGCCGCATATTCTTTGCCCATAACTTTGGTCAGAACATTAAGTCGTCCGCGGTGAGCCATGCCAAGAACTACTTCTTCAATGCTAAAAGCCGCAGAATCACTAATAATTCTCTCAATCGCAACAATAGCTAACTCTCCACCTTCGATAGAAAAACGCTTATATCCAGGAAATTTCATATGGAGAAATTGCTCGAACATCTCAGATTCGATCAAGTGCCTCAGGATTTCCTTTTTATCTTGTGAACTCAGCGTATAGGTTTGATTTTCGATCTTTTCCTGCAGCCATATTATCTCCTCATAAGAGGAGATATGCATAAATTCAAAACCGATATTCTTGCAGTAAATATTTCTGTAGATTCTAGTGTCACCCGTAGGAGAGAGATTCGAATATTTCTGATAATCTATTAATTGATTCTCATTTGGCGATAATGGATCAAGGTCTGCAAAAAAATGACCGTAAGACCTGAAAAAATTTGCCAAATCCGAAGCCGAATCATCCACCTTGGCTGCATGCTGCGGACTGCAGGGCTCCGCTTTATTAACTTCTAAATTGCTTGAAAAAATTCTATACCAATCTTCCCCGATTGATTTATCGCCCTGCAGATAACGGCTATACATTTCTTCTACAAATTCTGCATTATCACCATGAAGGCAGCTTAAACTCGACATAATCACTATATAAGATATCAAACACTTATAAGTATAACTTAAGTTTTTTAAAAAAGAACTTTTTTAGTTTCTAGTTATTAAGCTCCATTTGCTAGATCTGGCAATTTTTGGCTTTTAAGAAACTCCTCCCTAGCTTCGGTGAATTCAGACAATGGTCCTGGTGGAAAAAGCACAGTTTTTACTGCACAGCACGCACAACATAATGCAGCAGTGGCCATAATTGCTGCAAGAGTAAAACACGGAACTTGAATTCTGTTGATACTAACGTTCATAGCCAAACAAACCAAAGCGGTACTGCATGTCGTAGCTAATAGTGCAGCAATCCCGAGTATAGCTGCTTTCTCATAGTTAATAGCACCAAATAGTTCTCCAACATCATTGTTAGGGTTAACATGATCTATTGGTTTTTTGCCACTCTTATCCTTCAAACCTGGATCAGCACCTCTCCTTAAAAGCAATTTCGCAATTTCAACACCACCATCGCGATAACCGTGTTTACACAAATAATGCAGCGATGCCCTACCTCGATCATTCTGTATATTAGGATCAACACCTTTATCTAAAAGTAGTTCTACAGCTTTACAACGAGCAGTATTATCATAACTATCAATAATATAATAGAATAGTGACTTGCCTTCTTGACCTTTTATATTAGGATCGGCATCATGCTCCAAGAGCAAACTTATAACTTTAACTTCCCTTTTATCCCAGAATCTCTTTTAAGAACAAAGCTTAATGGTGGCTTGCCTTCCCGATCTTTTATGTTAGGGTCAGCACCATCTTCCAAGAGTAGTTCTACAATTCTATCATACCCTTTGAAACACGCTTCATGTAATGGAGATTCACCATATTTACTGCGTATATCATGGTCTGCACCATTCTCCAAGAGCAAACGTACAAGATCAACATTACCGGAAGAAATGGCAGAAAATAATGGGAAATCACTTCCAAAGTGTATTTCATTAATGTAATCACCAAATCTTCCATCTTTATTGCTCTTGAACTTAGAAAAGAGCTTTTTGAGAAAGGCTATATCTTGCCTTAAAAGAGCTGCATATAAATAAAATTTTAAATCTTCAGCAGAATTAATATCCAAATCTTCATTAGTTGGTTTTGTAGATTTTTTTGTATTTTTCCCAGTGAGAAATTTATACGCAGCACCTAATTCTTTAAATTTCTCCTCATTTTGTTTTTGCATATCCTTACTCGCACCTGAATGTTTATCAGGATGATATTCAAGAGCTAATTTTCTATATGCTATTGTAATTTCTCGTTCACTGGGGTTATCACCCTCACTAAAACCCAATATTTCTAAAGCTTCCTTTCTATTCACAATAAATCCCCTACCAAAATATCTTAAGTTAAGTATAACCCAAAATTTCAAAAAGCAAAGCTTTTTATGTCAAACTGTGCCTGTTGCACAATTCCATAACTGTACGAACATTGTAATTTATCTCCATCTAGGAAAGGGTGTCATCCCAGCGCCCTGACTACTTGGATCCAGATTGGATACCGAGTTGGTGAGTATAAAAGTATAGCTTCTACGTCATACCGCCGCGAACCGTCATTTATTCACGGTATCTCATCCGCTAACAAGTAGCGGAATGACGGTAAACCTAGATTACTTTAGCTATAATTATTAAGCTGCACCTGCTGGATTTGGTGATTGACTATTAAGAAATTCTGCTCTAGCTTCGGTAAAATCTGGTGAGGGTTTTGAAAAAAACGCAGTTTTTATTGCACAGTATGCGCAATATAATGCAACAGCAGCAGTACCTACTGCAAAAATGGCAAACCCAATTTATCTGCTTTTCTGAAATCTCCAACTGCAGCCTCAAGTGCGCAGCAGATACTAAAAAGCGAAAAAATCACTATACCACCAGAGTATAGTAACACCTTACCACGATCAACTGCACCAAATAGCTGCCCAACTTTACTGTCGTGTTAGCATAATCTACTGGTCTTTTATTGTAATGATCTTTTAAGTCTGGGTTAGCGCCTTTCCTCAAAAGCAATTTCGCGATTTCAACATGACCACGTGCATCATCATTAAGGTAACTATGATCATCACATAAGTAATGTAACAGTGTTTTATCTTGCCTATCTATTGCATCAGGATTAGCTTTATAGTCTAATAGTAATTCAGTAACTTTGTGGCAAAAAACGCCATTACTATTATTAATAACACAGTGTAATGATGATTTACCTTCTCGGTTTTTTGTATTAGGATCAGCACCATGCTTCAAAAGTAATGTTATGGCCTTAACCCTTAACTCATGCTTATAACCTGTATATCCTAATGCAAAGTTCAATGGCATACTGCCACTAGTGCTTTCTGTATTTAAATAATCAAATTTATCATCATTTTTTACTGTCTCTAGTAATAATCCCAAAAAATCTAGCTCATTACTGTCAATAGCTGATATTACAAGATCCGAAAAAGCTTCTGCTTGACTATCGGTAAGCGATTTATATGCCTCGATCTGCGTTTTTAATACATCTGAGTTTTTTTTACTATCAAATAATTTCTTTCTGGCTTTAGAGATAACGTCATGGCTATCTGTTAGTTCCAAAATTTTTAAAGCTTCTTCTTTATTCATGATCATTACCCCTGCTAATAGTGTTGAAGTTAAGTATAACCCAAAATTTCAAAAAGCAAAGCTTTTTATGTTAAACTGCATCCACTGCGCAATCCCATAACTGTACAAACATTGTAATTTATCTCCATCTAGGAAAGGGTGTCATCCCAGTGCCCTGACTACTTGGACCCAGATTGGATACTGAGTTGGTGAGTATAAAAGTATAGCTTCTACGTCATACCGCCGCGAACCGTCATACCGCGATTCATTCGCGGTATCTCATCCGCTAACACGTAGCAGGATGACAAGGTTGTCGTCATGCCACCGCGAACCGTCATACCACCACGAACCGTCATCCCGCCGCGGTATCTCTAGATCCCGCTAACAAGCAGCAGGCTGACGAGGTTATCGGCCATGCCACCGCGAACCGTCATCCCGCCGCAGACCGTTATACCGCGATTCATTCGCAGTATCTCATCCGCTAGCACGTAGCGGGATGACGATTCTTCAAATCGTCAAGGTGTCATCCCAGTGCCCAGACACTGGGATCCAGAAGACTTAATTTTAACCAAGTGGCTGCATGATAAAAGTTGGATTCCAGCGTCACGCGCTGGAATGACAGCAGTCCTACATCATACCGTCACGGTATCTCTAGATCCCGCTAACAAGTAGCGGGATGACGGTTGTCGGTAAGCCTAAATTACTTTAGCCATAAACATTAAGAAATTTACCAAATAAAAAAAAAGGCAAAAGAAACCCCGTGGTTGGCTAGTTACTTACATTATACTTTCAAGTATGGCGTTTTTTTATTCTAAACGTTTAATAAACGCGATTCAGTTGCTTTTAAGCCGCAACTAATCTAAATTATAAACATTAAGAAATTTACTAAACAGAAAAAAAGGCAAAGAAACCCTAGGGTAGCTAGTTATTCACTATCCATTTTTTAAGTTGGCGTTTTTTGATGTTTTAAATGTTTTATAAGCGCATTTCAGCTTGTGTAGCTAGAAATTTGATAAAGACATAAGGTGCACATAGTGCAAAAAATTAAACATGATACGCCAGATACGTGAGTTTTTTTGTCATTTAATCTGTACAGAGAAGATAAATAAATAGCTTCATTCTTATGATAAGGGAGCTGGCGGAGTTTGTCAAGTCGTTTTTCGTTTAATCCGTTTCTATGAGCTACTTGGATGACGAGGAAAGAGCACTTACATATTTATGGCAACCTCATTATCTGCGCTCAAAAAGTTTTTCAATATCACTCAATTTCATTTCTATATAAGTTGGTCTTCCGTGGTTGCATTGCCCGGAATATGGAGTTTTTTCCATTTGTCTTAACAACTCATTCATCTCCTCTAACCTCATTTTCCTGCCTGCTCTAATTGATCCATGACAAGCGATAGTAGCCAATATCTTGTTCACTTTGTCTTCTACTGGCAATGTATCTTCTATTTCCGTTAATCTACCCACTATATTAATTAGTATCTCTTTCACATCTATTGCTCCCAAAATTGCAGGGATTTCTTTTACTATCACTTTATTCTCTGATTTGATTTCAATATCAAAACCCATTTCAAATAACTTATCTTTATAGATTTCAATCATCTCCATTCCAGCTTGATTTTTGATTTCAACCGTTTCAGGAAGAAGTAGTTTTTGTCTTTTTATACTTGATTTTTGTTTTAGGCATTCATATACTAATCTCTCATGAGCTGCATGCTGATCAACTATAATCAATTTGTCTCTTACCTCGGCAATAATGTAAGTATTATAGACCTGACAGCGTGCAAACCCGAGCGGGTGGCTCTCTATCAAATCAACTTGCTCTAACACCTTTTTTTCTAGAACCATAATTTCCGCTTGTGATGGGGATTTCTGTATGCCGGTATAATTAAACGATTTTGACTGTTCTGATAAGCCTTTTGCTTTTTCATTTGGAGAAGCAAATTCTTTTATTAGTTGATTTTCAAAAGGACTTGGCCTTCTTTCATAAAATTCATTTTGAACATCAGATTTATCAAAAGAATCTGATAATGAACCTTTCAAAGAACCCTCTATTGTATTAGTAGTTTTCTGGTCACTAGCTGAAATGAAATCAAAGGTGCCTATCCTTCTTGACAACGCTTTGATTAATCCTCTTGTCACTATCTCATATATGAGCTTCTTATTCTGAAACCTTACTTCTGACTTATTTGGATGCACATTTACATCTACTTGATCATAAGGTATCTCTAAATGTAACGCTGCAAAAGGATACCTATCGCTTGGAATAAAATCATGATATGCATACCTAACCGCACCAATAAGTAAATTATCTTTAATTGGCCTTCTATTAACAAATGTATAGATCTGAGTTGACTTACCACGATTGACGGTTGGCTTACAGATGTGTCCCGTAAGTTTGATGCCGTCTTCTTCTTCATTGACCTCCAAAGAATTGCCCTGAAATTCTTCTTCTACTTCACATAATCTATGAAATAACGAAGTCTGCTTAGCGTATTTTAAGAGCTTTTTATTACCTGAAGTGAGAGTAAACCCTATATGATAGTTAATCATTGCTAGGTTATTTACAATATCAACAATGCTTTGAGTTTCTGCTCTTTCGGTTTTTAGAAATTTTAGTCTATTTGGGATAGCGAAAAACAAATCTCGTACTTCAATATGTGTCCCTTGTGATAAAGAGTAAGGAGTTAGCTCCCCCATCTTTTCTCCACCCTCATAACTTATAGACCATGCTTCACTTGCTCCGCTTGCTTTAGACGATAATTTTATCCTACTTACTGCTGCTATTGAAGGCAGAGCTTCTCCTCTAAAGCCAAGATGCTTGATTTCTATCAACTCACTATCGCTCAATTTTGAAGTAGCATGGCGCATAAACGCAAGTTCTAAATCGTTTTTTTCTACTCCGTTACCATCATCTGTCACAATAATAAGGTTACGCCCACCACTTTCTATTTTGATCTCTATTTCTAAACTTCCAGCATCTATTGCATTTTCCACTAATTCCTTTACTACACTTGCAGGCCTTTCTATCACCTCCCCCGCTGCTATACGGTTTATGGTTTTTGTGTCTAAAAGAATTATTGCCATAGATTTATTATGAAACTGGTTTTTCTTTTACTTCTTTGGTCTGTCTCTCTCTCCACTTTTTTAACCTACCTGCAATTTCACTGTTGGAAATTGACAATATAGATACGGCGGTAATGGCAGCATTATATGCTCCATTTTCTCCTATAGACATGGTTGCAACTGGAACACCCTTTGGCATTTGAACTATAGAGAGTAGACTGTCCAGCCCATTTAATTGTTTACTATGCACAGGAACGCCGATAACTGGTAAACAAGTTAATGACGCAACCATACCAGGTAAATGAGCTGCACCTCCTGCACCAGCTATAATAACCTTAAAACCTTTTTCTTGTGCAGATTTAGCAAAATTGAAGAGCCTTTCTGGTGTTTTATGTGCAGATATTATGAATATGTCATGTGAAACTTCTAATGCTTTTAGCATATCGACGGTATGGACCATAGTGGTGTAATCTGACTCACTTCCCATAATAACAGCAACATCTTTTTTTATTTTTGTCATATTCAACACAATTTTACTTACTAACTAAATAGTGTTCCAGCTAAAAAGCAACAAATATTTAAGTTATATTATAAATATAATATATAGAATTCTCGTTAAAATAGAAATTTTAAAAATTTAAATAAATATCTATGTTAAGATATAGAGATATAAACTTCTTATGTAAGATAAATTTATAAAATAATTATTTTTGTATTTCAAGCTTTGTAATTTTAGCTTGTTATTTCTGTAAATGATTTTTTCAGAGAGGCTGATGATAAAATGGTAATTTAAAATTACTAGAAATTTAATTGAAATATTAATATACAATCAACTTAAAGTTTTAAATAAGTTTTAAATTTGATATCATATAATTATTGACAAGTTATATGATATTAATATCTTGGTATATTAAATATTATGCTATAATATTTAATAAAGTTAATTGATATGTGAGTGTAAGAATTATGGAAATAATATCGTTAAATAACTTAGACAGTGCAGCAATAAAAACAAAGTTGCTTTATATAATAAATAAAATTATAGAAAAAAATGCTTGGACTCAGGCTTTTGCAGCTGAGAAACTTGGTATTGATCAGCCAAAGGTATCACAAATTAAAAATGGTAAAATAGATGGTTTTTCTTTAGAGCGATTGTTAGGATTTCTAAAAAAACTTGATCATGGAATAACAATCACGATGACAGAAAGCCAAGAAATAAAATCTGAGGCAGAAAAAGTAAAACATGAAGTTGAATCGCAATAGATATAAAGTTGACAACTTGTTTTTTGTGATATAGTATAAAACTTATTAAGGTAGTATCTTATGGCTGAGTCTATTGTAGAAAAGTGTACAGAACAGGTAAGTAACCGTTTCAAATTGGTTCTATTGGCAAGTCAAAGAACACATGATTTAAATACAGGAGCAAGTAATCCAGTTCAAACAGTTCAGTTTAAAGACCATAAAAACACCATAGTTTCCTTATATGAAATAGCAGAAAAACAGGTGGATACTCATGAGCTATTTAACCTTTTGGTAGGTAGATGCAAGGAGTACATGAAAGGAAATATGAATAATGTTTACAGCAGTAATACAAGTAAGCTAGCGAATTTATTAAATTTTTCTGATGGTCAATTTAACACAGATCTTGATGCAAGTCAAGAAAGCCAAGATTATGAAGTGGATGGTGAAATAGATGATGAAATAAATGATCAAGATGGCGATGAAGAAGTATCCGTTTAGAAATCTACTGAAGTTACATAGTCTTTAAATGCTTCACATTGCTATCTATACACTGTTGTTCTGTATGAGTGTAATGTTGTGCCGCATAGTGTCTAAGTCAAGTGATGTGTACAATAAGGTTTTAGCGTTCAATAATTTCTCAACGCAAGTAGTTGTACTCATAACAGCAATATCAATCATTCTGAATAATTTTTTTTTAATTGATATAGCATTGTTGTATGCTAGCGTTAGCTTTATATCAACTATAGCACTAATGAGATTAATGTTGTTTTAATAATTTATGATAGGATCCGTTCTTATATTTTTAGGCATTTGTTCAGTAATCATTTCAAGTGTGGGAGTAATTAGATTTCCTGATTTCTATACTAGGTTACATGCAGCAGGTATTACAGATTCTAGCGGTGCAACGCTATTGTTAATTGGTTTTGCTTTGCAGAATGGATTTTCAATCAATACTGTTAAAATAATATTATTAATTCTTATAATATGGGTAGCTAGCTCAACTAATGGCTATATTTTAGCGCGCACTTATTATAAAGTTAAGAAAAAAACTGTTAAAGAAGGTTAAGGTGTTAGAAATATTAAATGTAGTGCTACTTTTGTTGTTACTAACAGTTACGGTTTTTATAGTCTTCTCGCGACATTTAGTCGTAAGTGCTGTTCTAATGTGTGTATTTAGTTCACTTATTGCGCTTATATACTTAATTATGAATGCACCTGATGTTGCAATTACTGAAGCTTCTGTTGGTGCGGGGCTCAGTACGATTTTTACGTTTGCAGCACTTTCCTTGATAAAGAATCATAAAGTAAATCTATTTCATAACCCTATAACGCTTTTTTTTATGTTATTTCTGGCTGTATGTTTGTCATATTTTATGATTCAATTGCCAGATTTTGGCAGCCACAATGCTCCGATCCACTTGCATGTTGCTCCTTATTATGTGGAAAATACCGAAAAAGCTACCGGTATTCCTAATATAGTGACAGCTGTTTTGGCAAGCTTTCGTGGTTATGACACGTTTGGAGAAACTATAGTAGTTTTTACTGCTGCGCTTTGTATAACGTTGATATTAAAAGAAGAAAAAGACAATGATTAAAGATCCGATATTAAATGCAGTAACATTTTTGATGATACCTTTTATCATTTTATTTGGTTTATACATACAATTTCACGGTGATTACACTCCGGGTGGAGGTTTTCAAGCAGGAATAATTATTGCCTCCGGGATAATATTATATTCAATGCTATTTGGTGTATCTACAACTCTAAAAGCAATACCTTATTCTGTGATTAGATTGACTAACGTGTTAGGTATTTTAATTTATGGAGGAACGGGCGTTGCAACAACTTTACTTGGCCAAAATTTTTTATCTTATGATATCTTGTCAGCCAATAATAGAACCGGTCAAAAATTGGGTATTTTTTTGGTGGAATTAGGTGTAGCATTTACTGTCTGCTCCTCTATGTTAATTATATATATGAATTTTGCTCGTAGGAAAAAACAATGACTTTGTATAATTATACGATTATTATTGTATTAATGGTGCTAGGTTTATATATTATTATAAACGATAAAAATTTAATCAAGAAAATGATAGGGGTAAGCGTCTTCCAAGCATCTGTTTTGTTGTTTTACATATCTCTAGGATATATAAAAAGTTCTTTGCCTCCTATATTGGTTTCAAATTTTTATTCATATAGCAATCCTATACCTCATGTTTTAATGCTTACTGCTATAGTGGTTGGAATTGCAACATTTTCAGTTGGATTGTCCATAGCAGTAAAAATGGAAGAAAAGTATGGAACAATTGATCAAGACAAGTGTACATAAATTAACAGTATCTTAAACTATATGAAGTAACAAATAGCCACAAGTTAAAAGTAAAATTATAGACTTGCTCGTTGTAAGTTTATTTGTTAATAAGAAATAAAATTATAAACTATAAAGGTAATGATGTCAACTATTAATGATGCAGAAGATAAGAAAAAAATTATCAGAGATCTTGTAACTAAAAGTATAAAAAAATGTGGTTTTGTCACCTTTGATGATATAAATGATAAATTATCAGATGAAAATTTTTCGTCTGATTTTATAGATGATGCTATATCTTTATTGCAGGATTCCGGAATTAATGTGCTTGAAAGTAGCGAAGATGAAGAAGATATTCCTTCCAACAGTGATGATAGTAAACTTGATGATGATGACACATCGCCAAATGTTACTGCAACTTTAGTACAAAATGATGATCCAGTGAGGATTTATTTACAAGACATGAGCTCTGTAAAGCTTTTGTCAAGGGCAGATGAAATCGAGATAGCAAAAAAAATTGAATCTGAAAAGCATAACATGTTACGTGCAATAATTGAAACATCAGTAACATTAAAGGTGATAAAAGTATGGCGTGATGATTTAAGTAGTGGAGCTCTCTTACTGAGAGAAATTATAGATCTGGATGCAATTTATAACTCTGACTTTAATGTGGTACCTAAAGAAGAGAGTGAAGAAAGTGCTGAAGATGTTGAGGATTCTGAGGATGTTTCTGAAGATGCTGAGTACTGTAGTGATGATGAGAAAGATAGTAAAAAAAGTGATGATGAGAAAGACGGTGATAATGAAGATATAAATTCAGCGAATTTAAATGTTTCTATTCTTGAAATGGAAAGTGACTTATTGCCAAAGGTCATAGTTGCATTGGATGAGATAATTACTTTAACAAATGAAGCATTGGTATTAAGAAAAAATTCTAAAGATTCCTCTGATGAACTAGAGAATTTATATAGTCAAATATGGTCTATAGCATTACAAATTAAGTTAAGTGATACTGCTGTTGCCAGAATTACACAAGAACTTTATAAGATAAATAGATCCATCACGCTTGAAGAGGCTAATCTTATTGCTGAGGCTAGAAAATACGATATCGATAGAGAAAGTTTCTATAAAGTTTATGATGACGTGCTTTTAAAGCACGAATTGAAAAAGATAAGTCTTTTAAAGATCAATGAAAATCAGTCCTCTTTTACAGGTGAATTAAAAAACAAATTTTTAAGGTTTATAGACGATAACTCTGAACATATAGCTAGTACTTTGAACGGTATTAAGCAGCATATACAGGAAGATAACGTGCAAGAATTTAAGGAGCTAATCAGGAGAATACAAAAACACGAACGAGAAGTCTCTGAAGCAAAGCAAGAGATGATTAAGGCTAACTTAAGGCTAGTAGTTTCCATTGCTAAGAAGTATTCAAAAAGAGGCCTTGATCTGCTTGATTTAATACAAGAAGGCAATATTGGTCTTATGAAGGCCGTGGATAAGTTTGATTACAAACGTGGATATAAATTTTCAACTTATGGCACTTGGTGGGTAAGACAATCAATCACTAGGGCAATACCTGAGCAGTCTAAAGTAGTTAGAGTACCAGTTCATATGGTAGAAATTATCAGTAAAATCAACAGAGCATTAAGAAAAATGACTCATGAGATGGGAAGAGAGCCGACGTTAGAGGAATTAAGTGTAGAACTGACAATGCCACTGGAAAGAATACGCAAAGTTATGAAAATAGCAAGGGACCCAGTAAGTCTTGAAGCTCCAACAGGAAAGGATGATAGTAGTACCTTCGGTGATTGTATAGAAGATAAGCGAGTCTCCAGACCAGAGGATGCTGCAATACTTGCTGACTTGCGTGGCATTACAACCAATGTTCTTGCAACTTTAACACCAAAGGAAGAAAGAATTCTAAGAATGCGTTTTGGCCTTGGTAAAGATGGGAAGGAGCATACCTTAGAAGAAGTAGGAAAAATTTTTAATGTAACACGTGAGAGAATTAGGCAAATAGAGGCAAAAGCACTGCGCAAGTTGAAACATCCAAGCCGCGCTAGAAAACTTAGAGGGTTCTTTTAAGTATACGTGTCAAGTTAAGAAGAAGCTGATTTTGCCCGGAAAAAGTGGAGAAAAAGTCAGAGCGTTTTTAAAATAAAACGTTTTTTCAAAAAGGTATGATATGAAGGAAATGCACAATAAAGTTTAAAATGGAGTTGTAAAAAAGTTGCACCGCTATTTTTTTTTATGAATCTAATGAAACAACATGCTAATCTACGGTAAATATTATGACAAACAAAAATGACAATTCTAATTCAAAGTATAGAAATTTTTATGTTCTGGGTTATAGTTTATCCGATAATGGCGCAATCATTGGAATTTTAAATAACTTATCCTTTGCAAAAAGCGTAAAGTTTGATGACCCTTTTTATCAAGGAAGATCTTTTAGCAATGGCCCTACTGCTGTTGAATATGTAGCAAAATATTTAGATTTAGACGAATTTAAACCTGGGTGGAGTTATTCATTTTTTGGTAGATGCCACGAATAGCAAGGTCAAAACTATGCAGTTTCATGTGCAACAGCGTCTGAAATTTTTGACCCTATTTTTTCTTATTTCTTCAATAAATTTCGTTTAGCTAACCAGCTAGATGCGGTAATTAAACATCATCCAGATATAGGTAAAGAAGATTTATTTTGCATCATAATCGGCGGAAATGATGTTATGGTTGCCACTGCTTATGACGATACTAAAGCGAAAGAAGTGTTGGAACAAGCAGTGAGTGAAATATGTAATGCACTTAAGGTTCTAAATGAACATGGTGTTAAGCATGTAGTTGTTGCAAACGCACCTGAAGTTGGCTCAATACCAGCTTTTAATAGAGATGAAGAAGCAAGGGAACTAGCTACGAAGCTCACAGAGAGTTTCAATGCAAAATTGGCTAATGGCTTAGATTATATGAAGAAAAGTACAAATCTTGAAATAAAAGCATTTGATCTTAACTCTAAAATGAAAAGTATGCTTAGCGAATACAAGAGCAAAGGTTTAAATTGTCAAGATGCATGCACATCGAACATTGCAGACCAAATTGGGAGATTTAAAGAAAATATAAAAATACTCTTAAAGTTGATATTTAAAGGGGAACTTGACGTTCACTATAACCCTGGGTGTAGCGAAGAAACACTAAAGGATTATTTCCATCCAACTGCAGAACTTCATCATGAAGTTGGTAGTGAAGTGTATAAGTTGATTTGACACAGTTTTTTGAACATATCCTTTTAAATAGTAACCAGACTGCATTCTGTGATTTTTAGCAAAACACGATCTTTCATTTGAGCTTTCTTCAATTTAAAATAAATACAGAAAATTGCTGCCTATAGCTAACCCAAGAAAGGTTTTCCTACGTCATACCGCCGCGGCGCTAACTAGTAGCGGAATGACGGTTTTTCAAATTGTCGGTAAATCTAAGTTAGTTTAGCTATAATTTCCTAAGTTTGCTCACAATCTCTTGACTTGACCATATGTTTTTTTTAAACATCCCCAAATGTTACTATCTTCCTCCTTTTCCTTTCTCAATTTGTGCAACCATTTCCTTAACACTTACTTGTGTGGAAGGAGGATTTTTGCTGACATGAGATTTTGGATCAGATTTTGCTGTTATGTGTTTCGTTGCAGATCTTTTATTCTCTGTTAGAAATGAATGAGATTGTTTTTTCTTCACACCGATATCCGCTTGTGCTGCTGGGGTAGTTTTGCTTTCAGCAAGCCGTACATTAGCATTTCCTTTTGCTTGATTTTGCTCAAATTTTTCTTTTAATGCCTTTACTTTACTGCCCATCTCGCGATTAGCTCCTCCTTTCATAGTAGCTGCTGCTACTTTTGGTATCGCCTTACCAGCAGCTTTTTGTGCTGATTTCCTATTGTCTTGATTTTCAGATTTTAGTGGTACTGTAGGTTTACTTTCATCTGAGTTTTTAAGAATTACTTCTACTACTTTTGGCTCTGTGCTTACTTTTTGATCAGCACGGCTTAGATTTTTAGGCTTTGGCGGTACTGCAGGTTTATCTTTGACTACCACGTTCGATTCTTGTCTAACTTCTTGACCAGTAGTAAACATTTTTTTTGGCACTTGCGGTGCTCTTGGTGGTTTTGGTAGTACGAGGGATTGAGGTTGTTGTTTCTGCTTACGTTCTCTTTTTGCTTCTATATGTTCTTTAGAAACTGTTGCATAAATTGGCTCTTCTTTGGGCGATTTTGAACTCTGCAAATTTTCTATTAAAATTTTACTCTTCTTCTCTTGATAATGTGATATGTCTTCATATTCATGCTCTTCATTTAATGAACTTCCATAGCCTAAATCTTCTCTCTGCTCATATAAAGGATTTTCCTTTTGCTTTTTCTCTTGATAATGTGATATGTCTTCATATTCATGCTCTTCATTTAATGAACTTCCATAGCCTGAATCTCCTGCTTGTAGCTCATATAAAGGATTTTCTTCTTGCTTTGACGCTGTTCTATCCTCTAAGTTCACTCCATACAATCTATGTTCCTCCTGATTTTTTTTACTTTGCTCTAAATCTGAAATTTTCTTTAAAACATTTAGGTATTCGAATGTTATTTTTTCAGCAAGACTGGGCAATTTATCATTAGCAAAATTTCTTATATCGTTATCCTGAATTGAAGCATCTTTTCCCAAGATTTTATTAAATGTTTCCTTGAATATTCCAAAAAAACCTGATGGCTTTTTGTTCACCGGTTCTATATAATTATTCAAGTCACTACATATAACAAACTTAGCTACATCTTCTGCCTTATCTGTAAAACTCTCTAATGTCTGGGATAAATCTCTCACTGTTTTATTATATTGTTCACCAATATTTTTCAGCTTTATAGCTTCTATCAAGGAGTCGAGATTTTTTTTATAGTTCTCACTTTTAAATGGATCATTCATACTAATTACAGCTCATTATTTATTAAAATATAGATCTAAAATATTAAGATCTAGTAAATATTACTTTTGTAATTCATGTAGAACTATAGCTATAATAAGTAAGATTTCCCTACGTCATACCGCCGCGGTATCTCCAGATCCCGCTAACAAGTAGCGGGATACTTGACCTTTACAGGGATGACGGTTGTCGTTTAGCCATAAATATTTAAGAAATTTACTAAACGAAAAAAAAGGCAAAAGAAGCCCCGACTAATATCTATTTTAAAACATTGGCGTTTTTTATTTTTAAACGTTTAATAACCGCCACTCAGTTGCTTTTTATTGCAACTAACCTTTAGTCATAAATATTTAAGAAATTTACTAAACAGAAAAAAAGGCAAAAGAAACCCCGTGTTAGCTAGTTGTCACTCTCTAATCCTGCAAATTGGCGTACTATACTGTCTTAAACGCTATATAAGCGCGTTTCAGCTTATATAGCTAGAAATGTTGTGAAGACATAAGGTGCACATAGTGCAAAAAATTAAAAATAAGACGCCAACCACGTTGTTTTTTTGCTGTTTAATCTGCACAGATGAAGATAACTGAATACCTTCAGTTTCATGATAAGGGGGCTGGCGAAGTTTGTCAAGTAGGTTTTATGGCCTAGCGTCACGCGCTGGAATGACAATTTCGATTATTTCATACATTGACTTCGGTAAATCCAAATTATATTAGCTACATCTAACGAATTTTACACTTGCTAAGATTGCGCTATTTGAGTATCTTTAACTGAAAGAAGTTATTTTTTATCCAATATGAAAAAAACCTTTATATTCACATCCTTAATAGCAGTTGTATTAATAGTCATTACTTTTTTGTATAAAAACAGCGGAACTGACAATTCACAAGTAGTGAATGTCTATTCATCGCGCAAAGAAGAATTAGTACGTACTTTATTTGATGAATTTACAAAAAATACAGGCATTAAAGTACGTTACATCATTGATGATTATTCTCAGCTACTTTCACGCATGGAAAATGGCGGTGAAGCTGACTTACTTTTAACTGCAGATGCAGTGAACCTGATTTTGGCAAAAAAAAGAGGGCTTCTATCTCAAGTGGATTCAGAGATTTTAAAAAGTGTTATACCTGCAAAATTTAGAGATAGTGAAGATTATTGGTTTGGCCTTACAAAAAGAACCAGAATATTGGTTTATAATAAAGAGTCAGTAAATCCTAAAAACTTAAGTACTTATGAAGATTTAGCAAATGAAAAATGGAAAGGAAAAATATTAGTGCGTTCTTCTACAAGTCCATATAACCGGTCATTGATTGCTTTTATGATTGCAAATAATGGTTTTGAAAAGACGAAAGAATGGGTAAGTGGAATTGTGAGTAATATGGCAAGAAAACCAAGTGGTGGTGATACTGACCAAATTTATGCTGTAGCTGCTGGTGAAGGAGATGTTGCAATAGTAAATAGTTATTACTTTGCAAGAATTCTTTCATCAGAAAATAAAAAGAATGTTATAGACAAGCTAGGGGCTTTTTTTCCTAATCGCAATGATCACGGCGTAATGGTAAACATCAGTGGTGCAGCAGTAACAAAAAACGCAAAAAACAGGGAAAATGCTATATTCTTATTGGAATTTTTAGTAAGCAAGCAGGCTCAAGAGTTATATGCTAAGAAAAACCAAGAATACCCTGTTATTGAAGGCGTTGAAACTTCCGATATACTAAAGTCTTGGGGAAATTATCCACAAAGTGATTTACTTCTAAGTGAACTTGAGAAGCATCTTTTTGAGGCTGTTATGATAGCGGATGAGTGTAAGTGGAAGTAATCCCCAGTGCCACTGAACACTGGGATGAAAGATTTATGCTAATGTACCTTACTCTTGACTCGCTGAACTTTTTCTTCCTTCTAACTTAATTTTGACTTTACTATCTTTTTCTGTTCTTTCACCAAAACAATTGCTGTACAAGAGGTCTATTGAAAAACAATAATAAGAAAGTAGAATAGGTTCAAGTAGTTGAAAAGGAAACTATGCACAAGAGAAGTAATTTGTTAAACATCTCAGACCTTACAGTCGATGATGTAGAAAATATAACTAAGTTGGCTAACCAGTACCTTAAAAAAGAAGCTGCAAATAGTCATATCTTGGAAAATAAGACAGTAATAAATTTATTCTTTGAAGATTCAACGCGTACACTTGCGTCTTTTGAAATAGCAGCAAAAAGCCTTGGAGCAAATGTTGTAACTTTGCCAATAAGATCTTCTTCTATTAACAAGGGAGAAGATCTAAAAGACATGATCAAAACATTAAATGCAATGAATCCTGACTATATAATAATCAGGCAAAAAAATAGCGGTATTGTTAATATGCTGGCTAAGAATGTTAGCTGCTCGCTAATCAACACAGGCGATGGAAGCAGTGAACACCCAACTCAAGCTCTTGCAGATTATCTTGTAATCAGCAGTCATAAAAAGCAAATAAAGGATCTCAAAGTTGTGATATGTGGAGATATTCTGCACAGCAGAGTTGCAAGGTCAAATATAAGATTGCTAAAAATGTTTGGAGCAGAGATAAGCTTGGTCGCACCACCAACTTTGATTTGTAAGCATTTTCCTGAAGTAGATTCAGTCCATTATTCATTAATTGAAGGTATAAAGGATGCTGATGTAATCATGCTTTTAAGACTGCAGAAAGAGCGCATGAATAATAGTTGTTTTGTTCCTTCAGAGAAAGAATATTTTCATTTGTATGGACTTGATTCACAAAAGCTATCATACGCAAAACCAGATGCGATTGTTATGCACCCAGGGCCAATAAATAGAGGGATTGAGATTAGCAGCGATGTAGCAGATTGTGTTATTTTACAGCAAGTAGAATTTGGATTGGCAATACGTAAGGCAGTGCTGCACTATTATAGGCCTTGTTAATATTAAAAGATGCTACACAACTAATGCGAAAGAAGGGTTTTTTCATGAAATGACGAGGCTTGTAAATGGTTTGAGAATGGCCATTAAGATGTTAAGGCCGAGGATATGGTGTAGAAGTTTTTACGAAAGCCTGAAGTCAATCAACAACCTTGCAGAACGGCAAATTAGACGGCTATCGTAAAAATAGCTTTTTCACCTGGTTGGAACGTGGGGAAAGGTTCGTGGAAGAATGTTGTCGATATTTTTGACATCACGTCTCAATGGCCAAAATCCCTTCCAAAAGTTACGACTGCTTAGTTCTTTATTCATTCTCACAATCCGTGAACGGTTACTTATTTTTAGCGTTAAGCAGCAAAATTAATAATTTGAGAATTTTCCTGAAAAAACTTACCACAAACTGGTCACAATTTTCTGTGAAAGACAGATATAGAAAGACTAGAGTATCCACCTTAAGTTCATTGAATTTTCTTACCTTTGCTTCTTAACTTGACGCGTATAGTTTATTTAACGCTCCCTAAGTTCGCCATTGCCTGAACGGATACAATTATTTTAACTATAAAAGCGATAAAATCTTTTACTTTTTGCTCAGCATATCCATCATAACTGGCTTACTTTTAGTGATTCATGGAGTTGAAAAAGTCAGCATTGCTCTTTGTTAAAAGTAGTTTGTCACGTAAAAATTCCATTGCTTCAACAGATCCCATAGGATTGAGTATTCTACGCAACACCCATATTTTATTTAGTATAGCCTTATCAACTAATAGCTCTTCCTTCCTTGTTCCGGATTTTGTAATGTCAATAGCTGGAAATATACGTTTATCAGAAAGTTTTCTATCAAGTATAATCTCAGCGTTTCCTGTACCTTTAAACTCTTCAAAAATAACCTCATCCATTTTTGAACCAGTGTCTATAAGAGCTGTAGCGATGATTGTCAAAGAACCACCATTTTCAATATTACGAGCCGCTCCAAAAAAACGCTTGGGTCTCTGCAGTGCATTTGAATCCACACCACCAGTTAGAACTTTCCCAGAAGAAGGAATAACAGCATTATAAGCACGTGCAAGTCTAGTAATATTGTCAAGTAGGATTACCACATCTTTTTTATGCTCAACCATTCTTTTAGCTTTTTCTATTACTATTTCAGCAAGCTGTACGTGACGGTAAGCAGGCTCATCAAACGTAGAACTTACTACCTCACCTTTTACAGAACGTATCATATCTGTTACTTCTTCAGGTCTTTCATCTATAAGTAACACTATTAATTCTATTTCAGGGTGATTTATAGCTATAGAGTTAGCCATTTGCTGAAGCAATACAGTTTTTCCTGTGCGAGGTGGAGCAACTACTAACGCTCTTTGCCCTTTTCCAAGAGGAGCTACTATATCTATAGCACGCATGCTTAAGCCTTTTTTATCATCACCACTATTACACTCAAGTACTATGCTTTCCTCAGGATAAAGAGGAAGCAAATTATCAAAATGGACGTACTTTCTTAATTCACTGACTTCAGTAGAGTTTATACTTTGAACCTTAGTTAAAGTAAAATATCTTTCTTTATCACCAGGTGGCCTTATTTCTCCACATGCCATATCTCCTGTACGTAAATTAAACTTCTTTATTTGCCCGTTAGAAATATAAACATCATCGGTACTTGGGGCATAATTTGCACTTGCTGAACGTAAGAAACCAAAACCATCAGGCAATATTTCCACTATTCCACTCCCTGTGGTTATGCCTCCTTCTTCGCTCATTTTCTTCATTAAGCTGAATATCATTTCCTGCTTTAGCATTCTACCATTGCTTTTACCGTTAGTTGAAATTTTTCTTTCTTCAGCTAACTCTAACAATTCTTCTGCTGTTTTCTCTTTTAATTCGCTCAGATCTAATGTTTTTCTGTTTTTCTCAGTACCTTCATTGACCATCTGTTTTACTGTATCGTTATTGTGAATTTGCTCACTTTTTTCAAGTTGAGCTGTAACCTTTCCTTTTGCCAAAACATCTTCATTGATTGTTGTCATAATCCTCCAAAAATTTTAATTGATGCTTACTAACCTAAAATGTGACTATAAGATAATAAATTAGGCTGAGCTAGTTTTAGTGCGTATTAAGCTTAATTATTATTAAACCCCGTACTTTACTTAAATTATACTAATAAACACTAGCAAGTCAAGTTAATTTAATGTTAACAAAGCACAAAAATTTGAGGATTTTCAATAGCTATTCTTTATATTTCTTTAACCTTTCTTGCTTCTCTTCTTCTACTTTTGCTTTTTCCACTTCTGCTTCTAAATTTTCTTGACTACATAAGCCAAGTAGTACAGGATCTTGGGGTTTTATATTTTGCATGTTATGATGAGATCCATCTCTTACCTGCTCAACTGTGTAATTTGTTGTACTAATTAATTTAACTATAACGTTATTATCCAAGATAGGAAATTTTTTTACTAAATAATAAATCGCATCAGGTTTATCTCTACGCCTTGCCGTAGAGGCAAAGCCAAGAATGCTACCAATCGCTTTACTCCTTTTTTTTATATTTTTTATAATTAAATTTGGTACACGGTTTGAATTTTTTTTGCAATCATCGATTTCTTTTTCAGTAATTACCCCAGAAATAATAGGGTTATATTTTTCAACTTCTATTTCCTCATCAGCTATGTCTTGTACTTCTTCAAGGGCCAACCTACAGCATTGTGCTATTTGATTAAAAGTTAAACCAGTGTTGTCTACTAACCAAGCAGCTATTTGCATTAGAAACTGTTTATTTCTATCGTTATTGCCCTTAGAAGATTCCATTGACATCAAAAAAGCATCTCCCATTTAAAGTATCCCTTACTGTTATACAGAGCTAAAATATAAGCTATTAAAACTAAAAAAGCATTAATTTTGTCATTCAATGACTTTTTGTTTGTCACTTCCCACCTCTTAAGTTAATTAAATGCGCTTACGTTTAAGCATATTTCAAACGATTCAAAAAAATATTTTTCCTTCTTAAGGTATAGTATAACTCAGTCAAACATATGTTTCTATTTAAGAAAAGAGTTAAATTTTAAGTTAATATATTGTAATATTATATATATTAGCTAATAAAGCAACAGGTTTACAAGAATTAAATTATCACTATTCTATAATTAACCATTAATTAACTGAGTTTAAAATGAATGTTAAAAATTTTTTCACTAAGGTAACCGTTGTCCTTTTAGCTTGCTTATTAGTCTTCATGGGAATTGGCAACCTTTTATCAGGTGATGATGAAAAAGAAGAGGTAGCTAGGGTTGGAAAAGAAGTTATAACGTCAGATGAGTATAAATCACTATATCAAAATTATGAAAAGCAAATTTCTGGATCTGATGCGAGTAGAGAACAAGTAAAAAAGCTGAAATATGATTTGCTTAATGCACTTATAGAGCAAAAACTATTGTTTAACCTAATTAGTGAGCTGGGGTTGACAATTGGAGAAGAGTCTATAAAAAACCATATTAAAAATACCAAATACTTTCAAAATGATAAAGGCGAATTTGACAAAAATAAATTCCATGAAACGCTAAATGACCTGCATATGACAGAGAAAGAGTATATAGCAAAGCTAGAGAAAGTTCTGCCTGCAATGATGTTCATGACTTCGTTATTTAAAGATAATTATCCGGTAACTTTTGGCGAGAGAGTTGATGAGCAGATATACAAAAGTCGCTACCAAACTAGAGTGGTTGATATTGTTAAAATAACTGAAGATGCAGTTACAAACATTCCTGAACCAGATGATCAAGCCTTACTTGATTTGTACGAAAGAAATAAATCCCATTTTTATTATCCTGAGTATCGAACTGCGCAATATATTTCCCTAGGCCAAAAGTATTTTGAAGATCAAATCAAGATCTCAGATGAAGAAGTTGATGGTATAATAGAACAACAGGAACTAAAAGATCAAAGAGATGTATTCAATGTAATATTTTCTACCAAAGAAGAAGCTGAGACAGCAAGAAGAGCATTCGAGGAGGGTAAAACAAGCTTTGAACAGATAGTAGGAGAGTTTGGCAAAGCAAAACTTGAGGAAACTAGAGTAAATAATATAACTAAGGATTTTTTACCAGAAGACGTGAGGGAAAAGGTATTTGCTCTCAAAGTAGGTGAAGTAAGTGAAGTTTTAGCAAGCAGTTTTGGTTGGCATATAATAAAAGTGGAAAGTGCGCATCAAATCTCTGATGAAGACTTAGTTGATTTAAAAAAAGACATAAAGTCAGTTCTAACTAACCAAAAGTCTTTTGAAAGAGTCAATGATTTCATAAACCAAGTGAACTATAAGATATACAATGGTTCAGAAATTGAAGAAATATTGAGTAAATATAATTTACCTATACAAACTATTGGTCCAGTAGATGCGAGTGGAAAAGATCAAAGCGGTAATAACGTAGGAGATTCTAGTGATTTGATTTCTTTCATTTTTTCGCGAGAAAAGGATCAGAAAGGTTATTTCAAGGGCGTTGGGGACGCTGTTGTTAGTGTAAAAATCATTGATATCGTTCCACCCAAATTGCAAAGTTTTGAAGAAGGCAGGGCATTAGCGGTAGAGCTTTGGTGTAGTGAGTTTATAAAAGAAAGAATGTTTAAAATTGGGCAAGAGGTTGCAGTTCAACTAAGAGAAAAAACAGATTTGGAAGAAATTCAAGGGGTGGAATTAGTTAAAGGTCAGCAGATGCACCGCAATGAAGTGGATCAACAAAACTACCCCTTTTCTTTTATAGAAGAGATTTTCAATATGAAAACAACTGGTTCAGTGACAGACCCTATTCAATACAATAATGAAATTATAATAGGTGTTCTAAAAGAAATGCATTCATCAAATGGTAAATTAAACACGCTTAACACCGGAAAACGTGTGATGATATCGCTAAAAGAGCAATTAATTAGCTATCTGGAATCAAAGTATAAAGTCGAAGTTAATCACGCTATACTTGATGATATATAGCCAGATAAGAATTAAATCCTTATAAGAACCTGTTTTACCTCAAACGCATCCAGTGCTCCGAACTTGGACCCAGAAACTTACTAAGTGGCTGCATGATGCAAACTAGATTCCAGTGCCCGGTGCTGGAATGAAACCCTACATTATTGGTAATTATATTATAAGGTGCAAAACTTGTATAATTCATTTGACTTAAAACGGCTCATTGTATAAAATTGTAACTAATATATGAATAAAGGTTAACATGGCAGTTAAAATAAGGTTGGCAAGGTTTGGCGCAAAGAAACGCCCTTTTTATAGGATAGTTGTAGCTGATTCACGAGCACCAAGAGATGGGCGTTTTATTGAGAAAATAGGACAATATGATCCAATGTTACCAAAAGACAATAAAAATCGTGTTGTGGTGAAGGCTGATAGATTAAAACATTGGCTAAGCGTAGGCGCGCAAGCAACTGAAAGAGTACTATGGTTCATTAAAAAAGGCATAGTAACTTTAGAAACAGAACCAAAGAAAACAGAAAAGAAGAAAGTAGAGAACGAGAAAGCACAGGGACAAGAAGCATAAGTCTCTTTAAAATGCTAAATACTGATTTAACAAATAATGGTAAATTAGACGATGTCGTATCTTCTGATTTATCAGCTATGAAGGACTTTATCTTCAAAAATGTCAATGATGAAGGTGCTAAGCTTGCTACTGATATTATATCTCATCTTGTTAGTTCAGGTGGAAAAAAAATAAGGCCTAAACTAGTTTTTATTATATGTAAAATGCTAAACTATTCTGGGGAGGATAGGATCAACGTTGCTGCATCGGTAGAGTTTATACACAATGCTACTTTACTTCATGATGATGTGCTCGATGAAAGTGAGGCACGCCATGGAGTTAAAACAGCGAATAAGATTTGGGGAAATAAATCAAGCATTTTAGTTGGTGATCTATTGTTGACTCTAGCATTTAGATGGCTTATAGAGTGTGGAAATTTAAATATTCTCTCTATTTTATCTAAAGCATCACATTTACTTGTGAAGGGTGAAATAAAACAGATGACAACACGTTTTGACCCCCACACAGTCAGGGGAAATTATTTTGATATCATTGGAGAAAAGACAGCATCTTTATTTTCTGCATGCTGTGAAGCTGCATCTACAGTATCTGGTGCAACAAATGACGAAACAGAGAGGCTAAAGAATTTTGGTTTTAATTTTGGTATGGCATTTCAAATAGTTGATGATATGCTCGATTATACTGCTAATCAAGGCACTTCTGGAAAACAAGTCGGAAAAGACTTTTTCGAAGGTAAAGTCACCTTACCTGCTATTATAGCATACGAAAAGGGCAGTCCAGCAGAGCAAAAATTCTGGGAAAAATGCTTTTCTTCAGCTAGACACAATTTTGACCAAGCATTACACTATATTAATCACCATAATGCCATTCAGCTTTCTATGGAAAAAGCTAGACACTACATTAATATGGCACAAAATGATATTAGTACTTTTTCTGATTCTTTTTATAAAATTACTTTAATTGACTTTTTAAATGCGAGCATAGAAAGACAAATGTAGCTGGTGCTTGATATTTTCGAATTAATTGCTATATATTTATTAGATTCTTAAGGATAGTGATATGTCAGACAGCAGTAAAGAAAAAAAGAGGAAATTTGCCGATATGGTAAATAGGCAGAAAGGTAACGACCAACAAAATGATGATTTAAATGAAGACCTTAATACATTAAAAGAACGTGCAGCTCAGCTTGAAGATCATTTACGCCGTGCTGTTGCAGATAATGAAAACGTCAAACGTATAATGCAAAAGCAAATTAGCGATGCAAGTGACTATGCAGTCACAAAATTTGCACGTGATATGATCGACTCGTGCGACAATTTAAAAAAAGTAATGGAAATTTTGAAAGAAGGTGATCCTGTTCATGAGGGGATTAAAGTAGCTTATCAAAAAATTCTAAATGATCTAAAAAAACATGGAATAGAGGAAGTAGATCCACTTGGTGAGCTTTTTGATAGTAATTTACACCAAGCTGTTGTGGAAAGAGAAGACAATGAAAAAGAGCCTGGCACTATTATAGAAGTACTACAGACTGGTTATACTATCAAAAATAGGTTGCTCCGTCCTGCAATGGTTATTCTTTCTAAGAAATCTGCTGATTCTGGAAGCGATTAGCATGAGGTAAATGTATAATGACAAGTATTGTCTTTTCAGGTATCCAGCCAAGTGGCGTATTACATTTAGGTAATTATCTTGGTGCAATCAAACAGTGGATAGACTTACAGGATAAATACAAATCTCTTTTTTGTATTGTCGACCTACATGCAATCACAGCAAATAAGCTTCCCGCAAGTGAATTAAAAAGTAATATTTTCAAAACAGCAGCAGCTTATATTGCATGTGGAATAGATCCAGAAAAGTCCATTATTTTTAATCAGTCCACGGTTAGTGGTCATGCAGAACTGGGCTGGCTGCTTGGGTGCTATACACCAATTGGTTGGCTTAATCGCATGACTCAATTTAAAGATAAAGCTGGCGGCGATAAACAAAAAGCCTCTCTTGGATTATATAGTTATCCAGTACTTATGGCTGCAGATATATTGTTGTATCAAACTAAATACGTTCCTGTTGGTGATGATCAAAAACAGCATTTGGAGCTTGCACGTGATATTGCATCAGCTTTTAACAATCATTATAAACTGGATTATTTCATCGTACCTGAAATCTTAACTTTGGATTGCACATCAAGAATAATGAGCTTAAGAGATGGTACAAGCAAGATGAGTAAATCTGACCCTTCAGAACATTCGTGCATTAACCTTGATGATACAGATGACTTAATTGTTAAAAAAATAGAAAAAGCGAAAACAGATTCAATTCTAGGCTTTGATTTTGCTACTTTAGAGTGCCGACCAGAAATAAGCAATTTGATAAACATTTATTCAGTGCTTAGTAATTTAAATGTGGAAAAAGTGTGTGAAGAAGTGAACAAATATGACATGAAGCACTTCAAAAAAGAGTTAGCTGATTTAATTATCAGTGTTATATCACCTATACGTGAGAGAATGAATGATCTTTTAAAAGACCAATTCCATTTACATGAAATATTAAAAAAAGGTACAAAGAAAGCAGCAGAAATTGCAACCCATAATATAAAAGAAATCAAGGATATTATTGGATTTGCTCAATAGACCTCTTGCATAACCTAAGGAATCAATTCAAAATTGTAAAAACAGGCAATAAGGAAATGTTCAAAAAAGTGTGTCAAACCGCATTTTTAACTCAACTCAATTTTCAATCTACCAGGAAAGAAAATATCAAGTTGAGATATAGTTAAAGCCCAATTAGGATAGTCCAATTTTGCTCTGCCTTTTTTATAGCACAATATACCTGTTTGTACAAGCTAGTAAATGAGCCCTTAGTTTTAGTGAATTTTCTAATCTGTCTATGCAGTCCCTCAATAGGGTTGGTAGTATAAATTAGCCTCACACGAACTTTAATTTTTATATTCTTTCATTAGCATAATATAATTTTGTGCTGATTGTGTAATATGTTTAATTTCTTCATTCGACATTTTTTTGAAGAACTTTGCTGGCCTGCCAGCCCATATTTCCCCACTTTTTATTACTTTTCCATGTGTCACTAGCGAGCCAGCAGCTACCATAGCTTCAGGCTCCACAACTGCATGGTCCATCACGGTAGAGCCCATACCAATAAACGCTTTATCATGCACCATACATGCATGCAACATACAAAAATGTCCCACTGTTACCATATTGCCAATAGTTGTATCACCACCTGGGTTTCTATCCACATGAATTACCGTTCCATCTTGAATATTTGTTCCATCACCTATTTTTATTGATCCAACGTCCCCTCTGACCACACAATTAAACCAGATGCTCGCATCTTTTCCTATTTCAACCTTGCCTATGATATGCGAACCACCTGCGATGAAAGCACTTTCGTCTATTTTTGGTTCATAATCTTTGTATTTTAAAATGTGATACATATTAAGCCCACAGTTTTATGCATATGCTAACCAAAATAAGGTAGGCAGTAAATACATACTTAGATTCCAAGCTACTTGGGTGACAGATGTTCTTGACTTATGCACTTTATGCTCCTAAAATTTTTATTTTCAGCTCTATCTATAATGTCAGTAGCGGTATTAAGTATATTTCAAATAATATTGGTTGTTGTGTTAGTAATTTTAGTGCTCTTGCAGCCGCCTGGGAGTAGTTCGTTAAGTGGTTTTAGTAATACACAACAGGGAGTCAATTCGATGATTCCGGTAAAATCTTCTGAAAACCCGCTCAGCAGAATAACGGCTATTGTTGCTGGATTGTTTATTATAAACACATTGCTATTGTCAGGATTATATTCAAAAGACGTACATAAAAAATCGATTGCAGAGAAAATTATATTAGAAAAAAAGCAAGAAAGTGAACCTACTTCTGTTCCATTTGAAAATTAATGAAGGAAGCTAAATTTATCTTTGTCACAGGTGGAGTTGTGTCATCGCTTGGTAAAGGCTTAGTTGCTTCAAGCGTTGGTGCGCTTCTTCAAGCTTACGGTTTTAAGATCCGTATCAGAAAACTTGACCCGTATCTCAACATTGATCCTGGGACAATGAACCCAACTCAGCACGGAGAGGTGTTTGTTACCGAGGATGGTGCTGAAACTGATTTGGATCTTGGGCATTATGAGCGTTTTACTGGAATTAAAGCAACAAAAGATGACAATATAACAACTGGTAAGATATATCATGAGTTGTTGAAGAAAGAGAGGCGTGGTGATTATCTGGGCAAAACTGTGCAAGTCATTCCTCATGTGACAGATTTAATCAAATCGTTCATTTTTAATGGTACGGAAGGTTTAGATTTTGTAATATGTGAAATAGGCGGAACTGTAGGTGACATTGAAAGCCAACCATTTTTAGAGGCTATACGCCAAGTTAACTACACATTAGGAAAACAAAGAGTTATCCTTATTCACTTAACTTTAATACCATATCTTACCGCAGCGCAAGAATTAAAGACAAAACCAACGCAGCATTCAGTTCGAGAGTTAAATTCCGCGGGGTTACAACCAGATATTATATTATGCCGCAGTGAGAAAGAAATTTTCGATAATCAGAGAGAGAAAATAGCTAAGCTTTGCAATGTTTCTTTGTCCAATGTGATACCTGCTCCTGATGTGAGTCATATATATGAGTTACCGGTGTTGTATAGCCAATGTGGGCTTGATACGCAAATTTTGGAGCACTTTCATTTAAATGAGCCAAAACCAAGCTTGATTGAATGGGATCAAATAGTGCATTCCATAAGGCACCCAACACAGGAAGTTACTGTGTCTATAGTGGGAAAATACACCGAATTCCCTGATGCGTATAAATCACTAGTTGAAGCATTAAATCATGGTGCGATTAGTAATAAAGTCAAAGTAAAGATAAATTGGGTTAACTCAAGAGAGAAGGAAGAAAAACCTATAAATGAAAAGCTTATAGGGGAGAAGTTACAGAATTCTCATGCAATTCTTGTCCCAGGGGGGTTTGGTGATGACGGAGTAGAGGGTAAAATATTAGCAATAAATTATGCCCGTACAAATAATATCCCATTTTTCGGAATTTGCCTTGGTATGCAGCTTGCAATTATTGAGTTTGCTCGTAATGTTGTTAAGCTTGAAGATGCACACTCTGAAGAATTTCATAACTGTAAACATCCAATCGTTAAGTTAGCTGGCGATCAAGATGACGATCTTGGTGGAACCATGAGACTTGGGGCATATAAATGTAATATAAATGCAAGCTCTAAAATGATGGATGCATATAGTAACACTATTATTTCAGAGAGACACAGGCATAGATACATAATCAATTCAGATTATAAAGATGATTTGGAAAAAAATGGGCTGCTATGCAGTGGCATATCAGAAGATGGAACATGTATAGAGGCAGTGGAGTTAGAGAGTCATCCGTGGTTTATTGGTGTGCAGTTTCATCCAGAGTTTCAATCAAAGCCGTTTTCTCCTCATCCTCTTTTTATATCGTTTATTAAGGCAGCAGTTAATAAAATTAAAAAAAAGAAGATTAGCAAAGGAAAGTGTTCAAGTATCAATATATGGAGCTTGCCATAGAGCAAGCCAAACTTGCTCAGAAAGATGATGAGGTTCCCATAGGTGCTGTAATAGTTAGTGGAAGCAATGTCGTTTCTTCTGCACACAACATATCCAACGATCCAACTGCACATGCAGAGATGTTAGCGATCAAGCAGGCATGTGAGTTGCTCTCAACTTCAACGCTTTATGATTCTGACATATACGTAACATTAGAACCATGTCCGATGTGTGCTCAAGCTATTTCCTTTGCCAGGATTAAACGATTGTACTTTGGAGCTTATAATCCAAAAGGTGGAGGAATTGAAAATGGTGCTAAGATATTTCAATTTTGCAGCCATATACCTGAAGTTTATGGTGGGATATTAGAAACAGAATGCTCTTTTTTGTTAAAGGATTTTTTTGAGAAACTGAGAACCTAACTTAGGTTACGGTATAAATTTAAGAGAAAACTAAAACCAATCACATTTTTTATCTTGCGGTTTTATTTGCAATATTGCTACCACACTAATCAACAAGCAGAAGACTATATAAAGCCCAGCAGCAAGGTTTGTTTGAGGAAATGTTACAGTCAACCAAATACAAACCATAGGAGTAAATCCTCCATGTAACGTATAAGAGATGTTGCGTGATAAGCTCACACCACTAAATCTAATATTGGTGGGAAAGAGTTCAGATGCAACTATTCCTATGGGAACTATACCTCTTTCTATTATAGAAAGAGCCATTACACTAAGCATAATTATAAGGTAATTTTTGTAGTAATATGCAATAGATAACACAGGACAACATAGTGCCATTGTAATTGCTATAAATAAGATTGCAGTGCGCTCTTTTCCAACTTTATCAGCCAACATTCCAAACGCTATTGAAGATATCGGCATTAATACACTGGTTATAATTAGCACAATTTCGTTGATATATGTCGTTACATACACATCCACTGATGCTATTTCCTTTGCGAGTGTTCGAAGAAATATGGTAAATCCGACAGCAACATTAACAGGTACAGATATTAAAATAGCAAGTATAAGAGCTCTCTTGTGGCGCTTTATAAGCTCTATTATTGGCAAATCAGGTAAATTTCTTTGTTTTCGATTTTTTTCATATGCTGGAGTTTCTCCCAATGTGTATATGCTATACGCGCTAATTAATCCTAAAATAGCTGAGAAAATAAATGGCAATCTCCAACCCCAGGTACAAAAATCAGTAGTTTTTTTGCAGATAATTACTATCACCGCAGAAAGCAAGACACCAATGGAGCGGCCAAAGCCCATTATTCCAAAATACATCCCTAAGTTCTCTTTCCTACTGGATAAATGTTCTATAAGATAAACAGAACTTCCTTGTTCACCACCAAGTGCAATTCCTTGTGTCACATGGATTGCAAGAAGCAATATAGTAGAAATTATACCTACTTGATTGTGACTTGGAATAAATGCAATGAGACTTGATGGTATCGATATTAATAAGATAGTAATTATTAATGCTATCCTCCTTCCATACCTGTCACCAACGTGACCAAATATGAATGCACCAAGTGGCCTTACAATTGCGCCTAGCCCTACAATTCCAAATAATTGCAGTATGTTACTATAGACATCTTTTGCAAAACAAAACTCTCTGCTAATTATGTTAATAAAATCAGTGAAGAGCATGTAGTCATACCATATTGCGATTCTGCAGAGTATGGTTGATATCAACACCCTTGTTTGCACTAAATTCAATTCGTAAATGTTTGCTTATTCTATTCTGGCTGCTTTTTGGGATTCTACAACCTAAACATATGGAGTTGACTTTTTTATTATGGTGTGTGATAATTAAAATATTATTAAAATCAGAGGTGAAGTTATGGGGAAATATGTGCAATTGGCAAAAATATTAAGTGTAATTGATAAGGAGGAAGGTTTAAGTAAGGACAATGTAATTGAAAGAATAGAAAAAGCATTAGGAAGTAGGTTAATTGAACTAGCAAGTCAGTTAAGTGGAACCCATGATCAGGAACATGATGAACTCAAGGAAAAGCTTCGCCTATGGAGGAAAAGTGGATTTTTATTGGATTATCGATTCGGTAGTGATATAGGTACATTACTGCACATAGCTGCTAGAAATAACTATGTAAATATAATAAAGCCCCTGAAGGACAAGGGTACAGATATTAATATACAGAATGAGCGTGGAAATACTCCCTTACATGAAGCTGTTGAAAGTGGCTGTAAAGAAGCGGTACAATCTCTAATAGAAAATGGAGCAGATGTAAATGCAAAAACTGAAAGGAGTGAAGACACTCCTTTGCACTTTGCTCGTAATGCAGAAATAACAGAACTTTTAATAAAAAATGGAGCGAGTGTTAATGAAAAAAACAAACATGGACTTGTCCCTTTACATAATGCAGTTGAGTGCAAAGTAGATATAGTAGGATGGTCAATAAAAAAAGTGTTCAGCATTACTGCTCGAGATGAGGATAAAAATATGCCTTTACATAACGATGGCCATACAGATGCAGTAAGGGTTCTGTTACAAGCAAAAGGGATCGATGTTAATGCAGAAGATAAAAATGGATGGACTTCTTTACATTTGGCTGTATTACATGGCTATACAGATACAGTAAAGGTTCTATTACAAGAAGAAAGAATTGATGTTAATGCACCAAGTAAAAGAGAGATATACCCCTTTACATTTAGCTGCATTATTTGGCAACACAGATATAGTGGAGATTCTACTACAAACGAAAGGGATTGATGTCAATGCAGAAGATAAAAATGGATGGACCCCTTTATGTATGCGGTTAGCCACCCAACATACAATCCAATATATAACGAATGTTGCAACAGAGGCAGGCATAAATGTTAATACCACAGACTTATCGACATTTTTAGATGAAAATAGCAGTAAAAAGATAGTAGATGCTCTTATGGCAAAGAATGCAAACCATCTATTAAAAAGCAAAAATGGTGAAACTCCCATGGATTTTGACAAAAATGGATATATAAAACAATTTTTAAGGGAAAAAGCACTTAAAAAAAGCGTTTTTTATGGTGGTTCAACTGCATTATTAGGCGCTGCAATAGCAGTGACACTTTTTGCAACCGGAACGGTTGCAGTTGAGTTAATACCTATAGTAATAGCAGTGGTTGCAGTTGCAATAGCAGCACTAGCGGTTGGTGGTATTACGTATATGATGTCAAAGCCTAGTACTAAAATGGAAGAAGCAGAAGAAGAAAAAACTGTTCGAGATGAGCGGGAAGTACCATCCTAGTATCCGCTACTCAAATGACATGGTGAGGCGTCATCCTAGTAGTGTGACACTGGTTCACTCTATAATGATGTCATCCCAGCGCCCTCTTCTTGTCATCCGAGTAGCTGACGCTGGTTCCTTTATGACGGTTTCAGCCCAGTGCCTTTGTTACTTGCTTTTCCCATTCTCATTTACTTCTTGTGCTTTCGCTCCATCCACTTGAGTACTAGGTAATGCTGCATATGTTATACCACCAACTACGAGTGCAGATGCTACTGCTATACCAATCATTACTAACATCTCTAACCTAACTGTACGTTCAAGTGCAGTAAATGCTATCAGTCCAGCAGCAAGACCCATACCAACAGTAGCGGTATACTTCGCTCCATTGCCTTGTTTTGTTTTTAGCTTCTAGTTCTTTATTTTTCTCCCCCAACTTCTGAATTTCACTACCTTTATTTTCTAATTCTTTCTTTAGTTTTTCAACTTCAGTATTTAATGTGTTTATTTGAGCTTTAGCTTCTAATTCTACCTTTAAGTCCACAACTTCCTTACTGAACTTACTTGCATTTATTATACTGTTCTTTAACTCTTCCTTAATCGACTCCACAATTTCATCTACATTTTTACTTTGACCATTCCCTATTATAGATTCTATTCTGCTCTTTAATTTTCCTAAGCCCTTAACTTTGTCTTTTGAATCTTGATCTGTGGATCCAATTAGACCTTTTATTTCTCCGTTTAACTCTTTAGTAAATAAACCATCAATTGCTTCGCTAACTTTCTGCTGTTCATCTGTTGAATTTGCTAGTTGCTGTTGTAAGAATGTTTTTCCCGTGTTAGCTGTGTCCAATTGAACTTGTAATTCTTTTATTTTATCATCAGCTTTCAGCTTTTCAGCTTCTGATTCTTTATTTTTTTCCTCAGCTGCTTTTAATTGAGTTTCTAATTCTGTTGTTTTAGTTTTCAATGCTTCCTCAGCTTTCTTCAATTGATCTTGTAATTCTTTCTGTTTCTCCTCAGCTGCTTTTAATTCAGTTTCTAATGCTTCAAAATCTGTCTGTAACTTTGTAGCTTCTAATGCTCCTTTCTCTAACTGCTTAACTTTATCTTCTAAGTCTTTGTTTTCTTGCTGTTTATTCTTAACTTCTTTCTTTGCAGCTTCTAATGCTTGTTTTTGCTGATCGAATTTAGTTTGTAAGTCTGTTTTTTCCTTCTCTATCTGCTCAAGTTTATTTGCTTTTTCTTGTATTTCATTTGATGGTTCAGCTTTTACTTCATCCTTCAATGCTTGATCAGCTTTTAGCTGAGTTTTCACTTCCTCTGTTAACTCAGTTTTTAGAGCAGCTTTTACTTCATCCTTCAATGCTTGGTCAGTTTTCAGTTCATTTTTTGCTTTCTCTCGTAATGCAGCAATTGCCTCTTCTACTTCTACGGTGATTTCTTTATCTTTCAACATTTTTTAAAGAAAAATTACTAGGGTGTTTTTTTGTAAGGTAGTCAGGGTCTAAACATTATCACTTAAAACAGTAATCAAACTTTTTGAATCTAAATTAGGCACATTAAACCTCAATATATATAAAATATTACATAATACCTTTAGAACCTAAGGTCAAGTAATATTTTTACCATAACATAGAAATTTATGTTCGTAAACAAAAAATTTTGGCGTAGCCGTCTTTACTCAGTTGTGCTAACTTAGAGCTTAAAACTTAAGAAATATTTATGTTAAAAGAAAAATACGGCTTTAAAGAAATTGAAGACAAATGTAACATATTATGGGAAGGTAGTAAAGTTTATAAATGGAATGGTGAAAAGGATAACACTTTCACTATAGACACGCCTCCACCGACAATATCGGGTAAATTGCATATCGGCCATATATTTAGCTATTGCCACACAGACTTTATTGCAAGGTTTCAGCGCATGCTGGGGAAAGATGTGTTTTATCCAATTGGGTTTGATGATAACGGGCTTCCCACCGAAAGATTGGTTGAACAAACCTATAAAACCCGTGCAAAAGAAGTTGGCAGAGAAAAATTTATAGAGATATGCCATGAGGTTATTGAAAAATCAAAGCAAGAATTTAAGGAACTATTTAAATCGGTCGGCATTAGTTATGACTGGAGTTTGGAATATCACACGATCAGCAAGGAAACTGTGACACTTTCTCAAATGTCGTTTATCGATCTGTATAATAAAGGGTATGCATATAGAAAAATGCAACCTATTCTTTGGGATCCGGTTGATAAAACCGCAATTGCGCAAGCAGAAATAGAAGATAAAGTTTTTGAGTCATCCTTAAACACGATAGTTTTCTCTACTCACAAAAATGAGCAGATCAATATTGCAACTACGCGACCTGAGTTACTTCCCGCATGTGTTGCAGTTTTTTGCCACCCAGAGGATGCACGCTATACCCATCTGATTGGCAAAACAGCCGTAGCGCCAATAACAAAGGAAAAAATTCCAATAATAGCTGATGATAAGGTTAAAGTAGATAAAGGCACTGGGCTTGTTATGTGTTGTACATTCGGTGATGAGCTCGACATATATTGGCAGCAAAAGCATAATCTGCCGATGAAAATTATCATTGATCAGGATGGGAGGATGAACCTACAAGATATTCACTCCAGTGTCATTCCAACATACAATAAGGAAATAGAAGAATGGATCCCAGTGTCACGCACTGGGATGACAGGAGAAAGGGCTACTCAGATGACAAAAGAAGACGTCATTCCACCACACCCCGGCGTCATTCCAGCGCGTGACGCTGGAATCTACAATGAAATCAATGGATTGAAAGTTACAGCAGCAAGAAAGAGGATGATCGAAATCCTAACTGAGAAGGAGTTACTAATAGAAAGCACTAACATTTCTCATTCTGTTAAGTGCGCAGAAAGGTCTGGTGCACCACTTGAGATATTTCCTACTTATCAATGGTTTATCAAGACCTTAGAGCAAAAAGCTCAAGTATTAGATAAAGTAAAAGAATGCAATTGGCATCCAAGCAATATGCGTAAACGCATGGAAATGTGGATAGAAGGGCTAAATTGGGACTGGTGCATCTCAAGACAGCGCTATTTTGGTGTGCCATTTCCAGCGTGGTATTCCAAACGTAAGGGAGAAGAAGGTAAAATTATTCTAGCTGAGATAAAGGACCTACCTATAGATCCACTCAAAGATTTGCCAAAAGGGTATAGCAAAGAAGAGGTTATCCCAGATCAAGATGTAATGGATACCTGGGCCACAAGTTCAATTACTCCTCAACTAAGTGCACTGGCAATAAACAGTGAGTTTAGCTTACCAAATCATCGCTATAATACAATATTTCCTGCAGATCTGCGCAGCCAGAGCCATGAGATAATAAGAACTTGGGCTTTTTATACGATTTTGAAAGCACATTATCATGCAGATTCTTTACCTTGGAAAAACATTATGATCAGCGGTTGGTGTTTAGCCGATGATAAGAAAAAGATGAGTAAATCAAAAGGTAATATCATCACTCCTCATGTAATACTTGAAACTTATGGAGCTGATGTAGTACGCTATTGGGCAGCGAACTCAAGGCTTGGAGTTGATACAGTCTACTCTGAAAATATATTTAAAATTGGCAAGCGCCTAGTTACAAAACTTTGGAACGCTAGCAAGTTTGTTTCCATGTTCATGGAAAAGCATCAAGTAATGAGCATAAATTCTGCTCACGAGACAATAGATAAGTGGATATTGTCTAAGTTATACAAAGTTATAGAAAGAGCAACGAATAACCTATTACAGTTTGAATACTGCGAAGCTTTGGGCGTAATAGAGGAATTTTTTTGGAAGGATTTTTGTGATAACTACTTGGAATTAGTAAAAAAACGCGCGTACGGAAGCAGTGAAGCAACCTTAAGTGCAAAACAAAGCTTGGCGTATGTGTTAAATGTTATTTTGCGGTTATTTGCACCTTTTTTGCCTTACATTACAGAAGAGATATACCACCAGTTGTATAGTTATAATTCTGTACACAATCAAAGTAATTGGCCGAGCAAAGAAGAGCTTATCTACGATAAATATTCAGAGGAAATGGGAGACAATTGCGTGCAGATATTAAATATTATCAGAAAGATAAAAGCAGATAATAATGTATCAGTTAAGCATTTGATAAAGAAATTAGTGATAAAAGCAGATCTACGAGAGGACAAATTGAATCAATCCGCGCAGAATGACCTACAAGCAGTTTGCAATGCGGAAATGATAGAGTGGATGCAGTCTGAGCTTGAAACTGAAGACGGGAAATACATAGTGAATATAGACTTATACTGATTTTTATAGCTTTACTTCCTTTGATATCCATGCTATTATAATCATTATTAGTTGTGAGGATGAGGGATTTGTATAGTAAAACCAATGCACCATATCTTATAGCTGGTGCTTTTGCTACTTTGGTATTGCTTGCATCTGGGACACTTGCTGTTGCTCCTTATGTTGCATTCTTATCTCCAATTGCGGCCTTTAATGTAGCTCTTCCTGTTGCCTTGAGTTTATCTATTATCTACTTTGATACTCGCACTTTCATGCAAGATGATTAGTAATAATAAGAAAATAGAGGTTGAGAAAAATACATTTGCTGAAAAAGAGCAAGAGTTAGAAAGCGTAAAACAACAATTTGAGAGTAAGGTACAAGAGTTAGAAAATAAAATAGCTTTAGGAAAAGAAGCTGCAAGCAAAGAAGTGGAGGAATTGAATAATCAACTAAATAGATTAACTCGAGAAAAGCAAGATGCAAACAGAGTAAAGGAAGTAAATCAGTTAAAGGGGCAATTGGCTAGCACAAAACAACAATTAGATGGTCCTACAAAAGAGTTAAATAATAAAGGTAATCAAATCCGAGAATTAAAGGATAAAATAGGTGCTCTTAATAATAAGAACAAAGATTTATACGATGAAAATATAGAATTGAGTGCAAAAGTAAAAGGTCAGTTAAAACATAGGGAGGAGATGCTTTCTCTTGAACACCAAGAGTTACGTGATGAAAATGCAAGATTGAATGAAAGAGTGGATTCTTTAATAGAAGAATTATCTCAACCTCAAAAAGAAATAGATTCCTTAGAAAGGCAGTTACATGAATTAAAATGTGAAGGAACTTTAGCTCTTTTATTAAAAGAAAAAATAACAGAATTGGAAACATGTTTAGAAGAGAGAAAGAAAAAAGTAGAAGAATTAGTAGTGCAGTTAAGAAAAGAAAAAGGCGAAACTTCTTTTTTACAACATAAATTAAGGGATGTAGTAGAAAGAGAAAGACGATTGAAAGAAGAGTTAAGTAAAAAAGCGCAAGAAACGATCCAGCTAGCTGCAGATTTAGAACAAAAAGAAAAACTATGCAAGAAATTAGAAGAGGAAAAAACTAAAGATCTTAATAAGATCGGAGAGTTAAATAAACTTTTGGATCAAGAAAGAAAAGGAAATGAAAAGTTGCGCGATAATAACAGTAAGTTGAAAAGTAGCGAAAAAGATTTGGATGACGAATGCAGTAAATTAAGAAGACGTAATTCTGATTTGGAAAGAAAAGTTAAATGTCTGCAAGCAGTAATTGGGCAGGAAGACAAGCTTAGTCATTCCATTTCTTCAGATATAAGCAGTGAACATTCATCAGAATTTGAAGGAACAGGTGAAAATAAGCTTGCTAATGGACTAACTTTCCCGAAACGACTTTCTCCTCGCACATCCACACTAAGAAGATATCCTAGAAAATCTCTATCTCCTAAAAAGGAAGATGAGGATGAGAATAAAGAAAATTCAGAGCAACTAAATCACGAAAATCCTAATACAAGTACCGGCAGCCCTAATTTATCGCTTTTTAGAGATGCAACAAATAATTCCTATCACACCTTAACGATGTAAGTGCAGTGACCTCCACAGATAAGAGAATTTTAATAAATATATACAAGACTGCTGAAGTTTTGTTCATGAGGGGAGGGGAGTAATGAGCAATTTGTTTAGCAAAGCTAACACATTTTATTTTGTAGCTAGTTCCTTAGCTACTCTTACGTTACTTACATCTTTAGCGCTTACTGTAACTTCTAATGTGCCTCTTCCTCTAATTCTTGCTTTAGCTACATTATCTGTTTTGGTGCTTGCATTTTCGTATAAAATAATTAGTAATAATAAGAAACTGGAAGTTGAGAGAAATAAATTCGCTCAGAAAGAGCAAGAGTTAGAAAATAAAATAACTCTAGGAAAGGAAGCTGAAGAAGCTGCAAACAAAGAAGTGGAAAAATTAAAGAATCAATCACGTGAATTAACTCGAGAAAAGCAAAATTTAGACAAGAGAGCAAAAAAATTGGATCAGAAAGTAAATGAGTCAGAAGTTGAGAGAGAATCTCTTCTTGAAGAAAAAAAATCTTTAGAGAAAAGGTTAGAAGCCAAAGCGAATCACATATTTGAAATAACAGACGAATTGAAAAAGATAACGAAGGAAAAAGATGAGCTTGGTAAGCAAGAAGAAGAAGGTAATCTAGCTGAAAAAGAAAAACGCATGACGGAATTGAAAAGGAAAATAGACAATAATAAACATGCAGAATTAAAAAATGAAGAATTATATAAGGAAATAGAAAAATTATCTAAAGAAAAAGAGGAATTATGTAAGGAAATAGAAAAACTGTGTAAGGAAAAACATATATTATGTGAAAAAAAAGAAGAATTACATAAAAGACAAGAAGAACTTTGTGTAGAATTAGATGAATTACAATGTAAATTTAAAGAAATTAATCAGAAAAATAAAAACTTATCTCAAGAATTAAAAAGGAAATTTGAAGAGCTATATAAAGCAGATGATTTAATTAAAAATCAATCTTTTGAGTTAGATGGGATAAGAAAAGATTGTAATAACGAAGTGAAAAGTTTAAGAAATTCACTTTTAGAACGAGACAGTCAAATAGAAGATTTTTTGAAAGAGAAAGAAAAACAAGTGAATTTTGTGCAACTGTTGATAAGATACGTAACAGACAAGATAGAAGAACCTATAAGAAATAATGATGGAAAAGCAATATTAAATACGATTCAAATATTAAAGTTTGCGTTACAAGAAGAAATTGCACGGCTTTTGCCAGACAAAATGCCTTCTTCTTCGCTGGAAGATCTTGTATATGCATCATCGCCAGACGAAACATCTGTTCCTTTACATGCAGGAAATCCTGGATATGGATCCGAGGAAGATTCTGGATATAACAGTCGCTCATCCACCCCGATCAAATTGCCAAATTCACTATTGACAGAATCTTATGAACGTAATCAGAGTGAAGGTATTTGCAAAACATAATAATTAGCTTTATTATAAAAAAAATTGTACAAGATAATGAACCCAATAATATGCGCACTGGATACACAAGACTTAAATAAGGCTATTTCTCTAGCTAATACTCTGCGTGGTAAAGTTGGGATGGTAAAGCTGGGATTAGAATTTTTTGCTGCTCATGGTCTCTCTGGAGTGCAAGAAGTTGCAAAATGCAATGTACCAATTTTTTTAGATCTGAAATTGTATGATATTCCGAGCACTGTGGCTAAAACAGTTGAAGTAATAAAAGTTCTGAGCATTGAAATGTTAACTCTGCACATTAGCGGTGGAACAAAAATGCTTGAAGAAGCGCTAAGTGTGGTGCAAGGCACAAAAATAAAGCTGATTGGAGTAACAATGCTAACTAGTATGAGCAATGAGGATTTAAACGAGCTTGGAGTAGCAAGAGAGGTAAAATCACAGGTAATTTTGCTTGCAAAGCTTGCAAAAAAGATTGGACTCCATGGAATAGTCTGTTCTGCATTGGAAGCTCAAGAAGTGCGCCGAGAATGCGGTGAAGACTTGAAAATTATTACTCCAGGAATTCGTATAGATCCAGGTCATGACGACCAAAAAAGAACAGCAACACCAAGAGAAGCAATAAATTTAGGAGCTGATTATATCGTCATTGGCAGACCCATTACAAAAACTGCAAGTAGTGCAGAATTAATATTGAAATCCCTTACTAATTGAAGCAGATAAAAAAAAGTGCTTGACACAAAAAAACGAACGTTATATAGTGTTATTATCTTTTATTTCATCTCGCTTAATTTAATTACTGAATTAAGCTTACAGTACTAAGCGTGGTACAAAGTGCCAAGCTATTTTCCGGTTTATATTTTCAACAGATAAAAAATGATGCCATTCCAGCGCGTGGCGTTGGAACCCAGTTTTCCATCCAAGACGGTGTCATCCGAGTAGCCCCTTCGGTGTCATTCCAGTCTGGAATCCAGCTTTCCATATCAAAAATGTTTATTTTCCAGCTACTTTTATACTTATTAATTAGTGTGCTTTCTTATAATTAAAATTCCTGGATTCCAGACTGGAATGACATCATCTGTTGTTTGGCACCTTAACAAAAACAAATGTTCGTATAGTTATACCATTTGCTGTCTTCAAATTACAACACAGTTGCCTGCAGAATTCAAAAGAAGTCTAATGCTAACTAATTTTCCATTTTCATTTTATTTCATTTTCAAAGGAGGCTATTATGACACTTACCGATATCGCTCACTGTATTAATGAACTCGCTTCATCATGGGAGCAATTTAAATTAATAAATGATCGCAAATTAAAAGAAATTGAGAGCAAAGGGCGTGCTGATTCTGCAACGATTGAGCAGCTATGCAAGGTAAATAATGCCATTGATAGTTGCAAAGAGCGTTTAGACTTGATCGAAACTGCAGCTCAACGTCCAGAAGTAAATACAGATTTTAGCACAAGTGATAAATATTTTTCTGATTATATCCGCAAGGGAATGGAAAGCGGTTTATCACACAAAACCCTCAGTGGAGATGATAATGATATCGGAGGGTATCTAGTTACTCCGCATATTGTAGAACGCATAAACAAGCGCGTAACTGATTCGTCCCCAATGCGACAAATATGCTCCAGTCAAAGAATCTCTACTGAAACATTGGATTACATTATAGAAGATTTTGACCGTGCCGGTGCAGGTTGGAGCAGTGAAACAGTAGATGATGAGGACGGTGGCAATAAATCTAAGTATGATTTTGCAAAAGATACGGACACGCCTAAAATCCAAAAGATTTCTATCACGACTTACGAGTTATATGCTCAACCACAGATATCACAAAAGTTACTCGATGATGCGTTTGTCGATGTTGAGAGTTGGCTGGTAGAAAAGATTGCCGAGACTTTTAGTAAGGAAGAAAGCGAAGCCTTCATTAAGGGTGAGGGTACTTTTCAACCCAAAGGAATTTTAACTTATGAAAATGGAAACAGTTATAATAAAATAGAGCAAGTTAAAACTGAAAAATTAGATAGTGATTCAATAATGATGTTGTATTACTCTCTGGACGAATATTATTCCAAAAATGCGTCATTTTTGATGAACAGGAGTACGTTGAAGAACATTAGGCTGCTAAAATCTCAAGAAGGCCAATATCTCTGGCAACCAAGTTTGTCGCTTGAAGCTCCAGGTACTTTAATGGGAATACCAGTATATCAATCTGCCGATATGCCACCGGTGCCAAACAATCAGCTACCGGTAATTGCGATGGCAGATTTCAAACAAGCTTATAAGATTGTAGATAACAGAGGAATGAGAATATTACGAGACCCTTATACGAATAAACCTTATGTGAGGTTTTTTGTCACTAAGCGTGTCGGCGGAGAGGTTGTAAACACCAGTGCTATTAAATTGTTGAAAGTTGCGAGCAAGTACTAAAAACTTCTGCAGCACCAGCTTCAAAACCTTTTTACTTCTTTTTTTACCATGTATTTCCTCTTTAAAGTAAAAAATAGTTGATATGTTATACTATTTATGAAATAATTAAGTTAATTTATTATTAATTTAAGGAGTAAATATGTGGGAAAAAATAAAAAAGTTTTTTAAGTGGATTGCTGATCGCACAGGAATTTCGTGGATTGCAAGAAAAATTTCATCAGGCTGGAAGTGGTTGTTTGGTGGTAAAAAAAGTGAAACAAGGGTTACCAAACAAAATACATCACAGCAAGGAAAGTTTTCAAACGAGACATTACCAAAAACTTTGGATAATGAAGCTAAGCCTGAACAGCCACATGATGAATTACCTGTTATTGGCAGTATTTGTGAAAACACAAATGGAGTACTGGAACTATTTGTAACGACAAATCATACATCTAAAATTTTTGGTGATGGTGTAGGTCTTAGTGGTAACATTGATCTTAATTATACCGAGAGTATGGATAAATTAAAATACCGTGTATATATCAAATGTGAAAAAGGAGGGATATTCCAAATTACTTGCAACAAACTTATTGACGCTAATAACAGTGAGGGTGCATTCTTGAGTATAGAGTCAGTAGCATCTCATGATGGTAAAACTTCGTCTGACGAACTGGCAACAATGAAGCAGATGTTAGATCTGAATGAGAAGCAAGCAATCGTTGCCGTAACTCAGATATCTAAAAATCCGATTACGTTTCCCAAAGTTGTTGCAAATAGTAACACACCAAATTCAGAAACTACTAATTCAGAAGCAGAACAACACACTGTTGGTGATGATCTATCAGTTAATGCATAATCATTGTAGCAAACTCTTCAAAAAGAGCACCTCTTTAGGTGTTCTTTTTTTTATATTATACTATATAAATAAGTACGTCATACCGTCCAAACTGTATGAACGTTGTCATCCCAGCTCCTACTTGTGTCATCCCAGTGCGTGACACTGGGATCTCATTTCGTGATTTCATAATATAAATTATACCAATTTGGGTTTTTTCTTGCAACTAAATCGACTTTCCATTCTCTTTTCCAACTTTTTAAAAGTTTTTCTCTATTAAGAGCCGAATCTACATCTTGAAATTCCTCGAAATAAACTAATTTATGCACATTATATTTCGATGTAAACAGGAAATAACCTTGTTCTTATGCTCCCAAATTCGTTTAATTAAATTCGACGTAACACCTATATATAGAGCCTTATTGTGTCTACTTGCAAGTATATAAATATAATAGTTTTTCATAAAATTTAGATCCCAGTGTCACGCACTGGGATGACATCAGCGGTTAATATTTTATATACATTTTATAACTAAACTAGACATTCGTACAGTTGTGTGCGGTATGACGTCGTTACTTATAGCTATACACACAAAAATCATATAGAATTGTAAACGCAGTTTTTTTATTCTGATGCTTTTCAATTCTATAGCTCTGGTTGTTTCTCTATTACTATTTTTCTACATTATCGTAAAAAAACTGAGCGAAAAGAAAGCAAACCTTGAGGGTAATTTATGTAAATTAGAGCAAGAACTTCAAGAAACAAAACAAAGTTTGCTTACGAAGAATGAAGAAATAGTTGATTTAAGGGTCAAAAGAGCAGAACTTGAAGTAACTCTGCAAAAAGAACGTGAGGAAAAGAAAAAGGAAATAGAATTACTAACAAAAGCAGAGGAGAGATTAACAAACACTTTTAAAGCGCTCTCTCTTGATGCCTTGCAAGTGAACAATAACAATTTTCTGAACTTAGCAAAGGAAGTAATTGATAGTAAATTAAAAGAAACAGAAAGCGATTTCAAAAAAAGACAAGCAACGATCAACGAAGTTGTAACGCCAATAAAAGAAAAATTAGAAAAATTCGATAACGAAATACGTGAGCTAGAAAAGGAGAGGGTAGGGGCCTATGAAGGTTTAAAGGAGCAAATTGGAGCGCTGATGAACCAAACTTCTAGCCTTGCTAATGCCTTGAGAAAGCCCCACATTAGAGGAAAATGGGGTGAAATGCAGTTAAAGAGAGTGGTAGAAATGGCGGGAATGATTGAATATTGCGATTTTTTTACTCAGCCGTCAGTGGTTGATAAAAACGAGGATAATTTATTGCGTCCTGATTTAATAATCAAAATGCCATCTGGAAAACAAATAATAATAGATGCTAAAGTGCCGCTTGATTCTTACATGGATGCTATATCACAAAATGATTTGCAAATACAAAAGGAGAAATTAAAGAATCATTCCCTGGCAATAAAAAAACACATAAATGACTTGGGTAAAAAAGAGTATTGGAATCAATTTGAAAATACGCCAGAACTTGTGGTGCTTTTCTTAACAGGGGAGGGGGTTTTTAGTGCAGCACTGGAATATGAGCCTGCTTTGATAGAGATTGGAGTGGAAAAAAAAGTGATCATTGCAACACCGATCACTCTAATTGCGTTGCTGAGAGCAATAGCATATGGATGGAAGCAAGAGATGATAGCTGAAAATGCAAAGAAAATCAGTGAACTAGGTCATATTTTATATGAGCGCATTTGCATAATGGGCGAAAACTTTGATAATTTGCGCAGGAGCTTAAAAAGTGCTGTCGATCATTATAATAAAACTGCTGGT
The DNA here is from genome assembly GCF_964027115.1 of Wolbachia endosymbiont (group A) of Myopa testacea. NCBI lineage: Bacteria > Pseudomonadati > Pseudomonadota > Alphaproteobacteria > Rickettsiales > Anaplasmataceae > Wolbachia > Wolbachia endosymbiont (group A) of Myopa testacea. The sequence continues at coordinate 483,047 of NZ_OZ034729.1, forward strand.
TCGCTTGAAGCAAGGGTGTTTCCTGCTGCCCGAGAATTCAATAAGCTTGGTATACATGCAAAAAATAAAAGTTTAAGTGCTGCAAAGGAATTAGAGTCCTTACCGCGCAGTTTACATACTGGGGAATTGAAAGTAGATTAGACTTCTATTGCACTAGCAAACAAAGAAAGTATTGTTTGTGGCGGAAAATTATTACTTAAATATTTCTCACTCAAGTTTCACTTTAGATCTATAGCTAGTGCAAGTCAGTACGTCATACCGCGGCGGTATCTCTATAGCTAACCCAAGAAAGGTTTCCCTACGTCATACCGCCGCGGCTCTAACTAGTAGCGGAATGACGAATTTGTTGTTTTTCAAATTGTAGGTAAACCTAAGCCACTTTAGCTATAGATCCCGCTAACAAGCAGCGGGATGACGGTTGTCGGTAAATCTAAGTCAGTTTAGCTATACCATGCTGAACGACAGATACGGCATACGGATACATTTTTTAAAGTAGCCAGGCTACTTTGATGACAGAAATTTAATGATCCAGGATATACTCCTTTGTTAAGGGAGATTGAGCATTTTCAAATATTTCTTGAGTGCTTCCAGACTCAACAATTCTGCCATTATGAAAGAAAATTACACTATCAGATAACTTTTTAGCTTGCTTCATTGAATGAGTTACCATAATTATAGTAAACCTTAATTTCAGCTCTTGTATAAGATTTTCGATTGCATTGGTTGCCATTGGATCAAGAGCGGAGCACGGTTCATCCATTAATAAAATAGTTGGCTTCACTGCAATTGCGCGAGCGATGCATAGCCTCTGTTGTTGGCCACCAGATAAATCGAGTGCACTATCTTGCAATCTGTCTTTTAATTCTTCCCATAAGCCAACTTTAGTTAAACTATTTTCCACCATCTCATTCAATTTTTGCTTATCCTTCACCATACCATGCAGTTTTGGCCCATAAGCAACATTGTCATATATTGATTTTGGAAAAGGATTTGGCTTTTGAAATACCATGCCAACTTTTGCTCTGAGTAGCACAACATCCATATCGCGTGAATATATATCACCCAGCCCATCGATATCTAATTCACCAACAGTTTTGCATCCAGGTACATAGTCATTCATACGATTAAAACAACGCAAAAATGTTGATTTACCGCACCCGGATGGTCCGATAAAAGTAGTAACTTTTCTTTTATAAATATTCAAATTTATATCGAATAAAACTTGCTTAGAGCCATACCAGAGATTTAAATCTTTAACAGAGGCACGTGTATTGCTCATATCACATCCTGCATTGAATAGAGCCCCGGAATTTCTCTTTTATTTTCATATAGCCATACTGCTGCTTGAACAGCTCCTCTAGCAAATGTTGTGCGATCAATTGCTTTGTGGTTTAGTTCTATCCGTTCATCAGAATTAACAAACATCACGCTGTGATCTCCTATTACTCCACCTCCACGAGATACTGCAAAACCTATTTCCCCCTTTTTTCTTATGTTTGAACCACTATGTAAATATTGATTGGACTGAAAATCCACTTTTGAAGCGTTAGCAATTGTTTTGCCAAGTTCTATAGCTGTTCCAGATGGTGAATCCTTTTTTAAGTTATGATGCATTTCCCAAATCTCAACGTCATATTCATTACCTAAAAGCTCAGCAGCTTTTTTTACCAATTTCAGCAACACATTAACCCCAACACTCATATTTGCTGACCATAATATTGGAACTTCAGCAGCATACTCTTTTAAATCGACACCTTCTATTCCAGTTGTGCCACTAACTAGCGGTGTTTTAAATTTTACAGATGCTTTAAGGCAGTCTAACATACATTCTTTAGTTGTAAAATCTATTACAACGTCAGATGACTCAAATATGCCACTCATAGAACTTGTAACTTCAATTCCTAGATTGGAACCGCAGCCTATAATTGGTCCAATATCTAAGCCCATGTACTTACTGCCTGAACGGGCAACAGCACCTGCTATTTCCACTTCGGCATTTGTGATTAATTCATTGAGTATTTTCTTGCCCATTCTGCCTAAGCAGCCTATTACTCCAACTCTGATTTTCATAAAGCTTTTTGTGTTATATTAGGCCTTTTTTTAAGCTCTGTCACTTCTGATCTATATTCTATAGCTGACCCAAGCAACACGTCATGCCGTTGCGGATAGATTCCGCTAACTAGTAGCGGAATGACGGTTTTTCAAATTGTCGGTAAATCTAAGTCAGTTTAGCTATAGGCAGCAATTTTCTGTATTTATTTTAAATTGAAGAAAGCTCAAATGAAAGATCGTGTTTTGCTAAAAATCACAGAATGCAGTCTGGTTACACCTTATCTTTGTTAGCTATAGCAAGTAATTGTATTTGTAATATGACAAATCACCTGCTGAAAAATCATTTTATGATCTAAATCAGTTTTTTTACAGGTAACTTCTAAGCTTATCAATTCTTCCAAAATCTTTTTAAGTTCTGAAAGTTGCAAACTTTTCAAATGAGATTTAAAGCTCTGCAATTGTTTAAAAAACAATGGAGGACTTAGCTGATCAATCGCAGCCTGCTCACTCATTCCACCTTGCACTGACAGCAAAACGTTTTCAAGGCGTAGGAAATAATTTGATATAATGCGAATTAGCGCTATTGGTGAAAAATTTTCTTGCGATATCAATGCATCAGAAATTCTAATGAAGCGCGACATATCTTTACTTGCTATGGCAGAGCATAGATCATCAAGTGTAGCATAGTCGTTGCCGGAAGTTGAAAAGCATAATTCTATATCAGTAAGTTTTAGGTCTTTTCTCTCCCCTAAGTACAAAACTAACTTCTCAAGTTCTGAACATATAGGCAGCTTGCTATGATTAAAGTAAGATTGCAAATGGTAGATTATCTCATTTGTGCATTTTATATTATTTTGTTTTAAGTAACTTGATATAATGTCATAAAGATAGCTGTTGTTGTCCTTATAGCAAGCAATCACACCAAAAATTTTTGAACTCTCCATATAATTTTTAGTTGCAGAATTATATGGAAGATCACTTGCTACCATCATTACATAGTGACCACTTGCGTTATAATCCAATACGTTTTTTAACTCTTTGGATATACCTCCACTCACATTTATCAGCTTAATTAATTTTTTGCTGGTAAACATCGAAATGTTTGCCAATTCAGAAAACAGTAAACCGGGTGACTTATTCACTATTGCAAAATCCATCACCTGAACTGAATACTCATCTAAATTGGCAATTATTTCTTGTACATAAAAACCAACCCTACTGTTATCACTTCCATGAATTAACACACCACTTAAAGCATCAGGTTTCTCTAGGAATTTTTTAACTTTGGATGGTATGACCCTCATGCCATCTATATGATATCATTCTCATTTGATTGTACATGAGTATCCAAAGACTCTGAGTTTTCTTGCGCAATATTGTGCACATCATCTGCCGTACTCTGCACATTATCCGACTCTTCTGTTTTTCCTGTAATATAATTATAAAATTTTTTCACAGGTTGAGATATATATTTGGAAAAAAATCCTTCTTCGCTCATATTGCTTACTCCATAAAATTCACAGCTTATCATTAGCACATAAACAATAATATAGCAAAGACTATTTTGTGCTAAGATAGTGATATTTTATAATGAGTATATTACAAAATTATTAACATTCGAGACTAAAATCAAGCCAACCTGCTTAATACTAACCTTATAAAATAAGCGATAATTAAATATACGGCTGCAACAAGTATAATTGCAGGTCCAGTTAACAAATCAAAACTTGCAGATAACATCAGACCTGATATCCCAGAAATCACAGAAAAAACTGTTGCAACAATAATCATCTGCATTGGAGTTTTCGAAATGAGCCTTGCAGATGCTGCTGGTATTAGCAAAAATGCAGCAATGAGTAATATTCCTATTAATTGGGCAGCAATTGCTATAAATATAGCAAGAGTGATTAAAAATTCTAGTCTAAGAAAATTAACATTAATCTTCTCAACTACTGCTAAATCTTGATTAATTGAAATCATTAACCAATAACGCCATCTAAATATTAATATCAAAGTAACTATTACAGAGATTAAAAAAATCAATATTATATCACTTTGATCGAGCGTTAATATATCACCAAACAGTGAGCTAATAATATTATTATTGCCCGATGGAAGAAAAGACATAAGTATTAAACTCGATGATAAAACTACATTGGTAACAATGTTCAATATCGTATCAGCAGAATATAATCTGTTAAAATTAAGAGAAAGTAGTATAGCAAATGTAATTGCAATGAGCATTATGCTAAGCGATGGGCTAATCTTAAAGATTAAAGCAAGTGCAACACCAAGCAACGAAGAATGGGACAAACTATCACCAAGATAAGATAACCTTTGCCATATCATAAACGATCCTAAAGCGCCTGTTACTAGGCTAATTACGACTACTGCAACTAGACTATTGATGAAAAAGTCCTGGGTAAACATTTCAAGCATGCTATATGGCTATTAGATAACTGACAACAAATCTATCTTCGGATATTAAAAAGTTATGGGTTCTGCATGCTGCACCGGTTGTCATAAATTCAAAATTTAAACCTTTTTGTTCCATAAGATAGGACTTCGCTGAAGAACTTGGTATATTGCGTGTTTTACCAGTACCTATTATCAAAATTTCTATTTCCTCTGTTAAAAAAGATTTAAAATGTTCCTTGCTATTTATATCACTTTCTTTCAATTTAATCACCTTTTCAGGAAAAACTATAATTGAGCCGCAATATTCTCTATTATTCACCAAAAATTTTCCTTCCCTGTAACCATTTATAAGATTTTTATTCTCGGAAATTAAGGGAGTTATATCCATAAAGTCAAACTATTAATTGAGTGTCACATACCCACCATTCTGGTTGCTTTTCTCTGATATTAACTACAGCAGCTTTTGCATTTTCCTCACTATCGAATATTCCAAAGCATGATACACCACTGCCTGACATGCGAGAAAGTATAGAGCCTTCTTGTGACTCAAGTGTTGATATCACATCCTGAATTTCAGGTACAAGACTTACTGCTATCTCTTGAAGATCGTTTCTCGTCTCTTTAAGAAGCTTCAACAAATCCTTTTCAGCGTCATCGCTCCATTTAATTGGCTCAGAAAATTCTCCTTCATGTTTGGAAAATACCTCTAGTGTGCTCAAAAACTTTTTTTTCGGCTTCACCAGTACTATATTTGTGGGTAGAGAGAATTTTTTTATGGGACACAACTCTTCACCAATACCTCTAACAAAAACTGGCTTGCTATCTATACTCGCAGGAACATCAGCACCAACGCTTAAAGCTATTTCATTTAAAATCGTCCTATCAATTTTCCACAGCTTCCCTAGCGTACGTACCACAGCTCCAGCATCTGAGGAGCCACTGCCCAAACCCGCAGCAATTGGTATATTTTTCACAACCTTTACAATGACTTTAGTTCGCGCAGGAGCATATCTAAGCAATAGATTAACTGCTCTCATTACGGTGTTGTAACTGTTATTAATTCTAAGTTCGGAATTTACAAATTCAACTGTAGAGTTATCGTATCTAGAATACTTCTCACCTACTTTTATTTCCAAAAAATTAGAAAGATTAGCAAAGACAAATAAACCTTCAATCAAGTGATATCCTGTTTCCTTCTTATTTACAACATGCAAAAAAAGATTGATTTTTGCAGGCGCCTTTACACAAAAACTTTTCATTATATATCTTCACTAAGATTATTTTTACATTATATGTATAATGCTATTTTAGTCAACTTTTATAAGGTTTTCGCACTTCTGATGAGAAAAAATGCCATAAATCCTAATTTCTCTGTATGGGTAAATGCGTCCGCTGGTACAGGCAAAACAAAAATCTTAATAGACAGAGTATTGAGACTTTTATTAGAAAACAAAAGAAATATTCTCTGCTTAACGTTCACCAATGCTGCAGCAAACGAGATGGAGAATCGTGTTCACAGCATACTCAGTAAGTGGGCAATATGCTCAGAGAGTGTGTTGATAGCAGATTTAGAACAATTAGATTTCTTTCCGATGTCATCCCAGTGCTCGACCAGAGAAAATAAAGATTATTTAACAAGAGCAAGAAGGCTTTTCTCTGAATTGGAAAATCTTGGTCTAACTATACAAACCATACACGCTTTCTGTTACAAACTAATTTCCAACTTTCCCATAGAAGCTGGCATCGCCCCAAATTGTACGCTGAGTGAATGTAAAGAATTACATTCCATCATATTCAATAAAGTGCTTCATAATGAAACTGTGCAGGATAATATCAATCTTATTGCAACTGAAATTGATGAAAATAAGCTACGCGATTTGCTTTATACTTTATGTATAAAAAGATCGATATCAGAAAATGATTCAGAATATATCAAAGATAAACTCAGTGCTCCAGATGAAATTCATGACTTACAGAGTGAAACGACTGAGCACATAAAAAGATTAGCCGAGATATTAAGTGAAGGCAGTAAAAGAGATCAGAGTTATAGTGCAATGCTCTATGATTGGTGTGACAGCACAAAGCCATCTGTCATCCCAACATCACTCCCCGTCATCCAAGTAGCTGACACTGGGATCCAGAAGAAAAGAAGTGTAGATTCCAGCGTCACGCGCTGGAATGACACTAAAGTAGAAAACCTAGTCAAGGTCTTTTTAAAATCGGAATCAAACGAAAAAAAGAGCATATTATCCATTGCAACAAAAGGTACTTTGGAAAAATTTAGAGATGCAGAGCAAATAATAGAGAGCGTTCAGAATGTAGTGTTTACTCATATAAAAGACATGAACTCTTATCAAATATTCAAGAGAACCAGTAGCTTACTTGGTATATTTAAAGTATATGTTGATCTATACAGTAGCGAAAAATCAAAAAACGCACTGATTGACTACAATGATATAATTGGCTTAGCAACAAATCTTCTCAGCAATCCAAACTACAAAGATTGGATATTGTTTAACTTGGATCAAAAAATAGATCACATCCTTGTTGACGAGGCACAAGACAATAGCATCAGCCAGTGGAAAATTATAACAAATCTCTGCGATGAATTTTTTGCCGGTAATGATGAAAAGCGAACCTTATTTGTAGTTGGTGACGTAAAACAATCCATATACAGATTTCAAGGAGCAAATCCCCATCTATTCAACTACATGCAACAATACTTTCATACGAAAACTGGTGGCAGAGATTGGATATCATGCCAACTTGAAAAGTCATTTCGTTCAACTCCAGAAGTTTTAATGCTTGTAGATAGAATATTTAACAACTTCCGCGCAGAAATATCTTTTGTTGATAATGAAATAAAACATGTTCCACATAGAGAAAATGATCAAGGATATATTGAAATTTGGCCAGCGTTACCAAAGTGTAAAGAGAAAGAACAGCGAGCTTTACAAATTCCTCTGACATGCAGGGAAAATTATATAATAACAGATCGATTACTTGCTCAAACAATAGCCAACAGAATTCACAATTGGTTAAACGAAGGGCGGATTTTAGTCGCTAAAGATCGCCATATAGAGCCAAGGGACATTGTGATTCTGGTACGGCAACGAAACGTGTTAGTTGATTACATAATAAGCGAACTTAAAAAAGCAAACGTGCCAGTTGTAGGCCGAGATTATTTTAGAATTATGGACTATATAGCCGTGCAGGACTTAATAGCTTTGGCCGAATTTTTACTCCTCCAGGCAAATGATCTAGCTTTTGCAAATGCTTTAAAATCACCGTTATTCAATTTTACCGAGGATGATTTATTTAACATTGCATATGACCGTAAAGAGCATTCACTATGGGAAAGAATTCAGGATTATTCTGTGGTTATCTATAGTGAATTAAACTATCTCATTAACTTATCTCGCATAGAGTCTCCTCTTGCACTATTTACACATATATTGCGTACAGGTAAGAAGAAATTTGCTGCAAGGCTAGGTCTTGAGTGCTTCGAGGTTCTAGACGAATTTATGAACCTTGTGTTGCAATTTGAAAACCCATCTCTTCAAGCGTTTGTTCAGTGGATCAAGGAGAATAACCCGGAGATTAAGAATGATATGCAATCAGAACGCAATGCTGTGCGAATAATGACAATTCACAAATCAAAAGGTCTGCAAGCTCCCATAGTATTTTTGGTTGATACAAACACAGTGCCAAGAAACAGTGAAAGCATTATCTTTGATGGAACGGAAGTGCCATTTTGGTGTGGAAAAAACAATAACGCTTATTGTGATCAAGTAAAAAGAGAGAAAAAACTAGAGGATTATAACGAATATTTGCGTTTATTATACGTAGCACTCACACGTGCTGAAGATGAGTTATACATCTTAAGTAAAGAGCCAGTGCAAAAGGGCTCTTGGTATGATCTAATCACTCAGTATGGAGAACCATATGAAAAGAAACAAGCATACTTACAGCCAATATTTAAAGAAAAAGTTGAAGTGCTATGTGTGAACGCAAACTACCCTTACATTTATAAAAAACGTGATTATTTTGACGTTCCAGTCATTTCCCTTCCGCCAAACCTATCAATGTCATTCCAGTGCTTGACACTGGAATCCAGTAAAAAAGAAGGAGAACCAGCATCAGCTACTCACTCTCCGGTGTCATTCCAGCACTTGATGCTGGAATCCAGAGAAAAAGAAGCCTGGATCCCAGTGTCACGCACTGGGATGACAAATAGTGGTACTGGAATGACAGAAAGTAGCGCTGAAACGAAAGACAGTTATACAAGAGGCTTAATAATCCACAGCATATTACAATATATGCCCAAGATAGAAAAAGAAAGGAGAAAAAACTGGGTCAGAAAATATCTTGACAATATAAACACCAGTGAAGATAAGGATGAAATTTACAGTAAAATATTGGCCTTTAATGAAAAATATGGCTATTTGTTTGACTTAGAAGGCAAATCAGAGATTACACTAAGTGGAATAATCGATGGCGAACCAGTATTAGTACGACTAGATAGGCTATGCATAACGCAAGATAAAGCGATCATAATTGACTACAAATCACACCGTAACGTTTCTGTTTCCTTATTAAATGAAATAAAAAAGCAAATGCTGACCTATAAAACCTTAGTACACGAAATATATCCAAATAAGCAAGTAGAGTGTGTGGTTATTTGGGTGGAAGATTTAACCATTCAATCCGACCTTTAACGAAACTTGATTACAAGAGTGCAATAAAAAGGATTTCAAAATCTACAAGCTTTCACAACAACCTATTTTCCTTGAAACTAAAATAGCTACTGAATGTAATAATAATGTGGTCTATTAATTCTATTCCTATACTTTGGCAAGCTTCTGCTAGTTGCCTAGTGAGAGATATATCGCTATTTGAAGGTTGTGTATCTCCGCTTGGATGATTGTGAGATATTACAATGGATGTTGAACCAATCAAAAGTGCGCGCTTGATGATCTCTCTGACATAAAGAGGAGTTTGATCTACTGTACCAACGTTTTGCAGGTCTTCCGCTATTAGACTATACTTTTTATTCATATAGATGACGCGAAAATTTTCCTTATTAAGGCTTCCTATGCTTATTCTTAAATAATCAAGCAATTTTTCCCAGTTATCGATTATAGGCAGGTCTTTTATTTCTTCTCTTGCAGAACGAACAAAGGCTTGTTTCACACAAAAGATGGCAGATATTGCTGCATTGCTGACACCATCAACATTTTGCAGTGCTTCCAGGTCAGCATTAAAAACTTTATTCAAACTGCCAAAATTTTCTATCAAACTCTTTGCTATCGGCTTTACATCAATTCTACTGTATGCTGAATATAAAATGTGCTCTAAAACTTCATAATCAAGTAATGATTGTCCATTATCTAAAATAATTTTCTCTCTTAGGCGCTTTCTATGCCCCTTTTCGTAGTTTTTCATCATTAGTGAATTGCTTATCTCTTGTATAATAAGAAGTTAGATTTTTAAGTAAAATATTTAATAAAGCGCATGACGCACAATTGATAAGAACATTCATTTTTAAAGACAGTAAATGGTGTCATCAAAATAGCTGACGCGAGCTCTACATCATACCGCAATTCATTCGCGGTATCTCAGCAGATCCCGCTAACAAGCAGCGGGATGACGATTGTCAGGGTGTCATCCCAGTGCCCCTATAATGTCATCCCAGTGCTCCTTTTTTTGTCATCCGAGTAGCTCCTTTTTTTGTCATCCCAGTGCCCAGACACTGGTTCACTCTATAATGGCAGTGCCTCTATGATGTAAGGAATCCAGTTTTTATGCAATCTCATCAAGAACGTTGTGTTTTAACGTAAGGTTGGCTACTTTTACGCTCACTAACTTAGCTAGATCCCAGTGTCTGGGCACTGGGATGACAAAAAAAGGAGCACTGGAATGACACCTTCCTGCCCAGTTCATGTTGCTATAAATATTAAGAAATTTACCAAGCGAAAAAAAGGCAAAAGAAGCCCTGGGGTTATTATCCGCTTTAAAATATTGGCGTTTTTTATGTTTTAAACGCTTGACAAGCGAGATTAAGCTGCTTTTAATTGCAACTAACCTACGCTGCAAATGTTTAAGAAATTTACCAAGCAGAAAAAAAGGCAAAGAAACCCCGAATTAGCTAGTCCTTTACTATCTTTGTCGAGTATTGGCATTTTTTGATGTCTTGTAACGCTTTGTAAGCGCGTTCAGCTTATTTAGATAAAAATCTAGATGTAGATGAAGTTTTGTAAAGACATACAGTATCTATATACTGCAAAAAATTGAACATAAGACGCCGATACATTAAATAATCCTTACCTTTTAATCTGCAGATTAGCGAAAGCAAATACAATAGCTTCACTTCCATGATAAGGGGGCTGGCAAAGCTTGTCAAGGAATTTTTATGCAAGAGATCTATTGAAATGCCCCTGTAAAATTATACTATTAATTAGTGCACTGTAAATTTAAAATTATAGATATGTTAAGCAGATTGGTAATTTTGCTATTAGTTTTTATACTTCCTTTTTCTTCATACTCATACCAGTTTAGAACCAAAGCAAAGCAAGCAGTAATCTTAGATTTAGCTTCAGACTCGTTCATTTTTGACCATAATTCCGATGAAAAAATGGCCCCATCTTCAATGAGCAAGTTAATGACTTTATATATAGCCTTCGATTATCTAAAAGCTGGAATAATAAATATGGAGGATAAATTTCGAGTAAGCAGAAAAGCGTGGGAAAGAAAAGGCTCTTCTATGTTTTTGAAAGAAGGTCAATCCGTTACGGTGAGGGAATTACTCGAAGGAATTACAATAGTCTCAGGTAATGATGCCTGCATAACACTAGCCGAGGGTATTGCAGGATCAGAAGAGAATTTTGTGGCTGAAATGAATGAGGTTGCACAAAATTTGAACCTGAATGACAGTCATTTTGTCAACTCAAGCGGGTGGCCAGATGGAGATCATTTTATGAGCGCAAAAGACTTGGTAATGCTGGCAAAAAGGATTTTCACTGATTTTCCTGAATATTACGATTTATTTTCTGAACAATATTTGACATGTAACGAAATTGCACAAAAGAATAAAAATCTTCTACTTTTTCACGACATTGGGGTTGACGGTTTAAAAACCGGTTATACAAATGCTGGTGGTTATGGCATTGTAGCATCTGCAAAACGAAATGATAGGAGAATTTTTGCTGTCGTAAATGGTTTAAACACTGAGAAAGAGCGAATAGAAGAAGCAAAAAGACTGATACAATACTCCTTAAAACATTTTAATACTAAGAAAATATTTGCTAAAGACAGTGTAGTTGAGGAAGTAAATGTTCTCTATGGAAAAGATAAAAAAGTGCCTATTACAGTTGCAAACGATGTTACCATAACTTACAACCGCAAATTGCATGACCAAATTAAGGTGCGTATTGAATATAAAGATATGATACCTGCACCCATTAAAAAAGGTCAAGGAGTGGGCAAAGTTTTTGTAGAAATACCAGGTATTGAGCAACAAACTACACCTCTTTATGCAGCAAATGACGTACAGGAATTGAATTTCGTAGAAAAGTTTTTTAGAATGTTATTTTAAGTTTAATATATTGGCTTTCAAAGCAATTTCGAAAGAGAGATCTATTGCACTTTAGTGTAGTTTTAACTAACAATTTCTGTTACAATACAAGATTGAAATGTTACGAAAATGTGCTGGTTATATTTGTTGCTGTCTAGTATCCTAGAGATACTGTGGGCTGTAACGCTAAAGTTTAGTAACAGTTTTACTAAGGTTGTGCCTTCGATTGCAACATTGGTAATTATGATCATTAGCATTTATTTTTTATCTCTTGCAGCATGCTTTCTACCTATTAGAGTATGCTATGCAGTTTCCTCTGGAATATGCACAATTGGAATAACTATAATTGGTGCAACCGCTTTCACAGAGAATATTAATTTATCTCAAGTTTTATGTATCATTTTAATTGTAATAGGAACCATAGGGCTAAAGCTCTCTATTTAAACCTAAAAATTTATGCATGAATTGGATATATTTACTCTTATCGTCACTAATTGAAGTGTTCTGGGTCATAACACTTAAGCATAGTTGTGGATTTACTCATCTCGTACCATCAATAATTAGCATACTCTCCATGGCTCTTAGTACGTATTTACTTTCGCTCGCTATACGTTCTATACCTATCGGAGTATGCTATGCAATTTGGACTGGAGTAGGTGCTATAGGAGCTTCGATACTTGGAGTTTACCTATTTAATGAACCAGTTAATTTATTCGAAGTAATATGCTTTATTTTAGTTACATTCGGGATTATAGGATTAAAATTGTTTGATACTGCAAAACAAACTGTTGATAAAATGGAATAAGAGATCTCACTGGGATGACAGAAGCAGATACTCCACATTGTCATGCAAATTGGAATCCAGACTTTTTTCTATACAGCATGGTGGAGACGAGAACCCGTAACCGTTCACACTTAATTCTGCAATTCTTCAATCTCACTAATGGACAGGCCAGTACACTTGACAATAGTGTTAACATCAATATTATTGACTAGCATTGTTTTTGCAACTTCAATTTTTCCTTCTTCTCTACCTTCTTTCCTACCTTTCTCTTCACCAATTTTGATGCCTTCAATTTTTCCTTGTTGAATAGAAGAAAGATAATCATCAATATGTTTCTTAGTTTGATCATAAGCAAAACGTTCTTCTTTACTCCAGTTATATTGATTTAACACATCATAAGCTCTACCAATAATAACATCACTACCTATTATTTTCTGTAGATCTTCTTCGCTAGTTTCATCGGCGTACTTAAAAAAATAAATCCATTTTTCAACAATATTTGAAAGCTGATCTTCTTTTGTCTTATTAAACTTTGGTAGCTCGATGAAAGTGAAACTAAAATCTTTGAGATCATGTTCATAGGTAATTTTATCAAAAGTAACGTGATCAGATTTGTAAGCCAGCTTGTTAGGAAATAAGATAAAATCGGCGATAGCAATAAAAATAACTCCTTTAAGATCTTGATATTGATCACCTTTGTGAGCTTGACTTGAATAAGCTTTAGCAGCATAGTATTGAGCGCGTTTCTCAAAGCCTGTAGTTTTAACAACTTGCATTTCAATAATTAGCTGGGTTCCAGCAGAATCAGTACAGAGAACATCAACAATGCTCTGCTTTTGAGAAGCAATATCAGGATCCTGAATGGGACTTAAGAAAGAAACATCTTCTATCTGATCAACACCAGTAAGGCCTAGCATATCATTAAGAAAGTGAATAAGAATGTCCTTATTATTTACAGAGCCAAAAATACGCCAAAAGGCAAAGTCGTTCTTAGGATCGAGAAACTTAGAAATAGCCATAGCTAAAGTGCTTAGAAAAGATTAATAATTATACACTATTATTAACAACTATTCAATCATATTTTAAGCTTAACTTGATACTATGGCTCAAAAAACTATGTCAAGTTGCCGCCTTGCTACCTCCTGGCACATTCTCATTTACGTTTTGCGCTTCTTTCGTTTCGTCCATTTTAGTACTAGGTTTTAATATGCTATAGTAATACCACCAACTGCTAGTGCCGCTGCTGTAATGATAGCTGCTGCTATCATTACGGACATCAATTCAACTGCAACTGTCCCGGTTGCAAAAAGTGCCACTGCTATAGCAGCGCCTAATAATGCTGTTGAACCACCTGCAAAAATTCCTTTCTCTCTTGCATTTTTTTCAGCTTGTTTTTGCTCCTTTTCCTTCGCAAGCCGTTCCACATGTTCATTAAAGTCTATTGGGGCTTTACCATTTTTATTCTTTAATGAGTAGTCTGCTCCGTTTTCTATTAGAGCCTTTACTATCCTTGTATGACCATCTCGAACAGCACAATGCAAAGGAGTACATCCATTTTCATCTAACGCATTAACATTTGCTCCTGCTCCTATTAGAGTTTTTACTATCTCTTTACCCTGAGCAAAATGTAAAGGTGTACGTTTACTTTCATCCTCTGCATCAACGTCTGCCTCTGATAGTATTAAAGTTTTTACTATTTCTATATGGCCATTTCTAGCAGCAATATGCAAAGGAGTTTCTTCATGATTATCTTTTGCATTAACATCTGCCCCTAATACCATTAGAGTTCTTACCATCTCTTTATCCAGAGCAAAATTTAAAGGAGTATGTTTATCTTTATCCTCTGCGTTAACTTTCGCCCCTGCTTTTATCAGAGCTCCTATCATCACTTTTCCTATTAGAACTTTTATTCCCTCTCCACAGCCAAATTGAACAGCCGTGTGCAAAGGAGTCTTTCCATTTTCATCTTCTACATTAACGTCTGCTCCTACTTCTAATAGATTATTTACCACACCAATATGGCTCTTCTCAACAGCCAAATGTAAAGGAGTATGTTTATCTTTATCTATTGCATTAACATCTAAATCTTCTCTTTTCAATAGAAGATTTACTACTCCTGTTTGATCATTTGCACAAGCCAAATGCAAAGGAGTATATCCATTATATTCGTTTACTGCATCAACATTTATACCTTCTATTCCTAATAGAATATTTACCAATACTAAACAGTCATTTTTAACAGCTAAATATAACAGTGTTTCATCAAAAACAGTAAATTTATGATTTACGTTAAAATTATCTTGTTTCCACTTTGTGTATTCAGGATATGATTGCAACCTCTCCTGTATTTTTGTAATTATATTATTTTTATAATAATCTGCGTAAGCATTTACATCAGTTAATACTTTTCTCCACTCATCATTGCTCATTGTCATAACTTTACTCCTACTTTAACAATATTTTAATTATCATATATTATGACAAGAAAGTCAACCCTACCTAATTTTGCTTAGTAAGCACACTAACTATGAAACAATCTATATTACCATCAAAAACAGAATTTATATTACCTACTTCATGTCCAGTTCTTAAATCCTTCACCATTTGATATGGATGCATAACGTACGATCTGATCTGATTGCCCCAGCCTATATCGCATTTTTTACCATACTCTTCAGCCATTTTCTGTTCTTTTTTTTCCAGTTCAATTTGGTACAAACGTCCTTTAAGTAATTTTAACGCCTCATCTTTATTTCTGTGTTGAGAACGACCATTTTGGCATTGAACTACAACACCAGTTGGAATATGCGTAATGCGTACCGCACTTTCAGTCTTGTTCACATGCTGACCGCCTGCTCCGGAAGCACGGTAGGTGTCGATCTTTAGATCCTTTTCATCCACAGCAATATCAATTGAATCTTCTATCACTGGAGTTACTCCTACACTTGCAAAACTGGTATGACGTTTACCATTTGCATCAAACGGCGATATTCTAACCAGCCTGTGAATTCCACTTTCACTTTTTGCCCACCCATAAGCTTTTTCTCCAACGATTTTTATCATTGCAGACTTTATACCAACCGACTCTCCTTCTAATTTTTCTACAACTTCAACTTTAAAGTTGTGATAAATTTCTGCCCATCTTACATACATGCGCATCAGCATTTCAGCCCAATCATTGCTCTCTGTTCCACCAGCTCCTGAGTGGATTTCTAAAAAGCAGTTATTGTTATCTGCTTCACCAGTAAATAAGGATTCTGTCTCTTTAAGTTTGATTAATTTCTCTAGCTTAGCTAATTCACTTTCAATTTCAGAGAAAAATTCTTCATCATTCTCATCAATAGCAGACTTCATTAAGCTAATGGCATCGTTGTAATCGCTTTCCAGCTTTAAAAACAACTCTACGTCATTATTAATTTTAGAACGTTCTTTTAAAATTTCTTGTGCCTTTTGATTGTCTTGCCACAGATTATCATTCGACGCTTGGGAATCCAGCTCTTCAAGACGCAACTTTAATTTTTCTATGTCAAAGACACCTCCTGATAAGAGAAATACTTTTATTTAAGCCTTGAAAGTATTCGAAAATTTCTGAATAAGTTTTCATTATACTTTAGATTTTAATATATTTACTATTACTAACAATAACAGCAAACAAAATAGAAATTTAACCATATGATAGTTAATTCAAAATAATTTCATTATACTTTAATGTTTAAGGAAATCAAGTGTGTATATTTATTAAAAAACAAGGTAAAGTAATGAATATTAAAATAAGTTCTCATTATGGTTTAGACAAAAAGGCTATTGATGACTTAATAGAGTCACTTGATAACGAGGAGCTAGAAAATGTTCGTAATATTGTAAAAACGATAGATAGCGTTCAGTTAGCTTATTTTTTATCTACTTCAATCAGTGATCACAGGGAGAAATTAGTTAATATCCTCGATCAACATTTGTTAAGTGATGCCCTAGTGCATGTAGTGCCAGATTTACAAAGAGAGATCATAGAAACATTGGGAATAGAAAATACAGCAAAGTTACTAATGCTCCTTGATGTAGAAGATATAGTAACCATAGTGAAAGATTTGGATAGAAAGTCTATAGAAAACATACTTAACTACTTACCCAATGCAACTCAAAAATTAGTAGAGGAATTGTTATCATACCCAGAAGAAAGTGCAGGAAGGTTGATACATAAAAATATGGTTATAGCTCCATATTATTGGACGATAAATCAGCTAATGGAATTCTTGCGCAACTATAAAAAAATACCAGAAAGATTTCACCAGATATTCATTATCAACTCAAAATTAGAGCCTATAGGCAGTGTGAATTTAAATAAGGTAATATCTCACTCAGGAGACACAATAATAAAAGAGATAATGGATCATGACATAAAAATCATTAAAACTGGAGTAGACCAAGAGGAAGTAGCAAGAATATTTAAAGATTACTCTCTATTATCGGCTCCGGTAGTAAATAAGAATGGTAGAATCATTGGTGTGATCTTAATTGAAGATGTGATAAAAGTTGTTCAACAAGAAACAGAAGAGGATGTACTCAAAATAAGCGGTGTATCTTCTAAAGCCGATATAAATGCCCCTATACATAAAACTATAATTAAAAGGCTACCTTGGTTGCTGTTTAACCTCTTAGCTGCAACAATGTGTTCCATAGTAGTTGGCTTTTTCGATGATGTAATAAAAAGTTTTATAGTACTGCCAATAATCATGCCGATAATTGCATCAATGAGCGGAAATGCAGGATCCCAAACAGTAACGCTAACCATCCGGGCAATCGCAACAAAATATCTAACTGAGCAAAATGCAAAAAGAGTACTGATGAAAGAATTTTTAATAGGTCTTATAAACGGGGTAATTTTATCTACCATTTCACTCGTAGTATTAGCAATAAGATTTCACAATTTCAAAGTGGAGATGATTTTTGTGGTCTCCATGATTATGATGTCAATTATTGCAACGTTCATCGGAACTTTCATTCCTATAATGCTTCACCGTTTAAAGTCTGACCCTGCAGTTTCTTCTTCAATCCTAACATCGGCAACAACTGATATTCTCTCAGCTCTTATATTTCTTGGTTTAGCTACGATCTTTTTATTAAACAGTTGACAATATCAAGTTTCACAACTTTACCAACTATTTCTTTCTATTAAATAAGAATAAATTACCTATACAAAAATAGATTGGCAATATTTCAAGTCTACCAAGCAGCATCAAAAACGACAAAAATAATTTTACTTCATTACTGAAAGAAGAATAGTTACCTGAAGGGCCTATTAAATTACTAAATCCCGGGCCAGAATTTGTAAGCGTTGCAGAGACTGAGCTGATGCTAGTTATAAAGTCTGCATTGCTTAAGTAAGACATCACTATTGATGAAATGGTAAACGTTAACATGAAAATTGCAAAAAATATAAAGACAGAGTGAACTTCATCATTCTCCAGGGTTTTTCCGTTGAATTTTACCCTATTACCTGCACCTGGGTTTAATAAAAGGCGAAAGTGATTTCCTATAGACTTTAGAAAAATGATCAAACGAAAGATTTTGATGCCACCACTTGAAGAACCACTACATCCACCAACAAAGGTTAGAAAAAAAGCTAAGACTGAAATGAAGCTCCAATCTATATGATTACAGATTGCATAACCAGTTGACGTAATCAAGGAGGTGATGGTAAATATGCTGCATCTAAATGATAATGACACTCCTAAATCAACATTTTGATACAACCAAAAACAAGCAAATAAAGATGAAACAATAGCTATCTTAACAAAGTAAGAGACCTGTTCATCATAGCAAATGTCTAACCGTCTTATGATTTTTAAATAGCTAAAAAAAGGCAGAGAACCCAAAATCATAAAAATGATCGTTATGACTTCTAACATAGGGTTATTGTAGTGCCCTATAGAATCATTATAGTTAGCAAATCCACCAGTTGATACAGCGGACATTCCGTGACATATTGCGTCAAATAGTGGCATACCAGCCAGATAATAGGAAAATATACATAACAAAATTAGGCCATAATATATTGCTGTAATATGAATTACTACGCTTCGCGTGTTCGGCAACTTCCTTTTTGTAGCATCTGAATATTCAGAATAAAGTAAATTATTTAGGCTGAGAATCTTAAACATAGGAAAAACTGCAATTCCTAAAGTGATTACACCAAAACCCCCCATGCCATGTAGCATTGCTCTCCATAGCAGTATTCCTGGAGATTGTTTTTCAATATCATTAAATATAGTTGCCCCTGTGGTTGTGATGCCAGATATCGTTTCAAATAATGCATCAACATAGCTCAGATTGTCAAAATAGAAAGGAATAGCTGCAAACAAAGACAAGGCAATCCAGGTGCAACTAGTAATTGCAAAAATTGCCGGCATGCCATTTAATTTACCGAGTAAAATAAAAATTACGCCAGATGTGCAGGTAATTATGAATCCAGCGAGAAAATTTTTCCATTCGTAGCTGAGACATTTATTAGTAATAGCAGGAATAAGCATTGCTAAGCTAAATAACAATAGGAATATTCCCACAATAAATACAATTGAACGTAAAGTTTGTAAACGTTGATGATTTTTCATAGAGTTATTTCCTCGCTATACAAAGCCATAAAAGCTACTCTAATGTCAAGCATTTTGTTGGCCTTTATTAACAGTTATTAACAATATACTTGACTTACTTGTAAATATGTGTAATAATTAAACTATTATAGAAAATAGAGGTAAAATATGACTGAATTAACTGACATACAACAACAAATTCAAACTTCATTAATTACAGCAATCAGCAATAACAACCTTAAAACGGTCCAGGAAATATTCAACAGTAATGAAAATGATGATATACAAGCAGCTTTGAGACACGAGGGAGCTCCGACTAGTGACAAAGATATCATTTTATATTTTGCTATTACTCGCCTTAACGATGTAGTTGAAGATAAAGAAAAATTTGAAAAAAGCGTAAAGATCATTGAACTAATTTGGCAGAAAACTAATCGAAAAATTCGTGATTCTGTGTGTGGTCATGCAATAGAGAGTTTTCAAAACTTTCAAAGAGAAACTGGCCTTAGTGACATAACTGCTCTTAAAAACAGTTATTCAAGAAATGGAAGAGCACAGGAGAGTAATGGATCTTAATATTGAACTAAGACATGCAATAGACAGTCTTAATGTTAATCAAGTTAAAGCAGCATTAGAAAATTGTGGTGAAGATATAAAAAGTGTTTTAGAGCGAGAGGTATATCGGAAGAGTGGAGCCGTAGATGCCCTTTTAGTTTTTCCTCTGATGGTTGACTATGAAAGAAATCTTGACAAAGAAGATGTAGAAAAGATAAAAGAGATCACTAAACTTCTTTGGGATAAAGCTTCCCCTGATGTTCGTAACTCCTGGCTTGAAGACCACATGGTTAATAGAGAAGGTCAAAATACAGGAATAACTATATAATAGATTCTCTTGAAAAGCAACGAAAAGTGCATGCTGATACGGCTGGTGAGGGATGGCTTGAAGACTTTATTCAAGAAGTTAAGGATTATAGACGGCAAAGAGACATACAACTCAATGACTCTATTCTTGAGGAAGAAGATAAACAAACGCTTGAGCTAGCAAAGCAAGAAAGTTTGCTTACTGCTCCTATATCAACTAACACTACTGAACCTACTGCAGACAACAAAACCACAGAAAAGAACGATACAAACTTCTGGAGTGAACACAAAGGGAAAATAGCTCTAAGCGTTGTTGGACTATGCGCAGCTGGTGCTGTTGCAGCCTATGTGCTGGCGTATCCTGCAGTTGCATTAGCTTTAACAGCTTTGGCAGCCGTTATATTAATAGGTGCTGGTATTGCTAAGGTTCGTGAGAAAGTGGAAAATCCAAGTGTAGAAAAACCGTTTACACAAAAAGAAAAAGCAGCATAATATCATCCCAGCGGCCACCATAGGTGGCTTGCTGGATATCACATTATCTCAAAGACCTTTGCTGAAGCTTTCTTTATATCTTCACTTGAAAGTGGGATTAGACCAAGCCTAGATAGGTACCCATCTTCAATGCCGATCGAATCTATAATTTCTTTTATGAATTCTCTTAATCCATCAACAGTATCCAGGTGTTCTTTCTTTATATAAAGGTATAGAGGTCTTGCTAATATATATTTTCCCGATGATATATTTTCATAAGTTGGCTCAATTCCTGCAATTGTGCTCCCTTGTATTTTATCTTGATTCCTCATTAAAAAGCTAAAACTAAATATCCCTAAAGCGTTCTTGTTACTTTTCAATTTTTGTATTATTATGTTTTCATTAATTCCAACTTCTATATACCTTCCGTCATCCCTTATATTACCACATGCTTTCTTTCTTTCTTCCTGATCTTTATAATTCTCTTTGAAAATTCTCGAGTTCATGCATGAATATTGATTGAACATAATGGAATTAACCAAAGTTTCGTATGTGCCTGTATTTTGATGTGGACCATAAATTTCAATTTCTGTTTTTGGTAAGGCTTGATTTACATCAGACCAAAACTTCTTATTATTTTTTACTAATTTATCATTTTCTTGAGAATATGCAGATAAAGTTTCAAATAAGTCCTTTTTTGTGAAATCAAATCTATGGCTTTGATTTGAATTTGCAATGACAATTCCATCATAGCCAATGATGATCTCTATCACTTCATTAATTTTATTTCTTTTACATAGTTCTCTTTCTACTTCCTTCATAGGGCGAGATGAAGTGGTGATGTCTGGCGTGTCTTCCCCTATTCCTGAGCAAAACATTTTGAACCCTGATCCACTTCCTATCGATTCCACAACTGGAGTCTTAAAAGAGAATACACGATTGAACTCCTCGGCTACAAATGAGATAAAAGGAAAAACGGTTGAAGATCCAACAATTCTGATGTATTTCCTGGCATCAGCATTTGACAGCGGCGTGAATAATACGAATACAAAAATCAGGAGAAAGTTTCTAAACATTGTTTTTAGCTAAGAACATAAATCTAATTATTGTAATAAAAAATCAAACTGAAAAGCTTTAATTGCATGACAAAAGCTACAGTTTACATTTAAATTTTATTTTATATTATTGTAAGTATTAAACAACTTTAAGGGGCAATTATGGCAGTTATGCCAGATAAATGGATAAGAGAAAAAGCTGAAAATTTTGGAATGATAGAGCCTTTTGTGGATCACAAAAGCAGCAAAGGTGTTATATCTTTCGGACTATCGTCTTATGGGTATGATGCAAGAGTGAATAATAAATTTAAAATTTTTACTAACGTTAATTCAGCCATCGTGGACCCTAAAAATTTCTCTGAGAATAGTTTTATAGATAAAGAAACAGACGTATGCATAATTCCACCAAATAGCTTTGTGCTTGCAAGCACAGTGGAATATTTTCGTATACCAAGAAATGTACTGGTCATTTGTGTTGGTAAATCAACTTACGCAAGGTGTGGAATTATAGTAAACGTTACTCCCTTAGAACCTGGATGGGAAGGTCATGTCACACTCGAATTCTCAAACACCACCCCACTTCCTGCAAAAATTTACGCTAATGAAGGCGCATGCCAATTCGTATTTTTAAGCGGCGAAAGTGAGTGTGAAAAATCATATGATGATATGAAAGGAAAATATATGAATCAGCATGGTATCACTTTGCCGCTGGTAAAGTGATTACTTTAGGTAAAGCAAGATATTGTGCTATTGTACTGAAGATTACTAAGATGAGTTTTAACTAATTTGTCGCATTCTTTATCACCTAAAACTGCACGTGCAGAGTGGTTTTTAAATGACTCTACATAGCTTGAAAAGAAATTTGTAGAAGGATTACTTAAAGCTTCTGCAACTTCTTTTTTTTCTTTATCATTGGAAAGCTGATTAAATAGTTCTTCTCCCTTTTTTTGCAGCTCATTTTCAAATTCCTGCTTTATAGTATTCTTATCTGCTTTTTGCAAGAAGGAAAACTCTTCAAAAGTGTACAAGGAAGAGACAATATTGTTGAAGGTACCAGTAAAACATGCACTTGAACCACGACCACCATGCACTCCGTATTCTGTTTGCGATTCTACTAAATGTTTAACCAGTTGATATTTTCTCTGTGATATGCGGGTATTAATATCTATATTATGATCAGCATTTGCTCTAGTTTGATCATTGCAAGCCTTCCAAGCTAAATTTAAAACTTGCCTTCAATGTTAACCCGCTTCCACTATGTGTACCAGGGTTATTTTTTATACGCTCCAAGCACTCAAGTGCATGTTTTTTCTCATCTTCTGTAAGTTGATCTTTATCTGCAGATTTTTGTGTGCCATTTGCTATGCACTCTAACTGATCAATAAATCCTTCTATTTCCTCTATAAACTTATCATCAACATCAGGCTCGCCATAGTTTTCTTTTAGCTTTTGAACGTTAATATTAATTGCATCATTTACATTAGTATCATGCGTTGTTTGTGGGATACGTGCTGCCTCCATAAATGCTTCAGTTCTTTGCTCTAAACATTCCGGCATTTTGCCTCCTGCAAAAAGATATAGCTTACTCAATACCTTGGCGATTAAGAAAAACACCAGGAGAGAAATAACAAATATTATAAAAAGTACTACAAATAAACCTGTGATTAGCCACCTTACAGGAGCTAGCAGAATTTCTTTTGCTTTTTTTAATTTTGACGGTCTTTGTATGTTGTCTGGTGTATTTACTACTGCTAGCATAATTAGTTTAAGTTAGTATCAATATTTTTAATATACTATATTTTTTCTTATTTTGTCAACTCAAATTTCTACTTCCGCACTTTTTCATTGTTGCTTACAATGATTATAGCTACATGATTTACTCGTGTGTTTTTCTTAATTAAAAACTTCAACTATTCATTGTAAGCTATTGAATTTCTTATCATAGCATCTGTCATCCTAGTGCTCAGACACTTGGATCTTTCTCAAAAATTTCAAAAAAATCTATCAAGAGGAGGATTATCATGTCCACAATAATTTTATCATCAATTTTTGGTCAAGCAGGCAGCATTTTTGGTCCAATTGGCCAGATTATCGGCTCAGAACTCGGTGCTCTTCTTGGTGCGCAGCTTGATGGTGCGATGTTTAGCCTTGATGCTGAGCAGAAAGTAACGCATGGTGCGAGACTAAAAAATCTGCAAGTTCAAACCTCAACCTATGGAAGGACGATACCAATTATCTATGGCACTGCTCGCATTGCAGGGAACATTATTTGGTCACAGCCAATAAAAGAAGAGGCGATAACCACCAAAAGCAAAATTGGAAGAGGTATGAATGTTGAGTATAATTACTATGCAACGCTTGCAATTGCGATCTGCAAGGGGAAAGTAGAAAAATTAAACAGAATCTGGGCAGATACAACATCACTTAGCTTTGATGAAATAGATTATACTTTTTACCGCGGTACAGAAGACCAAAATCCTGATCCATTTATGTCGTCAATCGAAGGTGTGCCGGCTTATAGGGGAATATCTTACATAGTCATCAAGAATTTTCCTTTAGCAGACTATAATAACCGCGTTCCGGTATTCACATTTGAAGTGCAGACTATATTAAAGCCTAGCGGATTTTCAGTAGTAGAAAATATTCAGAATATCAATATAATACCAGGCTCAGGAGAGTTTGTATATGATACAAAAATACAGAAGAAAATCGCGCAAGAGAAAATAAGCAGCAACCAATATATCCCATATGGGCTGGCACAAAGGGTAAATCATAACAACCACACTAAAAAGAGCGATGCAGTGCTTTCTTTGGATCAATTAAAGGGAGATTTACCAAATGTTGAGTGGGTATCGGTAGTAGTCAATTGGTTTGTGAATGATCTGAACATTAAAGATTGTAAAATATACCCTGCAGTTGAATTTCAAGATGATTCCGCAATATTACCTGATGATTGGCAAGTAGGAAGTAGTACCAGAGATGATGCTCAGCTAATTTCAAAAGATGATAATGGAAACCCAAGATATGGTGGCACAGTTAGTGATTCAGCGCTAATAAGATATATAGAAGAGCTACACAGCAGAGGCTACAAGGTGATGCTCTATCCGATGCCCTTACTTGATACAAAGAACAAAGAGTGGCGAGGAAGATTGAGCGGGGCTCCTCAAGATATAAGTGATTTTTTTAAGAATCAGTACAACAAATTTATAGAGCATTATGCAAGCATTGCCAAACAAACTAAAGTGGAAGGGTTTATCATTGGTTCTGAATTTGTTGAACTTACCAAAATCAGAGATGAAAAAGGTAATTACCCTGCAGTGGCAGAGCTAGTTAAGCTTGCAAAGCAGATAAAACTTGATCTTGGAAAAGAAGTAAC
This sequence comes from Wolbachia endosymbiont (group A) of Myopa testacea, assembly GCF_964027115.1. NCBI lineage: Bacteria > Pseudomonadati > Pseudomonadota > Alphaproteobacteria > Rickettsiales > Anaplasmataceae > Wolbachia > Wolbachia endosymbiont (group A) of Myopa testacea. Next base: position 508,224 of record NZ_OZ034729.1, read on the forward strand.
AGTAACTTACGCTGCGGATTGGAGCGAATACCACTCATATGATGGTTGGTATAATATGGATGTACTGTGGTCTTCACAGTACATCGACGTTGTTGGCATAGATGCTTATTTTCCACTGACTGATGGTCCAGAGCCTCCTTTTGGCTATTCTGCGGAAGATGTAATGGGTGGTTGGAGCAGTGGAGTGGGGTATGATTATTTCTATGATTACTCAAAAAGTGAGCCTGAAAAAGTAAAGTATAACGACAGCAGGTATGCGTGGAAAAATATAGAGAAATGGTGGAGTGAAACTCACATAAACCCCGGTGGTAGTAAAACAAAATGGCAACCAAAAATGAAAAAAATATGGTTTACTGAATATGGATTTCCCAGTATGAACGGCTGCACTAATGAGCCAAATGTGTTTGTTGAAAAAGGCAGCATAGAGAGCAAATATCCACGATATTCAAACGGAGAAGTGAGCTTTCTTTCACAAAAAATTGCAATTGAAGGAACGCTAAAGAAGTGGCAAAGCTCAGAAATGGTAGAAAAAATGTTTCTCTGGGCATGGGATGCAAGGCCATTTCCTTACTTTCCCAATTTGTGTGATGTGTGGGCTGACTGCCATAACTGGCAGACAGGACATTGGATTCAGGGAAAGCTTTCACAGCTTAATATTTCCGATGTTTTATTGGATCTGTTACAAAAAACAGGTTTAAAAAGCAATCAGTTCGATACAAGCAACGTCAAAGGGTTATTGTCTGGATATGTGATAAACGACCAGCAACCCGTACGTTCAATTATTAAAATGCTGCAAAGTTGCTATTTTTTGATGTGGTTGAACAGGGCTCTAAACTGAAATTTGTCCAAAAGGGCAGGGGAGTTACAACTGTAATGCCAATTGGTGAAACGGTTTTCAGTAACAATTCAAAGCAAATGCAACTTGTTAATATTAGTCAACTGGATTTAAACAATAAAGTTAACATCGTTTATTTTAATCGCAATTTTGGCTATCCAATTGATGTTAAATATGCTGAGTTGCCAAAGCAAGGCACTGCTGCAACAGTTGAAATACCGCTCATTATGGAGGAGGGAGAGGCACAAAATATCGCTGAAGTTTTACTTTATTCTTCGTGGCAAGAGAGAAATATATACAATTTCAAGCTACCGATAAAATATGCATGGCTTGCGCCAAGTGATGTCATAACGATTTTAGACGGTGAGAAAAAGCATACGGTGAGAATTATAAAAACAAAATTTGAAAGCATGTCCATTCAAGTAATTGGCGTTGGTTATGATCACTCTATATATAAGCTTTCTTTTCCTTCAACAAGGTCACTTATGCTGAAGGAATACCCTCCTTCTCACATCAGCAAAACCATCATAGAAATGATAGATTTACAGCATGTTAAAGGTAATAGCGCAAGCTTTGCTTTAATTAATGAGGAAAAGAATTGGAAAGGAGCAACACTCTTTATTTCGTACAACGATAAGGATTATAAGCCTATCGCAAGCACAAATAAACATTCTACTTACGGATATGTAATGGAATCTACCGATGAGGGGCTTGTAATAGTATTACGTTTTGGTAAGCTGCTAGGAATTATCGATTCAAATTCAGCATTAATCGGAAAAGAGATAGTGAAATTCCAGAGTACTAAACTCATAGATAAAAATAAATATAAGCTTAGCAGCCTAATTAGAGGGCAAGAAGGTACTAAAGAGTATGAGCATACAGGAGGTGAGAAATTTACCTTACTTGATGATTCAATAATTTCTTTTGAAGTGCAATCAGGGAGAAAATTTTACCTCAAAGCAGTGACTTATGGTGATTCGTTGGATAACACGGAAGCAAAGGTCCTGAACAATTGATGCTCAGTATTTAAACTTAAACCTGAATAATTGAAGATAAGATATTGAAATTCAGGCTTTTTATGATTTTAGCTTAAGATTCCAGTGTCCGCTACTCGAATGACATCGTTTACTATGTAACATTGTACTTATACTAATGAAAAAAATATATTATAATCAAGTATATTTAATCCAGTAAATCATTAAGTGAAAACAGCTCTTTCGCAAAATATCATCTCTCTTATTATGATATTGTCTGTAGCAATTGTCGATATGGCAACTGACCTATACTCAGTTGCACTACCAAGCATTGCCAATTATTTTAAAGTAGAAGGCAGTGTAGTGCAGCTTACAATTAGCTTGAATCTAGTTGGATTTGGAGTATCTGGATTAATTTATGGTCCATTATCGGACCGTTATGGTAGGCGTCCAATGATGCTGATGGGTATGACAATTTTTACTTTGGCAAGTGTCATGTGTTATATAGCCGACAGTATTATGCTCTTGATACTAATTCGCTTCATACAAGGAGCAGGGGCTGGTGTTGCAGGTGTTGTTGGGTATGCAGCAATAAGGGATATGTACTCGGGTAGTGAATACTCGAGAGTAATTTCAAAGTTAAATATGGTAGTGGCACTCTCACCTGGAATAGCTCCAGTGGTGGGCGGTTATATAATTTCACATGGGTATAGTTGGAAATTTTTGTTTTTTATTATGTCACTTGTGGCAATTGCTATGCTTATTTTTATTTACTTTAAGTTACAAGAAACACTCACTGTGAATAAAAATGAAACCAGTATAACTACTAATATCTTCAAGCAATATATATCAATATTTAGAAATTATCGTTTCCTTGGGTTTTCAGCCATTCATGGATTAACTTTCATGTGGCTTTGGGCATATGTTGCTAACTACCCGTTCATATTTGGATCAATGGGCATTGAAGTACAGTATTTTGGCTACCTCATATCGATCATAGTCATATTTTACATAATTGGAACTTTAATTAATAGAAGGTATGTACCAAAAGTAGGGGTGAGCAAAATGCTAATAATAGGTTTGGTGTTACCGATAATATCCGATAGTTTATTGGTATATTTTTATTTCGCGGACAAGTTAAATATATTAATTCTTCAAGTTGCCTGGATTCCAGCCAATATTGGGCTTGCATTAGTAATCAGCAATAACGTAACTTCTGCTTTAGAAACGATCAAAGGTATAGGGCTTGGTAGTGCAGTCCTCTCATTCTGCAATATGATGTTTGGGGCTATTGGAATATATATAGTAGGAAAATTTTTTCGCTATGGTATTTTACCAAATTTACTATTAACAATAGCATGCTCTACAATTGCAATTCTTATGTACAGCCTGCTCAAATATACTGAAAAACAAGGGTATTATTTGCGTGATCCAGGAACATAAAGGTCATAGATTATTAACGGCTTTATCATAACAATATAGTTTACAGGAGGTGTGTGATGAGTAATGTAAATGAAGATAATGAAGATATAGGTAATGATTTAATTCAGGCTGCTAAAAAAGGTGATATTAATGAAGTAAGACGTCTAATAAGTGAAGGAGTAGATGTTAATGCAAAAGATAATATTGGATGGACTCCTTTACGTTGGGCTGTTAAAAATAATCACTCTACTACAGCAGAAGTTCTATTAGATAATGGAGCAGATTTGATTACTTTCGACTCTGTTCAAGAACGCTACGTGTGGAGGAAATACCAAGAAATAGAAACTGAACATTGCAAGAATTCTCTACATCTGGCTGCTAGGCTTGGCAACTTGGAAGCAGTAGAAGATCTATTAGGGAAAGGGGCAGATGTTAATGCACAAAATGACATAGGAAATACTCCTTTACACTTCGCTGCTGAAAATGGCCATAAAGAGGTAGTAGATGCCCTATTGGGAAAAGATGGAATCAATGTTAATGCACAAGATAAATATAACAATACTCCTTTGCATTTAGCTGCTCAAATGGGCTATGCAGAGATAGTAAAAGATCTATTGGACAAAGGAGCAAATGTTAATGCAAAAGATAAGAGTGGATGGACTCCTTTACATTTGGCTACTATCTATAAACACGAAGATATAGTAAAACTTCTATTAGACGATGAAGCAAATGTTACTGCAGTAGATAACCATAGATATACTCCTTTACATTATGCTACTATTGGTAGTAATAAGATACAGATGATACGCGATCTATTACATAAAGGAGCAAGTGTTAATGCACAAAATGATAGAGGAAATACTCCTTTACATTTGACTGCTGAAAATGAACAGAAGGACGCAGACATTGTATTGCGTATTCTATTAGAAAGACTCGAACCAGATGTTAATGCGCAAGATAAAGATGGAAATACTCCTTTAAACCTGGCTATTAAGCATGGCAAGGCAGAAGTTGTATTACGTTGGGCTGCCAAAATGGGCCATGTGGAGATAGTAAGAGATCTATTGAAAGTAGAAAATATCAATGTTAATGCACAAGATCTATATGGAAATACTCTTTTAGATTTGGCTGCTGAAAACTACCATCTGGAGGTGATGGGAATTCTATTAAGTAATGGAGCAAGTCCTGTTAATTTAGTGAATCTATATGGATGTAATCCTTTACATTTGGCTGTTGCAAAAGGCGATGTGTAGGGAGTATTAAATGAACAAGCAAATGTCAATTCAGTAGAACGTAAAAATAACTGGACTCCTTTGCATCTGGCTCTTAAAAAGGACAAGATAGATATAGATGTGTTGAACGCTCTACTTAGAAAAGGGGGAATTGATGTTAATTTAGCAGATAGCAATAAAGATACTCCTTTACATTTGGTTTTTAAAAAGGACAACATAGACATAAATGTATTGAACGCTCTACTTAGAAAAGAGGGAATCAATGTTAATTTACAAAATATAGATGGAAAGACTCCTTTACACCTGGTAATTAAAAAAAGCAACTGGAATACATTACCGCATGTATCGTGGAGCCGTGAAACGATGGTTGATATTCTAATAGAAGTGGAAGCAAATGTTGATGCAGTAGATAAGTATGATAGGACTCCTTTACATTTGGCTGCTGAAAACGGATATAGTAAAAACTCTGTTAGGAAAAGGAGCAGATGTTAATGCAAAAGATAATTCTGGAAAGACCCCTTTACATTTTGCTGCTCAATTTAACAGAGAAAAAGAGGTAGTAGAAGTACTATTAACAGCAAAAAAAGTTGATATTAATATAGTAGATAAAGATGGAAATACTCCCTTAGATTTAGCCACTGATGACAAAATAAAAACTCTATTGCAACCCGCAGAAAACCCTGATGCTGGTTCAGTTGATGAGCCATCGACGGATAGTGAAGGGGTTCAAGAAGAAGATGCTGGTACAAAAAAGAAAGAAAAACAAGAAGATAATGCTCAACCAGGATCAGATAATAGCAAAGAAGGGAAAGAAACCAGCAACACCAGTGCAGGACAAGGAACTGGTGTAAGCAACGGTAGTCAACCTACAGGATCTACACAAAATAATGGAGGACAAACCAGCAACACATTACAGGACAAGGAACTTGTGTACAAGACAACGGTGTAAATCCTGTTGCTCCTACACAAACAGAAGAACAGCCGAGTTCTTTTTTTGGTAGTTTGTTTAGTATACTTATGAAGCCTTTTTCATTAATTGCATCATTTTTTGCTGGTTTTTTTTCATGGTTGTTTGGGTCTAACGAAGAAAAAATTGATGAATCTACATCACAAACCGATGCTAGTGTTTCTTTACCTAAACTCGATTCATTAGACAAAGAAAATAATGATATCAATAATTATGATGTAATGAACAACGAATAGAGAGTAACGCAAGAGGTCTACTGAATATAAACCAGTTTCTCACACACACATTTTACTACGTGATCAGCGCTGATATTAAAATGCTCATAAAGTGTTTTATAAGGTGCTGATTCTCCAAAGCTTTTCATACCAATAAATATACCGTTTGAACCTATATATTTATGCCAACCCATTTCACTTCCAGTTTCAATTGCAACTTTGATGCTGTCATTATTTAATATCGCCGCTTTATATTCATCACTTTGCTCGTCAAAAAGCCTCCAGCATGGCATAGAAATAACCCTTGTACCTATGCCTTTTTCCTGCAATTTCTCCCTTGCTTCAACTGTAATTTCAACCTCGGACCCCGTAGCAAATATTGTCACTTTTAATTCTTTTGAACATTCACACAAAATATATGCACCAAACTTCGATAGATTAGCAGATTGATCGATATCAAAATAGAATTTGCGCATGTAACTTACGTTTTGCCTTGAGAGCGCAAACAGTGCAGGTGATTCTTTTTTTTCGAGTGCAATGCTAACACACTCTAGAGTTTCAACTGCATCGGCTGGCCTAAAAACATATAGATTTGGTATAGCACGAAGAGAGGCTAAATGCTCTATTGGTTGGTGAGTTGGGCCATCTTCTCCCACTCCAATTGAGTCATGAGTCATCACATAGATAACCTGCTGTTTCATCAAAGCTGAAAGACGTATAGCAGGACGACAGTAGTCGGAAAATACCAAAAAAGTGCTACCATAAGGAAGAATCGCGCCGTGAAGTGCCATACCATTCATACATGCTGCCATAGCGTGTTCTCTCACTCCATAGTGGACATAAGAACCACTATAATTATTACTATCTATTACCTGCATGTGCTTATATTTAGTGCAATTTGACCCAGTAAGATCAGCAGAACCGCCGATTAATTCCGGCATATGTTGTGTTAAAAGTTTCATTACCATGCCGAAAGAAGAACGTGTAGCTTCGTTTGGCATTGTCTCGTGTATTTGTTTCTTCAAGTTAGCCAAAACATTATCGATATTGTCTGGTAGACGTTTATCTAACCGTCTTTGAAGTTCTTTATTTTGACTGGATTCCAGTGTCAAGCACTTGAATGACACCGAATTGCTGTTATCTGGCAGACGCTCATCTAGTCGCCTTTGAAGTTCTGCATGATATCCTGTCATCCCAGCATTCTCTTCTGTCATCCCAGTGCTTGACACTGGGATCCATTCTTTTTCTTCTTCACTGGTCACATGCTGGAATGACAATGAATTGTAATTTTGTTTTGCTCTCTCAACAGTTTTCATCCAGGCATTTTTTACATCATCTGGCACATGGAATGGCTCGTAATTCCAATTTAATTTCTCTCTCATCTGTTTGATGTCTTCCTCCGAAAAAGCACCACTGTGAGCAGAGGATGTGCCAGCACGGCTTGAAAATTTTCCGATAATAGTTTTGCAGCAGATCATTGTAGGTTTATCAGACTTTTTTGCTTGCTCTATTGCAAGGGATATGGCATCAAAATCATGGCCATCAATTTTGTCAACATTCCATCCATACGCTAAGAAGCGTTTCTCTACATCATCAGAGCAGGAAAGGCAAGTAGCGCCATCTATAGAGATATCATTATCATCAAAAAGGGCTATTAATTTATTCAATTTAAGATGCCCAGCAAGTGATGCTGCTTCATGGCTTATTCCTTCCATAAGACAGCCATCCCCTAGCATTACGTAAGTGTAGTGATTGATTCTGAATTGCTTTTTAAGGATTGATTCAGCAAGTGCCATGCCAACAGCAGTGGCAAACCCCTGACCGAGCGGGCCTGTTGTTGCCTCTACCCCGGAAATCAAGCCAAACTCTGGATGACCTGGGGTCTTGGATCCCATTTGCCTAAAGTTTTTTAGCTCATCTATGCTAGTATAACCTGTCAAATATAATATTGAGTATAGTAACATTGACCCATGACCGTTTGATAAAACAAAGCGATCTCTATTGAACCATTTAGAATTATCAGGATTATGATTCAGATATTTAGCAAACAAAACAGTTGCAACATCTGCCATGCCAAGTGGCATACCTGGGTGTCCAGAGTTTGCTTTTTGTACTGCATCAATTGATAAAAAACGGATGGCGTTTGCCATAGATTCCAAATGTGAATGATTCATGTGTTAATAGAAAAACTTAAAAATGAAGTATAAAAGATTATATCAGCAAAAACAAGTTGACACTGAGTGCTAAAATCCTTAATAATCTAAAGTTAAATCGTGAAAGTTTTTATATGACAACTGTTATCACTAGAAAGTATAGGATTAGCCGTAGACTTGGTGTAAATTTATGTGGTAGAGCTAAAGACCCAGTAAACAAAAGGAAATACCCTCCAGGTCAACATGGTATTCTTGGATTCAAGAAGTTATCCGACTTTGGTAAGCAGTTTGCTGCGCATAAGAAATTTAAGTTTTACTATGCGATTTCAAGTAAGCAGCTCAGACGTACATTTTTAGATGCTTATAACAGAAGGGGTTATACGGCTGATAATTTTATCGGTATTTTAGAATCAAGGCTCAGTTCTGTTTTATACCACTCTGGTCTTGTGCCAACAATTTATGCAGCGAAGCAGCTCATATCTCATAAGCACGTTACAGTTAATGATAAGGTGGTCAACATATCGAGTTATCGAGTGAAACCAGGTGATATAATAAAAATAAGAGAAAGGGCAGCAAAAATCCCTGTAGTGGTAGAGGCTGAACAAAAACAAGAGCGCAAGGCTCCGGATTATTTAGAGACAGATAGTAAAGAGCATTCAGTGAAGTATTTGAGGTCACCTCAATATTCTGAGGTTCCTTATTCAGCAGACATGGAAGTCAATTTAGTAGTAGAGTTTTACTCTAGATAGATAAAAAAAAGCCCGTGTGGCGGAATCGGTAGACGCAGCGGACTTAAAATCCGTGGGTTTTGCGACCTTGGGAGTTCAAGTCTCCCCATGGGCACCAATTTAACTTAGCAGATAAATACAAAAAATTATGAAATGGCTTGATATAGAAGATATTGTAGAAGCTCTAGAGGAAAAATTTCCAGATGAGAATATAATTAATATCAGATTCACTGAGCTTAAAAAAAAGGTCTTGAGTTTAGAGGAATTTGATGATGATGAAAAACGCTGTAACGAGAAAATACTCGAAGCCATTCAAGCAGCTTGGATTGAGGAAAGATCTTAACAAATAAGAAATAACTATCGCTATTAAAAGTTAGCGCGTGACGCTGGAATCCAGAAAAAAAAGAAAAATGGATCCCAGTATCAAGTACTGGGATGACAACAAAAAAGAAGGAGTCTAAAATTCGGACACCGTATATCATTCATTTTAGACAATACTGTACTTTTTAAATCTAATTTAAAATTCACTCAAGTTAATAATAATTTAACTAATTACAATTAAAACAGCTAGAAGGTTAATTATGAGGCAAAGATGGCAGCACAAAAATTTTTGGATGGAACGTGATTACGACTTGCCTGACAAGTGCTACGTTGAGATAAATTTTACATAAAAATACTGCTTTTTACGGTGTGAGGCTAGAGGTTTGTAAAGTAGTTAGAAGGTTGTCATCCCAGTGTTAGCTACTTAGATTTGGCACTGAGGAAATCCAATGTAGTAGTAAACCTTACTTATTTAGTTATACTAGAAACAAAACAGAAAAATGCTCAAACGTAGCGGTCCAAAAAAATTAAAGTCTATAATTGAAAATTACGCATTAAAATGCATGAAAAATAAGATTAGCAAAAATGAAATACGTCTGATTTTAAACTGGCGAAATATAGTAGGGAAAGAAATAGCAGAGTGTACAAAACCGAAAAAGATCTCATATGCACAGAATGTAAATTCTGGTGTATTGCATCTAGTAGTAACAAATGGCAGTAAAGCATTAGAAATTCAGCATATGATTTCTCTTATAATAGAAAAAATTACGATATTTTTTGGCTATAAAGCAGTATATGGTATAAAAATTAAGCAAGAGAGTATTGACTATTTGACTATATAAGGTAATCTAAGTACATAGAATAATTTGGTATATTGAAGTGAATAGAGTTTGTGAATTAACAAATAGAAAAAAATCTTTTGGTAATAAGGTATCACATTCGAATCGTAAAACAAAGCGTACCTTTCTTTTAAATTTACATAAGGTTACGTTGACAAGTGATATATTGAATAAAAAGTTTAGATTTCGTGTAGCAACAAGAACTTTGAGAACTATAGATTACAAAGGTGATTTAGATGCTTTTTTGCTCAACACAAGAACGATTAAACTAAGTGAAAAAGCGCAGAAGATAAAAAGAAGGTTGAAAAAAGTTTTAGTAAAGCAAGAGGTAGAGTTAGCCGTTTCAGATGCATAGCAAACCTCAATGGCTTAGAGCAAAAGCTCCGACCGGTGAAGTATTCAATGAAACTTTAAACATCGTTAAACTGCATAACTTACATACGGTATGTGAAGAAGCTGCATGTCCAAATATTGGTGAATGTTGGGATAAACGTCATGCTACTGTGATGATTCTTGGTTCTGTTTGTACTCGTGCTTGTGCATTTTGCAATGTTGCAACTGGCATTCCTGATAAACTAGACCCTCATGAGCCAGAAAATTTAGCAAAAGCGATAAAAAAGTTAAACTTAAAACATGTTGTCATTACCTCTGTTGATCGTGATGATTTACCAGATGGTGGCGCAAATCAGTTTATACAGTGCATAGAAGAAATTAGAAAGATAACTTCAGAAACAACAATAGAGATTTTAACTCCTGATTTTTTAAATAAGAAAGGAGCATTTGAAGCAATTGCTGTTGCATCACCTGATGTCTATAACCACAATATTGAAACAGTGCCGAGATTGTATGCAAAAATAAGACCACGAGCTCGCTATTTTCATTCACTATATTTGTTGAAGATGGTAAAGCAGATTAATCCTAAAGTTTTCACAAAGTCAGGGCTTATGGTTGGTCTTGGAGAAACAAAAGAGGAAATACTTCAGGTTATGGACGATTTGCGCAGTGCTGAGGTTGATTTTATTACAATTGGTCAATATCTACAACCAACTCCAAAACATGCAAAACTTGATAGGTATGTTACCCCAGAGGAATTTGAGCATTATAAATACGTTGCTTACTCCAAAGGTTTCTTAGTGGTTGCATCAAGCCCACTAACTCGGTCATCATACCACGCTGAAGAAGATTTTAACAGGCTCAAGGCCTGTCGTTATGTTAATTCAAATTAATTTTTACTAATTATAAAGGAGTTGAGCGACTTTACGTAATGTCTACTATAAAAATCGAGAAGAAATCACAATTAGTTAAAGAGGTATTCGATTTCGTGGCAAGTCGCTACGACACCATGAATGATATAATGAGCCTCGGAATGCACAGATTATGGAAAGATAAGATGGTAAATAGTGTGCATTTTACAAAAAACTCTAAGATTTTAGATGTTGCTGGAGGAACTGGAGATATAGCAATAAGAATAGTAAGAAAAGAGCCAAGTGCTAAGGTTACAGTATGTGACATAAATCAAAATATGCTAAGCAGAGGACGTGATAAAGCTATAAATTCAAACCAAATTAATTTTGATTGGGTATGTGCGAATGCAGAAAGTTTACCATTTGAAGACTCCGAATTTGATTATTGCACAATAGCTTTTGGCATTCGAAACGTTTCTGACCGCAAGAAGGCTTTAAGTGAGGCGCACAGGGTATTAAAACCATATGGGAAATTTATCTGCTTAGAATTTGCCCCTATGCACTATCAAAATGAGATATTTACCAAACTTTATGACTTATATTCATTTAAAGTAATTCCTAAAATTGGCAGCATAGTTGCTAAAGACAGGAGTTCTTATGAATATTTAGTGAAGAGCATTAGAGAGTTTCCAACTCAGGCTGATTTTAAAATGGAAATTGAAGAGGTAGGCTTTAAGAATGTTGAGTTTCATAATATGAGCTATGGAATAGTGGCATTACACATTGGAACAAAATGAATATTAAATTCTGGTATAGAACGCTGGATTATTATCTCATCCTTCCAGTGTTTTTTTTGCTCACTATAAGCTTCATTCTTGTTTATTCAGCAAGCCCTGTAATTGCGCAGCGTCTTTCTTTACCACAAGATTATTTTATACGGCGCCATACAATTTATATAGTCCTGTCACTAATTACCCTGGTGACATTTTCTTTTCTAAACACAAGAACTATACTTAACCTCTCATTCGCAGGTTTCATTTTATTTACTATTTTAGTGGCAGCTGCGATAATACTTGGTATAGAGGTAAAAGGTGCGAAACGATGGTTACATATTGTCAAAATTTCAGTTCAACCATCTGAGTTCGTAAGGCCATTTTTTTCTGTTGTTATAGCTAGTATCTTAGCCAGCGGAATGAAGTTTAAAATGCACATATCAATCATAATATTTCTGTTAGTTTTTGTGTTGTTACTTTTGCAACCTGATTTCAGTATGTCCATGCTTTTAACATATTCTTTTATTGGTCAAATGTTTATTGCATGTATACCACTTTTATACTTTCTATGCATAATAGGAATGGCCACAACTGGAACTACAATAGCTTACTTATGCCTCCCACATATAAAGCAAAGGATTTACAATTTTGTCTTTTTTACGCAACGCGATAACTTTCAAGTCACAAAATCATTAGAAGCATTCAAAAGAGGTCAATTAACTGGAGTTGGACCTGGTGAAGGTAGCGTAAAAACCTCTCTTCCTGATTGTCATACAGATTTTGTGTTTTCTGTTTTAGCAGAAGAATTTGGTTTGATTACGTGCTTAGCCACATTGATGTTATTTGGCATCATTTCCGCCCGCTTGCTTTACGTTGCATATAGAGAAAATGAATTATTCAATCTATTGGTAATTCTTGGTATCTCAATTCAATTCATCACACAATTCATAATAAACACAGGGGTAACATTGAGTGTTTTTCCCACCACCGGCATAACCCTGCCACTACTTAGCTATGGTGGTTCTTCTCTTTTATCTTCGAGCATCGCACTTGGCATAATGCTGTCTTTCAGTAGAAATCAAGCTATCGCATTAAAGTTTCGTGAGCGTGTTATGCTTGTGGACTAGTGGTCACCCGCTCACAACTATTATTGGTATCCCTCCAAAATGGGTATCTGTTCAGATGAGTGGCAAGAGATATTATGAAATCTGAAAGAGTTATGTGGAAATTTTTCAGAAAATATTCCACTGACATACTGAACAACAAATACATCACTATGTCGTTTATCGCAAAAACTTATATTTTTCGTAACCGTTCACAGATTTCCACTTAATTCTTCAATCTCACTAATAGAAAGGCCAGTAAACTTGACAATAGTGTTGACATCAACATTATTAGCCAGCATTGCTTTTGCAACTTCAATTTCCCTTTCTTTTCTACCTTCCTCTTTAGCAAGATCAAGTCTGTATTCAAGAATGGCTTCTTCTTTGCGCAGATCCATTATTCTTTCTTCATAAGCTACTAGATCTTTTTCATTCCAGTGAAACTTATCTAATTCATCATATGCTAGCTTTATTATTGGTGATTTTTCTGCAATTTTTCTGAGATCTTCGTCCGTTGTTTCATCTGCATATTTGAAAAAAAATAGCCAACGGTCTACTACACTTTCTAGTTGTTCTTCTCTACTCTTAGGAAATTTTGGCAGCTCTATGAAGATAAATTGAAAATCTTTTAAGTCATGCTCATTGGTTTTCTCATCTCTTATGGTATGGCTAGATATATAGTCAAGCTTATCAGGGAATAAGGTGCAATTTGAAATCATGATAAAGAAAATCTTCTTTAAATCAACGTATTTACCAGATTTATCAGCTTGTCTTGAGTAAGCCTTAGCAGCATAAAGTTGTGCACGTTTTTCAAAGCCTTTATCACGAGTGAGATGCATCTCAATTATATACCTGTTCCCACTAGAATCCCTGCAAAGAACATCAACAATGCTTTGTTTATCAGAAGCAATTTCAGGGTCCATAATGGTGCTTAAGAATTCTACTTCTTGTATAGTATTGACTTCAGTACATCCTAAAATATCGTTCAAAAAGTGGATAAGAATATTCTTATTTTTTTCAGTGCCAAAGATTTTCTTAAATGTTAAATCTAACTTTGGATCGAGAAATTTAGAAAGAGCCATGGCAAAAATGCTTGAAAATATTAATAATTATACACTATTATTAACAATTATTCAACCGTATTTTTGAAGATAGCTATACCGCTGCGGCCGCTAACACGTAGCGGGATGACGGTTGTCAGGCTAGTGCCTTCTCCTGTCATCCAAGTAGCCGATACTGGGATCCAGAAAAAAGGATGATGTCATGAAAGTAGCTGAAACTGGAATCCAGCAGATCAAGCTTTCCGCTCATCCCCAATTATGCCTTGTTCTTTTTCCACTTCATCCATTTCAGTACTAGGTTTTAACATCATATATGTGATACCACCAACTGCTAGTGCTGCTGCTGCAATTGCAGCCACTGCTATTACTATAGATATCAACTCAACTGCAACTGTTCCGGTTGCAAAAAGTGCCACTTCTACAGCAGTGCCTAATACTGCGACTGCACCACTGGCGAAAAGACCTTTTTTAATTGCTGATGTAGGTTGTTTTTTTTCTGTTTCTTCCAGGAGGGGTGTTGTATTCTGGTTATCTTGTGATGAATGGTTCGCTTCTTTGTTTAACTTCTTGAGTTGTTTTTCTTCTTCCTTTAGAAGTTGCTTTGTTGCTTGTTGTTTCAGTTGTTCTTCTTCTGCTTCCTTTAAAAGTTGCTCAATTTTAGTATAGCTTTTAACATTCCCCAAGTCTTTTCTTACCTGCCCGAATACAGAACAGCTCCCAGTGTACATTGAGCCTCTGGGAGTGCTTCCATCTTTATTTTTCAACAAAGGATTTGCACCATTTGTTATTAGAACACCTACTATATCTTCATCACCATCTCGAGCGGCAAAATGCAAAGGAGTCCATCCACGTTGATCCAACGCATTAACATCTGCTCCGTTTTGTATTAGAGCATTTACTGTGCCTATACGACCATATTCAGCAGTCAAATGCAAAGGAGTTTTTTTATTTTTATCTACTGCATCGACTTCTGCATTGCTTTGTGATAGAACTTTAACTATCTCTGTATGACCATTTCTAGCAGCCAAATGTAAAGGAGTGTATCCATTTCTATCTTTTGCATCAACCTTCGCCCAGTTTTTACTAGAATTTCTACTATCTCTGTATGACCTCCTCCAACAGCAAAATGTAAAGGAGTCATCCCTTTGTATTCTACATCAACACTTGCATCATTTTCTATTAGAAGGTTTACTATTTTTTCATAGCCACATAAAACAGCTAAATGCAATAATGTAAATCGATCATATGCTATTAGTGTATCATCTTTAATTTCAAATAGGTAATCTACATCAAAACCAGCTTCTTCCCATTTCTTATATTCTTCTGGATATTTCTTTAATTCCTCTTTTATTTTGTCAATTACGTTGTCTTTACTTAAGCCTTCCTCCTTATCAACCGCGCTTAACATTCTTTTCAACTGCTCATAGTTCATTGTCATAATTTTACCCCTACTTCAATAATATTTTAATTATCATGTATTATGGCAAAAAAATCAACTCATCTCTTCCAAAGGTTCTATATTAAAGATGGAAAGTCCAGAAGCGATGACGTGCGCTAAGGCTTGTACGAGAAACATTCTTGCAGCGGTGAGGTTTAAGTTGTCTTCCAGTATGAACCGCATGTTTAAATCACTCTTGCCATACCCCCATAAAACGTGAAACGCTTCTGCAACTTCAAGTAAGTAGAAAGTAATTCTGTGTGGCTCACAAAGCCTTGCCGCTGTTTCTATCACATTTGGCCACTTTGCTAAGGTTTTTATGAGGAAGAGCTCCCCATCTGTCTTTAAAAGTGAAGGATCTGCTGTTGGGAGCTCTTTTGGAGCATTACGCATTAATGAGTGAGCACGAGCATGCGCATATTGCACGTAAAAAATAGGGTTGTCTTTTGACTGTTCTTTAACTTTAGCAAAATCAAAGTCCAAGACCATATCATTCTTGCGTGTTAACATTATAAAACGAGTTATGTCCCTGCCAACTTCTTCCACTACATCTCTTGCTGTGAGGAAGTTTCCTGATCTTTTGGACATCTTAACAGGTTTGCCATTCTCGAAAAAATTCACAATATTATGCAGTTTTACCTCTATTTTTGCTTGATCATTACTTAGTGCAGAGACAACTGCTTTTAGCCTTTTGATATAACCACTATGATCACTACCGACTGCTACTATCATATTATTAAAACCACGTGATATCTTATCAAAATGATAAGCGATATCTGAGGCAAAATAAGTCCAACTGCCGTCCTCTTTCTTCAATGCACGGTCAACGTCATCACCAAATTTTGTAGAGCGAAATAACATCTTTTTTCTGGGAGTCCAATTTTTACTTTCTTTGCCTTTTGGTTTCTCCAGGTACCCTTCATACACCAAACCCTTGTCAGACAATATCTTTATACTCTCTTCAATTTTGCCACTTTTTTGTAGCTCATACTCTGAAGTAAAAACATCATGACTTACCCCAAGTAAGTTCATGTCTTCCTTTATGAGTTTTAATATAGAACTTAAAGTATATTCCCTAATCACCTGATTATCTTGCTTTTCTAGAAGCTCCTTGCCATATTTTTTGGCCAGCCCATTCCCTATCGGTTTTAAATATTCACCTGGGTATAAACCTTTTTCGATGCTGATTTTTTCTCCCAGAGCTTCCTTATACCGCAAATATACTGACTTTATTAGTGTATCTATCTGCGCTCCAGCATCATTAATATAGTATTCCTTAGTAACTTTATAACCAACTTTTTTCAATAAATTTGCCAGAACGTCACCAAATACTGCTCCTCTTGCATGACCAATATGCATTGGACCAGTTGGATTTGCAGATACAAACTCAACATTGATGGCCTGATTGTTCCCTATATCTAGGGTGCCAAACTCTGTTTTCAGCTCATTTATTTGTTTTAAAATTCCATGCCATACTTCTATTTTTAAGTGCATGTTGATGAAACCAGGGCCTGCTATTTCTACTTTTGCAACTTCATCAAAAGGTTTAAATTCTCTTGCTAACATCCCTGTAATCTCGACTGAATTCTTCTTTTCATGCTTTGCAAGCACCATAGCAACATTTGTATAGATATCACCATGTGCTCTATTGCTTGGAGGCTCTACAATAAAATTTGCCGCACTTGTATTTATGACACCCCTTTGCTTCAACTCATTTAATTTGCTGGAAATTAGAGAGGAAACCTGCTTGAAAATGTTCATTAACTAAAAAGCTATAAGACTTGTAGCAGTATAGTGGATAAATGGAAGGAGTTGAAGGGTTATCTGATGTAATTTATAGCTAATGATAATTATATAAAAAACACTGGCACTACCTCCGAAGAATCCCAAATTACTTCTTTGCACAATTCACAATCTCTGCCACCTTCTGTACAATCAGTTATTCTTTCCTTCTGATCAAAAAATGCTCTGCATTCATCAAAAGTTTTATTACTTATTGTTCCATCTTTTCTTACAAGTCTATCTGTTTTCTTGTCAGCAATCATCAGTGATTGACTTTGAGAGAGCACCGCCATTGGCTTACCTCTGTCAATACTGTCAGGGTAGTAATATGCTCTTGTGTTAACTAAATAACTATTGTCAGAAAACATGCTATTCTTACAAGATGCATACCAATCAGGCCAATAATCTTTGTTACCAACTTGGCGTATATTATAAGATTCTTTGCAAGTACTATTCGAAGGAATAGTAACGCACCATGAATTCATAGTTCTTCTCCAAGTGATAAAAGGGTATTCCATGCCATTCTTATTGCAGTTAGTTGCCGTTATACCAAATTGTTTTACATAATAATCATCAGTTTTAATCTTGTCAATAATGTCTGCACTTAAGTCAGGGTATAATTTATTTATTGCCTCTCTTATATAAAGCTTACCATCGTTACTTACGTCAATATAGTTACCATCTTTTTTGCTGTTTTCACATCCTTTTCGGTTACACCCACCATCATCAATTATTTCTTTAGTTCTCTCTTCAAGGTTACACGTTTTTAATATGTCACAATTTAACTTTACCCTTAATTCTTTGTCTATTTTTTCTTCTACTTCCTTTATCAATTCACCCTTAGTCTTATCATCAATCTCACAATTAAGATCTTCCTCTAGTTCATTTTAAATCTTTTCTTTCAGTTCATTCTTAGTCTTATCATCAATCTCAAACTTAAGATCTTTCTCTAGTTCATTTTAAATCTTTTCTTTCAGTTCATTCTTAGTCTTATCATCAATCTCGGACTTAGGGTCTTTACAATCATCTAGCTTTGTATGTAAATTAATTTTTAACATACGTGGCAGTTGACGTACATGACTTGCATGCTTATAATTTGAATAAGGAAAAGTGTTTTTTAACATAAAATAGCTCCATTAATAAATAAGAATTAACATAAAATGGGGGGTTGTACTAACAATGTACACACCTTGGTTGCCTTTATATAATATGAACAGTATCTTCTGGTACTGACATTTTTTCTGAAAAAATGCTGGTTCTTTGCGTGAGTCTATTATAGAAGCATTTATCGCATCCACACAAGCTTTGCATTCAGAATTGCTATCACATCCTCCTTTGAGACGATTGTCTGGACCAATTTCAAGGTCGTTGTCAGTTTTATCTATAATTTCTTTACAGTCTGCAAATTTTAAGCCACTAGTTTTCTTAGTAATGGCATCTTTAATCTCTCCAGAAGTTGCGTCAACTGCTATTGTGAGTTTTGAAAAGTCAATTGGTTTTTTAGGTTCTGGACAAGCAGGACACTCAGGACAAGGAGGTATTTTTACCTCAGGACATTTTACATCAGGACGAGGAGGTATTTTTATATCAGGAAGCTGTATATTTAATTCGAGTCTATCACAACACGGATCAAAGTGGTCATGGCAATGTGGGTTAAAGTGGTTATGACAATGTGGATCAAAATTATGATGGTACCGTGGGTCAGTTGTGCAAGCTGTGCGCGTAGGAATACATGAACCGACACGTAGAGATGAGGAAAAATTATAATTCATAAGAATCCTTTAAAAAATAACTATTGAATTATTATAGGATAAAAAAGTTAATGATCTAATAATTTTAAGGCTAAAATTAGCATATACAAACTTACAGTACATTTCAAAATACGACTTTAATGTAGCAGATATTAGAGTTAAAAGTTTTACTATGGTAGAATAATGATAAGATTCCAAGAAGAAGCTGTCAGTAGTCAAATTAGTCGTGTTGCTGAAATAAATTGTAATATATGGTTACTGTGAATAACAAGTAAGCACCTGTTTATTATATTTTCAAGCAAAATGTGAAGCACATGGGAAACCATGTGCTCTTGGAAGCACGTATAGCTAGACGTGCGTTTATGAGTTGTTTAAAAACAATCTTCTAATAAAGAAACCCAAATTCATCACAAGGATTATAACATGTGTCATAATAGTTATGATATGAGTTAAAATGATTGTGGCACGAATTAGTAGCATAAGTTGCGTATGCAGGTGCACAAGCTTGTGCACAGTTCAATACTGGTGCTGGTAAAGCTGGCAAATTATAACCCGTAAATGGTATTTTTGGTAAATTACTGCAATGAGAAAACATAATAATCCTTAAAAAAATAC
This sequence comes from Wolbachia endosymbiont (group A) of Myopa testacea, assembly GCF_964027115.1. Classification (NCBI taxonomy): domain Bacteria; kingdom Pseudomonadati; phylum Pseudomonadota; class Alphaproteobacteria; order Rickettsiales; family Anaplasmataceae; genus Wolbachia; species Wolbachia endosymbiont (group A) of Myopa testacea. Next base: position 527,617 of record NZ_OZ034729.1, read on the forward strand.
TATGATGTTATTATAAATCACAATGATTAAAGATATAATAACTTTAATTATAAATCTAGCATATCAACTAACGATATGATGTAAATTTTCTTTCAATTCCACTGTATCTTCGCCAGTTTTGCATACAACCCGTCTTTACTTATTAGGGAGTCATGAGTCCCTACTTCTTCTACTTTTCCGTGATTAATTACTATAATCTTGTCAGTTTTAAGTGCAGTTGATAGTCTGTGTGTAATTACGATCGTTGTTCTGTTTTGCATTAACTTGCTTAATGCTTTTTGCACGAGGTTCTCACTTTTATAATCAAGGGCAGAGGTTGCTTCATCCAGTATTAAAACCTGAGGGTTTTTGAGTATGGCTCTTGCTATTATAATACGTTGTTTTTGTCCTTCAGAAAGTTTTAATCCTCTTTTTCCTACAAATGTATCAAATTTATCAGGCAGCTTATCAATAAATTCCATCGCATAAGCGCTGATAGCTGCTTGCTTCACTTCTTCATATTCAGCACCAGGTTTGCCATATAGTATATTTTCCATTATTGAGCAAGAGAATATTATGTTATCTTGTGGCACTAAGCCAAACAACAATCTGAGGTCATTTAACGCAATTGACTTAATATTGTGCTCATCGATAGTAATGCTGCCTCTGCTTGGATCATGAAAACGGAGCAGAAGTTTTAAAATGGTGCTTTTACCACTGCCAGATGGTCCAACAATTGATACTAGTTGACCTGCCTTTATAGAAAATGATACGTTATTTAACGCTGGCTTATCAGACTGAGATTCATAAAAAAATGTCACGCCATTAAACGAAATTCCTTTTTGAACACTACAAATTTTTATAGGATCATTGGCATCTGCTATAGAGCTTTTCATATTTTTAAATTCAAATAAACGCTCTACTATTCCAAGACCTCGTTGTAAATCACTGATATTATCGCTCAAATTATTTATAGCTCCTGCCGCAAGCGCTGAATAAAACACAAATGAGGAGAGTTCTCCAATAGTTATATTATTGCTTAAGACTTCTTTAATACCAAAAAAGAGCAAAACAACTAGTGAACCTATCACACACGTGATAACTAGAGTTACTAAAATAGCACGCAAGAGTACTAATTTTACGTATGATTTTGATACTGAGTTTAAATGCTCCTTAAAACGGGTTTTTTCATTTTCTTCGAGTACAAACGATTTGATAGTCACTATAGATCGAAAATTTTCCTCACTAAGTGATGCAAGCTCACTTAATTTATCCTGGGCAAAGCGTGCATAGCTACGCACTTTTTTTCCAAATGAGGTCATAATAATGAGTAGTATAGGTACTATTGCGGCTGCATACGCAGTTAGGTGCAGATTTGTATATAATAACATGGCAACACTGCCAATTAATATTACAAAATTTCGCAATATGGTGAGTAGGCTGCTATTTATTATTGATTGCAGCGCAGAGGTATCAGTAATGAGTGCTGAGATAACATCTTGTACGCCTGTGTTCTCAAAGAAACTTGGTTGCAAGTCACTGATACTGCTATATAAGTCATATCTGATTCTTGCGATAACTTTCTCGCTGCCAATGCCAATGAAATATAACCGAGTAAATGCAGTGAGAGAAATGGCTAAAACTATAAGTATTGCAACTAATAGTTTGGTAGTAAAATCGTGCTCTGTGCCAGAATCAATTATGTTGCTTAAGCCTCTGCCAAAGAGGAGGATCGTTAAGGCTGAAAATAAAACTGCAATAAAAGCTATGATGAAATAAGATAGATTAGGCTTTATATAGCAAAATAACTCTCTAATATTAGATCGCATCGTATTTTGAAGTTTCTAAAGTTAAGTATATAGATTTTAGTTTCAGGGGAAAGGGGAAAAGTGTAGCACAATAGCTAACGTCATACCGTGTACAAACGTTGCAATTTTTAAGCAAAGTGATGTTGTTCAAGTAGCTGACACTTGGGGTCTATGTTTTTTCTGGTCACACGCTGGAATGACAAAGTGAGCGTGCGTAGGTGTCATCCCAGTACTCCTTTCTCGTCATCCCAGTGCCCCTATGATGTCATCCCAGTGCCCAGACACTGGGATCCAGGAAACTTAACTCTACACCAAGTAAATGTACAATAAGAACTAGATTCCAGCGTCACGCGCTGGAATGACATCATAGGGGCACTGGGATGACGAGAAAGGAGCACTGGAATGACACCTCTCTTGGGCTCTTTTAGCCATAAATATTTAAGAAATTTACCAAAGGAAAAAAGGCAAAAGAAGCCCCGTGGTTATTATCCGCTTTAAAATATTGGCGTTTTTTATGTTTTAAACGCTTGACAAGAGAAATTCAGCTGCTTTTAATTGCAACTAACCTACGCTGCAAATGTTTAAGAAATTTACCAAGTAGAAAAAAAGACAAAGAATCCCCGAGTTAGCTAGTCTTTTACTATCTTTGTCGAGTATTGGCATTTTTTGATGTCTTGTAACGCTTTGTAAGCGCGTTCAGCTTATTTAGATAAAAATCTAGATGTAGATGAAGTTTTGTAAAGACATACAGTATCTATATACTGCAAAAAATTGAACATAAAACGCCGATACATTAAGTAATCCTTACCTTTTAATCTGCAGATTGGCGAAAGCAAATACAATAGCTTCACTGTCATGATAAGGGGGCTGGCGGAGTTTGTCAAGTAAGTTTTTTCGTTTCTATTCCCAAGAAAAGTTCGTCATATGGTTATGCAAGAAGTCTATTCGTGTAGTTGTGAGCAGCCTAGTTATAAATCACTCACAATTGATATGCTTGAATTATTCTCAGTAAATAAATCAAGCATAATGTTAGGTATTCTACCATCAACTATGTGAACAACTCCAGCACATTCCTCTACCATTTTAGTATATGCCATAAGCCTTTCAATAAATTTTTCTCCTTGAATTTTGCCACAATCAATCGATGCATTTAAATTTTTAACAGATATCTTCCTGCCACCAATTTTATCTATTTCTTCACCTGTATCGCTAAAGGTTATCATTTTAGATGCAGAAACTGCAATTGCAATTGTGCTTGCAGTGCTATCGGCATCAATATGATATGTTTCCCCATTTTTTCCATGACCGATAGGTGCAATAACTGGTATAAAATCTGATTCTTCAATAAAAAATAATATATCAGGATTGATTTCAGTGGGCCTACCGATGAATCCCATGTCTAGTATTTTTTCGATGTTATTTGATCTGTCTTCCTTAAGCGTAGCGCTTATCTTTTCAGCTTTTATTAAGTTGCCGTCTTTTCCACATAATCCAATAGCTGAACCACCAGCAGAATTTATATGCTGAACAATTTTTTTATTAACTGAACCACACAGTGCCATTTCAATGATTTTCATAGTGTCTTTGTCTGTAAGTCTGATACCATTCACAAACTTACTGTCCATACCCAGCATTTTTAACACTGAGTTAATTTCATATTCTCCGTCATGAACTATCACCGGATTTATACCAAGCTGCTTTAATAAGACAACATTATGCACAAAAGTATAGAATAGTGTTTCATCTGAGATCGTTACGCTGCCACATTTAATGACAAAAGTTTCACCCACAAAGCTAGGTATGCTAGACAGCACTTCAAGTAATATTTCTGCTTTTTGTTCAAATGATACTTCACCCTTTAAAAATTCACTACTTTTCATTTTTTTATCTTGTAAACTTGAAAAACTCATCTCTTACCTTGATTATTTTATGCTTAACACGGATGCTTATTTGATGAATTGACACATTCTCATTATTAATCCATTTTTGAGTATCTTCTAGAATGGCATCTAGGCTTTTTTGACTCACTTTATCTATTTTTGTTAGCACAACGTTAAAGTTAATATTATTATATATTAACCAATAAATGAAGTCTTTGTCTATTTCTTTTAATCCTACCTTGCTATCTATCAACACAAACACTCTTCTTAGATTTTTTCTTTGAATTAGATAATACTCAATTAAGTTTAAATATTGTATAATTTCCTCCTTACCTGCATGGGAATAACCATACCCTGGTAGGTCAACAAGTCTGAATTTATCATTGTACATAGAGTAAAAATTTATTTGTCTAGTACATCCAGGTTTAGAGGAAACTCTGGCAGCTTTTTTGCTGTTTATCAGTAAGTTGATCAGACTGGATTTTCCTACATTTGATCTACCAGCAAACGCAATCTCTGGAGCCGACTCATCTGGTAATGATTTCATGTCCGAAGCTCCAAATATGAAATTGCAGCTTGATGTTATCTGTCTTGCCATTATATTCAAGTAGAAGGTAGTAGATATATTATAGTGTTATTGCTTGATATAAGAAATTTTTTATTTCAGTATGTATTACTTAGTTAAAATACTAGATCTGTGCTATATGAATATAGAGAATAATTTACAAGACTTAAAGAAAAAATTTAGTGATATAGAAAGGAACTTGGAAAACCCTACCAATTTAAGTCAAAAAGAATTCATTACCTTTTCAAAGGAATACTCTGAGCTCAGGCCAATAATCAAGATAATTGATGAATATAACACGCTGAAAGAGGAAATTTCAGACTTAGAGGAAATAATGAAAGATGAAAACAGCGAAGGTGATATAAAAGAGTTAGCAAAAGAAGAATTTTTTGAAAAGCACAAGGTATTATTACCAAAAGTAAAAGCAGAACTAAAGTTAGCATTATTGCCTAAAGATGAAGATGACTTAAGAAATGCAATATTGGAAATCAGAGCAGGTACAGGAGGAGAAGAAGCAGCATTATTTGCAGCAATGTTATTTCGTATGTATCAAAAATATGCAGAAAGAAGAAATTGGAAGTTCGAGCCAATAAGCATTTCTAATACAGGTATAGGTGGCTATAAGGAAGCTTCTGCACTCATTAATGGAACAGAAGTTTTTGCAAGGTTGAAATTTGAATCAGGAGCACACAGAGTACAGAGAGTGCCAGAAACTGAATCCTCAGGAAGGTTACATACCTCTGCCGCTACTGTTGCGATATTACCTGAAGTAGAAGAAGTTGACTTTAAAATAGAAGAAAAAGACTTACGAATAGATGTTTATAGATCCAGTGGTCCTGGAGGGCAATCAGTGAATACAACTGACAGCGCAGTAAGGGTCACCCACTTGCCAACAGGGATGATTGTAATACAGCAAGATGAAAAATCGCAGCACAAAAATAAAGCTAAAGCGCTTAAAGTATTGAGGGCAAGGCTATACGAAATTGAAAGACAAAAAAAAGAAATGGAAAGGTCAACAATGAGAAAAAGTCAGATTGGCTCTGGTGATCGTTCCGAGCGTATAAGAACATATAATTTTCCACAATCAAGAATAACAGACCACAGAATTAATCTAACTTCACATCGGCTAGAGCAGATTATAAAAGAAGGTGAACTAGATGAATTTATTGAGGCATTAATTTCACGTAATGAAGCAGAAAGATTGGCCGGGGAAAGTTAATCGCTCACATCTGTAAAAAGATCATTAATTATACCGGATCTTTTAAAAACAATAAACAGGCAGTAAAAACAAGTTCTAGTACTATCGCGGATAGAACAAGAACAGCTACACTAATTGCTTGACCGTTTTAAATGTAGCTTGTTAAGCCGATAAAAATAGCCATGATAAAAGCTCTAATGAACGAGACTGCAGAAGAAGCTGTGCCTTTAATTTCAGGGAAAACATTTATTGATGCATTAAAAATCACTGGCTGGCAAATTGCACAACTGATAGAAAAAATAATCATAGACAGTGTTAGTAAGTAGAAAGAGTGGGGTACAATTATACTGAATATTACAAGCAATAGAGACCCAATAGCACCCACGCTCGTACCAGAAATTACACACCATATTGCTCCAAGTTTCTGTAAGATTTTGCCAGCAAATAGACTAATGAGTGAGAAGCACCCAACTATTGCACCTTGATGTAGTGCATAAATAGTGCTAGATAAACCAAAAGTCTTTATATACAGAAAAGGTCCACAAGTGATGAATGACATATAAGCGGCAGAAAAGAGGCTTGACATTAAAGACAACGTAACAAACCTCGGACTAGATAGTAGTTTTCTGTAATCTTTCGTCATTTTTTTCAAACTAAAAATATCGCGGTCCTTTTTTGTTTCTGGTAACAGAAAAAGCAGCAAAACCCAAGAGATCAAACAAAGTATTGCAACAGTTGCATAATTACCACGCCATCCTACAATTTCATTAATGAAACTGCTATGCAAAAGCCTAGGAAATTATAAGCAATAGTTAATTGAATTGTGCCTTCTGATACGTTAAAATAGTGCACCATATCAGGAAAACTAGGTACGGAAATGTCAATTTCAATGAACTTAGCAATTAGAGACAGGATTAATAGAAAGGGTAGTAACATTTGAAATTTTTAATTAATGAATAAAAATATCACATTTAAAGTGTTGAAAGAAGAACATTTTTTACTGTTATTAAAATGGTTAGAAACACCTCATGTGAAGCTATGGTGGGTAAATTGGACACTAGGGTTAATTAAAGAAAAATATGACAACTATGTTAAAGCCCTTACTCTCTGTCCTAACTTTACTTATTTCCTCTTACTTTTTCAACAGTCCGTCTAAATTACCACAAGCAGTTTAATTTTTCATCATTATTCAAAAATATGCAAGAAGCTTTATAGAAACTTAACATAATTTTATCATAAAAATGTCATTCTTAAGTCTTATGTAAAAACAAATTTTGACACTAAGTGAATCTTTTTTAATTAACTATGAGCTGGATAAATTGGAAAATAAATTTTGTTTACTTTTATAATACCTTAAGATCTAATATCACTTTATCAGTCAAAAGTATCACAATAGGCTAGTATGTTCCTTACTCTTTTCCTAAAAATATTACCTATTTATATTACAATATTTATTGGTTATTTAGCAGGAAAATGTCTTAAAATTGATAGAAACACTATATCTCAAATACTCTTTTATATAGCTAATCCAATAGTGATTTTATATGGAGTCTCTCATACAGAAGTTAATTTAAAAGTAATTTCTCTGCCGATTTTGATATGGTTTATAGGTAGCACTATGTCCTTATCAGTGTATTATCTTTCTTCTTTTTTATTTAAGGATAACACGAGAAACATATTAGCGTTTAGCTCGGGCAGCACAAGTATGGGTTATTTTGGCCTGCCGATTGCCATGGCTTTGTTTGATGAAGATTCAGTATCTGTATATGTTGTTTGTTATATAGGAATGGCGTTGTTTGAAAATAGCTTAGGATTTTACATAGCTGCAAATGGTATTTATACCGCAAAAGAATGCATATTAAAGTTGTTCAAACTTCCTTCGCTTTATGCGATGGTTCTGGGCTTCTTTTTAAGTATATATGATATACAAATACCTACTTTTTTAACAGATGTTATGATGAATATTAGAAGTACATTTGTCACATTAGGGATGATGCTACTTGGAGTGAGCATTGCAAATATTACAAGCTTTAAAGTAGATTGGAAGCTTGCTTTGATCACTATTACAGCAAAGTACATATTCTGGCCACTGTTTGTTTTAGGAATTGTCCTTCTAGACAAACATGTTATAGGTGTATACGACGAGAGTATATATAAAGCACTGATGTTGCTGGCTATTATTCCAGTTTCTGGGTCCAGTATAATACTTGCTAATATTTTGAATTATCAACCAGATAAAGCTACTCTGTTGCTTCTAATTAGTACTGCAGTGGGACTATTTTATGTTCCACTAATAATATCATTATTTTTTACTAAACTTATTCTTTTTTGATCAAGCGGTAGATAAAACTTAAATTTACGCTAGCTTCTTGCATAATCACATAAAAAACCTACTCTTTTTTGTCATTCCAGCGCGTGACGCTGGAATCTAGTTTCACTTTATGATGGTGTCATGAAAGTAACTGGCACTGGAATCCAGAAAAAAGAATGGTGTCATGAAAGTAGCTGACACTGGTTCACTCTATAATGGTGTCATTCCAGTGTCAAGCACTGGAATGACACCATAGGGGCACTGGGGTGACAAGAAAGGGGCTTGAATGACAGGAGGTAACGCAAGAAGTCTACTGCTATTCCACGTCAAGAACAACCATAAGTTCATTAGGGTTCACATAACCTAAAGCATTTTTTGCTTGCTCATCAAGCAGATCTAAATCTAAGCTTTTTTCATATAAGCCAAATACTTTATTGTCCAACTTTTCCTTTTCAGAAGAGACATCCTTTAGCAAAAGCTTATTGTACTCAATCTCTTTTTTTAAGTCGATTAACGTCAATAAGCCACGTTTACCTGTAATTGTGCTAATGCTAAAATATAATGTAAGAGAAGAAATGAATAAGGCTGCGCTTAAACACAGTAACTTTTGCTTCTTTTTAGATATAAGCACCATACTTTCACATACAAGAAATACATAACATGAAAAGGTGAACAAAAAGCTAAGAACCTTGACGCGCTTTACACCTTGGCTTTACCTTGTTTATAATGTAAATCTTACCACCCCTTTTCACAACTTTACAATTTTTATCTCTGTTACGATGAGATTTTAGCGACCCTTTGACTTTCATATCTATAGTAAGAATTAAATTACCTTACATTATGATCACTTACAGAGAGTTAGTCAATTGATAAATTTTTCACATTTTATTAAAATACTGTATAATTGTTGCTGATACTTCTTCGATTGACTTTTGCGTGACATCAATAATTGGCCAGTTATTCTGCTTAAATAGTTCCTCTGCTTCTTTAATTTCCTTTTCTACTTTCTCAGGGTTAGCATATATATTATTATCTTCGTTGTTAATTGAAGTAAGTCTATTTTTGCGTATTTCTATTAGCCTACTTACGTCTATTGTTACCCCTATCGTTAGTTTATTTTTTAATTTTGCCAAGTCGACATAAAAGGGTACTCCACTAACAAAAGGAATATTTGCAACCTTATAGCCTCGATAAGCTAAATACGTACTGGTGGGAGATTTTGATGTGCGTGAAACTCCAACCAAAATTATATCTGCTTTATTAATATCTTGAATACTTTGTCCATCATCATGATTAATAGTGTAGTTTATTGCCTCAATGCGCTGGAAATATTCGTTATTTATCTCAGTATGCAAGTCAAGCTTTTCGTCTTTTTCAATTTCAAGATAGGACGAAATTTCTCTAATAATATGTGATAATATTGCTCTATAGGGAATTTTCAACTTTATACAGTTATCTTTTAGATATTTTCTTAGCTCATCATCAGTAATAGTGCATATAACAAAGTTATGCTCATCACTTTTCTTATTAATTTCCTCCAAAATTTTGTCAACCTGCTCTTCTCCTTTCACAAAAGACCAAACATATTCGATTGTTTCTACAGAACGAAAGTGTTTCAGAGCTGATTTTGCAACTGATATAACAGTTTCACCACTTGAATCTGATACTAAGTGTAAATTAAGCTTTTTAAGGGTCATGTTTTATATAGTGTTATACTAAAAATAATAGCAAGCAATCGGCTACTGAAATTGTGCTAATTTGTTAATCTATGTCAATGCAGAAAAACTATCTTGTTGATAAAACTCAAACTAATTGGTAAATTCTTAACACAATTATTCTCAAAACGAATGTTTTTATTAAAGCCTACAAATTTCACTTCTTTTTCTAAAAAAGCACTACCTTGGATTGGGATTATTTGTTTCGCATGTTTTTTAATTGGAATGTTTTTAGCGTTATTCTTCTCCCCAGAAGATTATAAACAAGGAGAAATTGTACGAATTATGTACATTCATGTGCCTTCTGCATGGCTTGCTCTTGGAATATATGGATTAATTGCATCACTTAGTTTCATTTCATTGGTGTGGAACAATAGCATTGCTAGTGTCTTGGCACATGCTGCTGCTCCTGCAGGGACAGTCTTTTCTGCAATATGCTTAATCACAGGTAGCATCTGGGGAAAAGGAACCTGGGGCACTTGGTGGGTATGGGATGCAAGGCTTACTTCAATGCTAATTTTATTTTTCCTATATGTTGGCTACCTTTCATTGTGGAGCGCTTTTGATAATGAAGCGAGGGCAGAAAAATCAGCAGCAGTATTTGCCATTTTTAGTGCTATAAATATTCCCATAGTAAAATTTTCCGTGAACTTATGGTCTACTCTCCACCAGCCTGCAAGCATTTTGAGAAAAGGTGGAATAGCAATAGAAAGTTCTTTGCTGTTGCCACTCATTGTAATGTTTATGTTTTGTGCCACATTTTTTTTAGTAGTGTGGATACTGTATTCGCTTTACTTAATTAATTTATATACGATAAAGAGAGAAATTAGTGTGCGGTATTAGGTAGCTTTGTAAGTATACAGGTAAATATGCTAGAGAAAATTAGGTAAAATATCTTTGGTCACTTTAAATACTTGCCTGCTGAAACTGAAGAACGTGCTATGTTATGTGATCTAACTAATTTTAAAAGCAGCAATGACCAACTAACTAGAATAGATCAGGTATTGAATCGAGATCAACTTGAACATTTTACCAACGTTCTTGAAACATATGATGCAACGGCACGTAGTTTTTACGATTAGGTGCATTGTAAAATAGCAACCGTTGCAACCATGAACTCTAAAATATTCAAGGAGCCTACCAGTATCTTTAAAGTAAATGTTCATGTGATTCCACAGATAATTTCTGTTTTTTGATTCTATCTGTCCATTTATCATTTTCTATATCTTGTTTGTTTGTTGCTCTTTTTTCTTGCTCAACAATTGCCTTATCTACCTTCTGATAAATTGCATTAATTGCATTTTTTTCTTTGTATACTTCGCTTTTCCCTTCAATAATTAACTTAATAAAAGTATTTACAACAGACTGCACTTGGTTATGATTAATATGGCCTCTTATCAAAGAAGGTAAACAGCCTAATTCCATTATATGTTGACCTATGTTATTATCTATACCTTCTGTATGCATTAACATTTCATCATCAAACTCTTTCAATACTTCTGATGCTATTTTACCTTGAAAGGAAAGCCCTAAATTATCTGCTACTTCACTTATTAATAACTCTCTGTTTTCTTTATTATCTTCCAATTTAGCATAATCACTCAATAGATCCATAACTGTAGATACTCTGACTTCAACAAGATCATTAACATCTTCTAGAGCAAGTCCTAACCCCAAGAACCTCTCTCTGAGATTTTCGCTTAAAAGATTGATAAACTCTTCATTTGCATCCGATCCTGTAGTAGATATTGTACCATCTAAATAGTTACTTTGAGTACCTAAGCTATGCTCTATTTGTATTTTTGTCTCAGGTTTAAATCCTAATTTTGCACAGAATTTCTGAAAATATTCTTTAATAATGTTAAACAAGCTCTTGCCATCATCTTTATAATTTTTTAACTCTTTAGGAATAGTAAGTGACAATTTACCATCTCTGTATGTTACAAAGTCTTTACCATCTTGAGACTCAAGTGTAAATTCTAATGAGTTAGACAGATCACATATCTTATCACCATGCATAACTTGATTTTTAACAGAGAGTATTGGTAGCCTCATGTCAGATCTAATTCTTACATTATTTTGGTTAGCACAATCAATATTTATTACTTTTTTAGGATTTTCTACTATGAACGACTGTCCAAGTGCAAGTTGGGTTTGTATAAATGGAGCAGCCTCATACCCTGCTTGATTACAATTGGTGACTAGCTCTTCTAAAATAGCATCACTTGGAACTTCTGCCCCAGCGTATCTAAACATTTTTTTGAAAACTTCTTTTGCAAAGGAACGGTAGTCTTTGTTTTCATCTTTCTCTGTTGGTAATAGATGTTGGCCAGCATTGTAAAATTCTTTCTTATATGAATCGGTTTTTTGATGATTGGCAGTTTTGGGATTTTCACAGTGATTTTTCCATAGCTCACCCAATGCATTACTTACAAGCTCTTTCTCAATATCTTCGAGTACTGAAGCAACAAAAGCTTTGCCATGATCGGTATCTATTTCTCTTGTTCCTTTTTTGTTAAATATTTCGTCATTATATATATCATCACTATTAAAAAGTTCGCTTTTGCGGTGCTTAGCTCCTTCCTTAAATGCAATAATAAGATTTTTATCTATTTCTTTTCCGTTAATAATAAAATTCATCCTTTGAAAATCTAAGAACATTGTTTCACCAGAATTTGCTAGTTCATTATCTTGACCTGCTCTTAATTTACTAAAATTGAACTCTTTAGCTGTGGCCTTTAATCTAACTACTGGACTCTTATTATTTTTTCCTTTTGCCTCTTTCATAAATAACACCTTACTGTAAATATGCTGTAAGTTATATCATATAATGATGAATAATTTGGTAATATATTAAGAAAATCGACAGTATATTTCTTTATTTAAGAGGTGCAGGAAAGGCGCAGATTTCTCTTTCCATTTGTAGCGTACTGCATTAATATTTATGTATTAATTTAGAAAATAATGATGAATAACATTGTAATTGTTGGTCTGCAATGGGGTGACGAAGGCAAGGGTAAAATAGTAGATTATCTTTCTGGGAATGCAGATGTAGTTGTGAGATTTCAGGGAGGAAATAATGCAGGGCACACTATAGTAATAGATGATGAGGTTTATAAATTAAATTTACTGCCCTCTGCTGTTTTGAGAACGGGCAAAATATCCATCATAGGAAACGGTGTTGCTCTTGATTCACATGCTCTAATCTCAGAAATAGAGTCATTGAAAGTTAAAGGAGTGGATGTAAACTATAACAACTTGATGGTATCCGAGAGCTGTCCATTAATACTTAGCGTACATAAGGACAAGGAAAAGCTATTTGAAGATTTAAACGGAAATCACAAAATTGGTACAACAAACAAAGGGATAGGGCCATGTTATGAAGATAAAGTTGGAAGGAGAGCTATACGCCTTTGTGATTTAGAAAACGCAGATGAGCTCAATAAAAGAGTGGATACTCTTCTGAATTACCACAATGCTATCAGAAAAGGCCTTAACTACCAGGTGGTTAAAAAAGAAGAAATATTAAAAGAAATTCAAGGGATTTCAAAAAAAATTCTTTCATATAAAAAACCTGTGTGGAGGATATTAAATGACTTTGTGAAAGAAGGTAAGAAAATAATATTTGAAGGCGCCCAAGGCACATTTTTAGATATCGACCACGGAACTTACCCTTTTGTTACTTCAAGTAATACTGTAGCGTCGCAAGCAATAACAGGCTCAGGATTAGCCTCCAATGCTTACATTATTGGTGTGGTAAAAGCTTATACAACAAGAGTGGGCAATGGTCCATTCCCTACTGAGCAAAAGAACGAGATTGGAGATAGCTTATTTACTATAGGCAAGGAGCTTGGAACAGTGAGCAATAGAAGAAGGCGCTGCGGATGGTTTGACGCAGTTTTAGTGCGCCAGGCTGTGCAACTTTCTGGAGTTTCAAGCATTGTATTAACCAAATTAGATGTGCTTGATTCTTTTGATACAATTAAAATATGCACTGGTTACAAGTATAGCGGGAAAATGTATGATTATTTACCCGCATCGCATTCAATACAGGAGGAATTAGAGCCAATATATGAAGAGTTTCCTGGCTGGAAAGAAAATACTCAAGGTAAAAGGTCGATTGAAGCATTGCCTATCAATTTAATAAAATATATAGACAAGTTAGAAAAATTAATAGGTGTACCAATTCATCTAATTTCAACTAGTCCAAAAAGAGAGGATGTTATTGAGCTTAAAGATTTCTGAAAACGTCTTGTTAACTTTTGTCCAATAAAAAAAAATACTTGCATAACTCAAAATACTAAGTCTATTATATAAGGTATTATTATAAACTTATAGTGAGTAGTGTACAATGAAAGACAAAAGCTTAAGTTTAACACTTGCAGTTATTTTCAACACAATTAAGTTAATAATAAAAGTTAGTGTAGAACGTGGTTATACAGTTTGATTTTTTTGAATATATGTTAATTGGTATAATATAAATATAGTTAAAGGAGGTGTGTTATGATTGGAGGTTTGACTAAGGAAGAAAAAACAGCAGAGGCAGGAAAAACAAGTGATCAGCCGAGAGAATTATTAGTTGCAGAATATGTGATTGAGGCAATAAATGACTTGCAAAAATTGCATGACAAATTATGTTCACCACAGGGCAACGATTGTGTTAATGATATAAAGAAGTTTGTCCACAATGGTGTTGGGCTTTTTAAGTTTCTACTTCTCGGGAGCCATATCAATTGTGTAGAAAAAGATGAGCCTTCCATTGGGAGCCTTACTATAATGAAATTTCTTCGCTCAATTATAGAAGATAAAGAACTGCATGAAAAGTTATGCAGTTTCGATAATTTTCTCCAATGTTTTGACTGCATACCTCATTCTACCTATTATGAAGAAATTCATTCTCAATTGAGTAGTATAGTAACAGATTGTGAGTTAGAAAATTTGGAAGATAAGATAAGGTTATTAGCGCTTTTGAGAGGAAGGATGGACTTTGCTGATATACAAAAAGCTTATGATAATTGGCGTTTTAGTGATCTAATAGGTGATAATGATTTTAAGCGAATGTATGTGGATCAAGCAGTAAAAGAAAGAGAAAAACCTGTTAGTGAGTACTTTGAGGAAAATATAGGTAAATACATAAAATTAGTAGAGGAAGGAAAAGAAATTACAAGTAGGTATTTTGGAAAATGGAAAGTGAATTTTCAAGCTTACTGTGAAGAAATTAATAATAATAGAGTTTTGAATGTTAACCTTATTAATTACAATAGAAGTGAGCCAACAAGAATTAGTGACATTTTACAGCAAGAGAAAGATATTAAAGAATTGAATATCTATTGCAATAAAAAACGTGAAATACGCGCTCATCGAGAAGGTAAGGAAAGACGTTATAAATTTGAAGAAGGCGCATGTTATGAAATGACAAGCACTTGGCCTGTAGAGAATGGATCCAGAATGTGTACCATGATTATGAATGTGAGTAGCGATGGCATAACTGAAGTACTAAAATTTGATGGTAAAGATTTTGTGTCATCGGAGGAGATCCTAGAATTAATAAAGCAAAATGATGAATTATATATTCAAGGCCTCGTCTTACATGATGCTGTAATGAAATCACTAGAAAAGGGTAAGGCTGCTGATGTTGTACCTACTGCTAATAATAATTTTCAAAATGAATCTATAGTGGCCTATCAAGATAAGGAACCAGGGGGGGAATCGAAAGGTCCAGACCCTAAAGTTGATGATGACAATAGCCTTCCTTCTTCTCCTTCTATTAATAGCAATGCATTAATTCAAACAGAAGTCAATTTACAGCACACTGAAACTCAACCAGAAGTTGCTTCACAACAAATAACTGATTTACAAAACAGGTTTGGAAAAGAAGAGCAAAAAAACACAAAATTGCAAACTGAACTGGCACAAAAAGATGAAGAGTTAGCAGAGCTACAAGGGAAAGCACAAGAACTTAAAAGTGTATATGAAGAAAAAGGAAAGCTAAGGCAAGAGCTGGGAGTTGCTAATGCAAAAAAGGAGGAGTTAAAAAGTGAATTAAAGAAATCGCAAGAAGAACTATATCATGTGCAGGAAGGAAAGTCTGATTTAGAGGACAAGTTTGATAAGTTAGAACGCTCTAATAAGGATATAGAGGAAGATAAAGAACGGTTTTCAAAACAAGTATTAGATCTGCAAAAAGAATTATCATGCTCGGAAAAGGTAACCCAAGAATTAATCAATAAGTTAAAAAGTGCTGAAGCAGAAAAAAAAGAAGTGAATCAGAAACTTGCGGAAGCTGGGCAAAGAATTGAAGCATTAAAAAAACAGACTAGTGATTTAAAAGATAAACTTGAAAAAAAGGAGCGAGGATCCAAGATAGAAATAAATGAAATACGTAAGGAGTTAACGCAGCTTAAAGAAAACCTGGAAAGGAATGAGGAAGAACTTAAAAGTGTGTATGAAGAAAAAAGAAAGCTAGAGGACAAGCTGAAAGGTGTTAATACAGAAAAGAAGGAATTAGAAGACAAATTAAAAGAATTTGAAAAAGAGATAGACCAAGCAGCACACATAATGAAGGAAAAGGAGCAGTTTATAAGCAATTTAAAATATCAAATGCTAGGGTTGGAAAATGAGTATAAAGCACAACTGGAATCTTATGAACAAGAGATAGGAAAGTTAGAAAACATGCATGATGAGTTTAAAGAGTATGTAGCATCAATATTGGAATCCATGGATAGAGAGCATGAAGATGAGATTAAGGAATTGGAAGAGAACCGTGATGCATTGAGCGACATCATTGGAGGTAAAGTTTTGGATATTGAAGGTCTGATGAAAAAATTACAAAACAGTGAAAAAGAAAAAGAGTTTTTCCGTGGTCAAGTAGAAGAGTTAAGTGAAGAAACGTTTGCTGATAAACAAAAAGACTTCAACAATCAATTTTATACTCTAACAGGAGACATTTCTAGTGAGCCTGATAATGTTCCACGAAAGAAGATAGAGTTATCCAGATCTTTAAGCTTTGATAGTGAATCTGATAATAAGTCTTATGTTCCACAGGAAGGGGACAATGATAGCGCATATGATAGCAATGAGGAGAATTGTGATAATCATCCTTGTAGTTCAGTTCTAGTCCTAGGGTCCGTAAGTCCTATCAAAGCACAGGCAAGGAGTAGAAACGTAAGTAGGTAGCTCACCTTCCTCTCGCATTATTGTGAAGATGGTTGGGGTTAAGTTGCAAGAGAAATACTTAAGTGGGGTGCAAAAAGTCTTTTGTGTTGATAATAATTTAAAATCTATAGTAGACTGAAAAAGATTATTAAATTATAATATAACATATGATAAAAGACGAGAAATCGAAAACAATTTTTGAAGTGGAAGGGGCAGTAACTGCTTTACTACCTGCAGCAGAATTTAGAGTGAAACTGGACAATGAACATGAGATTATCTGTCATGTATCAGGGAAAGTGAGAAGAAGTAAAATACGCATCATTATCGGGGATAGGGTGTTAGTTGAGATGAGCATTTACGATAGGAATGCAAAAAAAGGTCGGATCATTAGAAGGCTTAAAGGTACAAGTGACAGAACGATCTCTAAATAATCTTATTCTTGCTTCATCATCGAAAAGGCGTATAGCTTTACTAAAACAAATAAATATTGAGCCAGGTTTAATTTTGCCAGCAGACATAGATGAAGCCCCTTTAAAAAAGGAACTTCCGAAGGATTACTCAATCCGTATGGCAAAAAGTAAAGCTGAGAAAATACAAAGTTCAAATCCAAATTACTTTGTGCTTGGTGTTGATACAGTTGTTGCTTGTGGTAGAAGGATATTGCTTAAAGCTGAAAACGTTGAGCAAGCAGAAAAATGCATCCGCTTGTTATCAGGAAGAAGGCATAGAGTATATACCAGTGTGTGTCTATTAACTCCCGATCAATCTAAACAACATATTAGAACTGTGGTTACAATAGTGAAATTTAAACGTCTCAGTGAACAAGAAATTAAGTATTATTTAGCATCAGAAGAGTGGAAAAATAGGGCAGGGGGATGCAATATACAAGGCCTAGCTGGGATGTTCGTATTGTTCTTACGCGGCTCCTACTCTTCCGTTATAGGGTTACCATTACATGAAACCTATTGTTTGCTAAGTAATTATTTTAACCGGGAGTGTTAAATAAACCATACGCGTCAAGTTAAGGCCCAATATAGCACTATTTAAAGTGGGTAGATAGCCTTTCGAAATCCCTTAACAAGTGTGCCCAACAAATCTGTCTTTTTTCGTCACTGAAGTAGTTGTAAACCGTATACCTATCGGTAACAACCAAATTCTTATAACTAGAAAATGTACTACTCTCTAGAAACTTAACTCCTCTTGTGTCTGCTAATTTAATAAGGCTTGCTTCATTATTAGCAAACACCCAGCACCAGCCAAGTTTACCTTTAGAATAATGGCTAGTTTCATCAATATGCAAAACTTTGCTTGCTCTCTCTACTTGTTCATATACATCTTAATACATAATTCTCCACAAAAACAATCTTCAGGGAGGAGCTGGATAATTATAAGCTCAGCATTATTGTTTGGCGCTATAGGAGCCACACTGGCTACAATGGGAATTATACCTGAAATTGCTGCTATTGGAGTAATTGCAACTGTTGTGTTGTCAGGAATCGCTGGTACTATAGTAGGTGGTGTAGCGGGATATCTTGTTAATGTGGCAATAAATCAATGCTGTGGAGCATGCAGCTCAGTAGTTCAAGAATAAGACCAATCCGGTAAAGAAGCATTTGTGGGAGTGGAAACCATTTTTTGATTTTTCTTTACTAAGTCTACTAAATATAGTTTAGAGTTGCTTGGTGATTCTGTTCTTGTGAAAATGATTTCTCTACCATTTGGTAGCCATGCCGGAGATTCAATTTTATGCCCTTCTGAAAGTAGACGTTCTTCTTTGCCATCTGGCTTCATAACCCCTATGTAAAATTTTCCTGACTGAATCTTTGTGAAAGCTATCAGATCTCCTTTTGGCGACCAAACAGGCGTAGCATATCTTCCACTTCCAAAACTAATTCTTTTAGGTTTTTTACTTTTGTTAGTAAAATCGATAACATACAGCTGCTGACTCCCACTCATATCGGAACTAAAAACCATATACTTTTGATCTGGAGAAAAAGAGGGAGAAGTGCTTATAGCTGAACCTTTAGTAATTTTTTTTGTCCGTTTACTACTTAAATCCAAAGATAATATATTCGTTTCACCACCCAATGAGTGGGAAATTAAAAGAGATTTACCATCAGGAGAAAATCTTGGTGCAGAAATAACTCCTTCAAATGCGCTGATTATTGATTCAGTGTGGTCTTTTAAATTTTTTAATACTATATAACTTTTACCATTTGCGTATGAGATATAAACAATACCCTTTCCATTTTGTGAGAATCTTGGTGTTGACACAAATCTATCGCCATTTGTTAAGTATTTTATATTACTTCCATCTTGATTCATCACAGCAATTTTACGTACGGATTTATAATTGCTATCTTTTTCTTCAGCAATATACGTGATTTTTGTGTTGAAGTGCCCTTTCTCACCAATCAATCTATCATGTATCACATCCGAAACGAGGTGACCAATTTTTCTCCAGTCTTTTGCTGGAAAAACAACTGACTGAGTAAGTAATTCTCTTTTTGTAAAAGTGTCAAATAAACGAAATGATAGCTCTAATGCACTACCAGATACTTCGCTTAAACTTACTGTGACTACAGTATCGCTTTTCCAAGATTTAAATTCAACTTCCGCGCCACGTTTTACATTAAATAAGCCACAATTAGATAAATTTGTTCCTATTACCTTTGCAATATTTTCGCTTAATTCGCTTTCCAGCGCTGTTTTACATGTACATTTAGATACAACAAGACCAATGTTACCAACACTGCTTTTTTTTATATCAACATATAAAGCAGCTTTTGTAAAATAAGGAATAAATAACGAAACAAGCAATATTAATTGAACGAATAACTTCATTCTTTCATTTCATACCTGTTCTATCTGGACTTCAATTATAGGTCTTTTTAGTAAATATTCCTTTAAGATACTCAATATTGAACTTTCAATCTTATTTTTAATTTTTTTTGTTGGCTGTAAACTAAACAACGAATCAACTTTCTTGACAATTTTCTGTATAATAGCTGCATCTTCTAGCACTTCAAAAACACCAGGTACAAATACTTTCGGTTTAGTAAGCAATTTATTTTTCTTGTTTACAACTGCTGTTACCACAATAACTCCGGCATCTCTCATTCTTTTACGCATTTTTATAACACTGCTCTCCGGATGACGTAGCAGCATACCATCAATACCAAAGTAGTCAACACTGATTGAATCAACTTTTTCTCCGTTCTCCAAATTAACAATATCACCTGGTGCAATCATTATTGCTTTTGCCACACCGCACTCTTTAGCAAATTTTACATGTGCATGCGTGTGAATATATTCGCCGTGAACTGGAATAGACATCTTCGGTTTTATTAAAGAATACATTTCCTTTAACTCTTCTCTTGTTGGATGCCCAGAAGCATGAACATGCTCTGTTTTTTCAGTAACAACTTCTACCCCCATCTCAATAAAGGCATTGAGCATGTTGTACGCACGAGTTTCATTTCCAGGAATGATTTTTGACGAAAAGATCATGGTATCACCTTGCTGCATTTTAAATGCTTGATGACTCTTATTAGCAAGCCTTGAAGTTGCTGCCAGTGGCTCACCTTGACAACCTGTGCAAAGTAGCACCAGTTTTTCCCTTGGAAAATTTACTGCTTCCTTTGCTTCAAGAAACTGAGGAGAATCAGTTAAATAACCACTATCTTGCGCAACCTTCACTATTCTCCATAAAGATCTACCAAGTAAAACTACTTTTCTATTTAGTGCTTTTGCAGCTTGGCTTATCGTTTCAATTCGTGCCACATTTGAAGCAAATAGCGAAACAGCAACTAATTTTTTAGACCGCTTTATTATGTTATAAATGTTATTATAAATTTCACCTTCTGACTCAGGGTGATGCTTGCTTAATATATTGGTTGAATCGCAAATTGCTGCAAGCAGGTCACCTTTATCGCCAATTTCTTTTAGACGCTCTATATTAGAAGTTAATCCAACAACAGGTTTTGGATCAAATTTCCAGTCTCCGGTATGGAGTGCACTACCCATTTCAGTGCTAATTAATATTGAATTTGCCTCAGGAATTGAATGAGTTATATTTATAAACTCAACGGTAAAAGGACCCAAATTTGTGCTGCCATTTATGTCCACCTCTTTCACAGGTACTGTACCTTCTAATCGAAACTCCTTTAGTTTCTCCTTAAGAAAATTAACCGTAAACTTTGTTGTATATATGGGGCACTGCAACTCTTCCCACAAGTGGGGCACTGCACCGCAGTGGTCCTCATGTGCATGTGTAATTATTATTCCAAGCAAATCTTTTTTTCTTTGAGCAATAAAATCTACATCAGCAATGAGCAGCTCAACACCTGGCATAGTTTCATCTGCAAAACCAATACCAAGGTCGATCATAATCCACTTACCTTGATAATGATATAGGCTAACATTCATCCCGATTCTTCCTACTCCCCCAAGCGGAAGAAATAAAAACTCATTTTTGTTTATATTCATTAAATTTAAATTATTAAAACCTGAGAATAGCAAAACTTCGACCTTAAATAAAGAAATTTATTGCTTTTACATAATTTAAAGGAACTAAGAAGTTTCTGTTGGCTAATAATGTTGATATCAACACTATTGTTAAGTTTTCCATTAATAAGGTCAAAGAATTGCAGGATTAAATGAAAACCCGTAAACAGTTACTCCTTCATGTCATTTAGCAGATTTCTTATTTTTTTTTTACTTTACTAAAAAACCCTTCAGATTGCTGTTGTACACTTGCATTTTCCTCTTCTTCAAGTGCTTTTAATAGTTCAATTTGCTTTTTAGTTAAATTTTTTGGATTTAAAGTCTCAACTATTACCTGTACATATAAATCACCACGAACATGTGAGTTCATATATGGCATACCCTTTTCCCTACAACGTAGTTTGGTACCAGTTTGAGTGCCTTCAGGGACCTTTACTTTTATTTTAGCTCCATCAATTGATTGGACATCGATTTCGCCACCAAGCACTGCTAGTGTCATTCTTATAGGCACTTTACAGTGTAAATCTGCTTTATTTTTAGCAAAGATTTTATGGGAAATTATTTTCACGTATACGTATAAATCTCCACTTTTTCCACCTCTTGTTCCAGCTTCTCCTTTACCACTTATCCTTACCTTAGCTCCTTCTTCTATGCCTTTTGGAATTGAAACGGATATATTTACTTCATCTCTTCTACGTCCACTTCCACCACATTTCTTACATTTATTTTGTATTATTTCTCCTTCCCCATAGCATGTAGTACATGTTCTTTCGATGGTAAAAAAGCCTTGTTGAGTTCTAATCCTACCGCTTCCCTGGCATGTGGGGCACTGAACTGGTTTAATTGCTTCTTCGCTACCTGTGCCTTGGCATGTGTCACATTTTACATTTGTCACATAATGTATAGGCGCTTGTATTCCTTTAAATGCATCTTCTAAGGTAATTTCAAGATCATAACGTAGGTCTGCTCCAGACACTCCTGTTGTGCTCCTCTTTGCTCTTGATCTACTTGCACCACCACCGAATCCTCCACCAAAGAAGTCATTGAATATGTCGCTAAAATCTCCTGCAGAGCTAAAGCCTTGAAACCCACCAGAAGCACCTTCGTGGCCATAACGGTCATAGCTTGCCCTTTTCTCAGAGTCAGATAGAACTTCATATGCAGCTGTTACTTCTTTAAATTTTTCCTCTGCTTCTTGATTGCCAGGATTTCTATCAGGATGATATTTTAACGCTAATTTTTTATACGCTTTTTTTATCTTATCAATACTGGCATTTCTTCCTACTTCCAGCAGATCATAGTAGTCTTTTTTGCTCATATATAATAGTTTAGTGTTTAACCTTTAAAGATAGGTATTGCATATATTAATTTCAAGTGTGACTTCTGTTTCCTATAAAATGTGGTGCACCCTGAGCGACTTGAACGCCCGACCTTTTGATCCGTAGTCAAATGCTCTAATCCAACTGAGCTAAGGGTGCTTTCATAAAGTTAACTTTAGCAGGTTTTGTAGCTTGATTCAATTAATTTGGCTAAAAATAAAACTGTTAATTTTTATCATACGTGAAACCTGCAAAAAATTGCATTTGTTTTCTTAAGAATCATTTTATGGTCAAGCTCACAACTATACGAACATTTGTAGTCAAGGCACTGGATCTGAAATTGCAATGTTCGTATAGTTGTGGGTTTAGAACCCCTCACAATTCCCAAACTGCTGTTCCGCATTAGAATTATTAAATTCACTATAAGGAGGAGGTGGTCCATAATTCCTAACTGCTTCTTCAGCCTCCTCAATATTGTCTGATTCTTTCTCATGCTTCATATGAAAAGCTAAAACACCAGCAAAACATACGAGAGAATTAACGCCAAGGATAGCTAAACCCCACACTGGTAAGACTGGGTAAACAGCACAAGCTACCTACTTTCAAAACACGTCCCCTCAGATTCTCACTTTGGCATCATTCTACCTTATCTAAAGCCATTTTATACCTTTTTATCCCTTCTGGGGTAATCTTTTTTCAGTTAGCTATAGTAGATCTTTCAGAACAACTAAACGTGACTTGTTCTACTTCCATCTAATACAATGTAACAAAGGGGTATAACTCAGAGCTAGAGGTTATGATTGTAATAAAGATATAAAAAAAACGGATAAGTCAAGCAAAGTTACAAATGTAATTTTGCTTGACTATCCATTTATTACCACCTAAAATAGCTAACAAAGCTATCCCGTATGAAATTTTATCTATATCTAATCAAGCATATTAATAAGTAAGTAAATTTTAATATAATCTTATTATACTTATAAATATGCTGTATAGAATGAAAGTATGGATGATTTCATAACTGCAAGAAGGAAAGATGATGCTGTGATATCTGTTTGTCAGGATAATAAGAAAAAAAACGTATTAATTTTAGGGCTCAATCAAGCCGCAAGGAATTTGTTAAAATACGAGGAAGGGAATTTACTTAATAAGCCGTTAATCAATATTTTAAGTGCAAGAGCAGCTGACGACATGAAGAATTATTTAGAGTATACCGAAAATGGACACGATTTACTTAATGTATTACCTAAAGTGATAGGTTTTTCCTTAACTGATGCTAAAGGAGAAGATATAAAGATAAAAGTAAAAGTTTTCCGCACTGCACAATTTGCTAGTAATAAAATAAATTATGAGCTATTGATACGTGATATCAGCTTGTCTCATAAATTAGGAATCTTTAGAGATGAATATCTAATGGGTAAAAAATATAAAAACCATGACTTATTCGATATACCAAACAATGAGTCTACTATTCTAGAGTTATACGTTATATTAAATTTTGCCTTTCAACATCAAATTAATGCAGCTATAGGAGTGATTGGCTTAAATAGTAGCTGTAGTGAGACAAATGATGCACTGAAAGTTATCATAGAACATTTTTGTAAAAATTGCCGTAGTGATGATTTTCTAGGGTATATTGATGAGAATAAAGTGCTTTTTGTTTTGATTAACTGCGATGTAAAAAGTACGTCTAAAATAATTAATCGTATACATTCTGCCATTAATAAGCAGTTATTAAAGCGAAAATTACCAAGTGTATCAATAATTTATGGGAATATAGCTCAAAAACGGGCAGCAAAATCTACCAGCGGCGCCTTCTGAAAAGTTGTTTTTTATTTATATTGAGTTTAAACTTAAATTTTTATAAAAATTTAAGTTTATTTATGAAGTTAAGGTACTACCTGGTAGCACTGCTTTCATCATTATTTTTGCAGAGTAGTGCTAGCTCTAGAACAATTTTGGATAAGGAAATATTTTATGTAGAACTAGACGGAAAAATAGATTTGAGATTCGGCTACGCCTTCAACAGAGGTTCTTTCAATGCTAAGGCTAAGGATAAAACTTCAAGTTATTCATACTTGCGCTTTCTTTATTTACAGCAAGTTTATCCAAATACTCAAATGGGGTTTAATGTTAAGGCAGGAGTTTCTGGTATTGCAAACCTAAAAGCGTTAGACATAGAAAAGTTAGACATGGAGGAATGGTATTTCATCATTAAAAATCAGGTGCTTGGATCAATTAAATATGGTAAAAGAAGTTTAGTTAGTCAGGGCATGTTAATTAACACTTCAAAAATTTATACAGCTGCTGGAGGAGTAAATGGTCATTGGACAAACTATGCAAATTTGCGTGGTAACGAAAACAGAGATAATGGCCCTGGATATGATAAAGACAAGGTATTTTGGGCAAAACCCAACATTTACAGTAATTATAATGGACTCGAACTAGGGTTAAAACAATCATCAATTAACTACATCTCCCCTGAAATCTATAACTTTCAACTCGGGTTCAGTTATGTCCCAGGAAAAAATAACTTACAGTACAGCAATTTAATTGCTGCTGGCCTTTCCTATAAAAATGGCCTATCAGATAATATAAATTTTACTACTGCCTTAACTGGTGAATTTGCAAGAGAAAATTTAA
This sequence comes from Wolbachia endosymbiont (group A) of Myopa testacea, assembly GCF_964027115.1. NCBI lineage: Bacteria > Pseudomonadati > Pseudomonadota > Alphaproteobacteria > Rickettsiales > Anaplasmataceae > Wolbachia > Wolbachia endosymbiont (group A) of Myopa testacea. The sequence goes on from NZ_OZ034729.1 coordinate 552,696, forward strand.
CTGATTGCTCAGATGGAACTTCTAAAAATTATGAATGTCGTAATCAATTACTGCACTGGAATTTTGGTTTGAAGCTAAAATTGTTCGATCTTGATTGCATTTTTTCGTATGGTAATGGCGGTAAATCTGGTGAGAAGCGTAATCCTGAAATAAATAATACGTATTATATGAATGCAGGTATTGCTTACCATTCTGATTCTCGTAAATTGAGCTTAACATATTTCAATAGTGGTAGGGATATTGCAGCAAACGAGTTAACATCATATGCTTTAAGCCTTGAATATCCATTTTTTATGGGCACTTCATACTATTTCGATATTGTAAAATTTAGTACCAAAGAGCCTGAAGTAGAAAATAGCAACTCTGGTTATGTGCTCTTGACTGGACTGAAATTAAGTTTTTAATGAGGTTACATTGCCTCCTGTCATCCCAGCACTCTTTTCTGTCATCCAAGTAACGGATAACATAGAAACGAAAAACTTACTTGACACATTTTGCCAGCCCCCTTATCATGACGTGTATAACAATGTTACAAAAAATAATATCATAGGGTTCTCTCTACTTTTTCTGGGTAAGGTCAGAATTTCCTCTTAAGCCTTTAGCTCCTCAAATACTTCACTTGCTCTATTTAAAACAGAATCAGGAAAACCAGCAAGTTTTGCTACATGTATTCCATATGACTCATCTGCAATGCCTTCAATTACTTCATGTAGAAAGATAACCTCTCCGTTCCACTCTCTTATTTTTACACAAAAACATTTCACGTTCTTCAAGTATTTGCTTACTTTAGTTAATTCATGATAATGAGTTGCAAAAATGGCGCGGCACTTATTTACATTGTGAATATGTTCAATCACTGCCTGTGCAATAGATAATCCATCATACACTCCTGTGCCCCTACCAATTTCATCAAGTATCACCAAGGAACGATCTGTTGCCTGATTTACTATCGTTGCTGTTTCGATCATCTCTACCATGAAGGTAGAATAACCAGCTGTTATATTATCTGTTGCACCAACCCTGCTAAATATCTTGTCAATCACTCCAATATGTGCACTCTCTGCTGGCACAAATGACCCCATGTGAGCTAAAACTGCAATGAGAGCGTTTTGCCTCAAGAAAGTGCTTTTTCCAGCCATATTAGGACCAGTAATTAGATGTATACCAGCTAAATTGATGCTATTTGCAATGAATTTATCGTTAACTTCAACCACTGGATGTCTCCCATTGCGGATATTGAACTCTTTACTGTCATCGATAATGGGTTTTACGTAATTATTTTGCACTGCAAGCTCCGCAAAAGTGGCTCTAATATCAAGTTTTGCCAAAGCATTTGCAGCAAGAGCAATTTTTTCAGATTCTTTAGCGACTTCACTACACAGTTCACTAAAAATTTTCACTTCTAAGCCGATTGCAGCATCACGTGCCGTAAGAATTTTATTTTCTAGTTCTTTCAATTCATTAGTAGTGTAGCGCATGCTATTTGCTAAGCTTTGCCTATGAATAAATATGTCCGAAGTTATTTTGTGATTTGCTGACACTTCAACGTAATAACCAAGTATATTGTTGTGTAATATTTTGAGTGCGGCAATGCCAGTTAGGTCGCGATAAGACTCACGGAGCTTAGTTACCAACTTGTTACTGTTGTTCAATATATAAGATAACTCAGATAATTCTGAGTTGTATTTTGGATTGATAAATCCTCCTTCTTTCACGGAACTGAGGTTATTATCAAGTATAGCGCTGTTTAGAAGCTCGAATAGATCTTTATGATTACCAAGACTTTTATGTATTGTGCTTAGTTCACTCTCGTCTGATTTTACTGTCATTCCAGCGCGTGACGCTGGAATCTGCATCTGGATTCCAGTGTCAGCTACTTGGATGACATATTGTTGCGGGAGAGATTCATTTTCACCTGATTCAATTTTACATAAGAACTCAGATAACTCTAAAGTTTTTCCTAGGCCTATTTTTAATAGGTTCATATCCTTTGGTGAACCACGTCCTAGTATTAAGCGCGATAAAGACCTCTCAATATCCGGAATGTTAGATAATATCTCTCGTATTTTTCTGCGTGGCTCATGATTATTTACAAAAAATTGAGCAGTGCTGAGCCTCAAATTGATTGCCTTGGAGCAAGCAAGTGGTGAAGCGAGCATTTGTTTGAGCAGGCGTCCACCAGAGGCTGTAACTGTGTGATCAATAACTGAAATTAGTGAACCTTTCTTTTCACCAAATTGAGTTGAAAACAACTCAAGATTTCTCCTTGCTGAAGCATCAATAAGCATGAAATTTTGTTGCTTATAGGTTTTTGGGAATTCAAGCCTTGGAATGGAGCCCCTTTGTGTTACTCTGACATATTCAAGCAGTGCAGCGCACGCCATGATTTCTACTTTGCTGAAATTTCCTATACTCCCAAGTTCCCTGATTTTATAAAACTCGCATAACGTTCTGTGAGATTTACTATACTCAAAAAAACTCTGTGCGTGTTGTGTAATTGATATTTTATAATTTTTTAAAATCGATCTAATTTTTTCGTCCTCAGTGAATTTTTCAGAAATTAATAATTCTCTTGGTGATATACGCAATAAATCACTATCTAGAGCTTTCAAATTCGTTAAAGTGTGAAAAAATTTTCCCGTTGATAATTCAAGCCAACTAATAGCATATTCGTCATTTTGTTCAACTATGGATGCGAGATAATTATTGCTTTTATCCTCCAGTAGCGAATCTTCTATAATTGTACCTGGAGTTACAACTCGTACTACATCACGTTTTACTATGGATTTATAGCCCCTCTTTTTTGCTTCATCAGCAGTTTCTAATTGGTCACAGATTGCTACTTTGAATCCTAAATCTATTAGCTTGTGTAGGTAAGATTCGCTACTGTGTGCTGGCACTCCACACATTGGTATTTCTTGCCCATTTGAATTGCCCCTCTTGGTTAGCACTATATTCAGCAATTTCGCAGCTTTAATAGCATCATCGAAAAACAACTCATAAAAATCTCCTAGCCTATAAAATAGCAGATGATCCTTGTATTGAGCTTTCAGGTTCAAATATTGTTCCATCACAGGGGTGTTTTTTTCTCTTACGAAGCTCATAATATTTTTTAATATATTGTATTGATAATAAATTCAACGTTATTATAGATTATATTGCACATACATAAAATTTAAATAGGTGTATAGAGGGGCGTTGAGCAAAATTTAAAACAATTAAATTTCCTGGATCCAAGTAATCAGGACACTTGGATGACATAAAGAGTAGGAGTATTCGATGACAAAAAAGCAAAAAACGCAGTTATCATTCAAGTAGCTGACACTGGGATGGCTTTGTTGCATCGCTCAAGTAAAAAGAACTGGCAGTTACTGACAAAATTCATTATAAATAGCCATTTAACTGTTGAAGAAAAAATATGCCACAAAAAATGAGAGTCAGTAACTGCCATGAATATAACAAATTTCTCCAAGAAAGAGGAAGCATTTTTTGTTATATCAATGATGCCATAGAAAATTGGTACGAGAATTGTCCAAAAATGCAGGGCGGCAACTATATTTATAGTGATAAAGTTGTGATTTTGGTGCATATAATCGTCAGTTTCTTTAGAATTGGTTTAAGACAAACAGTCGGGTTTATAAAAGGGTATTTGCAACAAATAGGAAGAGATTTGGCAGTTATCAGCTATTCACAAGCATCAAAAGAAACTTAATATTAAGATAAATGATTGCAGAATTGATAAAAATAATATGGAAGATATCGAAATTGCTATAGACAGTACAGGAATTAGTATATACAACAACACACAGCAAGGAAAATAGCACTGACAGAAAATATCGTGGCTATGAGAAAACGAGAAAATTGCACGTAATGTTGAATATAAACAACAAAAAAGCCATAGCTGTAAAATACAGTAACGGTGTCTACTCTGATCACTATGGAGCTTGTGATTTGCTAAAAGAAGTTGATTTTCAGCATGCCATAAAAGCACTATATGCAGATAGAGCATGTGATAGGCACAAGTTTTATAAGTTGTGTAACGAATATGATATAAAGACAAAAATTCCACCAATAAACAATGCGGCAGAACATCCAGAAATAGATTATATGTCTGACAGGAATGCTGCTATTACGTTAATAAAATTATACGGTGAAGATGGCATGAAAGAATGGAAAAAAGAAGTAAATTATGGGAAAAGATCTTATATTGAAGGGTTTTTCTCAAGATTAAAGCAAATATTCGGATTTAGTTTTAGGAATAAATCTGAGATAAATCGAGAAAAAGAACTGCTAATCAAATGCTATTTGCTTAATAAATTCACTGATATTGGTATGGCTAAATTTGAGATAGTTACATGAATTTACCATAAATCACCATCTCATAAAGTGTGATGCAACAAAGCCATTCCACCGTCACGCGCTGGAATGACATCATAGGGGCGCTGGGATGATACCCTCCTGCTAGACAATGTTCGTACAGTTGTAGAATGAATCGCGGTATGACGTGTTGCTTGGGTCAGCTATACGTAGGTTGTGGCACTTCTTTATCATTTGCGGCAGTTGCACCATCAACAGATATTTCAGAGCTAACAGTGCTAATAGTTTTTTCTATCGCTTTAGCCTGTTCATAGTCTTGACTCAAAAAATACATGGCCAGCCCAACAGCTATACTAGCAACAAGAACAGGTGCTATCATTACACCTAGTATCATACCACCAGAAAGACTTACTGCAACACACACACCAGCTCCAAGTACAACACCAAGAAAACTACCAATTATTACGCCAGGCACCAAACTGCCTATCATAGCGCTTTCTTTTTTCGTATTAGCTTGTTTTTTCATACTTTTAATAAGCACTTCTTTTGTTTTTCCTTGAGCTAAATCTAAAGGAATTTTATTATCCGCGTTTTGTATCAAAGGATTTGCACTATATGTAACAAGAAGGGTGATTATTTCTTCAGTTTTATTACCTATAACTGCATGATGTAGTAATGTATTTCCCTTTTCATCTTTAAAGTTTATATGAGTACGAAGTTCCTCATCTAGATTTCTTATTGGGTTGTTTTTTGCATATATCCTAGGTTTTATTGCTCCATCTAAGTATTGTATTACTTGTTCTAGTGATTGCTCGCCAGGATTTTGTATAAAATGAAGCAGAATTTCGTGTACTATCGCTTCCTTTGTAGTTTTTGGGCATCGTAAAGCACATGCAAATGTGTCTTTATTAATAGTTATTTCTTTGTTTTGTTTAAGGAAATCTTTTAACTTTCCAACTCTATTTATACTGTGATTTTCGCTAGCAATTATCGATTGTAAAGTTTTTCTGTTATCGTCACCAGTCATGCTATCCTCCTTGGTTTGATTGCATTACTCATTAATAAATAATATAATAAATCCTGCTAAAAGTCAAGCAATTAATTAATAAGTTAATATAATCCTCCAAAAGGAGCTCCTTACTTTTTGTTCAGCATGTCCATTGGATCAGACTCTTTAAGCTTGCTGTTTGCTGAATTTATTCATTACAATAGCTACAATGTGCTATCGAAGTTCTCTGTAATCTTAGTTGGTTCTTCTAGAATATTCAAAATATCAGTTGCACAATAAACCCGATCTCTCTTTCCTTGAGAAGTTTGTGAAACGATGCCTAAATCTTCAAGCTTTACGATTGCTCTTTGGGCCGTTGTAAATACGACACCTAAGTTTTCAACCACTTTCCTTATAGTAAAGTAAGGGTTTACAGCGAGATACCTTACAATACCACTCGCAACTCCTTCAGTTTTAGAACTAACTTCGGTTTGCCAATTTGCAATCAAAATGTTAATTCGTTCTGCTCTTGACAATGCATCCAATGATTGCAGTACTACACCATTTAAGAAATAAGAGAACCAATCATGCCACGTGCCTCTGTTGCTTATATTGTAAAGTTGGTCATAATACTCACTTCTTGTAGCTTCAAAAAATGCACTTAAGTATAACAGAGGTGATGATAATAATTTTCTTTCGATCAGAGGTAACGTTATTAATAAACGTCCAATACGTCCATTACCGTCCAAGAATGGGTGAATTGCTTCAAATTGATAATGACATAGATCTATATGTATAAGTGGGGGTAATGTTCTATCATGTAAAAATTTTTTAAAAGAGTCCAAGCAACCCATCAATTCACCTGGCATTGGTGGTACATATTTTGCTGTGTCTATTGTAAATCCTGGGCTTCCAATCCAATTTTGCACTCGGCAAAATTCTCCTGGAGTTGCGTGAGAACCTCTTACACCTTGCATAAGTTTTCCGTGAATTTCTTTAACCAACTGAAGCGACAGTGGAAAAGATTGTAAACGTTTTAGTCCATAATCGAGCGCTGATATATAATTGCGTACTTCTTGTAAATCATCGGGATTGCGATCTACATTAGCACCTGCTTCTTGAGCCAAAATTTCACCAAGAGTTGCTTGAGTTCCCTCGATTCTACTTGAAAGAACTGCTTCACGTGCTATAAAGGGTCGTATGAGAAGATGAGGGTTAGGCAATTTAGCTCCTTCCCTGGATAACATACCCAAAATATGATCTGCTCTGGAAAGACTATTAACTAAATAATTGTCCCATTCAAATTTTAGTGGCAAGGGATTAGGTATAGATGCCTGATAACCAGCGAATGCTCTAACAACTTTGCCTGATGGTGATCCTTTAATATAGATTCATTCAACCTAGTACACTATTTTTATAGTATATATTATTTTCAAATAAAGTCAAAAATGAAAATAAGGCTTTATCTTATTTGCGTGCATGAAAATAAGAAACTCTCTTATTGTCGATTTTGCTCAAAAACAAAAATAGAAGAAGCTGCTGAACTTTATATTACGTTTGCTTCAGTCATCCTGTTTTTCTGAAGAGCTGCTATAAAACTTCGTAGTGAAGTCACTTAATTTTTACACATCTATTGTAGAGTAAGAAGAGCCGAATTTGGGACAAAAATGCTAGCTGATGCTTGGACTTTACTGACATTTACACTACTTGAAACTATACTTAGTGTAGACAATTTAATCTTTATTTCTCTAGCAATAGATAAGGTACCAAATGTGCTGAGAGAAAGAGTGCGCCTTATGGGCCTTGGATTAGCGCTATTAATGCGTTTTGTAATACTATTTTTTACATCATCTATATTGTCAATGCAAAAACCTATATTTCACACTGCATCGCTAAATATTTCAGCAAGGGATTTACTTATGATTGCAGGGGGATTATTCCTTATTGTTAAAAGCTCTATGGAGTTACGAGATGACATCTTTGTATGTAAGAAAAATAAAAAGAAAGCAAACGTTAAATCAAAATTTTTTTTAGTTGTGCTACAAATTATATTAATAGATTTAGTTTTTTCAGTTGATTCGATATTAACTGCTATAGCATTAACTTATAACATGATAATAATTGCCACAGCGTTTACATTTTCCATGCTAGCAATGCTGTTTTTATCAAGTTATACTGCCCAGTTAATCAAATCTAATCCAGGTTTAAAAGTAATTGCTATCTTATTTATTTTACTTGTCGGTGTGTACCTCATACTTCATGGATTTCATATAGAATTACCAAAAGGATATTTGTATTCTTCATTTATGTTTGCACTGCTTGTGGAAGTTATAAGCAAAATAAAGAAAACGTAGTGTGTAGATATAGCCTCACTCAAGCGAGATTTTCCTGTGGATTTAAGGTAATAAGAGGAAGTAGTAATGTTTTTTCAGGGTGAAAGTAACCTCTTGCATACATATTAAAATCTAGGAAAGTTAGTTTTTGTGCTATAATGGTTCTTTATTGAAAATAGCGTTGATGGATATCACTACTAGCTTATTAGGGGATATTAGTAATTTAATAGATAGAGCAAAGAATCATCTTGCTACACATTTCAATTCTACTCTAGTATTGTTAAATTGGGAAATTGGCTTCAGAATTGGTCAAGATATCTTAAAGCACAAACGTGCAGACTATGGCAAACGAATCATCTCCCAACTTGCAAAAGAACTTCAGATTAAATATGGACGTGGGTTTGATAGAGCTTCATTGTTTCGGATGGTGCAAATATAGGAATGGGGAGAAATTGATGAAACATGCATCCAGTTTGCCTGAGTGGCAAAAAAATGTTGTTGAGTTCTTATCTAGTCGTAGAAAGTATCGGTTATTTGGATGGGAGTTTGGTCCAATTTTACTTGATGAGTTATATAGGATAAGGGATTATCGCACAGACTATATAAGAGTTGGAACTTTTTTCATTCCTATAGTTGCTTTTTCTGCTGGGCTTGTTTCATTTGTATCAACACGCAGGGTAAATCTTGCTGCAGTAGTAACTTCTAGCCTAATAGTACTAGGGATTATAACTACACTTGCCGTTGACTATCAAATGACAAAAAGAAAGGCTGGGGTGGTAAGCCAAGAGGATTGTGTTGAATTGCTGAAAGCACTAGAGAGAATGCCGCAGTATTGGTGGTTGCCATGGGGTAAACAGATAAAGGATATTACGATCACTGAAAAACAAATAAATAGAGCAGTGAACTACAATGATTACTCGATTGCTTCACGCTTAATCTATTCCTTATTTACTAACGTTGCGTTGCATCAACTTTACGTTGCAAGGCTAAGTTATCTTTATAGTTATCATAAACTTGGAGGGAAAATGGTATTAGGGTTTGATATAATAGGTTCATGTAAAAAATTACTACAAAGCAACAATCTTATTTCTAGTGATGAAAAAGTACCTGAAACTGCACAGGAAGCATATAGGGAAGAAAATAGATTAGAAGAGGCAAGTAGGATTGATAAATTAGTCAGGACCATATATAGAGTTGATAACAAAGAAGTGAGTTTAAGTCAGGCACTTGATTTATTGCAAGCAGAGTGGATGCTATTGTATCTTGATAAAAGCTTGGGTGGAGTGAGAGATAAAACAAAGAGTGAAGAGGAACATAACAAATATTTTGAAAGTCTTATTAAACAATTGATGAAGTTATCATTAACGTACCATTCAGACAAGGGAAAAGTTAAAGATGAAGAAATGCAAAAAATAATTAACCAGACTACAAAAGCTCTGAGGAATATACATTCATACATCATGCAGGATGAGACGTTTATTCTCAATAAAGACTGTTACTCATTGTATAGAATGTATAACCGCATACCATTAAGCACATTAAGTAGTGATGAAAAAGATATATCTAGAGTAGTAAAGGTGTCGTCCATAGATGGAATGTCTGCTTTGTTTGAGTTGAGTTTTTTAGCTGACCAGGAAGAAGGGTTCTTAATGGAAGCAAGAAATAGGTACTTAAAAGATGCAAAGGCATCTGTTGAATTCCTTTGTGAAAAGTTGTTGGCAATAAAGAACATAACATATAAAGAAATTGAGTCTTTAAGCAACGTTATAGAAGTAAGATGGAAGGAGTTTGATAGTGCTTATAATGGGTATGTGGAGGAATATTATAAACATTGGGTAAGTTACTTAGAGTCTTTGAATGCTCGTTGTGAAAAATCTGAGTTGCTTGAGGTAATAAAGGAAGCAGTAGAAAAGTTGTTAAAAGAGAGCAAGGAACAATATGAAATGCTAGTAAGCAAATCGTACTGTGTAAACCCAGACGATAACTTTGTACTACCTACGTTAGACTATTCTATTTTGATGGAGGCATACTATAAGTTTGCTACTAAACTACTTAAGGACAAAAAGAATTGCTATAGTTTTCAGGGTTATCGTTCCGACTCAGATGCTCTTGATAAGATAAGTTCCATACTGAAAGAAAGTAAAGATAGCAAGGAAGTTTTGAAAGAAAAAAGCAAAAAAGCAAAAAGCAAAGAAGAGGTAGAGGGTGAATCATCGCATGAAGAGAGAATAGAGAAGAAAAATCAATTATCTTATAAAGATAACATAAAGGAGGATAAGTTATCCTACAGAGAATTACTATTTCATACAAGAGCTATGGTAAATTCCTATGTTAAGAATGATGATAATGAATTAAATGAAGAGGTAAAGAGATCCTATAAGGAACCGAAGGTAGGTAAAGTACCGACTAAAGAAGAAATAGGAAATGTAATAGTATTCATGTTAAAACGCTTAGAGGAATTATTGAGTAATAGATTTCAAAGCAAGAAAACAGCTTTTCAAAGGCAAAAAGAAGAATCTGAGCAATTGAAAGAAATACGAGAGAAAGCAGAAGAAGGATTAAGACAAACAAAACACAAAGCAGAACTTATTGAAGAGGTAAATGATCTTTTTACGAAAAGGGTATGTGGCCCCAGCATGGATAGTAAATTAGGGGAAGCAATATTGAAAGATCAAAGAAAGATTAAACGGGAGATTGTGAAGTGTATTATGGAGTACCACTTTTCTCTAGAGTAGGTGCTAGGTGCAATAATGGAAGAAATAAAGTTTAATGAAGAACGAGTTGTAAGAGAAGGCGCTGTTAGTGATGAATTGATAGAAGTATGTATAAGTACTGTTTTGCAAGATATGCAGGAAGAACAAAGAAAAAGAGCTATTGATTTAATGTATAGTTCAGCACAAATGCAAGCGCCAAGCTCTGTATTTAACAATGTAACTAATGAACCGATTGCAGGACCTTCTTGTAGGAGATAAGAGTTTTAAAGTTTGTGAAAAACTTGGATTTGTGGCTATTATTTTGTATGCTCTTTTTATCATAAAAAGTATTACTTTTATAAAAACACAAGTCCCTTTAGCGTCACAAAAAATTTGTTCATTTACTTTTTCTCAAACCGCAAAAAAGTACGTATCTTTGTGAGAGCTTGTTTGGTAAAAATAAGGTTGTGAAAATAGAAGGTTGAAATTGTTGCAACGAAGTTAGGCAAATTAATTCGTATATAAATATGGTAAAAGTAGGCCAATATAGCTAGTTTTGTGGTATAGTAAAATTATTATAAGAAAAGTTCGAACGTGTCATTTGGAAAAGAAGATCATTAGAGGGAAAAGAGGAGCTTGATGATTTGGAAGAGAGCTTAATTGATGAAAGATAGCGCTATGTGTTTCCAAAATTGTGCATAAAAGTAAAACAAAACGAAGGTTAACAGTTGCGTCTTTTTCGCAAGAATAGCTGATAAATGAATTTATGGAAAGAAGGAGTGCCTGAACTATGAAAACATTTACAGGAGAAACTATGAGAAAAAGAACATTAACTGTTACCTGTCGATATGAGCCTGATGAGTTAGCAGATAAAAGCTTATCGGATGTATACGGGCAACTGATAGAGAGATTGATAAAGAGAAAAAAAGAAAATAGAGAGAAAGAAACAAATGAAAGTAGTGAGTTTATATGCGAGAGTGTCATCGTGCAAAAAATTAAGCATAGTACGACAAATACAAGTTTTCTTGTCGTTTTAATCTGCACAGATTGCGAAGTTAAATGAAATAGCTTCAGTTTCATGATAAGGGGGCTGGCGAAACTTGTCAAGTAAGTTTTTTCGTTTCTGCGGGCTACTTCTCGACACCAGTGGTGTTAAGTATTCGTACAGTTATTGGTATTATTAAGATACTCCCTAATCTTCTTTAAATCCTCCCAGGCTAAACGTTTTTGCATTGGCTGACGCAGTAGGTAAGCTGGGTGAAATATAGCAGCTGTAGTGATTGAGTGAGATAAATATTGGTTAGTGTACGTATGAAATCTACCACGCAAATTCGATATAGTTTTTGTGCTGTCAAGAAGACTATAACACGCAATTCCCCCGACCAAAATTAGAATTTGCAGTGAAACCAGTGCAACATGCTTCTCAACAAATGGTCTGCACATATCAAGCTCTAGGTCGGTTGGCTTTCTATTGCCAGGTGGGCGCCAAAATACGGTATTGCTTATGTATACCTTAGTGCGATCAAGATTGATTGCATTTAACATTTTATCGAGCAACATTCCACTTGCACCACAAAATGGTATGCCTTGAAGGTCTTCATTTGCTCCTGGAGCTTCACCAACGAGCATAATTTTTGCGTTTGGATTACCATCGGAAAAAACAGTATTAGTTGCAGTTTTTTTTATCTCACAACCTTCAAATGATTCAACTGCACTTCTTAGTTCATCCACACTACTACATTTACTTGCAAGTTTCCTTGCTTCAATTATCCAATCACTTGGAAACATGTCTTTTCCATCTTTAGTGTCACCCCAGCGCGTATCTGCATCTTTCTTCTGGGTTCCAGTTTGGATAACAGAGGGTTGCACACCCTCTTTGCTCTCCAACTTTTTTTCCTCTTCACCCTCTGTTAGTGTGCAATCAACGCCCACTTCATGGTAAAATTTTAATAATTCTAGGTCTTCATTGCTCATAATGCTTTTTAACCTTTTGTGCTTTTTTCATGGCCATATCATACTTTAATTTAGATAAATGTCTAATATATAATATGCCATTTAAGTGATCTAGCTCATGCTGAATACACCTTGCGAGCCAGCCGCAAGCTTTTAGCGTCTGTTCCTCATTATTTAAATCCTTATATTTCACAGTCAAATATTTTGGACGCTTAATTTCATAGCTTTGCTCTGGAATTGAAAGGCACCCTTCTTTGAGAATTACTTGTTCATCGGATAATTCCGTAATTTCAGGGTTAATCATGTAAAATTTGCCAGTCGATTCATACCCTACTGGCTCGTCTTCAGCTCGAGAGAGCTGAATGTCCATAACAAAAACTCTCCTCAGCACTCCAACTTGCACTGCAGCAAGGCCAAGACCTTCTGCATCGTACACAGTTTCGAACATGTCGTTTACTAATTCTTTAATTTTATCGTTTATATCTGTTACTTCACTGGCACGTGTGATTAGTCTTTCATCAGGGGCAATTACAATTGGTAATATGGACATAAAAATTATAATTCTATGTTTTGCTTTTCCTTTTGTCCAGAATTTAGTGTATATTAAAATGTTGCTATATCTATAATAGAAATATAAATTATTAAAGAAAGCTACAATTTAAATGAAATTGCGTAATAAGGTTAACTAATGTACTCTGCAGTAATAGCAAAACCAAAGAGAAACGTTTTTGCTGTTTTAGACATAGGTACAACAAAGATTATTTGTCTAATCGTTAAAATAAATGGCAACTTCAGCTATAAAGTGACAGGAACGGGCTATAAGATTGCAGAAGGTGTAAACGGTGGGTCGATAACTAATGTAAAACACGCAAATTACTCCATCTCATCAACTATAGGTTTAGCTGAGCAAGTGTCAGAGGAAACTATAGACCAGATATATGTGAACATTGCTGGATGTGGCATCTCATCTTTTAATGTACATAATGAAATTATTGCAGCTAATCATGAAATTTCTGACCGGGATATAAAACGTGTAGTTTTTCAGACGTTTGAGAAATATATTGAAGAAAATGTTATCATTCACAATATACCACTGAAATATCACTTAGATGACATGACTGACATAAAAGAAGTTGGTGGATTGTACGGAAAAAGACTATCTGCTGATGTTAATGTTGTCACTGCTTCGCGTCCAGCGCTTACCAATATTGAAAACTGTATTACCAATAATGGTGGATTAAATATGGCAGGTTGTATTGCTTCTGCATATTCTGCAGGTCTTGTCTGTCTGAGTGAAGATGAAAAAGAGCTCGGGACTGCTATTGTTGATATAGGCGGTGGGTGCACTGCAATTGGAATTTTCAAAAGAGGGAAACTTGTGTATGCAAGCAGCGTTCCAATTGGTGGCGTTCATATCACTCGAGATATTGCTTACGGGCTATGCACAAGCATAGAACGTGCAGAGTATATAAAAATACTGTATGGTAGCACTATCGTAACTTCAATAGATGAGAACGAATATATTACAGTCCAAAATAGTGAAAATGATGAACCTACTCAAGTATTCAAATCTGAGCTTATTAACATCATAAGACCAAGAGTTGAAGAAATACTTGAAATGGTAAGAGAGCAATTTCAAGAGCAGAAAGATCCAATTAATAAAGTAGTGATCACAGGTGGAACTAGTCAACTCACAAGCATGAAGGAAATTGCAGGCTATATATTCAATAAGCAAGTTCGAATTGGGTGCCCTGAGTCTTGTAGCGGTCTTGATGGCGAATATGATAAAAATCCTGTATTTTCTGCTGCTATAGGTTCTATAAAGCTAATAGTTGACACTTTTTATAAGAATAACTCTGGAATGCTCGGTCAAGATAGTAAAATAAGTAAGTTGTACCATTGGGTTAAATCAAAAGTTACAGTTTAATTTTACTGAATGAAATTCTTATATCTATCAAAGGAAACATTATACATAAAAAACATTGTTTCAAAATTAATAAACTTGTTCGTGATCATACAACTGAAATTATACGTTCCCATGGAATTATTGTTTATGAGAGGGTAATGGAAAAAGATGAATACATTGAACGTCTCAAAGATAAACTTTTAGAAGAAGCAAAGGAAGTTATTGCCTCTAAAACCTCAGATAAAAACCTTGAAGAGTTAGCTGATTTACTTGAGTTCATACATGCATTAGGCAAAGAAAGTGGACTATCTATAGAACAAATTGAAGAAAAGCGTATCTCTAAAAAACAAGAGAGAGGCGGTTTTGAGAATCGTATCTACAATACTTACATTGAGGTGAATTCTAATAGCATCGATTACTATCACAAAAAACCTTCAGATTATCCTGAGATAGTAGTTGTATAGTTCAGATTATTAAATAGACTTCTTGCTTGACCACCTTTCATACAAATGACTTGACACTAGGATCCATAGGGCTTATTTTCATAATACGTAAAGTTATTACATTTATGTACTTGCAAGTAAGCGTACCAATTACAATAAGACATGGAAAATATGAACATAACTATACACTCACAAGAAGATTTTGAATTTATGCGCAAGGCTGGCAGGCTTGCTGCTGAAACTCTTGATTTCATTGCACCGTACGTAAAGGTAGGGGTGACAACTAATGAGTTAAATGATCTATGTCATGATTTTATAATTAATGCAGGTGCAATTCCAGCACCACTAAACTATAGGGGGTATCCAAAATCGATTTGCACTTCAAAAAATGCAGTTGTGTGCCATGGTGTTCCCGATGATAAACCGCTTAAAGATGGAGATATTTTAAATATTGATGTCACGGTGATTTTAAATGGTTGGCATGGTGATACAAGTCGCATGTTTTGGGTTGGCAAGCCATCAATAAAAGCAAAACGTTTGTGTGACGCTACTTATCATGCATTGATGGAAGCAATTAAACAAGTTAAACCCGGCAATAAGTTAAATGAAATAGGGCTTGCTATAGAGAAATATATTAGAGATTTTGGATATTCTATCGTACGCAGCTGCTGCGGACATGGTATAGGAAAAGTCTTTCATGCTCCACCAAATGTAGTGCATTTCTATGATCAAGATGAAAATCTCATCTTGAAGGAAGGTATGTTTTTTACAATAGAGCCAATGATTAATGCTGGAAAACATGAGACTCTGCTCAGTAAACTCGATGACTGGACAGTGACAACACGCGATCTTTCACTTTCTGCTCAATTTGAACATACGCTCGGAGTAACTAAAGATGGTGCTGAAATATTCACATTATCACCTAAAAATTGGCACTTCCCACCATATAATTAGATTTTTTTAAACTCTGCTATACTGCAACTATACTTGGATCTTGAAGAAAGCTAATCCTTAATTTGCGATATAGCAACTAGCCCAATTAATGCACAGAAAATCATGTAAAAACTAGCTGAAGTCTCTTGTCCTGTAACTTTGATAATTGTTGTGCATATAAATGGTGCAAGGCCACCAAAAAATCCAGCAGCTATATTTCTTGACAAGCCAAATCCGCTGTACCGAACCTTTGTTGGAAATAATTCACACATAAATGCACTGACAGGACCAAGCGATGCAGCTATTGGAATTATAAAAAGAATATGTGCCGTAAAAGTGAGTAAGTAATTGCCACTACATAACATTGAGAAAACTGGATAACTCACTATTACAAAAGCTATAAATGCAAATTTCATAACTTTTTCTCTTCCTACCTTATCAGAAAGTATTGCAAACAATATTGTCAATCCTCCGAGCGCAATTTGACTCAGTATTTCTACCATATGGTTAAAATGAGTATTTATTGTTGATGTAAGCACATTGAAAAATACCAGATATATGTAAAGAGATGAGTTTTCAACTATATCAACCCCAACTGATATCAGAAAAGGTTTTTTATAGCTATTCAATAACTCTTTTAATGGTAGTTTAGATGGATTTTTCTGTCTTTTATACTCTGGGCTTTCATCAAGTATATATCTCATATATATGCTGATTAATCCCATTGCTAAACTGAAAATGAAAGGTAATCTCCACCCCCAAGATTCAAAATCAGATACTTTTTTGCATATGAGTACTGCTATCAGGCTTAATACTGAACCAAAAATTGCGCTTAATACTTCAATGCTGCCAAAAAATCCTTTTTTGTTTTTAGGAGCGTGTTCTATTAAAAATGGTGCATTTCCTGCTTCTCCTCCAAGGGATATACCCTGCAATAATCTTAAACAAACTACCAGCATTGACGCTAGTATTCCAATGCTTTGATAACCTGGAACAAAAGCAATTAATACAGTTGATAAAGTCATTAATATAATCGAGAGCAATAAGGCAACTCTTCTGCCATGCTTATCACCAATGTGACCAAATATAGCAGCGCCGACTGGTCTCATTAAGAAACCCACTGCAAACACTCCAAAAGCCTTCAATACGCTGGTTAGTTGATCATCCGATGGAAAAAACACACCACCTATTATGTTTATTAAGTGGCCAAAAAGCATGTGGTCATACCACAATAAAGTGTTACAAATCAAACTTGAAAATATTACTTTTGTTATTTGCTGCATAATTTTCTATAGTTTGTTTAGTATTTAGTAACATACATTACTTTTTTTATATAATAGAAAAATTTGAACATTATATTAATAATAGTATCTTATTAAATCTTAATATTTTTATATCATTGACTATATTCAAGTATTTTTATATTATTGCCTATATATTTCCATGAAATATCGTGTTTTAGTGGGAAGCTATTTTTATTTGTATGCACAGAGTCTCTTGATGGAGCACTATGACACACACTCCAGTTTTGTTAAAAGAGATGCTATCACTACTATCACCGCAGGATGGTGGTATATACGTGGACGCCACATTTGGAGCTGGAGGGTATAGCAAAGCAATATTGGAGTCAGCTGATTGCAAGGTATATGCAATTGATAGAGATGAAACGGTAACTAAGTTTTATGATGATTTAAGCGTTAGATATCCCGATAGAATAAAACTATTCATTGAGAAGTTTAGTAATATTAAAAGTATACTAAGCAGCGTTGAGCCATCTCCTGTCATCCCAGTACTTGATACTGGAAAAAATAACTGGTCACGCGCTGGAATGAAATCAAACGGAGTGGATGGGGTGGTTTTTGACATCGGAGTTTCATCTATGCAGCTTGATAACGGAGATAGAGGGTTCTCATTTTTACATGATGGTCCACTCGATATGAGCATGGATAACTCTTCTTATATAAACGCTTCAACGTTTGTTAACGCTTTACGCGAAGAAGAAATTGCAAATACTATATATAACTACGGAGGAGAGCATCATTCTCGCAAAATCGCAAGAGCAATAGTAAGTGCACGGAAGAAGAAAACTATCAAAACTACATTTGAGCTTGCGAACATTGTACGTTCTGTGGTGTTCCGTGGAAAAAGCAAAATTGATCCTGCAACCAGAACATTTCAGGCAATCAGAATATGGGTAAACGATGAGCTGGGAGAACTTGAGAGGGGCATTAAAGCTGCATCTGAAATTTTAAATGAGAATGGCAAATTAATTGTTGTCACCTTTCATTCTTTGGAAGATCGTATAGTCAAAACTTTTTTTAAAGATCTATGTGAGCCAAGATCTACTGATTGTAAGACATTCTCTCTTCTAAATAAAAAAGTGATCAAAGCAAGTATAGAAGAAGTAAGTGCAAATCCGCGTTCACGCTCAGCAAAACTAAGAGCTATACAGAAGTTGTCATGAGAACTTTCTGCATCATCTCAATAGTTATGTTTTTTCTTAGCATTGTAGGACTATTTAAGATAAAACTACATGTTCAGTCATTAAATAGAGAGCTAATAAAAATAAAAAGTGAAATTAGTTTAGTACAAAGTGATATAAAAGTTTTACAAGCAGAGTGGAGCTATTTGAATAATCCAAAAAGACTTGCAAGCCTTGTAAAGAAATACCTAAAAAATAACTCTTTAATACTGGCTAGCCAGGTTAAAAATCTTGACTCTTTAAAATGGCCGCAGTGTGTTAGCACAACTTAAAACCCAGAGTTAAATTGGTTATACTAAGCTTTATCTTTTACAGATAAGCACACCACAATAAACCTTACTTTAGTATGAAATTGCTTGCGTAAGATTTTGGCAGCCTCTTAACATTTTTTGGCATTTCAATTACGTATTTAACGTTGCGTTTTTTTGCGTAGAATACTGCTTTTTCAAGAGAATCAAACTTTAATACAATCTGTTTTTTTGGATCTTTTGAGCCAACCCACCCCATTAAAGGTTCAATGTAGTAAGAACCAGATTCAATTTTTAGGTGCCAGAGATTTGTATTACCTAAACCAGATTGTGTTGCAGTTTTTGTTGGTTTATAAATCCTAAAAACTACTTTATCATCAATGCCCATAGTTCTTGTTAAATAAGCTTAAATATACATCTAAATAAATCCTTTCACAAACAATTAGTATGAAAGAATGAAGTTTGAAATAAATATTTTTATGTTATATTATTATTAAATTATATTAAAAGGATTAGCTGAATAGGAGTAATCGATGACGCAACAAGAAATAGTAACAATTAATGCAGAGTTACGTGATATAACAAAAACAAAAGCGATGCATTCTCTAAGGAAGAAAGGAAACATCCCTGGAATCATATATGGAAAGGGTCATGATAATGTAAATTTAACATTGTCTGCAAAGGAATTCACGAAGCAATATAAATCAGGCTCTCTTTCTGCACATTTGATAGAGCTGAATATTTCGGGCAAAAAGGAATATGCTCTTGTTCGCGATATCCAATTGCATGTAGTAAAGGATACTGTGCAACATGTTGATTTTCAATTTGTTGATAAAGGCAGCGAAATTAAAATAGACATACCTCTATCATTTGTGAATGAAAGTAAAGCTCCAGGGATCAAGTTAGGTGGAGTGCTTAATGTTTTGTGTCGTTCTATTACTGTTAAATGCTCTCCTGATAAAATACCTCAGGTTATAGAAGTTGATTTATCTGGTAAAATGATTGGCCAATCTATACATATCAACGATGTAAAATTACCAGAAGGTGTTAAGTTTGTAGCTCATGAAGAAGAAAATTTTACTATTGTTACAATTTCTGCTGCCGATAGTGACGTTGAAGAACCTCAAGCAGAAACAGAGTAATAGTGCATCTGATAGTTGGACTTGGTAACCCTGGTGGTCAATATGAGTTAACTCATCATAATATCGGCTTCATCGTAGTTGATAAAATTTACAAATATTGGAATTTCCAGTCGTTTTCTAAAAAAGCCGATTATCTAATAACCTCTGGCATAATTAATGATAATAAAATCATGTTAATAAAGCCTTATTCATTTATGAATAATTCAGGCATCCCTGTTGCAAAAATACGAAACTTTTACAAATTATCGCTAGATAATATCGTTGTCATACACGATGACGCTGATTTGGAAATTGGAAGAATAAAAATAAAGAAAGGTGGTAGCTCTGCTGGACATAATGGACTTAAATCCATAGATAGTTTTATTGGTAATGATTATTGGCGCTTGAGATTTGGAGTGGGTAGACCTGAAGATGAAAAAAGCTTAGCAGATTATGTATTATCAAAATTTTCAAATTTTGATAACGTTACTCCCTTAGTGGAAAAAATAGCAAAAAATATACACTTAATGCTGCAAGGAGATAATACAGCTTTTATCAATTTGATTGTATAATATTATGAAACACAAAACTAAATTTTACACAATTAAAATAACAGATTTCTTGTACTACCTCCCAAGCCACAACTGTCATTCAGTGGAAACAAAAAACTTCCTTGACAAACTCCGCCAGCCCCCTTATTATGACAATAAGGGTATTTATGACTCAAAACTTGTTTTTGACCTGCAGGCTCAATGACAAAATTCAGTAAAAAACTTAGGGTATTTTTTGGCGGATTACATAAAATTATAGCGGCTGCATGTCTTTTTTATTTTTTCTACATTCAGCCAAATCGCGCTTATTTTAAGGGTTAGCACATTATTACAGCGCCAGTTTAAATTATTATAGGGTCAAAACTCGCATCACGGGAGTTCTTTGCCTTTTTTTTCTGCCTGGTAAATTTCTTAAATATTAAAGCTAAGGTTAGTTGCATTTAAAAGCAGCTAAATTGTAGTGTTTAAGACTTAAAAAACGCCAATACTGAAAATAGACAATGACTAGGGCTTCTTTTGCTTTTTTTTATTTGGTAAATTTCTTAACATTTATAGCTTAGGTTAGTTACAAATTAAGAGCAATATTCACTAGGGAGGATGTCATCCGAGTAGCTGACACTGGGATGGCTTTGTTGCATCGCTCAAGTAAAAAGAACTGGCAGTTACTGACAAAATTCATTATAAATAGCCATTTAACTGTTGAAGAAAAAATATGCCACAAAAAATGAGAGTCAGTAACTGCCATGAATATAACAAATTTCTCCAAGAAAGAGGAAGCATTTTTTGTTATATCAATGATGCCATAGAAAATTGGTACGAGAATTGTCCAAAAATGCAGGGCGGCAACTATATTTATAGTGATAAAGTTGTGATTTTGGTGCATATAATCGTCAGTTTCTTTAGAATTGGTTTAAGACAAACAGTCGGGTTTATAAAAGGGTATTTGCAACAAATAGGAAGAGATTTGGCAGTTATCAGCTATTCACAAGCATCAAAAGAAACTTAATATTAAGATAAATGATTGCAGAATTGATAAAAATAATATGGAAGATATCGAAATTGCTATAGACAGTACAGGAATTAGTATATACAACAACACACAGCAAGGAAAATAGCACTGACAGAAAATATCGTGGCTATGAGAAAACGAGAAAATTGCACGTAATGTTGAATATAAACAACAAAAAAGCCATAGCTGTAAAATACAGTAACGGTGTCTACTCTGATCACTATGGAGCTTGTGATTTGCTAAAAGAAGTTGATTTTCAGCATGCCATAAAAGCACTATATGCAGATAGAGCATGTGATAGGCACAAGTTTTATAAGTTGTGTAACGAATATGATATAAAGACAAAAATTCCACCAATAAACAATGCGGCAGAACATCCAGAAATAGATTATATGTCTGACAGGAATGCTGCTATTACGTTAATAAAATTATACGGTGAAGATGGCATGAAAGAATGGAAAAAAGAAGTAAATTATGGGAAAAGATCTTATATTGAAGGGTTTTTCTCAAGATTAAAGCAAATATTCGGATTTAGTTTTAGGAATAAATCTGAGATAAATCGAGAAAAAGAACTGCTAATCAAATGCTATTTGCTTAATAAATTCACTGATATTGGTATGGCTAAATTTGAGATAGTTACATGAATTTACCATAAATCACCATCTCATAAAGTGTGATGCAACAAAGCCCACTGGCATCCAGAAAAATTGATTGTGCACTATACAACATTTTCGATCAAAAGCTGGATTCCATTGTCAAGCACTGGAATGACACCATCTGCCACGCAAATTGCCTGCAAATTGCAATGTCCGTACAGCCGCGTCTGAGTAAATCTGAGGATTAATCATGGAAAAAATTCAAGCTATAAACGAGTTGTACTATAGTATTTATGCAGCACTAAAAGCAAACTCTGATTTAAGGAAATATGTTACTAACATTTATGACTACTTACCTAAACAGGTCACCATTCCTTACCTGAGATTGCATGTAGTGAATTATAATAATCTGCACATGCTGTCCAATTTTGCTACAAAGGCAAGATTTTCATGCGACATATATACCCATCATATAGGCAGTATGTTTGCCATTATAAGGCATATTAACTTGATACTTAAGAGTATTAAATATTCTGATAATGAAACTATTTTGGAAAGTAATTGTGCTATGAGTCAGCACGATGAAATTTTACATTCAACAATTAATTTTGATATTTTAATTAAAGGAGGCGATAATGAGCAAATTACAGCTAAAAATTAAAGATCATGACAATAATTTTATTGTGTTAAATAATATACGAAACCTAAGGTTTACTTTGCGTAATAACAGAGAAGAGGTGAAAGATATTTCTTCTTTTGGCTGGAGAAAAGTGCTCGATTGTGCTGGAAGCAGACACATTACGATAAAAATTAATGGAATTTTAGACTCTGTATTAGCTGATGAATTATTACGTAATTCTGCCATATTAAACTCTAATAATGATTATGAAATTAATTTTAACACTAAGGAAAAGATCAGATTACGGTGTTCAATTGAACTGTATGAGAGATATTATGACCCCGCTGCTTTTGACAGTTTTACTGTAATTTTAGCGAGTGCTGAAGTTGTAAACGCTTTTCATTAATGTTAATTTAATTTTTTCATATACAATAGTAACTGGTGAGAATTTTAACTAAATTAAAAAAAATCATGAACGACGAAAACCTTTTCGAGGAAGACGGTGGTAATATTGAAGAAAATAACAATGACAGAAGAGAGAGAAGTTTAGAAAATGAAAATCAAGAAGAACAATACAAAGAGGAAGATAAGCAATACATAATACAGTATATTCAAGACTATTTAAAAGTTTTTGAGGATATTCTAAATCAGATCGACGAAGGAATTGATAATTCGGATAGTTACGAAAGGACTATACAAATAAAGCGAAGCATAGACAGGCTCATAGAGACTTTATATAGTCAGGCTGCGTCTGAAGATATTGATGCAGAATTTGAAACCATAAAGCATACTCGCGATAAATCAGAATCTATGAAAAGGGTTAGAGAGAAAAGAAGGAAGCAAGCAATAGAAGAAGTATTAAGTAGCATGTTTGCCCAGCAACAAAAGGAGCTAATGAACGCTAAACACTTAAGTCATGGACATGAAATAGCACATGATGATGAAGCAAAAAAACGAGTGAAGTCTTCAATCAGGGGAGTGTTGTTTTCGGTGATTGCTCATAGGATGGATCCAAGAAGGAGAGCAGGGGAAACTGCTGACGATAACGAAAAGCAAGCTCATATATATGGCAGGGAAGCAGTTGGTGGAGCTTTAGGTGCATTGTTAAAAACATTTTTAATAGCAGTTACTGCCGTTGTGCGCGAAATTGCTAAGCCACTTCAGCATATCAGCAAACAGGAAACATCTTTTGCAAAACAAGTTGAAGAAAGCAGAAACGCAGATTCACAAAAAGGTCGATCTGTGTAGACTTTTCCTTGTAATAATCTTTCGATTCTACTGTCTGTTAATTCATAATTAGGGTTATATAGCTAACTGAAAAAAGGTTACCCCAGAAGGGATAAAAAGGTATAAAATGGCTTTAGATAAGGTAGAATGGTGCCAAAGTGAGGATCTGAGGGAACGTGTTTTGAAAGTAGTAGACGAGAAAAAAATGACTATGGAGAAGATAAGCAAGAGAAAAGATAATTGAAAAATTTGGCAATATGTGCAAAGACAAAGATACTCGCCGGATTTAAATCCAATTGAAAAGTTATGGTTTGCCATCAAGCATGCCATAAGAAAAGCTCTGCAGAACTTTTGGCCCGATATCAATTCGGCTATTGATTTTAGCACTCGGGGAAACCTTACTTGGGTTAGCTATAGTTTGCTTGCTCACAAGAAAACTTTCCTGGATGCCAGTGGGCTTTGTTGCATCACACTTTATGAGATGGTGATTTATGGTAAATTCATGTAACTATCTCAAATTTAGCCATACCAATATCAGTGAATTTATTAAGCAAATAGCATTTGATTAGCAGTTCTTTTTCTCGATTTATCTCAGATTTATTCCTAAAACTAAATCCGAATATTTGCTTTAATCTTGAGAAAAACCCTTCAATATAAGATCTTTTCCCATAATTTACTTCTTTTTTCCATTCTTTCATGCCATCTTCACCGTATAATTTTATTAACGTAATAGCAGCATTCCTGTCAGACATATAATCTATTTCTGGATGTTCTGCCGCATTGTTTATTGGTGGAATTTTTGTCTTTATATCATATTCGTTACACAACTTATAAAACTTGTGCCTATCACATGCTCTATCTGCATATAGTGCTTTTATGGCATGCTGAAAATCAACTTCTTTTAGCAAATCACAAGCTCCATAGTGATCAGAGTAGACACCGTTACTGTATTTTACAGCTATGGCTTTTTTGTTGTTTATATTCAACATTACGTGCAATTTTCTCGTTTTCTCATAGTCACGATATTTTCTGTCAGTGCTATTTTCCTTGCTGTGTGTTGTTGTATATACTAATTCCTGTACTGTCTATAGCAATTTCGATATCTTCCATATTATTTTTATCAATTCTGCAATCATTTATCTTAATATTAAGTTTCTTTTGATGCTTGTGAATAGCTGATAACTGCCAAATCTCTTCCTATTTGTTGCAAATACCCTTTTATAAACCCGACTGTTTGTCTTAAACCAATTCTAAAGAAACTGACGATTATATGCACCAAAATCACAACTTTATCACTATAAATATAGTTGCCGCCCTGCATTTTTGGACAATTCTCGTACCAATTTTCTATGGCATCATTGATATAACAAAAAATGCTTCCTCTTTCTTGGAGAAATTTGTTATATTCATGGCAGTTACTGACTCTCATTTTTTGTGGCATATTTTTTCTTCAACAGTTAAATGGCTATTTATAATGAATTTTGTCAGTAACTGCCAGTTCTTTTTACTTGAGCGATGCAACAAAGCCATCCCAGTGTCTGGGCACTGGGATGACACCCTTCTGGTGGACAATGTTTGTACAGAGCTACTTGGATGACAAGAAAGAGCTACAAAACAACCTTTGGTTCGCGCAATGGAGAATACACCTTCTTCACTTCAGACAAATGGCTACTTACCCCCGATTCACGATCTTTGTAAATAGCAGAAACATGCCGCATAATACCTAGTTTTATCTGCTCAGGAACATTGTCATAGCCAGCCTCGTATACAACATCAACTCTTATTGCATTCAAATAATTGAAAAACTCAACGTAGCCCCCTACATCACTAAAATAATACTTAAGTGTTCTCTTCTCTTGACCTTTAGACATCATTGCAGTAGCCAATACTATCTTACTCACAGGGCCATAGCTTAAATAGATCCTACGAGGTACATAATCTTCATATGAAACTTGCCATGTTTGTTTCACCAGCGACTTTTCCATATGCCACTCAGCATAATCAGTTGCCATAAAAATTAGATCTGAAATCAACTTATCATCTTGATCGTTCTCAATGCGTAAAAAAGATTTAACCTCTTCTAAAGTAACTGGAAAAGATTCAGGCTTAGATTTACGTTGCACATGTATTCTTGGTGAAGTAGATCTTGTTGACATGATAACCCTCCTTATAAATATATTTTTGTCATTCTAACACTCCTTATTTTGTCATCCAAGTAGCTCTGTACGAACATTGTCTACCAGATCCAAGTGGCTGACACTGGTTTCTTTATGATGGCAGTGCTTGACACTGGAATCCAGCCTTTCACTGTCAAAGATGTTATTTTTAATATAAGGTTAGTCACTTTCGTGCTCACCAACTTAATCTCTAATCAAAATTTCTGGATCCAAGTAGTCAGGGCACTGGGATGACATCTTTGTGTTTGAGGCAAAACCGGCTATAATATTTCTTCGCAAACAAATGTTCGTACAGAGCTACTTTCATGACACCACGATTATGCTATAAATTCTTTATCGTATGAATATATTAAGAAGAGAACGTATTAAAGCTGTTTCTCCTTTTTTCTTGATAAAATTTGAACTTATAGCATATTCAACTAGGCTGGATTTTAGTAGATTAACATTTTGAGAATGAATATTATTGAAGATGGAGTTTAACTCTTTAGCAAGCAGACTGCGAAATTTTTGCACACTGTCATATGCGATATTTTCAAGTTCATGTGCAAATTTATCTTGAGCTATAGTTGTTATATCTTCAATTTCCTTATTAAACTCCTCTAGCTTTTTTTCGTTATTTTTAAAATTTTTCGTAAAAGTTTTCATATCAATTAAACTCAACTACTATTATGATTATAATGATAATGAAAAACTACCGAAGTAAAAAATTCACACTACTGTGTAACTTGCAAATACTTTTTACTAGTCACACGCTAGGGCTATAGGTGTCATCCAAGTACCCCCTTCCCGTCATCTGAGTAGCCTCCTTTTCCTGTCATCCCAGTGCTTGATACTGGGATCCAGGATTTTGATTGGACACTGGGTTGGTAAGCATAAAAGTGTTATGTTAAAACACAACGTTCTTGATGAGATTACGGCAAGGCTGGATTCCAGTGTCAGCTACTTGCATCTGCAAATTGCAATGTTCGTACAACTCTGGGTGCTGTACAAATCAAGTTTTACAAACACTGTTGTGCTGAACCTTGAATATCCACTTCTTTCAATTTAGTGGTAGGTTTTGGTTCAGCGATGGGTTTTGATATTGCGTATGTAATGCCACCGGCTATCAGTGCAGATACCACAGAAGCTGCAACTATTAATAGAGCAGACAATCCGGAAGCGATACTAAGAGCAGCACCTACTACTAACATAGCTGCAAGGCTCGCATAGGCAACTTTTGGGGAAAATTGTCTTTTTCCTATTTTTTCTAGTGACACTTCATTTGTTTTAGTTTTTGTTTTGCCTGATTCACCATTAAGCGTTGCGTTTTTACTTTTTAGATCTTGTATTTGTTGTTTTAGTGATTGATTCTCTTCATTGAGTTTATTAAGTGCTTCCAACCTAGTTCCATGTCCAGTGACACAATTTCTCAATACTTCTAGTTCTTTTTGCGCTTTTTCTAATAGTACTTCATTTGTTTTAGTTTTTGTTTTGCCTGGTCCACTCTTAAGCGTTGCATTTTCACTTTCTAGATCTTGTATTTGTTGTTTTAGTGATAGATTCTCTTCCTTTTGAGATCGCAGTGCGTTTTCCAGAGTCTGATTATCAACATTTTCCTCAACATCATTTGCCTTATCATGATTTGTTTTGAAGTTGAGAGGGGTACTAAATGTGGTCTCGCGTTCTGATTCTAGACCACTTTCGTCGCTAACATTTTCATCAGTTGAAATTTCAGACACACTACTACTCAGATTTTTTACTACATTTTTATTACTTTCATCTTTTTTGTCTGTTGTAGTTTTGTTATTTTCCCATGCTTGTGCTCTTTGTTTTACTGAAATGAAGTTTTCTTCTTCATTTTCACTACTACGCTGCAACAAGATGTCAGTATTAGTTTTTATTTCAACACTCTTATTTTCAAGCCCATTTGTAGTACTCGGTACAGCATCTTTTGAATCTTTTACATAACTAT
Source organism: Wolbachia endosymbiont (group A) of Myopa testacea (assembly GCF_964027115.1). Classification (NCBI taxonomy): domain Bacteria; kingdom Pseudomonadati; phylum Pseudomonadota; class Alphaproteobacteria; order Rickettsiales; family Anaplasmataceae; genus Wolbachia; species Wolbachia endosymbiont (group A) of Myopa testacea. The sequence goes on from NZ_OZ034729.1 coordinate 580,243, forward strand.
ATTCATTAGATGACTCAAATATTTTTGCTCTATTCTTAACACTAACAGGTGTATATTTCTCTATTGCCATAACCTTTCCTCTCAATTTATTTATTATTGCTGAATAGTCTCACAAAAAAGTTAAGTTTGTCGAAATTCCATGTTTGATCTAGAAATTAGTCATAAACATTTTCTTATCTGTCATCCAAGTAGCTGACACTGGTTTGCTCTATAGTGTTATCATCCCAGTACCTTCTCCTGTCATCCCAGTGTCTGGGCACTGGAATGACACCATTTCCATGAATATTGCTCTTAATTTGTAACTAACCTAAGCCATGAATATTAAGAAATTTACTAAACGAAAAAAAGGCAAAAGAAGCCCCATGGTTGGCTAGTTATTTATATGTACTTCAAAATATTGGCGTTTTTTATTCTAAACGCTCCAATTTAGCTGCTTTTAAATGCGACTAACCTAAATTATAAACGTTAAGAAATTTACTGAGCGGAAAAAAAGGCAAAGAAACCCCAGGGTAGCTAGTATTCAAATTCTCCCTTGTCTATTTGACGTCTTTTACTGTCTTAAACGCTTTATAAGCGCGTTTCGGCTTGTATAGGTAGAAACCTAAAAGTTTTATAAAGACATGAGGTGCACATAGTGCAAAAAATTAAGCATGATTTACGCCAAATACATTAAGTTTTTTTGTCATTAATCCACTGCAGAGATTGCGAAGATAAATAATTAGCTTCGGTACCATGATAAGGGGGCTGGCGGAGTTCGTCAAGGAAGTTTTTTCGTTTCTGCGGGCTACCTGGGTTAATATTATATAGGAGATCTGCTGCCAATAAAGCCTAAACTTACCAAATACATTTCTGTAGATTCAGATCTACTTGACTTTGGTTTAAAATATTTTACTGTTTTAAACATTTTTTTTAGCTCGTTACAAAAATCTTTATCAGATTCTCCTTGGAAAATTTTTACTACAAACGTGCTACCATGGCTCAAGAAATGCTTTGCAAAATTGAGCGCTGCCTCACATAAAAGCATAATTCTGATATGATCCAACGATTTTAAACCACAAGATTCGGGCGCCATGTCAGATAAAATTACATCAAATTTTTGATCCTTGAATTTTTCTCTTAAAATTTCAAGCCCATTGATAATATCACATTGTATAAACTCTACTCCATTAATTGCGTTCATTGGTTTCATGTCAAGAGCAACTACATTTGCACCTTTCTGAGACGCGACTTGTGACCATCCACCAGGAGAAGCACCAAGATCAATAATTTTTTGCCCTTCTTGGAATAATTTAAATTTATTATCCATTTCTACCAGCTTATATGCTGAGCGTGACCTATAACCATCCTTGCTAGTTTTTCGCACATACTGATCATTCAAATGACGATGTAGCCACCTTGTTGAAGATAGTTTTCTGCCTCTAGCCGTCTTTACTCTAGTTTTTATTGCTAATACCCTACTTATTATTGATTATATCTTTGAGCTCTTTTTCAACTACTTCTTTTACCAGTGCATGTAGATATTTATTCAGCCATTCTGAGAGCTGAGGTTTTAAAAGAGATGTAACTAATTCTTCAACAGTAAGATTCGCTCTTTTTTGTTGTTTATGCTGCAATTCGTTTTGCATTTTTCCAAGCAGTGCTTTGATCTCTTCCATATTCTCTTTTAAAATTAGATGATCATTATTTTGCGCTTGTAAGCCTCTATTACTCGCTTTGTTATTACTCATTTGGATATTATCGTACAAATAAATATCTTTTTTTTCTTCTAAATTGTAGCTATGGCCATCAAATTGGTTATTGTTGCAAGCCATTTCCTCACTTTGGTCATCATTATCAATGTTCTCTTCTTTACCATTTTCTTTTTTGCCATCTTCTTCCATGTCTTCTGGATACTCTTCTTCAAGGCATAGCACATCATCATTTTCATCCTTTATTTCTGCTTTATCGTTACTTGCGTTTTTACCCGATATAGCTTTTTTTATATCTTCTAGAATATCTTTTACAGATTGATTGCCTTGTTCATCATGCATAGTGCTAATACCATTAAATTTAGAGATTTATACTATTTATTATAAAAAGCAAATTATAAACACTAGTTACATAATTGCTTTTTGCTTCAACTAAGTCTGAACGTGCTTTAAATAATGCATCTTCAGTGTCCAAAAGGTCAGATGTACTCTTTAAACTTAAGTTTACCTCTTGCTCAACTCCTTCCAATGCTAAAGCTGCTGCTTTTCCCGCTTCTTGACTTGCTTTAATAATGGCTTTTGCTGTTAGCACATTATTCCAAGCATTTACAACTGCTTGTTCTATATTTTTTACCGTTTCATAATAATCGTAGGTAGATTTTTTTGCATCCATTTTAGCTTTACTGACACCAAAAGCATTCGCTCCTTTTTTAAAAATTGGAACATCAAGAGTAAAAACTATATGAACATTTTCTAATAGCTTGTCTAATTTTACACCATCCTTCCCAAAATTTTTGCTTGCGCTTAGATTTAAAGAAGGAAGCCACTTGGAGCTTTCAGCGATCACTTCCATTCCGGCTGCTCTTTTTTGATAAACTGCTGCTTTTAGAGATAAATTATTGGTTTTTGCTAATTGTAAACATTCATTTAGCTCTGGGACAGAAGGTAGTTTATCATTAGCTTCAGAAAGGTCATCAGCATCTTCGCCAATCAAATGATAATAAGCAATATTTGCCAATTTTAATTTACCTTCAGCATCAACTCTTTCGGATATAGAAGACGAAAATTTTGCTTTTGCTAACGAAACTTCAGCATTGGTTACCTCTCCAAGGGAAAAGCGTTTTTTCATAGCTGACAAATGTTCCAAAGAAACGCGTTCTTTATGTTCTCTGAGCTTTAATATTTCTGTCTTTTGTAAAACACCAACATATGCTTTCACAGCATTAAGTGCAACCTCTTGTTTTAATTGCTGAAATCGCATTTTTTCTGCTTTGAGAAGATGACTTGATCGACTGAATGTGGCAAAGGTGCCACCTCCATCTATTATCCTTTGGCTTAATATCAGACGTTTTCCAGGTAAATTAGGTTGATTATAAAGATTAAAATTACTATCAAAATTGTACTGCAAACTAATGTCAGGTAAAAATCCAGCTAACCCAGAAGACTTAAGCTGTTTTTCTGCGCTTTTATATTGGTAAAATTGAGACTTTATTTTTGAGCTATTTTTGATCGCTTTGCTTATAACTTCTCCCACATCGGTTGCATAGCAACTTATAGTACCAAAAATGATCGCAAGTGTAATAATCAATCGAAACATTCTACTTCCTGTGCATATTGGTTGCGCAGCTCAATTACTAACATAAATTACTTTAATAATCAATAACTAATATTGTTGACACTATTGAGAAATTAAGTATATAGTAGCTTACTATTGTTTAGTTAAATTATAATGAAAACTTTTTTCTTAAAAGAGAAACAAATCGACAAAAAATGGTTTGTCATAGATGCAGAAGGATTAGTGGTAGGAAGGCTTGCAGCATTTGTAGCGACACTATTGCGTGGAAAGCATAAACCTGAGTATACACCTCATATGGATTGTGGCGATAATGTAATTATTATCAACGCAGAAAAGGTGCATTTTACCGGGAAGAAGCTTAAAGATAAAATTTACTATAAGCATACAGGTTATTCTGGTGGTTTGAAGAAAACTACTCCAGATAATATTTTAAATGGCAAATTTCCTGAGCGTGTAATAAAAATGGCAGTGAAAAGGATGCTTGATGATGGCCCTATGGCGCGTAGACGCTTTGAAAATTTGTATGTTTATTCTGGTTCAGAGCATAAGCATCAAGGGCAGCAACCTGAAAAGATAGATTTTGCCTCTTTGAATCGTAAAAATAAAAAGTAATGGAGTAAAAATGAAGAGTTCTACAATAAATAATAATGATTGGTCAGAAAAGACAATTAAATCAGCAGTTGATTCGCTTGGTCGTTTATATGCTACAGGCCGAAGAAAAGAATCTGCAGCAAGAGTATGGATAAAGCCAGGAAGTGGAAAATTTAGTGTTAACAAAAAAGGCGATCTAATTTCTTATTTTAAAAGAGAGTCAGTGTGCCAAATAGTGAAAATGCCATTTGTAGCAACTTCTACGTTAGACAAATATGATGTATTCGCAACTGTAAAAGGTGGAGGGCTATCTGGTCAAGCAGGTGCTCTAGCTCATGGAATAAGCAGAGCTTTAAGTAGTGTAAGCCAAGATTTGCATTCTATATTACGTAATGGTGAGTTCTTAACTAGAGATTCGCGTGTTGTTGAACGTAAGAAATATGGTCAACATAAAGCTCGGAAAAAGTGTCAATTTTCTAAGAGATAGTTATTTCATAGTGGTGTTTTTTTGTAAGTATTATACAAATATTTGCAAAAGTGTATGATATCCTCTATTTTTGTGATGAATTTAGTTGACTATCAGTGTCAACATAATATGCTATTTGTGTGATTTTTCAATATTAAGGTAATTTATGAGTAAAGAAGATATAATAAAACAGTTAAAGGAAGATTGTTCTGGTCAGAATATAGATATAACAAAATCTGATTTGAGCAAGATTCATGATGCGTTTATTAAAATAATAAAGGATGAGCTGCATGGGAAAGGTGAAATACGTTTGCATGGAATAGGAACATTTTCTACTGCTATAAGTCAGGAGAAACAATGTCGTAACCCCCAAAATGGTGAGATCATGACTGTTCCTGAAAAGACAAGGGTAAAATTTAAAGCAAGCCAAACTCTTTTAAGTATTTTAAATGAGAAGGAAAAAGCAGCAGTTAGTTAGACATTATCATTTTCATTGTTTTTACTACGCTGTGTAAGCCATAAAATACAGCTTCGCTAATTAAATAGTGGCCTATGTTAAGAGCTGAGATGTGAGGTATTCTTGTCATCTTCTTAGCGTGTTTATAAGTTATGCCATGTCCTGCGTGGTATTCTATTCCTAATTTATTGACGTACTCTGCAGCATTAGTAATTAACTGTAACTTTTTCTCTGATGGATTATCACAGTAATCCCCTGTGTGAATTTCTATTATGTCAGGTTTTATCTCTAGCTTCTCAAGATATTTTAGTTGATTAATATTTGGATCGATAAACAGTGAGACTTTTATGCTAGAGCTATGCATTTCCTCTATTATACTAGAAAGTTTGCTGTGCATATTAATGATATCCAGGCCACCTTCGGTTGTTAATTCTTCTCTTTTTTCTGGTACTATACTAATCGAATAGGGTTTTACCTTTTTTGCTATTTTAAGCATTTCTTCCGTGGCTGCAATTTCAAGATTTAGCTCAGTGCTAATGCTTTTTTTTAGGTTAAATACATCTTCATCTCTAATATGCCTTCTATCTTCTCGTAAGTGTACAGTAATAAAGTCTGCTCCAGCGTCAATGGCTATTTCTGCTGCTTTCAATAGATCTGGGTAGGAAGTTCCGCGTGCGTTGCGGAGGGTTGCAACGTGATCAATATTAACACCTAGTTTCACAATCTACCTCAAAAATTATTTATGGATTATACATGTTATTAGGTCTTTTGCATAGTCATTGTTTGATTAGCAATACCATAGCCGAGAGACGGGGTTGGCGAAATGTGTCAAGATGGCCTAGCATCACGCGCTGGAATGACATTTGGGAGTATGTTATCCGTTTGTCACTTCTAAATGATAAAAGCCTCAATGAATTTATTAGTTTATTACATGTTTCTTTTCATGTATAAATCTATAGAAAGTTTTATACGGAAGTTGTTTTATGAGCAAAATTATAGAAATCAGAGCGCCAAAAACTCTTGGTGGTGAGTCAGTTACGGAAGGTATAGTAAAAATAAAGAAAAATATTGGAGAAGCAGTAAAAGTAGATGACTTGATCTTTGAAATTGAGACTGACAAAACAGCACTCGAATTAACTGCAGAAGCTTCAGGGCAAATAACTGAATTTCTCGTAAAGGAAGATGATGTAATAAGTCCTGATCAATTGTTAGCGAAGTTTTCCGTGGGGGAAGTAAAAGAGGAAGCGAGAAAAGAAGATAAAAGCGAAAGTTCTGCTAAAAAAGATGCTCCATCAGCTCGCAAAATTATGGAAGAAAATGCAATTAATGCAGAAAGTGTCAAAGGAACTGGCATGGGAGGCAGAGTAACAAAGGCAGATGTGATAGGCCACATGAACAAAGCAGAACAGCCTGCAATAAAACAATACGAATTGCCAAAAAGTGTAGTGAGTGGAGAGCAAAGAGAGGAACGAGTAAAAATGAGCAAAATAAGACAAGTAATTGCTGCTCGTTTGAAGGCATCGCAAAATACTGCTGCAATACTGACCACGTTCAATGAAATTGACATGAAAAATATCATGGATCTAAGAGCAAAATATAAGGACACTTTTGAAAAAAAATATGGAATAAAACTTGGTTTTATGTCGTTTTTTATAAAGGCAGCGGTGCAAGCACTGAAAGAGATCCCTGAAATTAACGCTGAGATCTCAGGCGATGAGATCATATATAAACATTACTATGACATAGGTGTTGCTGTTAGCACCGATAAAGGTCTTGTTGTACCAGTTATTCGAAATGCTGATCAGATGTCATTTGCAGAAATTGAGTTGACTTTAGTTGCTCTTGGCAAAAAAGCACGAGAAGGCAAATTACAAGTATCAGAAATGGAAGGTGCAACATTTACTATCTCAAACGGCGGAGTATACGGTTCGCTTCTTTCCACTCCGATAATAAACCCTCCGCAATCTGGAATACTTGGAGTGCATTCAATACAAAATAGGCCAGTTGCCGTGGGTAATGCAGTAGAAATTAGACCTATGACGTATATCGCTCTCTCTTACGACCACAGAATAGTTGATGGCAAAGGGGCAGTAACTTTCCTCGTTAAAATAAAAAATTATATAGAAGATCCAAATAGGTTAGTTTTGGAAGTGTAGCTCAAATGAGTTGTTGTTAATCTAGTATTGCTAAAAACCTAAATATCATCTAGTTCTGCCAGTAGTTTAGCAACTTCCGGATGATCGTGGCCATAGTGTTTTTTAAAAATAGGTAAAGCTCGTTCAAGTAATTCCTTTTGTTTCTTGTGGTCACCTAGAGCACCATAAACGTCACATAGGTCTGCCAATAGTTTAGCAACTTCAGCATGATCAAAGCCGTAATGCTTCTCTAAAATAAGCAAAGCCTGTTCAAACAACTCCTTTTTTTTCTTATGATTACCTAAATCCCCATAAGTAATACCGAGGTTTGTCAGCGTTCTAGCAACTTCGAAATGGTCAGGGCCATGACGTTTCTCAAAAACAAGTAAAGCCCGTTCAAGCAACTCTTTTGCTTTCTGAGGGTTACCTAAATCCCCATAAGCGTTGCCTAGGTTTTCTAGTATTATAGCAAATGTAAAATGATCGGAGCCATAATGTTTCTCAAAAATAGGTAAAGCCTGTTCAAGCAACTCTCTTGTTTTCTGAGGATTACCTAAAGCATAATAAGTGATAACGAGGTTTGTCAGTGTCCTGGCAACTTCAAAATGGTTAGGCCCATAATGTTTCTCTTGAATTGTAAAAGCTTGTTCAAGTAACTCTTTTGCCTTCTGAGGATTACCTAAAGCCCTATAAGTGGCACCTAGATTTGTCAATAGTTTAGCAACTTCGAAATGATCAGAGCCATAATATTCCTTAAAGGTAGGTAAAGCCCATTCAAGCAACTCCTTTGCCTTCCGGGAATCACCTAGAGCATAATAAGCGATACCGAGGTTTGTCAGCGTTCTAGCAACTTCGAAATGGTCAAAGCCATAATGTTTCTCTTGAATTGCCAAGGCTCGTTCAAGTAACTCTTTTGCTTTCTGAGGGCTACCTAAAGCACAATAAGTGATACCGAGGTTTGTCAGTGCTCTAGCAACTTCGAAATGGTCAAAGCCATAATGTTTCTCTTGAATTGCTAAGGCTTGTTCAAGCAGTTCTTTTGCCTTCTTATAATTGCCTAAAGTACTACAAGCAATACCGAGGTTTCCTAATATTATAGCAAATGTAAAGTGATCAGAGCCATAATATTCCTTAAAGGTAGGTAAAGCCCGTTCAAGCAACTCTTTTGCTTTTTGAGGGTTACCTAAAGCACTATAAGCGGTACCGAGACTTACTAGTGCTCTAGCAACTTCAAAATGATCAGAGCCATAATATTTCTTAAGGATAGGTAGAGCATGTTCGAGCAATTCCTTTTGTTTCTGAGGATTACCCAAAGCGCCATAAGAATTGCCGAGGTCTTCTAGTATTATGGCAACTGTAAAATGATCAGAGCCATAATGTTTCTTAAGGATAGGTAAAGCCCGTTCAAGCAATTCCTTTTGTCCTCTAGGATTACCTAAATCAGAGTGTACATTATCCATCCACATTAACAAATCTACAAGATAATCCTTCTCTATTGTTTGTTTTTTTTAAGGATTTTCTTTTAGCCAGTTATCTATATGTGATAAAAATGCTTCTAAATGTGGTAATAATTGTCGTTTCTTAGCATAATCTTCTAATTTATCACTGCCATAAGGAAAGCTTTCTTTCAGTAATTCAAAAGTCTTTTTCACAACTTTGTCTTTGCCTTATTTTTCTAACTCTATCCCTGTTACTTGCTGTACTAACCTGTGAATATTGACTGAACTTTGCTCTTCTCCTGAGTTAATCATCGAATATTGCTTAAGTAGTTGGATAGCATCACCTCACTTTTCTTTATTACTTTCTAATCCTAAAAATATTTCTACAGGAATGTTGTCAGGAGCAATATAGGCAATGATATCCAAAATTTCCTTAGCTTGCTGACCATACTCTAAGTTATCTTGGATTTTATCAATAGTAATTCTCCAGGTTATAAAAGTTGTCTCAGTGTAGTTATCGTTGTTGTCTTTAGGAAACTTAAAATCAAGTAATTTTTCTGTTTCCTCTTTATATCTCTTTAAGTAATCACCAATTTCAAACTTCGAACCTACATTCTTTAATGCTATATCCCTTTCTTTTATGTATGCAACTGCCTGCTGCAGAGCTAAAGGAAAATGCTGTAATGTTTCTGCTAAATTCTTTATTTCATGTTCTTGTGATCCATCCTTTACATCCAATGCTTTTCTAATGAAATCTATTGATTCTGGTTCAGTAAATGTACCCAATGTTAATGGTTTTATATCTCCCCATTTCTTATTACGAGAAGTAATCAGAACACTAAGTTTATTATCATCAGATGATAAAAAGTGGGACGGTAAAAATTGACTAATACCAGCATCTTGACCTTCACTTCTATATTCTTCTGCGTTATCAAAAACAAAAAGACTTTTTCTCTTTGCGAAAAAAGCGTATATATCTCTTACAATAGATTCAATATCCCTATCTTCTGTAGGAATGCCTAAAAGTTTATTAGCCAACTTCAGAAAAGACCGCACCATGGTTTCATAGGTTGCAGCATTTACCCATATAATGTTGTTATCGTAATCTTTACTGTGTTCTTCAATATATTTTCTGACTAACTCAGTCTTACCTATTCCTCCCAACCCACTGATAGAAACCAGTTGCGATATTACTGTGGCTACACCTTGACTCTCTTGTATTGACTCATGCAGTTTTTCTAGCTCTGTTTTTCTTCCAGTAAACGATCCTACTGGATTTCTCACCTCAAATCGAAAGCCTCCTAAGATTTCTTCTTTCATCTTGCGAAAGAATTCTCTTCCGTCTTCATGTGTAAGAAAACGTCTCCCTTTTTCTTTCAGCCAATCTAGCATTTTTTCTTGGAAGCGAGCGTAAACATTTTTTCTGTCAATATCATTAAATTGCTCGCCCAGCTCATTCTTAATGATTTCCGCTAGTTTCATCTCATTCGGCTGATTTACTGCAAATACTAATTTATCAAAAAATTCTTTTATACTCTCTTCTAACCTGCTCTTTATTATTTGTTTAAATTCGTTTTGCCACTTTTGATTTCTTCCCAATTTCCTTTTTGAATCCTGATCTGATTTACTTTGAAGTTTTTCTATCTCCTTTTCTAATTCTGCTATCGTCTCTTCCACAGCACTCTCAAATGCCGGTTGCACTACCGAAATCATATTATTATGAATACAAGAGAACTTATATCTAGTGCCGCCGTCTTTAAAAAAGACATCACTAGTGTCGATTACTTCAACTAAAATTTCTATTGCATTGTTTGGTCCTGAAGTTTTTACCTTCAACTTCTTCACTGTGTTTTGTGCTGTGCTTTGATCCAGATCAAAATCGATATTAGTGCAGATAATAAAATCTTTCAGGTTACCATCTGCAAAATCTTGATTATTTTTGATCTTTAGGTAAGAAATGAAATACTTTGCTAATCCAAATTCACCACTTTTATCTTTTGTAAGTAAGTTCCCTACTCCAATTTTCTTGTTATCTTCATCTTGTGTGTGTTTGGCCTGCAAAAAGCGGTATACTTTCTTACTACCTTGGGTACATTCAAATACTAAATCATCGAATTTCCTGGCTTCTTCTATTTCTGTACCTAAGCGAAAAGAGTGCTGATAGAGCACTCCGCGATGCAAAAATAGCATCAATACCTTTAGCTGGTAGATATTACCGTGCATAACTAGTTACCTCATACAGGCTGCTATAAATTTGTTTGATCTCGAATTAAAGATTACCAAACACCTAAAATAATGCAATAGAGTCTTTATGTGTTGATAGAAAGGCCTTCGAGGGTAGGAATTGCCTGGCAAACTCTTAATTCTTGATTTAAAAAAGACTTTCCAAAGACTCCCCGAATCTAATATGTCATTGCTGTAGGCTGCATTTAGTAATATAATCTCATATTAAATAAGACGTTACTTAAGTTTATGCTAGATTCTCCGCTAATTTTGACAGCCATTCTTATATTTTTCATTTTTACGTTGTCATTCTTTTTTATAAGAAAGATATTTGGGTCAACAAACAAGAAGATAATAAAATCCTTTAGGAAAATTGTTCAGCAAATAAATGCATTAGAAACAGAAATGCAGAGCTTATCTGATGAGGAGCTTGCTGGTAAAACTCAAGAATTCAAACAGGAATTGAAAAATGGGAAAACGTTAAATGATCTTCTCGTACCTGCATTTGCAGTTGTGCGTGAAGCCTCTCGAAGGTTTCTTAACATGAGACACTTCGATGTTCAACTGATCGGTGGAATGGTGCTCCATAACGGCATGATATCAGAAATGAAAACAGGAGAGGGAAAGACACTCGTTGCAACTTTAGCTGCATACCTTAATTCTTTAGAAGGGAAAGGCGTGCACGTCGTAACTGTTAACGATTATCTTGCAAAACGAGACACAGAGTGGATGAGCAAATTATATAATTCTCTTGGGGTTTCTGTTGCGTTTATCACGAATAACTTGACAGACGAAGAGAGAAAAGAGGCTTACAGTGCAGATATCGTGTATTCCACAAATAACGAGCTTGCCTTTGATTACCTGCGAGACAATATGAAATTTTCTCAAGAAGACATGGTTCAGAGAGGCTTTCACTACGGAATAGTTGATGAAGTAGACTCAATACTCATTGATGAAGCTCGCACTCCGCTTATTATTTCTGGCCAGATTGAGGAAAACAATCAGATATATAAGCATATCAATAAAATAGTAACCAAATTAGTTGACTCTGATTATGAGGTGGATGAAAAGGGTAGGGCAGTGTTCCTTACTGAAGATGGTATTTCACGAGTGGAAGAACTACTCAGGTCATACAATCTCATTCCTGAAAATTCCTCGCTCTATGATACTGACAGCATGATAATGACTCATTATATAGACCAAGCATTACGTGCACATAAGCTGTTTACTGCTGATAAAGATTATATAGTAAAGGATGGCAAGGTAGTGATTATTGATGAATTTACTGGGCGTATGATGGAGGGCAGGAGATATTCCGATGGTCTTCATCAGGCACTTGAAGCGAAGGAGAATCTTGAAATTCAGCATGAAAACCAAACTTTAGCATCGGTCACATTTCAGAATTACTTTCGTATGTACAATAAACTTTCCGGAATGACTGGAACAGCAGCAACAGAGGCAGAAGAGTTTCGTGATATATACAGACTAAATGTAGTAAAAATTCCAACCAATTTACCTGTAAAAAGAGTTGATATTGATGATGAAATTTATGGCACAGGAAAAGAAAAATTTAATGCTGTGTTGAAGTTTATAGAAGAATGCCACAAACGCCTTCAACCGGTCCTTGTTGGCACGGTAAGCATCGAAAACTCTGAGAAGCTTTCTGCGCTTTTGCAAAGCCATTCTCTTAAGCATTCAGTATTGAATGCTCGTTATCATGAACAAGAGGCGTACATAATAGCACAAGCTGGAGTGCCAGGTAGTATCACTATAGCAACTAACATGGCAGGACGTGGAACTGATATTCAACTCGGTGGAAACGCTGAAATGATTGCAAAGGTAGAGCTAAAGAAGATAAAAAATGCTGATGAAAGAGAAAAAAAATACCAAGAAATAGTCGAAAGAGTAAAAAAAGATAAGGAAATTGCTATAAAAGCTGGTGGTTTATGCGTGGTTGGAACCGAAAGACATGAAAGCAGGAGAATAGATGATCAATTACGCGGCCGTTCTGGTCGTCAGGGGGATCCTGGACTTTCTAAGTTCTTTTTATCGCTTGAAGATGACCTAATGAGAATATTTGGTTCTGATAGAATGAGAAGCTTTTTACAAAAAGTAGGGTTAAAGAATAACGAAGCTATTCATCATCCATGGATCAATAAGGCACTTGAGAAGGCGCAGAAGAAAGTTGAAGCTAGAAACTATGATGTGCGGAAGTCTTTGCTTAAGTTTGATGACGTAATCAACAACCAACGTAAAGTTATTTTTAAGCAGAGAAACAATATCTTAGGCAACGAAATTAATGATTTACTTGAAGTATATAGCGAAGTAAATGAGAGCATAGTAGAAGGTATAATCCAAAGTGGCTATTATGAGGATTATATTGAAGATATAGTCAAAGAATTCCATACAAGGTATGGAATAACGCTTGATAAAGAAGATTTAGCAAAGTTTTTAAACAAACAAGAAGCTTTGAATTATATAAATGATAAGATACAAGAATTTTTTACTGAGAAAGAAAAATATTTCAACAGTCAGCACACTACAGATTTGTGGAATACGATCGTGAAGCAAGTAATGATAATGACACTTGATCATTTATGGAGGGAGCACCTTTCAACTTTAGAAAGCTTAAGACAAAGCATAAGCTTACGTGCCATGGGGCAGAAAGATCCACTGAATGAATTTAAACGCGAAGCTTTCTTGATGTTTGAGTCAATGCTTGAAAAATGCAAGGAACTCACCATTCATCGCTTAGCACACTTTAAGTTGGCAGACAACCAAGAGATAGGCAATAGATTACATTCTGCGAGAAATAGCAGACTTCCCAAAGTCTCAAGAAACGACAAGTGCCCTTGCAACTCCGGAAAGAAATACAAACACTGCCACGGCGCGGTTACTGTGGTGAGCTAATAATTATGGTTGTACAGTTTGTTTATTTCCATCAACATTACTGCATCTAACCTCACTTAGCTTACTGTTTAATGAGTGCTCTGATGACTTATACGCAACACCATAGGAAATTCCACCAACTATCAGTGCAGATGCTACAGTAATTCCAATTATTGCTAGTGCAGATAATTCAGTAGCGTATGCAAGCATCAATGGAATTACAACAGTAGTAATAGCACCCACAGCAGCGCTAATTTTTATTGCTTTATGCTTAATACATGATGGATCTGCACCATAGTCTAGTAGTAGCTTTATTAGCTTTGGATGTTTATAATTGTAATGAATAGCGTAATCCAAGGGAGTTTTTCCTTCTCTATCTAGCAAATTAACACTTGCTTTTCTTTCGAGTAGAGGTTTCACTATTTCTGTATTGCTTTCCCTCATAACGGCATAATGCAAAGGAGTTCTTCTATAAAATTGATTTTGTACATTAACATTCGCTTCTTTTTTCAGTAGAAGCTCTACTATCTCTACATTGCCGAACCAAGCAGCATAATGCAAAGGTGTCATTTCAAGTTCACTTCGCACATTAACATTTGCATTGCTTGCTAGCAAGAGCTTTACCATTTTTAAATTTTGTTCACCGACAGCAAAGTGTAAAGGAGTCCTGTTGAATATGTCTTTCACATCAATATTAGCCCCTATTTCCATTAAGAATCTTGCTAGCGTTTCATAACCATTTTTAACCGCTAGGTGCAATAAACTATACCTATCTTTACACCCAAAACCTGTAGATTTGTATTCTTTGAATATGTGATTTACATTGAAATTATTCTTTTTCCATTGAAAATATTGATCAAAACTATAAATATCGTCTTGATTATTTTTGGGAGGACATCTTTTTTCCAATTTGTCTCTTATTTCATCAATTATATTTTCTTTATTTATATCTTGATTATTATTGATCTCTTATAATATTTCTTGTAACCACATCATTTTTCGTTTAAAGTTCATAGTTTTATTATGGCATATGAAGTGGATTATGTCAATGAAGAACTAAGAAACTGGTTCTTCTTTTTTTCTATAGCTTTAGGTTTACCTACAATTTGAAAAACAACAAATTCGTCATTCCGCCGCAGTATCTCTAGATCCCGCTAACACGTAGCGGGATGACGAGTTACTTAACGTCATACCGTGATTCACGGTATCTCAACCGCTAACAAAGCGGGATGACAGCAATCCTACGTCATACCGCCGCGGTATCTCTAGATCCCGCTTCGGGATGACTAAACTTTTTGATTTACTCCCACTCAATGGTTGCTGGTGGTTTAGAAGTTAAGTCATAGACAACTCTATTTACTCCGGAAACGTTATTAACAATTATACTGCCAACATTCTGTAAAAAGTCCCAAAACACTAGCGAATGCTGATCCTTATCTTCAAATGGAAATGCATCAGCCGTCATACCATCGGACGATGTTACAGCCCTTAAAGCACAAACATATCCGTATGTACGACCATCTCCCATGACGCCTACAGTTTTTATTGGTAATAATACAGCAAAAGCTTGCCATATCTTATCGTATAGATCGTAATTTTTCATCGTATTAATATATATTTCATCTACTTCTTGCAATATTCGCACCTTTTCTTCATCGACTTCACTTATAATCCTCACTGCAAGTCCGGGTCCAGGAAATGGATGTTGAAATATTATCTCGTCTGAAAGCCCAATTTCTTTTCCAAGTAGCCTTACCTCATCTTTAAAGAGGTAGCGTAAAGGCTCTACTAGCTTCAGGTTCATCTTTTCTGGCAACCCACCAACATTATGGTGAGACTTAATTGTACTAGTGTTGTCTGAGGCATACCCTGACTCAACTACATCAGAGTAGATGGTACCTTGCATCAAAAAATCCACATCACCTATTTTTTTTGCTTCTTCTTCAAACACTTCAATGAAAGCGTTACCGATAATTTTTCGCTTTTCTTCTGGATCAGTTATCCCCTTCAACCTACTCAAAAATAAATTTGATTTATCAACGTAGTTTATCGGAATCTCTTTTAACATAGTAATGGTCTGGTTCTTGCGTAACAACCCAGTATCGATAAAAATACAGTTCAATTGTTTTCCTATAGCTTTATGTGTGAGAGCCGCTGCAACACTTGAATCAACCCCACCACTTACTGCAGCGATTACTTTTTTCTCTCCTACTACATTTTTGATTTTTTCCTTCTGCTTTTCAATAAACGATTTCATTGTCCAGTCTCTCTCGCAATTTGCAATATCCAAGAAGTTAGAGAGCAATTTACTGCCATTTGTTGTGGGCCTCACTTCAGGATGGAACTGAGTACAGTAAATCTTCCGCTGTTCGTTAACAATCATTGCAATTGTTTGATTTATCACACCTGATGCGATAACAGTAAATCCCTGTGGTATAGTATCAACACTGTCCGCATGGTTCATTAATACATCCACTTCAGAATTAACATCCCAGGTATCCTTTATAATGGGGGATTCTTTTAGTATCTTGATTTTAGTTCTGCCAAACTCCTGTTTGAAACTCTCTTTTACTTTTGCTCCAAAATAATGACAAATGAGTTGCTGTCCATAGCATATTCCAAGTATAGGAACGTTTGTTGCCTCATTAAGTTTTATAATTTCATGTACTACTTCACTTGTTTCAGAACAATCATCATTTACAGATTGTGGTCCTCCAGAGAGAATAAACCCATTGAATTTTGATATTGTTTCAAAACTGATGTTGCTTGGAAATATTTCGCAATACACACCCATTTCCCTGACTTGTCTTGCGATAAGCTGTGTAAATTGTGAACCAAAATCAATAATGGCAATTGCTGACAATTTGCTCCTCCATATTATTTAAAAGTGATATCTGATAATAAAGAAAATAAAGAAGTAAGTAAACTAAGACCTCTTAAAAGCTTTGATGTATGACTTAAACGCTAGCTATGATTTATTTTGAGTTGACAGAAACTTTGCACGGTGGTGACTCAGAGTCCTCAGTTTTTCTTTGG
Organism: Wolbachia endosymbiont (group A) of Myopa testacea; assembly: GCF_964027115.1. Lineage (NCBI taxonomy): Bacteria > Pseudomonadati > Pseudomonadota > Alphaproteobacteria > Rickettsiales > Anaplasmataceae > Wolbachia > Wolbachia endosymbiont (group A) of Myopa testacea. Next base: position 596,743 of record NZ_OZ034729.1, read on the forward strand.
GGTCAAGGCATACTTTAAAAAAATCCCAACCGTTGCAACTTTTACCGGTAATTCTTGTGCCAGCCGTAGAAGGAGCACTATATTCTTCCCCATTGTAAATAAACTTTCCCTCATTACTGACTGTAATTTCATACATTTTCTTTTTATATTCTCCAACAAGTGTTCTACCTATAAAAAGAGCTTTAATAACTTTTTGATTTTGCGTTAAGCCATCATCATCAACTTGCACAATTTCTTTAGGTTTATCTATTTTGAGCTCATTTAGTGGCTCATTACCCACCATATTGTTTAATACTTTATTTATTATATATGTTACTGCCTCATCTTTGACTTCTTCTACCCTTTTATCTACATATTTTTCTACTTCACTACACACATGCCTTTTCAAACTTTCAAGCAAATCCTGTAAGTCGAGTAAAGTTAATTCAGATGTTTCCATAAAAACTCCCAGTTTTATTATCACGTATCAATAATACATCTAGTATACTTAAAATATCTTTAAGAAAGGCGACTCTGACCCTCAGGTAGCTAATGTTAACTACCGATATCGTACGTGAACCAAAATCAATAATGGCAATTGCTGACAACTTACCCCTCCATATTATTTAAAGCAATATCTGATAATAAAGAAAATCATGGGGCAAGTAAACTATAGCTAAAGTGACTTAGGTTTACCTACAATTTGAAAAACAACAAATTCGTTATTCCGCTACTTGTTAGCGCCGCGGCGGTATGACGTAGGGAAACCTTCTTGGGTTAGCTATACCTGTTTTGCCACTCTGCTGAACGGATACTTTGAAAGTAGATCTATTATAGAATTGATATGAGCCTTATTTTACCCTAATCGTTTATAACCTTTGGCACTACGAAATACCCATGCTCAGGTTTTGTATTGGACAATATCTCTTCTTTAATGTTTTGAGAATTTATAACATCATCGCGTACATGAATGTCCTTGTCTATACTGCCATAACGCATAGGAGAAACACCTTCAGTATTAACTTGTAATAAAGTATCATGTATCCAATCCAGCATTGTCAGTTCTTTGGAGTAGTGATCAATCTCGTCATTTGATAACTTAATCCTTACAAGCTGTGCAATTTTAAGCATTTCTTCCTTGGTAATTGTTATTTTTCTCTTATTTGCAAATTCTATTAGTGAAGTAATAACGTCTTCTGTTGACTTAGCTGGCATCTTTACCTCCTTGGATGAAGTGAGTTAAAATATCTACGACCGAAACAACTTCTATTTTACCAGTTTTTTCAAGTTTGTGAAGTATAGTATCCGTAATCACTAATTTATCTAAAGAAGAGGAAGAAATTTTTTCAACTGCACTTCCTGAAAGCACGCCATGTGTGATGCATGAAATTACGGACTTTGCTCCGCAATTTTTTAAAGCAAGGGCTGCATTACACAATGTTCCACCAGAGTCAACTATATCATCAACAATGACACAATTTTTATTCGCAACTTCTCCTATTATGTTCATTACTTGAGATGTGCCTGCTTTCTCCCTATATTTATCTACTACAATAATCTTATCACTTAACCCTATCTTGTACTTTTCCTCTAAAGTCTTTGCAAAAGCACGTGCTCTGCCAATTGCTCCAACATCAGGTGCAACAATTGCCAAATTTTCCGTGTGTATACAGTCAACAAATGCTTCAAAGCAGTTCAAATTAGTTATCGGTACATCAAAGAATCCTTCAATTTGACTTGAGTGCAAATCAATCACTGCAACACTACTTGTACCTGCAATTTGAATAAGATTTGCAACTAATTTGGCATTTAAAGCAGATTGCATATCATTGTTCTTGATAATTCTATCTTGTCTGCTATATCCATAATAAGGAATAATTACTACTATCCTTTTGGCTCCTAATCTATTTACTGCATCAATTATAAGCAGAAGCTCCATAAGGTTATCATTCACAGGGGGAGAAAGAGATTGTACTATGTATACTTCTTGATTATATAGATCATTTGCTACTTCTACATTTACCTCGCCATCGGTAAACTTTGATATCCAAGCAGAGGATGGTTGAACATCTAGCTGGTTAACTACTGATTCCCCTAATTCTTTACTAGCATTACCTATTATTATCTTCATAATATACCAATTGAGCTTGTAAGATTATACAGAAATTATGAAATAATTGAAATGTAAGTTTCTTTATCTAGCATTCTTGTCGGCAAATTAGGTACCTCTTGTACAATGACCTGTCATTTTCACGCGTTGTTTCAATATACAGACCCAAATTGAAACAACTATACAAAATCCTGCTTATGTTTCAAGATAAATGACTTTAATGAAATATAATTTACCTTACCACTTCGTTTTGATTCTCCAGTTCAACATAGGATAAATTACTCATACATTCTCCTAGTATTTCCTCCTTTTTATCATTATCTAGTCCACTGCTAAACCCCTGACACTTTTTCTCAAGAGCTAAGCGTGTAGCTATCTTACTGTTTCAGACGATAATTCCGGCAACTCATTACGAATCTTTTCCTGCTCTTCCTCAGAGAAATTGCCAAGGTTTTCCCTGGCCATTTTAGAAAATTTTTGAGTAATCGTTTCTTTTATCATTCCACCAACTTCCTGTTCATTTAGTGTAATAACTACCGATGGATGCAAGCCAGATAAAGACTCAACCATTTTATTGTATGTTCCACCTGAAGTAAGTAAAATAGCGAGGTTTAAATGGCATTAAGATCAAAATTATTGGATGAAAAAGTGGTTCACTAATAATGAGAATTGGTATTAGCTATAGAAAACTTGTATAGATTTTTTCTACTTCTGTGATATCATAAGCCTGTAATGATAAAATAAGCAAATATGGATAAGTCAGCGTATGAGATCATAGAACATGAGTATGATGTGGTAGTAGTGGGTGCAGGTGGAGCAGGGCTCAGAGCAACGCTTGGGATGGCTGCAACTAATTTTTCAGTTGCCTGCATTTCTAAAATTTTCCCTACACGAAGTCATACAGTTGCAGCACAAGGCGGAATTAGTGCAGCTTTAGGTAATATTGGTGAAGACGATTGGCGCTGGCATGCATATGACACAATAAAAGGTTCAGACTGGCTTGGTGATCAAGATGCAATAGAATATATGTGTAAAAACGCTGCTAAAGCTGTTATTGAACTTGAAAATTTTGGCGTACCTTTTTCTCGTACAGAAAATGGCAAAATATACCAGCGTTCCTTTGGTGGAATGACAACTCACTTTGGTAAAGGAAAATCAGCGCAGCGCACTTGTGCGGCAGCAGACAAAACTGGGCACGCAATCCTTCACACTCTATATCAGCAGTGTCTTAAATTCAACGCTGAATTTTTTGTTGAATACTTTGTGATTGATTTAATTATGGATAGCGAAACCGGAGCATGCTGTGGAGTTCTTGCTTGGTCGCTATGCGACGGTACATTACATAGATTTCGCGCACATTCGGTGGTGCTAGCAACAGGTGGATATGGACGTGTTTATTTCTCTGCAACAAGTGCGCATACCTGCACAGGTGATGGTAATGGCATGGTGGTGAGAGCTGGGTTACCACTTGAAGATATGGAATTTGTACAATTTCATCCAACAGGAATATATGGCTCAGGGTGCTTGATGACAGAAGGGTGCCGTGGAGAAGGGGGGTACCTCGTTAATTCTCAGGGCGAAAAGTTTATGGAACGTTACGCACCAAAAGCAAAAGATTTAGCTTCCCGTGATGTGGTAAGTCGTGCAATAACAATTGAAATTAGAGAGGGAAGGGGAGTTGGACCGAAAAAAGATCATATGTATTTAACTATAGCGCATCTTGATCCGGAAGTAATAAAACTCAGATTGCCGGGCATCAGCGAAACCGCAAGAACTTTTGCTGGAGTTGATGTCACTAAAGATCCAATACCGGTCATTCCGACTGTTCACTATAACATGGGTGGCATTCCAACCAATTATCATGGAGAAGTGATCACGCTGAAGCAAGGTAAGGAAGAAGTGGTAGATGGACTATTTGCAATTGGAGAAGCTGCGTGTGTCTCTGTGCACGGTGCAAATCGACTTGGTTCTAACTCGCTTCTTGATCTTGTGGTTTTTGGTAGAGCTGCAGCACTCAAAGCAAAAGAGAAACTAAAATCCTGTACATCACATAAAAAATTGAGCTCAGATTGTACAGATTGGATAATAGATAGGTTTAATAAAATGCGATTTGCTTCTGGGAAGCTCAAAGTAGCAAAAATACGCAGCGAAATGCAGAACACTATGCAAAAGTATGCATCAGTGTTCCGTGTTGCTGAAGTTTTAGAAGAAGGTAAAAAAGCTATAAAAAAGGTAGCAAAAATGATGCCTGATGTTTCACTTGAGGATCGCAATATGATATGGAACAGTGATTTAGTTGAAGCACTGGAGCTTGCTAACATGATCCCACAAGCGGTTATTACCATGGAATGCGCAGCCAATCGAGAGGAGAGTAGAGGTGCTCATGCTCGTGAAGATTTTCCTGAGCGTGATAATAAAAACTGGATGAAACACACCATAGCGTGGCTTGAAGAAAAGAAAGGTCAAATTAACGTAAAAATTGATTATAAAAAAGTGGCTGAAAAAACTCTGAGCGATGAAATTGACTTCATCGCTCCGGAAAAGAGGGTATACTAGTTATACTGTTAACCCATCTGCGGGAGATTTTGTTGATGTATCTTTCATTTCACTTTTTGGATTTCTTGCACGCTTTGTCTGTCGGTCATTGTCAGTAGAGTTCTTTGTTTTATTAGTTAGTTTTTCAAAACATTTCTTAACACCACTAAACCCTAAAGTGAGAGCAAGACATGTAGCTATAGCAATAGCTGCGAGGAATAAAGCGGCAAGGGCCCCAATGTAACCCTGAGAGACACCATATGCTACAGCTGAAATGAAAATAACCGTTGTTATGGATATTAATGTTTGACGGGTTCTCTTTGCTGGATCTATGTACTTTCCAGCAGCAGATACTGCTTTTCCTGTAGTCGATGCTGTTTTTTCTATAAAAGAACCTGCTTTTTCAATGCCAGACTGACATTTTTTTGAAGCAGTTTTACAGTGGTATTTTTCCTCGAGTTTCTCCTTTAGCTCTCTAACCTTTTTTTGTGCTTCTTGTGTAATTCTTGGATATTCTTTTAAATTAAGTAAAGTTAGATAATACTTTTTAGTATCAAATGTTTGACCTTCCAACTCTAGAGAACAGGGATCAGCGCCCATTTCTAGCAGCATTGCACAAAACTTTGTTGTATTGCTACAACTAACTGTTGAATCAAAAATTGTTCCTTGCTTTAGATATTCAATTTTTTCTTTCCTTGCTTTTGTTTTTAGCACCGCTTGTAGAGGCGTGTCTTCTTTCTGGTTGGTAGCATCTACAGCTTCTCTCAATTTATCTTGAGATATCACTTCTTTTTCTACTAAATTCAAAATCAACTCCAAATATGCAACTTTTTGCTCTCCTTAAAGTAAAGCAATATGATGTAAAGCATTGTTGCCATTTGTGTCTTTCAGGCTAATATCCGCCCCTTTCTGTAGTAACTCCTCAAAAAGTTTTTTATCATTATTTTCAATTGCTGAATGTAATGGATTACTATCTGGAGTATTTATGGTATAATCTATAATTTCTTTAATTTTTGTTTCTGTATTGGTTTTTATTTCTGGTTCTAATTCAGACTTCTTTACTGACTCTGCCAATTTTTCTAAGAAGTTAAGATAATATATTTTTTGTTTTTCGCTTAACTCCTGTAATTCTTCTTTAGACAACTGCAAATCATCAATATTTGCTCCTAATTTGAGCAATTGTATAGCAGATACTATTGTATTGTCGTAGTGTGGTACAAGTTTTTTTAAAGGTGTTAAAGTTTTTCTAGGTGTAGTCTCAAAACTATGTTTTTCTTTTGTTACTTTACTAAGTAACAATGCTTGCAGTGGTGTTTGACCGTTGCCATTTTTATCGTTTACAGCTTTTTCAAGTTGTGCTTTAAGTTGCTCTTTTCCTTCCTTCTTACTCACATCTAGTACTGTATTTAAAAAATCAAACTTTTGTTTTTTCTCTAATTGTGTAACTATTAGGTGTAAAATATTATTTTCCTTTTTATCTTTTACACTGCTAATATCCGTGCAACCTTTCAGATATTCTCTAAATTTCCCTTGATCTCCATTTTTGATTACTTTGAATATTGGCTGTTCCTTATCAGTATATTGAACACTGCTGTTCATTATTCCGTTCTCTACTTCTTGGTCTTCATTTGCTGTGTGGAAAATTGGTATACCAGAAATGTGGTCTTTTTCGTCAGCATGATCATCTTCAGCTTCGCTACTGTTGCCGCTTTCAATTCCACTGTCTTCACTTTTACCCGTTATCCCGTTCTCTACTTCTTGATCTTCACTTATTGTGTTAGCACTACTGATTGAATGCTTCTTACTAGCGTCATGATTATCTTCAGCTTCGCCACTGTTGCCGCTTTCGGTTTCACTCTCCATACTCCCTCTACAACCAGTTTCATTTTGATCAACGTTATCAGAATGATCTTTTTTGCTGCTCTTGTTAATAGCTTCTGAAATTACTTGTTCTATTTCCTCTTTTTTTGTTGGGTCTAGTTTTTTTGACTGTTTGATTTCTTTTTTCAATGCTGGAAGGAAGTGTTGAGTATAATACTTATAATATTTTTCTTGTTCTTCAGATGATTCTCCTAATTTGGTTAACACTTCGATTAATATCTTAGGACTAGCCCCTTCCTTGAACAATCCCTTGCATTTGTTGAGAGTCTTGTCTTTCCCAACTTCTGGGTGTAGGTGTTTGTGCTTTCCTTTTGTTACTTTTTTCGTTATAATACTCAATAATTCATTGTTGTGTACTAACTCACTAGATGTAGAATTTTCTTTTGTCATACCAAAGCCTCACTAAAAACTAACTATTTGTGTATCTTTGTAGTTGTAAGTGTCAACAATTTGAGATTGAGAACTAACAACTAAAAAGCTAGATTTAAATTTTAAAATGTTGTATATGTAATTGAAATACAGGCAGAAGAGCGTTTCTGCTAGTATCATAGTTAAAACTCACTTCAACGATTATCTACTATTTTAAATGTTTAGTTTTAAGAAAGGATAACTACTAGCTTATTCATGAATTGACGTAGTATTGATACATCGCTCATTTTAGTAGCTGGGTTTTCTGTATATTCTGATTGACTTGATGATTTTTGTACCTCTTGCTCTTCTAAATCGTTGGACTTATTTTCTATATCCTTAACAGAGTTATTGCATTGTGTATCATTTTTTGGTGCGTTATCTTGAAGTGTAAGTTGCTTTTCTTCAGTAAACTTTCCTTTAATTTTTCCAAATCCTTCATAAATATTTTCTAAATTCAAGTAAATAAGATAACAAACTCCAATAACTGCTATAATAGATGAGGCAGTTGCAATTGTAATACTTCCTTGAGAAGCGCTGAATATTACCGCACAGGCTAAAGCAGTAAATACAAGCGTTGTCACTACTTTACAAACAACATTATTGACATACTTCACAATATCGCGTGCTTTTAACTTCTTGCCAAAATTGCACTTCAGTTCAGTTCTCATATCATCTGGAATAAGCGCTCTACCCATTGATTTCTCTATTCCTTTTATAATTTTATAATACTCTTTGCTCCATAATCTTTCGGGTAGTATTAACTGCTTTGGGTCAACACCATTTTGCACTAATTTTACACAGAACTTGATCGTGTTATCACGGCTCTTAGGATTGACCAAATTATGTTTATCTTTTGTCGTCTTAGTAATTAGCGCTACTTGTAGTGGTGTGCGTTCTTTTTCGTTAGTGGCGTTTGCAGCTTTACTAAATTTCTCTTTTTCCACCGAATTTAAAATCAACTCTAAACATGTAACTTTTTGTTCTCCTTTGAATGAAGCAATATAGTGCAGAGCATTTTTTTCATCTTTATCTTGCACAGTAATATCTGCACCATTTTGTAAAAATAACTCTAAGGCTTTATATCTATTTGTTTTTTCAAATTTTCTATCTGTACATGATCGATCCTCATTCTTTTCTTTTATATGCTGAAGCAACTGATGAAGAGGTGTTTGTTCTTCCTTGTTAGTAGTATTTACAGCATTACTAAATCTATCTTTATCTGAAATCAACTTCAAACATGCAACTTTTTGTTCTCCTTTGAATGAAGCAATATAGTGCAGAGCATTTTTTTCATCTTTATCTTGCACGGTAATATCAGCGCCATTTTGCAGAAATAACTCTAAGGCTTGATACCTGCCAGTATCCTTAAATTCTTTTTTTACTACATTTTTTATTTTATCTTTCAATGAAGATTCTTTACTCTTTTCTTGTATGCGCTGGAGTACCAGATGGAGCGGTGTTTGCCCTTCTTTTTTATCATTTACAGCTTTTATAAATTGTTCTTTTTGGCTTGCTTCTAGCAATATATGGAGAAGTTTAAGTTTTTGTTTTGTTTCAGGTTTAACAATCAAGTGTAAAGCATTATTATCATCTGTGTCTTTAAGGCTAATATCTGCCCCTTTTTGCAATAGTTCTTTAAAAAGTTCTCTATCATTATTTTTAATTGCTAAATGTAATTGATAATTATCATTACTATCTGGAGTATTTATGGTATGTGGTATAATTTCTTTAATTTTTGCTTCTGTATTGATTTTTATTTCTGGCTTTAATTTAGATTTCTTTCCTTGCTCTGCTAATTTTTCTAAGAAATTACGATAGTATGTCTTTTGCTCTTCTTTTAAGCCTTGTAATTCTTTTGTAGATAATCCTAAATTATCAGAGCTGGCTCCATGCTCTAACAATTTTGTAAGAAACTTAAGTGTGTTATCATTATTTTGGATCGTATGAGACTCATGTTTTTCTTTTGTTATCTTGTTAATTAGTGCCACCTGAAGAGCGTCCTGATTTTCACTATTAATGAGTTGTGCTAAATCTTCCTTGGTGACCGTTTTTATTAGGATACCCAGAAACTTGCATTTCTGTTTCTTTTCGAGCGATGCAATAAGGTGTAAAATATTATTTCCTTTTTCATCTTTTATGCTGCTAATATCCGTACAATCTTTTAGATATTTTCTAAATTTCCTGTTATTTCCATTTTTGATCGCTTTTAGTAATTGAACATTATTATTCGTTATTCCGTTGCTTATTTCTACTTCATGATCATCTTCAACATCGCTACCGTAGCCACTCTCTGTTTCACTGTCCCTACGATCATTTTGGTTGTGGGTAAAACAATATTTGCTATTATAAGTAATTTCTGAAATTGCTTGCTTTACTCGCTCTTTTGTTTCATTTGGTATTTTTTTCGATCGTTCTATTACTTCATCTAGCACTGGAAGGAAGCATTGGACATAATACCTATAATATTTTTCTTGTTCTCTAAGTGATTCTTCTAATTTAGTTAATACTTCAGAGTTAGCACCTTCCTCAAATAACCTTTTGCACTTCTTGAGGGTTCCATCTTGACCTCTTGGTTTTTCACGCTTGTGTTTTTCTTTTTTTACCTTTCTCTCTATAGTGCCATACAATTGCTCGTCTTTTCTATCCTGCTCTCGCTTTTTATTTTTATCTATGCATTCGTCTAATTTATCTGCATTAGTAGCTAGTGCGCTTAGATCTATACCCATACTAAAACCCCAATATTAAAAGCTATTTAAGTTGTCAGCACTAAACTAACAACCAAGAAGTTTGACTTTTAAATTGAGCTAAACGTTGTATATGTGATCAAAATATAGGTGGAAAGGCAGAAAACTAGTTTCTATTAGAAAATCTGTTATCATAGTCAAATCCTCACTTGAACAGTTGTCTACTATTTTAACCATTTAATCTTAAAAAATAATAAATATAGCTAAAGTGAGTAACTGCAAAACGTGCTACTGGCTAAAATATATCTAAACTGACTTACGACAATTTGAAAAACCGTCATTCCGCTACTTGTTAGCGCCGCGGCGGTATGACGGTCCGCTACGTGTTAGCGGAATCTATGCTGAGATACTGCGAATGAATCGCGGTATGACGGTTCGCGGCGGTATAGCTATAGGATAAGAAACTATAGCTGCAGATCGATGCTTTTATAAATCTTCCAGACTTGGTTTTTCTTTTAGTTTTTTAAGTCTTTCTTTATTTAGTATGGAGCTTATCTCTTCTACACTTTTATCAATATCATCATTGATTATTACATAATCATATTTATCACGTTTGCTTATCTCTTTTTGAGCTTCGGCTAATCTGCGCTCTATTTCGCTTGCATCATCACTATTACGCTTTTGCAAACGCAACCTAAGCTCTTCCATTGAAGGGGGAAGTATAAAAATACTCACAACTTTTTTTCTCATGAGCTTGAATAAGTGAAATGCTCCTTGCCAGTCTATGCTTAGTAAAACGCTTATTCCACTGCTCAGGTTTTGCTCTATAAAATCTCTTGGTATACCATAAAAATTCTCAAAAACTTTGGCGTATTCAAGCATCTGACCAGCTTCGCATAACTCGTGAAATTTTTCTTCAGTAACGAAAAAATAGTCTTTTCCATTTATTTCGCCGGGGCGAGGCTTGCGCGTAGTCGTAGAAACAGACCTAACTAAATTAGTTGATCGCTCAAGTAATTTTGCTGATATAGTAGTTTTTCCAGCTCCAGAAGGGGAGGATAGAACCAATAATACGCCCTCACTTTTTACGGTCATTTTTCTTTGCATTTTTTAACATGGCGCTTTTTTGATCAGAGTTTAAAAAGCTAGAACCTTCTAAATTAGAATTTGATAAGTTGGTGCCAATGAGAGAAGAGTTATCAAAGACAGTATAGCGCAAATCGGTTTTTTCAAGATTTGCCTTATTCAAATTAACGTTTACAAACTTTGCTCTACTCAATGTTGAATTAGAAAAATCAGCATTTTCTAAATTCATATTCTTAAATTCAAAGTAAGAATAATTTACATTAAATTTTTCACCCTGTGATATTTTCTCTTGTAAATCTCCAATTGAAGTTATAGCATTTTCTAACCCTGCAAGTTTTTTCTGCCCTTGATTGTCAATCAAAATTGAATTATCAAACTTGCAATCTGTTAAATGAGCATCAGCAACTGAACTTTTATATATGCTTGAAGAGTGAAAAGACATATCACTAATTGTTGAATTGCTCAAATTGCTAAGAAAAAAGCTAGTTTTCCTAAAGGCATTAGCGTGAAGCAAAGAAGATCTGAAATCGCTTTCAATAAAATTTGAATTAGTTACTTTTAAATTGGACCAGCTCGAATTATCAGCTAATAAATTAAAGAATGTTGAATTTTCTATTTCACTGGAATCAATATTATGGTGAAAAAGTGTACTGTTATAAACTTGAGAGTCTTGGATTTTTATCTTATACATTGAAGTTGTAGAAAGGTCTGAATCTTCTATCTTCGTAGAGGTGAATAGTGAATGGTCAAAAAATGAGCCATTCATGTTAGAATTCGCAACTTTAGTATTATGAAACTTTCCGTGACGAATGTCAGCATTAGAGACATTAACTTGATGCAGTTCACTAAAACTAAAATCAATATTGGATAAATCAGCATCCTGAAGACTTGCTCCAAAAACATATACATGTTTTATCTTGGAACCATTTAGTATAGATTGAACAAAACTTGAATTATCGTCATTCACATAGGAAATTTGTGTGTTGCTTAAATTAGCTTCGTCGAAGTTACTGTTAATTATGATAGAAGAATTAAGGCAGGCATCGGAAAGATTGCTACCTGTAAAGTCTGATTCTTTTAACTCTGCACCATATATGTTAGCATTTTTTAATGAAGAAAATTGTATCTTTAATTTATATGCATCCACTCCAAAGAAACTTGCATTATCAAGGTTATTTTTCTGCATAACAGTATCGTTTATTTCACTATCATTAAAATTTACGTAGCTAAGATTCGAGTTTGATAAGTTGGAGAGATTCATTTGCACATTCGAGAAATTAGTATGCAAACCAATTACGTTGTGCATACTTACTTTTTTGAGATCGGAACTGATAAAATCAGCATAACTAACATTAGACTGATCAAATACGATATCTGTTAAGTTTGCAGAAACAAATTTTGTAAAACTCAAATTTGTACCTTTTATTTTAATGCCATGTAAATTAGCATTGGAGAAATTAGCACCACGTAAATCAACATCAATGAAAGACACGTCGGATAAATCAGTATTAGAAAAATCAGCACCAATCAGACTTACTCCATCAAAAACAGATCCACTTAGGTACAATTGGCTAAAATTAGCTCCATTTAAGTTAGAGCCAAAACCTTTCTTAAAATCTTCTGGCACGCCCTCTTTGTGGCACTGCACCAAAAATTCAGCAAAGTCTTTTTTACTGTAAGATACGTATTTTACATCATGCAGAGCGTTTAAAAAATCACTAATCTGATTTTTTTCATCATTTGTTTCGTTTCCATAACATAAATGACCAACTAAAATTAATATCAAAAATCTAATCATCTTGCTTATCGCACTGCGACTCATTGTTTTCTTTCGTTTTCATAGCCCAATCGTACATTGCTGAGCTTTCTTTATTGTCTATTTTTCTATCCTCCAAAAGGTGTGGCATCATTTCGGCAATCGCATTTATTATATTGACCTGCTTTTTTTCGATTGCTATATCAATTGGGGATTGAAAATTATTATTAACTACTCTAAGATCAGCGCCTTGTAATAAGAGAAAGCGCACTATGTCTACCTCACCTTGTTTAACTGAATAAATGAGAGGAGTATCACCCAATTTATTTCTAAACCTTAGTATCTCTTGAGTTGTTAATCCAATTTTTTCTAGCTTACTCATTATTCCTCTTAAGCAAGGTAAGTTATTTTTCTTAATACAGTAAAAAAATTGCTTACTGTAATCATCAATAAATACAGTTGTAGGAAGATGCTCATTAAGGCTATCATATTGTCGTTTATATATTGACTTGCTTTGTATATCTTTATGACCCCATTCTTTTATTGGTTCTCTGTTTAGCTTTGTCCATTTTTGTAAATTTTTCTTTTCACTTTGCTCTTCTTCATCTTTTTTAGTTATAGGTTTTACTCTATTGCGGTACTTAGAATTATTGTTTGTTTCTTTCACTTTTTTTTCTTCAAACTGATTCTCTACTTTTTCTTTTTTTCCCTCTAATAATTGACTCGCATCACTTTTTGAAAGTTCATTATCTTTTATATCAATCTTCTGATCAGCTTGTAGATTTTTTTGCGGGTCAGTTATATTCTCATTTAAATCAGCACTTAAAGGCAAAGGCTCTGGTTTCAAATCTTTATTCACTTCTTTATTGGCCACATTTGGTAAATTTCGAGCAAATTCGCCTGTACTTTCTTCTAGCTGGTCATTTGGCAAATCTTTATCAATCCTTTCACCTTCACTTATAGTTTTTTCAACCACAGAAGCTTTATTCTCGTTGTATTGCAGCTTCTCTTTATCGGTTACTCTTTTGCTCTCAGCCTCTTGTGTTTGTTTAGCATCGACGTTGCTTTTCAACTCATCTTTTTGATTTGTGCTGCTCAGTAAATCTTGCTTCCTTACACCTACATTTTCGTTTTTATGAACTGATTCAATTTTCTTTTCTTCAAATTGCTCTACAGCAAATAGGCTCAGTGATCCAAATACAACAACTAATAATACAAAGTATAAAATACTCTTCATAAATATTCCAAGCATAAGCTTAATTAAGATGATACTATAATCAAATGATTAATCTACAGTAAAAAATGCCTTAGGATTTTATTTATAAAAAACCAATAGATTTTTTGCATTACTTTTTCTGGGTAAGGTCAATTGTTTCTTAAACCTCTCCCCTAAACGAATACACTGTAGAAGGAGGAGTTTCTTCTCCCCAGAAAGCTACACATTAAACCTAAAGTGCATTATATCACCATCTTGTACGATATAATCTCTGCCTTCAAAGCGAATTTTTCCTGCGTCTTTGCAAGCTGATTCACTTCCATACTTTATGTAGTCTGCAAAGCTTATAGTTTCTGCTTTTATGAAGCCTTTCTCAAAATCAGTGTGGATTACACCTGCTGCCTTATCAGATGTTGATCCTATTTTTACTGGCCATGCCCGTGCTTCTTTGGGGCCCACAGTAAAGAAAGTTATCATACTCAGCACTTCATACATAATACGCGCTACTCCATCAAGGCCTGATTCTTGTAAGCCAAATTCTGACAAGAAACTCTGTTTTTCCTCTTCACTATCAAGATTTGCAATATCTGCTTCAAGTTTTGCTGAAATGCAATAAAATTTGCTTTTATTTTCCTCCGCCATTCTCTCTACCTTTTGAGATAATTCATTGCCAGTTATAACATTTGTATCTTCAACATTGCAAACGTACATAACGGGCTTTGTTGTCAGCAATTGAAGTGACTTCATTTCGGCTTCGTCCATGTTTTCCAAACTTCTTGCAGGTTTACCGAGTTTTAAAGTAGCTAATACCTCTTGCATTAATTCAAGTTGTCTCTTTAGCTCTTTATCACCTTGTTTTGCTTTCTTTTCCAATTGAGGAAGCCTTTTTTCTATGCTATCAATATCAGCTAGGATTAATTCCATTTCCACCACTTCAGCATCTGATATTGGATCTATTTTACTGTGTACATGGCTGATATCATCATCCGTAAAGCACCTGAGCAGATGCACGATGGCATCAACTTCTCTGATATGGCTTAAAAATTTATTGCCGAGTCCTTCACCTTTGCTTGCGCCCTTTACAAGACCTGCAATATCCACAACTTCTAATTGATTATAAATTATCTTCTCTGAACCGGCAATTGCTGCGATTTGTTTCAAACGCTGATCTTTTATCGAAATCTTGCCTATATTTGGCTCAATTGTGCAGAAAGGATAATTTGCAGCTTCGGCTGCACTTGACTCTGTAAGCGCATTGAATAAGGTTGATTTTCCTATGTTTGGTAACCCAACTATACCGCAGTTAAAGCTCATATTTACTATGTAAAATTATAACTATTGCATAATTTAAAAATTTCTGCTATACTTAATTAGTCGCTTATTAACAATTTTGTTGGTATAGTAACATATAGCTTAAATTAAGGTAAAAATTATGGCTGAATCTAGGAAACGGAAACTATCAAGTGATTTTCACGGTGTTGAAAGTCCGAAAAGGCTCAAGAGCTCCGGGCAAGAAATAGCTTCTTTAAATAGTAATTTTTACCCTGACAATTTCCATATAGGACAAGCAATTGGTAATGGAAGCTGTTTTTTTGACTCGTTTAGACAAAGTTTAGAGCAACAAAAGGGGATAGAAGTTACTGTCGAGCAGTTACGAGAAGACTGCAAGGAATTTGCACAAAACAATCCGCCAGAATGGTTTGTACATTCTATTGCTAACAGTTACGATAATGATGGCCAGCACCGTAGTGAAACTATAGATGATTATACAGCAAACATTATGCGTAACGATAGGTGGGGTGATCCTGAAGTTGAAGGCAGAATACTTTGTGAGAAGTATGATGTAAAATTGCATGTTATAGAGAACCAGACTGTTGATAACCAAGATCTGTCTTTGCATCAATTAATAGACAATTCAGGTTCAAAAAATGCAAGTGAATACAATAAAGTTAATTATGACGACAGTAGTGTTTTGCATGTAATAAACAAAGGCTATGCTCATTTCGAACCATTGCTTGATATAAACAAAAGTTTAGCAAAACAACTGCAAGAGGAAACCAAGCTTAAACAAGAGCAAGAACAAGAAGATTTCCTATTAGCAAAAAAACTGCAGCTAGATGAGATCTTAGAATATTGTAACGTTTCAAAAGACAACCCTAAGAGAGCGGAGGTTGAAGAAAGATTTGATGAGTTATTGGCAGAAAATGCTAATGGAAAAATTTGTGATGTTGTAGAGCAGTGCGTTAGTGATATAAAGCAATACATAGAGCGCTCTGAGAAGCAGAAGTTTTTGAGTCCATCGTGTAGCATGGAAGAACCAAGAGTAACACCTCATCAACAGCAGGAAATACTTGCATAGCAAATTTTCATAGCCCTGTATATTTTTATATAGGGCTTTTGCAAGCATTTCATATAATATGAACTTGCAGTACGTACTAACCTAAATGCAAGTTGACCATGAAACTAGTTTAATCATTGATGCTATAGAGAAATTTGGTGGTGAGGCTAGGCTTGTCGGCGGGTGTGTGAGAGACTCAATTTTGCAGCGTGATGTTCATGATATTGATCTCGCTACCAATTTGCTTCCCAATCAAACGATTAAAGCGCTAAAACTCCGTAATATAAAAACTATTCCAACTGGCTTAAAACATGGAACTATAACTGCGATCCTAAATCAGAGGTCTTTTGAAATTACAACATTAAGGCATGATGTGAAATGTGATGGCAGGCATGCGAAAGTAGAATTTACTAATAATTGGCAAGCTGATGCTTCAAGGCGTGACTTTACATTTAACGCTCTATATGCAGATAAGCATGGCCATATATATGATTACTTTGGTGGTATAGAGGACTTAAAGGCGCGAAGGTTAAACTTTATAGGCAACGCTGAAGATAGAATTGAAGAAGACTATCTACGTATTTTAAGAGCATTTCGTTTTCATGCAAAAATATGTGTCGGAGATTTGAGTGATGAAATACTAAGCGTATGCAAAAAGCATTCGCATATGATCCAAAACCTCTCTGGAGAGAGAATAAGAGATGAAATACTTAAATTGCTGGAGTGCAATGATCCTTTTCCAACACTTAAGAGCATGCAAGAATCTGATGTTTTGCAAAAGATTATCCCAAAAGAAGTAAAATGCGAAATTCTGTCTTCGTCACTTCTTTTCGGCACTGATGCACTAGTAAAATTAGCGTTACTCCTTAGGACCACCAAAAATGACAGGCTAAGTCTTGGAGAATATGTAAGTAAGTTTCTACGTCTTTCAAACAAGCAAAAGAAAAAGCTGTTATTTTTATTATCCAACGATATCAAAACAGAACTCTCAGAAAAAGAGAAAAAAAAATACATATCTTTATTTGGTAGAGAATTATATTGTGATTTAGTAAAAATTTGTGGTGTTGAGTCTGGAGAAAATGTTGATAAATACATTTCGTTTGCTAATACATTCAATATTCCAAAATTTCCTTTATCTGGCGATGATTTAATAAGTATAGGTCACCAGCCAGGAAAAAGTTTAGGTAGGAGCTTGGAGTTGCTAAAACAACATTGGGAAGACAGCTCCTACACTTTAACAAAAGAGGAGCTGGTGCTTTATGCTAAGAGCCTACTCTAACTGTTTTCCGACTGTTCAATGAATGTATGCTTGCAATATTAGTGTGACTCATCGAGGAATTAGGTGTGTATTCTTTTTTAGCTTTTTCTGTTAATTGTTATTCGTTTACTCCTCCTTGAGTTTGATTACACATTTTCTGATCTGGAGATAAAAATTTATCTCTTATGCTTGATGTCAGTTGTAACTCTTGAATCTTATCTGAAAAAAATCTCATTCTAGCTTCTACTAGCTCTTTCACAACAATTTCTTTAAGTAATTCTCCTGAGTCGTTATTATTATTATTTTTGCTATTAAAGCTGTGCAAGATAGAGTCTACAATCTTATTTACCCCTTCTTCTTGTTTGTTAAATTCTAATTTTTTTACGCATTTTCTAACAGAAGATAACAACTTGGCTTTTAACGTGCCATCTCGTAGTTCTTTACCTACATTTTTTCCAATGTGACAATGTTCGTTGACAACTTCTTTAACCTTGGCTTCTATGATCTCCCTTGCGGATTGTTTCAAATTTGCCATCATCTTGATTTGATAGAGACTTTATAGTTTCATTAAGCACGTTATGGCAAAAGTGTTTTTCTTTAAATTCAGGAAACCCTTTTTTTAACTCCTCGTTTTTTCTAGATAAAAAGTTATTGAGATTCTTATCCCCAAGAAGCTTATTGGTCAAGTTCTGCAATTTTGAAAGGGTTGATTTACTAGAGCCTGTAGTTGATTTTGCAGTAGATGCTGCGCTTACCAAACTCACTGTATCTGACGCTTTAGTTTTTGTTTGTCCTTGTGATTTTTGAGTTTCTCCATCAATATCTTCTAACCTTTTATCAACATCCTTTAACTTTTCTTCCAACTTTTGTTGTTCTTGATTATTTAACAGTTGTTGTTGCATTATTTTTAATTGTTCTTCCATGTTTTCTTTTTCTCCCTGTAGTTTCTTAATATCAGCTTTCAATTGATCTTCTACTTGCTTCTGTTCCTTTTTTAGCTGCTCAATCAACTTCTCTTGTTCTGCAAGCTTTTCTCTGGTTTCTTGTAACTCTTCATCTGATTCTTTCTTGAATTCTGCCTTTAGTCTTTCTATTAAGTCAACTTTTTTTCCCTGTAGTTGCTGCACTAACAATTCCATCACGCTCAAGAAAGTTTCCTTTAAGCTATCATCTATTCCAGCTAACTCCCATTCTTTATTTCCTTCTAATATCCGTACTTGTTCTTGTAGCCTAGCAACCTCATTTTCTGAGCTCTTTTTCTCTACTTCAGCAGTGCTTAATTGACTTCTAAGTTCTCTAATTTACGTTCTAGTTTGCACTGACTTTCCTCATGCATTTTGCGTTCTTCTTCCATAGCTTTTAACTGCTCCTCTTTTTCACTATTTAAAGCATTAATTCTGTCTTTTAATTCAACATTTTCCTTTCTTTCTTGCTTCAATTCTGTTTCTTTTTGCTGTAGAGAACTTATCTTCTCCAGTTGTTCTGTTGACTCCTTCTCTTTTACAGATAAATTTTCCTTGAGTTTTGTTACTTGCGCTTGCAAATCTTCATTATCTTTCTTAACAGCCTCACTTATATCTTTATTTTTACCAATAAGTGACTTAATTAAAGCGTCTTGCTCTCTTATTCTTTTCTCTTGATTAGATATAGTGCGCTGTTGTTCGTTATTTTTAGCCTCCATTTCCTTTTTATCTTGTTCTAATACTTCATTTGACCATGTTAAACTATTTATTTTCGTGTCTTTTTCTTTCACCCCTACCAACTCTTCCTCCCGTTTACCTGCATCTTCTGCCAATTCTTTGTGATTCTTTTCAAGTCTTGTAATTGTAAATTTTAATTCTCTATTTTCCTCTTCTAAAAGGACATTTTGTGAACGTTCAAGTTCTAGTTCCTGACTTATATCTTCCAGTTGTTCATTCAATTCTTCATCCTCCTCTATGCTTACTTCTTCCATACTATCGTAGTCTTCATCAATGAATTCATCATTTACTATAGTATCAAAACAACTCTCATCAGTAAACTCACTATTTTCTTCAGTTTGAACCTCTCCATCCTTACTTATTACTTCACTCTGGCTCCCTTTTTCTGCAACCTCAGGTTTTAAGTCAGCTCCAATATTTTTATCCGTTGTTTCAACACATTCGGTCTGCATTGTCGTATCTTGAAATGTTACTTTATTAGATAGAATATTTTCCGCCCATTTGTTCCATTTCTTTGGTAGTATTCGTCCAATCGTTTTTAAGTACAACCAAGCAAATACAGTAGACCAACTGTATTTTTTTTCCTTTCGTTTAACATTAATTTCATAATTAACCGTATTGTTAGTATTTAGCATAAAATTACCTTATTTTTTAACTTTGATTTACAGAAAATTTTAACAGTAGTAAAGTTATATATATTAGTATAAATGTTAAATAAATACTAACGCAGGTATCAAATTATGGTAAAGTCTTTGCCCGCCTAATACACTTTAAGCAGAAATGTACATGTCTGTAAGTACAGCATTTGCTTTTTCTATCGCTCTTGCTAACATTTCCTGTTCATTGTTCTGATTTTTCACATTGATTACCTGAGCAGCTAAGTTTGCAGGAAAAGTGACCAAACTGACTTCCCATAATTCCACTTGTTTTAATACTCTAGCTCCGCTTTTATGATCAACATCATACTCTATAGGTATATAGCCGATGGAAAGTCCATTGATTACTCCAGTTTTGAGCATTAAGTACGCTTCCTTTGCTTTTTGGATGCCCAAAAGTAAGTGTGCGGTTATATACAGGCCAACATCATTTTCGCAAATATCTATAATATTACCTATAGGTTCACCTGGATTGTGCTGCCAAAGGAGTTTTATTTTATTTCTGTTTAAATTTTCCTTAAATGCTCCGGGTAAGATCAGGTCATTTTGTTTATCAACTATATTAAAAACGCTAGCATAACCAGAAAATACACCGTTTTCTCCTATGCTTTTTATTGACAATGGTGAATAGAGAAATTTCTTATTCATAAAGCCTCCTGTAGTATTGGGAATTTTATTTCGCAATGCACTGCGATATAATTCTATTTGGACACTGGGTTATAAAAGTATAGCTTCTACGTCATGCTACCGCGAACCGTCATACCGCGATTCATTCGCGGTATCTCTAGATCCCGCTAACAAGCAGCGTGATGACGATTGTCAGGGTAGTACCTTCTCCTGTCATCCCAGTCCCCAGACACCGGGATCCATTTTGCATGTAATTCCGCTATAGTATTATGTTTTAGTGTAAAGTTTGGTATTTATCCATTAAGTTCGTTTGCGAGCAAAGTTCGCTAGATTCCAGTGTCAAGCACTGGAATGACATCATAGGGGCACTGGGATGACAAAAAAAGGAGCACTGACCATTTTCGGTCTCTTAAGTTGCTTTAGCTACAAACATTAAAAAATTTACCAAACGAAAAAAAGGCAAAAGAAGCCCCGTGGTGCGAGTTTTGATCCTATAATAATTTAAACTGGCGCTGTAATAATGTGCTAACGCTTAAAATAAGCACGATTTGGCTGAATGTAGAAAAAATTTAAAAGACATGCAGCCGCTATAATTTTATGTAATCCGCCAAAAAATACCCTAAGTTTTTTACTGAATTTTTGTTGTTGAACCTGCACAGATCAAAAACAAGTTTTGAGTCAGAAATACCCTTAATACGACAATAAGGGGGCTGGCGGAGTTTGTAAAGCAATTTTTTAGCCCTGTCTCCTTGCTATAATGTTCATATCGATAGAAAAGCAAAAGAATAGAATGAAATATCAAGTGATATCCTCTATAATTAAATTTTTTGAATGAAGAGATGACGATTCGTGTAGGAATTAATGGTCTGGGTAGAATAGGCAGAGGCGTATTGCGTGCTATTTTCGAAATAGAAGAATATAGCAAACAAATAGAAGTTGTAGCTGTGAATGGATCGCTCAGTGCAAAGCAGCATGCACATTTGATTAAATATGATTCTGTTCATGGCAAATTCAGTGGTGATATTGACTTTAATGAGTCTCAAAATTGGCTATCTATAAATGGCAGAAAATTTTCTTTATATAGAGAACGGAGCCCTGAAAATATTCCTTGGAATGTTGATGTAATACTTGAATGTACTGGTGCATTTAACAAGCGTGAAGAAGCAATAAGGCACAATGCAGAGAAAGTGATTGTCTCTGCTCCAGTTCCAGATGCTGATGTAACTATAGTTTATGGTGTGAATAATGATATGCTCAAAAAAGAGCATAAAGTAATATCAGCAGGTTCTTGCACTACAAATTGCCTTGCTCCGATTGTGAAAGTCCTACACTCTAATCTAGGTATAAAAAGTGGCTTTATGACTACTATACACGCCTATACGAATGATCAAAATGTTCTTGATGGCAATCATAGAGACTTATGCAGAGCAAGGGCTTGCGGATTATCTATGGTGCCAACTACAACCGGGGCAGCAAAAACAATTGGTTCTATAATTCCTGAATTAAAGGGAAAGCTAGATGGCACTGCCGTCAGAGTTCCAGTTAGCAATGTTTCTATGGTTGATTTTAAATTTACGACTGATAAGAAAGCGACCGTTAAAGAAATAAATGAAATGTTTAAGGATGCAGCAAGCAATGTGCTTTCTGTATGCACGGAACCTTTAGTTTCAATAGACTTTGTGCATAACCCTTATAGCGCAATTGTGAATTCAACTGGTACATATGTTACAGGCGACATCTGTAGAGTTGCAGCGTGGTATGACAATGAGTGGGCTTTTTCGCTGAGAATGTTAGACATAGCATTATTGAGCCATAGTAAAGTATGAATGGAAACCCAAACAAATATGCTTCATTTTGTGAGCACTTTGCGGAACTCAGAAAAAGAGTTATCTTTTGCTTTCTATTTTTTTGCGTTGCTTTTGGTTTTTGTTACTACTTTAAGGAAAATATATACCGTTTTTTACTTGCACCTTTAATAGAAGCAACAAAAGATAGCGAAGGTTTTTCTTTAATTTACACAGACTTAACAGAGGCATTTTTTGTGTATCTTAGAGTCGCAATAATGAGCGCACTTTTGTTTTCTTTTCCTGTGTTTGCATGGCAATTCTATATGTTCTTAGCACCTGGGTTATATAAAAGTGAAAGGGCAGTGTTGTTGCCATACTTAATTGCAACCCCGGTTTTATTTGTAACGGGAGCTACTGTAGTCTATTACTATATATTTCCTTTAGCCTGGAAGTTTTTTATCAACTTCGAACACAGTGGTAAATCCTTCGATATACCGATAGAGTTTATGCCATCAGTTAGCGAATATTTAGACCTCGTTCTCCAATTTATGTTTGCATTTGGCACTGCATTTCAAATTCCAGTAATACTCACATTGATGGTGAGAGTAGGGTTACTCACTACACAAAGTTTGTCAAATAAACGCAGAATCGCGATAGTGGTAATTTTTATTATCGCTGCAATCTTAACTCCACCTGATGTATTAAGCCAAGTAGGGCTTGCAATACCAATGCTGATTCTATATGAATTGTCCATTCTGATATGTAGGTATATTGAAAAAAAGAAGACAAAGGTTTGAATAAATATGTATTTGTAACGTTCTTTTTCGAGCACGAGCACCTTTTTCTTGCTTAAGCGTGTGTGATCATTACTAATAAGACTTTTTGTATTTGATTTTTTACATAAAATATGGAATACTTAAACTTAAGTTTTTATGGAGGTAGTTATATGTCAGGTTTAAGACAAGAACAAAGGAAATTATATGATCGGGTTATACAGAACGCAATTGGGGATTTTGTCGAGAGTTTTGCCAAAGGTTTTAATGATAAAATGAAAGAGAAACATGAGATAGAAACTAAACAAGTAACTAATAAACCAATAATAATTGGTAGTGTTTGTGGTGTTATAGCTGGATTAGCAGTCGGTGTTGGATGTGGTGTTACCGGTGTTCAATTATCAGTATTAGCTATAGTTGGTATAGCTGTAGCTGCTGCGCTGGCAGTTGGACTTGTTGCTGGTGGTATTACATATGCAGTATTAAAACCTAGTAATAAACTAGATGAACCAGACTCAAACAAAGTAGCGAGTGCTGCTCAGACAGTATAAAGCATTAAGGTCAAGGCCATATATTTGGGTTATTCACGGCATTGTGAATAACTTGGTTGATAACCCAGTAGAATACATAGTTTACGCGTTATGAGTACTTTGGAGATCTATAATAAGTATGATCTCCAAATACTAATATATAATACTTAAAGAGATACTTTAACACTTCTTCTTAAGTGCTAATCTGGAGGTTCGACAAGTTGCTGTTTAAAAGGTTGGGAAGTAGTTTTATTAGCATTGAAAATTACATAATGTATATTATGGAAAATAAAATTACATACATAAGAAGCAACGCTAAAAATAAAATCACATAATATAGCAAACTATAAAACATAGTATAAAAAGAGCTATTTCAGCAAAATTTTAAACAAATAAAATTCACAAGTTAACGAATTATTATGATTTTTACCAAGATAATAATATAGTAAGGTTTGGTAGTGAGGTATCAAAATGGGAAAATACACTAAAGATAATCACGATTGTGCAAACGATGGTACTTGCGGGCAATCTATAACGGATTTTAGGATTGGTAATTCTGACATTTCTTTTTTTGATAGTAACAAAAACTTAATTGCCAAAGTACCTAAACTACCAAAGTATTCTAGGGATAAATATGGGCATCAATTGTATAAGGAAGCTGAGTCAAAGCAGTTCAATTATTTTTCCACAAATATACATGATGTTTTATCTAACAGCTTTACCGTTAAATACGGGTATATAAATTGTACTATAAAATACGACAACTTATCTGAGCAGAAACAAAACCAAATAGAAACAGACATTAAAACTGCCTATGAGGCATTTAAAGAAAAGTTTTGCTTGAAAAATAGTAATGCAAGTTACAATATAACGGTTCACATTTTTAATAATAGAAGCGATTATACAAAGTATAACAATCTTCTCGGCTTAGATAAAGATGGTGGTCCAGGATATATTACACGAGGAGTAACAGATTATCAGAATATTCTGACATATAAGCAAAGTGCCATGGATTTTATTCTAGGTCATGAGCTAGGCCACATATTTCAATTGTGTTTTTCACCATCGGCA
This sequence comes from Wolbachia endosymbiont (group A) of Myopa testacea, assembly GCF_964027115.1. Taxonomy (NCBI): domain Bacteria; kingdom Pseudomonadati; phylum Pseudomonadota; class Alphaproteobacteria; order Rickettsiales; family Anaplasmataceae; genus Wolbachia; species Wolbachia endosymbiont (group A) of Myopa testacea. The sequence goes on from NZ_OZ034729.1 coordinate 621,141, forward strand.
ACAGTCAAAGCTTTGAGTATTCTGGATACTGAACTCATAGCAAATGTTGTTGGACGAGAAGTAGAAGAAAAAAATTATAAAGCTATTTGCAAGCAGATGGGTGTAGATGAATATGAAGACCATGAATCGATGTTTAGTTTTAAATACAAAGGTACAACTTGTAGTATATACCGCAAGGACCTTTCAGAAGAAGAAAAATTTCAAATTATACAACGTGTCAAGAATTCTGGACTAGATGAATATGAAGACCGTGGATCGATGTTTACATTTAAATACAAAGGTACAATTGGTAGTATATACAGTGAGGACCTTTCAGAAGAAGAGAAATTTCAAATTATACAGCGTATCAAGAATTCTGGACTAGATGAATATGAAGATCATGGATGGATGTTTAGTTTTAAATACGAAGGTACAACTTATAGAGCAGAACACAGGGGTTACCTTTCAGCAGAAGAAGAAAAACTTCAATTTATCAAAGACATTAAGAACTCTCATGAATCGCTCGTTAGTGAACGTCATAGATTAAATGAAGGGCAATTAAGTCAGAATGCAACTGTAGTAATTTCTATTGATGAAAATAAGGAGATAAGTCAAATGTATTTTCATAATCCAGACAAGAATATGTCCGAATGGTTAGATAAGACACTTATAAGCAGAAGTAAACCTGAAGTGGATGTGGATGAAATAGAGCAACCCAGTAATTTCTTATCCAATATTTTTTCAGCAATTAAATCCGTTATTGATTCTATCTCATCATTCTTTTCATGGTTATTTGGGTCTAAAGAGGAAGAACAATCTGATAACAACCTTTCTTTGCTTAACTTATCAGAAGAACAATCCGATGACAATCTTTCTTTGCTTAAACCTGATGTTAATCAAGATGCTGACGAAAACTACGTAGGCAATTACTCACTATGTAATCATGATTATCACCAACATGATGACCTAATATAGTAAAATAACGAACTTTTATCCCCTACCCTTCTAGTTGTATTTATAACTTTGCAGATATGGGAGACGATAAAGGGCACTTAAACAACTAGATAAAAAACTAGGTGGATCATTCCGAAATTCTTGCATTTTTTGTCTATAATTTTGTAAAGAAATAACTTTTACTTTATCATAATCAAGTTTCCAGAAAGAGAGTGGTATTGCTTAAATAATTAGATAAAAAACCAGGTGGATCATTCTGAAATTCTTGCATTTTTGTCCATAATTTTGTTAAACAACTTCCCTTTTGGTCATGTCGAACCAAATTTCTTTTTCACACCACCTTTTAAGCCACCGATGACAGCTTCGTTAGTTTTTGTCATAATGCGATCAAACACTCCCAATAACCTCTTTAATAGGTTTGGAGTTAGCGAAGAGATAAGATCAACAGATACGTTATTGTTTTTGTCATCACCACTTGCTTTATAGTCTATTGAAACGATTCCCCTACTTTTCCCGCCAGTAAGAAGTTTCCCAATTATAGGAATTTTTAACAAAGATTTATTAATTGAATATGCTGGTATTACCTGTCCTTCAACTTGGAATTTATAATTTCTAATGTCGAGCTTACCGCTAGTGCTAATGCCTAATTCCGCCCCTTCAAGCCAAGATTCTTCAATTTCGACAGAGCCATCTTTGTATGAGAAAGGTACATTACATTTATAAAAGTATACACCTTCATCCTTTATAGCATTTACAATACCAGGAAGCGAAGACATCGATAATAAAGTAGTGAGTAGTGGAGCATCTTTGATATAAAAATTACTAATAGATAACATGCCATAATGTTCTTCATTTTCTCTTTGAGGAGATAGATAAAGAGAAAGTTTACCATTTTTGACTGATTTACTAATGCCTAAGGAACGCGAAAGTATACCTGCATTATCCGCATATATTTCGAGCCCTATTCCACTGTATTCCGCTAGTATGTTGCTGCTATCTTCTAGAAACTGTCCTGTAAATTGACTTCCATTGCAATTACCTTTAGTACAGGTTACATTCAGCTTAGCATTTTTGATAACGACGCCTTCTTTCATAATTACATTGTCAACATTCATACTAATTTCTATATCTTTGTTTAATCCATTATTGTTTTTGCCAAGCAAGCCTAAAATATCACTCAAATTGATTTTCTCACCATAAATAGTTATGGCATTTTTTTCCTTACCTGATTCAATTTCTATACTAAAATCATTATCAGGCAATTTAAAACTACTAGAATTTAAATATAAATTTCCATTTCCTACTCTTCCGCTGAATTTTATATCTAGGTCATTTCCTATAACATCTAATTTGTCTATTAACAATTCATCGGCACCTTTTAATTTTACAGAGAACAAAACTTTATTGTGATTTTCAAGACGATTTTTCCACCCAAAATAACTTGAACGTGATTCAAGCTCTGATAAATCCATATTACCATTAACATGTCCCGTCTTATCTTGATTTATCACCAATTCTATATTTGTATTGACATAGCCACCTATATTTTCATCAAAATCAAGTATTTGAGCGGGTAAATCTCCGGTCAAATTCCAGGCAAAACTTTCATTCCTATTGCTACTTTTCAGGTCAAATAATAGCTGTGTGTTATTCACCATACCACTACCATTTAAATCTATAAAGTCACTGCCAAAACTAAGCTTAATGTCATATTTACCAAGACTTGCATTATAGACGGCCAAATTGTCAATTTCAGAATGAAAATTTGCTGAGAAGTCTACTTTTTTGTCATCAGCATTTAGATTAAAAATGCGAAAATTAAATACAGATTTTGCCATTCCACTTACTTTATCCCTTTCAACCTTCACCATATCATCCAGCTTAAATCTTATAGGCTCATATAAACCATACGCATCACTTACAGCTTGGCCATTAATGGTTAGAACTGAATTTTCCTTATTGAGAGATTTCATTTCAATATCACCACCATTAATAGTGAAATTCTGAAACTTAGCGCTATTTGCAGTAATTTTGAGATCGTTATTCTTGATGATCAAATCACCCTTTAATTCCTTTACTTGCTCAAAATCTTCATCAAATTTTACGCTACCATTTTCTATATCAGCAACAATTACAATGTCTGACAGATCGTCATCAACCAAATTGTTAATTTTGCCATTGAAACTTACAATGGTATTTAAAACATCCCCATTAATATTATCACAATACCAGCTTCTAAATTTACTATTCACTACACCATCTGGTACATAAGTACATAAATCCTTTGCAGCAAACTTGCTAATATTAATTCTAAGCAAAGCATGACTTGTACTAAAGTTCATCTTGCCTATTAAAGAGAGATACATGTCATTTAACTTAAAATGGAAGTTTTTTACACTAATAATTCCATCATTATATGTTAAATTTATATTTACATTAGTTAAGGCCAAATTTTTGTTCAAATAATTTTCTGTACTCAATACGTATATATTTCCATCTACAATTTCATCCTTTTTATTAATTTTCACTGAGAAGCTTCCTTTGAATCCTATATTTTTGTCCAAATTGTAGCTTTTAACTAATGTAGAAAACTCGCTCAATAGTCCCAATTTTAGATTATAAAATGTCCCGTATACATTTAGCAAATTGTTGCGATTTTTTATTGTAATTGATAAATCATCCAAAAATCCCTTTCCATCTTTTGTATTCACATAAATATCTAAAACATTAAAATCTTCCCCCTTCCCTATATATAATTTATCAATAAAAAATTCATCTTCTGTGCTTTTATCAATAGCGATGTTAGTAAATTCAATTTTTGAATCCGCATTTAAGTCAAAAAAAAATTCCCTTATTGTTTTTAATAGATTTTTTGCACTGCTTTCTATCATCTTGAAATTCTTCCCTGTCATTCCAGCACTCGTCCTTGTCATCCAAGTAGCTTGACTACTTGTTTCTTTTTTTCTAAATTCCAGCGTCACGCGCTGGAATGACACCGAAGGAAGGCGGTTACTATTTAAATAATGATTATCCAAAAGGTCTAATGAGTTTTGCGGATTAACATTAGTTTCTTCTCTCTTGATACATACATGCACATTATCAGCTGAAACCTGAGAGAGATTTGTGCTAGCTTTAAATAAGGAACTTAACTTAAAATGTACAAAAAGCTCAGGAACTTTTATAGTAAAATTAGGGTTTGCTATTGCCAAATCTGTAATGACTAAATACGGATCTTTGCCATCTTTCTGCCAAACAACTGAGGTATTCTCCATATTAACGCTTGAGCCAACAAATACTTTTGATATTTTATGTTTAACATAAAAATTAATATAATTAATATTGATTTCTAAAGGCTTTAAAAAAATAAAGAAGCACAATATGAACAATAAAGCTACGGAAAATAATATAGTAAATTTTTTAAGCATCGATTATTGCTTTTCTTGCTAAAATATCAGCCTCCTCATTATATTTATTGCCACTGTGTGCTTTAACCCACTTCCAATCAATTTCGTGTTGTGAAGCAACGTTGTCTAGCTCTTTCCACAATTCCATATTTTTTACTGATTTTTTATTACTTGTTTTCCAGCCATTCATTTTCCACTTATTTATCCACTCTGTTATGCCATGCTTAATATAAAGACTATCCGTATATAAATTAATATTACAAGAAAATTTCAATACTTTTAGCCCATTGATCACCGCTGTTAACTCCATTTTATTGTTTGTGGTATTTTCTTCTCTACCATAAATGTCTTTTCTATAATCTTGAAATAATATGATAGCTGCCCATCCTCCCGCTCCAGGATTACCAGAACACGCCCCATCCGTGTATATTGTCACTTCTTTCTTACTCATCTTTGTTTATATCGGTTAACAAAGTATATAGTTGCTTTTATGAAAGCACAATTTCTAAAGGTAGTTTAAGCTGCACCTTTAAATTTTATTATAGAAACAAAAAAAAGTGTGACAACGAGCATTACCAAAAGGAAAAGTAAAAAATAGTTTTTATGCTTCTGCCGTTCTTTCATAACTAAAATAAATCAATAGAACAAAAAATAATACTGGCGAATAGGGAAAATAGATAAGAAATTGAATAAGAAAACATTTGTTTCTGTGAGTTGTGGTTCTTGAATCTGAGAATTGATATAGCGTACCAAATAAAGATGCAACCTGCAAAAATTGCCATGCTTAGATAAAGTAAAGCCTTTTTCAAAAATAGAGCTGGAAGCAAGCTGGTTAATACCAGCAACACACTATAAATTAATATATATTTTCTTGTTTTTTCCGGACCATAAACAATATTGAACATAGGAATCGATGCTCTTGCATAGTCTTCGGACTTATTTAAAGATAGGGCCCAAAAGTGTGGTGGAGTCCACATAAAAATTACTAAAAATAAAATGAAACTTTCCCAACTGACAGAATTAGTCACAGCTGCCCAGCCAATCATTGGAGGAAAAGCACCTGCTGCACCACCGATAACGATATTCTGTGGAGTACGCCTTTTTAGCCAAATTGTATATACGAAAACGTAAAATAATATGCTAACTGCAAGCAAAGCAGCAGAAATATAGTTTACTGCTATTGCCATGATAAATACTGACAATATTCCAAGAGTTATACCAAATTCAAGCGCACTTTCTGCAAGAATTCTTCCTGAGGGTATAGGGCGGTTTTTTGTCCTTTCCATGAGCAGATCTATGTCTCTGTCATACCACATATTTATAGCACCTGCAGATCCTGAGCCAAGAGCAACACATATAAGAGATATTAGTGCTAGAAAAGGGTGCATACTACCTGGTGCAGTAACCATACCAGCAACTGCAGTAAATACCACAAGATACATTATCCTTGGCTTCAGCAAACGCCAAAAATCCAGTATTGTTGATTCAACATTTAGCAAAACACTTGTGTACATTCTATTTTACCACTGGTGGCTTTTCGAAAGTATGAAAAGGCGGTGGTGAAGATACTGTCCATTCCAAGGTGTCACCTTCCCAAGGATTATCTTCAGCTTTTTTGCCCCATTTAAAGAGATATATAACTATAAACACAAAAAACATAACTGAAATAAAGGACATATATGAGCCAATTGAGGATATATAATTCCAAGGGATAAACGCATCAGGATAATCAGGTATACGCCTTGGCATGCCAGCTAATCCTAAGAAATGTTGAGGTAAAAAAGTGATATTGGTACTAATAAAAGTAAGCCAAAAGTGGATTTGACCTAAGCGCTCATTATATTGTTTACCCGACATTTTACCAATCCAATAATAAAAGCCAGCAAAAGCTCCAAATAATGCAGCAAGTGACATGACATAATGGAAGTGAGCAACAACATAGTAGGTATCATGCAGAAGCTTATCTATTCCACCATGAGAAAGAATTATTCCCGTTATGCCACCGCCAACAAACATGAAAATAAAACCTAGTGCAAATAGCATAGGGGTCTTAAACTCAATTGCTCCACCCCACATAGTTGCAATCCAGCTAAAGACTTTTACACCAGTTATAACACCGATAAAAATTGTGGTAGTGCTAAAAAATGCAGCAGCGTCAGCACTAAGCCCAACAGTGAACATATGATGAGCCCACACCATAAAGCCAAATACTGCTATACCTATCATAGCATAAACCATCCCTATGTAACCAAATACAGGTCTGTGAGAAAAAGTTGATACAACCTGACTTATGATGCCAAATGTAGGAAAAATAATTACGTAAACTTCTGGATGACCAAAAAACCAAAATAGATGTTGAAATAACACAGGATCCCCGCCACCGGCAGGAGCAAAAAAGGAAGTACCAACATTGCGATCAGTAAGAAGCATAGTTATAGCACCGGCAAGCACTGGTAAGGCAACAATCAACATAAATGCTGTTAGCAAGACAGACCAAACAAACAGTGGCATCTTAGTTAATGACATTCCTTTTGTGCGCATGTTAAATATAGTAACTATAAAGTTGATTGCCCCAACAATTGACGACATACCAGCAACATGAAGTGCAAGTATAGCAATGTCAACTCCTGCACTTGGATGGGACATTACCTGTGATAAAGGTGGATATAAAGTCCAACCTGTACCTGGACCTTCACCAATAAACACTGAGAGAATGAGCAAAATAAAAGATGACACTAATAACCAAAAACTTAAATTATTCATACGAGGAAATGCCATATCTGGTGCGCCAATCATGAGAGGTACAAACCAGTTACCAAATCCTCCCATGAGGGCTGGCATTATCATAAAAAACACCATTATCAACGCATGCCCTGTAACCATTACGTTATATAATTGATAATTATTGTTAAGTATATTAATGTGCATTAGCTGAGTGCGAATAATCACCGATAATAATCCACCAATAATTCCAGCTAATATGGAAAAAATAATGTACAGTGTCCCTATGTCTTTATGATTAGTGGAAAACAACCAACGCTTTATGCCCTTTGGTACGTCACTCATATCTATACTCCAAATTTAACTCACTAATTTTCTATTTTCAATCCACTTATTAAAATCTTCTTTGCTTACTGCTTCAACAACAATTGGCATAAATCCATGGCCTTGACCACACAATTCATAGCACTGCCCATAATAAACACCAGACTTTTTGATATTAAACCACGCCTCATTCAGCCTACCTGGTATCGCATCAATTTTTACACCGAAAGCCGGTACTCCCCAGCTGTGTATCACATCTCCTGCTGTAACTTGTAAACGAACGTTAGTATTAATGGGTAAAACGATGTTGTTATCAACAGAGAATAGCTTTAAATCTCCTTCGATAAAGTCTTCTTTTACCTTAATATAACTATCAAATGACACACCTTGATATTCTGGATATTGGTAACTCCAATACCATTGATGGCCAATAACTTTCAGTGTTATATCAGCTTTCGGTATTTCTTCCTGTAGCTTCAGTAATTTAGCGTTTTCAAAGGCTAATATACCAACAATAATCGTTGGTATAACAAACCAAACAATTTCTAAAAGAACATTGTGGTTAGTTTGGCTTACGTTTGCCACTTTGCTTTTACGAAAGCGAAATACTACATAAGCAAGCAGCGCCCACACAAAAAGCATTATTACAACCATCACAACCATTACAAACGAATGTGACCTAACTACAGCCTCCATTACTTCAGTTGCAGGAGCAGGAAATCCAAATTGCCAGGAAGTAGGAGCAGAGGCAACAGATATATTTGAGTAAAATATTATCAATAGTGCAAATAACTTCACCATATCTTTTGTTTGTTTGCTATAAAACTAAATGATATACTGTATAATAGTATATATAAACTTACTATGCAAATAGAGATTAGTGATGGTTAATAATTTTTTAGCATTCAATAAGTATAATAGTACAATACTAATTTGAGGAAAAAAGCATTTACATAAATCTATTGTAAGTAAAAATATTATAATATTTTAAATTAAGTATTTACTTTAAGTAAATTCTATAATAAGTTTAATAGTGTCTGTTACTGCTAATAACCCTCTAGCCTCACACCTAAAAGCAGTAACAGACACTATTAAACTTTATGACAAGTTTATAATCTGTAAGATCAAAATCTTACAAGTTTCTTTATTTTATTATATATTGCAGTTTGTTAATTAACTTTTAATGCCTATGGTAGCATTTACAGCTTGGACCAAAGGTTTACGCATTATAGAAAATAATTATAAAAAAACACACTATATTTGTATACCATACAAACTTTTTTCATTCTGCATAGCTGAGTTACTAGATTCTGTAAACGAAATCTTTAGAGAAGCCAAATAGAGCTACCTTTCTATAAAAGACCTATCGACTGTTGCAATTATAGGTGTAAACAAGAATGATAAAAGAGTACGGGATTGAGTAACTATGTACACTTCTGCTGGCATACCAGGGTATAGGTATACATTTTTAAATTGAGCAAGCTCTGACTTCGGTATCACTACGCGCACTGAATAATAACGCCCTAGTCTTGGATCATCAAGAGCATCAGGAGAAATATGGCTTACTATACCACTAATTAAACTTAAACGACGTGCACTGTAAGCACTCAGCCGGACTTTAACCTTTAGCCCTTCTAGCCCATCAATAGAGACTATGTTGCTATCTTTCTTTTGTGCTGACAGTAACTCTTCTATGTTTCTGGTCTGAATTTTAGCATCTATTATTAGGTCATCATCCGATGGCACTACGCTCATGATTGGAACTCCAGATTGTATAACACCACCTTCAGTATGGTATCTTATATCTGTGACTATCCCATCTTGAGGGGATTTAATTATTGTACGTGCTAATGAATCTTCAGCAACCATCAGCCTCTCTTTCAAGTCTGCAATAGACGTACTAACTTCCTTAAGTTCAGCGTTTGCTCTTTCTTGAGAATCATTTCTCACGTTTATAATTTCTAATTCATTCTCTCCAATTTTTTGCTGCACTTGAGATATTGCAGAACGGTAATGTCCAACTCTGCCTTCAATTTCAGCAAACTGTTTTTCTAAAGCTAAAATGTGTGGTTTGCTTATATGGCCACTATCAAGTAATTGTCTTTTTGTTTCCAACTCCTCAGTTATCAAGTCATATTGCTTATGAGCTGCATTTAGTTGAAAGTTTAGCCCAGCTAATTCATCATTTAACTGCTTTATACGTTGTTGCAGTATGTCTGTTTTTCCCAATATGCTCTTTCTCTGAGAGTTGAACAACTTTACTTGATTCTTTATCGCTTTATTTACAAGTTCATCGTGAGATAATTTTTTAACCTCATCAGGAAACTCGAGCGTGTCTAAATCTCCTCTGATTGCAATAAGCCTTGCTTCTGTTGCTAAAAATGATAAGAGTTTCTCTTTGATAATACTTAAATTCGCCTTCTCGTTAACATCACTCAACAAAACTAGAGGCTCATCTTTTTTAACTGCTTGGCTCTCTTTGACTAAAATTTTGCTTATTATTCCTCCGCCCAAGTGTTGAACTATTTTCCTATTTGAAGATACAATAACTTCTCCACTTGCATGCACCGCACCGTCAATTGGAGCTATAGCCGACCAAATACCACCTATCCCAAAAAAGATGAGTATTACTACCAGACCAAAAAATAGTGGTCCCCATGTTACTCTCAGAACTTCATTTACGTTATTACTTTCGCGTTTTAAAATAAAATTTATCACTTCATCAATCAATGCAAACGTCTTATCCAAAAATTTTGGGTACTTCTTCTTTTTATTTCTTGCTTCTTGCATATTTATATTATCACTATGGCCAATCAGGCCTGTCAAAGAAAATCCAGCGCTAAGCTTTTTTAACTTACTTATCATAATACTACTGTGAATTTGTGTTAACTCAAGATAACACACAAAAACAAAGAATCTATAATTTAGGCATTCCATTTAGACTGCAGAGCACCAGAATAAACTATTTAGTAACAATTCCTGCATCAACTATGTTTTTAAAATTTTTTGACGTTTAACTTTATTATAACTTTTCCTTTATTTTGTGAATATCTGAGTTACTTATATTATGTAAGAAATCTATTGCCAACCAGTCGATATTCTGTTAGGAATTAAGATAATATAAAGTTATTATGTTTAGATTGGAAAGTAGAAAGTTCCTGATCACTGGCGCATCAGGAGGAATAGGGCAAGCAATTGTAAAAATTATGTACAAAGCCGGAGCAACTTTATGTATTTCTGGCACAAAAAAAGAAGTGCTCGAAGAAGTTGCTAAACAATATGAAAAAAATATGCACATACTACCTTGTGACTTATCAAATGCTGAGAAAGTAAATCAACTAGTAAATAGAGCAAGTGAGTTGATGGAAGGCTTTGACGGGCTTATATGCAATGCGGGCATTACGCGAGACAGTTTATTATTGAGAATGACAGATGAAGCATGGCAAAAAGTAATTGATATTAACTTGAGCTCTACATTTAAGCTGAGTAGAGAAGCATGTAAGAGACTAATTAAGAATAATTGGGGAAGAATTATAAATATTTCCTCAATAATAGGGCTGACAGGAAACGCCGGGCAAGCAAATTATGCAGCGTCTAAAGCTGGAATAATAGCCATGAGCAAATCTATAGCAAAAGAAGTTGCAAGTCGTAATATAACAGTAAATTGTATTGCTCCTGGGTTTATAGATACTAAAATGACTGAAGTTTTAAATGAAGGACAAAAGGGAAAAATATTAGATAATATTCCAATGAAAAGAATGGGAACAGGGGAAGAAATAGCAGCAGGGGTCTTATTTTTAGCAAGTGATGAAGCAAAATATATAACAGGGCATGTGCTTAACATTAATGGTGGGTTATTTATGTAGCAACACTTATGTATAGACAAATTATAATTTTTACTTTAAAATAAAAATATGTGTAGGTTTGCGTTTGCGTTAATTTGTTATTTAAAGGCAAGAAAATGAGCTCTATAATAAAAAGATTTTTTAGTGTTTTTTGTGTAGTATTACTTTTCTCTTTCTCAGGTTATGCAGCTACCACTGATCCTGATATGGATGACACAACTAAAGTAATATGCAATATTATTGGTTACGTTTGGGGAATAGGCGGTCCACTTATGACGGTAGTAATAATTGGTGCAGCTTTGCTTGCAATATTTGGCAGGATGCCGTGGCCAGCCCTCTTTGCTCTAGGCATGTTCTGTGGTGTATTTTTTGGCGCTAAAACTATCATAACGAAAATTATGCCCAACGTAAGTGATGAAGCAAAAGCTATGTTGGAAAAGTGTGGAAAATAACCCATAAAAGTGCAGAAATACTTTTTTGTTATCCATTAAATCGCTTCATATCTTCAACTTGCAACAAATAAGGACTATCTTTTGGTAGAGTTTTAACAGCTAGCTCAGCATATTTTGTAAATTGCTTTAAATCACCTTCAATACAAGCCTTTTTTGTCAAGGCAAAATAATGCATTGCCGTATCAGCTTCACATTTATATGCAATGCTTAAATATTTCCAGACAAAAGCGTTATTTGGTTCTACATTCAAAATCTGCTCCAGGTAAAAAATCGCCTTTTTTGCATCACCGTGTAATAATAAAGTATGAGATAATGCAAGTTTCACTAAATAACTGTTTTTCTCAGATAAATACCTAAGCGATTCCTCATACATTTTTATTGCTTCACTTAAATTTCCGGCCTTGTATAGCATTTCTGCTTTTAATTCATATAGGTATAGGTCATTGCGTGACTCTTGAATCAATGAATTAACTTTAGCAATAGCCTCTTCTATCTTTCCTTGCCTATAGCAAACTATAGCATTTACATACTCAGAATTATTTTCATATTTATTAGATAACACATGAATAGGAGCAAAGAAAGAGTCTAGCTTTGCAACCACACGCTCAAACTTTAGTAACTTATCCGCAAAAATTGGTTTTACGTTGTTTTTGACCTTATAATTTTGTACAGTAAATATGCGTTTCTCACTAAGTGGGTGAGTGCGGAAATATTCCTCGGTGTTCTCATGCTCAATACTTTTAAAATAATCAAAAATCTCTTTCATACCTGAATTATCATAGCCAGATTCATCAAGGTACCTTAAAGCATAGCTATCTGCTACACTTTCTTGCTCTTGAGAATAGTTAAAAAATATCCTTGAACTGAGTGCTACACCACTAAGCAAAATTGCACCAGCAACCTGAGGGTTAATGATAATACTAGAAACTAATCCTACCATATAACTAATCATTGCTATCGATTGAAAATAACCCATAGCATTACTCATTTGCAATATATGACCAGCAGATATGTGAGCAATCTCATGTGCTAATATACCAAGCAGGACATAAGGTTTAGCCGAGTATTGCAAAAGTCCTAAATGAATGAAGATACTGTTGTTGTTAATTACAAAAGCATTAATCGAATTATCATTAATTATAAAAACTTTCATTCGGTCACTATCAATGTTTGCAGCGAAAAATAAAGGTTGCGCTAGCTCTTTCACTATTGCTTCCACTTCACTATCTCTAATAATGTTAATAGAGTAAGCATTATTATAATATGCAAAAAAGAACAATAAGGTCAAAAACTTAGCAATTCTAAACATGGAAATTCTGTGCTTGTATAATTTATAGGAATTCTATATTTTAACACTTAAATTATATAAATTTATAAACGCTAGTTTAATTTTTTAACGTAACTGATAAGTTTGTCTATGGTAGTTAACTTAATTTTATGTTGTTCAGCAAATTTAAGTAACTGAGGTAAGCGCATCATAGAGCCATCATCATTCACTAATTCACAAATAACTGCTGAATGATCAAACCCTACTAACTTTGCCATTTCAACACTCGCTTCAGTATGACCAGCACGTTGTGCCACCCCACCTTTATGTGCAATTACAGGAAAAACATGACCTGGAGTTATGATGTCATCCTGAGTGCCATCCTTGTTGATAGCAGCATGTATAGTTTTCGTTCTATCCTCTGCTGAAACACCGGTTGTAATGCCATAACGTGCATCAATTGATGTAGTAAATGCGGTATGATTTTCACAAATATTTTTCTTTTCCATGAAATTAAGGCCCAACCTCTTCATGTGAAATTTAGTCATTGCTAAGCACACAACCCCTGTACCGTACCTAACCATAAAAGCTATATGTTCTGGTTTTACTTTTTCAGCTAAGACAACCAAATCACCTTCATTCTCTCTACTTTCATCATCAACTAAAATGAATAATTTACCGGAACGAGCATCCTCTAATACATCTTCCACAGAAGAAATACCGGGTAGACTCATTGAAGCATAAGTGGCCTGTACCATAATAATTTACTTAAATTCAATCTTAACTATTTTATACAATTTCTCTCCATTTGGCACTGTCACTTCCACATACTCACCGACTTTTTTGCCGATTAAGGCACTCCCGAGTGGTGAACTAGTAGATATTAACTGCTTTGAAACATCAGCTTCATATTCGCCTACAACCTTATAAACATATTCCACTTCACCGTTATTATCACTTAACATGCTTAATGTCACAGTTGCACCAAACATTACTGAATCACCAGACAAATTTTTTACTTCTATTACTTCCGCATGTGAGAGCTTACTTTCTATCTCCATTATACGGCCTTCAATAAAACCTAACCTTTCCCGTGCTGCATGATACTCTGCATTTTCAGACAAATCACCTTGATCACGAGCATCAGAAATAGCCTGTATCACAGAAGGTTTTTCTTCCTTTAATTTTTCAAGTTCGGCTTGCATATTCTCAAAACCTTCCCTCATCATAGGAAATTTATTAATAATGGATGAAGCCATAATCACCACCTAAACGCAATTAAATTGAGTAACGAAATTACTCACAATGTTAAAAATATCACCTTTTATATCATTACTCATGTCATTTGACAACTTTTTTAAAACCCCAGGGTGTACAGTATGAAAATAATTAATAAGATCATGTTCAAATTTATTAATGTAACTTATTTGTATTTTACTTAACTGATTATATAGGTTAGAAAAAATATACATCAGCACTACTTGCTCTTCTATTGACATAGGTAAATGTTGTTTTTGCTTTAATAACTCGACAAGATATTTACCCTTATTCAAGGATAATTGAACACTAGCATCAAGATCAGAACCAAATTTTGCAAAATCTTCTAATTCTCTATATTGAGCTAAGCTTAGCTTTATAGAACTAGCAACTTTCTTCACAGACTTTAGTTGTGCAGCAGAACCAACCCGTGAAACTGACAAACCTATATTTACTGCAGGTCGAAATCCTTTATAAAATAATTCAGACTCAAGAAAGATCTGCCCATCGGTAATTGAAATAACATTTGTTGGCACATATGCAGATACATCACCAGCTTGAGTTTCGACAATCGGCAAAGCAGTTAAAGACCCCTGCCCTTTTTTATCAGACATTTTAGCAGCTCTTTCAAGCAAGCGAGAATGTACATAGAATATATCTCCAGGGTAAGCTTCACGACCAGGAGGACGTCTGAGTAATAAAGACATCTGCCTATATGCCACAGCATGCTTAGATAAATCATCATATACAATCAAACAATGCATTCCATTGTCACGGAAAAATTCCCCAATAGTGCAACCAGCATAAGGTGCTAAAAATTGCATAGGCGCGCAGTCAGATGCACTAGCCACAACTACAGTTGTATACTCTAATGCTCCGCTTTCTTTCAGCTTATTTACCACTTTTGCTACTGTTGAAATTTTTTGTCCAATAGCAACATAAACACAGTAAATTTTTTGATTTTCGTTTGCCTCATCGTTAATCTTCTTCTGATTGATAATAGTATCAAGCGCAATAGTAGTTTTACCAATTTGTCTATCGCCAATAATTAATTCACGCTGCCCTCTACCTATTGGAATTAGCAAATCTATAATTTTAATTCCTGTTTGCAGTGGCTCATGCACAGACTTACGATCAATAATGCCTGGCGCTTTAGATTCTATATCCATTCTGTTTTTGGCTCTAATTTCCCCACCTTCGTCTATAGGATGGCCCAACGCATTTACAACTCTCCCTAACAATTCATGCCCTATAGGCACATGCACAACATCACCACTACATTTTACAACGTCCCCTTCTTTCACATCACGGTCATTACCAAGCACAACTATTCCAGCCGTATCATGATCTAAATCAAGAACTATTCCTTCTACACCGCTTGCAAAAAATACCTTTTCACCGAATTTTGCTTTTTCCAGCCCATAAACCAATGCGATACCATCTGTTACTGAAATTACTTCACCTATATTTTCCCGCTTTATAGGATTATCAAACGTCTCAACTTTTTCCCTTATTACACTTGCTATCTCAGAAACATTCATACTGTTCTTCATACAAAATTCCTTACTTTTAATATTTCCATTTTACTTAAGTCAACTAACCTATCTAAGTAACTTTTTAGCGAAGCATCGATCAAATTAAAACCATACCTAACTACGAAGCCACCTAGTATAGAAGGGTCAACCACATTGCTTACTTTTATTATTTTACCAAGAAAGCTCAAAGATTCAGTAATTATTTTTATATCAGATTCCTTTAAAGCTTCTGCTGACTTTATAGTAATTTCGAATTCATTTTCATTTTCTTTTGCAAGACTTAAGAATTTTTCTAATATAAGGATCAATAAACTAGAGCGTTTGTTTGCAAATATAACCATAATAAATTTTACTAAATTTTCACTCAAGTGCTCATTTATAGAAAGCATCACTTCTTTTTTGTGTGCAAAAGAAATCATAGGATGAGATAGGTACACAAAAACATCACGTTGATCCTTAAAAAAAGCCAATAAAAATTCTACTTCTTTCCTTATAATACCTAACCTGCTTCCTGAGACATGAAATAGCACTCTAGCGTAAGATGAAACTAAATTATTGTATTGGGTCTTTTTCATATTAAATCCAGTAAATCTAAATTAATTCAGCTACAAACCTTCCATTCTTCAATCCAAGCATTTTTTATATAAACAGATCCTCTCTTTAAGGAAAGAAAACATAAATCATATCTGACTGAATAATCTAAAAAACTAAGGTTTGTACTTAAGAAATACTTAGAAGAATTTATAATAGACTGACATTGAAGATGAGATATTGGTATTTCTTTTCCAAGTAAACTTGTTTTAACTTCTATAAAAATCAGCTCCTTTTTTTTAGATACAATTAAGTCAATTTCACCGAACTTACAACGGTAACGGCGTTTTATAACATTATACCATTTCATCTTTAAATATACCAAAACTAACAACTCGCCAAAGTAACCTACAAAGTAGCGTAACCTCCTTACCATAAGAAGAACAATTATGATAACAATTAACTTTGTGTAACTACTTTACCTCCTTCTCTATTTTTACTATAAATCTTACCTCTTGCTGCAATATCCCTATTAACCAGTTCTATCACTGCCATTGAAGCGCAATCACCCTTTCGAGTGCTAAATTTTATTATTCTAGAATACCCACCTTTACGATCTTGATAACGGCTGGCTAAGACGTTTAATAACTTATCAACTGCTAACTTACTATTATGAAGGCGTGAAAGCAAAAGTCTTCTACCATGTAAAGTATTCTTATTCTTAGCAATTGTAATAAACTTTTCGACATATGGACGAAGTTCCTTAGCTTTTGGTAAAGTAGTTACAATCTGCTCATGGTTAATTAATGAGATAGATAGATTCTTTAACGTCGATAATCTATGTTCAGTGCAACGAGATAGTTTACGTTTTTTTATTCCATGTTTCATATATCACCTAATCTTCATCAGTATGTTGTTTAGCCAACTCATCTATATCCTTAGGCGGCCAGTTTAGCACATTCATACCCAAAGACAAGCCAAAATTAGCCAAAACTGCCTTAATCTCATTCAAAGACTTCCTGCCAAAATTAGCAGTTCTTAACATTTCACCTTCTGTCTTTTGCACAAGATCACCTATATAAGTGATGTTTTCGTTTTTCAGACAGTTATGAGACCTGACAGATAATTCCATTTCATCTACCTTACACAATAAGACAGGGTCATAACCCAAATCTTTAGCACCACTAGACGAAGAAACCTGCGATTTTTTATAACTTACATCAGAACTAATAAAGGGCTGAAGTTGCTCCTGTAATATTCTTGCAGCAGAGTCAACAGCTTGACTTGGAGAGATTGTACCATCAGTTTCAATTGACAATATCAGCTTATCCTTATCAGTCACTTGGCCAACACGACTATTCTCTACCCTGTACGAAACCCTGTTGACAGGGCTATACAAAGCATTAACTGGAATAAAACCAATTAGATCCTGTTCACTCATAAGCTTCAAAAGTTCATTTTCTTTATACTTAGTTACAGGAAGATAACCTTTTCCGCTAGCCACATATATGGTCATGTTAAGCTCTACATTTTGCCCCAGCGTACATATTAACAAATCTTTATTAACAATAGAGCATTGATCATCAGTTTCTATCATCCCAGCTAATACCTGGCAAGGCCCTTTAGCGTTTAAATTTAAGCATTTATTAGAAGCACCATTTAATTTACACCTCAACATGCCCATATTTAATACTATATCAGTTACGTCTTCTCTTACCCCTTGAATTGAAGTAAACTCATGAGTTACACCTTCAATTTTTATTCCATAAACAGCACTACCTTTAAGAGAAGATAACATTACACGTCTTAATGCATTACCTAATGTTAAAGCAAAACCACTTTCCAACGGTTCTAGGACTATATCACTTTTTTCACTTGAATCATCTGATATTACCTTAACTGAACTAGGTTTAATCAATTTATCTAAATTGCTACAGAGAGAAACATTATTATTATAATACATAAAACAACCTTTTCAAATATCTTATACTCTTCTTTTTTTTCTTAACCTGCACCCATTATGAGGAATTGCGGTTTTATCTGCAATTGAAGTCACAGTCAACCCACAGCTCTGAAGTGCTTTAACCGCAGCTTCGGTACCAAAGCCAGGACCACGAATTATTACAGAGACAACCTTCATACCAAATCTCTCCATTGCATTCTTCGCAGCAGTCTCCGCAGCCTTACCTGCAGCATAAGGTGTGGATTTTCTCGAACCTAAAAAACCACATGCACCCACAGAAGTTTGACATAGCGTATTACCATGAACATCAGTTACATTTACAAAAGTATTATTAAAAGTTGCACGAATATGAACAACACCAGTAATAAACTCCTTTGTACTCTTACCAACCGTTTTGACTTTTTTCATTAAAACTCACAATAATAATAAATTTTATTTTTTCCCAGCAATAGGCAACCGAGATCTACCTTTACGAGTCTTAGCATTAGTATGAGTCCTTTGCCCTCTCAAAGGTAAACCTTTTCTATGTCTCACTCCTCTATAGCATCCCATTTCCACTAAAGATTTTATGTTCATAGCCACTTCTTTTCTGAGCTCACCTTCTATAACATAATTTTGTCTAATGAAACTGCTGATCTTTTCTATATCTTCATCTCGTAATTCTGAAACACGTTTGCGCTTATCAACTTCACAAGCGTGACAAATTACATTCGCAGTAGCAATACCTATACCATATATATAAGTTAATGCAAAAGGAACACATTTCCTCACTGGAATATTTATGCCTGCAATACGTGCCACTGGTACCTCGATACTTTATTAATAACAACTCTTAATTTATACCATAAAACAACTCAGAGTCAAACCAAATTACAAGAAATTTTACTTTCAATCTCTTGCGTTACCTCATCAACACTCAAATTAGCGTCAATTGTTAATAATTTGCCTTTATAATACTCGCGTAAACCTTTCATTTGAAGGTGATATTCACTTATTCTCTTATTAATTGCAGACATATCAGCATCATCAATTCTTTTCTCTAACCTCGTACTTTTACATTTAGCACAAGTAGTATTCTTAAAAGAAGATACACTATATATGCTTTTACAGTCCAAACACGCGAGACGATTTTTTAATCTATCGATTGCAATATTATCGTCAAGCTGCAGTTCAATTACAATATCAACATCCCTATTATATTTTTCTTGCAAAACTTGAGTCAAAAAATGAGCCTGGTTTAAATTTCTCGGAAAACCATCTAATAAGCAACTATAATCCATTAATGCAAGCTGGTCATGCAATAATCCACATATAATTTCATCTTGAATTAAATTACCAGATTCCACGGTACCCTTTATTTTTTTACCTAACTCACTGCCATCAGATATAATATTCCTTAATAAATCCCCCACTGAAATTAATTTTAAATTATATTTTGCTATTAACAAGCTTGACTGAGTACCTTTACCAGAACCTGGAGGACCAAAAATCGTAATGATCATCTTACTTTCCTCGTTTTAGACTCATATTTCTTTATCCAGCTATCGTACCTATTCGAAAAAATATAAGATTGTATTTGCATAATAGTATCAGTAATAACGTTCACTATAATCAGTAAACTCGTCCCACCAAAAATAAATGGTATATTATAATAATATCTCATAACTTCAGGTACAGTACATATGACTACCAAATACGCAGAGCCAATGAATGTCAACTTAAAAACTATATCTTGAAGATAATCAGAAGTATGTTTCCCAGGCCTTCTACCAGGTATAAAACCACCATTTTTTTTAAGAAAATCTGCGTTTTCCTCTGGATTAAATATAAAATTGGTATAGAAAAAATTAAAAAATACTATCAGCACCAAATAGGCTACAATATATACTACTTTATTTGCCATAAAGTAATTTAAAATAAAATCAGAAAAAGCGTGCCCCTTATAGAAATTTGCAATTGAAATAGGTGTCAATAAAATTGCATTAGCAAAAATGGTTGGTACTACACCAGATAAATTAATCTTCAATGGAATATAAGTAAAATCGTCATTATGTAATCTTTTAAATTGCTTTTTAGGATGTTGAACAATAACTTTTCTATAAGAAGACTCTACAAAAATGACTAAGACTAGCAGCAAAAAAAACAATACCAAAACAAAAAGGATAATAAATAACGATACGCTACCGTTTTTATTTAACGTTAACAGAGATGACAAAGCGCTGTGTAACTCTGATATTATGCCCGTGAAAATGATTAATGAGATACCATTGCCTATACCGCTAGCACTGATTCGTTCACCAAGCCATATTAAAAGCATAGTTCCACCTAAAAGGCTGAAAACACCTATTGTACGAAACATAACACCAGGTTCGATTACAACCAATACCCCTTCCCTATTCATCCCTTCCAATCCAACCAAAATTGGAATTGATTGAAATACACAAA
The DNA here is from genome assembly GCF_964027115.1 of Wolbachia endosymbiont (group A) of Myopa testacea. Lineage (NCBI taxonomy): Bacteria > Pseudomonadati > Pseudomonadota > Alphaproteobacteria > Rickettsiales > Anaplasmataceae > Wolbachia > Wolbachia endosymbiont (group A) of Myopa testacea. The sequence goes on from NZ_OZ034729.1 coordinate 641,818, forward strand.
TTACTATGGTCAGGTAGCGTATATAAGAATTCATCTTTCTACGGCCTGACTCTCCATCATTCTTAACTTCCTTCATTCCTTTAATCGCAGAAGAAAGCAACTGAATAATGATAGAAGCCATTATATATGGCATAACGTTCAATGCTAGAATTGTCATTCTAGCCAATGCACCACCAGAAAATAAATTAAATACTCCAAAAACACCTGAGCCCTCTTTGGGAAATATATCATTAATTACATCAAGATTAATTCCAGGAATAGGCACATAAGTACCCAAGCGATAGCAAATTAAAGCTATTAGCGTAAAAAATATACGTTTTAATAAATCGCCTTTATATAACAACGTAGGATCCAAGCTATTAAATGCGGATTTATTGCCCATGATTTACGATAGTATTTCCACACTACCACCAACTGAAGCTACAGATTTTTTTGCAGCTTCTGACGCAAAATCAACATGAAACACAAATTTTTCGCTCAACTTACCTTTATTAAGAAGTTTAATTTTATCCTTAATAGACTTTATAAAACCTAATCTATACAGCCTCTCCTTATCTATAACAGAGTCTTTTACTATTTTTTTAGCTTCCATTAAGTGCTGTATATCGCCAACATTAATTATAGAATATATGTTCCTACGTATAGGCTTAAAACCTCTTTTAGGCAAACGAGTGTATATAGATTGTTGTCCACCCTCAAAACCATTTATGGAAACCCCACTTCTAGCCTTTTGCCCTTTATGCCCTCTACCGGATGTTTTACCTTTACCACAACCGATACCTCTACCCAGCAACTTAGGCTTCTTTTTCTTAGATAACTTAGTAAATATAGAGTTTAATTTTACAGCATTATTCATACTTTACCTGTTTCCAACTATCTCGCTAATCTTTTTGCCTCTTTTGCTTGCTACCTGACGAGGAGATAACATACTATCAAAAGCCTTAAATACCGCACATATAACATTATGAGGATTATTTGATCTAGTGGATTTAGCTACCACATCCTTTATACCTAACACCTCAAAAACTGATCTAATCGCTCCACCAGCAATAATACCTGTTCCGGCTCTTGCGGTTCTTAAAACTATCTCACCAGAACAAAATTTAGCTTTAATATCATGATGCAAAGTTCTACCTTCACGCAAGTACACTCTAATCATCGATTTCTTTGCAGCATTTACAGCTTTGACTCTTGCTTCAGAAACTTCTGCGTGCTTACCTATTCCACATCCTACCCTACCCTTCCCATCGCCAACAACAACCAAAATTGAAAATGAAAATCTTCTGCCACCTTTGGTAACCGTTGTTACTCTTCGTACCGAAACTAAAAGCTCTGATAAATCATTATTATTTTGTAAATCCTTTATAACCATATTCAAAACCTTCTAAAACTCAAATCCAGAACTTCTTAAAGCCTCAGCAAATTGAGAAACTAATCCTGTATATTTATACGCTCCACGATCAAATACTAGCTTTTGTTCTAATTTCAGACCAGATAAGCGCTCAATCATTAAAGAAGAAACCTGTTTTATAGTTTCAGCATTGACTTTTCCTTTACATACATCCTTAATTTTAGCATCCAAAGTAGAAGCTGAAGTGAGAGTTACTCCTTTTACATCATTAATTAACTGGACATAAAAATGCCTATTAGATTTAAATATGGATATACGCAAGCGTTCAGCGCTCTTGTCAAGCTTCGCTCTATTACGCAACTTCCTTTTTTCATAGTTACTTAAAAAATTATATAACCTTCTCATCTTAATTACTTCTTTTTACTTACAACTTTACGCAACATAAATTTACCCTTTATTACAATACCCTTACCTTTATAAGGATCGTACTTCCTAATCCTGCATATATCAGATGCCACCATATAGACTTTTTGCTTATCCATACCACTAACTACTAAGTGAGTTGGCTTTATGCACTTAATCTCAACATCTTTAGGCACTTTATATTTAACATTATGGCTATAACCAAGATACAAAGTCAAATACTTACCATCACACTCTGCCTTATATCCAACACCATTAATCTCAAGATTAACAGAAAAACCATCAACCATGCCGTTAATAATATTATTAATATTACTCCTATAAGTGCCCCACATAGGCTTTATTTCATCATAATCATCTTTATCTTGATCCACAGAAAGGAGTAGCTGATTATCAACAATCCGGCATACAACATCACTGATTAAGCTAAGCTCTTTTTCAGCCTTAGCACTCTTTATTAACATCCTACCATTATTATATTCAACTGAAATACCAGCAGGAATATTGATAGGAGCAGCACCTATACGAGACATGAATTTCTCCTATTATTTAAAACACACGACACAAAACTTCTCCACCAATCTTTAACTTATGTGCATTATAATCAGTCATCACTCCTTTGGGTGTCGATATAATAAAAATACCAAGACCATTATATGCTTTAGAAATGTCCTTATACTTAGAATAACAACGACAACCAGGCTTTGACACCCTAACTATGTCACTAATTACAGGTGACTTCTCATAATACTTCAATTTTACAATGAAAGAAGGTAAATTATCTACAACTTGCTTTTCATAATCAAGGATATACCCTTCATCTTTTAAAATCTTCAGTATAGAAGAATTCACTTTAGAAAACAACACTCTTGTTGTTCTATGCATTGCCAATTGAGCATTACGTATCCTTGTTAAAAAATCACCAATACTATCAGATAACGCCACAATATACTCCTTATATTATATTTACCAACTAGACTTTGTAACTCCTGGAACTTGCCCAAAAGAACATAAATCACGCAAAACAATTCTACATAAACCAAATTTTCTATATACTCCTCTTGGTCTCCCAGTTAAAGCACACCTATTTCTAATTTTGGTTTTAGAAGAATTTCTAGGCAATTTTTTAATTAATTTATTTTGAGCTGTAAACCTTTCTACAATAGACAAATTCTTATTATTTATTATAGATTTCAATTTCTCTCTTTTTTCTTTATATTGATCGCACAGCTTTATTCTGCGAAGATTTCTTTCTATCATAGATTTTTTTGCCATATATTTCTCCTCTCAATCAATCAAAAAAAGGAAATTTAAGAGCCAGTAATAATTCCTTTGCTTCCTTATCACTAACTGCACTTGTTATAATATTAATATCCATACCTCTAATTTTACTTATTTTATCATAGTCTATTTCTAAAAACGAGATATGTTCCTTTATACCAAAGGAAAAATTACCATTACCGTCAAATTGCTTCACACTAAATCCTCTAAAATCTTTTTCCCTTGGCAAAGCAATATATATCAATCTTTCTAAAAACTCATACATTTTATCTCTACGCAAAGTTACTTTGCAACCTACTGTAGCACCTTTTCTGATCTTGAAGCCAGAAATAGATTTTTTTGCAAAAGTTGATAAAGGCTTCTGCCCAGCAATCAAATATAGGCTATCAAGTGGTTCATTTATTGCTTTACTATCTGTAGCAGCATCTCCAACGCCCATATTGATACACACCTTGACAAGTTTAGGCACTTGCATGATATTGCCGTAATTAAACTTATCCTTTAAGGACTTTACTATGCTATCTTTATACAATTCTTTAAACATATCAACCTAATCTATCACTTCTCCAGAAACTTTTGCAAAACGCACTTTTCTACCTTCTATAACCTTAAACCCCATTCTAGTTGGAGTTTTATATTTAGGGTCCAATGTTGCAACGTTGGATATATCAATAGCTAACTCTTTATTTAATATACCACCACTACTACCAGCTTTTGGTTTAGTGTGTCTCTTATGTACATTTACCCCAGAAACAATTACTTTCTTTTTAGCATCACATACCACAACTTTAATCACTTTACCAATTTTTCCCTTATCTCTACCAGTTAAAACTATAACGTCGTCACCACTTTTTATTTTAGCACTCATTATAAAACCTCAACAGCTAATGACATTATCTTCATAAAAGAACCAGATGATAACTTTTTTACCGGACCAAATACCCGAGTGCCAAGTGGTTCACCTTGATCGTTAATCAAAACCACAGCATTGCTAGAAAAACGAATTACAGAACCATCAGATTTTCTAATAGGGCTTTTCACCCTCACCACAACTGCTCTATATACTTTTCCCTTCTCAACCTTCCCTCTTGGAGTAATAGATTTAGTAGATACAATAACTGTGTCACCTATAGATGCAGACTTTCTACCACCCAATAAACCAATACAAAGCACTGCACGCGCACCAGAATTATCAGCTACTTCCAACAATGTATTTTTTTGAATCATATAAATATCCTATTCAATGTGAGCTATTAACAACAACCCATTTTTTAGTAGTAGAAATAGGCTTGTGTTCTTGTATTAAAACCTTGTCCCCTTGTTTACAACTATTATTCTCATCATGTGCTGTATACTTCTTGTATTTTTTTATAACCTTTTTATACAGCTCATCCTTATACACTTGTAATACCGAAACCTTTACAGTCTTATCACACTTAGCCTTAGTTACAATACCACAAAAAACCTTTTTAGGCATTCTTTTCCTCTCTTCTTCTTTTATTTAATGTAGTTAGAATACGAGCTATGCTCTTTCTTATTAAGCTAAAACGCGAAATATTGTTGCACTGCCCCAACTTCTTTTGAAAAACCAAATTAACAAACTCTTTTCTCAAATTCACAAGAATTTCATGCAATTCTTGTGAAGACCTCGATTCAATGTCAGCTATATCCATTGCAACTCCATTTAATTATGATTAGATACAAATTTACACTTCATAGGAAGCTTAGCGGTTGCCTTTTCAAGCGCCAATCTTGCTAAATACATGGGAACATCACTGCTAATCTCAAACAACATTCTACCGGGCTTAGCTTTAAACACCCAAAATTCAACACTACCTTTTCCCTTACCCATACGTACATCTGCCGGCTTTTTACTAACAGGGGTATCAGGAAAAATTCTTATCCACACTTTACCAGAGCGTTTTAATGTTCTAGATATTACACGCCTTGCAGTTTCAATATGCTTAGACTGAATCCTACCTGCTTCTACAGCTTTTAAGCCATAATCTCCAAAAGATAATGTGCCACCACCTTTTGTATTACCCTTAATTCGCCCCTTAAATACCTTCTTATATTTACTCTTTTTGGGAACAAACATCTCAATATACCTTAATTACCAATATAAACCCAAACCTTAACTCCTATAATACCATATATAGTTTTTGCTTCACAAAAAGCATAATCTATATTAGCACGTAAAGTGTGTAAAGGCAAACGACCTTCTTTATACCATTCAGTACGAGCTATCTCAGCTCCGCCAAGGCGCCCAGAACAACTTACTTTAATACCTCTAGCACCCATCTTCAAACAACTTTGAATAGCTTTTTTCATCGCTCTTCTAAATGAAACCCTTTTTTCTAACTGTTGCGCAATGCTGTTTGATATTAAAGTTGCATCTATTTCAGACCTTTTAACTCCTACTACATTCACTTCCACATTATTTTTTACTTTTTCAGCTATTTTTTGCTTTATCTTCTCAATATCTGAGCCTTTCTTACCTATTATCACTCCAGGTCTAGAAGAATGTATTATTACAGACACCAAATCGATTGTACGCTCTATAATTATTTTAGAAACACCAGCATGCTTAAAAGATTCATTTATATAACTGCGAATAGATAAATCTTGATGCAACCCTTGTTTATAACCCTTCTCAGCATACCAAACAGACAACCAAGTATTAATTATTTTTAACCTAAATCCTTTAGGATTAACGTTTCCCATACTTTTGCACTTTCCTTATTAATTTTCTATTTTTATGAATCATATAATTTCTCCCAATTTTACAGTTATATTACTATAACGTTTACTAACTCTATTAGCTCTACCCATAGCTTTTGGACATACCCTACGCAAAGTAAGAGACTTACCTATTGAAATTTCTTTTATATATAAATTATCGATATCCAATCCATAATTATATTGAGCATTAGCAATCGCAGAATTTAATACCTTCCTTATAAGACCCGCAGCTTTCTTTTCACAAAATCTTAATTGCAAAGTGGCAAAAGAAACTTTTTTATTACGTACTAAACCAGCAACCAAATTCAATTTACGAGGAGTTGATTTTAAAACCCTAGAACCAGCTTTAACTATTACATCTCTGTTTTTCATATCAATTACCTTCTTGTCGCCTTTTTATCACCACTATGCCCAGTAAATTTACGAGTGGGCGAAAATTCACCAAACTTATGACCTATCATATTCTGATCATTAACATTAACAGGAATGTAATCCTTACCATTATAAACAGCAAACTTTAAACCTAAACAATTAGGAAGAATTACAGAAGCCCTGGAATGAACTTTTATAGCCATGTTAACAAACCCCTTGTTTAAAGCATTATTCACCGACTTTAATATAGAAGGATGACAAAAAGGAGGCTTCCACGCAGATCTACTCATAAACTAACCTTTCAATTGTTTTATATACTTATCACTAGATTTATTTTTCTTCCGAGTTTTCTTTCCTTTTGTTGCAACACCCCAAGGAGTAACAGGATGACGACCACCAGAGGTTTTTCCTTCCCCACCTCCATGAGGATGGTCAACCGGATTCATTGCAACCCCACGCACAGTAGGTCTAATTCCAAGCCACCTACTTCTTCCAGCTTTACCCAGCTTTCTATTCTTATGGTCAGGGTTAGATACTACACCAATAGTAGCCTTGCAAGAAGATAAAATCAACCTAATTTGACCAGACCTGAGTCGTAATAAAATATATTGGCCATCACGACCAACGATTTGCGCATAACAACCAGCAGCTCTAGCAATCGCAGCACCATTACCTGGCTTCAGCTCAACATTATGAACGAAAGAACCAACAGGTATATACTTGAGTAGCAAACAATTACCTGGCAAAATATCAGCATCATTTCCAGCTGTAACAATATCACCAGGCTTCATACCTTGAGGAGCTAATATATAAGACTTAATATCATCTTCCTTATATGATATTAACGCTAAAAACCCACTTCTATTTGGATCATACTCTATTTTTTCAACTATACCTTGACCACTTCTATTACGCTTAAAATCTATAACTCTATACTTCTTTTTGTGACCACCACCCCTATGACGAGTTGTAATTCTACCATAATTATTTCTTCCACCACTGGACTTTTTACCGGATGTAAGAGACTTTTCTGGCTCATCTTTTGATAAACCAACTTTACTTACTAACACAGTCCCACGAGAAGACGGAGTAACAGGATTAAAAAATTTCATACCCATATTAAACGCTCATTATATCTAATTTTTGACCATCTATCAAAGAAAAATAAACTTTCTTTTTCTGTTTTTCACAACCAATCACACCCCTGAAACGCCTATATTTAGGCTTAATTCTAACAACATTTATAGAAGAAATTTTAACATCAAATAGAGACTCTATTGCCAACTTTATTTGACGCTTATTTACATTTACAAAAACATACAAAGAATATTTATTAAACTTCTCCCTCAAAAAAGAGGCCTTTTCTGTAATTATAGGAGATTTTATTATATTATTATATTTGATCATAACAATCTACCTTCAAGATGCTTTAAAGTATCCTTTGTCAACATCACGCATTCGTGATTCAATATATCAAAGACATTTAACCCAATAGGTTTGATTAAGTCTACATAATGCAAGTTTCTAACAGCATGCAACAAATCATCTCCATAATCACCAACTATCAAAAAGGAAGAAAATTTAAAATTTTTAATACATTTACACATTTCAGACGTTTTCTTCACATCAATATTTAAATTATCCAGAATAATCACTTGATTATTTAAATACTTTAGAGATAAAGCAATTTTTAACCCAAATTTGCGTACCTTCTTATTAAGAGAATAAGTATGACTCCTCACAACAGGGCCGAAAATAATCCCACCACCTCTAAATTGAGGAGATCGCAAGCTCCCTTGTCTTGCCCTACCGGTACGTTTTTGACCATAAGGTTTAGCTGTTGTACCAGAGACATCACTGATACCTTTTGTTTTATGAGTACCAGCTCTTCTCTTCGCTAATTGCCATCTCACTATATCATGCAAAATACTCAATTTTTGCTTAGCAGAAAATATCAAAGGATTGAGCTGAGCAGTACCTACATTATTATTAGATAGATTAACTAAATTACATTCCATAACTAACTTACCAAATTACTAGCATCATCATTTACATCTAACAGTAAACCTACCGGAAAAGGAACATCTTTATGTAAAGATTTTTTAACTGCATCTCTTACAAAAACATAGGAATTTTTAAACCCAGGAACATTATTACCCTTCACAGCAATTATACTATTTTCATGATCAATGGATAATATCTTCATATTTTGTGCAGTTATTCTGCTGTTACCTAAATGACCAGCCATTTTCTTTCCTTTGAATACTCTACCAGGATCCTGACATTGACCAGTGGAACCTTGTGATCTGTGAGCAATAGAAACACCATGAGATGCCCTAAGCCCACTGAAGTTATGCCGCTTCATCACACCAGCAAATCCTTTACCTATAGAATAACCCGTAATATCAAGATATTGACCAACCACAAAATGATTGATTCCCACTTTTTTACCACATTCTATTCCCGACAGGTCATTTAATCTACTTTCGTATAACTTACATTTATTATTTATACCCTTTTTCTTTAAATATTCCAACTGAGGTTTTGCTATATTTTTAAAATCTCCTGTGCCTAAAATGATTGAATTATAGCCACATTTATCTTGTCCTTTTATATCAACAATATGAGTTTCGCTGAGATGCAATAAAGTTACAGCCATGCGACTATTGTCAGAGTATATAGCAGTATGACCAATATTCGTCATTAATAAACCAATTCTCCTCAGTGAATTTATTCTCTTCATTTCCTTCTCCTAAACCTTAATTTCCTTGACTTTTAAATCCACTTCTACGCCAGCAGAAAAAGATAAACCTGTAAGCATCTGCATCATAGTAGGAGTAAGATCATGTAAAACAATCAAACGCCTAGAAGTTCTCATCTCAAACTGTTCACGAGATTTTTTATCAACGTGAGGAGATCTATTAACAATAAATTTAGAATCTTTTCTTGGCAATGCAATCGGACCAGATAATTTTGCATTGGACCGCTTTAATTCATCAACAAATTTTCGAACACACTCCTCCAATAAAGAACAATCGAAAGCCTTAATGTTAATATATATATCTTGCTTCATCTTAGTTACTACTCTCACTCCAAAATTTCAGAAACAACACCAGAACCAACAGTTCTACCGCCTTCTCTTATCGCAAAACGCAATCCCTTATCCATTGCTATCGGTACTTGCAATTCTACTTCTACACTCACATTATCTCCTGGCATTACCATCTCCTTCCCATCTAGCAATTTTATGCTCCCAGTTACATCCGTTGTCCTTAAATAAAACTGTGGCTGGTAATTTGCAAAAAATGGTGTATGCCTTCCTCCTTCCTCTTTCTTTAATATATAAACCTCCGCCCTAAACTTTCTATGCGGCGTTATCGTCCCCGGTTTTGCTAATACTTGCCCTCTCTCTACTTCTTCTCTTTTTGTTCCTCTTAACAATATTCCTACATTGAGTCCTGCACTCCCCTTATCCAGCAACTTCTTAAACATTTCCACACCTGTGCATATCGTCTTTTGCGTCGCTTTCAGACCTATTATCTCTATCTCTTCTCCCGTCTTTATCTCTCCCTTCTCTATCCTTCCTGTTACCACCGTTCCTCGCCCCGATATCGAAAATACATCCTCGATTGGCAATAAAAATGGTAAATCCACAGGCCTTGGTGGAACCGCCACATACTCATCTAACTTTTCCATCAATTTATCTATTGATTTCTTTCCATATTCGCTACTGTCATCCTCCAGCGCTTTCAATGCAGACCCCACTACCACAGGCACTTCATTCCCTGGAAATCCGTATTTATTCAGCAATTCCCTCACTTCCATTTCCACCAAATCTATCATATCAGCATCAGCAACATCAGCTTTATTTATATACACCACGATATATCCAACACCTACCTGCTTCGCTAGCAATATATGCTCTCTCGTTTGTGGCATTGGCCCATCAACCCCGGACACTACCAATATCGCCGCATCCATCTGGGCTGCACCTACTATCATGTTCTTTACATAGTCAGCATGTCCAGGACAATCAACGTGTGCATAATGCCTTTTTTCCGTCTGATACTCAACATGCGCTGTTGCTATCGTTATCCCCCTTTTCCTTTCTTCTGGCGCCTTATCTATCTGATCGTACGCTACAAAATTTCCATAATGCTTTGTTATCGCCGCTGTTAACGTTGTCTTCCCATGATCCACATGTCCTATTGTTCCCACATTTACATGCGGCTTTCCAAATGCTTCCACTACTGCTGTCATAATTTAAACTTTTCTACCTAAAATACAAATACATCAATAAATAATATGTTGATTTTATAAAAATACAAATACATCAATAAATAATATGTTGATTTTATAAAAATACAACAAAAAAAAAGAGCGGATAGTGGGAATCGAACCCACGTCACTAGCTTGGAAGGCTAGAGCTCTACCATTGAGCTATACCCGCACAATGGAGGAGGTAGGATTCGAACCTACGTACGCAATGCGGACAGATTTACAGTCTGTTACCTTTAACCACTCGGTCACTCCTCCACAAAAATTTGTTAAGAGAACGCTATTTTAGTACCTTAACTCAAGCTTTTATTGTATTTAATACTAAACGCCTAAAATTAAAAAATCAAGCAATAAAACCTACCCTGATTAAAATCATGCAGATTTCATTTTATACAACACAATATTGCCAATAAAACGTCTAAATAAATAATGCGAATCATGCGTACCTGGCGCTTCTTCTGGATGATATTGCACAGAAAAGACTGAGTAATCCTTCATCATTATTCCCTCTACACTATTATCAAATAGAGAAATGTGAGTAATTTCAACATTACTTGGAAGAGAAGCTGAATCAACAACAAAACCATGATTTTGGCTAGTGATCTCAACTTTTCCACTAATTACATCATAAACTGGATGGTTACTCCCTCGGTGACCAATATCCATTTTGATGGTCTTTGCTCCCAAAGTAATCGCAAGTAATTGATGACCCATGCATATGCCAAAAATTGGTATTTTAGATTTTATAATAATGTCTATCTCTGAAACTACACTTTCTCCTATTTCTTGCGGATCACCAGGACCATTTGAAAGCACTATACCATCTGGATTCATACTCAACACTTTTTGAGCAAAACCTATGCTTGGTCTGATTAATTCAACTGTACAACCAAGTTCTGTTAAGCGTGAAACTATACTGATTTTTACGCCAAAATCAACGATTACAACCCTATATTTTGCATTAAGGTCACTTTTAAAATTACTATGCAAGCTGACTTTATTGGTTATTTCTATCCCATTTACAGATTTGTATTCCTTCAATTTGTCCAACACATGCGTCTCGCTTGACGGGCATATCATTCCACTTTGAGATCCATGTTTTCTCAAATGTCTCGTTAAAGCTCTAGTATCAATTCCTGATATCCCAATCACGTTATTTTTCTCTAACCAATCATTTAAACTGATATATGAAGAAGGGTGGGACATAGAAGAAAGTTCACGCATAACCACACCACTTGCAAAAATTTTCTCTCCTTCATTATCTTTATGGTTTATTCCAATGTTACCAATATGAGGAAAAGTGAACGTTATAATTTGATCAGCAAAAGAAGGATCAGTTATAGTATGCTGATAACCGGTCATACCAGTGGTAAAACAGACCTCACCTATGCACTTGCCTTTTTTACCTACTGATTTTCCCCAAAAGCACTTGCCATCTTGTAAAACTAAAACCGCATTCTGCACTTAACTCTCTCTTACTTAACTCATTTAAAGTATTATATAAGAATTTTAAATCACAAGTAAGCAAATACTAAAGTTTTCTTTAATTTATATAATTAAAAAAATTCAAAATTATAAATAGCTTTCCTTTTTTATTATTTAGCCAATATTATAGCAAGTTTAACTTGTGTAAATAGGCAATAGCTGTTATAGTTCATGTCTCATGTTAGGTAAATCTACATGGATAGAAAGGTTTGTCTCATTACAGGAACATCGTCTGGCATTGGAAAAAGTTTAGCACAATTACTCATTAAAGATGGATGGTTTGTGGTTGGCATTGCAAGGCACACTGAAAAACTGGAAAAATTAAAAGAAGAATTAGGTAGTAATTTTTTACCTGTAATGTGTGATGTAGGTAATTGCGAAAATATTAGAAATTCGTCTGATTTTTTAAAAAGGCAAAATATTACACCAAATCTCTTTTTCCTTAATGCAGGATGTGGTGAGATAGAAAATGAATTTCATACCGACACTCATAGAAAAACATTTGAAACTAATTATTTTGGGGTTATTAACTGGATTGAAGAATGGCTTAGTTACAACCATTCAGCAACTTTTGTGATAATATCCTCTCTTGTTGCTGTGCATGCAACGCCACATGCTTCTGCATATTGTGCAAGCAAAGCAGCACTAAGAAGTTGCTTTGAATCACTAAAAATTCAATATGCTAATAGCGCTACAAAATTTATTACCGTAATGCCAGGACCAGTAAAAACCGATATGCTTAAATCTAATAAACTGCTTCCCTTTACATGGGAACCACAAAAGGCTGCAGCATATATTTTAAAAAGTGTATTTAAAGGAAAGAAAGTTATAGCGTTTCCAATTTTTTGGCAGTTATTTTTTCATATTTTACGAATTCTTCCCACTAAAATGGTTGTAAGAATCTTACGATAATCACTAGATATTCAAAAACATCTTGTAAAGCTAAACCCTCTCTCTAAAATTCCAAATTTAACCACGAGGCGGCGAAGAACAACATGAAAAAAACTTTTAACGTGCCCTTTCATAAAATATGTTGACTATCTCCATATTTTATATTAGGTATACTCCGGGAGTTATGAAATGGAGGTTTATTATGTCAAATGAAATCCAACCTAAAAATAAGTTACTAATTCTAGGAGCTGGCTTACTATTCTTTGCGATGGTGTTCCCATCATTTTTTCTCTTAGCAAAAATAGCCATAGGATTAGCTATGATCGCAATTGCAACAATCGCGGTAAAAATTTTCTCAAAAACAATATCAAACGCTCTTGAATAAAGAAAAAGTAGATCAGAATCAGGCAGCAAAACAAACAACACAAAGTAAAATTATAAACCTAGCTATTGGATTAATATTTATATTTGCAGGAGGATTATCAATGCTCATTATAACAAAAACTGGCTTAATTGCAGCATGTGCAGCTATAACTGCTTTAGCTCTACACGAATATGTTAAAAATGAAAAAATAGGAAAAGAGATAAATGATAAATTCGATAAGGCAGCTGACGATACAATCAATTTTATTGTTAGCAATGTTGAAAAACTTATTCCAACAAAGCCGCCAGGCATAACAGCCTAAACTGTCTCCGTTCAGCAGAGTGGTTTAAGAAACAATAGATAGAAGGTTTTGAAAAGGGTTCAGCCTTCTTTTTATGTCGGTCTTGAGGAACTTCTTGTACAATTAGTTTTTCTTGAGAAAATGAATCTAACATTTTAACACTCCCTTTAACTCTTACATAATATATTGAAAAATAATTAATCTAACTTATAACTTGCAGCTTTATCAGCTTGTTAGGTAGAATTATTAAAGAACTAGTTGAACAGACGTTATGACTAAATTCAACTCCATCCACAAGTTCTCCGCTTGTTACTCCAGTTGCAATAAACACTGATTCACCTCTTGCCATATCTTTTATGGTGTAGATTTTTTCTGGGTCATCAATATTTAAATTTTTTGCTCTTTCTCTTAACTGATCTGTATCAAATATTAATCTTCCCTCCATCTGTCCACCGATTGAACTCAGCGCTGCAGCCGCAAGCACCCCTTCTGGTGCCCCTCCTATTCCGATATACATATCGTGATTGCCATTTACTAGTGAAACTACGGCCACAACATCACCATCATCTATTAGTTTAACTTTTACTCCTAACTTTCTGATTTTCAATATTAATTCATCATGCCTTTCACGATTAAGTATAGTTACTGTAAGATCATTTACTTTACATCCTTTTGCCTTGGCTAAATTGTCTAGATTCTTTTCAATGCTATTTTTTAGTGAGACTACACCCTCTGGGAGATTTTTTCCTACTGCTATCTTTTCCATATAAACATCAGGTGCGTGTAAAAAATCACCTTTTTTCGTTGCAGCAAGAACGGACATTGCCCCTTGTTTATGGTGAGCGCAGATTGTAGTGCCTTCAAGTGGGTCAACAGCAATGTCGATTTCAGGACCATTTCCAGTGCCAACCTTCTCGCCAATATATAGCATTGGTGCTGAATCTCTCTCACCTTCACCAATTACGATAGTACCATTTATTTCCATTGAATTTAATACTGTACGCATTGCATCAACTGCAACCTGATCAGCCTTTTTTTCGTCACCGAAGCCTGCTAGTTTATATGCAGCAAGTGCTGCAGTTTCGGTCACTTTAACTAATTCATAGGCTAAATCTTCCATCATTTGCTTTAAGAACTATAAATAAAGCATTCAATATATATCATGCTACTTGAAACTGCAATATGTCTTGACTGGTTGTGGGAAAGTTGCTATAATAAATTAGATAGTAATAGTGGTAAAATTTGACATGACTTATGAAGAGATAAAGGAAATTGTAACTCAAAATCCTGATATAACTGCTGAGGAGTTTGGTGAGAAGTTAAAACAAAGTGGGACAACGGATACAAAGATTTGTGATTTATTTATGGATATCATCCGTTCAACTTTAAACGATCGTAATACATTTCTAAAAGCTGTTGAATTGCTCGCGAAGTCAAACATTAAAATTGATATTGGAGATACTGTTTCTAAGACTGTATTGGATTATGCTGTGGTATGTGGACAACCTGACGTTATAAAGATATTTTTGGAAAGCGGTAAGTTTGATCAAAAAAGAAAATTGAATGCTTTCTCTCTTGCTATTAATGGGGAGAAAGTCCAAGAATTTGAGGTGTTTTTAGACTACATAGATCATGCGGCAATACTAGATGCTCTCAATATAGCTTCTTGCAATGAGCGCACTAACATTATGAAGGTGCTCTCGGATAATAAGATATTTACTGAACAAGAAAAAGTTGATGCTCTGAGTAATGCTTGTATAGATAGTGATCTACCAAAAGTTAGGTTACTTTTAAAGCATATGACAGGTATACCAGAAGATGGTATAAGAAATATTTTAAAAATAATTAAAGAAAGTAAATCACCATTTGAGGAAGAGCTTAGAACAGGTTCTGAGTTTAAAGTGGACTTCAGCAATTCTGATCACTGCACATACCTCTCAAACCGAGTAATAATTGCACTGCTTAGATCGGCAATAAACAAAAAAGAGGAGCGAAATACACCTGACGCAGGAAAAAATGGAGCTGGGTTCAGTAGCAGTAATATAAGTACTGATCAGACTACTACACTAAATAATGTTGAGGACTTATGTGAAAAGATAGATAAGAATATAAAACTTGCAATTCGTTATGATAATGGAATCGCTGATCTTGAAGGCTTGCAAAAAAGATTAAAGAGAGAGATTAATTTTCAAGATAAATGTGAGCAAGGTGCTGTGCTAGGAAATGCATTGTTAGAGCATGCAATTAAAAATGAAAGATTAAACACTATAAAATTTCTCCTACAAAATGGAGTAACCATTATTAGTGCAATCGGTCAAGAAGGAAGGTGTTACGTTAGCAAAATTGAAGAAGACAAATCTATATTATGCTCTGTTGTTCATTATACTGATAACAGTAATGCTGAGATTCTAAGCACGCTACTGCGAAATATTAATGCAGAGCAATCAAAGTTAAATCATGAGGACGAATTATACATATTATACCAACAATTAAAAGATGATGCGTTCTGCACTGCTATTGCAGAAAATAATTCTGTAGCAGCGACAGTGCTAATACAGAACGATCAAGAAACACGCGCATCAGCAGTAAACAAGGATGAAACACCTGTAGTAACAGGGACTGAACAGGTTATTACTACGCCAAGCGTAGAAGAAAATAGAACAGAACCTAACAAAAATGTTAGTAATAAACCTACGGCAACAGTGCCTCCTATATTAACAAAGAAGACAAATCCAACTACTGTACCAAATAGTGGTAACGGTAGGAGTGTTAGTAATAAACCAGTATCTCCTGTAGTATCAACAAACGCCGGCACACCCGCTATGTCAAGCGGTAATGATAAGTCTAGCAACCTCACAAATGCTCAATTTTCTGTGCCAAATGAAAAAGAAGCTAAATATAAAGAAAGCAAGGAAAATTTTTACACCTCATTAACGAAAGATGCTGTTGGAGTTGTTATTACAGGATTATTCATTGCTGCTGCTGTAATGGTTCCATTTGCGGCTGGTGCAGCAATTTGCGGTATTGTAGCTGCTTTGGTTGCAGTATGTACCGGATTGCATATAAAAAATTCTACATTACCAAGCTATAGAGAAATGGAAGAAAATAAAGTTGAACACGTAAGTTCATATATGCAAAAGGTGTGATTTAAGAGAAATCTTTGCTAAGCAGGATGTCATCCCAGTGCCCTGACTACTTGGATCCAGAAAACTTAACTTTAAATAAGTGGCTGCATAATAAAGACTAGATTCCAGTGTCAGCTACTTGGATGACACCTCTCTTGGGCTCTTTTAACCATAAACATTTAAGAAATTTACCAAATGAAAAGAAAGGCAAAAGAAACCCCGGTTAATATCTATTTAAAAACATTGGCGTTTTTTTATGTTTTAAACGTCTAATAACCGCGACTCAGATGCTTTTAAATGCAACTCACCTTAGTTTAAATGTTTAAGAAATTTACTAAGTAGAAAAAAAGGCAAAAGAAATCCCGTGTTAGCTAGTTGTCACTCTCTAATCCTGCAAATTGGCGTTCTATACTGTCTTAAACGCTATATAAGCGCGTTTCAGCTTATATAGCTAGAAATGTTGTGAAGACATAAGGTGCGCATAGTACAAAAAATTAAAAATAAGACGCCAATTACGTAATACTGGACTCCTGATATAATGTTGAACATTTTTTTTCTGCATTTCCGCCAGGGCAAGTTCTTGAAATCGAAACACTATATGTATATTATCGTGATCAATTTCAACGCGTTTGACTAATGCTCTAATTATATTAAGCTTAGCCTCCCAATCTGCTTGACCAAGTTCTGATTCAACCACAGAGGCAAAACCTTTTATACTACTTATGATAAAATCTATTTCCCTCTGTAGTTCCTTTTCATCAACCACCTCTTCCTTCTGGTTTCTCATTGCTTTTAACTTCTTCTCTATTTCCTCAGCTTCTAGATCATATTCCTCCTGAGTTATGCGTTCTCAAACATAGACATAATTTAGTCTTTTGATACCTTGTTCTAATTTGCTTATTTCTTTTTCAATCTCATCATTTGGTTGCTTATTTCTATGTTCTAAAAGCATAAGTTGATGTTCTTTTGCAACTTTATCCGTGTCTTTCAATACCTTCTTCATTTCTTCCCATATAACTGGTTCTAGTATCTCCATGCGTATTAATTTGTTGCTACATACTCTAGTCCCGCCAAAACGGCTTGCATCTGTACCAGTACAACGATAGCAGCTCCTTCCTCCCTTAGCGTTTTTTGCTGCATAGTAGGCATATTTGCAACACTGACATACCATTAGTCCTTGTAATAGGTGCCTTCTTCCACTTCGTTGTATTCTTGATCTCTTTCTATTTTCATCAAGTTGTTTTTGTACTATATCGAATAATTCCTCTTCAATTATCCTTGGTATTGTTATTTTTATCCAATTCTCCTCATCAGTACGATAAACAGAATAGTTCCTTTTGCGCACTTTCCATCTTGCCCTCACTGCTTTTCTTATTGGCCCTACCTTCGACTTACCAAATGCCGCTTCTCCTTTGTATGCTTGATTTCTTAATATTCTATAGATTGTACATACGTTCCACACTCCCTTGCCCCTTGGGGAAGCAGTACACCTCTCTTTTAGTCGTCGTACTGTTTCTTTTATACTTATTCTTTCTTGACCTACCCACTCAAACAGGTCTCGCACTATTTTTGCTTCCTCTTCATTTATTTCAAATTTTGTCTTTTCTCTATCTACATGCTCTATACGATCATAACCAAAAGGCGCAATACCTATTACACTGACACGACCTTTTTTTGCTGCATGGAGTTTTCCTCTACGACTACGTTCCATAATCTTTGTACATTCATTCTCTGACCCAAATGCCCTTATCCCTTGCACTTCCTCAGGTAACACTACATCATCATGGGGAATATGTGGTATCGTAAATGTTCTTATTTTTCGTTTTCCACGTTTTCCCACTGTTGCTGGTGCTCCGGGGACTTGCGTTGGTAATAAACTCAATACTCCGTTTTGCTCTTCTATCGTAATATGTCGAAATCTTACCGATCTACTTGGAAATAAATTTAAACTTTCTGTTCGACCATAATTTATCGGCAATATGTTTATTGCTTTAGTTAATTCCGTCATACTAAATGCTGGATTTATAAATGGATTTTGCATGTTTTTTCCCCTTAATGCTGTGTGTTTTAAGATGTTTGGTAGCTCTGCTCTTCAGTTAGGCAGTTGGCGTTTAAACTCCCTTGCGGATGATGATTCCTCGTGCTTCAAGTTGCTTTATTGCTGCAGCTTTTTGCTCTTCAGTTATATTTGTTAACTGTAGCCTTTTATCCTCTCTTAGTTCTTTTGATAATATTTGCTGTTCTGTTTTTTGCTCTGCAGCTTGCATAAAACACCTTATCTTGACAATTAATGCCATTTATATTGAACAATTACATAATGTGCAAACATTTTTTTACATAATTTAATTTGTAGAAAGTTTTGCCTCAAATGCTTTTTAATTGACTCTCTTCTACAGGGTAGTCATAACGTATTATTTAATTAAAGAGAGAGGGTGATTATGGAGCCGCTACATGAAATACTGGAAGTATTAAATAATGATCAAGATTTAAACTCGAATAATATAGTTAAAAAGATAAAGAAAAAACTAGAAGAGAAAAGCAAACTAGATAGTGGATTTGAAGGAGCATTAGCAAAGGAAGAATATAATGTATGGAAAGAAAGTAAGTTTTCATTAGACTGCCAATTTACTACTAATATTGCTAGTTGGCAAGGTACATTACTGCATGTGGCTGCTAAACATGGCCATACGAACATAATAAAAATTCTGATAGAAAGTGGTGCAGATGTTGATGGCAAGCATAGCCATACTCCTTTACATGCAGCTGCTAAAAGTAATCAGCTAGAAGCAGCAAGGATTCTAATAAAAAACGGCGCAAATGTTCATACAAAAGATATCTGGGAATGTACTCCTTTACATTATGCTGCAGTTAGTGGTAGTGAATCTATAATACGGCTTCTCATACAAAACGGTGCAGATCCTTGGGTGAAGGATAAAAATAGTGAAACTCCAGTATATAGCTATGTATACGGGCGTGCATGGCTCCTTTCACCTGGGTATGGTGATGGGTGTTTAGCACAATTTGAAAAAGCACGCAATGGAGGCCTCTTTGTTCGTTATTCAACACTGTTACTGGGTGCTGTAGCAGCAATAACACTTTTCACAACTGGCAACATTACACCAGATGCACCACGTATAATAGGTGCAGCGGCTATAGTTAGAGTAGCAGCACTTGCAGCTGGTCGTATTACATATGAAGCGTTTAAACCCAGTACTAAAATAGCAAAAGTAGAATATGAGCGTTTTGTAGCAGCACAGCAATCACCACAGTAGTCTATTTCTAAATAAAAAAACTGTTGCATTATATCTCATATTATGGTAAGCCTAGCGTTAGGTGGTTCATATGAGATAAAAATGAAAAACATTATCATCGCAGGCTCTGGTCCTGTTGGTTCATCTGTCCATCTCAGCCATAATTCTTGCACTTTTTTCCGAAACTCTGCATCTTTAG
This sequence comes from Wolbachia endosymbiont (group A) of Myopa testacea, assembly GCF_964027115.1. Taxonomy (NCBI): domain Bacteria; kingdom Pseudomonadati; phylum Pseudomonadota; class Alphaproteobacteria; order Rickettsiales; family Anaplasmataceae; genus Wolbachia; species Wolbachia endosymbiont (group A) of Myopa testacea. The sequence goes on from NZ_OZ034729.1 coordinate 661,881, forward strand.
CTTTTGATTGCGGTTTTATTCCTGTTCCAACGCAATTACTCACTATCGTATCGATGATGTTTGCCGCATAGGAGTTCTTTCTTACCATGTCACGTGAACGACTACGCAGGTGTTCAAGGCTTTGAGACAGCAAATTGTTTATGCTTCCTGACTCTGGTTGAAAGTGCAATAATCTCCTTCCTGAACCTGATGCATCCCAGGCTGAGCTCTTGATTTTTGGTTTGCGGAATAATTGTTTGAATGATTTTAGTAGCATTACTTTTCCTTATCTGAAACTTTCGATAATTCAGCTTCTAACTCTTCTATTGTTGGCAGAGCTGTTTTTACCTCTTCTGGTAGATTTTCAGTGATTTGATACTCTGCTAACCCTATTGGCTTGTTCATGTCTTTGAGTGTATATTTAACAAGTACATCGTCTTTAGATTTATATAAGATTAACCCTATAGAAGGTTGATCTGTCGAGTGCTTCAGTAAATCGTCAGCTGCAGAAAGATAAAAATTCATTTTACCTGCATACTCTGGTTTAAAATCTTTATCTTTTAGTTCAATTACTATGAAGCAACGTAACTTTAAATGATAGAATAATAAATCAATATAAAAGTCTTTATTACCAACATCTAAATGAAATTATCTACCAACAAATGCAAATCCCTCACCTAGTTCTAACAGAAATTTTTCCATATGCCCTACAAGTCCCTTTTCTACTTCTCTTTCGTGAGCATCCTTACCTATACTTAAAAAATCAAAAATATATGGATCTTTTAATGTGTAATGTGCTAGATCGGATTGTGGAGATGGTAATTTTTCTTCAAAGTTAGTAATAGCTTTCCCTTGACGTTTATGTAGACCAAGCTCTATCTGCATCACCATAATGTTACGTGACCAGCCATGTTCAATAGCTTCTTTTATGTAGAATAGCCTCGCTTCTTTGTCCTGAACTAAGTCCATTAGAAATACATTATGTCCCCACGGCAATTGGGCAACAAGTTGTTGCCCAAATTCAATATCTTGATACTCCACTGCAAATTGACGCATATATTTCAAGTTTCTCGTGCTAAAACCTTTCATTTACGGGAATTCAGCCTTTAAGTCTCTATTTAACTGCTCAATTACTTTAGATCCCCAACTCTGACTCTTTTGTTTTTCTAGAATCCGCGTTCCAATATAATGATAAAGCAGTAGCAGTTCTTTATTTACTGTTCTTGCTGCCTTATAACGGCTTGTTGCAATACGATCTTTCAACTGCTCTAAAAATTCTGTATATTCTTTTCCTATAATTTTTGTCATAGTGTTCCTTTCAACGATTTTTATCATTATATGATCCCTTTATTCGTTGAAATAACAATCTTTCTCTTCGGCTTCACACCTGCGATTTTCAATTCAGATTTAATGCGTTGCCTGAGCTCCAATAAATCCTTTATTTGAATTTCCCCGTACCGAACTACATGGTCACCATATGCAATTAAGACAACCCTTTCCCCGCTTTGCAGCTTCTTTATCGCTTCTTCAACTTGGGCTAAATATTTACTGCTGTACATTCTTCTCACCCAGCCATCTACTCTTTCTTACCTTTTTAGGCTTTTTAGTTTTTTCACCTACTAAACTCTCCCATTTACTCTCTGGCCATCTATCAATCCCCAGGGCAATAGACGGAGCTCTTGCGTAAACTCTGCAACCTAGTACTTCATTTCGGTCTCTTATCTTTTGCCACTCTTGTTTGGTATATCCTTTTACTACTTTGGTAATTAGTTGCTCTGCGGTTAGCTGTTTAAAATACTCAGGTGTATAATCTGGAAAATGACAATACCCCGGCGCCCCTTCTGTTAAAACATTCAGCAACTGAAACAATTCTGACTTTAATATCGATACTCCAACTGGCCACAGCTTCATTCCTCTCTTTAGCTTTTGTCCGCTAACTGTTACATCAACTCTACTTGGGCTGCTCAGTGGCACTAGCGCTTTGTTTGCCCCTTTTACTGCCATTAGCCTTGGTGACCTCTTACCCAGTTGTATACCTCTTGCGTTGCATACCCAGCATCTACCGCCATCATGCTTATCATGTATTCAAGACCATTTTCACCGATAAAATGATGATTTAATAACTCCGAAAGTTTTCCCCATACTTCTTCTCCTCCCGGATCTCCTTCAAATACCTGGTAGTCTATTGACCAACTTTCTCGGTTTTTCCCCATGCTACTACTTCTACTTCTAACCGATCTTTTTGCACATCAACCCCTGCCGTCAACACTACTTTGCCACACTTGCATTGCCTTTACCGGTGATAAAACGTTTTATCGCCTTGACAGGTACACCTTGATAAGGTATATGATGCTTTTCACACCAAGCAGCTAAAACAGCAAAGAAACCACCATAACAATGCGCAGCATCAGTTCCAAGGTGTCTCCTTACCTCCTCAAAGTACACTGTAGAAATGTCTTTCAAGGAATTAAGCCAATTACTAAAACTTAAAAAGCACATGCCACCTCCGCTGAAACGGCTAGAGTGAAAACTCTCACTGCCACTTTGGATTACTCCATCTGTAAGAATTGCCCAGCCGGTTTGCTTGCCGAGGTCGAGTGTTAGGATTGACATAACTGGAAATTTTCATCTAGAGACAGCAAATATATGCATGTAATATATATACGTAAATTCTCAGAAATTCGTCCAAAAAATGTGAAAAAAAGTTGAAATAATTTTAAGGCAGCTAATTACTTTTTTTACAACAGAAGTCTTCGCTATTTGAGTTGTTTCCATTTTGGAAATAACTGTTTGTCGGGATTTTAAAGAGGTTACATGGGTTTTTGATAAAGGTGCTATCTCTCTATCCAAATCACTAATAACGCTATAACAATCCTCTAAAACGTTTTAAAGAATTGGGTTGCAGTAGAGACAATTGAAATGGGCTATGTAAAACTGTATCTTTTTGGTTTTAATTTCAAGAGCCTCCCTTCAGAAAGCCCTATATCTCTGCTTTTTTTGACTACTACAAAAGAAGCTTTTCTGTTGGAGACGTACATTTTGCTCTTTGTCTCCATTTTGAATTATTGAGCGGTAGTTATCTGGTTCTTTACATTAAATAACTCAGATATATTATAGTGCATTTTTTATATTAACTAAATCTCTTAACCGTTCATTGTTAAATTCTGTAATCCAACTCTCGCCACTACTTATAGTTAGGTTTGCCAATTCCTTCTTGCTTTGAATCATCTCATCAATACGCTCTTCAAATGTACCTGTTAAAAGTAGCCTGTACACTATAACATTACGTTCTTGCCCGATACGATAGGCCCGATCTGTTGCTTGTGCTTCCACTGCTGGATTCCACCACAAATCGTAATGTATTACATGGTTTGCTGCTGTTAAATTAAGTCCTGTTCCTCCAGCTTTTAAAGACACTATAAGAATGTTGGACTGGAATAAGTTTTGAAAGTCATTAATCATTGTATCACGTGCTTTTCTAGAAAGTCCTCCATGTAAAAATGGCACTTCTGATTCAAATCTTTCTTCAAGTAGCCTAGCTATAATCTCACCCATTTCAGTGTATTGAGTAAATATCAATGATTTTTCTGCAACTTCACCAATACTAATCAATATTTCCTCAAGCATCTGCATTTTACTGGATTGTTCAATACTCGCACGCTTTTTCTTGCCAAACTGTGATGGATGGTTACAAATTTGCTTTAAAGCATTGATAAGTTTAAAGATTAGTCCCTTACGTTCAATTCCTTCACTTTTTTCTATTTTTCCCATATTCGCATCAACAACTTCTTGGTAAAGAGCCGCTTGCTCTGGAGTGAGAAAACAATAACAATTACTCTCAATTTTATCTGGTAAATCCTGAATAATGCTTTTATCGCTCTTAAGTTTACGTAACATAAAAGGGCTAGTTATTTTCATGAACCTTTCTAGGCAAGATTTCTCTCTCTCTTTCTCAATTGGTATTGCAAAGTTGGTCTTAAACTGGGTAGCACTACCTAGGTAAGATCTATTGGTAAAATCAAAAATACTCCAATACTCTAGCAGTCTATTCCCAACAGGTGTACCACTTATAGCTACTCTACATTTTGCTTTTATAGCTTTAATTGCTCTGGTTTGGTCAGCGTCACGGTTCTTAATATTTTGTGCTTCATCAATTACGAGCAAAAACCATCCAACTTTGTCAAGTTCTCTCTTATCGCTACGTGCAATACCATAAGATGTTAGAGCCACATCATAATCACTTGCTAATTCTCGATTTTGTCCGTGATAGACGAAAAGCTTTAACTCTGGTACAAAACGTTCCATCTCTCGTTACCAATTACTTAATATGCTTGTTGGAGCTACTATCAAAACTCTATCCCGATTTAAAAATCCTGTATTTTTACAATATAAAATAGCTGCAATAACTTGTATAGTCTTACCAAGACCCATATCATCAGCAATTATGCTACCAAACCCACTTTCTATGTTCTGTACAAGCCAGCTAAATTCGCGTTCTTGATATGGGCGCAATTGTGCTGTCAGATTGTTTGGCGTAGTTACAGGTGTATAAGTGTTAAGTTTTTTAAACAAGCTTGTAAGCTGCTGGTCAAATGCTACTTTAGTTTCATCCAACTCACCTGTTAAAACAGCTTGCATGAGTTCTGCTCGATTGAGAGAATTAGGTAGCTTATCAAGTTTCTTTAGTAAACCTCCTACTTGTTTGTCATCTAGAAGTACATACTGATCCATAATACGCACAAGTTTACGAGAGTTTTTAGTAGCCTCTTAAACTCTGAAATACTAAACTTCTTATCACCTATTGCTACTCTCCAATCAAACTTTAATATGTCCTCAAACATCATGAAGATTTCGTGATTATCATCATCTTCTTCTTTTATTTCATCTTTAGTAGACAAGTTAAGACTTAATTGCGGTTTGAAGACTTTTTGCAAGGATTCTGGTAAAACAACTACAATGCCAATCGTTCTTAATATCGGCAAAGTGTCTGTAAACACTGATGAGAAACGATCTAAGTATAGAAATAATGTACGATTACTGTTGATTGATTTTTCTAATTCTGGTATATGCTCAAGCAAAAATGCAAGGTCAGATAAAATACTCAGTCTTAATTCTTTATTTTGACTAGGAAGTGCCTTATCTAATTTCATCGGTAGCTCTGTACCGTCCAGAGATATCTGTACGTCAAGTTCAAATCTGTCATAATGATCCCGTATAATTAAATGAAATTTGTATGGTTTACCTGCTAAGTAAAGGTGTGACAACTAGACATTAATTATTTGCGATTTTTCTTTGTCGATTAGTCCATGAAACTTTTGATACTTGCCAGTGAAAAACAGTCTAAAGATGTTCACATATTTATATTCATCAAGTGATACAGGAAAATTGTTTGTTATATATCCTAAAAGGATGAGAGAAGTAGCAACATTTACCTGTTCGTCTGGTTCTATAGCACGTCCCTTGTACTGCACCAATAGAGGAGGACAAATAGATGATATCTTGCTATGAATTTCCTTAACTGATTCATTAAACAACGCAGGAATCCATCTCATTATAATTTCTTCTCTTTTGTTTTGTAATACTTGTGGTATTAGCGCTGACTTTTCCATCAGCATATGTGCAAACTGTGAAATCATATGCATGAAGCGAAGTTCAGGATTAAGCCTGTGAAGTAACGAATTAGGAATGTCGTTTAAAAATTGTGCTACATTTTTTGGTAAATTTTTATCGGTTGCAAATAACTTACTTATACCATTGTTTACCTGAATCAGTTGATAACGATCATCAATAAATAGTTGAAATGTTTGCCAATGTTCGATATGCACCCATTTCTCAATAAACAGTTCTTCTTCTGTAAAAGACTGATTTCCTGTGGGATATCTTTGCCAATGCTTATAAGCCGTTTGCAAGGTATGGCAAAAGTTTTTCTCAAAAAAAAGCGGATTATTCGTCAAAATACTGCAAACACAATTAGCAAGGTCAGGAATAGTTGATAAGTCAATGTTATCTAAAATTACTTGATTGGAAGTTGCTTGATCGCATGGTTTAAATACATCATCAAGCGTTAAGATTTTTTGAACATCTCCTAATTTTCCATCCCAAAAATCATCGATGAATGCTAGTAAGTTACAATTACGAATATTAAAAGCCAATAAAGGATTTCTATCAATCTCTTTAGCAATAAGATAAATTACAGCAGCAATATGCTTACAAGGTACAGCCCAATCAGGACAATTGCATCTTGCATTTATTTCTTTCCGCTCTGAAGTAAACAATTTCGTACCAAGATCATTGAGCTTATCAAGCAAATTGATCGTTCTTACTTCTCTCCATTTTAAAGAAAACAATTTAGTGTAAAAATTATTGAGTTTATCAAACAAGCTGATTGTTTTTATTTCTTTCCATTTTGAGGGAAACAACTTAATGCCAGAATCATTGAGTTTATCAAGTAAGCTGCTCGGTAACCGTCTGTTTATTAACCGAGATAATATAGCTGGTGAAGTTTTTATAATTTGATGAATGGTATGCTTCTCTGAAGCATTGAATTCTCTTAGTATAACTTCAACTCTATATGATTGACCCGAACCATAAACTTTAGCTACGATTACATTACTATTAATTTTAATACCAGAGACTCTCCCATCATTGGAATAGGTTCTACCACGTTGTAATCGATTATCGCAGTCAACTCCACCAAGGCATTGAAGCCACTTCTTACCCCACCATGTTCTTCGATAAACAGTCATTTTATAAAATCGTATATTTCAATATAAATAAATTGAATATTAATCTTATAGATAATTTTTCTAAATATATCAAACCCACCTTAAACAACTATAGTGTTTCTTCAGAGCAAGCTACCAATTTTAGAACGGGTTAACATCAATTACTACTATAAAACGCCAACAGAAATAAGTTAAAATAAGCATTTGTTTGTTGCTATAGATCAAATTTACTTATGTTAAGCTGCATAAAAGTGCAACCAAGACTATACAAAAAGACTTAAAACTCTCAAAACCTTATGAATTTATATGTAACCAGTGCTCCTAATTTATTTACAATTCATCACCCTCTGGGACCATACACCATAAATTGGGGTTAAAAGGTTGAATAATTTGCTTGGCAAAATCAATGTTTAGTGGTATACTTAAGAAGTTATATTAATAGGGGTAATATATTGGTTATTCAAACTAATTCTTTAACATCAAGTACTGCAAGTTTGCCAACTGAAGATTCAAGTTGGGTTAATGTAAATCAAGAGGAAGCTGAAGTTAAGGAGCATCACCATTCTGAAGGTTAAGATATTGAAGTAGAAGAAGAGTCCGGAATTTTAGGCAGTGGAAATCAAGTGGCACCAGCTATTCCACTTAGTAGTGGGGCCACGTGCAATGATGATCTAAGCCTAGAGAACGCTATTCTTGCAAATACTGATCCAGATCTCAAGTCTCTTCTTATTACCAAAGATGCTCAAATGCTCCCGAGTATATCACGCATTCAGGCTCTTATAGATATCCTAAATGACGAAATGAACGAAAATAATTTCAAAAAACTAGATGAGGTTGTAGAAAATATTAAAAGTTATGAAGATTTATTTGTTGCTGATCTCGATGTTAAAAGATTCAAAAATTTTTGTATAGATCACCTTGGTTTAAAATTAGAAGACCAAAGGGTAGGAAGCTTTGAAGAAAGACAATCTAGAGGCGATCATTCGTGTATATTTAGCAATATACTTTCTCACAGGTATGATACAGAAAAAAATAACTGTAATTATTCGGCAAAAGAGTTGTTACTTCTGGCAATTGCAGCCAATGACAAGCTTACAGAAAAATATCAAGATCTACTTTTTACTGAGAGAAACTTGAGTCTTTTGCCTCTACTTGTTGGCAGTCAAAAATATATTGCAGCTTTTATAGAAAAATTCCATGTTATCGATGGGATTTACGAGAAATTAAAAAATCAGGTTGTACAACTTGTTGAACCTAATAAGATTGGCTTTTTCTCAGTTATAGCACTAAGAAAAGAGCAGAATTTATTAGATACAGTTCTTATTGAGTACGTCTTAAAAGATCTTAAACAAGTGTTGCAAGCAAGTAGCTCTGACTCTTTATATGGCGTGCTTGAAACAGCGTCATTAGTACAAAATGAAAAATTTATCGAGAGAGTATTAGATGTAGTTGAAAGAGATGTTAAGTTTTTTTCAAATGACCTAACTAGAAAAACTTTATTAAAGAACAGTTTCATCACTCTTTTGGAAACTGCAATAAGTCAGGAGCATGATTCAATTGTTGAATACTTGTGCAAAAAATGTCTTGAGTGTAGTGATCGTACTCTCCGAAAAATCTACCAAGAAGTATTTGAAGACAATAAAATTATTGAACAAATTGAAAAGCAGCTTCTAAAAAATATTGATAGTGCAGATGATAGACGTAAGGAAAAAAAACAAAACATTCTTACTCTAGTCAAGAAGACTGCTTTAGATTTAACTAGTCTAGGGATTAGTAAGGAGGATTTATTACGTGCTGCAGAATTTGCTAATATAAGCTATTATGTCGGTGATGGTAATCATAACAACAAGAACTTTGCCAAGCTGGAAAAAAGAGGGTATAAAACTCTTGCTCAATTTGAGGAAGAAGGCTAAACAGCTATTCAATTTTCCCTGGGTAACCTATTTTGGCAGGCCGGTTATGTTTTTATAAAAGATGACGACATAATTATAACTTATCGTGGTACTGATGGTTTGTTTTATATTCAAAAAGATCTTGAAACTCAATTGAGACAAGTTGAATTTTTGCCTAAAAATTGCAATCTTCACTCGGGGTTTTACGATAGGTTTGAAAGTTCTTGGGAAAGTCTTTATGAGATATTAAGAAGATATGCTAATGATCGCAATGTAGGAATTGAAGAGTTAAAAATTACTGTTACAGGCCACAGTATGGGTGGTGCTGTTGTTAACATAGCTGGCTTGTATTTAAAGCTAAGAGAAGATGTAAAAAATTTGCGTGTTATAACTATTGCCGCACCAAGAGCTGCTGACAAAGCTGCTGCTGAATTTTATGATAGCCTTCTTTGGAAGGATACTGTTAGAGTAGATAATTCATCAGACCTGATAACTATGGTAGCACCTGGTTTTATGGGTTATAAGCATGTAGGCCGAAGACTAAAGTTAGGTTTTGGTGCTATAAACGGTCATGAAATAGAGAACTATATCGATCTTATTAGAAATACCAAACCTGAAGATTTTAAACTGGATGACAGTGTATCTCCCTTCCACCCGCTTTCTCGTTTTGCCAAAACTTTTTATGACCTAATACCAGGCAACTCTGGCGGTCTACCAAATAGTAAGGAGAGGCATTTTGAGCAAGTAAAAGATAAATATAAGAATGCTTCATTTTCTGAAATAATGGAAAGGTATAATCCATGTAAAGTAGAGTACAGTGAAAGTTCTGAACAGTCTCTAGGAAGCTTGGTTATTTTCAATAAGGTGAATGAAACAGAGGATGTGTCCACTAATGAACATGTTGAAGGTATGGCTGAAACTGTTAGTAGGGAACAAAATGTATCTTCTTTAAGTGCTAGCAATGGACTTGTAACTGAGAGCGATCTAGAAGTTTTACCTACAGTACCCAACGACAACCCTAATAATATATTCGTTACAATTGAAAATATTGAAACACCAACTTTAGGACAAGAAAATGACACTCAGGTTGCAAAACAGCCCTTTGATATTCAAGTTGATTCTACACAACCGGGAGTTTTATCTGCAGTATTCAACAGTAACTCTAATAATCCAGTTATTCAAAATAACAACATTAAAATGCAAGTTTCGGAGCAAGAAAATAATACTCATATAAATAAAGATGATCTTAGTAATACTACAGTTCAACCTTATACCAGTAATACACCAGCAATTGTGGTGAAAGGGGCTGGTGAAAACAATACACAACAAGCAACAGCTGAGGAAAGTATTAACGGTCAATCAGGCGATCAAAAAAGTTCAGAACCTGAAAGTACTGGCAACCAACAGGTGGAAAAAAATGTTCTTTCATCAACAAAAGAAAGTAATACAATAAATAATGTAGGGGCTTCAATGGAGGAACCTGTAAGCAATGATCGTAAGGAGGGTAAAAATGAAGAAAGTAGTTCCGGATTACAAGAGAAACTTAAGAGCGCAGAAGCTCAGCTTGCAGAGAAGGAAAGAGAACTTACTGAAGAAAATATTCAATTAAGTGATACTAAGGTCAGTGGTGAGCATTCGACTCATCTAAAACAAGCTGCATCATTAGTAAATCAAGCTTCTACAAGTAACGACAGTTTGCCAGGTTCGGACCAATCTGTAAGTAAGGGTATTGATTTAAACACTGATGCTAAAAATACGGATAATAGCAATAGTAAGGATAAACAAATTCCTGTTCAACAAGCAATTCCTATAGTTCCCAAGAAATCAGAAGAACTTGCTGCACAAACTGCTCAAGATATATCAGTTGGAGATGATGTAGCAGCTTCCGTTATTAGTAATGATAATCATAGTGATTCAAGCGAAATTCAGTTACAAGCTATTGTTCAACAATTTATTAATAAAGATGGTACTGCACCATCTGTTCAACTAGCTGCACCTAAAAGTTTAGATAAGAATAGTGGTAAAAAAGATACACAACCAAAACTAATACCAACAGGGGTACCTTTAGTAGCTAGTAAAGACTCTAACCGAGTAAATAATGTTCAAGGTAACAGCAAACAACCTAGTTATCCAGACAAAAACAACCCTGCTCCACAAAATGCAAAAAGTAAGTTGCCTGTGATAGCTGCTGCTATGTTAGCAATAACCGGAGTTGCTACAGGGATAGCTATTGCAGTTTACTTGGAAATGCTAATGGTAGGAATAGCAGTTGGAGCTTGTTGTCTAGTTGCAGCTACAATCATATATTACTATAACAGACCTTCAAATTTAGTTGAACCTCCAGCTAGTTGTAATAGGCCTTCAAGTTTACTTGAGGGTAGTAATGTTAAACCTCCAGCTAGTGCATCCATTGTATAATAAGTTGAAGAATAAATATAGTAGTTTACCATTTAATAATTTATTATCATTATGTTAATTATTGTAAAATAAGAACCAAAGCCTGATTTAAAATGCGTACTCGATAAATACTTCGGCGAAAGTACTCAGGTACTTTGCCTATTCTTTAATTGGTGGAGCAGAAAAGACTCAATTTAAAGTATTAAACAAGTTAAAAGAGCTAGGATTCTGTGTTAATGAGTATAAATTTTTAGCAAACAATGCAGATGAAATGTTGGAGTTCTACAATCAAATCTATAGTAATCGTCATAATTTAGGCTATGATATCGATGGCGTAGTCTATAAGGTTAATGATTTGAAATTACATGATAGATTAGGAAATACCAACAAAGCACCACGCGGGGCTATAGCACACAAACTTCCTGCAGCTCAAGGAAAAACTAAAATAAAAAAAATATCAGTACAAGTAGGCAGAACAGGTGTGCTGACACCAATTGCAGAATTAGTTCCGATAAATATAGGAGGGGTTCTCATTACTAGGGCAAATCTGTATAATAAAGATGAAATTAAGCGCAAAGACATAAGGGAAGGTGATATCGTAGTAGTAGAACGAGCTGGAGATGTTATTTCCCGCATTGTAGAAGTGGATAAAAAGTCTCGTTCTCGGAATACACCAAAGTTTATATTTCCTGATACTTGCCCGGAATGCGGAAGTGCAGTAGATATATTTAAAGATGAAGCTACAGCTAGATGTTCCGGAGAAAACGGTTGCCAAGCACAGCGAATAGGAAAGTTAAAATATTTTGTGGAAGTTCTTGACATTAAAGGTTTTGGCAGTAACCAAGTGGAGTTCCTTTATGACCTTGGTTTGATAAGGAAAATATCTGACATTTTTGCTCTCGAAGAAAAACTCAAAAATTTCAACTTAAGTGAACAAGAGGGATGGGGTGAACAATTGATATCTAATGTATTGAACTCTATCAATAACAGAAGAACTGTAACACTTAAAAAATTTATAACTTCTTTGGGAATTAGACTTGTAGGACCGCGTGCAGCAAAAATACTAGCTAATCATTACAAATCTTATGATGGTTGGTATGAAGTTATGGCTCAATTACCTTATGATAGAGAAGCTCCTGATAAATTAATGAGCATAATAGGCATAGGCGAAGAAACTATAACTTCCTTGGAGGAATTTTTCTCTGATGAGGATAATATTGAAATGGTAAATGACCTTGCTGCTCAGTTAAATATTCTGCCTGTGGTTGCTAATACTAGCAATTCCATTTTTAATGGCAAAACAGTAGTTTTTACTGGAAAACTTTCAAAAATGGAAAGAAATGAAGCGTAAGCACTAATGGAATCTTTAGGCGCGATTGTGAGTTCAAATGTATCGCCTAAAACGGACTTCTTGGTTGTCGGTGAAAAACCTGGGTCAAAGTATAAAAAAGCTTTAGAACTAGGTGTTAAAATTTTAACTGAGAAAGAATGGCTTTTTCATCATAAAAGAAACACTTAGACCAGTTCAGAATGGCCTTTATATGTATAACTTCAATTTTGGGGGCATAACTACTTAATTTCATCGCCAGGTTAGTCTCTTACACCCAAAATAAGTGTTTTTAGAGCTCTTTATAGCTACTAAATTCATGAATTCATTTGCCGGGGTTTTTAGGTATTTTATAGCGTGGCTTATAAAAAGATCTACAAAAACCTCTAAGGTGCGTAGTAGCATTCTAAAGCCATCTATGGGAGACATTTTTTTCATCAACGCATTCAAAACTTAAAAAAATAAACTAAAAATAAAGAAGTTGAATATTTTTTCAGAATTATGTATAATTATTAATGCTTTTTAGGTTAATTCGTTATGGCTCTTTCTAAGTTTCTCGATCCCAAAAATGATGTCGCCTTTCGCCGTATCTTTGGTACTGAAAAGAATAAAGATATCTTCATTCACTTCCTGAATGATATTCTGGGCTTTACTGGCAAAAATGCAATACAGGATATAGAGTTTTTAAGTACTATTCAAGACCCTGATATTGCCTCTAAAAAGCAAAGCATTGTTGATGTGTTGTGTAGGGATTCCACAGGAGTGCAATGCATAATTGAGATGCAGGTCGCTAAAACTAAAGGATTTGAAAAACGTGCCCAATACTATACTGCCAAAGCCTATTCAAGACAGGCTGACAAGGGCGATCAATACCATGACCTTAAGGAAATTATCTTTATTGCTATAGCAGATTGTATTTTATTTCCTGATAAGTCTGAGTACAAATCAAAGCATACTATTCGAGATGAAGACACTAATGAGCATGATCTAAAAGATTTTTATTTTATATTTATTGAATTGCCAAAATTTCCGAAAACAAAAGAAGATCAGTTAGAAAATATAGTTGAAAAATGGATATACTTCTTTAAATATGCAGATGAGACTAGTGAAGAAGAGCTGTAAAAAATAATAGGTAGTGATGTAATAATTAAAAAGGCCTATGAAGAGCTAAATAGATTTAACTGGTGAGAAAAAGAATTTATTGCCTATGAACAAGAGACAAAACGTATTCTTGATGAACAGGCTGTCCTCGCTCAAAAACTTGATGATGCTACTGAAAAAGGTAGAGAAGAAGGTAGACAAGAAGGCATCCAAATCGGTCATGAAAAAGGCAGAGCGGAAGGTCGAAAAGATAGGGATATTGAAGTCGCAAAAAACCTACTTAAGGCTGGTATCTCGATTGACGTCATTTCCCAAACAAACGCTCTTCCTAAAGCTGAAATAAAATAACTTCAGGAAGAAAATACTTTTTAACCATTTTTGTTAAGCTCTTCACAAAAGAGGGATTTCATAGCCCTAAAACATGCTTTATGCCTTTAGCTACTGATGTATCGCTTAAGAAGGTATCAGGCTTTTTAGATGGCTCCATTGCAACTACTTTCCTTGAAACACTAGATGTTGGCTGATCTGCAGTCTGCTTTTGTTGTAGAAATACAGTTTCCTTTTTAGCCAAAAACTCTTCTAGATGGCTTTTCACATGAACTAGAAACTCACCAGTTTGTTCAAACTCTGGACAAGCTTCTTTTGCAGATGAGTATAAGGTTTTTGATATTTCAGAGAATTTACCACTTCTTATTTGCCCGGCCACCTTTAAGAATACTTCTACAGGATTAAATTTTAGATTTGTAACTGGTATTCCTGATTCAATAGCAGCACTCTCTAATGCTTGTTCAAATTCTTTTGCAATAGGTAATGCATAAATTTGCGCTTCCTGTTCAGAAATACTCCTTATATCGTTAGAAATATACTTTTGGCCTGTAACTTTTCTTATAAATACATCTAATAAAAGAAGTGTACCATTTGTATCAATACCTTGAGCTGTAATAGCTTTAGAAGGTTGGGAATGCTTCATATCTATAGCTGGCTTAAAAGGAGAAGAGATAAACTGAGAAATACCTTTAACAGCATCTACTATAGTATTAGCAAAAACATTTATCCATAAAGATGGCTTGCTTGCTGCACTTGTAGCTTATTACTCTCTATTGCAGAATTATCATTTTCAATACTACGACTAGCCCCCTTTGATTTGAGGTGGATAGGACGTTCTCCCTCTTGTAAATACTTTTGTTCTCTATCATGATGACGGGAATGGTCTCCATGGTGATGACGGCGTCTACGTTGTATCAATCTTTCGTCTTGTTTCTCTCTTAAAAAGCTTTCCACTTTTGAACCAGGACGTGCCAGATCTAAAGGTGTCTTGCCAGTAGCGTCTGTGGCACTAGTATCAGCACCTCTTTCTATAAGAAGTTTAGCTACATCAAAACTACTTTCCATGGCAGCCCAATGCAAAGGTGTCTTATTATAATGATCTTTAGCGTTAACATCAGCACCTCTTTCTATAAGAAGTTTAGCTACCTCTAAATTGTTACTCATAGCAGCATAGTGCAAAGATGTCCAATTACCCCTATCTTTAGCATTAACGTCAGCACCACGGCCAAGAAGACCTCTAAATTGATCAAGATTATCATCTTTTGCAGCTTTAAGTAAAGAACTATTGTACTTACTTACAAGTTTTGCCTTCTCTTTTTCAAATTCTTTCACTGTACCTTCTGGATTACATGTAGAAACTACACACTTTCCATTAAAAACTGCTGTGTTACTAAAAGCAAACATCATTTTTCTTGCTGGCTGGTAAATGCTCCAATTCTTAACTGTTGCAATGGCCTTACCTCCGAACGATAAAATTAAATCCCTACCAATGATTTCTACACTGCAATCTAATATAGACCTACTCTTTAGATCCATTAAACCAATCTGACGTTTATTGGTAGGTTGGTTATGATAAATCTCTAATCCTTCTTTACTTACTTGATAATATCTAAAAAAATTAGTGTTACTCATCGGGATAGCAGTAACTAATTGATCTACTTCTGTTAGGTTTAATTGACAATTATCCGGGTAAAAGTATAAATCAGTACTTCCTTTTTGAAAAAATCCTGGTAAATTAACTGTCAAATTTTTGTCTTTATTAGTTTCCATAAGTACAAGATTGTCGTGAACACGATAGAATGACGTATTGTTTAAATGTGCACCAATTGCAATCATTTGATGGCTTCTCATCTGATCTTCTGTTACATTATAGAAATTCCTTTTACTTGTAGCATGATAAAAAGGTATAAACTGCACAGATTGTATATCTGGTGCTTCCCATGTTCCTTCTACTATTTTATCGCAACTTCTCTTCCCTTGCGCAGATGGTACAAAAAACCTCTCTCTCTTACCGTCCATAAGCACCAAATGTCTATACTCATCACTTAAAAAATAATCTCTTATTTTTATATACGTGTTGTTTAATTGACCAAGCAGAAGGTGACATCCATATACTGTAGCTTCAGGAATTATTGGCATCTCTAGTATATCTAATTCCTTGTCTTTTGCCCCATTATCAACTTCTATAAAATAATTTAGATCCTGCTTAACATTTCTGGCAGAAAATATATAAAGATCACCGCCTTCTCCACCACTAGCAAACCCGCTTCCTTCCAGAAAAATAACATCAGATACCGTAGAACCTAGTATGCTCTCATTAGAAACCTCCGTATTAAAACTGCTCTCCTTTATTGTGCTACACACTTTGTAACCATCATAACTCTTGGCAATCTTTTCATGCCAATTTAAAAGCGCACTTCTATCTTTTACCATTGCATAATAAGCCACATATAATTGTTTTTTATCTTTAATAGTTGATATATATCTCAATTTTTTATTCTTTTCTTCATTCTCTTCCAATTTCTGCAATTCATCTACCTTTTTACTTACTTCTTCCCCTGTTATTCCTGCTTCATTCAATGACGCCTCGAATTTTGATGCTGTCTCTTCTTTCATTATTGCCTTTCTTGCCTTGGCCAATTCTTCCCGTAACCTTAACCTTGCTTCAAATTTTCCTTTTCCTGTTTGCTTTGTCTTCTCCACCTCTATTTTTGCATCCAATACTTTTTGCACTGCTACCAATGCAAATTCTGATCTTCCACTTTTTACATCAGACTCTTCTACACCTTCCTCTACTATTTCCTCTATTCCATCATCATTTGCCTCTTTTCTTGCTTTAAATTCTTCGTACTCTGCTTCTTTTTTTGCACAACCCAATATTTTTAACATATCAGATAATCTGTTTTTTTCTTTATATGCATTACACCATACTTCTAGTTTTTCTTTTGATGACTGACCTACCGAGGAAGCCACACCCAAGCATCCTCCCTTTGTTTCTGACACTCCATTTATTCCTGCCGCACGAATGTCAAAGTATTTATCTAATTCTCTTGTAAATTTTTCTTGCAGTTCTCTAACTTCACCTTTCACCATTTCCAATGCTTTTTCTTCTACTACCTCTTCCCATGCTTTTTCAGCTTCTTCTGTTTCCTTATTCCACAAATCCTCCCTTTTTTTCTTCCATTTCGTTTCTATTGCATCACTTCTTGCCTTACATGCCTTGACTAACTTCTTTAATGCTTGATCTTTTTCTCTTTTTGCCGTTCGAAATCCAGCATCCGTATAGTCAAATGTTTCACGCACCGCATTTTTATCCTGTGCCGAACACTCTTCACTATTCAATATCTCTTCACGCGCTTTACGCAGTTTTGACTAATCTAACTCCTTAACTGCATTTTCCCCCAACACTATCTGTGAATGTTCACTTTTTGCTGTATCATTATACAACTTCTGCTCCTCCTTTAATATTGTTCGCTTTTCTTCCCATATTTCTTCTAGAGTCTTCTCCATAATTCCTTCTATCTTTTCTTTATTCAGAGTTATGTCTGCACTGAGAGCAAATGAATCAACTTTTACGGCTTTACCACCTTTTCCATCCAAGTCAATCAATGGCACAATTGTGCTACCATGCTTGTCAACTAACGTAAAACGGCCAGCATTTTGCTTGTCTAAATAGTTTAAAATATCAAGAGTGAATTTTTCTTCATTTGTATTCAATAGTATCTCTAAAGATAGGCTACCGTTTACAGTATAAGTAATATTATGACAATCATTTAACAATGCAGTTTCAGGAAAAATTATTACTCCTTTACCTTCAATGTCAATTGATGAATGACCAATACTTGGTATTACGTAAAACTTATGATCACCATCACGTTTACTCCTTACTTGAGTATTTCCATAAATAGCTGCTTATCTGCAATCATTAATATAATCTAGACCATGCTCAGCTCCTCTACTATCTACCACCATATCATCTTGTGAGCAATTTACCGTCTCTGATTTTTTTTTGCTACCAATCAAGTAATTAATCTTCTTCATTATTATATTAAACAATACGCCGTTTTCACTGTCGTACTGAATGTCACGCTCCAAATGACTAACATTTATTATGTTAGTTGCGTTATTACCACCAAAAATTCTACCCCTAAACCCTGAGTCCACTAACGTAAATATGTTGACAGTACCATTACCACCATAAACTTCTATTGTTCCTTCGCGAATAACAAATTCATTTTCCCATTTACTGCTTCCATATATTTTTCCAGAACTTACTAAATTAAGATCAAAAAAAACTCTTCCATCGGTATTTTTCCTTACAGCATTTCTAACTCTTCCTGCATGGACTATTACCATCGCGTTTTCACAGTGAAACATACCTTTAGGATCAATAACAGTAGGCTGCATTCCTCCCGAAGCGCCACTACCAAGTGTACAATCATAACCGTACTTTTCCTCTTCACTTGGGCATTCAGGCAGACAAATACGATAATAGTTACTATCATTTCCAATGGGATTGAAGCCAGCAAAACGAGAAAATTTATCGGCGTAGTGCAATTCTGCCATATTAACTACTGCATGCGCTGCTTTTGTATAGGGTCCTCTTGGAATAGGAGCGGGTCTGTTAGGGTCTGAGGGCGGGCATCCCAGAAAAACTTCCTCCAAAATGACAATCATCGTCTGGACGACTATTATCTCCTTCAACAGTAGTATGCCCAAGACCCATCATGTGAGCAAGTACAGAGCTACTGTCATTGCCTAATGCTTCACTTTTTTGACGAATCAGAGAATCCACTACTTGTTTCCTAAATACAATATATTCCACGTTCTCGGGTAGGGGCTGGAGAGCAAAAGTATGCCAGAATGTGCGAAGTTCCTCATCAGCAGTTAGGCGATATTCCCGCAGCTCAGCTAGCATACTTGCACCGCTGTAAAATCCTTGACCCATAACCATTGTAAATCCAAAGATAGTTCCAGCTATTGGCATTGAGAATACGGCAAAAACCACACCTGACAGAACCGATACAGAAGAAAATGTGACCCCCGCAATAGCATCCCGCAATTCTTTAGAGCCTTTTTTTGCCTTAAAGAGATCAGTTAATGAAATAATCAAATCAACAATATCAAACACATTACTAATCGATCCGCCAACACCACGTGCAATATAGGCCCCACCTTTTATTTGCCCAATCGCCTTGGAGAGATGATTCACTATACTATTTTCAATAAGATCTGAAAGTGGAGAAAAGGCCATTTCACCAGCACCTAGACCAAATTCCAGCATATCTCCTTGGCTTAGAGCATACAAAGTACCATGAATACTTCTAATAAAACTGATTCTACCTGCAGCATTAACTAACATATTAGATATTTTAGGTTTGCTTAAAATATCTTTCGTTCTCTTTTTGTCTATTTTTCCATCGTTTATACTTCCTTTTATCTCTTCTACAATATTTCTAATCTCTGGATCTATTAAATCTAGGTTTACATCTTTAGTTCTTGCCACAAGTACTTTTTCAATGTCTTGACTTAAAGTCCCTCCTTCAGATATCTGCTCAGAAGCCTTAAGAAGCACATCGTAAAGTTCAGCGACCCCCATCTCTTCTCTAATCTCATTACTATCAAATAACTCCCTAATCAGTGCTTCCTTTTTTCCTTGCTCTTCAGCATTTTCTTCATCACGTGAGTCTATGCATGATCCTTTTGTACTTCTTTTCTTTCTATTACCTTGTCCTAAACAACCATCTAAATCTAGCATCTCGATATTATCTAAATCACCTGATAATGATGCATCAATCTCAATATCATCTAAATTACTTGGTTGTGATTCCTTCATATAGTAATCGATAAAATCCTCTACACTAGGATTCTGTCTATTTGTCTGCGCTAAGACTAATTGACGGTCAATAATAGGTTCAATATTCGGATTCCCAGCTACTCTATCGATATTATTTAGTACAACTTGTTGTACTTCCATACTTGATACACCTTGTTGTAGTGTATCATCTATTGGGTGTAATATTTGATTGGATGACCACATAAGACTGCGTGCACTCCCTTCTGAATTAAGCCGTTGCTTTTGCTGTTCTCCGATTTCCTGCAGTCGTCTCTTCTGCTCATCATTAAACAATACTATTCTTTTTTCTTCGCTCTTAGAGAAATCCTCTCTATATATTGGATATAAATACTCGCCAGTTTTTTTTGGCCATAAACTCAGATTTATCATCGCAGCTCTTGAACTAATACTCTTATCAGGATGATTGGGAGTAGCGTGCACTAATTTCCTGTCTTTCACAACGTATACCACTCCTGGCAGTAAGGATCTAGCTACGTTAATTGAAATAACATTAACCCTTGCAGAATAATGATAGATCTGCTTTAAAACTTGATTAATGTTATTATCAGACACTAGATATCTTCCACTTTCATCAAAAGTGGCACGATCTCTTCCTCCATATACATGTATGTCTATCTTATTTTGAGAAGGAAATTGTTCCAGTATTTGCTCAATAAATTTAAGCGGTCCTGAATATCTATCAAAATGAGACAGAGCAACTTTGTCTGTTTTTGTATCGTGAGCAACTACCGCTACACATTGCTGAATATTGTATGTGCCAATATTTTCATTGTAAGCTATTCCCATTTCACGTTGTAACACTACATGAGCACTATTATCCAGATTACCTTGAGTAAGTTTATATGCCTCACTATAATGAAAAGATTGTTTCCACTTGACATGTTCTGGATTTAATCTGAGGCTTGATTCTAATTGTCGTTCTGTTACTACTGAGTAAATTCCAGCTAACGCCAAATGGGAACACAGCTTGTCTATACGTGCATTACTATCCTCTATGGTTTGTATATGACCATTCATATAGCCCTTCACAATATCATCTAAATCTAGATGTATCCTTGCTAATTGCTGATAAGGATGCTCTAGAAGATCATACCGCTCTGCTGATTTATACCATTTAATACTTTCCTCTATATTGGGTTTTGCTTGTTTAAGTTGAGAAGATCTCATATATACGAAGCCTAATAACCAATAGGTATGACCTAGTTCAACTTTTTCATCAGGTGAGTTCAATCCATTTGCTTGATAATACCCAATAGAATATGTTAGTGATATGATAGCACTCGAATATTTTCCTCTTTCGTTGAAGAGAAATCCTTCTTGATAAAATCTTCTTGCTCTATCTAGATATGCATTTCCATAGTCTTGAGGCACATCAGGAAGGCTTGGAAAACTAGATTTTGAACCTAATTCTCTTGTCTTCCAACTTTGATAGTCTGATTGTCTTAAAATAGACAGTGTTCTTTCATACTCAGGACTTGTCTCTAATCCTTGTACTGCTTCCTCAATTAATTCAATCGCTGTTCTTCCACCTCCATCTCGAATATCTAAATCCTTTTGTGTAGCAACACGGACTAAAAGCTCTAAAATCTCGTGTTCATTTCTAGCAGCAGCTTCGTGAATAGCAGTCCTACCTTCCAAATTCTGTATGGATAAAATTTTCATTTGAGGAAACAAGTAATCCCTTTTAAGGAAAAGCTTAACTATATACCTATTACGATTTATTACCGCTTCGTGCAGCGGAGTATTCCCTAGATAATTTTTTTTACTGATATCACCCATAGCTCGAGCAAGAACTTCAGCTAAATCGCGTTCTTGTCGCATCTCTTCATTTGTTTTTCCTTCATCATTTATACCTATACTTTTAGCAATGTAGTGTAATGGTATATTTTTACGACTAAAATCCAATCGCTCTAAACCCACTTTATTAATCATGTCTAAAAGCACAGATGTTCTTCTGTGAAGAACAACAAAAGTAAAAGGGGTGTCAGGATTAAAAGGCCCTACATATTCTTGATTAACTTCCTCTGGAAGTGAATCATCTGAAAATGGTCCATATAGAGATAGTTTACCATAACTTACTGCTGAACCCAGAGTTGGTTTATTAGGATCTGCTCCTTTAGCAATAAGCTCTTTTGCAATTCTATTCATTGAATAATTGATTTCTCTTACGATCTCATGCTCCGAATGAATAAGCTTTACTAAAATATTCCTTTCAGCTAGAGCAAGTTCTCTATTAATGTACCTTTCTATAGGATTAAGGATTTCGATAAAAAAACTTCTAGTAATACTTGATTGTCCACCAAGAGAAGCAACATGCAGCGGTGTCCAACCTTCACCAGTAATAGCAGCGCTAATATCGATTCCTTTATGAAGGTAGTAGTTTATTAGAGAAATAGCATAATCAGCTTTACCTTCGATAATTGCTTGACCTAAAAATGTAATTCCTTGCCCTGGATCACGAGAAGTAATGTCAATTTCATTGTGATCTAAGAATCCTTCAATGTCTTGATTGATTCCATCGGGATCTTGATTACCCCTTATAATGTTTAGTAGATCCTCATACAACCTTCTTGAATTGTTGTCTCCTAACCCACCCATATCTCTCTCCTTAGCGGATAGCTTTTTATATAGATCTATACCATCAAATAAACTTCGAAGCGCTTCTCTTTCTATATCAGAAAACTCATCGATTCCACTATTATGATATAGTCCAAGTTTACCTAGCAAATTCGCTCCATCAGATGGTACAGGTATACTAAGTAATTTCCGCAATCCACTTAAAATTCGTCCCTCCTTCTCATTATCTATATTTCTCACCTCCTCCATACCTTCTTCTTCAGCATGTTCAATTGCTTTCCTACATCGATCTATAATAGATTCAGAATCTCTTTCTCGACTCTGTCCATAACCAAGATAATATCTTAATACTATCATAAAATCTTCTCTTATTTCTTGTAGCTTTTCTCTACTTGGACGATAATCCTCCATCTGAAACATTTGTTCAATATCACCAGATCGTATACTTTCACTCATTATTCTCATATTTTCTAAAGCAAAGATTCAACAGTTAAATGAATCTTCTTGCTGTCTTATAGGAAAACTAAGAATACTATGGCCCTCTCCCATCACTACCTCATTAATCCAACTAGGAGCGTTATTTCCAAGAGAATCAATATAATAAGCTGAAAGAGATTGTTGATTGTGGGAAGTAACAACCAATGTTACCCAGTGACTTCCTTCTGGATTGGCCTCACTTCTTCCTAAGTTGATAATAAGCGCCAGTGATCGTCTATTATGTCCCACTAATTTATCTTTGTATTTTTGTAATTGTCGCTTCAGTTGTTCTGCTGATCCAACTACTTCAAATATCACGTTGCCATCATCTCCATACCATCCATATCGAAACTTTGCTATATTAGCAATGTCTTCTTGACTTAACCAATAAGTGTAATCTCCTCTCTCAGTTGCGCTGATGAAAGCACTAGATCTAAGATCAGAGTTTTCATTCCTAGAATCTGCCTGCCCAGGAGAACGACGAGATCTACGTCCTTGTAATAAAAGCTTACGAAAATCTTGAGTATGATTTCTTGGACTTACTGTTGTTTCAACGTTTAAATCAGTTTTGTTACCTACATCGGAAACATTATTAGAATATCGTGCATTGGCCTTATTAAAAATATAAATGGACTTGCTTATTACCAGAGACTAAGTCCATTTTCAACAAGAATATTCTCTTGCAATATATATTTTCACTTTTTTACCACAGTTAGATCAAATAAAGCATTAATAGCAATACTCAAAGGATAATCTCATTAAGAAAAAATGGTCTTATTGCATAGCAAGTTGATAAATAAGATAATGCTTTGATTTTTGAGAAAGTTTTAATTTTAAATTAGATAATTCTTCCTTCTTTTTACTCCATTAACTTGAGCATATAGATTTTTTAACATCTTCTACTAAAAATTATCGTGCTTTCAAAACAAAAAAATTGATTACTACTTCTTCTGCAATAAATCCATATGGTTATTCAGAAAGAACGTGATAACCAGCTGCTAAATGTTGCTCAACGTTTGGATTATCAAGTCTTCTGCTTTGTTTTATAGCTTTTACAAATGCTTGCAACTCCAATCTAGGAACATGCCTCTTTTAACATCCTTAAAATCCACAAATTCAATCAGAGATTTTTCTATTTTTAGGAAATCTACTACAATATTATTCTTGTAAATTTCAAAAAAAGCTTTTATACGAGTAGATGTCATGCCCACACTTTGTCAACAAAATATCAACTAGTGGTTTGTGATTATATAGAAAAATTTCTTTTTTTACTTCATTAGCTTTGTGAATTAAAATATGAGCATACTCTGGATATCGCTCTTTTATGTCTGTATCTCTTTCATTGTTAAATTTGTTGGATATATTTTCATTTGCTTCCCATATACTAACTAGTTTATTGATGTTGCTCTCCTTCAAAAACTCATATAATGACTTATCTTCTTTTGCAAGTTTTTCAACATCTTTCTTACACTTTTGCAAACTTGCTTCATAGCTATTAGCTATAGTCCTATTATACTCTGGTTGAACACGATTTATAAGTTTATTTTTTAATTGCAAATTCGCTTGATTAATATGTAAGCCAGCAACTTCTAGTTTCGCTATGTGACTTACTATGCACTGACAAGCAGCTATTTCGTTTGTTCTTATGGCAGGATGTAATGCAACGCATCCTACTCCATCTCCTTTATTAATATCTGCACCTTTATCTATTAGAGCTTGTACTATTTCTACATAGCCAAGTTCAGCAGCTATTATCAAAGGAGTATACCCATCTTCAGTTGGTTCATCAACATCTACTCCTCCGTCTATTAGAACTTTCGCTATTTCTAAATGATGATCGATAATAGCCAAAACTAATAAGGGCGATCTAACATATCCGAGTACTTTACTAATAGTTTTTCCTTTGTATATTAAAACTCTTAATATTTCTACATTGCCACTTTCAATAGCTAACAGTAATGGAGTCCATGTATGCTTACATGCTTTGTTAATATCTGGGCCTATACTTATTAGAACATTTACTACATTTGTACAGTTACTTTTAATGGCTAAGTTGAATAATGTATGATCCTCAATATTATTACCGTCAGTAACTTTAAACAGATGACCTACATCGAAATTGGTGTCTTTCCACTCACAATATTCCTTCAAGCTCTCCAAGCTTAACTTTTCTTTTATTCTTTCAACTATGTTACCTTTATCTAGATCATTGTCAGCATTTATAGCACTTAATATCTCTTTCCATATTCCCTCAAAAGAAAATGCTACTTATATCATATATTAGCAAAATAGTCAAATCTTTTCTTCTAGAGGTAAGCTTTGTCAATACTCTTACAAAACGTTACTGTAGTAAATATGTAATGGGGTTATCATAACGCTAACTATATCTCAAATGAATTATCATTACATAATATTAATAAATTAATAATATAGTCATTTCCAGCAACCGAAACCAGCTAGCGTGAGAACAATTTTGTTGGGAATGTGTTGGTCTACCGCTTGTTCTGTGTGAACTTTTCTTTATAATAATTCCACCATACCGTAAAGTCAGCTACACTAGCCTACTTTAGCCACATTTATATACGAATTAATTTGCCTAGCTTTGTTGCAATAATTTTACGTTTTTATTTTCACAACCCTATTTTTACGCAACGCGTTCTCACAAAGGTAGGTACTATTTTCGGAGAAAGTAAATAATTAAAATTTTTGTGGTGCTACAGAATCTAGTATTTTCTATAAGTTTTCACATAATTGACAATCACTGAAATACTGGCTAAAATATTTATATGATAATGTTTGGTAGAGAAAAGAATGAATTTTGACGAACATGTTAAGGAAGTTGTCCTTTATTGTCAGTACACTATAGATATAAGTGAACTAGTGAGCTTTTTACAAAATAGAACAGACAAGAATGGGGAAGTTTTTGGTATCATATTAGGAGTATAGCTAGGAACTCATTCAAACTTGAGAATGTAGAACGGAAGGTTTGAACCACACAAGTTTGTGGGCTGATGTAGTGAATAATGTAAGGGGCTTTATTAATAATGTGCCAGAAGAATTTGATAGATTTAGGGTAGGTGGACGTTTTACTGAAAGCTTTCGTGATATAGGGGTTGATAAGCTACCAGGTAATTCTTTCGTTGTTTGGGCAAAGACTACTAAAGCTGAAATGAAGATAATCGATGAAAAAGAAAAAGAGAAGCTAAGAGAGGAAAATAAACAAGCAGAAAAAAGGGTTGGGCAAGAAGCTCAAAGGGCTGAACAAACTAAGGAAGTAAGTGCGGTTCTTTCAGAAGCGGTATTTGATTCGGATATGGATAAAGATCTAAAGAAAGCAACAATTAAAAGCCTAGTTGATATCACAAGCGCAATTGTACAACATGTTATAGAGTATAATTCCTCTCCAGAACAAGTAATAAATTCAATAATTGAAGAGATAAAATGTAATAAAGATCAGGTATTGAAAGATAAGACGGTCAGTACTCAGCTGATAGAAATAGGTATAAGTAAAGGTGTAAGTGCAGGAATAGGAAAATGACTATGGTAATCCCTGAGAGGATATGCGAAAGTTCTATACAGCAGGATAATGTTATAAAGTTTCTATCGAGCCATAAAAAATATCGGATATTTGGGTGGGAATTTGGTCCTACACTATTGGACCACTTATACAGGGTAAAAGAGGGTAACCATCCAGACTATACAAAAAATGGTTTGATTTTAACTTATAGTATTGCTTCTATTGCTGCATTTGTTTCGCTTGCATCGACACGTAGAGCAACAGTTGCCGCGGCAGTAACTTTAGGAATAATATTATTAGGAATAGCTACAACTGCTACCATTGATTATCAAAAGACAAAGAGAAAAGATAGTGATGAGTTGATTGATCAATCTGAGTTATTAAGGCTGCTAGGTAAAACACGACAATATTGGTGGTAGCCATGGAGTTCCAAGATTAGTGAGGTTACTCTGACTGAAAATAAAAAAGAAAGAGCAGAAAAGTATTCAAGCTATTCTTTCTTGTATCGGGTAATATTGGTGCTGTTTACATCAGTACTTACCCATCGTCTTATTCTTTTTCAACAAAATGGGGGTTATATGGGAAAAAGCGATCTAAAACGTAGTGTATCTGATTCTGAACTGGTTGTTAGATCACGTGGTGTAGGTGTACCTTTATCTAGAAGAACGGAAGAAACAACAAAACAGCAGCCAGGTCCTTCGGGTTCAACAGTACAACCTGGTGCTTTATGGAATATTGAATCTATCAATTTTCTTGAATTCGCAATGGTTTATAATATGAATTTAGAATGGGCATTATATTCTCTTGGCTTTTCTTCTCAAACTTTAACTAAACTAGATGAAAGTTTAGCCCGTGTCAGAGACTTAGGTTACAGTAAAGAAGCAAGAGAGGAATATGACTCATCGTTTAAAGAAATATTCATGAAGCAATACAGGCAGTTAGCGCTAAAATTTCATCCAGACAAGCAACATGAAGAAACAAAGAACTCATCAGGTGCACAAGGGAAGAGTGAAAAAATGGATAATCTCAATAAGATGAATCAAATTATGGAAAAATTATATGAAGTTTCAAAAGAAAAGGATAGTTTTAGATATACACTATTTTCTAAAATAGCATTCGACTTACTACACCAAAAGAGAGAAGAATGTGCAACTTTGATAAATGGTAATGTAGTAGCAGAGCTAGAAAACGTGACGATTTGGCGCCAATCTGGCTTAATGTATAGTCGTAATGAATTCTTAAGTAATGCGCAAAAGTACCTTGGTCAGTATGGGAATAATTTACATGAAAATAAGAAATTGGAAGATGATTTTCGTAAGCTACAGGAGCAGTACATTAGGGAATATGAGCAATTATGGCTTACAGAGTTGAGAGGACTAAACAATAGATGCAAGAAAAAAGACGAGCTAAAAGTTATAATGGATGAAGTTGATAATCTTGTGAACAAAAGCACCAGGCAACTTAATATATTGAATAGTATAATAGGAAAAAAAGGTAAGCCTGATTCATTCTGGGGAAGCGTGTGGAGTGTTATAACTAGACAGAATGATAGTGCAGGCAAAGAGTTTAATGAACAACAATCAAAAATTCCCGAAAGAGAACAGCGTAAAAATGGGGATATTGATGAATGTTTTGTACTACCAATATTAGAGTACAGCTATGTTATGGGTATGTATAAAAAACTATCAAAGGCAGGTATTCCGAAAAGTCTAGTTGTTGAATTTAGAAGATATGCAAAAGTAGAAGGAACTGAGGAGTTTAATATTCAGGAAAGAGTGGGCAAACTATCATTTGAAGAATTACAGAAAGAGATTGAAGTATTGGAAGACTTTCTGTTTAATCAAAGAGACCTAAACCTGCAGGAACAGGAGGCAATGAAGTATATTAACCACGATAAAGTAAAAGCAAAAGTAATATTAGTACAAGCACTAGAGGAGTATGGAAAGTTTTTAGAAGATAAATTTAAAAAGGAGAAGACATTGTTTCAAAGAATGGAAGAAGAGATAAAAGAAATACAAAGGGATAAGAGAAAAATAAAGAAGGAAACCGAGAAGATGCAAAAAGTAGCAGAACAAGCAAAATTAAGGGCTGAACAGACTGGAATAGTAAGTACAATTTTTTTAGAGATGATGCTCGACTTCGAAATGGATAGAGAGTTAGAGAAAATAACATTAAATAGTCAAACTATTATCGTGCAGGCAGTCGTACAATGTGTCATAGAACACAGATTACCTCCAGAACAAATACTGAACGCAATAATTGAAGAAATAAAATCTAATGAAGGCCAAATTAAAAAGGAAGGTAAAGTTAATGTTGAATTGATTGAAAATGTAGTAAGTGGTTTTGTAATTGCAGTAGATGAAGAGCAAACTGAATCGAGCATGGACGTAGAAGGGGCTTGTAAGTCTGAACATGAGAAGAATTTGGAACCGCAGTCAAAAAGTACGTTTGATAGTCAAGAAGATGAATTAGAGGTTGAAGAATTTTTTAGAGAACAAAGAATTAGTAAAGAAATAAATGCTGATTACATTGATCAAAATGGATTATTACACCGTGCAGCATGGGAAGGTAAGTTAAAGGTTGTAGAATTTCTAATTTGCAAAGGTGCTAGTGTTAATGCTGAGTATGCTAATTGTGGAAAGCCTATACACATTGCTACAGCAGCAGGTCATAGGAATATCGTAAAGTTTTTTCTACTTAATGGTATAAATGTTAACGAGGCCGACAAATCTGGTTATACACCGCTACACTGTGCAGCATACAATGGTCAATTGGAAATGGTGCAGTTTTTGATTGCTTGTGGAGCAAATACCCACACTAAAGCTCAGAACGGTGCAACACCTTTACACTTTGCTGCTTATTATGGTTACTTAGATACAGCCAAGTTTCTTGTGGAAAAAGGGGCTAATATTAATGTTGAAGATAATTATAAAAATACCCCTATGGGTTTAGCTATTGCACAAAACAAGCAAGATATTATAGAATTTTTTAATGTACTATTCCTACTCCTAACTCTAGTCTAGAAGGAGTTTCTACCTGTAGTGGCAATACTAGGTTGCAGAAGTGATTTTTGGGAGCTATTCAAAATCCCATACGCTCAAGGTAAGGAGAAATAGCAGAGAAATAAATATTGAGTTAATAATTTAGAGATTCTTCTTAAGAAATTATTTTCTTGATGATTATGATTTTTTGAATATACACTTTTATTTTGGATTCAAAGAAGACTCAACAATTAGCTGCTCTACATCTTCCACTTTCTCGAGCTTGGTGTTGGGGTTTATGATATTGTACAGCGCAAAGCTCATACAAACCAATCCAACTACTTCCACAGCTACTGCTACTGTGACATCGATTTTCAAAACATAAAATACAACACCGCTCACCAATAACACTGTGCCAACAATACCTGCTACGATTGCCTGTCTTTGCCGTGTTAAGGATTTTCATCTACAGTGTTGCCAGATCCACTACATGGCTCAGCGAAAGATGGGCTGTCAGCTCTATCAACGGAAGTTGACTCTACAGTAGTTGAATCATTTTGCACTTCTTCGCTGCTTTCACATATAGGTTGAAGATCTTCACTATTTATATTACATAATTTAGTGTCAGTTTCTATAGCTTTATCAATTACGTGAGTAGCATCTTTATGCTCTATATTTATTACACTATATTTACATACTTCATGCACTTCCTTACTATTTTCATCTTTAGCTGTAGTAGTTTTGGCTGTTACAACAGTGGGCTTCTGGGTTGCTCTCCTATTAACAAGTTCTCCGGAGAATTTTAAGATTTCTTCTACAGCTTCACTATTTTTACGTGCTTCAGCATAGGTAAATGGGGTGTAAGTCATTTCCTTGCCATTTGAATGTTTTATAATTATTCTCTTTTTTAGAATATCTTTCAAAATACCATTTTCCTCAGAGATCTTTAACACTACTCTCGTAATGTCATTGTCTCTACGTAATATAGCATCTGTAAGTATTGTATGATTTTCTTCCCGACCATCTGAATGTTTTGTGTTCATTTCTTCATTCAGAACTTCCTTTAATAGCTTTTGTTTTTTGGCTTCTTCCAAAAGATCTTTTACAGCTTGATTATTCTTATGACTTATAGCATAATGTAGTAGTGACAACGTCTCCTCTCTACCCTGATATTTGTAAGCTATTTTCGCTAAAAGAATCGTGCTTGCGTTATAGCTGGATTTTTTAAATATTCCATTTCTGAACCTTCCAGCAATACTTTTCCCTTCCTCTATTTCTCTTGCTAGCTTTTGAATATTCTTTCCATCTTTATTTGTTAACTCATATATATCACATACTAATGTCAGTTTTGACGTTTTCATAATGTTTTTCTCTCTATTAAGATTTATTGATTTAGTTGTAGTAGTTGAAATAGCGCAGTTGCTCGCTCCATAAATTTGGTGCTCTTTTTCAATCAAAGGTGTCTTGCTGCTTGAAATGTTTTCCTTGTAAAAATTTAGCTTATCTTTTACATTGAAATAGCATTAAGACGATTTGCCTTTTTTTGGATGTAGAAATTTTCTAGGAATTGTCTTCTTGAGTTCTATGGTATTTTGTTTAACATTGAAACAAGAGTCTGTTGTCGTTTAATCTGCACAGATTGAAGATAAATGAATACCTTCAATACCATGATAAGGGGAGCTGGCGGAGTTTGTCAAGTAGGTTTTTTCGTCTCTATTCCCAATAAAAGTTCGTTATTGGTTATGCAGGAAGTCTAATACTGTCGTAAAAGGAAGTTTTCTTGTGCGTGTGAAACTTTTTTTCCAACACAATGGATCTTCTGAAAAGTTTTCGAGTATATTGTATTTTTAATTTGTAAAATAAGATTTTTCCCTTTTTGCATGTTTCACCTAAAAAGGACACATTTTAGACTTCTTTGTTGAAATAAAACAGAAACAAAAGTGCTGTTTATTACAGCTTTTGGGTAATTAAATGGTAAAAATTTTAGAGAGAAATTTTACACACAATCGCAGACATTTTTCCTTAAGTTGACGCCATTGAGTGAACGGTTACCTTAATTAGAAGTCTAGCTTTAACTTTAAATGGACTACTCAACCGTGACAGACTTAGCTAAATTTCTTGGACAATCGGCATCTAACCCTTTTTTTGCTGCAGTATAGTAAGCAAGGAATTGCATAGCAACACTATAGATGATAGGAGAGATAAAATTATCAGTGTCTGGAAGTTGCACCACATCTGCGCAAACTCCCCTTAGGAATGGCGCTCCTTGCTTATCACTGAAGGCAATTACTTTGCCTTTTCTTGCAATAATCTCTTGTATATTAGATAGCGTTTTAAAGAATAAACTATCATAAGGGATAATTGCTATAACAAGCACAGTAGAATCTATTAAAGCAATAGAACCGTGCTTCATTTCTCCCGCTGCAATGCCAATGGTATTAATGTATGAAAGCTCTTTTATCTTCAATGCGCCTTCCATTGCAACTCCGTATGAACTTCCTCTGCCGATTAAAATAACGTTATTGTGTTCTAATATACTGCCCGATATATGTTGTATTTTCATCACATTCAAAACGTGCTCAACATACTCGGGAATAGAATTGATAGCACTGCTTAGCTGTTTTATTCTCTCTCCACCCAGTATACCTTTTATTTTTCCAAGCTCCACGGCAAAGCATGCTAAAGTTGCAAGTTGCGCAGAAAAGGTTTTTGTTGAAGCAACACCAATTTCTGGCCCAGCAAGAGTATGTAACACAATATCTGAGATCTTTTCAATGCTGCTGTTAAATGTGTTAGTTATACTAATGATTGTTTGCTTCTGTGATTTCGCATAACGCAGCGCTTCTATGGTATCTGCAGTCTCGCCAGATTGAGAGATGAATAACCCAATGCTGCCTTCTTCTAGCTTGACGTTGCTATACCTAAATTCTGATGAGATTTCTAGATATACTCGAACTTGAGCGACACTTTCCAGCCAATATTTTGCTATTAGCCCGGCAAAATAAGATGACCCGCATCCAACTATAGTAATGTAACTCCGCTCAGAAAACAATTTTTTGTTGACCTCTTTATATTGCTTGTAAAATTGATTTATTGTTTTGTTTAATGCACGCGGTTGCTCAAAAATCTCTTTTAACATGAAGCTAGGATACCCATTTTTGCTAATTAGAAAATCACTTGGACTACTATTTTCTATACTACGTTTAACTTGTGTACCATTGTTGTATATACTAACTCCACTAGATTTTATCACTGCAATGTCACCATCTTCCAAATACGATATTCTTTCCACAAATGCACTTAAAGCATTAGAGTCAGATGCAGCAAACACTGTGTTACAGTTATAGCCTATTGCTAAAGGCAAATTTCTCTTCGCAACAAATAAGGCATCTGGATATTCTGCAAATAATAAGACCAAGGCAAATGAGCCATGTAAGTTGTTTAAACACTTAAATAGAGAATCAACTGGCGACAATCCTTCATCAAGATATAAGGTTAGCATATTTGGTATGATCTCTGTGTCAGTATCAGTATGGAATAACATTCCCCTTTCTTCTAGACCCTTTTTTAGCAGATTGTAATTCTCAATTATGCCGTTATGAGCAACAACAACATTATTTGTATGAATGGGATGAGCATTTTTAAGGCCTGGAACTCCATGTGTAGCCCAGCGAGTATGTGCTATACCAACTGTACTGTGAGACATCTTGCTTTCATCAACAACTTCATACAATCTTTTAACTTTACCTTCTGATTTTTTGACTTCTATCTCGCCTTCGTTATTTATGATTGCTATACCTGAGGAATCATATCCCCTATATTCCAATTTCTGCAACCCAGTTAGTAAAGTTGGTATTACTGAATCACCGCTACTTACTACACCAAATATTCCGCACACAAATGGATCACCAAATGAACTTTCTTTTAAAGTTATGCAGCATTTTTGCCTTTATCATCTTTTCCCTTTTTACTTTCCTCTGGTGGTTGATTTTTATTCTTTTTATCACTCTTTTCGATTTTGCCTTTTTCAATTGGTTTAGCTGCCACTTTTTAAGTTTCTTTGTTTAAAACTTCAGATATAGCGGACTTTAGGACTTTCACCTCAACTTTTGGTGCTATTTCTATTATAAATTGTGCATTTGCCTCATCAACTTTATTAACTTCACCTATTATCCCGCCAGAAGTAATGACTGTATCACCACGTTTTATTTGATCTATAATTTTTCTATGTTCTTTTAGTTTTTTGTGGTTTGGGCGAATAATAAGAAAATAAAATACCACAAATATTAAAATCAATGGAATAAAACTAGCAAAAGATGCGCCGATACTTGATGCATTGCTAGTTGCATCTGCTGCAAAAACTTCAGAAATGAGCATATTTAATCCTAATTGTTAATGATAAAAACAAACCTATTTAAGTATTAATTACAATACCATGCCATGTCAAGTCTGGTGAAAACGTTTCTAAATACCGGCAATAATATTGCGGATTTTAGATTATGCTAAAACTAGTATGGCGGGAGTGATGAGACTTGAACTCACGACCTCATGCGTGACAGGCATGCGCTCTAACCAACTGAGCTACACCCCCCCTAATTTCTTTTTAGCGTTTTCGGGCTTCGACTTTAAAGCTAATAAACATGTTGCCCTTTGTCAATATTTTTTGTTTGCGCTTTGCTGTCTTTTCTATTACTATGTAAATAATTTAATTTCACACATGGCTTGTACAAGTAGTCCCATTAGGGTTATGCCATGGAAGATAAACTATTTGGAGGAATGATATATGACAAATTTGCCTGAAGTCACTGTGCGTGATTTAGCCGAATCTGGTGTACATTTTGGTCACAAAATTAGTCGCTGGAACGCAAAAATGGCTCCATACATATATGGAGTGCATCAAGAAAATCGTATACATATAATTGACTTGCGAAAAACATTACCATTGCTACAGGTGGCCATGAAGGCTTTATATGACGTTGCATCTCAAGGTGGTCGCATTCTATTTGTTGGTACAAAGTTTCAAGCTTTTGATATTATTGCAAGTGAAGCGATTCGTTGTGGTCAATATTATGTGAATCATCGATGGCTTGGTGGTATGCTTACTAATTGGGGCACTGTTTCTTCTTCGATAAAAACCTTGATACAATATGAGAAAATATTAAATGACGAGGATAGCATTTTAACAAAGAAAGAATTGGGGAACATTGAAAAGAAAAAGCAAAAGCTTGATAAGGCGCTTGGTGGTATTAGAGAAATGGGAGCAATTCCTGATATCTTATTCATCATTGATACTAATAAAGAGCATATTGCGGTTAAGGAGGCTAAAAAGTTAGGAATTCCAATAGTTGCAATACTTGATACTAATTCTGATCCAGATGATATTACTTATCTAATACCTGGAAATGATGACTCAAGAAAATCAATAGAGCTCTATTGTAAATTAGCTACCGACTCTATATTAGCTGGAATAGAGTCTAGTCTAGCAAGATCTGGAGTTAAGATTGATAATATAAAAGGTGATGAGTTTATTCAAGAAAAAGAAGATAGTATTGTGCAAACTAAAAGGAAAC
This sequence comes from Wolbachia endosymbiont (group A) of Myopa testacea, assembly GCF_964027115.1. Lineage (NCBI taxonomy): Bacteria > Pseudomonadati > Pseudomonadota > Alphaproteobacteria > Rickettsiales > Anaplasmataceae > Wolbachia > Wolbachia endosymbiont (group A) of Myopa testacea. The sequence continues at coordinate 696,608 of NZ_OZ034729.1, forward strand.
GTAGTAAAGTTTACAAAGAAGAAGAAAGGGAGGTAGTAACAAATGAAGATGAATCCAGATAATATAAGGGAATTACGTGATAGGACAGGGCTTGGCTTAAGTGACTGTAAAAAAGCATTAGAAGAATGTGATGGTGACATCAAGAAAGCCGTTGATAAGTTGCATACAATAGGTCTTGCTAAAGCTGACAAAAAATCTGATAGAGTAGCTTCAGATGGGCTCGTTGCTATGTGTTTGACTGAAAATTATGGTGCATTGGTTGAACTCAATTGCGAAACCGATTTTGTTGCAAGGAATGAGAAATTTATAGAGTTAGTTTCAAATTTAGCATCAATTGCTCATCAAGAACGCTGTATCAGCGTTGATGAGTTAAAAAATGCCAAGTATGAAAGCATTGGCACAGTGCAGGAAGCTATTATGAATGGTACGTCAGTTCTTGGTGAAAAGTTAGAGTTGAGCAAGCTTTGTTACCTAGAGACTAAGGATGGAGTTGTTGATGGTTATGTACACGGTGATGTACGTGGTTTAGGTAAAACTGGCGCTTTAGTTGCATTGCAATCACCCGGTGATAAGGCAAAGTTACAGGAAATTGGAAAACAAATAGCGATGCACATAGTTGCTATGAAGCCTGAAGCTTTGTCTATAGATGATTTAGATCAAATGAAGTTGAAAAATGAACGTTCTATAATTGAAGAGCAAGTAAGGAGCTTAAATAAACCTGAAGAAGTAGCAAAAAAAATAGTAGATGGACGAATGGCTAAGTACTATGAAGAAGTTGTTTTACTAGAACAAAAGTTCATAAAAGATGATAAAATGAAGGTTTCTGATTTTATAAAATCAAGCGAGGTGAGTGCTATTAAATTATCTGATTACAAGTTACTTGTTTTGGGCAGTGCAAACTAAATGGCAAGAAATGTCTTCCTTAGCAGATAAAGTAAAATACTCTAGAGTGTTATTGAAGATCTCTGGTGAAGCTTTGATGGGGTCACAGTCTTTTGGCCATGATATGGGAATAATAAGCCAATTATGCAAAGATATAGCTGACGTTAACAGGCTTGGAGTTCAGGTATGTATTGTTGTTGGTGGTGGTAATATCTTTCGTGGCGCATCTGCGTCTTTAAGTGGCTGTGAAAGAGCAAGCAGTGATTATATTGGAATGCTTGCAACTATAATCAATGCTTTAATTTTACAAAACTTTTTAGAAAAAAATTTAGTAGCTTCTAGGGTATTATCTGCAATACCCATGACCACTGTATGTGAACCTTACATAAGAAGGAAAGCTATTCGTCATTTAGAAAAAGGTAGAGTGGTAATTTTTGCAGCAGGCACAGGCAACCCATTTTTTACTACAGATACAGCTGCAGCCTTACGTGCTGTTGAAATAAATTGTGATGTTATTCTAAAGGGTACACAAGTAAATGGTGTATACTCCGCTGATCCGAAAAAAAATGAGGATGCTGTAATGTATGATAGGCTTTCTTACACGGATTTATTGACTCGTGATTTAAAAGTTATGGATGCATCAGCAATTTCACTTGCTCGTGAGAATTCTATTCCAATTATAGTTTTTTCTTTGAAGGGAGAAAAAATAGTCAATATTATTAAGGGTCAAGGTACTTATACTATAGTTTCAGATTGTAAACAGTAGGTAATTTATGTTAAATGAAATAAAAGCTAAAACAAAAGAAAGAATGCTAAAAACTATTCAGTCCTTTCATGATGATATTAAAGGCGTACGCACTGGTAGAGCTAGCGCATCGTTGCTTGATGGTATAGTTGTAAATATCTATGGTGGACATCAAAAGTTAAATCAGGTTGCAGGCGTTTCAGTTATAGAGAACAAAACCCTATCAATTAAAGTTTGGGATATTAATATTATAGGTGAAGTGAAAAATGCTATATTAAATGCCAACTTGAATTTAAATCCTGTTGTTGAGGGCAATACCATACGTATAGCTCTTCCGGATTTAACACAAGAAACCCGTGAAAAATTAGTAAAATTATTGCATCAGTTTTCTGAAAATGCGCGGATTGCCATCAGAAATATACGCAGAGATGTTATGGAAGAAATAGAGAAAATGAAGGGAAATAAGGAGATCTCAGAAGATGATTTTCATGGTGCTAAGAAGGAAATACAAAATATTACTGATGATAATATAAAAAAGATTGATGGTGAATTGTCCATCAAAGAAAAGGATATATTGCATCACTAAGGTAATATGAAAGAAACCTTCAGTAGTGAATATGAACGTTTTGATTTGAGAGCAAATTCCACAAAGAAGGGCGCCATCCGAGTAGCTGACACTGGGATCCAACTTCTTATCCAACCTCATCAAAAACGTTTATTTAGTACAAGATTAGCTACTTTCTGTGCTAGTTTGCTTGTCTACAAGCAAACTTTTCTGGATCCCAGTGTCAGCTACTCGGATGACAGAAGAGAGTACTGGGGTTACAGAAGAAAGTGTTGGCGGGTGGTTTAGGTGAACTTTAAATGTTGAATCAAGAATCTTTACCGAAACATTTAGCAATTATTATGGATGGTAATGGTAGATGGGCGAACAATCAAGGAAAGGTAAAAATTGATGGTTATAAAAAGGGCAGTGAAGTTGCATACGATATTGCCAAGTATTGTACGGACCTAACCATACCCTACTTAACTTTGTATGCATTCTCTATGGAGAATTGGCTTAGACCCAAAAACGAAACTGACTGTCTATTTGATTTATTTTACTCCGTTTTAACTAATGAAAATAAAGTCAATTTCATTTGCAACTGTAACATTAAGTTGAATTTTATTGGCAATTTAAGTCTGTTATCCAGTAAAATATTGGATCAAATTAAAAAAGCAGAAGAAATGACACATAAGAACGATGGTTTATTACTCACTGTGGCAGTCAGTTACGGAGCAAAGCAAGAAATTACACAAGCTATAAGCAATATTATAAAAGAAAATATTGCTTATGTATCAGAAGAGGAATTTGAAAAATTTCTATATACTAAAGATCTGCCAAAATTGGATTTATTAATTCGCACTGGCGGCGAAAAAAGGTTAAGCAACTTTTTATTATGGCAAGCAGCTTATGCTGAATTATATTTTTGTGATACTTTATGGCCTGATTTTTCTTGTCAAGATTTGAGCAAAGCATTAGAAGATTATACAAAAAGAGAGAAAAAATATGGTAGATAATAATTTTATAATTAGAATATTGTCCTCAATAGTAATATTATTCATATTTTCTTTTGCTACATATTTCAGTGATTTATCGTTTTACCTATTGATTTTTTCAATAGCAGTTTTATCTTCTTTTGAATGGTATAATCTAACCCAAGGAAACAAAATTTTATACGTTTTCGCATTATTATTGATTGCACTACCAAGCGCCTCATTAATATATTTATATAACCTACCACAGGGAAAATACGCATTAGTATGGTTCGTCTTAACCATTTGGGGAATTGACATTACTGCCTACCTATTTGGTAAGAATTTTGGTGGAGCTAAAATTTGCCCAATTCTTAGCCCTGGAAAAACTTGGACAGGACTTCTTGGTGCGATTTTAGCTGGAGTAGTGTGCACAATTTTTGGATCAATATTTTTTGGTCTATTTTCAATTTTTTATTCTCCAATCATTGGCCTTGCAATCGCTATTCTAGCGCAACTTGGCGATTTCACTGAGTCGCTTGTTAAAAGAGCTTACGGTGTTAAAGATAGTGGAAGTATGATACCTGGCCATGGAGGAGTGCTCGATCGTATGGATAGTTTCATTTTTACTGCCCCTCTTCTTGCTATTTACATAAGCTAAGTCTGCAGAAGAAATAAAGTGCCATTAGAGTTCATCCCTAGTCAGCTCCCCAACCGCTTCTACAGTACAGTCATGGACAAACGTCTTTTCACAATAAGGGCAGGCTATTTCCTCTTCTTCTCCCATATCTAAATATATTAATGGATGGCCGGAACCCTCATTATTCTCATCACCATGACAACAAACTTTTCTATTATTAACCCTCACTTTTGACATGCTACTCCTTTAGCTTATAACATTTTATATATTGAATATACCCATTCAGAAATAAAAAACAACAAGCACTATTCTCCATTTTTTATCCTATTCAGGTTAATCAATTCGTTTTGAACGCCTTTTGATACAAATTTGCTAACATCTTCTCCTAATCTTGCTATTTCCTTTACAAAACTTGATGAGATAAATTGAGTATCTTCAGAAGCAGGAAGAAATATGGTTTCGATTTCAGGAAGAAGTTTATAATTTACCCAACTCATTTGAAACTCGTAATCAAAATCCGATACTGCTCTTAATCCTCTAATAATAACAGAAGCATTCTGCTCTTTGGCAAACTTCACTAGCAACCCATTAAAAGATATAACATCTGCATCAATTCCTAGCCCTTTGATTTCACTTTCAGCCATGCTTGTGCGTAGCTTTGTGTCAAAGGCAACATGCTTATTAACGTTTTCTGCAACTCCTATTATTAATTTATCGACTAGTTTACACGCTCTTTTGATTATGTCAATATGCCCAAAAGTTATAGGGTCAAATGTGCCAGGGTAGATTCCTATTCTGTTATTAATGTTCATCCTTTATTTTTATATAAACTACTTTAAAAACTTTTGATAGACATAATAACATTTTTTATCTAAAAATGAAAGTATACAGTTGGCCTGATAGCTCAGTTGGTAGAGCAAAGGACTGAAAATCCTTGTGTCGCTGGTTCGATTCCTGCTCAGGCCACTTCTCTTTCTTACCAAATTTACCTTTTTATTGTAAAACGTTCTATAATATGTTATGGTATTAATATAAGTGTTGAGAAGGTAAACTATATGTATAAATGTTATAGTAGAATATTTAATATCTTATTAATTATAGTTCTATTATTAAGCAATATTACTTATGCTGATGTTAGCGAAAAACCGGCATCTCAACATGTAACCAGAAAAGAAGAACCAGTGTCAACTGCCTTGACGGCAGAAAATACAGTAAATAATGACATAGTTGTTGGTTTGTTGAAAACGGAAGAAGAGACATACCCATATGAGCTTGGGCTATCTCAAAATATCTACGAGATGTTTAATAACTTTGGGGTTAAGACTGTACTGATTGATTATAATAAGATAATTAGCCTTAAAAAAATTCAGACAGAGTCACTTAATCTTGCAAAACAAGATGAAACATTGGCAAAGAAGCTGACATTAGACCGAATAAAAATTGAAGTTGCAAAGTTTATTAAAGAGCACAAAATAAATAGAATATTTATTCCGGATAATTTACACTCAGCACCCACTCCTTGTCGCCAGCTTGTTACTGAAGCAATTGCAAAAATAGTGGATGATAACCCTGCAATTCATTTACTTGGCATATGTGAAGGCATAATGAATGCAAAGGGAATTGAAGTAGTGAGTGTTGTGAGTGATGAAGAGAAGCGAAGATCTCATTTAAAATCAGCACCTAATCCACATAAAGAGGATGCACCTCTCCAGCAGATAAAGATCGTTCCAAACAGTCGTTTAGCAGAATTAGTAGCTAAATTCTTAATACCTAATGAAAATGGCTGGTTTTCAACATATTTTCCAGATGCTCATTCAGGGGCAGTAAGTAATACACCAGAAAATAGAAGAAAATTGGAGTTACTTGGATATAAAGTTGCAGCATTTTCCAGTGATGGGGTAATAGAGGCTATTGAAGATAAGCACGGTAATATTTACTTTCAATGTCATCCAGAAGCCCTTGTTGTAAAATCATATAAAAACCTCTATTTATCAAATCACAAGGAACGTCAAGTGTCTACACTAGTTGCTATAGCGATTATAAATGATTTTCTTTATCGTGCTTAATGGATATGTACCTATAGCTTTAGATTTACCAACGATTTGATAAACGACAAATTCGTCATCCCGCTGCTTGTTAGCGGGATCTAGAGATACCGCGGCGGTATGACGTACTGACTTGCATTAGCTATAAAATAGTAGTTTATATAAATCCCATAGCATGCCGAATGAAGCTTTTTTTGAGAAAATTTGAATTTTCAACTGCAATCAAGCCAAGATTTCTTAGTGCTTTAGCGCAGAATATTCTGTTGGAGAACATCCTATTTAATCCATCAGTTGCAAGCGCCATTGTAAAATTATCAAAGTATCTGTTACGTGAAATTTTCTTTAATAAATAACTACTGCCAACATCAATACCAGATGCTTTTGCAGCAACTATATGCTTTATAACACTTTCTACATCTCTAATTCCAAGATTAAGCCCTTGACCTGCAACTGGATGAATTGAATGTGCTGCATCGCCAATAAGCAAAACTCTACCCTTATATAACTTTTTTGCGAAAACAAAACTTAAAGGATAAAGTTTTCTTTCACCCTCTAATTTTATCTCTCCTAAATAAGAACCAAATCTTTTTTTGAGCTCTATAATAAATTCTTCTTCAGACAGATCCATTAGCATTTTTGAAATTCCAGGTTTTTCTGTCCAAACTATCGAAGAAGTATAGCCACCCTTCATCGGCAGAATTGCAAATGGACCGCCAGGAAAAAAACGCTCTACAGCTAAGTTTTGGTGATGCAGTTCATGCTTTACATTAAATATTATGCTACTTTGTTTATAATCAAATTTCACTGTCGGTATAGAAAATAACTCTGGTAGTTTAGAGTTTTTGCCTTCAGCGCAGATAAGTAGCGATGATATTAATTCCTGGTTATTATCAAGAATAACTTCCACATATCCTGAATCACAAGCAATTGTTTTATAGGAATGTGGAGAGTATATATTTAGTTTATTCAGAAAATTATTGTTGATTGCATTCCATATAGTAGCATTGTTAATAACATAACCCATTGGTTCTTCACCAACCATTTTATGATTGTAATGCACAGTAACCGCATCTAATATGCATATATCAAGTATTGGCTCAGCTTCGCTTTCTATAAACTGCCAAATCCCTAATTTTTCCAATATTTTTTTCGAGCCTTGAGAAATAGCAAATGCTCGGTTGTCATCTACTACACGTGGTAGATTATTTTTTTCAATCACAGCTACAGACACAGAGTCACAACTGAGGCCAATTGCAGTAATAAGACCAAGCAACCCACCACCTGAAATGATTACATCATAATTCATTTTATTCACGCTAATTGTAAAATTATATTTTATCTATTTTGAAAATAGTTTAAACAAGCTTTATAGACAAAGACCTAACATCTTTAGCAATGTCTTCATAAATTTCTGCCAAATCTTCACTTAGCATTAAAGGATTTCCACAATCAGAAGCATGACATATTTGTGGATCCAGAGGAATCCTGCCTAATAGTTTGATGCTCAGCTCCTCAGACATTCTTTTTGCGCCGTCTTTTCCAAATATGTATATTTCTGAGCCGCTTTGAGTAAAATAGCTCATGTTTTCCACAATGCCAATAATCGGTATACTGAGCTTTGTAAACATATCATAAATTTTGCGAGCATCGATTAAAGAGAGCTCCTGTGGAGTTGAAACTATTATCGCCCCGGTTAAGTTAAAATTTTCCATAAGACTTAAATGCACATCGCCAGTTCCAGGTGGTGTATCAACTATCAAATACTCTATATCGGACCATTTTGTTCCCATGAGCAGATTATAAAGTGCTTTTGTGATCATAGGTCCGCGCCATATTGCTGCACGATCCTTGTCAACAAAATAGCCGATTGAAATAGTATGCAGTCCATACCTTTCTATAGGTATTGCTTTTCCACCCTGTATTTCTGGCTTTAATTTTTCAGTGCTAAGCATTTTAGGAATTGAAGGACCATATATATCTGCATCAACCAGCGCAACTTTATGTTTCAACTTTGCTAATGAGAGAGCAAGATTTAGCGCAACTGTGGACTTGCCCACACCGCCTTTACCAGAGGCCACAACGATTATATTTTTCACTCCTTCGATATGTAATTTAGCTTTTTGTTGCCCAGTTTGTTTTTGACAAGTAGCAACCACGATCACTTTTGTCACCCCCGGTATAGCTTTAACAGCTTGCTCACAATTTCTTCTTAATTCTTCGTTTGCTTGCGTGTTACCGGCAACTTCAAGCGCAAAACCAATGTCCCCGCCTTTAATAATGATTGAGGATATTATGCCAAGAGCGATCACATCTTTACCGCTTTTTTGCTCTATGACTTTTTTTAAGCTCTCTCTTACAATTTCTTCGTTGATCATTAGACCTCTTACATAGCAGATCCCAGTGCGGAACATTTGTTTCGGAAACAGTATGTTAAATATTATAGCAGGTTTTGCCTAGAACACAAGCCAAGTAGCTTGACACTGGTTCACTCAAACAGGGTCGGAGGTAAAATCCCTGACCCTGAAAACGCTGGTGTTAGTTTTTTTCATCCACTGCAGATATTGCACGGTACTATCCACTTGGTCGTCGTGGCGAGTTTCTGGGAACATTAAAATCTCATACTCAAAGTCATTGAGCCATACTGCTTGGTGCGGCAGAAAAACCTTGCCAGACTCTATAATCGGAACAATTTGATAAAATCGAGTGAGTTTGTCATCATGTGGTACTATTTCGATAATTGGTAAATCACTGTTTGTTTTTAGCTCTTGCACCAATTGCTGACCACTTGTTTTTGCTTCGATTAAAATTGCGTGTGGCGTCCATCTTGCAGCTAGTGACAGAACTTGCTCTTTAAGCTTTGGATACTCAAGCTTTGCGCGATATACATCAAGTAAATAGATTTATTGCCCACTTTTGTCCAGGTGGTGCAGACGCTAAAGTTGCTCATGCTGCTTGTTGAAACTGCAGTGTCCCAGCTCTGAGTGACATATGAGAGACTATCAGAAAAATTTCTATAGCGCTTCAGCCACTCTCGTTTAATTATACCACTTGAAAGTGGCAGAGGGTTCTGTTGATATGGTGCAGCAAAAGCGTAACTCCCAAGTTCAACTTTTATCATCTCAACTTCTTCTTTTCCTCCATAAAGGGGATATAGCAACTGACCTTCTTCTCTTGAATATAATATCCTTACAGGTGACGCTGGTTTATTATACAACCTCCTGGTCGCACAGTGCCGAGCTACTCGGATGACAGGAACAGGAGGCATTGGCTTTTTGATTGAATAAATAACCTGCTTATTTTCAGAAATCATTGGCAAACAAATATGATGCCATATGTTTTTTGGCTTGGAGAAAAGATGTCCGGTTAAGTCTTCCTGATGTAGCCTATGCATCACAAGAACAATGACTCCTTTTTTTCTGTTGTTAAGCCTGGTTACTAGAGTCTGATCGAACCAGTTTGTAGCGCGCTTTCTAAACATTTCACTCAAAGCTTGAGCAGAACTGAGCGGATCGTCCACGATGATGAAATCACCACCTTCACCGGTTAGTGTTCCTCCAACGGACGTTGCGATTCTAAATCCTCTCTGCACTGTTTGGAATTTGTATTTAGTATTCTGGTCTTTGGATAGTTCTACTTCTGGAAATAGCTTTTTATACCAACCAGATTGCATTACGCACCTTGTATCAAGCGAGTGCTTTTCGCTGAGCAGCCGAGAGTAACTTGCAACTATTATTCTTGCCGTTGGCTGATTTCCCAGTATCCATGCGGGCCACGCAACGCTTATGCACATGGACTTCATTGAACGCAGAGGCATATTGAATATTATTCGTTTCACTTCACCAGCGCTCGCTGCTTCTAGCCTGTCTGCTATGACTTTTATGTACCGATAATTATTATACTCACACCCCGGCACTACCGTTTGAAAGCATAACTTAATGAATTTTAGAAAGTTCATGTGTGTATTTTAGTGAGCTGCCACCCCAGCATCCTCTCCCTGTCATCCCAGTGCCCAGACACTGGGATCCAGTTTAGCTATAAAATTTAAGAAAATATTTAAGCAAACGAAAAAAAAGGCAAAAGAAGCCCCTTGGTCATTATCCGCTTTAAAATATTGGCGTTTTTTATGTTTTAAACGCTTGATAAGCGAGATTAAGCTGCTTTTAATTGCAACTAACCTACGCTGCAAATGTTTAAGAAATTTACCAAGCAGAAAAAAAGACAAAGAATCCCCGAGTTAGCTAGTCTTTTACTATCTTTGTCAAGTATTGGCATTTTTTGATGTCTTGTAACGCTTTGTAAGCGCGTTCAGCTTATTTAGATAAAAATCTAGATGTAGATGAAGTTTTGTAAAGACATACAGTATCTATATACTGCAAAAAATTGAACATAAGACGCCGATACATTAAGTAATCCTTACCTTTTAATCTGCAGATTAGCGAAAGCAAATACAATAGCTTCACTGTCATGATAAGGGGGCTGGCAAAATGTGTCAAGCAAGTTTTTTGTTTCTGCGGGCTACCTGAATAACGGCTACAATGTTTGTACAATTGTGCGTCATGCGCTGACCCATTTGTTGTGCTTAACAAAAGCAAATGTTCGTACAGTACGCTGCTACCCTGCAAAAAGAAACCTCTACTCCTTATTCTTTGCCCTTCCTGCACGCTTACGTTCATTTGGATCAAGGAATTTCTTGCGTAAACGTATAGATTTTGGAGTTACTTCCACCAATTCATCATCATCTATATACGCTATCATATCCTCCAGTGTCATTATCTTTGGAGGAGTGAGTTTTATGGCTTCATCACTACCTGAAGCTCTTACGTTTGTTAATTGCTTACCTTTTAGCACGTTTATCTCCAAATCATTGTCACGGCTATGCTGGCCGACAACCATGCCACAATATACCTTATCCTGTGGCTTGATAAACATAATTCCCCTGTCTTGCAAATTGAAAATTGCATACGCCACAGCCTCACCCTTATCTGTAGAAATTAAAACTCCATTGCGCCTTCCAGAAATTGGACCTTTATGTGGAACATAACTATGAAATAAACGGTTAATTATGCCTGTGCCCCGAGAATCAGTTAAAAACTCTCCTTGATAACCAATTAATCCTCTTGATGGCACTAAAAACGTTAATCTTGTCCTACCATTACCAGAAGGTCTCATGTCAGTCACTTCACCTTTTCGGAAGCTGAGTTTTTCCATGATGATTCCACTATATTCATCATCTACATCAATTACTACTTCCTCTATAGGTTCAAGTTTTTTGCCATCTTCTTCCTTAAATAGCACGCGAGGGCGTGATACTGAAAGCTCAAAACCTTCTCTCCTCATATTTTCAATTAACACTCCAAGCTGTAGCTCACCACGTCCACCTACTTCAAACGCTTCACCACTTGATGCCAAAGTTACGGTAATTGCAACATTTGTTTCTGCTTCTGCATATAAACGATCCTTTATAACGGTTGAGGTAAGCTTTGTTCCCTCTTGTCCGGCAAAAGGTGAATCATTAACACTCAGAGTAATCGCCATCGTCGGCGGATCAACTGGAGTTGAGCTTACTGCAGTTGTAACCTCTGGTACTGCTATAGTGTCAGAAACTGAAGCTTTCTCAAGTCCTGCAATTGCAATTATGTCTCCCGCCACAGCTTGTTCTACTGGAATACGTTTCAAGCCAGAAAATGAGAGCAACTTAGTTAATCTCCCTCGTTCAATTACTTTACCGTCCAGATCAAGTACCTTAAGATCTGAATTGACTTTTGCAACGCCCTGATAAATCTTTCCTGTCAATATTCTGCCAAGAAACTTATCAGACTCAAGTAGAGTGACCAACATAGCAAAAGGGGCATTTTGATCATAAACAGAAGGTTTTATATAATCTATAACCGTTGAAAATAATGGGCTTAAATCTTTTCTTTCATCAGAAAGCTCCTTAGCACACCAACCATTTCTACCTGAAGCATACAACACTGGAAAATCTAGCTGCTCGTTGGTTGCATCAAGGTTAAAAAATAACTCATATATTTCATTTAATACTTCATCAATTCTGCTGTCTGGTCGGTCGACCTTATTGATTATCACAATTGGCTTCAAATTTGCTTTTAGTGCTTTTGACAACACAAATTTAGTTTGTGGCATGGGACCTTCCGCAGCGTCAACCAGCAGCAACACACCATCTGCCATGCACAATACCCTTTCTACTTCTCCACCAAAGTCTGCGTGCCCTGGCGTATCAATAATATTGATTTTTTCATCACCCCACATTATTGATGTGCATTTTGCAAGTATTGTAATTCCGCGCTCACGTTCTTGGTCGCCACTATCCATAACTCGCTCTTGAACTTCTTGATTCTCACGGAACGTGCCACTTTGTTTTAACATGTTATCAAGCAAAGTAGTTTTACCGTGGTCAACGTGTGCGATTATTGCTATATTACGGATCGATTTAAATTCGTTCATTTTCTATCATTTCAAAATTAATTTAGTAATAAGTATACATAAAATACACTTGGAGTAAATAACTAAAGCTGTGTATAAGTGCTGTGTTTCCAAGATATTATAGGATTACTTTGTTAAATATTCTCTACTCCCAGGTTTTGTTATGGGTAGTTGTTTTAATTCACTTGGAAGTTCTTCCTCACTGTAGTTTTGGATGTTCAGTTCAATCAAAGATATGACAGGAAAAGGCAGTTTCGTTTCACTATTCCTCTTTATTAAAGAAGCTTCAGCAATGACTTTACCTCCCTCCCCTTCTGCACATTTCACTGCTTCAAGTGAAGATTTGCCTGTGGTTATCACATCCTCGATAAGTAATATTTTCTCACCCTTTTTGATCTTAAATCCACGGCGTAATTCAAACTTGCCATTAACGCGCTCGCAAAACATTGTCTTTATTCCAAGCTGCCTGCCAATCTCATAACCTACAACTATTCCGCCAATTGCAGGAGATAATATTAAATCTATGGAGCTATTTAATTCTTTTTTTATTTTATCTGCTAATAATGCGCAAACTTTCATGGCTCTGCTTGGATTTTCAAAAATCTTCGCACACTGTATGTATGTGTCACTATGCAGTCCGGATGATAAAACAAAATGCCCATGCAAAATTGCTTCTGCTTCTTTAAATTCTTTTATTATTAGGTTGTTTTCGTCTAATATCATTTTTTAAGTTTCACTATTACATTCTTTATTAATTATCTGAGTGATACAAATATCAGACCACACGTTTATTGCAGTTTCAAACATATCGATGATTGTATAAATAGGCAAAATCAGTCCCATAATATGCAGAGGAACATTCATCGACATGAGATAACTGGTTGCCATAAAATAGCACCCCATCGGCACTCCAGCGTTACCAATTGCTGCACTAGTTGCTAAAAAAATCCATATAAACATTTCACTTAAGGAAAATGCGCATCCATTCATCTCTGCAACAAACATTACAGTGATTATTATAAATGCAGCACATGCATTCATATTAATTGTTGTGCATATTGGTAAAATAAAGGACGACAATTTCTTTGGCACCTTTAGCTTATTTTGCACACAGTCTATAGTTGTTGGCAATGTTGCACTGGATGATTTAGAAAAAAACGCAAGTGTGAGTGCCGGCATAACCCCTTTCAGCGTTTGAATTGGTGATATGCCTTTATACCACATAAGTAGCGGTAAAATCAGAAATGCCTGCACAAAATTTGCAGACATTATGCAAACAAAATACCATAAAAGACTGTAGAACTCGCTACCACCTTTTAATTCGTGCAAAAAACATGTAATAAAAGACCACACAGCAAGTGGAACAAGCTTTAGTAACCCCTGAGCAATTTTAAGTAACGTATCGAAAAGTGCAGAGAATATTTGATGTAATATGTCCTGCTTTTCTTTTGAAAGTGAAACAATAGCTCCACCCATCAAAAAAGCGATCAATATGCTACCAATAACGTTATTTTCAAGAAAAACTTGCACAAAATTCGAAGGAATGAGTGATTTTAAGTATGAAAAGTAACTGTAATTGTTATTATCCAAACTTCCTATCGTGTTACATATGAAATTTTTTTTCACTGGGTCTATTAGCAGGTAAAACAATAATGCAACAAACGCAGCTATAATAGTTGTAAGCAGCGTATAAAATAGTGTTTTCTTAACTAAGGTTTTAATTTCGATTGAGTCTTTAAGTCCTGAAATTGTGGAAACTATTGATAGAAAAACTAAAGGTAAACTTATTAATTTCAATAAACTAACAAATATGTCACTAAACAGCTTTGCTATTTCAAATATAATCTCACTGTTTAAATAGTAAGCAACTATTGCAAACAGTATAGAAAAGAGTATTGCAAACTTGTGCATTGAAAATAAAACTTCAAAGTAACATTATACAACAATTTTGCTGTTTTGGAATCAGATTGATAGACAAAATAACTTTATAGATTAGGGAAAGATAAGTAACATTTCATTATTAATTAAGTGTTAAAAATATGTCATGCGATGTACTTTAAATTCAGGTGCACTTAGCCCATTCTGGTGATAACAAATTGGAATAGATAAGGTATGATAACTAACTTTTCTGTGAGTATATAGTTTTGCCAGACACAACAGTACGTACCACGTGCCCTTTTACTTTGCGCCCATCGAAAGGGGAATTCTTTGATTTACTAGCAAAGTTGTCAGTTTTAATTTCCCATTCATGATTGAGGTCAACTAAAATCAAGTCTGCAGCAAGGTTTTTTTGTATACGACCACGTGATACGTGTATTATATCTGCAGGCTTATATGTCAATTTTGCAAGCACATCAAGTAGACCCATTTGCCCACTGTGGTAAAGTTCAAGTGAAAGGGGCAGCATTGTTTCAAGGCCAACAATACCAAATGCAGCATTTTCAAGTGGAAGATCTTTAGAATTACGATCATGCGGAGCGTGATCGGTTGCAATGCAATCAATCACACCTGTCTTTAAACCTTCAACCATAGCTAAACGATCTTCTTCAGTGCGAAGCGGCGGGTTCATTTTTGCAATTGCTCCATGTTGTTTTACTATATTTTCAGTCAAAGTGAAGTGATGAGGGGTTACTTCACATGTAACATTTAATCCCAAATCTTTCGCACGTTTAATAGCATCAAGTGAATCTTTTGAAGAGACATGTAGAATATGGTAGTACACATTTTCCATATCTTTCATGAGCAGTATATCGCGACTTACTATAACCGATTCTGACGCACTCAAGATTCCCTTTACTCCCAATTCTTCAGAAATTTTACCTTCGTTGATTGCACCACCTGCTGATAAATTTAAATCTTCTGCATGTTGAGCAATAGGAACACCCAGCATACTTGAATAAAGCAGCGCCTGTCTCATAATCATTGGGTTCATAACTGGCATGCCATCATCAGTGAACCCAACCGCACCTGCTTCCTTTAAAAGTGCCATTTCAGTCAACTTTTCTTCCGAAGTGGTGATTTTAGCGTAAAATTCAATGTTTACATGTGAAGTTTCAAGTGCTCTATATTTCAAATATTTAGCCAAAACAACGCTATCAATTGCTGGAACAGTGTTCGGCTGACAAACTACAGTTGTAACGCCTCCCGCAGCTGCAGATTTGCTGCCTGTATATATAGTTTCTTTATCTTCTTGGCCTGGTTCACGAAAATGTACGTGAATGTCAATAAGGCCTGGCATTAGAACAAGGCCTTTACAGTCTATTGTTTCATCGACTCCACTTGTTGAAAATAATGATTCACCAAAGTCAATAATTTTATCCCCTTCAGTCAATAATGAACCTTTTATATCAAGTTTAGTTTCCGGGTCGATAATACGAGCATTAGTATACGCAATTTTATAGCCTTCCTTTTGCCCTGTTTGCAACAAATTCCAAGTTTGAGTCATTATATTTGAGTATCGATTATAAAATAAATCTAAAGTTTTTTTAACAAAACACAACCAAATAAAAACGCAGACTAAAGTTGCGAGAGCTGTCTTGAATTAAAATTGTCCCAAAAATTTGGCTCTTATAACCTAGTTAGCTCAGTTTTAACGTTAATGTGTGAAACTCTTAGCTCTGTTGGAGGATTTTCTAGCTGAACATCTAACTTATTCTGTATGTTAAATAAACAAATCAAAGCTGAATCAAAATTTTCATCACACTGCTTCGCTTCATGCATACCATCGATTATTTCCTCTAATTCTTCCACATCATCCAGTTCTTGCGGCGCACTTTTTAATATCGCTTTTATTTGGCTTAAGTTTTGACAAATTTTCTCCTGATATCCAGCAATTCTCTCTTGATATATATCAATCATTTTTTGACATGCGTTGCCTCTAAATGGATGTTCTTTTTTCTCTTTTATGTAAGAACTTTGAAAGTCTTTACAGTTAAGGATTGCTTCTCTATGTTTTTTTATGTCATTAATTGCACTGACTATCAACTTATCTATTTTCTTCAAATTTTCTTCCCGTCCTTCTCTTTTAATTATACTTTTGGATTCATTTTTCATTTGGTTCATTTTGTCATACAGGTTTCTGCATTCTTTATAAGATACAATTGGTTGTAATATTCCTTCTTCTACACCTTTATTGTAAAAATTCTTCAACTCATCACTTGATAGTACTGTTATAGCATCTTCCCTTTTGCCTTGTGATTTAGGATACTTTTTATTCAATGAACTAACATGATTTAACAAGAAATCTTTAACTAGCTTTTCCTTTTTAACTTCAGCTAATTTTTCTAGTGTTTCTATATATTTCAGAACTTCCGCAAAGAGCTGTCCACCAGATGGAGCAAATCCTTGAAGTGGTTTACTCTGAGCTTTATAAAAATCGGTTTGTAAAAAATCTTCAGCTTGTTTTTTTATTACTGAAAGTTCATTGAAGGCTTTTTCTGGATTGATTTTTCTCAAAATACCAACAGTTTTTCTAATCGCTTTTTCTCTCTTTTTATTATCTTGCTTTTCATTTAATATCAGATGTTCAGTTTTGGTAAAAGCATTACCTTGATCACTCTTTGCAATGTTACAAACGATGTTTTTTACAACTTTTTCAGTTGCTGCATAATCTATTTCTTTTGCAAAGCAGTCAACAAATGATTGCCAAACTTTTTTATTAACAAGCTTACTTGTCTTATTTTCAAAATCTTCTCTACTTTTGAATCCTAAAATAGTATAGAGATTTTTTTCAACTATTGGTTCGGCATGTTGTTTTGCCACTTTACCTTTTATATTGAATGGAAATTTACTAATCTTAGTTGTACCCACAATGTTACCTCAATATTAACGCTATCTATAAAAGTATAAAGATTTAATATTTAATTTTTAATTAATACTAGCACAGCTAACTACGGGGGCATTATGCTAGCATCAATAGCAAGCGTCAATTAACACTTTAACTTCTAACTTGTCATCAGTAATATTGTTTATATAAAAACTATAATTTTTTATGCCTGAACTTGGGAATATATTGCTATTGGTAGCCTGCTTATTGTCTTTGACATATTTGTTTTTACCACTTAGTTCTTGTCGGTTTATTACCACTGCCATATTTTTTTGTGTATCAACATCAATGGCTATTTTGATCTACTGCCACATTACAAATGATTTCTCACTCGAAAACGTATATTACCACTCACACACAACAAAACCTTTGATCTATAAGATTTGTGGAGTTTGGGGAAATAAAGAAGGGTCTATGTTGCTTTGGACATTAGTGCTTACCTTTTACCTATTTCTGATGGGTATTTTTACTGATAACGACAGTAAATTGAAGAAAGTATCCTTGATCACCCAAGGCTTGATTTGCTTTTGTTTTTTACTGTTCACTTTACTTGAATCCAGCCCCTTCACTAAAATGCCAAGCGTTGAAAAAGATGGATTGGGTTTTAATCCGATATTGCAAGATATAGGCCTTGCTATTCATCCACCGATATTATATTTGGGGTACCTTGGATTTAGCGTTCCTTTTTCGCTCTCTATAGCTGGATTAATTGCAAATACTGAAGGAAATGTTTGGGCTAAAATTGTCAGGCCTTGGGTACTTATTTCTTGGTCGCTGCTCACTTTGGGCATCAGCTTGGGTAGCTGGTGGGCATATCGCGAACTTGGGTGGGGTGGATTTTGGTTTTGGGATCCAGTGGAAAACGTTTCTTTGATGCCGTGGCTAATTGCAGTGGCGCTGACACATTTGTTGCTCGTTGTACGAAATTTCAATACTTTAAGGAATTTCGCTATTTTACTTACGCTTACAACTTTTCTATTGAGTGTAACTGGAACATTTCTAGTCCGCTCAGGAATACTCACCTCAGTGCACACGTTTGCAGATGACTCAAGGTATGGACTGTATATATTAGCTCTACTTGGTGTAATTACAGTCAGTAGCTTAGTAATATTTGTAGTGTTTACGAGAAAAAATCGCACATCTTTCCAGTGCTCAACATTGGAATCCAGAAAGAAATCTGCTACTCAAGTGACAGAGGGTAGAAGATTCTTTTCACGCCTTACGATGATGCTGATGAACAATTTATTATTCATCACTGCCTTTTTCATCGTGTTCGTTGGCACTTTATACCCTACAGTGCTTGAGTATTTAACCGGTGAATTAATTTCAGTTGGAGCACCATATTACAATTCTTTATTTAATCCTATTGCACTGGCTATTCTAGTGCTCACCATGATCGGGCAATACTGCCGTTGGCAGGGAAATAGTCTATTGCCAATATTCCGTGAATACAGATTTTCATTCTGCAGTGCTGCAGCTATTTTGCCGTTTATCTTTCACATGGAGCTAACAATTGTGCTATCAATTACTATCTCCATAGCATTATTAATCTTTGTTTTAGAAGCATACAGTAAAAGAATTCGTTTGTTTAAGAGCGAATCAATTTTATTAGCAAGAAGAGTTTCTAAATCCTACTATGCAATGATTGCAGCTCATGCTGGAGTGGCAATTTTAGTGCTTGGTATAGCTTATTCAGTTGGTTGGCAGGAGAAAAAAGAAAATTACTTAAAAATAGGGAATAGCATAACAGTCAATAAATTTAAAGTTACTTTACGAAATATTGAGCTAATAAAAGAAAAAAATTTCCATGCAGTGAGAGGTAGAATGGATATCAGGAATTTGCTGAATAACAAGATATTGGGTGAAGTAACTCCTGAATATAGATTTTACCTTGCGGAAGGTCAGAAAAATGTTGAAAGCAGTATCTACCACAATTTGCTTTCTGATATTTATGTTGTAATTGGAGAGATTGATAAGAGTAAGAGCAAAATTGCAGCTAAAGTGCACTATAAACCTGGAATGTCTATAATCTGGCTTGGATCCTTCCTCATCGCTTTTGGTTCGCTCCTTGCTGCTTTGCCTTCTAGTGGACGAGCAAGGGTTGTTTAGCTGTGGGTTATACGGTATTTAGGAAGGATTATATTAAATCTCACTAAGAAAGAGAGGCATCTTATAAAAGCTCGCAACAAAAATTTCATATAGTTATTACTATAGATAGCTATCTTATGAATATATGAAAAAAAAGTTATAAAAAATAATATACTATCATAAAACCTTATGGTAAAGCATATGTTTGTTTATATAAAGAAAGTAATATGAGCAACTCCAACGATAGCGATGACAAAAAGCACACTGACTCTATAAATTACAAAATAGGGCAAAAGATAAAATACTGGAGGTTAAAGCTAAAATATACTCAGGAGAATTTGGCAAATAAAATTGGAGTACCAAAACAGCAAATACTGAGACAAGAACAAGGGGTAGATGACATTTATCCACACGAACTCTATGCCATAGCAAAAGCGTTATCAGTTAATATCGGAGCTCTACTCCCTAAAAGTGAACATAGTTGTTGGGATAAAGATAGGATGAAAGTGTTGAAAAATCTTGTCGGAATACATGAAGAAATTGAAAATCATGGATTAGACGAGGCATTTTATTTACTAGCCAGGTCTATCCAGGTTAACGAAAAGAGTACTGTAAAAGCAACCAAAGTAGAATTGGCAAAGAGTCTAGCTAAAGCAGAAGTTTCTGTTGATATTATCTCTCAAGCAACAGGCTTATCTACCGATGAATATAATAATACAGAAGGAGAAATTCGTACTGATTCTGTAGATTGTACAACAGGACAAAGGATAAAACGCTGGAGGGTAAAGCGAAAATATACTCAGGCAGATTTAGCAAGTAAATTCGGGATATCACAACAGCAAATACAAAGATATGAAAAAGGGGACAATGTTCCACACAAAATGTTATGTGCTTTAGCGGAGGAATTAACAGTTGATTCTATAGCTCTATAGCCTAGACCAAAAAGAGGTAAAAACAAGAATAGTGAGGCAGGGATATTAAGTTTGATGGGAGAATGTAACGAGATTAATAATCAAGAATTATTGGATGTATTGGATTTGTCATCCTGTGTTTTATGTGGAGGCATGTGGGCTGGCAAAAAAGAGGTTATAAAAAGAGTTAAGGTTGAAGTTGCATGGAATCTACTTAGGTTAGACATCTCTATTGATGTTATTCTCCAAATAACTGGCTTATCAACTGATGAAATTGTATGACTCCAATCATAGAATAAACTAGTGAATTTTTTAAAAAGTATATAAAATTCAAGTGATTATTTTAAGTAAATAGCATGGCAGTTAGACTCATTCCAGATAACCTCAATATCAAGTTTAGTAAATATAGGGATTTGACTGCATTAATTAGCATTATTTTTATCATCTTTTCAATGCTCATTGTTGTGTTACGTGGAGTGAACTTAGGCATAGACTTTGCAGGCGGAATTTTGATAGAGATAAAATCTTCAGATGAGAATCACTCTATTCTCGATGCATTAAAAGAAAATGGTTTTACAGTGCAGAGTTCAAAAGCGGGTGATAATTTAGTCATGCGTTTTAAAGATGAAGGAGATGAAGATAAAATCAAAAAGATAAAAAGCATACTAGAAGAAAAGCTAGGTAGCTCAATAAGCTATCGTAAAATAGACTATGTTGGCCCACAAATAAGCTCAACACAAATATTTGAAGGAATGTTATCCATGTTGATCGCAATTGTTGGAATATTTTTTTACGTTTGGTTTAGATTTAATTGGCAATGTGGATTCAGTGGAATAACAGCACTGATTCATGACGTGATTTTAACTGTTGGTTTTATTAGCCTAACTGGCATTGAGTTTAATATTTCATCAGTTGCAGCTCTCCTCACTGTCATTGGTTATTCAATCAATAACTCAGTAATTATATACGATCGGATTCGAGAGTATTGCAAGAGTGGTAAAAGTGGGCGGATGAGTGAGATGGTAGATGCAAGTATCAACGCTACATTATTTCGCACTATATTAACCTCGGGTACAACCCTTCTTGCTGCTCTTCCTTTGACATTAATCTGCACAGATGCAGTGAGAGACTTCAGCTTGATCATTTTTTTTGGTATTTTGATTGGCACTTGTTCTGCAATATTTATTTCTGCTCCTATATTAACCTACAGAGCTTTGATAAGTAGATTGTAGAAGTGTTTAGTCGCGGTATAATATCAACTTATTATCTCTTATAGTGAAATGAAAATACCTTAAAAAGCTCATTCCAAGTAGTGAATGAGACATAGAATGAGTGTTAACGCTCGCCTGTACATCATTAACTAAAAAATTCCCTATTTTAACCTGAGGGATGTGAACAACACCAGCTTTTATTTGACCTTTCGCAGTTTCATATATTTTAAAATCCTGAACGTTTTGTAAGTTAATACCAACATGTAATGCGTCTTTTTGTGATAGAACAATATCGGTTGCTCCGGTATCAAGCAAAAACGTTATATTGCGATCATTGACCTGAGCCTGAATATAAAAGTGTCCATCGTATGATTTCGTAAATTCGATACTTCCACTATTCTGACCACTATTCTGAATTCTCCCTTTATATGGTAAAAAAGTACTGAGAAATCTGTCGCTTAGTTTGTCCCTTTGTGAATCAATAAGCATTGAAGTGGCAGCTATTATTAGTAACCAAATAACTAGATTTTTCACCGCGTTCATATTGTTAAAATTTGAAGCTATTAAAATAAATTTTAAAGATTAGCGTTAAAAGTTATTATTAAAAATAAGTAAATTTTATTGTTTTAGTACAATATTTAATATACACTTTAAGAAGATATGTTTGATTTAATTTCATGTCAGAAGCAAAAAGCTTAATTTTAGCAGCTATCCTTTCCATGTTAATCATGGTATCTTGGCGCATTATTTATGATAATTTTTTTAGTGCAAACCAAAACCAGCCATTGATTGAAAATATTGAACATATCGAATCTTTTAACGACCTTGCTCCTATAATACACCAAAATCGTTCTGAAATTATTAATTCCACTCGAGAACAGAGGGTTAGTTTAACCAATAACATGATTAAAGGATCAATTTCTTTGAAAGGTGCAAGGTTTGATGACTTAATCTTAACTAACTACCACTTAGAACCGAGTTCTTCTTCTCCACAAGTGGTGTTACTGTCACCTGCAGAATCAAAAGATGTATATTTCGCAGAATTTGGGTGGCTCGATCCGAATGAAAAGATTAAAGTTCCAGATTCTAAAACAGTCTGGCAAGCAGATAAACTCAATCAAAAAGAGGTCGATTTATTTTGGGATAATGAAAATAGCATTTTATTTAGAATGAAAATTAGCCTTGACGATAACTACATGTTTAAAGTTGAGCAAATTATTGAAAACAATACAAAAGATAATGTAGTTTTGGTTCCTTATGGTAGAATTAACCGTAAACGTGACAATATCAACGAATCTTATTGGATATCCCATGAAGGAGTACTGGGTGCATTTGATAATAAACTAGAGGAGTGGACATATAAGGATATTTCCAAAAAACATTTAATAAAAGCAAGCACGAGTGAAAAAAATTGGTTTGGTTTTGCTGATAAATACTGGCTTACAGCCATCATACCTGAGAAATCCGATAAAATAAATGTAAGCATTAAACACACGAACGTTAATAATACTGATAAATTCCAAGTAGATTTTGTCAAGCCTTATAAGAGCATACTTCCTGGCGCAAGTGTTTCTAATGTGAATTATTTTTTTGCTGGAGCAAAAAAGTTGAATTTACTGGATTCTTATAAGGATACTCTCAATATACCTTTGTTTGATAAAGCTGTAGATTTTGGTGTTCTTTATTTTATAACCAAGCCGGTGTTTTTATTACTTGAATATTTTAACTTCATTTTAAGAAATTTTGGCTTAGCAATATTACTGCTCACTTTGGTGACCAAGCTTTTGATGCTTCCTTTAGCGAATAAATCATATGTTTCGATGTTTAAAATGAAAAGCCTGAAGCCTGAATTAACTCGTATAAAAGAGCTGTATAAAAATGATAGTCTGAAACAGCATAAAGAGACGATTGCATTATTCAAAAAAAACAATATAAACCCAATATCGAGCATTTTTCCCATGCTAATACAAATCCCAGTGTTTGTTGCTCTATATAAAGTATTGTTTGTTACTATAGAAATGAGACATGCACCTTTTTATTTATGGATTAAGGACCTTTCAGCTCCTGATCCAACAAACATTTTCACATTATTTGGGCTATTTAATTACAATTTTCCTGTTTCTATAGGTATTTTACCTATAATTTATGGAATTACTATGTTAATTCAACAAAAATTGAGCGGGAACGATCATGCCAAAAAAGATAACGTTCAAATGAATGTTATGAAATTTTTACCTTATATTTCTGTCTTTATTGTTTCTTCCCTTCCTGCCGGCCTGGTAATATATTGGATATTTAGTAATATTATAACTCTAATTCAACAATCATTAATAAAGTTGTTTTTAACAAGAAAAGTGGGGATGAATGTCGAAAATACTAATAGTTAATTCGGTTTATTATACTGAAATAGCAAACCTTTTGCTTGAGTGTGCAATTGATAAATTCAAAGGAAATAATGTTGATTATGACATAATTGAAGTTCCTGGTGCATTTGAGATACCAGCTACAATTCTCTTTGCAGTCAAAAGCAAGAATGCTAATTATGACGGTTATTTAGCTCTTGGGTGCGTAATTCGCGGTGAAACTGATCATTATCAATATGTTTGTAAAGGGGTAATCGAAGGTTTAAATGAGGTTGTTATGCATTATTCAATACCCTTTGGTATGGGCGTAATTACCGCTGACAGCAAAGATAAAGCACTAGTTAGAGCTGACAAAAACAAAAAGAACGTTGGTGGCCATGCAGCCTCAACTGTTTTGCATATGATAGATTTACACAATAAATTAAAATAATGGAGGAAAAACCAGTAGATAAAAAGTGGCGCATAAAAAGAAGTACGGCAAGATTTCTTGCTGTACAAGTTGCTTATTCAAATATTTTTGTAGGTTACAACAAAAGCACTTTTAAATTGGAAAATTGTGAGCTTAAGGACTACATAAGTAAGTTGAGAGATATATTTGAATGTGAAGAATTTGAACATCAGTTCTTAGAAAACTTGTTATATAAGGTTATAAAAAGCAGTAAAGAATATGATAAAATAATAGAGTCTTACTTAAACCCAAGCTGGTCCCTTTCACGGTTAAATCTTATAAGCTTATCTATTTTGCGTGTTGCAATATCTGAGTTAGCTAATTGTGATACACCAGTTCCAGTTGTCATTAATGAATATACTAACATTGCATCTGATTTACTTGATAAACCAAGCGAAATTGGTTTTATTAATGGGTTATTGGATAAGGCAAAAGATGCAGTTAAATTAAATAAAAATCCTTAGCAATTATAGCCAGCTTTACCTCAAGCACAGGGTATCAGCTACTTGCATGACACCATTTATTGTACACTCACTTTTTCTTGATTTTTTGGTTTATCTTGTCTACCTACTTTGCTACTCTGCTGAACGGATACATTCCCATAATGAACTTGAGTAACCGGCACTAAAAAATAAAGAAGCAGACTTAATCTACCTCTTTATTTTAGCTGTCTAGCTTTTTGCTTTTTCTTCAGAAGTAACTTGTTCAACAACAGCTTCTTGTAAATAGAAGTCGAACACTTTAGCATCATTTTCTTTAGTACTTAAGCCTAACTCGGTCACTAGCTTACCGTTACATATTGGAACGTATTCACCACCCTCATCGTTTTTCATTGCTTGTGACTTTATAGGTAAAAGCATAATATAAGGTACCACATCATTGATTGCTTCTTGCTTCTTTGTTACAATAAAATAGCCTTCTTTGCCCTTTTGGTTAACAAAATCTATACGATATTCACCGTATATAAGATTACCGTTTTTATCCTTATTTTTGTTATTTTCTTTGATATACTTAAACTCTCCTTTTGTTATTCGTAATACTGATTGTGTATCACTCACACTAACAATCCTCCAAGCTTTCAACTCAGAAATTTCGTTATTTTTGCTGATAGCATATATTGCTAAATAAGTCAGCGCAGCAGCAACAAATGCTAAAACGCCCATTCCAAGTGGTGTAACTGCAAAAGCTGCTAGCTTGCAAGTTGAAGGCCTCCAAAGCGGTGTTAGAAAGTATTGCTAATCCACCTATAACGTATATAGCAGTAAATGCAGCAAATACAGTGTTTGCTTTGTGGAGCTGGCCACGATGATTCTTAAAAATTGGCATAACGACCTCATTTAATAAAATATTAATATGCTTAAATTGTGTATAAAAGAACTGTCATAGTCAAGCTTTTTCGTAAGTTACCTACCACTTGAGCCAAAGCCCCCTGCATTGCGACCGGTTTCTTCTGTGGATAATTCTTCTCTGTCATCCCAAATTACCTGAGATACAGGAGAAATAAGGATTTGTGCAATTCTATCTCCTCTTTTTATCTCATACGACTGATTACTTAGATTAATCAGGCAAATTTTAACCTCACCTCGATAATCAGAGTCTATAGTGCCCGGAGAATTTAAGACAGTGATTCCATGTTTTGCAGCAAGACCAGAACGTGGGCGGATTTGCCCCTCAAAACCGTTTGGTATTGCAATCACAATTCCAGTTGGAACAAGTAATCTCTCAAGTGGATTTAAAACAGCAGAGTCATTCAATGCAGCATAAAGATCCATACCAGCACTCTGCGTAGTTGCATAACATGGAAGAGACAAGTCTTCTCCGTGTGATAATCTTTTTATTTCTACTTTAATTTTACTTCTTTGCACTCCAATTTAACAACTATGAAGATTCAATTATAGCATGTAAATTGTATCTGCAAAAGTAATAAATGTTACATCGTAAATGATGTCATTCTAGTGCGTGACGCTAGGCCATAAAATAAGTTTTTCGTTTCTATATGCGCTACCTTAAGACTTTAATTATACAACGTCTTAACGCACTTAACCCCATCGACATATAAATTTGCATGACTTTTTTGAGTATTAAGCAATGCAAGTCCAATGTTGTCTACACTAGAGCGCAGTTCCCCTATTTCCTCATTATTTTCATTTGTCACTTTAGTGCCAATATCTGGAAGTGCGTTATCCCCCTCAACAAGATAAAGTTTTCTTCTGAATATTTCTTGTCTGCTCATTCGATTTACGACTTCCTGACCTATGTAACACCCCTTATTAAAGCTTATACCGTTTGCCTTATCGATTAAATATTGCAATGGGAACGATGAATTTTGTACCATATCTTTTGCTCCATCTGGGACAAGGTTTTTAATTCTAACTTTTTCATACTGAATAAAATCTCCAACCGGTTCTTTTATTTCATCTTTATGTATGATCCTCATTCCTAGCAGCTTGTGCCTTGGATCTTGAAAAATAACTTGTGACTTACTACTACACTCCGCCAACTTAGTATCAAACAAAACTCCAACCTTATATAGTGCACTAATGTCTTTAATTTTCACTCTCAAATAAGTTTTAAGTAAATCTAGTTTCTCGATTATTTGCTGTAAGTGCACATTTTCGCACTCTAAGAAAATATATCTACCATATTCAATAAGAAAAAAATCATATAGGTATTTTCCCTGAGGGCTAAGCAATAAAGAGTAAATAGCTTTTTGGCTATCTAGCTTATTAATATCATTGGTTATAATGCCCTGCAGAAAATCTCTAGTGTCAGGCCCATATAGCACTATCACACCACGACTTAAGAATGGTATATAACTCATGAAATCTCTATAAATAAACCTAAATTTTATTATATAACATTAGGCTCTTTTAGAAACTGCTTTTGGCGTGCATATTTTATATGGTGTGCATATTTTACAAGCTCCAGCCCTTGAAATCTAACTTACGAGTATATATATAAAGTTATAGGTTAATTTGTTGAGAGGAAAAGCAAATGTCAAGTATAAGTTTAAATGTATTGGATGATAGCGTGCTGATCAAGCCTATTAGCGAGGAAAAGCAGGGTGGAATTATGCTTCCATCAAGTGCTGAAAAGAAACCTACTAAAGGTGAAATTGTAGCAACTGGTGAAGGTTCACGCAACTCAAATGGCGAACGCATAGCTTTAACTGTAAAGGCTGGTGATAAAGTGTTCTATCGTCAATGGGCTGGTACAGAAATAGAACATAATGATGAAAAGCTTATCGTGATGAAAGAGTCCGATATACTTGCTGTCATTAAATAGCAGTCTTTATTTTACTAAACTGAAACAAAGCGCAACATGGCGCATTGTAAATAGTTGTATTATAGTTTTCTAAATTTTTTATTAACAAGAGGTGATAAAAATGACTAATGTAGTAGTATCAGGTGAGCAGTTACAAGAAGCCTTTCGTGAAGTTGCAGCAATAGTGGATTCAACGGTAGCAATAACTGCGGGACCTAGAGGAAAAACAGTAGGGATTAATAAGCCCTATGGAGCACCAGAAATTACAAAAGATGGTTATAAGGTGATGAAGGGTATCAAGCCTGAAAAACCACTAAATGCTGCAATAGCAAGCATCTTTGCCCAAAGTTGTTCTCAATGTAACGACAAAGTTGGTGATGGTACAACAACGTGCTCAATATTAACTAGCAGCATGATCATGGAAGCTTCAAAATCAATTGCTGCTGGAAACGATCGTGTTGGTATTAAAAACGGAATACAGAAGGCAAAAGATGTAATATTAAAGGAAATTGCATCAATATCTCGTACAATTTCTCTAGAGAAAATAGATGAAGTAGCGCAAGTTGCGATAATCTCTGCAAATGGTGATAAGGATATAGGTAACAGTATCGCTGATTCCGTGAAAAAAGTTGGAAAAGAGGGTGTAATCACTGTTGAAGAAAGTAAAGGTTCAAAAGAGTTAGAAGTTGAGCTGACTACTGGCATGCAATTTGATCGCGGTTATCTCTCTCCGTATTTTATTACAAATAATGAAAAAATGATCGTGGAGCTTGATAATCCTTATCTATTAATTACAGAGAAAAAATTAAATATTATTCAACCTTTACTTCCTATTCTTGAAGCTGTTGTTAAATCTGGTAAACCTTTGGTTATTATTGCAGAGGATATCGAAGGTGAAGCATTAAGCACTTTAGTTATCAATAAATTGCGTGGTGGTTTAAAAGTTGCTGCAGTAAAAGCTCCAGGTTTTGGTGACAGAAGAAAGGAAATACTCGAAGATATAGCAACTTTGACTGGTGCTAAGTACGTCATAAAAGATGAACTTGGAATCAAGATGGAAGATCTGACACTTGATGATCTTGGTACTGCTAAAAATGTTAAAATTACTAAAGATAATACCACAGTTGTCAGCGAAAATAGCGATTCTGACAGTGTGAAAGCTAGAATCGAGCAGATCAAATCTCAAATTGAAACTTCAACTTCTGATTATGATAAAGAAAAGCTAAGAGAACGTTTAGCGAAATTATCAGGTGGTGTTGCTGTGCTAAAAGTTGGTGGAGCAACTGAAGTGGAAGTTAAAGAACGTAGAGATAGAGTTGAAGATGCGCTGCATGCAACAAGAGCTGCAATTGAAGAAGGCATAGTTCCAGGTGGTGGAGTTGCACTTCTTTATGCTTCATCTGTTCTCGACAAATTAAAAGGTGCAAGTGACGAAGAGCAAATAGGCATAAACATTATCAAGAAAGTTCTCAGTGCTCCAATTAGAAGGTTAGTTAAAAATGCTGGTCTTGAATCTGCTGTTATCATTGACTATTTGATTAAGCAGAATGATAAAGAGCTTATATACAACGTTGAGGCTATGAATTACGCTAATGCATTTACATCTGGTGTGATTGATCCAGCAAAAGTAGTGCGTATTGCTTTTGAAACAGCGATATCTGTTGCGAGTGTGCTGATTACTACTGAATCTATGATAGTTGATGTACCAAGCAAAGAAAATGCTTCATCTCCTATGGGCGCAGGAGAAATGGGTGGCATGGGTGGATTCTGAGTAGAGTGAAGCCGTGGAGCAATTGCTCCACGGTAGTTCCAAAAAATCTCACATTTTACTATTCGTTAAAGGTAATACGTTTGGTGCAGAAAGTCACTACTGTTTGCATCCTTTTCACCCCTTTATATTGTGGTTATCTAATAACAAAAAGGCAGCATAAGAAAACTATAACCCCTGGTGTATTTATACTAGCATAATGCTATATTAATAAATAATCTATATAATGCTATTAAATATAATACTTAAAATCTAAATCACTTTCTCTATAAAAGGAGAAATTTGCCTTAATAAAAATAGATATATATTTAATATTGTTTTTATTTTTTTCTTGCACCCAACTATATGCTGACGAGGAAATTGCAAAATTTGATTTACTTATTGGCGAGATAAATGAAGCAAACCTCACTCTTAAAGGTGCAATAAAGGTTACAGTAGAACCAAGCTGGCACATATATTATAAAGATCCTGGAGATTTCGGTCTTCCCACTTCTTTTGATTGTAAGGGTAACACATTAAACATAGATATTTACTGGCCTATTCCAAAGGAACATAGAGATAAAGTAGGAAGAGAGATATTTATCAGTAACGTATATAAGGATATGGTATTATTTCCCTTTAAGATGAATGTGTTTTCAAATCAAGGGTATATTGACCTTAACTTCCATATAAATTATGCGATATGTAAAGATAGGTGCATCCCTAAAAATGTTGAGATAAAAACCAGGCAACCACTAAAGGATTTTATAGATTCTGATATCAATAAACTTATAAATGAGTGGTATGAAAAATAGGGTTTTATAGCTAACACGTCATACCGCCGCGGTATCTCGGCATAGATTCCGCTAACAAGTAGCGGAATGACGAATTTGTCGTTTTTCAAATTGTCGGTAAATCTAAGTCAGTTTAGCTATAGCAGGCTATTAGCTTACTATAGCTTTTGTAGTGTGACTCTCATAAACAATAAATTAGGTATTTTCAATTTTTGTTGTATACTTAAATAAAAATCTCACTTTTACAGATGGATACAGTAAAGTTTGTTTTATTACTGCCAACAATATTACTCATGCTAGTTGCTGGTGTTTACCTATCGGTTAAACTAAAATGGCTACAGATATTTAGATTGCCGTACGCCCTTTCACTCATTGGAGTTAAAAGAGGGGAAAATAAATTTTCTTCTATAGCCGCCCTGTTTACAATCTTAGGGGGAAATTTAGGAGTAGGAAACATTTCAGGAACTGCTGTTGCTCTAAAAAACGGAGGACCGGGCTCTATTTTATGGATGGCAATAATTATTGTTATCACTTCTGTGATAAAATATGTCACTTGTTATCTAAGTATAAAAACCAGAAAGGAAAAGAACGGACGGTTTATAGGTGGCCCTGTAGCCTACATGGCTGATGCATTTAATTCTAGAAAAGCTACAATTGTGTTTCTGGTTGTTATGATGATGGTTTCAATAACAGTTGGTAACCTTGTTCAGGTAAATTCTCTATCAATACCACTTAACATGATAGATGTGCCTGTAGTCATTGGTGGCATTGTAATGGCCATAATATTTTTTGTTGTTGCAGTTCTCAGCTTAAAAAAAATTAAAATTTTTATATCGGCTATGATACCAATAATGACGGTAAGTTACCTCATACTTTGCGGTATCATATTATTTAAGTTTAGTGAAAATATCCTTCCTTCTCTAAAATTAATAACAAGCAGTTTTTTTACAACTAGTAGCTTTAACTCTGGTTTATCTCTAGGTTTGATTTTAGAAATGTTGACTATTATTCAAGTCGGAACTTTGCGAGGTATTTTTGCAACAGATATAGGGCTTGGCCTCGAAGGAATTGTGCACTCTTCAATTGTTCCTAAGAAAAATAATAATAAATTTATTATTGAACAGAGCCTAATCACAATAATATCGCCTTTTATAGTTGCATTCATAGTGTTTATTACAACAATGGTACTGCTTGTCACAGATTCTTGGGTCACTGATTTAGAGAGTACTAACATGTGCATATTTGCTTTTAGAAAAGCTATGAATTGGCCCTATATTGACTATTTAATTATGGCCATAATGTTTTGCTTTGCCTTTACTACTATTTTTACTTGGTTTTTTTGCTCAAAACAGACAATACGCTATGTGTCTATGGATAATAAATACACTAAAATCTGGATTGTAATTTTTACCATGATCATTCCGCTTGGTGCGATGGGTAAAGTCCGATTGCTATGGGATGTCGCTGATATCTCGATTGCTGCTTTGTTATTTATCAACATACTCGCTATACTCAAGCTAACTTCTAAAGATCCAGAAGTATTTACTGTGAGCAACAGATATTTAAAATTAGGCGCCAACTAAAAGTTGCCATCTGAGTAACAACACAACCTTCCTTAATAAAAATTCAACCAATGCTCGTGATAATTATATTAGCTAGAACTAAAGGCAGAGGGTTATTAGTGAGGGGTATATGAACACTAACGATACACAACAAGAACACATTTATAATGAGCGCATTCAAGAATTTTTTCCTTTATTTGATAAAAAGGACGACCCAATTTATAATGCTAGAGTTGATTTTAACACAGTAAAGTTTTTAATAGAATGCGCCGATTGGGATTGGAACGAAGATAAAGACAAAAATAAAGCATGTGGAGTTATTCTTCAGGAATGCGACAAGACAGCTAGACAAGAGCTTGAAGATAAAGCTAAAGAAGAGTTGAATAAATATATTACTAATGCTAATAACATTAATGATGATGTTAAAGATAAAAAAGTTTCAATATACGGTAATCATGCTAGTATTACACTGGAGGATAACAAGAAAGAGTTCAAAATCAGCGAATTTTTAAACAGTGATTTTTGTCAGAAGAATGGAATCTCGGGATTTTCAACGTTGCATAGTGATGGAAAGAGCGGAATGCATGGTTTTGTTGCCGAGGAAGGAGGGAAAAAAATAAGACATTATGTTGTAACCGATGGTTCATATGAAATGACGCTAAATTGGTATGTGAATGGGGAAAAGTGTACTATTAAAGTCAATATTGATAAAGAAGGTGTAGACCTTATTGAACCTAACAGTGTTACGGAGCAATTAAAGAAGCAATTAGAAGTAAATCAAGACGTAAAAATAGGTGGTTTATTCTTGCATGAAATAAAATTCAGGGAAAAAGGAAAAGTGAATGAGGTGCAACATGACGGAAAAGACAATCAAGTCCTTAACAAATCATCTGAAATCGCAATAAAAAGTAACAGTAGAGATATTGAGCAAGAGGTCAAAAAACCTGTTCAAAAACACCAAGCTACTCATATGAATCGAGAAACTGGGTCTCAGACCCCTCCGCTGCCACCACTTAGAACTAGTTCACTTCCACCTAAAGAAAATGTTGTCAATGAGCAAGGGAGGAATGCCTCTGCCAAGCCTGTGAGCCAAGATGGTGGGCAAAGAGATAAACAGAATAATCCAACACCTAATAATCAGCAAAAAGGTGCAACTTCTGATCCTTCGGACAGTTCTACTTTCACCAAGTCTGTAAGCCACAATCAAGATAATAGGCAAAAAGATGAACGGTATGACAATCCTACATTTGGACATGCTGTACCTGGAAGCCAAAAACCAGATAGAAGTGAGCAAACACCTAATAATCAGCAACAACCTAAAACCCAGCAACAAGAAGGAAATAGCAAAGGCGATCTATTACAAGACATCAGAAATTTCAAGAGAAACAGCTTACGGCGCACTGGTGTTGTTGATGGTAGCGGAGCATCAATGGAAGGAGGCAGGAAAAATGAATCAACGTCTTCTATATTAGAAACATTAAAGGACAAAGTTCCTTACTTGCCTTATTCAAATATACATGAACATGACAGTGATAACTGTGGTGCTAGTGATGCTGAGTGGGAAGAAAGTAAACAGCCACTTTCTGTTCAAAAACCCAATAGCAAAAGTGACTCGGGCTATTCACCTCAAATTCATGCTCAACCTCAAGTAGATCCTGAGCAGCCAAAGAGGAGCTTAGAGAACATTGAACAAAGTGACCAAACTCCACCTGAAAATCTTCTTAAAGAAATCAGAGATAGATCACAGCAAGATAATAGAGGATTAAGGCAAGTTGATCCTACTGATAAACTGTCACAAGATAAAGAAGATGGGTTGCTAAAAGACAGTTCAACAGATGTAAAAACAAACGATTCGGGCTATTCATCTCCAACTCATGCCAATCATGGACAATCTCAAGTAAATCCTGGACAGTTAAAAGCGAGCCTAATGAATGTTGAACAAAGGGATGACACTCTACTTACGGAATTTATCAGTAAGTTGGATAAAGAAACTCAGAAGTTCCCACTAAAACCGGTGGATCAAAAAGGAATTAGTGAACAAACCAAAGAACATTTATTAGCAGCAGGATTGCTAAAAGACAGCTCAACAGATGTAAAAACAAATGATTCGGGCTATTCATCTCCAACTCATGCCAATCATGGACAATCTCAAGTAAATCCTGGACAGTTAAAAGCGAGCCTAATGAATGTTGAACAAAGAGATGACACTCTACTTACGGAATTTACCAGTAAGTTGGATAAAGAAACTCAGAAGTTCCCACTAAAACCAGTGGATCAAAAAGGAATTAGTGAACAAACCAAAGAACATTTATTAGCAGCAGGATTGTTAAAAGACAGTTCAACAGACATAAAAACAGTGGCAGAACAAGAAAACAATGACACTAATTCAATTGTAGATAAAAATAGTAATCTATATAAATTACTAGAGAAAGATGAAGCACAACTGAAAATTGGAGTAATAGAAGAAGAAAGAAAAGATACTTTAACGGAACACACTGATAGTTATGATCGCAATAGAATTGCATTAGGTAACAGAAATAAAAGGCCACTGGATTGGGCTAAACGTATTGCTGAGTCACAAGAAAAAGATACTAATAAAAGTATTTTAATGTAAATTGAGGTTAGGGAATGTTCAAAAAAGTGTGTCAAACCGCATTTTTAACTCAACTCAATTTTCAATCTACCAGGAAAGAAAATATCAAGTTGAGATATAGTTAAAGCCCAATTAGGTATAGCCATAGTGGGAGTGTTAAATAAACCATACGCGTCAAGTTAAGGCCCAATATAGCACCATTTAAAGTGGGTATCTTGTTTGTTACATTTATTTTTTGGGAAATTTTGATCTAAAATAAGATAATTCTTTTAGAAGAGTCTATAAATTACTAGCTTTATTACTTAATATCTAAAATAATTTTTACCACTTTTCTTTTTCCTTATGCTACTTTCCCTTAACTTGACGCGTATGGTTTATTTAACACTCCCGATAATCTCGTTATACCTGATTTGGAAACAAAAGAATCTTAATCCCTTTCAAAACCTTCTATCTATTGTCTCTTAAGCTACACCTCTGAACGGATACATATATTTCTAGACTCCTGATACAATGTTGAACATTTTTTTTGCATTTTGAATTCTATGGTATTTTGTTTAACATTGAAGCAAGAGTCCAGGCACTGCCTTTGTGTTTGAGGCAAAACCGGCTATAACACTTAACACACTGCCTTTGCAAACAAATGTTCGTACAGCTATATGCTGCACACTAGAATAACAGAAAGCAGAAACCTTACTTAATTGGTTTAAAGTGATTCGTACCCCT
This sequence comes from Wolbachia endosymbiont (group A) of Myopa testacea, assembly GCF_964027115.1. NCBI lineage: Bacteria > Pseudomonadati > Pseudomonadota > Alphaproteobacteria > Rickettsiales > Anaplasmataceae > Wolbachia > Wolbachia endosymbiont (group A) of Myopa testacea. The sequence continues at coordinate 731,405 of NZ_OZ034729.1, forward strand.
CCCCTTTTGAAGAAAAGTGCTAAATTATAGGTGATATAATGTGCTCATTCACTTTTTTAGCTATTGGTACTATAATATTTTCCATTGCAAGAAACGCTATAATTGGCGCAATTACTCCTATTGTTGCACCTGCTAAAGCTGCAGAGCCCATTCCAAGAATTGCACCAGGAAAAATAGCAGTTGCGGCTGCAGCAAGGCCAACTCCAATTGCAGCGCTTGCAACGCATGAAACGGCCATCTCGAAAAGATCTTTCTTGTAGAATTCTACTTTGCATATACCATATGCAGCGAGTAATATTACAGGAACGTCAGCAACAATTCCACCTATAACCAAAGGTGACAAAGCTGTGAAACTCAATCCCAAACCTGTAAGTGCACCTATTACTGATGCTGCACTGCAGAATATTAAAAAACCTTTAGTGTTGTCATCCATATACTCTCCCTAATTAATTGATATATTACCATTTGTTCATATTTCTGTAAAGCAGAAAATTTTAGTGGGGCGAGCGACCAGGATTGAACTGGCGACATTCAGTACCACAAACTGACGCTCTACCAACTGAGCTACGCCCGCCAAGATATAAAATATCTAACATACGAGCGCAAATAGTCAATTGATTATTTAACTCTCCTTTTGTAGAGGGTTTTAAGTTTAGCCAATAAATATTTTCATTGATACTTTTACTATTATAGTTAATTGTATTGATACTAATGAAGTAGTGGTATGTTTAAAAGTATTTTCACATTTAGTTTTTTTACGGCTATTTCAAGGATCTCAGGGTTAATAAGAGATGTATTAATTGCTACGGTTATTGGTGCAAACTCTCTTGCAGACATATTTTTTTCTTCGTTTCGTTTTGCCAATCTATTTCGCGCATTTTTTGCAGAGGGAGCATTTACCACGTCCTTTATACCGTTATATTCAACAGAATCACACGATGATAAAAAGGCATTTAATTTTGCAAGTAGTGTAATATCCATTACGTTTATTATCTTAGTAATTTTTTGCCTTATCATGCAAACTTTCTCCCCTTATATGATTCAAATTTTTGCTCCTGGATTTGACCAAAGTAAGTTTACCCTTACTGTTACTTTATCAAGAATTATGATGCCCTACATAATCTTTGTTTCAATTGCATCACTTATTGGTGGAATGCTGCAAGTAAAGCAGCATTTTGCTTCAACAGCTATTGCACCAATCGTTTTGAATCTCTGTTTAATCATCAGTTTGTTTGTGCCTTACGTAAAAACTCCAGCGCACAAACTTTCTATAGCTGTCCTTATAGGAGGAATTTTCCAGCTACTTTTGATACTATTTAGTGCATACAAGTTAAAGGCAGCTTTTTCTTTTAGCCTTGAATTAAGCAATGAAGTAAGGTTGTTTTTTAAGCGTGTGATACCTGCAATTATCAACAATTGTGTAACTCAAATAAGTGTATGGATTGACACAATCATGGCGAGTTTTATACCAAATGCGGTGTCCTATATATATTATGCCGATAGACTAAATCAACTACCGCAGGGAATAATCGGTACTGCAATCGGTACAGTGCTTCTTCCTTTAATTTCAAAACAGGTAAATAATACTGAAAATATAGTCAAAATACAGAACAAGGCTCTCAACATAGGATTAATGTTAATTATGCCAACAACTGCTGCCTTTATTATTATTCCCGACATAATTTTACTTACGCTTTTTTCTTACGGCCGGTTTGATCATTATGCAGTGCAGCAAACTGCTCCCACGTTAATAGCATTTTCTCTTTCTTTACCTGCATTTATTATAAATAAAGTATTGCTACCCACGTTTTTTGCTAAAGGCAATCTAAAAATACCAACTATGTTCTCACTAATGTGCCTTGGAATTAATGTAGTGCTAAACCTTTTGTTAATGAACGAGTATCAGTACACGGGGATTGCTATCGCTACTTCCGTTTCCACTTGGATAAACTCCATTCTATTAATTAGTTATTTAACAATAAATAAAATGTATAAGGTTAGCCAAGCGTTATTGTTAAATATCATGAAAATTTTTGTAGCAACGGTAGTCATGTCAATAGCCCTTTATATTTTTAATTCTTTGTTGGCAGGATTATTTTTTGATAAAATATTGGCTCGTATTGTTTATTTAACGACTTTAATAGCTTTGAGTGTTATTGTTTATTTTGGTATTCTTTACCTAACTTTTAGAGGAAGTTTGGATAATTTAAAACATGTATAAACTATGAAGCTCTCGATATATGCCATATTATCAATCTCGCTGCTATTAATTCTCATGCACGTTGCTGCAACTTTTAAGGATTGGAGTGGCTACAGGAAATATATCATAAAAGAGTTGGAGAGAACGTATGATGCTAAAGTGCATATTGGAGGGAAAATTAAAGTTTCACTCATTACTCCAAAGCTCACTATTCATAATGTATATATACAATACAACGAAAATAAAGAGCAAAAACTATCAGATTTAATTAGTGTAAGAAAAATTGAAATAAGGCCATCGTTCCTATCGTTGCTTTTATTCTCGTTGCAACCAAAGTCAATCACATTGTTTGGCATGAAAAGCAATAAAGAAAATTTAATTAATATTATAAATACAAAAGCCAGTGGTAACACAGTCGATATAGTAATAAAAGATAGCCAAGTAAGTTTTAAGAATGATTTCGCTAATTATAGCAGCATTGTTAATATAAAGGAAGTTACTGCAAAAAAAAATAGGCAATTCTCTGGTAAAGTAAAGGTAGGTGATAATAATTACGATTTTTCAGGAAAGGTTAATATCACAAAAAAGAATGCATACATTAGTGTTGAATCAAATTTTGTAAATTTGCTATTTACAGGTAATAGAAATCAAGAAGAACTCCAGGGTAATTTAACACTAACGATTAATAATAGTTCCAGTTCTGTGAGTGATTTAGCAAAAATCATTAATCTTAGCTTTCTCTCTTGTGTTATTCCTAGTGAAAATATTGAGATATCATCTAATATCAACCTCGATGAAAATGAGTTTACGGTAACTGACTTGAAAATTGATTCCAAAAGCATGCAAGCCAGTGGTACAATACAAAATGATAGAAAAGGCGATCACACTAATCTCAATATTAGCTTCAGCAAAGTTGACTTAGATTCCATACAAAATGATTCACAAAGAACAACGAATATGAAAGACCTTCTGGAATGCTTTAGAGCAGTTGTGCCAAAGAACTTAAGCTTAAATTTTAATATGGAAGCTTCTAACATTCAATATCAAAACAAAATATTGGACAATTTCCGTGCTGTACTAAAATCCACTGATGGCAAAGTAAAAGTTAATACGCTTCTTAAATTTCCTGGAATCAATAATATATCTTACTTATCAGGAGAGATCTCAAACAATAATGTCCTATCTGAATTCAACGGTGATTTGTTAGTAGAAGGAAATGATTTTGAGTCATTCATTTCATGTTTTTTTCCTTCTATAAAGATGAAAGAAAACCAGAAAAATCAATTTACACTAAGTTCTAAACTGCACCTTGCACCAAGAATATTATCTATCTCAGACATTAGACTGCTAAATAATAAGGAATCCTTGCAAGGGTCAATTAGAGTAAGCCACACAAAAAAACTCAGTGTGATTGATGGTAAATTTAGCATGCATAATCTTGATGCAGATAAATATGATCATTCATTATTTAGCAGTTTATCTAAAATGCAACGGCTGAAAAATTTTCAGTATGATGCAAATATAAAGGCCAGTGTTAATAACCTTACATTGAATGATACGAAAATTAAAAATTTGGATTTTTTGCTGAAAATGGAAAAAGGTAAGCTAGTTGCAGATAAAATAAAACTATCTGGAGAAGATTTCGATATTACCGGTAATGCAAAAATATTAGTAGATCAAAAATACGCCAAACCTTTATTAGATGTGAACCTTACGGGCAATAAATTTAATGGAAATATCTTTAAATTACCAAATTTAGTAGAGGTAAAAAGAAATTCAAGAAACGAGATAGATCAAATTCAATGGTCAACAAAGCAGCTTGATTTTTTGGATGATAAAGAAGGCTTTGATGCAAATGTGCAAATCAATACTGCGGAATTTAAAACCGAGCAGAATGTTTTGAAAGATTTTAATTTGGATGCGGTAATGAGAAACAACGTTATCACTATCAGACAGGCAAGTTACGTATTAGAACACGGGCAAGTGTTTTTTCAGGGTTATTTAAGATCAGACTCAATGAATACAAGATTTTCTATTGTAAATTTGGACACTAAAAAGATTGGTAAGGTTATAGGAATTGACAATGTAAATGGTCAGATAAGCTTAAGTGGTGCAATCAAAACTCAAGGAAAAAGTTTTCATGATTGGGCTAATAGCTTATCAGGAGATGTAAACTTACAAGCGCAGGGAATAGAAGTTACTAATGTAGATTTCAATTCATTTATCGCTAATTTGTTAAGCAGTAAGAATAAGTCTGAAATTTCCACATTTGCTTATGTTGATATATATAATGGCAGTACATTTTTTGAAAATATTAGCGGAAAAGCAAGTATTAAGAGTGGTATATGTTCAACTAGTTTACAATTCGGGATTGATCAAGCATCAGGGTCGATCTCTTCTAATTTAACCTTATCTAACTTCGCTTTAGCTTCTATATTCAGGTTCTTTTTCATACCACCAAACTATAGTAATCCAATCTATATCGATATGCATTTGGATGGCCCTATTTGGCGTCCTAAGATGAGTTTTGATGTAGACCAAATCTTCATAGCTCTGGTTGGCAAGAGGAATAGTTAATTTACTAACATCTGTTTATAAGAGTCATATGTGCTTGACAACTGGCTAATATTAGGTTAATATATTGATATGAGCATTAAGTTGTAGGTAAAAAAAATGTTTAGCATGTTTTCGAATCTTTTTGGCAGAAGTTCTAATAATCCAAGTATTATTGGAAGTAATGTAGAAGTTAGCCCTATAAAAGAAACAGTGACTCCTGTAGATATTGATGAGGGTTTTGAAGAGATTGATCTTGCAGAAATCGATGAGGAAGAATTTTTCGAATGTACAGCAACACAAGAAGAACTAAATTCGTTGCTTGAATCTGAATCACAAGGTAAAACTATTTCTTATGCCCTTAAGCCATTGCTTTATACTGCAAAATATGGAGCCAAAGCACTATCAGCAACAACGGTAGTTGTATCGTACGCCTTAAATGGGGCTTTATATGGTATAGCTGGTATATCTTATATTCCCTATAGTGCATCAAAGATACTTGAGGAGATTAAAGAAAAAGATAAAAATACAGTAGGATACAAGATGATCACTGCTTCTCAGAATTTGCTAGATCTTACGTCAGGTGCTATATATACTGTGTCATATGTACCATATGGTGCTGGAGTAGTTTTAAATGGAGTGTCTGGTATAGCAAATCAATTAGATTCCTCTTTATCTCCTAAAAAAATAGAGCAGATCTGTACTAAATCAGATTTGTTTGTAGACAACTTATCCAGTAAATTAAAGGGAATAAAAATAGAGAATTTTTCACAAGCTCTAGCGGTAGCTTGTTAGGTGTGTACGGTTTAGGAGACAATAAACTCATCTGAACGGATATCTTCAAGCATATCTGTTCAATGGTGCGGCAGAAAATGGTTGCGCAGACAAAGTTGCTATAGCTAGTGCAACCCTACGTCATACCGCCGCGGATAGATTCCGCTAACATGTAGCAGAATGACGAACCCTCGGTAAACCCAAAACTATAGGATAAAATAGACTAAATATGGTGTAATTTGGCTGATTTTTTTAATATTTTACAAAGTACAAAGCAAAAACTTAAACTCTTTTAAGTTGTCTTTTAGCCGCACAACTGAACGGATCAAACTTAACCTAACTCATCACCACCTGGCAGTGGTGGCAAGCCAAATGCTTCCCTTTTTTCATTGAGTGTAATAAAGCTTGCGTTTTCTACGTATTTCCACAACTTTTGCCTCTTTTCCATGAGAATTTCTATTGCATCTTTGTCGTACGACAAGCACAGATCCTCGCCAAATTTTGGTGTTAGCCAAGAATTCAGGTGACAGATAATATTTTCTAGCGTTGGTAAAACCGTCTGTTCCCAGAGGGATAAGCGTGCTTCGACTAAATTGCTATAAGTGTTATCACATGGTATGCCAAGCAACTGCGGCGGGACGCCAAAAGCCAGGGCAATATCACGAGCTGAACTGTGTTTGGACTCAATAAAATCCATATCCCTTGGTGATAAGCTCATTTCTTTCCACTCCAAGCCTCCTTCAAGCAATATCGGTCTTCCAGCATTGACAGAACCTGAATAATGATCATTTATTTGCTCTTTTAAGCGTTGGTACTGCTCTTGACTTAAACTTCCACCACTCCCGTCCTTCGCTGATTTCACAACTATTGCACCACTTGGTCTTGCCCCATTTTGCAACATCGCTTGATTCCAAGCACCCGCCTGATTATGCTGATCTATACTGTATGCAGCTGCCTCAATTGGTGATAATCCATACCAATCATTCAAAGGGTTAAAGGTCTTTAGGTGCAACACTGCTGAACGTCCGGTTAGTTTATCAACTTTAAAGTCATAACCGTTGTTATTTATGGTATAACGATAGATATAAGGAACGTTATTTCTCCCTGGAACAATTTCAATCCTATCAGGGCGCAGAAGATAAAGCTCTGTTGGTGGTTTTCTATTGTTCTGCGACTCAACCATCAATATATAAGAATTGCCGTTAACTAACCGATAAGTTACAATCCCCTCAATAAATTCCGATTTTGATGTCATTGGATTAGGAGAATAAAGTAATTTCAGTAATGGATGGGCTTTTAGTTGCGATTTTCCCTGTTCAGTAAGCTGGCAGAGAGTAAAAGCTACCGAAGATGCAGCACTTGCAATCATATTAATTGCTCGAAAGGCAATAACATTTTTTATGTAACCTTCCTCAGCAAAACTTACATAATCACGCTTACTCCAACTTGGTTCCATCATTAGCTGCAAAGCAGAATATTTACTGCTTTTCTTTCTTTGAAAAATGTTGAAATTCATATGTGCCTCATGAAAGATGTTTAAAAGTTAAAAGTGTTTTAGATTCTGTAGTTAAACTAAGATATAGATCCCAGTGTCACGCACTGGAATGACAAGAAGAGGGCACTTGGATGACAGGAAAAGAATGCACTGCTATACTAAAAAGAAAAGAAATTGAACATGACAGAATGGCTAATATCTAATCAGCTTATTGATTATAACTGTGCCGTAAAATCTATGGAAGAAAAAATTCAACAAATTTACAATAATTCAGCAGACGAATTGGTATGGCTACTCCAGCACCCTCCACTTTATACTGCAGGAATCAGTGCAACAGATGATGATATTGTTGAAAAACTATTTCCTATATATAAAACAGGAAGGGGTGGTAAACACACATATCATGGTCCAGGACAGCGCATCATATATTTAATGTTAAACCTTAAAAAAAGAAATAAATGCGACATAAAGCTATATATTAGAGACCTAAGTAAGTGGATAATAAATGTTTTAAAGCAATTTAATATACTTGGAGAATTTAAAGAGGATAGAATAGGTGTTTGGGTGAATAACAATGGAGTAGAAAAAAAAATTGCAGCTTTTGGTATTCGCTTAAGAAAATGGGTAACTTATCATGGCATAGCGCTTAACGTCTTTCCAGATCTCTCTCACTATAAGGGTATTATTCCTTGTGGACTGCAAGGTTATGGCGTCACATCAATGGAAGAACTAGGAGTGAAAGTTCCACTCTCTGAATTGGATGATATACTAAAAAAAGAGTTTTATAAGATATTTTAATGATCATTTACCTTTTATATTTTATTTTCACTTTATGTGCTAACACAGGTATTCATGCAATCGACCGAGTTGATATTATTGCTCCTTCTTCCAAGGGAAAAGAATCAGATCTGACTACTATAAAAGAATATGTAGAAGCTTCGGATTTTAATCCCCATATTTCGGAAAAAATATATAGTAATGACAATCCATTTTATTCCAACTCTGATGAATTCAGAGCAAATGATTTGGTTAGTGCACTAACTAATGATAGTAAAATAATTTGGTGTATCAGAGGAGGAGAAGGGGCTTCTCGGTTAATTCCCTATCTAGAAAAGTTACCCAATGATAAAAAAGAAAGGATTGCTCAAAACAAAAAAATCCTCATAGGCTATAGCGATATAACTGCCTTGCACATCTATCTACAAGCTAAATATGATTGGCAAACTCTTCACGGCACCATGTTGGAAATGATAGTAAATAGCTCCGTTTCTGAAAGCTCTGTTGAAAAATTGAAAGAGTTAATTCTTAACAAGCGGGATTCTATCAGATTTGATAACCTAAAGATGATAAACAATGGCATTAGACTAAAAGATGGCAGATTAGAGTCTAAAGTCATCGGTGGTAATATGACTTTAGTTGAAAATAGTATAGGAACTGCTTGGCAAATAAATGCGAAAGGTAAAATTCTATTTTTAGAGGACATAAGAGTTTACCCATACGCAATAGAGCGTAGTTTAGATCACCTAAAACAAGCTCACATTTTTGATGGAGTGCATGCAGTAATCTTTGGGGATTTCGTTAACTGTTATAATGATAATCTTGTTGAAGTTGTAAAAGAAAGGTTTGCAAAAAGTATTAACTTTCCTGTATTTACAATGAAAGGGGTAGGCCATGGACATACAAATGACCCTTTACCTCTTAACACTCACGCTATTATTAGCGTTCAAGACGAAAAAGAAGGTTTGTTTTTTATGGATGTGCAGAATGTTAGCTAATCTTATAGCTAATGCGAGCTCTACGTCATGCCGCCGCGGTATCTCTTAGCCGCTAACAAGTAGCGGGATACTTAACCTTCATACCGCAATTCATTCGCGGTATCTCAGCCGCTAACAAAGCGGGATGACGAGTTATTATACCGCCGCGAACCGTCATACCGTCACGGTATCTCTAGATCCCGCTAACACGTAGCGGGATGACGATTGTCATTTAGCCATAAATGTTTAAGAAATTCACCAAACGAAAAAAAAGATACCGTCTCGCTAGTCAACAAGAAAATTATAAAAATTGAATCTCAAGCTGTATTGTAAAATCAAAAAGTACTTCCTATTCATATCCTGTGTAGCGGTATACAGATTATAGTTAATGTATATGTTGATAAGTTTCGTTGGAACGAAAAAGATTTAGTAGCTTACGAAGAAAGAATAATGGATCTACGCAAAGAAGAAGCCATTCTTGAATACAGACTTGATCTTGCTACTGAAAAAGGTAAAAAAATTGATAAAGAGGAAGGGAAAATTGAAGTCGCAAAAGCAATGCTGGCTAATAATGTTGATGTCAACACTATTGTTAAGTTTACTGGCCTCTCAATGAGTGAGATCAAAGAATTGCAGAATTAAGTGTGAATGGTTACAGAGTAATTTCAAAGTGCATTTGCAGTTGGACTGGCTGAATGGATATATTTAATGAAAGTCCCATTTCACGGTGTTCAAATCTACTCCTTCTTGTACCATCTCCCAAAGTGGGCTCATTTCTCTCAGTCGGCCAATATTTTTAGCAACAAGATCTGCTGCGTACAAAACTTCTTCTTTAGTTGTAAATCGGCCTAGGCCAAATCTAATTGATGAATGCTCAAGGTCGTAGCCATTATTTAGCGACCGTATGACATAGGAAGGCTCAAGAGACGCAGACGTGCACGCAGAACCAGAACTTACTGCTAAATCCTTGATTGCCATGATGAGAGACTCACCCTCAACATAGGGAAAGCTCAAGTTTAGGTTGCCAGGAATTCTATTTTCATAATCACCATTTAAAACGATATCAGGAAATGCTTCTTTTATCTTATTGTACAAAATATCTCTCAGTCCTTCCAATTTGCTTGCTTCTGTTTCCATTTCTTCTTTAGCGATACGTGCCGCTTCACCAAAACCAACTGCAAGAGGTGTTGGAACTGTTCCAGAACGCATACCTCTTTCTTGTCCACCACCACTAATCAATGGTATCAGCCTAACACGAGGATTCTTTCTACGGACATATAATGCGCCTATTCCCATAGGTCCATAAATTTTGTGGCTAGAGAGACTCATAAGATCAATGCACATCTCATTAACATCAATTGGAACTTTTCCAAAGCTTTGAGCTGCATCTGTATGGAAAAATATATTATGCTTTCTGCATATTTTACCAATCTCCTTTACAGGCTGAATTACTCCGATTTCATTATTTACCATCATCACTGAAACCAGGATTGTTTTATCAGTAATTGCTTCCTCAAGCTTTGATAAATCTATAATTCCGTTTTGCTTAACAGGCAAATATGTAACTTTAAAGCCTTCATTTTCCAGATGCCGACAAGAATCCAGAACACACTTATGCTCCGTGCAGACAGTTATTATATGATTTCCTTTATTTTTGTAAAAGTGAGCAATGCCCTTGATTGCTGTATTATTTGACTCAGTTGCACCTGAGGTAAAGATAATTTCTTTGCTATCTGCGTTCACCAGATCAGCGATGTGTTTCCTTGCTTTTTCCACTGCTTCTTCAGCAGTCCAACCAAATGAATGGCTGCGAGAGTGTGCATTACTGAACTCACCAAAATAAGGTATCATTACCTCCAAAACACGTGGATCCACTTTAGTAGTAGATTGATAATCAAGAAATATTGGTAATTTTATTTTAGTATCATGTATTTTCTTACTTTCAACATTCATAAAGCTACCACAGGGACAAAATTTACAACTATTTAATAGCACTAAAACTTAATTTTTTCAAGGTATAATCTTGCATCAACAAACATTGTCACCAAAGGGATGATGAGTTGTGTGTATGACGCTGGTTCACTCTGTGATGGTGTCATTCCAGCGCCCCTATGATGTCATCCGAGTAGCTCCTTTTTTTGTCATCCGAGTAGCCCCTTTTTTGTCATCCCAGTGCCCAGACACTGGTTCACTCTATAATGGCAGTGCCTCTATGATGTAAGGAATCCAGTTTTTATGCAATCTCATCAAGAACGTTGTGTTTTAACGTAAGGTTGGCTACTTTTACACTCACTAACTTAGCTAGATCCCAGTGTCTGGGCACTGGGATGACAAAAAAAGGAGCACTGGAATGACACCTTCCTGCCCAGTTCATGTTGCTATAAATATTAAGAAATTTACCAAGCGAAAAAAAAGGCAAAAGAAGCCCTGGGGTTATTATCCGCTTTAAAATATTGGCGTTTTTTATGTTTTAAACGCTTGATAAGCGAGATTAAGCTGCTTTTAATTGCAACTAACCTACGCTGCAAATGTTTAAGAAATTTACCAAGCAGAAAAAAAGACAAAGAATCCCCGAGTTAGCTAGTCTTTTACTATCTTTGTCGAGTATTGGCATTTTTTGATGTCTTGTAACGCTTTGTAAGCGCGTTCAGCTTATTTAGATAAAAATCTAGATGTAGATGAAGTTTTGTAAAGACATACAGTATCTATATACTGCAAAAAATTGAACATAAGACGCCGATACATTAAGTAATCCTTACCTTTTAATCTGCAGATTGGCGAAAGCAAATACAATAGCTTCACTGTCATGATAAGGGGGATGACGGAGTTTGTCAAGGAAGTTTTTGTATTTTAATTTTAGAATTTTATAGGCTTTTGTTTTCATGAAATTATGTTCTCATGGGTAAATTAATGTTATCCTTTTTTGTTGATCTAAAGTTTTTTATGTTCATACACTTACGTGTTCATAGTGTTTATTCGCTGCTTGAAAGCTCGGTTAAAATTGAGGAGCTGATAGGCCTTTGTTTGCGAAATAAAATGCCAGCGGTTGCAATTACTGATTCAGGCAACTTGTTTGGCTCGCTCGAATTTTCAGAATATGCAGCAAGTAGGGGAATACAGCTAATAATAGGATGCAATATTATAGTTAAACATTCAGAACAAAATTTACCTATATTATTGCTTGCAAAAAATGAGCAAGGGTACACTAATTTAGTCACTTTGGTGAGTGAGTCTTTTAAAAAGCGCAAGAATAACAGCGATATTCCTTACGTTGATTTTGATGAGCTATTGAATTTAAGTATGGGTCTGATCGCTTTAACCGGTGGATATTTGGCTCAACTATTGTTGGGGCAAGATAAAGAAACGGTTGAAAAACTGCTTTCAGCATTCGATGGTCATTTATATGTTGAATTGCAGCGTCATGGGCTGAATAAAGAGCTAGAGCTTGAAGAAGCTTTAATAGATTTTGCTTATCAGCGCAATGTACCACTGGTTGCAACGAACGATGTGTTTTTTCCAAATAGTTCTGATTATGAGGCTTATGACATATTAACGTGCATATCGGAGGGGAGTTATGCCCTGGAGAATAACAGAAAGAAGTTAACTACCGAGCATTACTTCAAATCTGTGGCAGAAATGGAGGAACTGTTCAGCGACATTCCCGAAGCAATTCATAACACTTTAGTGATAGCTAAGCGGTGCTCTTACATGCCAAGAAGCAGGCAGCCTATCTTGCCTAAATTTCCTTGTCGAGAAAATAAAACTGAGAATGAAGAACTGAGGGAGCAGGCAGTTGCAGGATTAGAATTCCGCATTGCGAATGAGACAGATATAGACCTTAAACAATACTACGATCGGCTGAATTACGAACTAAGCGTAATAACTTCGATGAACTACGCTGGCTACTTTTTGATAGTTTCTGATTTCATTCGTTGGAGCAAAGCAAATGGCATTCCAGTTGGTCCAGGAAGAGGCTCTGGTGCTGGATCAATTGTTGCTTGGAGCTTACAGATTACAGACCTTGATCCAATAAAGTTTGGCCTAATATTTGAAAGGTTTTTAAATCCCGATCGTGTATCAATGCCTGACTTTGATATCGATTTCTGCCAAGAGAAAAGGGACCTGGTTATTGATTATGTTCAGAAAAAGTACGGTTATGTTGCTCAAATAATCACTTTTGGAAAATTGCAAGCAAGGGCAGTATTGCGTGATGTTGGTAGAGTATTGCAAATGCCTTACTCTCAAGTGGATAAAATATCTAAAATGGTTCCATTTAATCCAGTAAATCCTGTAACTTTATCGCAAGCGATAGAGCTTGATCAAAACCTGCAGAAAGAACGGGATAGTGATGAGGTAATTGCAAAGCTTCTTGATATATCACTAAAGCTTGAAGGAATATATCGTCACGTTTCAACTCATGCTGCTGGAATTGTAATATGTGATCAAAAGTTGGAAAATTTTGTTCCTGTGTACTACGATCCAAATTCGGCTCTGCCAATCACTCAATACAGCATGAAATATGTGGAGAAAGCTGGGTTAATAAAATTTGATTTTCTTGGACTTGGTACGCTAACACTAATAGATCATGTATGTCGTTTAATTAATCGTGATGAAAAAAAGATCGATATTTCTTCAGTTCCTTTGAATGATCAAAAAACCTATGAGATTCTCTCTAGCGGTGATTCAATTGGAGTGTTCCAGCTTGAAAGTTCGGGAATGAGAGAAGCTTTAATCAAATTAAAGCCAGATTGCATTGAAGATATTATCGCTTTAATTTCCCTTTATCGTCCAGGACCTATGGATAACATTCCAACTTATGTTGCAAGAAAGCATGGACTTGAAAAGCCAGATTATATTCATCCGTTACTTGAAGGAGTGTTAAAAGAAACATTTGGGGTAATAATCTACCAGGAGCAGGTGATGGAAATAGCCCGTATTCTTTCCGGGTATAGCTTAGGGGAAGCAGATCTGCTGAGACGTGCCATGGGTAAGAAAATTAAGGAAGAGATGGATAAACAACGTGAACTTTTCATCCAAGGAGCAACAAAGAATGGCGTTGATTATGACAGGGCAAGTTATATCTTTGACCTTGTTGCAAAATTTGCTGGTTATGGATTTAATAAATCTCACGCAGCTGCATATGCGGTTATATCTTATCAAACGGCTTACCTTAAAGCTAACTATCCATTAGAATTTTTTACAGCACTAATGAATCTAAATATTGATGATAGAGATAAACTGAATTTATTTTATCATGCAGCAAAGTTTAGTGGCGTTACCGTTCTTCCACCTGATATAAACAAGTCTCAAGCTGAATTCTCAATAGAGGGTGAGTGCATACGTTATGGTATTGCTGCCTTGAGGAATGTTGGTTTTTCTATAGCAGAAGGAATAGTGAACACACGTTCAAGCGCTTATAAGGACATATGGGAATTCATTCAAAATTCAGGTCATATAATAAATAAGAGAGCGCTAGAAAGCCTAATTAAATCCGGGGCATTCGATAGCGTGCATAAGAACAGAAAGCAGCTATATGAGTCAATGGACATGCTGATTTACTTTGCAAATAAAAACAAACAGGATAGGGAATCAAGTCAAGCTGCTTTGTTTGGTAGTCTTGATGTCCTTAAACCGAAATTTGAGAATGTGGAAAATTTTGATGAAGAGGAAAAATTAGAGCATGAGTTATTTTCACTAGGATTTTATTTAACTAATCATCCACTTGAAAAATTTAGAATTCTTCTGGAAAAGTTAAATATTGGGTTTATCGGAGAAAATAGAACAGCAAAAACTGCTGGGGTAATATTAAATGCACGTATGAGAACTTCAGAGCGTGGAAGATTTGTTATACTCACACTTTCTGATCCCCATAACGTTTCTGAAATAGCATTTTATAATAATGAAATAATAGAAGAAAAAAGAGATTTATTTTCACCAGGAACATTTGTGATAATTGATCTTGAAGCTTCGGAAAATACGACAAGATTAGCAGGCAAGGATATATCTGAGTTTACAAAAAGAATCGCTTCTACAATAAAGGAATTAGTTCTCACCACTGAGTGCACGGATTCGCAAAAAGCCGCTATGGAATTAAATGCAATATTAAAAGATAAAGGCAGAACCAAAATAATGCTAAAACTTCTTCTCGAAAAACATAAAGTGAGCATCTTATTACCAGGTGCATACTCAATTGCTCCTCAAGTTATTTATGAAATATCTAATTTAAGCTGGATTAAAGGCGTAGAAATTAATACAAATAACTTGCTTATATAAAAAAGCTTTATATAATGAAATATTTAATCGGTATTAAAGGAAGATATAGTGAATCTTTATGAATTTACTTTTATAGCACAACAAGGATTATTACAGCAAGAAGTAGAGGAGATGGTCCAAGAGCTAGCTGTTTCATTGAAAAATATTAAAGCAGATGTTATTTTCCAAAAGATCAAGAGTCTTATGGAAAGGCAAAATAGTACGCTTACAAAACAAGAGTTAGAAACGCGTGCTGAAAACATTAAAGAAGGTCTAGTTGCTTACTCTGATTTCTTGGAAGATCTTACAAAAATTTTATGGGTTGAATTGGAAGAAGATCTTTCAAATTTGAAAGAAGTGAAGTCAAAAATCGATAAAGAGTTGAAAGATGACCTAAAAGATTTAGGAATAAAGCAAGATTTTATAAAATTTCTAGGAGGCAGTGAGCAAATTACTAAAAGTGCGTTTATCCATAATGCAGTAAATGCTTTGAAGAGAAATATTTCAGAATATCTAATAAAGATTTTTCAAGATATTTTGAAAGATTTTAGAATAAACGGTCCAACTCAATCGAGCAAAGCATTGGAGATGCTTTTGAAAAACATTGAAGCATCGGGATTAATCAAGTATGAACATTGGGGTCTTTTGGATTTTGCATATCCAATAAATAAGATGAAGAGCGGTCATTATTGTATAATGTGCATAAGTTCTACTGCAAACATTCTGGATGAATTTGTGCGTAGAATGAAACTTAATGAGAACGTTATTCGCCACTTGTCTGTGCAGGTTGATAAATTTTTTGAAGGTAAATCTTATATGATGAATAAACAAATTGAGGAGCAAAACGCATAATGATGAAAAGACGAAATAGTTTTAATAATTCTTACGTATCTGTAAATAATAGGACTGGCTTTAGGCGTTCTAAAGTTTGCCCTCTTGCTACGTCTAAAGATGAAGAAATAGATTATAAGAATACAGATTTATTATCCAAGTTTACCTCTGACTATGGTAGGATATTACCTAGAAGGTTAACAGGCGTATGTGCAAAAAAACAAAGGAAGTTACGCTTAGCGATCATAAGGGCACGTTTTTTAGCTCTTGTTCCTTACTGTACTAAAAAAGTTTAGGTAATTTATGTTGATAATTTTAAAGGAAAATATAAGGACTTTAGGTAAGCTTGGTGAAGTTGTCAAAGTTAAACCAGGTTATGCACGTAATTTTCTTTTTCCACAAAGAAAAGCGGTGAAAGCTACCAAGGAAAATTTAACAAAGCTAGAGGAGCAACGTTTATTACTGGAAGAAGAGAATATAAAAAGATTAAATGTAGCAAAAGAGCTTGCATTGTCACTACATGATAAGTTTGTGGTATTGATAAAGCAAGCTTCAGAGGATGGTAAAATTTTTGGTTCTGTAACAACACGTGAAATTGCGAAAGTTTTACTACAAGAAGGACATGCGATAGATCATCGTAGTTTATCTTTTGGTGGAATAAGCATCAAAAACTTGGGTGAATACCAAGTAAACGTAGAATTACATAGTGAAGTAGTAGTACCAATTACTATATACGTCGTGAAATCCGAAACAGATGCGCATGAATTAAGGCAAGTAAAGTTGCAAAATCAGAAGTCTGAGCAACAAGAGGCAGGGCAAGGTGCGAATAAAGAAGCTACTGATGGTGGTGAAGCTGATTAAAGATGATCCCTCGTTATAGCCGTAAAGAAATGTCTTCCATGGCTAAGCTGGTGTCATCCCAGTGCGTGACACTGGGATCTAGCATGTTCAAAGATAAGACGGGGGTCATTTAATGATCCCGCGCTATAGCCAAAAAGAAATGTCTTCCATTTGGGAGGAAAATAATAAATTTAATATATGGCTTAAAACAGAAAAATTAGCGTGTGAAGCTCAAGCAGAGTTAGGAGTGATTCCAAATAGTGTTGCTCAGAAGCTCTCTGGTGCTATTGAATTTGATATTGAACGTATCAACGAAATTGAATCCATTGTAAAACATGATGTTATAGCTTTTCTGACATATGTTGCTGAAAAAGCGGGAGTTGATGTTCGTTATCTCCACTATGGAATGACAAGTTCTGATGTTTTGGATACATGCCTTGCGGTGCAGTTGAAAGAGTCATGTGATATTTTACTCGGGAATCTAAAAAATTTACTTGCAGTATTGAAAAAAAAAGCTGAGGACTATAAAGATATTGTTTGTGTTGGGCGCAGTCATGGAATGCATGCAGAACCAACAACTCTTGGATTAAAATTTGCTAGATTTTATGCTGAATTTAAACGCAATTATCAGAGATTAATTAGCGCGCAAAAAGAGATCTCAATTTGTAAAATATCAGGTGCAGTAGGTAATTTTGCAAATGTTGATCCGTTTATTGAAGAGTATGTAGCGAAAGAAATGGGACTCATACCTGAAACCATATCGTCTCAAGTCATTCCTCGTGATAGACATGCCATGTTCTTTTCGGTTTTGGGAGTGATTGCAAGCTCAATAGAAAATATTGCAATTGAAATTCGTCATTTGCAAAGAACTGAAATCGGCGAAATTTCTGAGCATTTTTCCATTGGGCAGAAGGGAAGCTCTGCTATGCCACACAAATGTAATCCTATTTTAAGTGAAAATCTGACGGGACTCTCACGTTTAATACGCAGTTATGTTTTTCCTGCGTTAGAAAATGTTGCATTGTGGCACGAACGTGATATATCACACTCGTCTGTGGAAAGATGCATTGCTCCTGATGCTTGTATAACAATGGATTTTGCTTTAGTGCGATTAACAGATTTGATAGATAAATTGGTAATCAATAAGGAAAACATTGAAAAGAACTTAAATTCTTCAAAAGGTTTAGTTTTCTCACAGCGTGTATTGCTTGAGTTAGTAAATAGTGGTTTAGCGAGGGAAGAGGCGTATAAAATTGTTCAGAGCAATGCAATGAAAGTGAAACAAAACAACAGTGATTTTCTGGCCGAATTGAAACAAGATAAACCTTTACTTAAGGTTATTAACTCGGAAAAACTTGAATCTTTGTTTGATTTGAAATATTATACAAAGCATGTAGGTCACATATATAGCAAGGTTTTCAATTAGGCTGAGTAGCTCAGTTGGTAGAGCAGGAGGATCATAATCTCTTGGTCGGGGGTTCAAGTCCCTCCTCAGCCACTCGAACTGAACTATGTTTAGCAAGATAGTGCTATTGGTGAAATAGTGCAACCCAGTGTCAGCTACTTGGAATGGTTACGTTCAGTTGTATATCCACTTAGGTCTACAGTTTAGAGGAAAATGGATAAGAGATTGTGAAAAGGGTTTAGCTTTTGGCCTATGATCTCTTTAAATGACAGAATTTCACTACAAAACTTAACTTTCTTCTATGCAATTAGCTAAGTCAAGAAAGGTGAATCTATCTCTTGTTGCAAACGCAAGATCGACCACTTTACAATATTGTTCTTTATTCCAACTGAGGTGCTCTGGTAAGTGCGGAATTGATAGATCTTCAAATATTTTTTGCAGGTATTTTGCAGGTAGTAAATTTTGCTTAATTAAATTGGAAATATTAGTCCATTCTTTACAAATAATCTCTTGGATTTTTTGCTGCATAATTTGCTTCTGTTCAAAAGTTCTTACAAATTCGATATTATCAAAGCACTGAGTTATATGTTTTACATCTAAAGTGGTCGGGTTGATAATCGGGTTTTGTATTGATAATATCTTTTCCTGCAAATTAGCCATGGTAATCGTCGTAACAGAAATTTTTTCGCCATGTAGTGAGGAATGATCTCTTGTTACCATTTCCATTGCGTGAGCTATCATATGCTCTCCTTGGCTTGCAGAATAGCTGCCTTTTGATATTACCATTCCAAGTCCTGAAATTAGTAGAACTTCCATAAGTAATAGGACCACTTTTCTACTTCTTTTAGTAAGCGCCGTATACTCTCTTAGCAAAATTTGCTCCAAATCGCGAACAAGTGTAAAAGGTAATTCATTGTATTCTGTGCCAAGCAACAAATGAGATAGTAGCCAGTCAGCCTGAACTGTCGAACGGCAAATGAAATCTGCAAATCCGCTTAATGTGAGGCGCAGTGGTGCATTGGTAAGTATGTCTATATCTATATATATCGCTCTTGGAAGATGTGCTTTGAACGATTTTTTGTATCCATTTACTAATATTGAAGCATTTGCGGATGTATATCCATTCATGGAAGCTGCTGTTGGGAACGATATATAATCTTTTTTCTCGAGGTAGCTTGCATATTTGCAGATGTCGTTAACGGTGCCGCTACCAAATGCAACTATTAAGTCACTGTCTTTTGCTTTGTTTCTAACTAGATTTATGGTTTCAAGAGAGGCAAGTGAAAGATTAGTACCCATGGTTGGTGTCATTCCAGCGCGTGACGCTGATTTTTTTTCCTGGATCCCAGTCTCGGAGGACTGGGATGATAAAATGTAGGGAGCATCCGAAATGATATGAGGTTTTGCAAGAGGCCTAATAGTATTGCTCGGGATAATTAAGTGAGAAATTTTATTAAATACGTTTTTGTTTAAAAGTTTTGCTGTATTTTCATCTGCAACTAGAAAGATGTCATTTCCATGTCGTGTGCATATTTTATAGATATCATCAGCAAGGTGGTAATCTGTTATTACTTCCCTTAGAAAAGTTTGTTCGGCTTGATGTAATATTTGTTTTAAATAGTGCATAGAGTGTTTACAATATAGCAATATAAGTATTTTAAGATTGACATGAAAATTGACCCTGTAGAGCTAACTAAGAAATTGATCTCTTTTGAGAGTATAACACCAAGGGACGGCGGGGCAATAGAGCATATAGCAACAATCTTCAAGAAAAGTGGCTTTGACTGTGAGATTTTAGAATTTGGTGATGATGGAACTAAAGTTAAAAATCTTTATGCGAAATATATAAATGGAGTACCAAATTTGTGCTTTGCTGGGCATGTTGATGTTGTACCACCGGGTCAGTTAAAAGATTGGGCATTTGGTCCATTTAATCCAGAAGTTAGAGATGGAATGCTATATGGAAGAGGAGCAGCTGATATGAAAAGCGGAATAGCTGCATTTATTGCTGCTATGGCAAATTTAATTGCAGAAAAGTTTCAATTTAATGGTTCGATAAGTGCATTGATTACCAGTGCTGAAGAAAGCACGGAAGAATATGGAACAAAGGCAGTTTTGGAATGGATGAAAAGTAAGCAAAAAAAGATAGATTTTTGTGTAGTTGCCGAACCAACCAGTAGTGAGAAATTAGGTGATACCATAAAAATAGGCAGAAGAGGTTCTGTAACATTTGAATTAATTTGCCATGGAAAACAAGGACACGTTGCCTACCCAGAACTAGCAGATAATCCAATATATAAGGTAATATCGATATTGAGTAAGGTAAAAAATACTACTTTTGATCATGGTAATAAATATTTTCAGCCTTCACATTGCGAAGTTACTACTATCGATGTTGGAAATAATACTAGCAATCTAATACCTAGTTCAGCAACTACACGTTTTAACATTCGATATAACGATACACAAACACCTGACGGCTTATATAAGCTGATTGATGAAATATGCTCCAGTGTAACTAACGATTATAAACTTTCTATGCATAGCAGCAGGGACGTTTTCCTCTCTACTCCTGATAGAAATACTGATATTATGCTTGATGCGATAAATAAAGTTACCAGTATTGATGCTGTGCTGAGCACAAGTGGTGGCACATCTGACGCTGCGTTTATCAAAGATGTTTGTCCAGTGATTGAATTTGGTATAATCAACAAAACCGCACATCAGATAAACGAATGCGTATTAGTAAATGATATACACAAATTAACAGCTATATATAAGGAATTTATAGAAAATTATTTCAATCCCACTAATAAAATATTGAGTCAGGTCAACGTAGTTAGTAATATATCTAGTGGTCCATTGTTAGCTTAGATGTAATCAGATCTCTTGCATAACTGTTGTTTGAGTAACAACTGGTATCATCCCAGCGTGTGACGTTAGAATCCAAAAACCATGAGAGCTACAAAAACCACTTGACAAACTCCGCCAGTCCCCTTATCATGAAACTGAAGCTATTGTATTTGTTTTCGCCAATCTGCAGATTAAAAGGTAAGGATTACTTAATGTATTGGCGTCTTATGTTCAATTTTTTGCAGTATATAGATACTGTATGTCTTTACAAAACTTCATCTACATCTAGATTTTTATCTAAATAAGCTGAACGCGCTTACAAAGCGTTACAAGACATCAAAAAATGCCAATACTCGACAAAGATAGTAAAAGACTAGCTAACTCGGGGATTCTTTGTCTTTTTTTCTGCTTGGTAAATTTCTTAAACATTTGCAGCGTAGGTTAGTTGCAATTAAAAGCAGCTTAATCTCGCTTGTCAAGCGTTTAAAACATAAAAAACGCCAATATTTTAAAGCGGATAATAACCCCAGGGTTTCTTTTGCCTTTTTTTTCATTTGGTAAATTTCTTAATATTTGTAGCTAGAGACTCTCATCTTTAGCGAGCTTCAAGGTAATTGGTTGCTATTTGCGAAAATATTTGCATAATTTAAGCAACATTAATTGATAAAAATTAACTATGGAGCTTAATAAGATTGCAGCATCGATTTTACTTTCTGGGCTAATCATTATGATAGTCAGCAACGTAGTTGATATGCTGTATAGTCCAGAGGAATATAAGATTGAACACCAAACGATAGTAGCTGCTGGTAACAATGAGTCCCAGCAAAAAATCGAGCAAGTGGCGCTCGATATTGGAGCGCTCATGCAGAATGCTAGCTTTGAAAAAGGCAAGTCAGCAGGGAAGAAATGTATAGCCTGCCATAGTTTTGAGAAAGGTGGAATGAATAAAGTAGGACCAAACTTATGGAACGTAGTTGGAAACAAAAAGGCTCATCTTGGTAACTCATTCAATTACTCAAAAGCAGTGCTTGAAAGAGGTGGAAAATGGGGGTATGAGGAGCTATTTGCTTTCTTAAAGAACCCAAAAGCCTATATAAAAGGTACGCGTATGGCATTTGCAGGTATTTCCAATCCACAAGAAATTGCAGATCTAGTTAGTTATTTGCGTCAATTGAGTGATAACCCGGTTGCTTTGCCAAAGTAGTATGGATTATTGTAATGATGGAAATAATGGTCACATAGCATATCGAAAGCTACAAGGAAAGAAAGCTTCTGTAGTTTTTTTCGGTGGATTTGCATCTAATATGGATGGAACTAAAGCAACTGCTATTTACAAATTTTGCCAAGAAAACGATATAGCACTTGTGCTATTTGATTATTTTGGTCACGGTCATTCAAGTGGTGATTTTATTGATTACACGATAAGTGATTGGCAAGAAAATTGTGCTAAAGTGATAAGTGAATTAACTAGCGATAAACAAATAATTATAGGTTCAAGTATGGGAGGATGGCTGATGCTGCTCATTGCCCTTCAATTTCCAGAAAAAATTGCAGCATTAATCGGCATATCGTCTGCTCCTGATTTTACTGAAGATTTGATATTCAAGCAATTGTCAGGCAAGCAAAAAGAAGAACTAGGTTCTAAAGGTGTAATAGATTTTACTTCAGAGCATTGTACATACAAAATAACTAAAAATTTGATCGAAGATGGCAGAAAGAACCTTCTTTTAAACAGAGAAGCAATAGATATAAACTGTCCTGTGCGCTTATTGCATAGCATTAATGATAAAGATGTTCCTTATCAAACTTCATTGAATTTAGCTGAAAAAATTAAGTCAACCGATGTTGAAGTATACTTGATGAAATCAGCAGAGCACAACATGTCTGACAATTACTCACTGAAAGTTTTATTTAAGACCATTAGAGAATTTTTGCCAGCAAAAACATATAGGTAACCGTTCACAGATTTCCACTTAATTCTTCAATCTCACTAATAGAAAGGCCAGTAAATTTGACAATAGTGTTGACATCAACATTATTAGCCAGCATTGCTTTTACGACTTCAATTTTTCCTTTCTCTATACCTTTTTGTATACCTTTCTCTTCAGCAAGATCAAGTCTGTATTCAAGAATGGCTTCTTCTTTCCGTAGATCCATTATTCTTTCTTCGTAAGCTACTAAATCTTTTTCGTTCCAACGAAACTTGTCTAATTCATCATATGCTAGCTTTATTATTGGCGCTTTTTCTGCTATCTCTTTTAAGTCCTCTTCTGTTGTTTCTTCTGCGTATTTAAAAAAGAAACACCACCTTTCTACTATACTTTCTAACTGCTCTACTTTACTTTTTGAAAATTTGGGCAATTCTATAAAGATAAATTGAAAATCTTTTAAGTAATGGCCGTTAGTTTTTATATCACGTATATTATGAGTAGAGATATAACCAACTTCTTCAGGAAGTAAGTTACAATTGGAAATAGCAATAAAGAAGACTTTCTTTAAATCAATGTAGTTGCCAGATTTATCTAATTGTCTTGAGTAGGCTTTAGCGGCATATAATTGAGCGCGTTTTTCGAAGCCCTTGTCTCTAGCGAGCTGCATTTCTGCTATATATCTATTTCCGTGAGAATCCTTGCAGAGAACATCAACAATACTTTGTTTATCAGAGGCAACTTCGGGATCCATAATAGTGCTAAGAAACTCAACTTCTTGTATTGCATTTATCTCAGTAAACCCTAAAATATCGTTCAAAAAGTGGATCAGGATATTCTTATTTTTTTCCGTTCCAAAGATTTTTCTGAAACACAAATCATTGCTAGGATCGAGAAATTTTGAAAGAGCCATAATGCTTGGAAAATATTAATAATTATACACTATTATTAACAATTATTCAACCATATTTTTGAAGATAGCTATAGCTAAAGTGACTTAGGTTTACCGATAATTTGAAAAACAAAAATTCGTCATTCCGCTACTTGTTAGCGGAATCTATGCTGAGATACTGCGAATAAATCGCGGTATGACGTGTTGCTTGGGTCAGCTATAGGACCTGTAACAGCACCATGACCTTACCCAGAAAAAATGGAGAGAAAGAAAGGAGTTTTTTTGTGGTAATGACCCTACCCAATCAATCCAATTAACAGCTTGCTCATTATAGTCTTGCAACTTTGATTTAATATACAATCCAAGTGTCATTTGAACACTCCCGAACTTATCACTTTATGCCACTGGTCTTCATCTAAAATTTCTACACCTAATTCCACTGCCTTTTTATATTTGGATCCTGGTTTTTCTCCTGCAATTAGGTAGTCAGTTTTAGCAGAAAGATGTGAGCTGACCTTTGCTCCTAGAGTTTTGGCTCTTACTTTTGCCTCTCCTCTACTCATAGCAAGTAGCTTACCAGTAAACACTATAATTTTATTATTTAAAATAGAGTCACTAGAGTTGGAGCTCACAGGAAGAATTTGAAGACAAGCAGTAAGATCATTTAACATTTTGATGTTATGTTCCTTAGAAAAAAATGATTCCAAAGATTCAGCCCCTTTTTTTCCTATGCCGTCTATACCGACTAGCTCAGTATTATCTGATGACAGTTCAATCATCGAATTATACCAATTATAATAAGAAACATAATAATCTGCAAGCAATTCTGCTGCAACTTGGCCAATAAATCTAATACCTAAAGAAAATATAAACCTATCTAGAGTTATCACCCTTCTGCTTTGTATAGAATTTAACAAATTAGCTATAGATTTCTCGCCCCAGCCAGACTGTCCTTCCAGATTAAATTCATCCAATTTTTCTTCTAAAATAAAAATATCATGGATTTGTTTTATCAGATCAAGGTTGTAAAAAAACTCTATCTGCTTATCACCAAGGCCAACAATGTCAAATGCATCTTTCGATACAAAATGCTTTAGTTTTTCTATTATTTGAGCTTTACAGGCAAATTCCTCAGGACATCTTACTGCCGCCTCTCCCTCAACCTGACGTACTTTACTACCACATTCAGGGCATACTCCAGGAAACACAAATTCAGGTGTATTTGGAAGACGAGAATCTCTGTTCACTTCAATGATCTGGGGAATTACATCTCCTGCCCTTTTGATTGTTACAATATCTCCCTCTCTTATGTCTTTACGTTTTATCTCATCTTGGTTATGCAGACTTGCTCTACTAACTAGCACCCCACCAATATTGACTGGCACTAAATCTGCAACTGGAGTTAAAACCCCTGTTCTGCCCACCTGTATAAATATCTTATTTAACTTTGTTTTTGCATAAACCGCAGAAAACTTGTATGCAAGTGCTGAGCGCGGTGCTTTGTGAGTATTCCCTAGACGATTTTGTAGTACCAAATCATTTACTTTATAGACTATTCCATCAATATCATAATCCAAGTTATAGCGACAATTATAGACCTCGTTATAGAACTTCAGCATTCCATCCAAACTACTCGTTAAGGACTGATGCTCATTTACGCAAAAACCAAGTGCCTCAAGCTTATTTAGTATTTCACTTTGACTTTTCTCTGCTCCACCAATCAAAGAATAAGCAAAATATCTAAGTGGTCTACTTGCTGTAATGTTTGCATCCAATTGCTTTAGAGAACCAGCAGCTGCATTTCGAGGATTGGCAAATTCATCGTTTTCATTTAACTTTAAAAAGTCGCTGTTACTGATGTATATTTCACCTCTTACTTCCAATCTACCTTGCACACCTTGCAAAAACTTAGGAAAGCCTTTTATTGTTGCAACATTGTGAGTGACATCTTCCCCTAAAAAACCGTCACCTCGAGTTGCAGCTTTAACAAATCTCCCATCCTCATAAATTGCAGAAAACGACAACCCATCAATTTTTGGCTCACATAATATCTCTATTTTGTCCTCAATTAAAAACCTCTTTATTTTAGACAAAAATTTCTCTACATCTTGTTCGTCATAAGCATTCTCAAGAGAAAGCATAGGTTCTTGATGTTCCACCTTAGAAAACCTCTCATCAGGTGGAGCACCAACACTATCTTGTGTTGCATAAATTTCTGGAAATTGTGCCTCTATTTCAGCTAACTTTTTCTTCAGTTCATCATATTCAGCATCACTTATTTCTGGCTTATTTTTTTGGTGATACAAAACATTATGATAATTTATTTGATCTTGCAGTTTTTCTCTCATCTTTTCTAAGTTAGTCATGATATCAATATAATGCTACATTAGCCTTTGTCGTCAAGTTGTGAATTTTCTTGAATTTATCATATGGTCTTAATCCATCAAATATCAAAGGTGCCACAATGCTATAGCCATACTTATTCTTCTCTTGCTCAATTGTATTAGCAGATCTCACTTGCTTTAGCCGTATATTTATATAAAATTAAAATAAATTAGAGTAAATAAGTTATTATTTTACAATATTGCTATTTAAATGCTAACAAGATTCGCTCCAAGCCCAACTGGCTATCTCCACGTAGGAAACGTACGAACTGCTTTGGTTTGTTGGATGTACACACGTAATCAAAATGGAAAATTTCTACTCCGTTTTGATGATACTGACCTTCAGCGTTCAGATGTCAAATATATAAATAATATCATAGAAGACCTAAAATGGATTGGTATCGATTGGGATGCAAGTTTTAAGCAATCAGAGCGCTTTGAGCGCTATAATGAGGTGTTCTTGCAGTTAATAAAAGAAGGGCATATTTATGCATGCTATGAAACAAGAGAAGAGTTAGAAATTAAACGAAAGTTGCAATTAAAACAAGGACTTCCTCCTGTTTATGACAGAAGTGCATTGCTTCTAACTGAGCAAGAGAAAATCCATTATGAGCAAGAAGGACGAAGACCACATTTCAGGTTTAGATTGGATAGAAATGAAGTTGTTAAATGGAATGATGAAGTTAAAGGTGAAATAAATATTGCAACAAGTCACATCAGCGATCCTGTGGTAAAAAGAGAAGATGGAATTTATACATACATGCTACCTTCTGTTATTGATGACGTTGACTTTAATGTAACCCATGTTGTACGTGGGGAAGATCATGTAACTAATACCGCAGTTCAGATCCAAATGATTAAAGCATTAAAAGCGAAAATCCCTATATTTACTCACCTTTCTCTACTACATTTTGATGATAGCAAGATATCGAAACGGAAAGGCGGGCTGGATATCAAGTCCATAAGAGAAGATGAGACTGAACCAATGGCGCTAACTAGCTATTTAGCAAAACTTGGAACATCTGATCCGATAGAAGCTCATGCTGACATACAGTCTTTAATTGACTCATTTGATATTAAAAAATTTAGCTCAGCATCTGCACAATTCAGCTTGAGTGAAGTATACAAGCTAAATAGCAAAGTGCTGCAACAAATGTCATTTGAAATTGTACAAGAACGTTTAAATCAAATTGGAGTGGGCTCCTCAGAGTTTTGGTATTTTATAAGGAAAAATATAGAAAGGTTTTCTGAGGTGGCCAAGTGGTGGAAAATATGCAAATCTGATATAGAGCCTGTGATTCTTGATAAGGAGCTTATAAAAATTGCGTTCAATGCATTGCCTCAAGGCGATTGTAACAAAAACACATTATCAGAGTGGGTAAAAGCTATTCGACAGACAGTGGATATAAAGGCAAAAGACTTATTTATGCAGTTGCGTTCAGCTTTAACAGGAACAGAAACAGGACCAGAGCTCGCTAAATTATTAATTTTTATCGGCAAAGAAAATATCATTGCAAGGTTAAAAAAAAAGTGAAAATCAAAAAATTATATAGTAACCAGACTGCATTCTGTGAAAAATACGATCTTTCATTTGAGCTTTCTTCAATTTAAAGTAAATATAGAAACTAGCTATCTTCAAAAATATAGTTGAATAATTGTTAATAATAGTGTATAATTATTAATATTTTCCAAGCATTATGGCTCTTTCAAAATTTCTCGATCCTCGCAATGATTTGTGTTTCAAAAAAATCTTTGGAACGGAAAAAAATAAGAATATCCTTATTCACTTTTTGAACGATATTTTAGGATTTGCTGAGGCAAGTGCAATACAAGAAGTAGAATTCTTAAGTACTATCATGGATCCCGAAATTGCCTCTGATAAACAAAGTATTGTTGATGTTCTCTGCAAGGATTCTATTGGTAATAGGTTTGTGATTGAGATGCAACTGGCTCGTGATAAAGGTTTTGAGAAACGCGCTCAACTATATGCTGCTAAGGCTTACTCAAGACAATTAGATAAATCTGGCAACTACATTGATTTAAAGAAAGTCTTCTTTATTGCTATTTCCAATTGTAACTTACTTCCTGAAGAAGTTGGTTATATCTCTACTCATAATATACGTGATATAAAAACCAACGGCCATTACTTAAAAGATTTTCAATTTATCTTTATTGAGTTACCTAAATTTACAAAAAGCAAAGTAGAACAGCTAGAAAGCATAGTAGATCGTTGGCTATTTTTCTTTAAATATGCTGAAGAAACGACAGATGAAGATCTAAAGAAAATTGCAGAAAAGGCACCAATAATAAAGCTAGCATATGATGAGTTAGATAAGTTTCGTTGGAACGAAAAAGATTTAGTAGCTTACGAAGAAAGAATAATGGATCTACGCAAAGAAGAAGCCATTCTTGAATACAGACTTGATCTTGCTGAAGAGAAAGGTATAGAAAAAGGTATAGAGAAAGGAAAAATTGAAGTCGTAAAAGCAATGCTGGCTAATAATGTTGATGTCAACACTATTGTCAAGTTTACTGGCCTTTCTATTAGTGAGATTGAAGAATTAAGTGGAAATCTGTGAACGGTTACGGATTGATTGGGTAGGGTCATTACCACAAAAAAACTCCTTTCTTTCTCTCCATTTTTTCTGGGTAAGGTCATGGTGCTGGTACAGGTCCTATAGCTGACCCAAGCAACACGTCATACCGCGATTCATTCGCGGTATCTCGCCATAGATTCCACTAACTAGTAGCGGAATGACGAATTTGTCGTTTTTCAAATCGTCGGTAAACCTAAAAAAGTTTGCATCATATGCAGCAATAGCCATAGGGTCTGTAGGGCTTATAGCTAGTATCACAGCTCTTAAATATTGTCCTAGTTTACCGCCTTTGATCGCAGGGGGGATGATTGGCTCTATGCTCCCGCTAGTTGCGTGTACGCTTGTTGGCATTTTATTGCTTATAGATAGAAGCTCTCTCGATAAAATATATGGTAATATATATGACCAAAAAAAGATAAATGAAAAAGCTGAATTGTTTGATAAATTGAGTAAGTGTGTTTTACCTCTTATAGCAGGGGCTGTGGTTTCTTTTGGAGTTGGAGCAGGCTTAGTTGCTCTTGGTGTCACATCACCTATAGCTATAACTATTTTGACTCTAATAGCAAATGCAATTGTTATGCAACTTGTGAGTAAAATAACTGAACGCTCTTCTTCTCCACCAATACCACCAGGTAACCATACTGGTCCTGATAGCAAAACTAAATGCCCTTCTTCTCCACCGCCAGGTATGGTCGGCCACGGCATGAGAGTTGATGATGCAAATGGTCATAATCCTATAGATTACCAAAAAGAAAGAGAATGTAAGGGCAAACCAAGTACTGAAAGAAAGTGTTCAACATATGCCACCCGCAAAAAGCCTATAGATAAGGAATAGGGTGAAAAGGAGTATCTTCGCCCTTTAGAAGAAGACCCGTTTGTAAAAGAATTAGAGGATCACTTTGAAAGAATAAGCAATTTGATAATAGAAACTGAAAGCAGAGAACAACCAGATAGCTCGGTTGACAGCGGTGTGAAAGTTAATGGTGCTAGTGCAGGTTGTGTTCCTAGCCCTAGTCATTAGTCAGTTCTTTCCATCCAAGAATCATTTTATTGGCTTGCCTTAATATCTCAACAGAAGGCAAGTCTTCTGTGCTGAGTGGTAGGCGGACAGTTTGATGTTCTATAAGACCAATATCATGCAAAAGTGCTTTAGTGGGTATTGGGTTGCTGGCAATAAATAGAGCTTTGCAAGCTTGTTGCCAGATATCTGTTGAACTTTTCATGTCATTTCCTGTCATTTGAGGAGTTGTTTTTTTTCTAGTTACGTGCTGGAATGACAGTAGGCATTGCTTAACATATTCATGTGCTACATGTGGCCAAACATTGGAAGCAACGGAAACCAGACCAGCCGCACCATAAGCGGCCATATCGGATATCATGTTATCATCTCCGCAAAAGACCTCAATATTTGGAGCAACTTTCTTATACTGAGCTAAAGTATCAACGGTGCCACTTGAATCTTTGATAGCCCAAAATTTTTCGTGGCTGGATAAGTTGCGTACAGTTTCAGCGTGAAGACTCACTCCTGCTCTCGATGGAATATTGTAAAACATAGCCGGCACATGTGCTTTCTCAAGCAGCTTTTCAAACCATAAAGTCTGCCCCATAATTCCGGGCTTTGCATAAATGGGAGTTGTCATTAGATAGCCATGAATAGGCATACCCTTGCAAAAATCAAGCCATTCAAGAGTTTGATATAGATTCACTCCTGGTACACCAATTATAATTTTCGTATTTAATTTTAGCTTACATACAAATTCAACTAATGTACGCTTTTCAGAATCAGTAAGCGATAGGCCTTCACCTGTGCTACCCAGTAACACTACGCCATTTTTAGCTTCAGCTTGTATTGTAAGTAAACGCTGCAAACTGCGGTAATCTATGTCATCCCCATTGCAATTAAAAGGAGTAACACAAGCAGTCCATAAAAATGTAAATTTCAATTTAAATTGTTAAAATGGTATTTCATCGTCGATTAGTTCATCTTTTATATCGTTGTCAAAACTTTCGTGCTTATTTTTTTGTTCTGTTTCATTTTGCTTGTATTCACTTGGCTTGTAATCGGAATTTG
The DNA here is from genome assembly GCF_964027115.1 of Wolbachia endosymbiont (group A) of Myopa testacea. Classification (NCBI taxonomy): domain Bacteria; kingdom Pseudomonadati; phylum Pseudomonadota; class Alphaproteobacteria; order Rickettsiales; family Anaplasmataceae; genus Wolbachia; species Wolbachia endosymbiont (group A) of Myopa testacea. Next base: position 762,234 of record NZ_OZ034729.1, read on the forward strand.
GTCGCGAATCCAAGAGAGTAAGAGCGCTATTAAAATTATATAGAACCACCTCTGTTGTGTATCTTTCACTACCGTTTTGGTCAGTCCATTTTCTAGTTCTCAAAGAACCTTCAACATAAACTTTACTGCCTTTGCGTGCAAAATCTTTGACGATTTTTACTAATCCTTCACTAAAAATTACAATATTATGCCATTCTGTCTTTTCAGAGCGCATACCGGAAAGTTTGTCAGTCCAACTTTCAGACGTGGCTATTGAAAAACTTGCCATCTCTTTTCCATTTTGTGTAGTCCTAATTTCAGGATCTTTTCCTAAATTACCAACTAATATGACTTTGTTTATGGTACCACCAGACATAATTATACTCTAAATAAATCCCTTTATTATCTTATGTGAAAGTACTATTGTCAAATTTAATTAAAAGTGCGCTTGGAGGGATTCGAACCCACGGCCTTTGCCTCCGGAGGGCAACGCTCTATCCAACTGAGCTACAAGCGCATATATAGCTACCCACCCGCGGTATCTATGTTGAGATCCCGCTAACGAGCAGCGGGATGACGGTTTTTCAAATTGTCGGTAAACCTAAGTCACTTTGGCTATATACTAAATTATTTAATAGATAAGCTATCCAAGTCAAATTTTTGTTTTGGATAAAGCGTAAACATAACACTCCCATGTCCAAGATATACATTTTGAGAATCATTCGCATGCTTTTTTATTGCTTTTTGATCTACGGCCCATACAAAAGTCACACAATTTTCAGTGACTGAGTGCACCTTTAAGTCCTTAGTATTTATAAACAGCTTTCCATTTACCCATATTTTCCATGTATCGGAAGAAAGATATAAAATTGAGTCTAAACTCACTACCTTACAGTTGAAATTATCTGATACCTCCTCTTTTGCAGCTCTTGAAGACCGTAAATTGAACTTTTCCATTTCATTGACCATTCTATTAACTGGCTCTTCATCAAAAAAAATGCTTTTTACGTTACTATATTGTGACAAAACGTCAAAGTCACTTTCCACTGCTTCTCTTATTATATCGTCCCGATCTGTATAGCTTAGTTTTTGATTGTTAATAAAGAAACACTCTTTTGCACGCAAATTTGCTATATCAATAAAATCATCGATTTCTTGATTGCCAACTTTAAGAATACTTTCAAAATATCTTTTTTCTATCATCATTCCATACTGAGAATGATGACAAACCATTTCATCATCACCTTGTTTTTCTATATATACGCATAAATTTCCACTATTTAATCCTAATATTTTATGCTCAATAAAATCTTCATTGCCAATATATTGTCGGCAAGAATACTCCTTACAAATTTCTATGCTTTCTATGATATCTTCACAACTGCAATATGCATTAACATTGGAAATGAGTAGCGTAAAAATAAAAAACAGCTTTATGTTCATCACCTTATCTACTTAATATAGTATACCAATCAAAGACTATATTAACTCTCACTATCTCTATCATATTACCATTCAAAATTTGATTCATAGTTACAGCATCAATATTTCTCTGCTTGTTTAAAATAAGAGATTTGATCATAACATAACCGGGCAGATTTGGAATAGACTGTAGAAATAAAAAAATATGCTTATCGCTGATTGAACTTAAATTTAAGACCACTTCACTTTTTATTACTTTTGTGCGTTCACTTTTGTTGTGGAGCTCAACTTCTTCGGGTATAGAAATTGATATTTCAGGTTCTAATATATAGTACTTTTTATATAACCTGCTAAGCTCGAAATTTAAATTTGCAATGTATCTGCTACTGTGTAAATTTGAAGAAGAAATTTTTTTCCATAAATCTAGGTTTTTATTTAGAACAACTTCCTTTTTTTGAATTCCAGTAATCTGTAAATTAATAGAACGTATTTTATCAATCGCAATTTGGTTTTTATTATAAACCTTTTCGTTATAGATAACAACATATGTTAATAACCCTATTAATCCAACAGATAATAACAAATACGATATAAACTGAATTGTAGCTTTTCTTTTTAATTGAGAGATAGTCATTAATCTACATTGCCTCTCCTATTTCAACATCAATAGATAGATTTTGCCCTTTAGCAGCAGGTAAGTTAGAAATATTAATGTCATAGGTACGAAAATTATCGTTTAAATTTTTTCGTAGTTTCTCGTATTGATAGGAAATATTTTTACCGGATCGAAAATTAAACCTTAAAGTTGTGGTAATATAACTTTTTGCCTCATGATAATTCCATTCAAATGATCGAAGCTCTATACCTGGTACTTTTAACTTTTCTACATACTTAACTTGTGTGAGAGGAGAGTATTCTATTTTTGATAAAATATTATTGATATTAATAAAATCATAAATTTCATCTATTTTTTTTACATTATAGCTTTGGCTAAGTTTTGTTAATTGGTTATTTAAGGTGCTCTGCTTTGCGGATAAATTATCAGCGACACTGAAGTTTGAATACAAATTTAGCAAACAAAGGGCGTTAATTACAACTAAAACCAAAGCGAAGTATAGAAAAATTTGAGGAGAGTTTAAATAAAGATAATTGAATAGATAAAATTCTTTAGTTTCCTTTGTATTAAAAATAGCTGCTAATTTATTCTTAAAGCTGTGAAACAAAATTATGGTATCGCAAAAGTTATCTTTTTCACTTATAGCTAGTTCTGCTCCTAATAGTTTGCATAACTCATATGGAGTTAATATGTTCACACTGTTCTCTGAAAAATTTATGACTGATAAACTAGCTTTAATATCTTCTGACACTATGATGCAAAGGTCGATAGGGTTATTTTTTTCAAACCCAAACTTAGTTAAGGATCGAATAGTATCTTGCACTTCCTGATATATTCCACCAGCAATAATTCCTGGTAAATTATCATTAATAAATGGTACTAAACGCGTAAATATCATTTTATTCTCTTTAAGAACCACTTGTCTATAGCCTCCCGTTTTAGTTGCAGCAACTATAATTTTCCAATTATTAGGATCTTTATGTAGAATCTTTTTTGTTATATTACTTATTTCTATAGGAAACATTAATATTCCCTTAAAGTTGGAGCCTATCTCAATAAACACATTCAACCAATATTCTACTAAATGCTTTGCTTTTGATGAAACAAGAAGATAGCACCAGTTTTGATTGAATTTGTTTGGCTTCTCAACCAAAAAAACTGAACTTATGTCATTATTACGAGAAAAATGCTCCATCTTTGTTTTTGCTGATAGATAGGCACTAATCTTGTTTGCCCTTGTAATAAACTGTAGCGAGTAATTTTGATCTGCATGATTAAGCACCAGGTATAAAGGTGCTTTTTTGTCTGATGAAAGACATGAAATTAAATCGGAAACTGCTTTATCGTTTTTGCCCTTAACAAAATACCTTTTATTTAAAGTATTATTTTTAAAATATAGTAACATTATGCCTTCTTCTCCAATAGAAAGCATAAACTTACTTTTGGATTTTGAACTAAACATATTAACAAAGCATATACTTATCTAGAATTAAAAAGGCAATTTATTGAAATTCATTAAACGTTAGAGGGAAATATTGTTATAAATTTTCGCAGCAACATTATTTATATTATAATTTTTTTATAAAATCACTACTAATATTAAACTATTTAATTAATAAATTAAGAAAACTCATTAATTAGAAATATACTCTATCTGCCGATTAACTTTAATTAATAGGAGTTGTTAATCTATTTACTATTCTTGTAATATTATTTCTAATGGTAAACATTTCTAGTAATACTGGAACAGTTGTTATTTCAGATACAGAATTTAGTGTAAGTAAACTAACCATTTGCTGAAGAGCGCTCATCTTCTGTGGTATTTGATGATGGAGCAACTAATTTGCTCAAAATCTCATCTTTTGGTCCCATAGCGTAAATGACACCATCTGACATGAGGATCACCTTATCAACTACGGACAATAACGGTAGCTTGTGAGTGATGATAACAGTAGTAGTATTTTGCTTCCTTGCAATGCCAATTGCATTAATTAAGCATGCCTCTCCATTGCTATCTAAGTTAGCGTTTGGTTCATCAAGTACTAAAAGTTTTGTATGACCATAAAAAGCTCTGGCAAGTCCAAGAAGCTGTTTTTGACCGCCAGAGAGCGTTACTCCTCCAGGACCTCCTATTGTTGTATCATATCCATTTGGTAAGCTTAGTATTAATTCATGCATTCCTGCAATTTTTGCTGCTTTGATTATTTCTTCAGGATTTGGATCTGGTCTCATGCGAGCAATATTAGCTTTGACACTAGTGTTAAATAACTCAATATCTTGAGGTAAGTAGCCAACATAATTACCAAAATTTTCTCGATTCCAAGTATATACATCAGCGCCATCTAGTCTGACTACACCAGATATTGGCTTCCATACACCAACAGTTAATTTTGCGATAGTGGATTTACCAGAAGCACTTGTACCAATCACACCTACTACGTCCCCTGGTTCTATAATAAATGATATTCCTTTTACTGTTGGCTTATTGCTTCCATAAGGAGTAAAAAATACTCTATCAAATTCCAATTTTCCTTCAGGTTCTGGTAGAGCCATCGTTTGCTCTCTTTTTGGCGATGTTAATATAAGTCTTTGTAGCCTTCCATATGACATTCTAGCCTGATTTAAAAACTTCCAAGTATGAACCGCAGCGTCAAATGGTGCTAATACTCTACCCATTAAAATTGAAGCAGCGATGATGCTACCAGCAGTTTTATGAGCTGTAATTGCAAGTAATGCACCTGTTCCAATTACTGATATTTGCAGAGTTGAGCGCAAAAACTTAGTGATTCCAGTAATTACATTAGAGCGATTTTGTGCTTTAATTTGCATTGCTCGATTCTGATCATTTCGTTTACACCAATCAGAGACTATGAATTCTGACATGCCCATAGCTTCAACTACTTCTGCATTTCTTGTTGCAACATCTATAGCATTGATATTCCGTATAGTTTCTTCGTTGGTTTCTTGTAATATTCGTTTAGTGGCAAGTTCATTCCATATTGCCATAGAGACTAATATAATGATTCCAGCAATAGCTATAAACCCCGTGGAGGTGTGTATCATGAAAATCACAACAAGGTAAATTAACGACCATGGAGTATCAAACAGTGAGAATATACCATTTCCTGTAATGAAATTTTTTATTACCCCGAGATCTCGTATTGCTTCACCACTTGAAGTTGAGCTCTGCACTGACGTTAGCCTGATTGACCTTACTATCAGATCTGGTGTTGCAGTTTTATCGATCCAATCACCTATTTTTGCCATGGCTAAATATCGACAAGTTTCAAGCATTGCAGAACATGCAAATGCAGATAAAGTGATAATTGTCAGCATAGTTAGTGTTGATACACTTTCGCTTGATATCACCCGATCAAGCACTTGAGAGGTATAAAGTGGTAGAAATAACATTAATAAATTGATTCCCGCACTAAACCAAAAGATAAACCAAAATGCACTTTTGCATTTTTCTAGGCAAATATATAGAGTACTTTGCTTCAATTCTTTTTTTATTGATGGCGTAATTTCCACAATCTTCCTCTTAATTTGATTACATGCACCATATACAATTTTTATTACAAAAATATTAATAACGGCAGTTAGCTTACTTTAAGTGAATAAAATATTAATATATGTAAATAGGAAATATAAACAATGGTAAAAAGAAGTATAGTTAATATTTCCTTCATTACCTAATTCAGAATTGAGAGTTTTTAATAACTTTCTAACTCCCACTTAGGTCTTGGTGCAAAATTAAGTGGATCTATATAATTCTTCTGTAACCTTTCAATTCCTGCCCATCCAACCATTACTGCATTGTCTGTACATAGATTATTAGGGGGGAAAAATATGTTTAAGTTTATGTGTTCTTTCAGTTTTTCTCTCAAAAAATTATTTGCTGCAACTCCGCCGGTAATCACAAAGTCATTGATTTTGATATTTAAAGATTCGGCCATAATAATCACATTACTAACCCTGTCCAGCAGTATGTCACTAATACACTCTTGAAACGAAGCACACACATCACACACATCTTGCTCGCTCATTTCGAGTTTCTGCACTAAGTTTTTTACTGCTGTCTTGATTCCAGAAAACGAAAAGTTACATCCAGAACGTTTTATCATCGCCCTTGGCAGTTTAAATCTTGCACCATTGCCTTTTTTAGCTAACTTTTCAATTAATGGCCCTCCGGGATAGCTTAAACCCAGCATCTTAGCAACTTTATCAAATGCTTCTCCTAACGAGTCATCAAGTGTCTCCCCGAGTTTAATATATTTACCTACATCCTGTGCAATTAAAAATTGGCAGTGACCACCTGATATTAGTAGGACTAAAAACGGAAATTTCACCTCATGCAGTAACCTAATAACTAATGCATGCGCTTCTAAGTGATTCACTGCAATGAACGGTTTTTGCGCTACATGTGCAATTGCTTTAGCCATCATTGTACCAACTATTAATCCACCTATGAGTCCTGGTCCTGATGTTGCTGCAATTGCATTGAGATCAAAAAAGTTAAGGTTAGATTTTTCCACGGCGCTTTTTATTAGACCACTTAAATGCTCCATATGAGCACGTGACGCTATTTCAGGGATCACCCCACCGCGTTTTTTGTGTTCTGCTTGGGAGAGAATTTCGTGAGCAAGGACTTGCTTGTCACTATTTACAATCGCTACTGCAGTTTCATCGCAGCTTGTTTCAACAGCTAAAATGGTTTTCATGTATATTCGAGCACTTTATTATAAAAACTATACCTTGAAACGCTGTAGAAGTTAACTGCAAAGTTAACTTCTATAGCTAAAAGATTTACCGACAACCGTCATTCCGCTACGTGTTAGCACCGCGGCGGTATGACGTAGGAAAACCTGCACTAGCTATACTAAGCTAATTGTCATCTCCAAATATAGAGCTAATTTTTTTGCCCCCAGGAGAAAATTTATTAGTCCAACTGCTTTGTACTTTGGTTACGTCTTTAGTGGCAGTTTTATTGCTGTATTCCTTGATTTCCTTATCTATTCTATCCATCATTTGTGGATCCAGGCAGCTCTTTTTCCATTGATCAGTAGCAAGGAACACTTTGTTTAAATCTTGAGTGCGAATTAAGTATTCTTTATCCTTAGGATAAACCTCTTTTGCCCAAGCAAATAGCTCAAAATAGCGTGCAAACAATTCAGATGCGCGTGACTTTGCAGTTTGATAAGCTTGTATCTCCTTAAATATAACTTGGCTAATAATTTTCTGCACAAGAACATTTGCTTGCCTTAAATTCTGCTCAATATCCTGGTAAACCTTATGGAGAAATTCCTGCTCTAGGCTCAAGTTAAGCTCATTTTCAACCATATGTGAAAGTTCATGCACTATAATGTATGGATTTGACCTTCTCAGCACAATAACATACCTATTTACACCGGAAGACCTGATTGTCTTACACACCCCTTCTTCCATATCCACTAATCCCTCTTGGTATATTTCAAACGAAAGCTTATTTTGCTTTATTAGTGATAAAGTGAGGTTTAATGTGTTTCTAAACTTCTCAAATTGATAGAGATACTCAATATATCGTATTGCATTTTCACTGCTTCCTACTTTAGTCGCTTGTTTGATTAAATTCCTGATTAGCATGCCTTATTATTAAAGGAATTTTTTTTTATACTCAAGAGCTACAAACGTTAAGAAATTTACCAAGTAAAAAAAAGGCAAAAGAAACCCCGAGCAGCGAGTTTGACTCTCTAATACTTTAAATTGGCGCTGTAATAATTTGCTGACGCTTAGTTTAAGCGCGATTTGGCTGAATGTAGAAAAATTTTAAAAGACATGCAGCCGCTATAATTTTATGTAATCTGCCAAAAGATACCCTGAATTTTGTCATTGAGCCTGCAGGTCAAAAACAAGTTTTGAGTCATAAATACCCTTAATGCCATGATAAGGGGGCTGGCGGAATTTGTCAAGTAAGTTTTTGTATTTAATCCGTTTCTATGGCTTATATAATAATTATTATTGTAGTATAATTTAGAATAATGCAATAGATACCTAATGTTTTAGCTATTAATTATATGTTGCACAAGAGCACATATTACAATACCATCCAAGTAGGTCAAAAATAAGGAGATTGTCATGAGTTTTACTTTACCTGAATTACCATATGATAAAACAGCTTTAGAGCCTTACATATCTGCAAAAACCTTAGATTTTCATTATGATAAGCACCATAAAGGGTATTTAAATAAACTCAACGAGCTGGTTGAAAATACAAATTATCAACATGTGAAAATTGAGGAAATAATAACAAAAGTGCATGGTAATAGCGATAAAGTTCCCATATTTAATAACGCAGCGCAAGTTTGGAACCACACTTTTTATTGGAATTCAATGAAGAAGAATGGTGGTGGTAAACCTAAAGATGATAGTTTTCTGGCAAAAAAAATTCAAGATGATATCTGTGGTTTTGATAAGTTTTGTGGGGAATTTGCCAATCATGGAGTAAGCCAATTTGGTAGTGGATGGGTATGGTTAGTGCTCGAAAAAGGAAAGCTCAAAATCACCAAAACTCCAAATGCAGATTTGCCATTAATTTATGGTCAAGTTCCATTACTCACTATGGATGTCTGGGAGCACGCCTATTATTTAGATTGTCAAAATCGTAGAATTGACTACATAAAAGTTTTCCTTGACCATTTGATTAATTGGGATTTTGCAGAAGAAAATTTAAAAAAGAATACATAAGATGAATACACCTCAGGTAACAAAATTAGATAATGGTCTACGCATAATAACCGAGCAGGTGCGTGATGTTGATTCCGTAGCTTTAAGCATACGAGTTGGTGTTGGCAGTAGAGCAGAAAGTGCAAAGCAAAATGGAATATCCCATTTTTTAGAACACATGGCTTTCAAAGGGACAAAGACAAGAACTGCCTTTGAAATTGCAAAAGCTTTTGATGACATAGGTGGAGTTTTCAACGCTAGCACCGGCAGAGAAAGCACCACCTATTATGCAAAAGTTCTCAAGAAGGATATCAAAACTGGTATTGATATATTAATAGATATATTAATGAATTCTACGTTTCCAGAAGATGAATTGGAACGTGAGAAGGGTGTTGTAATACAAGAGATTTTTCAAACTAATGATTCACCAAGTGACATTGTTTTCGATAAATATTTTGAGGCAGCTTATAAAGATCAACCTTTTGGCAGGTCAATCTTAGGCACGCAAGATACTGTAAAATCTTTTGCTCGAGGAGATCTAGATAATTACATAAATGAACATTACTTTGGCGAGAATATGCTATTTACCGTTGCAGGAAATGTTGAACATGAAGAAGTTATTGCATTAACCAAAGATTTTCTCTCAAAGATTCATTCTAAAAAGCTGAAAAAAAGCCAAAATGCGAGCTGTACTGGTGGTGAGTATTTAGAACATCGTAAATTAGATCAGGTACACTTGCTAATTGGTCTACCTAGTGTTTCTCGCCATGACGATAAATATCACACGTTTCAAGTGCTTGATTCTATATTAGGGAGCGGAATGTCATCACGTCTGTTCCAGGAAGTAAGGGAAAAGCAGGGATTAGCTTACTCTGTTTATTCATTTAATTCCAGCTACACTGATACAGGGATGTTTTCCATTTTTGCTGGCACAGATAGTAGTAACTTAGATAAGCTTTTAAAATCTATGACGACAGAGTTGAAGAAGCTGTCTACAGATAATCTGAGGGAAGAAGAAGTAAATAGAGTGAAAGAGCGAATAAAATCCCAAATTTTAATGTCACGCGAAAGTGTTAGCTCACGCGCTGAAACATTGGGGTACTACTATGGTAACTATAATAGGTACATCAGTAAAAATGAATTAATAGAAAAAATTAGTGCAGTTACCACTGCTAACGTAAAAAAAGCAGCAAAAGAATTGTTATCTCAGCATGAAAAAACCACTCTAGCTGCAATTGGAGAAATTAAATCATTGCCAAGTTACGATAAAGTGGTTTCTATGCTTAAAGCTTAGCGCATTCTATTATATTGATTTGGCTGCTTTACAATATAATTTAGCACAGTGATTAAAGAAGTGTAAGTTGAAACAATGTGCCATGAACCGGATATGCAAGAAATTATACGAATCTTCGACCTCCTCTTTCAATAATATTATTATTTCTATTTTGCGTAACTTTTTCCGTATAATTTTTAGGAGGTACTGGTGGTGCAAGTGGTTTTTTGCTTACAGGGTTTGAGTCTATACCTTTCTTTTGCCGATGATAGTTCCGTGCTTCTTGAACGGTCTGAAATATAGACTCTCCATCATTATAGTTTCCTCTCACAGAGTTTGAGTTTATGTCTTTCTTTTGCGGAGGATAATTCAATGCCTCTTCACGAGTCTGGAATATAGGCTCTCCATCATTATAGTTTGAGTTTATATTTTCCTTTTGCAAACCAGCGTTCAATAATTTCGATATCTCTCGCCCTAGCTGATCACCTTTATAATTATTGTTAAGATCTTTGATTTTCTCTTTTTTCTCGATTATTTGAGCTAAGGACTCGACAATAATATCTTTGTTTATTCTTGAAGCATCTATTGGTTTACTTCCTTTGACAGTAATTTCACTACTTCCTTGCTTACTACTTACATTATAGCCCTGCCCTTAAATTTTTGTTGCCACTTCTCTTCTAAATAAATTGCAAATAGCATTTATTACCTCTTGAATACAATCTTGAAAAAAAGCTTTGATTGCCTTGAATTCTTGTGCTAAGGAAACGATTTGAATATGTGCGTATTTTTTACCTGGTGATAACTCTTCAGCATTCTGGTGTATAGATTCTATTTGCTGAGGGTCAAGCATCATTGCATGACATTTTGAGCGTGTTGGGTTTGCTTGTGTTTCGGATGACGACATGTCCTTAATATCTTGTTTTTTATTCTCACCATCAGCAACCATACCATCACTTGATTTCCTTTTTTTAGGAGGCAATGGTGGTCGATTTTCATTGTTCTGATATATAGGTTCTTTTGGTACCGTTTCAGACAATGATCTCTGAATATCTTGAAGATTTTGGTATATAGGTTCTTCCTTCTTCAAATTTTCATAAATTGGTTCTTGCACTAAGTTAGCATTGACAAACTCCTGTACTCTTTCTAGATAACCAACATTTTTATCCTCTTTCGGCACTCGCGCACCTTCAAATTTGATTTTTTGTATCTCTTCAATACTCAGCCCATTTTTTTCAAGCCATTCCTCTCTTTTACTCATTGATGCAACAAACTCATTAATCTTTTGAATATTTTTGACATCATCATCAACTATCATGACAGTTTTTGGCAACTCACCATGTTTATCCTTATACTCCACAATTGCCTTACAGATGTGTAAATTTTTTCCAACTTGATTTTTTTGTTCTTTGAGACCTTTTGGAAGCTCATTATCATAATCTCCTGGAAATCTACCAAATACAGAAATACCGCCTGCTTGTTCTTTAGATAAACCCAAATGATTCTCTACAACCCTTCTCACAGCGTCTGAATATCCTGTATACGATGCGATATTAACTTTCACTCCATTTGAAAGTGCAGATTGCAACACAGATTTTAATGTCTCCTTATTTTTTACTCCGCCTGTATTCTTTAGAAAATTTCCTATATCAGTATCGTTCACTGCATATTCTGCACCAGAATTGAAATCACTTTTTTTGAACCCGGAGTGTTTACCGGAGAAAATATTATGCATGTGTCCATTAGTAATAGTGTTATCAAAATCAAATATTAATAGGGTATTATTTCCTTTAGCCATATCTTCACCTCTAATCCTTACAAATCATACGGGTAGAGACTAACATTAATAGATTAATTATTTATTATAACCTTTCTAATTAATAGTGTGATAAATAAAGTAAATATAACAAGAAGTAAAAATCAACGGCATAAAGAAAAGACTTAAAGAGAGGCCAAATCAAAGTGCAATGGTATTTCACTAATCCAATTATTTTTCTCTTGATCTAGCCTATCATCTAATATTGCCTGCCTTATAGATGCCATTAACTTATTCATGAAGAAAACGTTATGAATGGTAACGAGTGTGTAAGCCAGGAGCTCTTTAGCTTTCAGTAAATGGTGTATATAAGCTCTTGAATGCTTTCTGCAGGTAAAACATAAGCAGTCACTTTCAATTGGGTTATTGTCCAGCTCGAATTGTTGATTTCGCAAATTAATATGCTCTTTGCACTTTGAAGAAATAGAATCTCTATTTTTTACTTTAATAAGCGCACCACCATGCCTTGCTAAACGGGTTGGATGCACGCAATCAAACGTATCAATTCCAAGACTAACTCCGCGAAAGATGTCCACAATTCCACCAATACCAAGCAAATGAGTAGGCCTATCTTTTTTCAGATGGTCCATAGTGAAAGAAACTACATCGTACATCTGCTCTTTACTTTGACCAAGTGATCCACCTATTGCTTGACCAAAAAATGGCAAATCGTTAATAAAATTACAACTTTCTCTACGTAAATCTTGATATACTCCGCCTTGACTAATTCCATACAGTGCCTGCTTGCCATTATTATTTTTTTCAAATTCATTTAAAGAACGTTCAGCCCATTTGTGGCTCATGAGCATTGATTTTGCTGTGTATTCTTTGCTTATGTGAAATGGAGTACATTCATCTAAGACTAAGACTAAATCTGCACCTAGTTTCTGTTGAATTTGTATAGACTTTTCAGGAGTCAAACAATAAGTTTTACCATTAATGTAAGAACGAAAAATTGCCCCATCCTCATTAATTTTGATCAGAGTTTTTTGTTTTTTTCTTATTCCTTTTATCTCTTCCGAAACTGATCCGTGCCCTAAGCTAAATATCTGGTATCCACCAGAATCAGTGAGCATTGGTCCACTCCATCCCATCATCTTGTGCAAACCACCAAGTTTTGCTACGGTATCTTCCCCTGGTTGGAGCATTAGGTGATAGGTGTTGGAAAGTATTATCTGAGTACCTGCTTCACTAATTCTCTCGATATCTGCAGCTTTAATTGCAGCTTTTGTTGCACAGAATATAAAAGCTGGTGTTTCTACGCTTCCATTTGGAGTTTTAATTGTTCCAACTTTTGCAGAACCTGATTGCTTGATTATCTTGAATGCAAATTCTTCTTTCATCTATTTGCCTGAAAGTTCTGTTATGATGTTTTCTACTTTCTCAGGAGTAAGATTTTCATAGAAGTCATTATTGATCTGCACAACGGGAGCATTAACGCATGCACCTAGGCATTCAACTTCTTTTAAAGTGAACAAATTATCTTTAGTAGTCTCACCGATATTGATTCCAAGTTTTTTTTTAAAGGTATTTAAAACTTCTTCACTATTGCACAACCAGCAAGGAGTTGTTCTACAAATTTGTATTAGATATTTGCCTACTGGTTTTAAATTATACATGGTGTAAAAATTTGCCACTTCATATACACGAATATGTGGAATATGCAGCATATCAGCAACATAACGCATAGCAGATTCAGAAACCCATCCGCATTGCTCTTGAACCAGGTATAGTAAAGGCATGACAGCACTACCTTCTCTACCTTTGGGATACATCTCTATAAACTTTTCCGCTTTCTTAAGGTTTTCTGATGTAAAACTAAACTGCTCTTCTTTTTCTATCATTCATGAGACTCGTGTAAACTTTACAGATTATACCTGTAGAACCAATGATTGCAATTGTTGGTTTTTTGAGAAATAGCATTTTGCAGTATCATACTACCCATACTGCCCAACTTGTAAATTCTTTTGGCTTGGCCATAGGATCCAGTTAAAAAATCTGATCATGCGCTAACTTCAATTGTTTCATAAGTTTGTTTTAGTAAATCTCAATTATTTTAGCTACAGCTAACTACTTTAAAAAAATGCTTAAGAAATTATAGTATATTATTTATAAATACACTATCCTTGACATTTATTATAAATGTTGTGTATAATAAACTATATTTATTAATATGAGGTTAAACTATGAGTAAACAATTAAATTTATGGATAAAAGAAACTGGTGAAGAGAAATTTAAAAATTTTCTCACATCACTAGATAAAGAAAATCTTCAAAAGCATGCCACAACTATTTACAGAAATTACGAACAAAGTTACAATGAAAAGTATTTCATGTACAGCAAAATTGGTTCTGGTGAAGTAGTAATAGGATCTTGTGCTCTCATTCTGCTATCTCGATATTTCGATCTAAGAGAAAAAGTGCAAAAACCACTTGAATACATGGCACTTGCAGCAATTGTTATCTTTGGAGTTGGATTTCTATACTCACTTTATCAAGAACATGAATATAAAGCCTCCAACAAAAAGGGAGAATATGTATCAGATCACGAAAAACATAAGGAGCTTCCTGAGGTTCAAACAATTATAGATGAGCTAAAGGCAGAAGCCCTAGTAGGGAGTAAAAAAGAAATTTAGCCAAAACTTAAGATTCCGCTACTTGTTAGCGAAATCTGCATAAGACATAACGAATAAAAATTTACCTTTAAATATAGATTATAGGGTTTTGAGAACTCCACCTTCCTTTCATCTATAAAACTTCTTAGCCATTTTCGAGCCTATACTTACTTTTTAGTATAAAATAAAGACGTTAATTTTTTAATTTTAGTTAAAATTTTCATTGACATTAACACATAGGAGTAATCATAATAGCATTTTATTAATATTTTAAATAAAATTATGTCTATATTAGGAAGATTGCTCGGGATCAACTCAAATACACCGGAAGTTAAAGAAGCGGTAGGTTTTAACCCAGCAAACGTAGGGTTGATCGAAGGAGATGGAGTCGCTTATGGACTTAGCTATCAAGATAATGGTAATGGGAGCAGTAAAGTAAAATTACTTATTAGTCCATTATATCAATCAAAAACATACGAATGGGGTACAAATGTCAGCGTAGTAAATGAATTCAAAGATCAATTGTCTCTCACATTAATAGAAGATTCAGCTGAAACAGATAAAGTTGGAATTGTCTTTCCTGAAGAAGGAATTGGCGAAGAAGGAGAAAAATACGTTAAAGGCTTATCTTTTAACACTTATGGAATTAAACAATCAGTTAATACTCCTTCTGTTGAACATTTAGGTAAAACAAAATTACAAAAGAATATTGATAATAATAGTCTTGCAAATGTGGGCAATAGTTACTTTTAACCAAAAGCAGTGAAAGTTGGTAATGGTGATGTAATTGTAATTGCTCATAACTTAAAGGATCAAATTTTAGTTTCTTGGTACTTAGAGTCAAATGGAAGTGGAAAATTTAAAGCATTAAATGGAAAAAGTGGTGTTACAGAAAGAAAATTGTTCAATTTTAATAATCCGGGGCAATTGGCATTAAATGGAAACACGATGCTTTATGCGCAAGTGAGCAGAAAAATTATTGGGGATCAAGAGGTGAGAAAAACACGTATTTTCAAATTTGATATGGCTAAAGTGGTTGAGGATCTGAAAAGTAGAAAGGAAGATGAATATTTGCTTGGTAAGAAAAATTGTCAGATAAATACAGCGTCATCTTTTTCTAGTGAATATGAAATAAGCTTTTTGCAGTATGTAAAGCGAACTGAAGGCAATGATCTAGTTGCCTTTCTTGCAGAAGACCGGTTGTCTGATAAACAAACGTTACATTTAACAAGTCTTGTTAAGAATGGATCAAAATTGAACTTTACTATTTGCGAATTTGCAGATTCTATAGAGCAATTGTACGTTAAAGACAATGGTCAAGACAGTTTTATTGTAACTGCAATAAGTGAAGAAAACATCGCAATTTTCAATCATCAAAGATTTGAAAAACCTTCTAAGGTAACAATAATACCGGCAAGTAGTATCAAAACTCTCAGTGATTTTGTTGATATCATTAACGGTCGATTGACACCTGATATCATTTCTAGTAGTACCGTGGCTCCTGTAACTATTACAGAAACGGTTGTGACTTCTAAGAAAACGCTGACTGCTGCAATTACTAGCACAACAGAAACCGACACTGTAAAGACTACCAAATTAACAACAGAAGCATCAACTACCGTTGCACCTACTTCTACAATAAGTAAACCTTCAACAGAGTCAACGACTCAAACAAGTACAGTAACAGTGGAGCCAACAACAGAAGCCGTTATACCTACTTCTACAATGAGTAAACCTTCAACGACTCGAACAAGTACATTAACAATGGAGCCAACAACAGAAGCCGTTACACCTACTTCTACAATGAATAAACCTTCAACGGAGTCAACGACTCAAACAAGTACAGTAACAGTGAAGCCAACAACAGTAGCAAAAACAACTACTACTTCACAAGTGACCACGGTTGCTACAACGTCAACTAGTGTGCCAATAATAAACTCAGAGAAAACTATACAAACAGTATTTAGTATACCAAGTACTAGAACAAAAGAGTCAACAACTCCTATATTTACCACGACTTTACTTCCTCAACCTACTTCTTCACCACAGCCTACTCAACTTGCTATAGGGTCTAATAGGGCAGGAATGATAGGAGGATCTTTGATTGGAACAATAGGTATTGCTGGAATTATAGGATTTATAGCATATAAATGTATTAAGAAATATCACGGTTATTATAATGCTGCTCATGTGTTAGAATTAGCTGATTTGGAATCGCATTCAAATAGCAGCAATGAAGAAATTTTTTTCACCCATAGCAGAACAAGCAGTGATAATAACATATCTATACAAACTACGTATCAATCTGAAACAATGCTAAACAGTATATCAGTAGAAAGTAGTAGTCGAGCAAGAAGTAGCTCGTCGTCTTCAAGCGGTGGACCAGGCTCTTGACTAACTGAAGCGGAGTCTAAAAGTGAAAAAAGCTTATCTTGGGATAGCGATGATGTGCCGGAATATCACCTTTAGCTATTTGTCTGAATGTTTTTAATATGTAGACTGTTAGGAAATTGTCTTTTGCTTTTGTGATTTTCATGTTAAAGTATAATTCCTGGGTGAAATAAGTAGCTGCTGTTGTGTGATAAACATAGCAGAGGAAAGTCCGGGCTCCAAGGAAAAATAGTGACGGGTAACGCCCGCCGGAGGCAACTCCAGTTATAGGGCTACAGAAAATTACCGCCTAAAATATTTTAGGTAAGGGTGAAAAGGTGTGGTAAGAGCACACCATGACAATGGCAACATTGGTAGTCGAGTAACCAACACTAGGAGCAAGATTAAATAGAAGTAGATTTTATGTTTTTCTCATATCTACTCGGGTAAATCGCATGAGGTAAATGGTAACATTTACTCCAGATAAATAGCTACATAAACAGAACTCGGCTTATATTTCACCTAGGCGTCACATGATACATGCGATATAAGCCATGCTATATTTAAGTGTAGGCATTTCATGCGTTGTCCTTCACTTGTTCTGCTTGATAGCCATCACTACTTTCGCCTACATTAACATTAGAATATTCTTCATCATCAATATATTCTTTCAGAACATACCCTCTGCCCCAAACGGTTTCTATGTGGCTTTTTCCATCATTTGCACTTTCAAGTTTCTTACGTAATTTGCACATAAAAACATCAACTATCTTGTTATCTGAAGGTTCATCCAAGCCATTGTAAAGATGATTTAAGAACATTTCTTTTGTTAGTACTGTTCCTTTACGCAGTGCTAGCAATTCTATCATAGAATACTCTTTATTAGTAAGGTGAACCGTTTTACCTTTCACCTCAACAATCCTGTGATCAAAATTGATATTTATATTACCAATCTTTATCACCGATTCAGGATGGCCTTTAGTACGACGCACTATGGCCTTAATTCGAGCTAATAACTCGCTTTTATGAAATGGCTTGGTTAAGTAATCATCGGCACCATACCCAAGCCCTTTAGCTTTGTGATTGACAGCGGATATACATGAAAGTATTAAGACAGGAACTTTGATTTTTGCACTTCTTAGTCTTAACAATATATCATATCCGTCAATATCACCAGGCAAGTGTATATCTAAAATAACTAGGTCATAGTAATCTCCGTTTGAGGAAACCATATTATTGTTATAATCTTGTGCAGAAGTAACAACGTCACAGAAGTGTCCATCAGAAGTTAAGGCATTAACCACAGTCTTTGCACTTACTTGATCATCTTCGATTAATAATATACGCATATTTTACACCCCATAAATAATTTATAATTTTAGTAATATATATAACTAAGGAAAGTAATAAATCAAATTTTTATTAACAAATGATCAAAATTACACTTATTAATTAATAATAAATATATTGTTCCAAAGTTATATAAATAGATCTAAAATATAATAGATATACCATGGTAGTAATAATATTTTTAGTAAATATTGAATTAAAGTTACTATTATTAAAAGAATACTTCGGTTAATAAATATTTAACTATTCTATATGTCTGTGTTATATTTTTAATTTACTTATCCTACTGTTTTAAAGTATAAGTAATACTTTCAGGAATATTGTGTGGCAATATC
The DNA here is from genome assembly GCF_964027115.1 of Wolbachia endosymbiont (group A) of Myopa testacea. NCBI lineage: Bacteria > Pseudomonadati > Pseudomonadota > Alphaproteobacteria > Rickettsiales > Anaplasmataceae > Wolbachia > Wolbachia endosymbiont (group A) of Myopa testacea. Next base: position 780,709 of record NZ_OZ034729.1, read on the forward strand.
AATTTTAGGTGCTGGTGCATGGGGTACAGCAATCGCAATTTCATTAGGTAGTAAGAAAGATGTGATTTTGTGGACTCGCAATGAAACTACATTTGAATCAATCAACGGGAAAAGAGAAAGTGACAAGCTACCCGGTTGTCGAATTTCTGATAATGTGTCAGTAAAATTGGCTATTGAAGACACAATTAATGCTTCAGTAACAATCCTCGCTGTTCCCACTCAATCTCTGAGGGAGGTATGTCAGCAATTGCATAATTGTAATCTGAAAAAAGATGTAGCAATAATTTTAGCTTGTAAGGGAATAGAAAAGTCTACATTAAAATTACCTAGTGAAATAGTAAATGAAGTTTTACCTAACAATCCTATTGCTATTTTTTCAGGCCCTAGTTTTGCTGTAGAAGTTGCAAGAAAATTACCCTATTCAATGGTTCTTGCATGCCGAAATAACATATTGGGTTCAAAGCTAGTATCAGAACTACAGCAAGAAAATGTTAAATTACGCCTTAGTAGCGATGTTATAGGGATACAGGTTTGTGCAGCGTTAAAGAACGTTTTTGCTATAGCGTGTGGGATTGTTCTAGGTAGTAAACTTGGGTTTAATGCTCATGCAGCATTGATTACGAAAAGTGTAAGCGAAATTAATGCTTTATACTCAGCAAAAGTTGGTAACGGTAATGTGGATATAAATACACTACTTGGACTGGCATGTCTGGGTGACCTAATTATGACATGCACATCCTTGAATTCAAGAAACCTATCTTTTGGGTTTAAAATAGGTAATAGTGACAATGGCTTTAATGTTCAGCAGATTTTGTCAGAAGGCAAGTCAGTGATTGAAGGTTTTAGCACTGCTGAGCCCATATTTAATTTAGCAAGAAAGCTAAAGATAAAAATGCCTATATGTGAAGCGGTCTATAGATTATTGTATGAAAGCGCCTCTATAGAGGATACTATTTCTGTTCTTGTAAATTAGTTTTGTACTTTGGTGTATTGTGAAATTTTTATATAAATTGATATCAACATGGTGGCTGTCTGGCACAGTAAAAAAAATGCCAGGTACCGTAGGCAGCTTAGCTTCTTATCCAATTGTTCCTGTGATACTGAGTGACAGAATTTTAGGTGCAGCAATTATTTTTTTTTTATTTTTGATTGGACTATGGTCTATAGGCAATTATATAAAACACTACAAGACTTCATGTGATCCAAAAGAGGTAGTAATTGACGAAGTAGTTGGTCAATTGCTGACAATACTTTTAGTTTCGATATTGTTAAGCCAAGAGATGAATTGCTCTTCATTGTTGTTGTGCTTTTTTTCTTTTAGGTTTTTTGATATAATAAAAACGTGGCCTATAAATTTGATCGATAAAAATACCAAAGGTCCTTTAGGTGTTATGCTAGATGATATTATAGCTGCAATTTTAGCCTGTGTTCTTATAGGAGCCTTTTATTGTTTATTGTTGATGTATGCAAGATAAAAAAATTTATTATTCAAGCTTAATTGTTCAAAATTTAAAGGATTATATACTGTACACAGCGAATTTATCTGAGTGGGAAGTACACGATGAATTTGATAACGTTACATTTACAATAAATGGTACTAGGGAGTCATTATTTAATTTTATGTTCTGTGGAGATCAATGTACCGAGCTTTCTATACAAAAAACTCTAGATTATCTCAGAATAAGAGATATAGAAGCAACATGGGTAATAAATTCACATATGAAAATAAGAGATATTTTAGAAAAGTGTGAAATAAAACACGTTAGCACACCAAAAAAAGCTTTACTTAATATGAAAAATTACTTTTTACCTGCTGATGTTATTCCAAACTTGAGGTTAAATGCTGTAAATGGTAGCGACCTCTTAGAACAGTTAGATTTACACACTTCTAAAATTTTTTATCATGGCGTCGGAATTGTCAGCACATTTTTTCGCGGATTATCAAATTATGATGATAAAAACTCAAGATTAAGATTTTTTCTTGTAACACTAAATAGTGAAATTATTGGGACATGCGGTCTTTATGTTCAAGACAGTGTAGCTGGTTTTTATAGTGATGGAGTTTTACCAATTTACAGGAATCGTGGAATAGGTACCCAAATGGTTTTAGAAAGAATAAAGATAGCTAAACAGCTTGAATGCAAATATATAGTAGCACATTGTATGAAACCTTCTGTAAACCTTTATAAGAGATTGGGCTTTCAGATGTTAGGCAATCTTTACTTATATAACTCTTCAGCATAATTCTGAGCGGTTACAAGTTTTTACATCTGTTTTAGAAGTGCTATGTTTTTTTTGTATGAAGTGGTTTTAATATTGATTCTAATATTATTCTTTCTCTCTTATTCTAAATTAAAAATTAGTAATAAGATTAAGAACTTACAACATCGAAATGTTATCATAAATAATTTAATTGATACTGTGAATGATGGGTTTTATATTTGGGATGCAAAAAAGCGTATAGAAAAGTTCTCTCCCAACTTACTAATTTTGCTTAATACTGTTTTTTACTCATTTAATGAGTTTGTGAATTTTTTTGAGCAATCAGAAAGTTTAATTAAAAATTTTGCTGAGGCAAAGGAAATAAATAAATCTTTTACTCTAGATTTAAAGTCAAAAGACAGTGAGGTTTATTGCATATGTTATGGTAGAAGCATAATAGATGATTCTACCAATGTGATTGGTGTGCTGTTATGGATACGGAATGTCTCAGACTGTAAAATAAAAGCTCACGGACTTGAGCTAGAAAATAGTAAGCTTACACAAGAAGTGGAGAGCTATAAAAATGTTTTCAACTCTTTACCATTTCCAATACTAAAATATAACAAGAATAGAAAGGTAGAATTTTATAATTTGTTTTATGATAAATATGTAGATGGCTCTAAGAAATTTGCTATTACCAGTAGCGCTCATAGCACAAAACCAGGAAGGCATGTCGTAACTTACAAGAACGAACCTAAGGTTTTCGATTTTGTTAAAATTCCAATACAAGGTTCTGGTAGCATAGTAATGTATGGGAAAGATGTTAGTGATGCAGAGAAATTATATACTGAATTAAACAGTTATTTAGCTACACAGAAAAATTTGCTTGAGAGGTTGCCGGTTGCTATAGTAATATATAGTAAGAATCAAAAGCTAAAATTTTATAATAATTCTTTCATAAAAACCTTTCAATTTGACCCAAAATTTTTGGCATCTTACCCAACTTATCATGAAGTTATGCTTTACCTCTTCGAATCTAAAAAGCTTTTAAAAAAAGAGGATTTTCAAACTATTAGTAACCAAAGACATGAGTTATTCAAAAAATTATTTGCATCGTATGATGATACGATGCATTTCACGAATGGAAAAGCGTTCAGGGTATTAACAATACCCTACGCTTCGGAAGGTTTGCTGTTCTCTTACGAAGAATGCAAAAGATGATACTTAAACTCCTTCTTTCTCTACCATGAGCTGTTTTACTTTCGCTATTGCTCTTGCTGGATTAAGTCCTTTAGGACAAGTTTTTGTGCAATTCATTATTGTATGACAACGATACAACTTGAATGGGTCGTTTAAAACATCAAGTCTTTCACCTATCTTATTATCACGGCTGTCAGCAATCCATCTGTAGGCTTGTAATAGTATTGCTGGTCCTAAAAATTTATCACTATTCCACCAGTAGCTTGGGCAACCAGTCGAACAGCAAGCACATAATATACAGTCGGACAAGCCATCTAATTTTTTTCTATCTTCAGGAGATTGAGAGTATTCTTTATTTGGTAGGGCAGGCTTATCTGCTTGTAACCAAGGTTTAATTGATTTGTATTGCTCATAAAATTGGCTCAAGTCCGAGACTAGGTCCTTTATCACATACATGTGAGGTAATGGATATATTTTTACATCACCTTTTATATCGTGTATAGATCTAGTACATGCAAGAGTATTGGTTCCGTCAATATTCATGGCACAAGATCCACATATGCCTTCTCTACAAGAACGTCTGAAAGTTAAAGTCGAATCTATTTCATCCTTTATTTTTATTAATGCATCAAGTACCATAGGGCCACAACTATCCATATCAATAAAAAATGTGTCTATTCTAGGGTTTTTCTCGTCATCAGCAGACCAACGGTAAATTTGAAATCTTCTGATGTTTTTTGCTCTAGCAGGAATAGGATAAATTTTGCCCTTTTGATTAATTTTAGAATTCTTTGGCAAAGAAAACTGAACCATATCACTTACCTTTTATTGTTTATAGCTAAAACCCTTTGTAGATAACATATTTTATTATCATCTACTATATTTTTATTAAATTCCTTTTAAATCGCGCACATATTGTAGCCAAGCGAAGCTAAAATTTCTCTTTCTAGATTTTTCATTATAATTTCTTCATCTTTTTTTTGGTGATCATGACCAAGTAAATGCAGTAATCCATGCACTAACATGTGTGCAATGTGAGCAAGAATAGGTATACAATACTCATGCGATTCTCTTTTTATTGTGTCTATTGAAATTGCTATGTCTCCTAAATCGCACTCATTAGACAATTGTTCACACGGAAATGATAGTACGTTAGTTGGCTTATCCATTTCTCTAAATTTTAAATTAAGTTGATGTAGCAAGTCATCATCAGCCAGAGCTATTGATATATTTGGTTTATAGTGGTCTATTTTTAATTCTTTTAGAGAAGCATTGATGACACCTAATACAAAATTTTTAGGATTTTCTATAATGCTGCACCATTTCTTGTCAAGAATATTTACTTCTAACATTCACTCATCCTTATTACTTCATTCCATTCAATTTCCGAAACTGGGGCAATTGATAAACGTGGTTGTTTTAATATAGCCATATTTTTCAAAAGTGGGTTTTGTTTTATATTATTTAACGTTACTTGGTTATTTAAAGGTTTCAAAAACTTTACATTCACTAATCCGAACTTGGGATCATTAATATGATAATACTCTTTAAATACTTCAACGATTCCAAGTATTGCTTTCTCTTTACCTGTATGATAAAAAAACGCAAGATCGCTTACTTTCATAATTTTCATGTAATTTTGAGCTTGATAATTGCGCACGCCATCCCACTCAACTACCTGCTCCTTTTCCATTTTTTGCCATGAATATTCACTTGGCTCTGACTTGAGTAGCCAAAGTTGCATTATTTTTTTCTTCTTAAATAAGCCGGTATATCATAAACATTGCTGCCCCATTTAGCTCCTTCGCTTACCTGTTCAGTTGGTTTTGTTTCCAGTGTTTTGTCTTGCGTACTTTCACTGTGACTATAGGGCCACTTAAATTTCTCTTTCTCTGAGTCTTCGCTCTGACTTATAGGTGAAGTTTCTGACTTATTATTGCGACCATCAATGCCAGTTGCAAGAACAGAAACTCTAACTCTTCCCTCCATCGCTTGATCAAAAGTAGCACCAAATATTATATTTGCATTTTCATCTACTTCTTCACGCACTCTATTGGCTGCAGCATCAACTTCAAACAGAGTCATATCTCCGCCACCAGTAATGTTAATTAATATTCCTTGCGCACCTTTCATTGATACATTGTCAAGCAATGGATTGGATATTGCAGCTTCCGCAGCACTAATTGCTCTATCTTCTCCTTCTGCCTCTCCGGTGCCGATCATCGCTTTGCCCATCTCGCTCATTACTGTTTCTATATCAGCGAAGTCAAGATTAATAAGCCCTGGCATGACCATCAAGTCAGTTACTCCTCTAATGCCAATATGCAGAACATTATCAGCAAGTTTAAATGCATCAGAAAATGTAGTTTTTTCATTTGCAATTCTAAATAAATTCTGATTTGGAATGACAATAAGTGTATCCACGTATTTTTGCAGTTCTTCAAGTCCAAGCTCTGCAATGCGCATGCGGCGCACACCTTCAAAACCGAACGGTTTAGTTACAACTCCAACAGTTAATATCTTTTTTTCTTTTGGCGCTCTATCCTTAACTGCAGCTCTTGCTTCTCTGGCTGCTTTTGCAATTACCGGTGCTGCACCGGTTCCAGTACCACCGCCCATTCCTGCTGTGATGAAAAGCATATGACTATCTTTTATATGCTCCATAATTTCATCGATTGATTCTTCTGCTGCACCTTTGCCAACATCAGGCAAAGCACCAGCACCAAGACCCTTAGTTAAATTAATGCCAAGCTGAATTTTTTTATCACATAACGACTTTTCTAGTGCTTGAGCGTCGGTATTTGCGACAACAAAATTCACTCCTTGCAAATTAGATTGGATCATGTTATTCACAGCATTTCCACCAGCACCACCCACTCCCACAACGGTAATCCTTGGGTGTAATATAGGTAACTCCGGCAGACTAAGATCAATAGACATTTAAATTACTCAAATTTAGCGAATTCACTTGATAGTAAGTTACTGCTTTTTTAATAATATGCAAATACTTTTCACTTCTATAGGCGTAAACAGTAAACGGGATTTACTTATTCTTAACATTTATACTAATAAGTGCCGTTAATTATAATAACTAGATTCTTAAATGACATCACTTAACCAATGCAAAAAATAGAAAATATTTACGTAAAGGGATAGAAATCTATCCCTTTTCTTTGTTGAAACTGCTTTATTGTCCTTTTGCTGGTGTTGAAACTACTCCAATTGCTATTTTTATTTCATTCAAGAGCATTGATTCATTATCATTCATTGTAGACTTATCACCATCTTTATTTTCATGCTTATTTAATAATTCTTTCACTTTATCAATTTGATTTGCCTTACTACTATTCTTATATGCATACACAGGTGCAGCTATTAAAGCCGCCACCGCAGCAACAACTATCAAACTAGCAACTAGTGGATGAGCAACTAAAAATGCAGATACTGCAGTAATAGCAGGACTAACGAGTGTTGCAGCTTTTGTTCCAACTGTACCAACGAAAGCCACATAAGCTGGGCTCAAAAAATAAGTAGCTGTAAGCGCTACTGCTAAAAACATACCAACAACAGTTGTTTTTAATTTGTTATTCTTTGCATACTCACCAAACCCACCAGCAGCACCTGGAATTCCCTCATAATCATCAGCTTGTTTATATCCTTCTGAAATAGCATTAAAAATGCCATCCCCTTTTTTATACTTATAACCTGTTAATGCCATAACTCTACTCCTTAAACAGAATGTTAAAATTTCATTAAGGGTAGTATATAGTGAAAAAATTATCTGTCAAGTAAAGTAATTTTTTAATATACCCTTATTCTATAATTCAGCGCTTCAGCAATGTGTGCTCTTTTTACTTTTTCAGTTTTTGCAAGATCTGCAATGGTTCTTGCAACTTTTAATACGCGTGTGTAGCCTCGATTGGAAATGTAATTTTCTTTCAGTACGTATTTTAGCAATTCTAACCCTGCCTGATCTGGTTCAGTAAATTTATTAAATGCTTCACCGCTTACTTCTGCGTTACAACGAACATTCAATTTACTATAACGCTCAGTTTGAACTTTTCTTGCTGCTATCACTCTTTCTCTTATGATTTTAGTACTTTCTCCCTCCACAGAAATTTCAGGAGAGAGTATGCTAACGTTTGGCATTTCAATGCATATGTCTATTCTATCAAGCAATGGTCCTGATATTTTGTTTTTGTAATCTGTGCCACACTTTGGAGCTTTGTTGCACGATCTACTTGCATCACCTAAATAACCGCACCTGCAGGGATTCATTGCAGCTATAAGTTGAAAATTGGCAGGGTAGGTTATGTGAGCATTTGCCCTTGCAACGGTAACTTTTCTATCTTCAAGTGGTTGGCGCAGAGAATCAAGCACAAGTCTTGGAAATTCAGGTAGCTCATCAAGGAATAACACGCCATTATGAGCCATGGTAATTTCTCCAGGTTTTGCATTCTTTCCTCCCCCTATCATTGCTGGCATAGAGCATGAATAATGAGGTTCACGAAAGGGACGAGTTACTTTGAATATTTCATTACCAGTTTTTGTTATGCTGGAAATAATATTAACATCAATCATCTCCTGTTCGGTCAAATCAGGCAGCAATCCTATAAAGCGCTTAGCAAGCATTGATTTTCCAGTACCAGGAAGGCCAACAAGAAGCATATTATGCCCACCTGCTGCTGCAATTTCAGCTGCTCTTTTTGCAACAACTTGGCCTTTGATATCCTTCATATCGGGAACCAATCTTTTTTCTTTGGGTGCATCACTATAATTAAAAATTACTGGCTGAATTAATTGCTCACCCTTAAAGTGTCTGATAATATCAGTTAATTTCTCTATAGCTAGAATTGAAACATTCTTTACCCATGAAGCCTCTACTCCATTTCCCCTTGGGCAAATTACTCCTTTGTTTGCCTTTTTTGCATTAATTGCTGTTGGTAGCACTCCTGAAACTGGAATAACTCTGCCATCAAGAGCCAGTTCACCCATGATTATATAAGACTGAACTTTTTCAACTGGTATCACACTCATTACAACAAGTAGTCCAATAGCAATAGCCAAGTCATAATGACTGACTTCTTTCAGCAAATCCGCAGGGGAGAGATTAACTGTAATTCTTTTTGGAGGTAGTAGTAGATTGATTGAATTTAACGCTGCTCTGATGCGCTCTTTGGATTCCGCAACAGTTTTATCCGGCAATCCAACAATATTGACTGCTAGTACAACATTGCATAATTCTATTATGCCTATTTTGATCAAAATTTGCAAGACTTTTTATGCGAAATACTATGTATAAGTGGTTGTGGTTGATTTCAATTTGATGAATTAACATTCTAATAATATTTTGCTTAGTCTGCCAATCTACTTGATCAAGCTTTGATTCAACACTTGAGGAAAAGTTTTTCAAGCTATCTGTAACAAGGCTCAATTCTTGTTGTAGTTTTTTTTGATCAATCGTTCTTTCTTTCTCTTCTTCAATTTCTTTCAAATGCTGTTTCATTGTTGTGATTCTTGGTTCAAATTCTTCTTGGCTTATAAACCCTTTGGCATAGCTATCAATAAATTTTTTGATACTTAATCTTAGCTTACTTTCTTGCTTTTCACGTGTTTGATTATGTAAAGGTTTTTTGTTCTCTGATAATCTACGTTGATATTCATTTGCAATCCTATCTGGCTCTTTCAAGATACTCTTGACTTCTTCCCATATAACTCCATCTAATATATCAGTGCGTATTGATTTATTATCGCAGATTTTATTGCCATTAAATTTGCTAGAGTTTGTACCAGAGCAACGATAGTAATAATATGTCGACTTTTTATGAACGTGGTTTGTACCACAATAAGTATATTGACAACGTTGGCATACCATTAAACCTTGTAATAAATATGTTTCTCTTCTTTGCCGTACTCTTGCTCTTTGTCTATTTTCAGCTAATTGTGTTTGCACTGAATCAAATAAATTTTCATTGATTATTTTTGGTACTGGAATATAAGTCCAATTCTCTTTATCACTATTAAAGCGACCACTTTTAAGTTTACCACAAGTTCCTTTTTTTGACTTTTTTACTTGTGGTTTTGAGCATGTCTTAGTTTTACCATAAGCTGCTTGTCCTATATAAGCAGGATTTTTTAACATGTTCCAAATAGTGCTCCTTTTCCAATACCTTTTTCCTGTTCGTGTTATTACCGGTATCTTATTCAGTTCATGTACAACTTCTCCTATACTTGCTCTTTCTTGGCCAACCCAACTAAATATTTTACGCACTATATTTGCCTCTTCTTCATCAACCTCAAATTGAGCACTTCCTTCACCTACATGTTTTGCTATGTAGCGATAACCGTAAGGCGCCCTACCCATCACACTTATACACCCAGCTTTGGCCGCATGAAGTTTACCTCTACGGTTTCGTTCCATAATCTTTGCACGTTCATACTCTACTATTGCTCCCTGAATCTGTAGAAATAAATGGGAATCAGGATTATCATCAAACTTATGATTCAAAAATACTATTTCAGATCCAGCCTTTTTAAACTCTTCGAGTAAGATCATTTGATATGAAAATTTACGTGATAGCCGATCAGGTGAATGAATATATATCTTATCAATCTTACCTTCTGCTACTCTATCACGTAAATTTTCTAAGCCAGGACGTTCTAAATTTGATCCACTGTAACCATTATCAACAAACCTATGCTCATCTAATAATTCATGTCCATCGCTACTAATGCGACGCTCCAATTCTACAATCTGACTCTCTATCGTATTCTCTTGTGCTTGTTGTCTTGATGAAACTCTTGCATACAAGCTTACTGTTGTCATTTTCTTTCACCTCCTTTATTTTATATTTCAATAATTGTTCATAAGCATCTGCCAAATATGTACCCGCTAACCTGTGAGGTTCATAACGGCAATAAATAGTTAAATCCCCTTTTTGCATGTTTTTCTTCCTGTGAATTTTTTTATAGGTTAGGAGACTTCTATTAAACTAAACCAATGCACACCTTATTTAAGAAAGCTATCTAGTTTACACAAATTCTCCCTAATTAAATATACAAGATTTGAAAAAATTATGTCCAAAAAATCTTTGCTTGAATTGTCATATTATGTATAATATAGCTTATTTTATGTAATATGAATGTTCATCCAAGCCATGAATTTTGGGAAAGCGATTTAGAAGTTCCTGTTAACCTTTTATTAGATCGTTTTCAGGATTCTAATATACGTCAATCTTGGTTAGATTCCCTTTCTGGTAAACAACTGAGCATCATTTTTCAGCATTGCTTTAAAAATCATTTGAATGGGCAACTTTTTCAGGACGGAGATTATGATGATAGATCCACTCAGCAAAAACGTAAGATACTTACCAGTTACTCTGACTCTCTTTTTAACTATTATCTCATTAGCTACTTTGATCGTACAAAGCTTGAGGCTACAGTCAGTGAAGTAGCAAGATTTGCCCTCACTCAAGAGTTAATGAGATCGTACCTAATAAAAAATAATACTAAGTACGATAAAAGATCCTTGTTGTTTTTACTATTTCACATAAATTGCGAACTTCTAAAATCTGTCTATCACTTTGATAAAGTGCAAAAGAAAGGTTTCGTATCATTTGCTCTACAGAAATCACCAAGACAAATAAACACTTCATTCAAGGAATTTATGTCACGAGAAGCTGTAGAGCAGATACTAAATTTTGAAAACCAATTGCAGGGTTTTTTCCATCATCAAGATCGGATATATATGTTTGTACGCCGAGGAAGTGACATAGATTTACTACTTAATTCAAACAAGGTTGTTCATGGTCATAAACCTGAGTGGATGATTTTAGATTTTTCGCTTGATGGTACAAAGGTTAATCTCTGTGCTAAAAATACTAACAAGGCTGTGGAAATAGCAAATAGTATTGTAAGTGGTTATTTTAACTGCGAATGTACTTTTGTAAATATACAGGATAAGAACTTTCCACTACAAGTGCATAAATTTCTTCAAGCATGTATAGATGGTTCTGATCCTAATATTTGTATATTTGAGTTAAATTTTAAGTCAGATTATTTTAAAAATAGTAATACATATCTTACTTTAAGTGTAAAGCCATATGATCCTATTGCACCAGAGTTACATATTTTAAAGCCATCTATTGGCAACATACTACAATCTATTCAATCAGCTAAAGTAATGTTTCAAAATAAAAAGGTAACATTTTCTTTCAGATCAAGTGGAGAAATTTATTATTCAGAGCATCCGCTCAATAAAAAAGAAAGAGAAGAGCTAAAGAAACATATGGAACAATCCTATGGTCTTAAAATTCTTTCACGAGCAAATTGCTGATCTTTTAAGTTCAAATAGTTCTTGGGTTAATCCAAGTCAAAATCACATTCAAGCAGCAAGATACTTATTTGATCTTGGATTGATAAAAATGCAAGAAAGGTACTATATTGTTTGTTCTCGTGAAGAAGATCATCTTGATTGGCCAAATGTAGTTGATCCAAGTTGTAGTAATGAGATTTTCATCGATTCAGACTTTGATGAAGCATGTGATGATGCTATTTGTGAAAACTGTTCTCGCCATATTTTTCCTAATACTGATCAAAAACAGAGGTTTCATCTCTTATCCATATACTTAAATACAGAGAGAATCATAGACTGGTTTGAAACCGAGTTGAATGATTCAAGACTTATGTGGGAAAAAGTGGAAAAAGGAGTTTATTATATTTGTAATCAAGGTCGCATTGTAAATCTAATAATTCTTGATTTTTGTACTGATGCGATATTTTTAACCATAGACAAACTGAGAGTCCATCCGACAGTTCTCATCACTCTAAAAAAAGATATACCTAATCTATTATTGAGCCTATATGTAGTGCGAATGGCAGAACTATTTTGCCAGTATAAGACTTTAATTGAGATATTTCAAGAAGCAGCTAAAAGAGGAGTACCAGAGGTAGTAGAAAATACTTCTTTGCAAGTTTTACCAGCTTCATATATTTCGCTTAAACGTGTTGAACCAATTATACCAACAAAGCTTTTGGAGTTACAGGTAGTTAAAGGTATGGTATATGTTAATAGCGTTGAAGTTATAAATAAAAAAGCTGTGTCATGTCTTAATATTTTTCGAATATTGTTCAAGCAATTTTTACATGACTGTGAAAAAGAATTACCACCTGAAAAACATACACTTCTCAATATTAATCAGTTAGAAAAACTCTTGGGACTTAGTTTAGAAGCAGATTTAGAACATCAAATCAGAAAACCATTAAATAAAATGCAAAGAACAATCAAAGCTACACTTGCTGAAAAATTAGGATTAAGTATTGAACGTGATGATGTAATACAAACACTTGGTTGGCAAAGATCATCACATGGTTATCGTATTAACCCTTTTACTTTGACTATAAAAAAATAGAATTTCCTGATTTTAAAAATTTTCAGCTCCATGAGTAAATTTTCCAACTCCACGTGCAAATGGTCCTGTTTTTACATCAAGCCATTTATCTTCTTTTGAACCATTAGCCATTCCTTTAACTATTTGCTTTGCTTGTAAAAGCTCTTGAACTATACACTCTAGTCTATCTCTTCCCATACTATGAAAAACTTCAGGCAGTCTATGTCGTTGTTTATGTATTCCTGCACTTCCTGTGTGAGTAAATGGATGTCCTGAAATAGCAGCTCGCGCAATTGAATCAATAAGATATATTTTAAGATCCTTATCACTAGTATTTTGAGCTTTTAATTGTTCAGTGATGTCTTCTAATAGCCCTGTTTCTTCATTTCTTAGATAAGTACGTATAGTACGATCAGCCAGGCCATTTGCTTTAACAACAGCTCCATAAAATAGTGCATTTTGTCTTGGGATTTTTCCAATTGATCTAAAAATCATTGGTTTAGTTATATCCTCAACAGGCCAAAAAGCAAAAGAACACCTGACTCCATTTACGAGAGCAGAAGTACCTCGAATAGCATCTCGTGCTTGCTCTACTGTTGATATAGGCTTTTCTCCCTTCAGCTTTCTCATATGATGTGCAGTAATTATTGAAGCTCCAGTGCTACATGCTAAATCAGATAATAAACACATGAGATAATCCCCTACTGCTGGGTCAGCATTTAAATCTGCATGAATGAAAGAAGCAAGGGGATCAAATATAATGAGCTTTAAATCCTTTATTCTGCTCAGCTGCTTCATTACCGACTCAAATTCTGGAGATATTTCTACAACTTTACCGCGAACATTCTTAAGTATGGTAAATGATCCTCCTATATTTGGCAATGGTACAATAAATAGCCTATCTTTATATTTTAATCTCTCGCATTTTGGATCAAGTCGTTCTAAGCGACGATGTATTTCATTTGTATCATCCTCTGCGGAAAATACCACCACAGAACCATGTTCAGTAACAGGTGGGCCAAATCCACACACCTGGTCTATGCTACTTGCAACCTTGAGGGCTAGGTCAAGAAGAAGCACACCTTTGCCTGTATCTCCCATTGCAGCCAAAATGGAGGTTACACCCAAAGGAAATAATCCTTCAACCAAGAATCTTTGCTTTGGTACTGGACCTACAAAACGCTCTACACTCCAGCTGAAAATATCAAGTGGTGGTTTAATAATTATTTTTCTTGAGTTTTTTTCAATAAATTCCGAAACATTTATTCCCTCTAACACACAATCAGCAGCATCCCAACTCCTTGGTTTATTTGGTGGAATCTTAAGCGTAGCAAGTGATGCAACACCAAGTTCTAAAAGCTTCTTTTCAGCGTTTTTGGCATATTTATTACCTGCTTCATCGTTGTCTGGCCAAATGATAACATGTTTACCTCTAAGCGGAGTCCAATCTGTTCTATCAATAGGCGCATTTGCTCCAAACATTGCTGTTGTTGCAGTTATTCCTTTCTCTATAAGTGCTTCTGCGCATTTTTCTCCTTCAACCAGAACAACCTTATCAGACTTTAAAATACCTGGAATGTTGTAGAGTGGCCTTATCTCTGGCTCTTTGAATCTTTGTTTTTTAACATCAAATGGTTTAAACTGTTTTTTCTCTAAAGGAGGATCATAACGGTAGACTATTACAATCAATTGGTTATTTTCATCGTAGTAGTTCCAACTACAAGTCAGGTATTGTTCTAGATCTCTAATATTATTTTTTTCTTTGATGCCAAGCCATTCACTTATTGAGAGCATTACTTCAGGAAATTCTGTTTTTGCATTCTTCCCTTGTACTGTTGCCCAAAGGTCAATAATGTCACCACCTTCTCCTGTTGCAAAATCTTTCCATAATCCAGTTCTTTCGCCTGTTAATTCTATTACAGTACTTTTGCCTTTGTTACCCTGTACATCACCTACATAAAACTTATCACCACGAAATGTCCCTCTTGGTAGTAGATGAAAAAGACAAGATCTGATATTTTGCAAAAGCTGAGTCTTTAGCTCTACCATAGTATCCGTTTTTGCGGACAAGTTAAGTCGTAGCTATAATTTTAGAGTTCTGCCAACGCCCATTTACTCTGCTAATGAATTTTGCTGGTATTGATTTACCATTTCTTAGCTCATATACTACTTGCAAGACATTTGCACGTTTATTTGGTTGAAACATTACCATACCAGATGTATAAAAGCTTCTTAAAGCATTAGCACCAATTAAAGCTTGAAAAGGACTTTTTGCTAATGTAGCTGTGGATACTTTTCTGGTATGACGTGTGATAATTATTCCAGCTGTAGGATTAATCACAGAACGTAGTCTTTCTATTCTGCTTTGCAGGCCAGAAAATATATTTTCATAGTCAAGAGAATCCAAAACGATAAGGTCTATCGTTTTAAATTTTTCCCCTATGATCTCTTTTATTCTCTCTATACCTTCATCATTTAAAGTTAATCTCATCTTTGTAGTAACAATCAAGTTTTCTTCTGCTAGATTTGGTAGCCTTTGATTAGTTATGATTTGTTGTATGCGTTCCCTGATGTAATTATACTCCATCTCATTTTGCAGATAGATTATTTTTAGTGGCCTTGCTGACTTCATCTTAAGAAACGACACTCCTGCTGCAAGATGTGCAAGCAAAGAGAGAAGAAAATAACTTTTGCCAACCTTTGGAGTACCACCAATGACTAAAAGACCACCTGGAGTGAGAATTCGTGGAGCTATTATATCTTCTGGTATTGGTGATTGATCACTTAAGTACTGCTTTACAGAAAATATTTTTTCTTCTCTTTTCCCCCCTTTTTTTTCTCCACTCTTTGATTTTTTATTGAGCCACTTTCTAGCAGAATATATATCACCCTTAATTAAAATCCAAAGATCAATAATATCACCACCAGTTCCTTCAGTAAAATTACGCCAATCACCAGCTTCCTTACCTACTATTTTAACTGTAATTGTATTTCCATTTAAGTCTCCAATATAAGTTTTTTCTCGGTAAAACTCACCATTTGGAAGTAGGTAAGAAACACACTCCTTGATATTATCAATCAATAACATCTTTAACTCTTTTTGCTTTTTAGACATAAAATTCCCATACATATTTTTCATACGTGTAAAGTTGAGATTAGCTAGCTCACAAACAGTTTCAAAAGATTTTGAATTCAGCCAATTAATTGCTTCTTCTCTTAGCTTTGGGTTTTTTCCTACTGCGTCCTGAATACCTCTAGTAACGACAGCAGACCAAAGCTTTTCCTCGTCGTACTTCAAAATGGTACTCTGTCAATTTCATAATTTTTGCGGTATTCTGGAGTAACTACCGAAGCAATTTTGTTCTTCTCTCCATATTCATCAGTTATAACACCTACCTTTACTGTAAACTCTAAGCCATTTAATTCTGCAATTGAATTTAGCTTACGAGCAAGGATTGCACTTTCTGAGTTATCATGTGGATGAATGTCACGCGCTGATTCCAAGATACTGCGAAGCATAGAGCGACCCATTTCTCCCCAAGTATCTTCTGCTTTACTACTTTTAATACCAATTATTTGGTAAATCTTATGCTTTTCATATAGACCTTCAATAACGGTAAATTCTGTATTTAAATAAATGCTACCGGTAGTGGGGCTTTTAGTAAACCAATGCTCATAACCTCCAGGCTTGATTGTCATTTTTACCTTTACTATTGTACCTTTAGGTATTAGTCTACTTTGCGGTTTTACAGTGTTAAAATCAGTTAATAGGTTTTGTAACATATATCACTCTCCATGTTTAAATTTTAAAACTTGCTTTTAATCTTTGTAAGCAGCTTACCTAAGTGTGGTTCTTCAACCATACTCAGACGTCCACTACGATCCTTAGCTGGGTATCCCCAGGGATTTAAAGTGTGGCAAACAAAAGAGCGCTTCTCCGTTCCATCATCTTTCTTGATTCCAACCATACTGATTACTTCGTCAACTATTCCAGGAATTTCACTAGCAGTTTTAGTTCCTTCGCATTGAGGTAGCCAAATTGGACGATTGAAGTCATCGAGATATTGACCTAAAGTGCCAACTATGATGATGTCTTTGTCTCTGATGTGTTGAAATTGATTGAGCCAAGCCATCATCTCCTGAGCAAGTAATCCATAGGCAGCTCTCATGTCCTGTTTTCCCGATCTCTCAGAAAAAGCTTCAGGTTGCATTTTTGCCCATAATAGACATAAACGTGAAGCAACGGTTATACTATCTACAAAGATGCATTGGTATTTAGAAAACTCAGAGAAAAGATCTTTGTACTTACCAGATACATGTTCATGGTGTCTTTGGCTATATGCTTGATCAGACTTCAGCGCAGGATTAGGCCCCCCTATAAGACAAGCAATATCTCTAGCTTCATTCCAAGTGCGAAGACTAATTGAATCTCCTTGCCAATCTTGAACAGCAAGAAGCCCTGCTTCAAAATCAAGGCAAAGTGTTGGTTCATCTACGGTCTTTAGGAGACTTGTTTTACCAATACCATAAGGACCAAAGATGACCATTTTTACAGTTGATATTGTTTGCAATCTTTCATTATTATTCAAAATTTTAAGAACCATTATTTATCCATGCTACGATGTATATATATACAAGAAAGGCAAAAATTTTGTTCAATTTTTCTTTTTGCCTTCGTAGTAAATAGGAGAAAGTTTGGCACGTATCTTCTTGATAATATTGTTTAAAGTGGTTCTTGAAACGTTGTTCATTTTGGCAACTTCATGTAAGTTAAAAAATTTAAGTTGCTCACATATATTTTGCCATTCCTTTGGTAAAACCGAGATCATATAGTCTACATCAATGCGTTTTGTTATTTCACCCTCAAATAGCTCTGTTACATCAATACTAATGTAATTGTTGATATCATGTTTTGCACATCGCTGTTTCTTTAGCAAGTTAATAGCTTTATTTTCAGTTAATCTTGCTACAAAGGTATTAAAGCTACTTTTGTCTTCATCATGCTGGTCAAGATATGGCCAAATTTCACAGAAGAGTTCTTGCTCAAGATCTTCGTGAGCTTCATTAATAAAGCACTTAGCAAGTTTCAGTCTATAAGCTTGATATTTTACATTTTTAATAACTATATGGTAGTTTTGTAATTTCATAACTTTCCTTAAAAACAAATTGATGCTTTTAAGGATGAGAGTTATTAATGCTATTATGTAGGACAGGAGCAAAAATAAATAATACTGATGCGATTTTTAATCTATTGATATTCTGTTATTTTTTTTTGAGAATAATACTGATGCAATTTAAAATAATACAGTTTAGGTTTTTGGAATCTATTTTAAATGGATTTCAATATTTTTAAGAATGGGTAGCTCAGGCTTCCTAAAGTTATATTAAAAATATATAAGAATTTCATATTTTGAAATTCAATATCACCTAAAGAGCTAAAAATGTGGATTTCGCTATTAAAAGAATAGCTTAAATTTTTAAGAGGAAAATAGTTGAAAAGTATGCTCTCTATAACCTTAAGTTCCGTTCCTAATTACTGGCTTCCTAAATCAGGAATTAGGAATCAGGAATCTAGAATTAGCCTGTATGGCGGGTTTTCACCATGCGTTCCTAAAACCGTTCCTAGGAACGGCATATCTGAAGTCCGCCAATATGGAGGATTCTAGCTTCCTGAAACCCTTATATATAATATATATATAATACATATATAAAAATATACACATATATAAAAACATATAAAATATAAGAGTAGAATAATAAAAACCTCTAAAAGTAGAGAAACCCGTTTGAAAGGTCTTCAAATTCAAGAATTATAAAAAAAATTCCTAAAAATTTGAAGATTTTTTGGACGAAAATTTTTCAAATCTTGTATATATATGTACACAACAATTGAAAGGAAATGCTCACACTGGATCTTGGTAAACAAACTGGCTGTAAAAGAGTTTTTATGTTAGTTTTTAGTTGTTAAATTTCGAAAATTAAAGATTTTTTGGACGTAATTTTTTCAAATCTTGTATATATATGTACTCGGCAATTGAAAGGAAATGCTCACCCTAGATCTTGGCAAACAAACCGGCTGGACTATTTTAAATGATGGAATAGTGCAAAGTGGAAGTAAGAGTTTTCATGTTAGCAGGTTTAGTGGTGGTGGAATGCAGTTTTTAAATTTTCGTAATTGGCTTAATTCACTTAAGTATAAATTTCCAGGCATTGAAGTTGTATACTTTGAAGAAGTGAGAAGACACTTGGGAACTGATGCTGCACATATCTATGGAGGGTTTTTAGCACACCTTTCTGCTTGGTGCGAAGAAAGTAATATTCCCTATCAAGGTGTTTCGGTTAAGACTATTAAACGTTTTATAACTGGCAAGGGCAATGCAAGTAAAGCTGATGTAATTGAAGCAGTGCAGGAAAAGGGTTTTTGTCCAACAGATGATAATGAAGCAGATTCTTTAGCATTAATGTTCTATGTTATGAATTTTAGTAAAGATTTTAATACGTTGGAAATATCATAAAAAGTGGGTCCTTTTGGCCAGGCTGGCGGGTTTGGTGGTCCCGACCTCGGGCCTTCTTTAGCGTTAGACATATTTCAAATGTTAACTACTTACGAAATTATAGCTGAGCAGTGCTAAAAAGGAGAAAAAAAGGTGAGAATTACGCAAGCAGAGTGGGCAAGGGAAAAAGGGTTTTCGAGGCAATATGTCTGTTCTTTAGTAAAAAAAGGAATAGTTGAGCTGGAAGATGGACTTATTGACCGAGAACAAGCAAATGAAGCGGTAGCAGCAATAAGAGATCCAAGTCAACCACTTAGGAGAAAAGAGCGCGGAGAAAAACTTTCAACGATATTGCTAAAAACGCGAATAAAAAATGAAACGGAGCGTGGTAAACCTTTGGAAGCTAAAGTGAAAGCTGAAATAGGCAAATTTGTGTCAATTGAAGAGGTAAAAACTGAAGCATTTAACGTAGCAAGAGTTGTCCGTAATAATTTGCTTAATATTCCAAATAGAGTTTCAGCGCTGCTTGCATCACTGAGCGATACTGAAAAGATTCATCAGACGCTAACTGAAGAGATTACAAGCTCACTCCAAGAATTATCTAACACTAAATTTCAAATATAAAAAGATTTTGAATATAAAATGACTGATAACTTAAGTTTAGAGTTAATAAAGTGTCTCATCAATCAACCTGGATTAGATGTTAATGTTAGAGGATTAAATGGAAAGACACCACTACATTGCGCTATAGAGTTTGACGAATTAAGCATGGTAGATCTGCTACTCACAAAAAAGAATATCAATCCTTTTGTAGAAGATAATGATGGTAAAACATCTCTTGATTACGCCAAAGAAGGGAAAAAAGCAGAGATATTACAAGCGCTAATTAATAACAAATACGGGTCAGAACAAGATAGCTTACTTCATTTGGCCGCAATGATAGGTGAAGTTAATGCAGTGAGATATTTGATCAGAAAAGGTATTGACGTTAATGCACGAAATGCTCTGCATCATACTCCATTACATCTAGCAGCAGGCATAGGACATGCAGAAGTTGTAAAGATTTTGATAAGAGAAGGAAATGCTGAAATTGAGGTTTTTGATGCACGAAATCAGACACCAATGCACTATGCAGTTAACAACAAAAAATTGGAGATAGTAAAGTTATTACTGGAGCTAGGAGCAGATGTAAATAGCGCACGTGTAGGACAAAACTCAATGAAATTGTCACCTGTGCATATAGCTGTAAGTAATACTAATTACGATGAAAGAGACTTATGTCTTGATATCCTCAAATCCTTAATAAAGGAGCCTAATGCTCAAGTCAATTTGCAAGACTATGAAAATAAAACACCACTACATTATGCTGAAAGACTGAAAACAATAGAAGTTTTACTAACGCGAGAAGATATAGACCCTCTGGTAAAAGACGATAGCGGTAAAACACCATTTGATTACGCTAAACCTGAGATAAAGAAGGCTTTGATGAGTAATAAATACGGTTCTGAAAAGAATAGTCTACTCCATTTAGCTGCACAAAGAGGAGAAATTGAGATTGTAGATGCAATTTTAAAAGAAGAAATCAATATTGATATTGTAAATAATAAAGGTCTATCACCGATTTATCTTGCTGCAGAAAAAGGGCATTTACATGTAGTAAAGTTATTGCTGAAAAAAGGAGCAAATTATACACCTGTTTTGCACTTAGCAATCAAATCAAACAATTTAGAGTTACTTAAAGTTTTGTTTACTGAAAAAAATGGGTCTTTGCTCTGCAGAGATACCGTTGTTAATTTTCCAACCCTTCATAATAAATATATAGCACAGAGAGAAATAGCAGATAAAAGGACGAAAAAACATAATAATATTATCTGCATCTATACTACAGTCAGCGCAACAGCAGTAGCAGTATATATAGGGTTGATAACAACAACAATAAGCAGTGCAATCATTTTTGCAACAATAACAGGGATATTTGCGCTTGTTATAGCAATAATGATAAGTGAGGTGAGCAAAAGATATATAGAAAACGAATTTCAGAAAAAGGTGTTTATGGAATTGGAGGAGTGTGGAGGAATAAACTCTACTGTTAACAATATTGAGATAGAACCAATTATGAGTAGATGCAGACAATGATATACGCTAGAGCTTTTTCTGAAGGTTTAAGACCAGATCCGCAGCTTAAAGTATCAGAGTGGGCAAATGAGTATCGAGTTTTAGCAGCAACTGCAGCATCAGAGCCAGGTAAATGGAGAACGGAAAGAACTCCTTATTTAAAAGAAATCATGGATTCACTTTCTCCGTCCTCACCAACAGAAAAAGTAGTATTCATGAAAGGAGCGCAGATTGGGGGAACAGAAGCTGGTAACAATTGGATTGGCTACATCATAGATCAGACTCCTGGTCCAATGCTGGTAGTACAGCCAACAGTTGAAATGGGAAAACGTTGGTCAAAAGGAAGATTTGCGCCGTTAATAGAGAGTACGCCATGTTTAAAGAGTAAAGTAAAAGACCCAAGGTCAAGAGACTCAGGCAATACTGTACAAAGTAAGGAATTTCCAGGTGGAATTGTAGTAATAACTGGAGCAAACAGCAGTGTAGGACTGAGATCTATGCCAGTAAAGTATCTCTTTCTTGATGAGATTGATGCGTATCCAGGAGATTCAGGAGGAGAAGGAGATCCAGTACTGCTTAGTATTGCTCGAACTAATACATTTGCACGTCGAAAGATTTTTTTAGTATCGACACCAACGATTCATGGAATAAGCAGAATTGAGAAAGAATTTGAAGCAACAGATAAGAGATACTTTTTTGTACCATGTCCACATTGTAATTATTACCAAATATTAAAATGGCCACAAATTAAATGGGAAGATAAAAATCCAAATACAGCACACTATATATGTATAGAATGTGGTGAAAAGATAGAAAATCATCAAAAGACAGAGATGCTTGAACGTGGAGAATGGAGACCTACTAATAGAGTAAAAGGTGAGAAAAAAGGATTTCATCTTTCAAGTCTTTATAGTCCAGTTGGGTGGTATAGCTGGACTCAAGCAGTAGAAGATTTTCTCCATGCAAAAGAAAGTGAACAATTACTAAAAGTTTGGATAAATACCACCTTAGGAGAAACTTGGGTAGATAAAGGAGAAGTACCAGACTGGAAGCAATTATTTAACAGGAGAGAATTTTTTCCCGTAGGCACAGTACCTAGGAGAGAAGTGGTACTTACTGCAGGAGTAGATGTCCAAAAAGATCGTTTAGAAGTAGAAGTTGTAGCATGGGGAAAAAGCCGTGAAAATTGGTCAATAGACTACCGAGTATTTGAAGGAGATACAGGAAGTGGAGAAGTATGGAAAAAGCTTTCAGAGCTTCTGAGTCATCATTTTATCGGTGAAAATGGTCTTGAATATATGATAAGTATGATGGCGGTTGATGCTGGGTATGCAACACAGGAAGTATACAACTGGGTAAGAGGTCATCAGGGCTCTGGAAGAGTAATGGCAGTGAAAGGTGTAAATAAAGCGCTAGTGCCACTTAGTAGCCCAAGCAGAGTAGATATAACAGTTGGTGGTCAAAAGTTAAAAAGAGGAATAAAGTTATGGCCAGTAGGAGTATCAATATTAAAGTCAGAACTTTTTCAATTACTTAATGTTTTAAAAGAAGAAGAGAAAGTACCAGCAGGATATTGTCATTTTCCCGAGTATACACCTGAATATTTTAAACAGCTAACGGCAGAGCAATTAGTCAGCAAGGTAGTGAAAGGTTATACCAAACAGGAGTGGCAAAAGGTAAGAGAAAGAAATGAAGTACTAGATTGCCGAATTTACGCAAGAGCAGCATCGATAGCATTGGGGATTGATAGATGGCAAGAGGTTAAATGGAGTAGTTTAAGTGAAAAACCAGAAAGTAAAAAACCTAAAAAAGTGAGACAGAGTAAGTGGTTGGAAAATGTATAACGAAGAGTATTTGTTTCAGGTTGAACAAGCAATAAAGAAGCTGCAAAGTGGCGAAAGAGTAGTATCAATTGCATATGGTGACCATGTGGTAAGATATGCCGAAGTAGATATAAATGATTTACTAAGCTTAAGACAACGTATTAAGGCTGAACTAAAGATTGTTGGAATGAAGCCGAAGAGGAAAATTATTTTTGCTACTAACAAGGGAGTTTTGTAATGTTACTAAAATCATTCAAACAACTATTTAGCAAGCCAAAAATCAAAAGCTCAGCCTGGGATGCATCTGGCTCAGGAAGAAGGGTAATGTATTGGCAAGGAGAAACGGGAAGCATAAATAATTTACTCTCTCAAAGCCTTGAGCACTTGCGTAGCCGCTCTCGTGATATGGTAAGAAAAAATCCATATGCAGCAAATATCATTGATACAATAGTAAGTAACTCGATTGGAACAGGAATAAAACCGCAATCAAAAGCTAAAGATCCAGAGTTTCGGAAAAGAGTGCAAGAGTTATGGCTGAGATGGACAGATGAAGCAGACAGTAGTGGAGTAAATGATTTTTATGGACTGCAAGCACTGGTTTGTAGGAGCATGATAGAAGGCGGGGAATGTTTCATACGGTTAAGAACAAGAAAACCTGGAGATGGTCTGTGTGTACCGTTGCAATTACAAGTGCTTGAATCTGAACACTTAGATAATAAAACAAATCAAACTTTAGCAAATGGTAATGTAATAAGAAACGGGATTGAGTTTAACAGGGTTGGGCAAAGAGAGGCATATTACTTATTTAGAGAACATCCAGGAGAAGGCTCATTTGGAGAGTCAGTGAGAGTGCCAGCAAATGATGTTTTACATATTTATAGACCACTAAGACCTGGTCAGATCCGAGGAGAGCCATGGCTTTCTAATATACTGCTAAAGCTCTATGAGCTTGATCAATACGACGATGCAGAGCTGGTAAGAAAGAAAACAGCAGCGATGTTTGCAGGGTTTATTACGAGACTTGATCCTGAAGCAAATATCATGGGAGAAGGTGAAAGTAATGAGCAAGGAATAGCACTATCTGGCCTAGAACCTGGAACAATGCAGCTTTTAGACCCAGGAGAAGATATAAAATTTTCAGAGCCGTCAGATGTAGGAGGAAGTTATGAAGCGTTTATGAGACAGCAACTCAGGGCAATAGCAATAGGTACAGGGATAACATATGAACAGCTAACAGGAGATTTAACAGGCGTTAATTATTCATCCATTCGAGCAGGATTGATAGAGTTTCGCAGGAGGTGCACGATGTTACAGCATAACATTATGGTATTTCAGTTTTGCCGTCCTGTATGGGATAGGTGGTTAGAGTTAGCACTACTTTCTGGAGAGCTAGACATAGGTGAAGAATGGACAAAGGGAAAAGAAGGAGCAAAAAAAGAAGTAAAATGGATACCACAGGGATTTGATTGGGTCGATCCGCTAAAAGATCAGCAAGCACAGCAAATGGCAGTAAGAAATGGATTTAAGAGTCGATCAGAAGTAGTATCAGAAATGGGTTACGATGTAGAAGAAATTGAGCAGGAAATTGCTGAAGATCAAAGACGTGCAAGTGAACTGGGCTTAAGTTTTGATTCTGACGTTACGGCCAATCAAGAGGTGATATGAAACAACAAACAATATGGCTAAACAGATGTGTAATGGTAGAACCAAGGAGCTTTGAATTACTGTCACTACAAACAGGAAAGCAGCCTATCTTTAAAAATATAAAACATGCAGTAAGAAATAGTGAAAGAGGAATAATACCGATACATGGAATCTTGACAAAAAAGTCAGAAACTTTTGATGATATTTTTGGAATGACTTCCTATAATCAAATAGAAGCACAAATTACACAAGCAATAGAAGATAGTGATATAGAAACAATCCTGTTGGATATAGACAGTCCTGGAGGAGAGGTCAATGGAGTGTTTGACCTTGCTGATTTTATTTACAGTGCAAGGGGAAAAAAGAGGATAATAGCGATAGCAAATGATGATGCATATTCTGCAGCGTACGCTATAGCTTCTAGCGCTGAAAAGGTATTTGTGAGTAGAACTTCAGGAGTAGGAAGCATAGGAGTAATAGCAAGTCATATAGATCAAAGTGGGTTTGATGAAAAACAGGGAATAAAATATACCACAGTGTTTGCAGGAAGTAGAAAAAATGATTTAAATCCACATGAGCCAATAACTTCTGAGAGTTTAGAAAATCTAAAAAGCGAAGTGAATCGTTTATATGGAATGCTGGTTGAGCTAATAGCACGCAATAGAAACCTTTCTGTAGAGGCAATAAAATCAACAGAAGCAGGGCTATATTTTGGCGAGAAAGCAGTAGAAATAGGTCTTGCAGATGGAATTACAATTCTTTCAGAGCTTAAATCTATTAATAAAAACAGGAGTATTACTATGAACGAACAAACTATAACTGACCTAAAAGAAGAAACTAATAATTTAACTAAGTATCGTACTGAAGTTCTTGAATTAATACGTTTATGTAACTTATCACGAATGCCAGAGAAAATAGGAGAATTTATTGAGCAGGGCGTAAGTGTTGAGCAAGCAAGGGAGGTTTTAATGGAATTACTTGCAGAGCGAACGAAAAAGACAGAGATACTGAGTGCAATACCACAGAATTCAGGAGAAGAGTTGATGATGCAGGTAGCGAAAAGTCGTGCGCAATCAGGCATTTAAAATATATAACAAAAGGAGAAAAGCAAAATGAGTACTATAACCGAACAAAATAATCTAGGTGACTTATTAAAGTATGAGGCATCAAGCCTGTATTCAAGAGACTCAATAGCAGTAGCTAAAGGTCAAAATCTTAAACTTGGTACAGTTGTTGGTCGTGATAAAGACAACATGATTAAGGTGATAAATCCAACTGCCACAGATGACACACAAACAGCGATAGGTGTAATAACAAGTGATGTAAACGCAACCAAAGCAGTAATCATTACACGTATAGCAGTGTTAGCCGATCATGCAGTTGTATGGCCAGCAAATATCACTGAAGAGCAGAAAGCTGCAGCAATAAAGCAACTTGAAGCACGAGGGATCATTGTCCGCAAGGGAGTGTAACTTAAATTAATAAGGGGGAGAAAAAAATGCAAAATCCATTTACAAATACAGCATTTAGCATGACGGCACTAACAAATGCGATAAATATATTGCCGATAAATTATGGACGAGTTGAAAATTTAAATTTATTTCCAAGTAGGTCAGTAAGATTTAGACATATTACGATAGAAGAACACAACGGAGTGTTAAGTTTACTACCAACGCAAGTACCCGGAGCACCAGCAACAGTAGGAAAAAGAGGAAAAAGAAAGGTAAGAACATTTACGATTCCGCACATTCCGCATGATGATGTAGTGCTGCCAGAAGAAGTACAAGGAATAAGAGCTTTTGGATCAGAGAGTGAACTTAAAGCGCTGGCAGATGTAATAACCGATCATTTACAGCTAATGAGAAACAAACATGCAATAACGTTAGAGCATTTGCGAATGGGAGCGCTGAAAGGGATTATTCTGGACGCAGATGGCAGTGAATTATTAAATCTGTACAACGAATTTGAAATTACGCCAAAAGTAGTAAATTTTGCACTAGGAACAGCAATAACAGATGTAAAACGTAAGTGTATGGAGGTATTGAGGCACATAGAAGATAACCTAAGTGGTGAATATATGACTGGAATTCATGCCTTGGTAAGCCCTGAGTTTTTTGATGCATTAACTTCGCATAGTAAAGTGAAAGAAGCATATGAAAGATGGCAAGAAGGTGCAGCGCTAAGGAATGATATGAGGTCAGGATTTACGTTTTGTGGTATAACGTTTGAGGAATATAGAGGACAAGCAATTGATCCTGAAGGAACCGTGAGAAGATTTATTGAGAAAGATACAGGGCATTGTTTTCCACTAGGAACAGCGAGCACATTTACAACATATTTTGCACCAGCAGACTTTAATGAGACAGTAAATACTCTTGGGCAGCCACTATATGCAAAACAAGAGCCAAGAAGATTTGATAGAGGGACTGATTTGCATACGCAGTCAAACCCTCTGCCAATGTGCCACCGTCCAGCAATACTAGTCAAGATCGTTGCAACATAGGTAGAGCAAATATAAAGCGGTGTGAGGCAGAAGAATGCTTTACCTCTTCTTAGCATGTAAATGTTAGTATATAGCGGAGAAATGTGCAAGAGAATATTAAGAGATTATTTAAAGATTGTTTTGCCCATTTAGGAGAAGTGGCTTGTTATAAATCAAAGGATAAGTCATATATGGTACAGGTATTAAAGCAACAGCCAGATAAATTATACGAGATTGGTGAAGGACAATTTGTGGGAGAGATGCTTTTTCTTGAGGTAAATATTTTTGATGTACTGAGGCCAATGGTGGGAGATATTTTTGTTATTGATGGTCGTAAATATAAAGTATATTCTCCACCACTGCGAGATAATTCAGGAATAGTATGGAATATAAAATGTACAGTACTTGGAGAGAAGGATGTTTAACATTGAGGTTAATGAAAATATTGAGAGAATTATTCACAACATTGATGCTAACAAAGCCAAAATAGAATTGGCAGCGGTAAGAGCGCTAAACAAAACGGCATTATGGTTAAAATCTCAGGCTGTCCGAGAAATCAGTGAAGAAAAGCAAATTAGGCTAAAAGTAATTAGAAAAAGACTAAGAATTATCAAGGCAAGGAAAAGCACTTTGAAGGTTTTAATTAGAGCATATCTGTATGATGTGAGAATGAGAAATATAAAACAAGCAAAAATAAGAACAGCATTTAATGATGCATTTATGGCAACGATGCCAAGAGGCTATCATGGTATTTTAAAACGTGAAGGAAAAACAGCACTGCCAATACAGGAAGTTAAACTACCACTTGAACCTGAGGCTTCAAGGATAATAGAAAATCTTGTTAATTATGAAGTTGAAAGGATATTTGAAAAATATTTTACACATGAGTTATTTTATGACGGCATTTTGGACTAATTTACATGAGGCAATCTGTAATACGCTAAAGGCAGAGATACCAGCAATTCAAACTTGTGAGGTTTATCCAGCAATAAGGAAAGAGTTAGCAGCTCCAGCGGTATTTATAGAATTGTCAAGTCTAGAGCAAGGAAAAGATCCAGGAACAGAGGAGCTAGCGCTGAGAGCAAAATTTGAGGCACGAATAGTGATCGATAGCACAATAGAAAATGCACCTATTATTGTCAGATCATTGGCGGCAGAAGTAGCAAGAGTGGTAAATAAAAACACTTGGAAAGTGGAAAAAATTTCACCAGGAGAATTTATCTCAGGAGGGGGAGATGATTTTAGGCCAGAGCTCGATGCATATTTAGTGTGGATAGTAGAGTGGGTGCATGAATTACATCTTGGTGATTCAGTATGGGCAGAGAGTAGTATTCCGCTGAGTACTGTTTACATTGGGTTTACGCCTGATATTGGAGTTGCTAATAAGCATAAATATGTAAAGGTTGGCAAAAATGATGAATAGTTTTAAAGATGCAGATTTACCAAGAAAGTTGGATAACTTGGTTAGACTTGGCACAGTGGAAGAAGTGGACTGTGGCATGGCTAAGGTGCGTGTAAAAACGATAGGTAATATATTAACAGACTGGTTGCCGTGGGTAACAGCAAGAGCTGGAGAAAATAGAAGTTGGTTTGCACCAAGTATTGGAGAACAGGTGATAGTACTTTCGCCGTCTGGTGAAATTGCTAAAGGGATTGTCCTATCTGCAATTTATTATGAAAAATATCCTCCTCCAGAGGGAAGTAAGGAAGAAGTAAGCGGTTTTGTTTTTAAAGATGGAACAATTGTTTACTATAACCGAAATAGCCATAAGTTTACAGTTTCTGTCAAGGAAGAAGGAATGCTTGTTTTTACAGTGAAAGAAACGCAAATGGAAGTGACCAGTAAGAAAGTTATTTTGAAAACGGGAAGATCAAGTTCAAATATAACTGATGAAAAGATTGTCTTACAGGTTGGGAACTCAAGTCTAGAGATTACTGAGAGTGGCATTAAGTTAAATGCAAAAAAAATAGATTTAAACTAGCCGGAGAAAAATGTTAGAGCTAATAATGATAAGGGTATTATGATTGGTGATATTGATAATACCTCTCAAACATCAGAATTAAGTGGATATGAATCAGGATGTGAAGATGAGTCAAGAAGAGAGGAGGAAACAAGAGGTTCATTGTTAGGGCAAAAACGACTTTCAGAATCAGACAAAGATTTAAGTTTGGCAAAACAGGGAAAAGTTATTCGTTTTGGTGATGTGTGTAACCAACATGGAGATTATTTACAAAGCCCTGGTATAGGAGGAAGCAGTAATGTGTTTGTAAATGGTAGGCCTGTGCATCGTCGAGGAGATGAATGGTCACAACATGCATCAACAGACCCTTATAAGCCACCACATATTAGTCAATTCCTTCTTGAGGGGTCAGATTCAGTGTTTGTAAATGGCAAAGCCATTGCTCGTACTGGTGACCTAATTTCCTGTGGAGCGATAGCAGAAGAAGGGAGTGATAACGTTTTTGCAGGGTAAATAATATGCATGGTATGAGTTCTGAAACTGGCAAAACAATAAGCGGTATAGAACATTTAAAACAATCAATAGTTGATATTTTAACCACACCAATTGGCACTCGTGTTATGCGCCGAGATTATGGATCAAGATTATTTGAGCTGATTGATCAGCCAATTGTACCTGGTTTTGCACAAGAACTTTATGCAGCAGTTGCAGAAGCACTGGAAAAGTGGGAGCGTCGATTTAAGCTTAAACGTGTACAAATAACAGAAATAAAAGAAGGTAAAGTAACTCTCATTTTAGAAGGAATCTATCTGCCAAATGGAAAGCCGATCCGCCTTGATGGTATTATAGTATAAGGTAGTAGGATGAAAACACCAAATATTGTCGAAACATTAAAATTTGAGAAAGTCTTTTCTCGCATGAAAGAAGAGTTAGTGCGTCGAGATGCAAGTTTTTCTGCGCTAACTGAGAGTGATCCAGCAATAAAGATACTGGAAGTAGCAGCCTGGCGTGAACTTTTGCTTAGGCAAAGGATTAATGCTGCAGCACAGGCAAATTTACTTGCTTTTGCAAGAGGTAATGACCTTGATCACTTGGCTGAATTTTATGGTGTGCTGAGAAAGGAGTCAGAGAATGATGAATCCTTAAGAAAGCGGGTAAAAGCCAAAATTGTTGGTTGGTCAACAGCAGGAAGCAAAGAGCATTATCGTTATCATGCATTATCTGCTGACACAAGAGTAAAAGATGCGCAAGTAGTATCGCCGATACCAGGAAGCGTACAGATTTCAATACTTTCCACAGAAAATGATGGTGTGCCTTCGGAAGAATTACTAGAGATCGTCAGAAGTCACGTTGTTCGTGACGATATTCGTGTGTTAACAGATACGCTAACAGTTATTGGCTGTGGTATTATTCCCATTACTATTCATGCTAAAGTGCATATTTATCCTACTGCATCAAAAGATGTTATCGAAGCTGCAAAAGAACAATTTGTCAAAGATCTTGAATCTGCTAAAGGGTTAGGGTGGAATGTTACCAGATCATGGATTATTGCCCACCTTTTTGCAGAAGGTGTGCAAAATATAGAAGTTACAGAGCCGAGAGAAGATATCACTGTAGAAAATAATGAATGCGTTACTTTAAATAATTTAAGTGTTAGGTAAAAATTGGTGATACTTCCTCCAAATGCTTCAAAGCAAGAGCAAATACTTACAGACATAATTAATTATTCTCTTGATGCAAATTCTCTACGGGGATTTAAATTTAACCCACAGACTGAAATGTTGCCGTGGCTAGTAGCGGAATACGGCTTGGGAGAAATTTTATCCTGGGGTAAGAAAGCTACTAAGAGTGCATTAAAAGAATGGGTCTTAGCTAAGCAAAACGGAATAAGATTTCAACGTTTGCGCGGTACACCACAGTCACTGAAGATGGCGCTGAAGTGGGCAAACATTGATAATATTACCATTCAAGAAGAACCACCAGGAGAGCATTTTGCTGAATTTCAAATTGGCATCTCTGATGTTCCTAATGACTTTTTTGTCGATAGTGTAATTGCTCTGGCAAAACTTTCTGCACCGGCAAGATCTCGATTAATGCGAATATTCAATGACTATTACAATGCTCAGCGGTTTATGTTCGATGAAAGTATTTTTGGAGATCTTCTTTCAGATTACTCAGGTGTAAAAATAGCAAAAGAAGGGCCAGTGTTATCGTTTGGAAGAAAAAACTCATTTGAACTGAAAATAGGAAATCCAAGATTTAAATTTGGCACTTTTAGATCACATTATGATAGAAGCTACAGTAATGATTTATATAGGTTAGATGTTGCAATATTAGGAGAAACAGAGCTTCACACGAAGAATTACAACGGTATATATGAAAGAAGTCATCAGTGGTATAACTTAAAAGCACTATATCCTCTACCACAGAGTTTATTGCCAGAAATTAAGTTTGCTAAAGCATTGATAGTATTGTCAGATAGTTGGAATTTAGGGGATATAAATGCTTGTTTTGCATCAACTACTTATGAAGAAATAGAGCATACATTTCACTTAAGTGAAGATAAACTTTCTGAGCAAATTTGGAACTTTCGATGCACACCGATTTTAGAGCGGTTTAGTATAACTTATTACTACGAAGCAAAGAGTTTTACTGATCAAAGAATAATAGAGTCTAATTTAATGGAATATCATGTTGATTGTCAAAATGATTCAGATTCAAAACAGAAAGATCCCATTCATGAGCTAGAAAATTACGTAGCAGCATTCTATCTAGGTATGGTTACTTGGCATGAACATCGCCACTTAAATCGCCCTTGGAAAGATTTTGATCCTATTATTGCAAAAAAATTGGACGTTTTTTCCACGGATCTTGTATATACATAATATCAACTACACAAATCAACTATGTCAGTACTCACACAATCAGGCAGAGCAGCTATTGCTGCGAGCATAAAAGAGCAACCAATACATCTTGCTTGGGGATCTGGAGATTCTACCTGGGAAAGCAGCTACAAAGTTGAAAAAACTTTTACAGCAGGCGGCAAGATAAGTTTAGATCACCACACTATTAAAAATGTAAAAGTTTATACAGGGCAAACAATTTATCAGTCAAGCATAGATTATATAGTTGATAGTAGCGCAGGCGCTATTGAGCGTGTAGAAAATGGTGCAATTATAGCAGATAGCGTAATCACTATAGAGTATACTCAAAATACACCACCAGAACTCATCACTTCTGCAACATTAATTAAGGAAGTTGGACGTCGTGTTGTTGATGAGATGCTCTTCTGCGTGGGTGATGAAAACGGAGAGCTTGTTACTCCCTCAGGGAGGTTTAAATCTTCTGCTGTACCAACCAATAACTTGTACCTTAAATTTACTTTCGATTTCACGGACGCAGCAAATCAAGTGATAAGGGAACTAGGGGTTATGGTTGGTACAAAGCTTAGGGAAAATTTACCTCCTGGGCAGAGATATTTTGAACCACAGGATATTGAAGACCCGGGAATTTTATTGGTACTTGAACACACGGTACCACTTATCAGAACCGTAGCAACTCGTGAAACTTTTTCATTTGTGGTTACATTTTAAAAATTTTATGGAAGGAGAAAAAGAAATGACAAAAGATGCGCTTACTCGTTTGCAGAAGATAGGACTTGATGATTCCACTGCTGAGCAGCTACTCAGTTTTGAAGATAACGGCAATTTTCTATATGACTCAGCATTTAAGATTACTGACTTATCTGAAGATAGGTTTGTTGAAGCAGTAAAAGATACATTTCTAGAAAGCACAGCACGGGATATCTACAAAAAAGCTGTAGCTAGGAAGAAGTTTATCTCAGTTTATGTAGCAAATGCTAAGGAAATTTCTGAGCCTCATTATCGAGCTCAACACTGCTGCAACATACATTAAAATTTATAGGGGAAAACATGCATATACCAA
Organism: Wolbachia endosymbiont (group A) of Myopa testacea; assembly: GCF_964027115.1. NCBI lineage: Bacteria > Pseudomonadati > Pseudomonadota > Alphaproteobacteria > Rickettsiales > Anaplasmataceae > Wolbachia > Wolbachia endosymbiont (group A) of Myopa testacea. The sequence goes on from NZ_OZ034729.1 coordinate 813,964, forward strand.
AAATCTTTAATACCGATAATTACAATCAGTGCGAAAGTTGCCAATCAGTACTAAGTCCTGCAGCTTATCTGGTTAAGTTATTGGAAATAGTTAATAAATATATTTGTCCACCTGAATTACTTAAGGAACGTCGTCCAGATCTCTACTGCATAAAACTAGATTGCGATAATACTAACAAAGAGAAGTTATATCTTGAAATCGTAAATGAGATAATGGAGGAAAAGCTAAAGCATGATCTTGGAAATGATGTTCTAAGTAAACTTGCAACTGCCAAATATCCTTTTAACCTTCCAGCAAATTTTCCACTAATGAGTATACGTGCTTATCTTAAGAAGCATAAGACAAGCTTAGCAGAGATATATAAAATACTCATTGCAAATGCTGACACTGATGCAGAATTTTCAAGCCTTTCCCCAGAAGAATATGAAGTAATTACGTCTGATAATGAAACAGAAGCTTATTTAAGAGAAGTATATGGAATAACAGAAGGAGAAATAAATCAATTGAACAATGTTGATAAATTTATCGTACAAACAGGTATAGAACACGATAAGCTTCAGCCATTACTTGATAGCTATAATAAAATTAAAGGTTCAATAACACTTACTATTACAGGACAAACTATAGATGAACGCAAAGAACAAGTTATAAATAATCTTGATAATCAAGCACTGAGCTTTTTACATCGTTTTATTCGTTTAGCGAACAAACTTAATTGGTCATTTGATGAGTTAACTCAAGCACTAAGTGAGGGTAAAATTGATCAGAAAAAAATAGCAAAGATTAAAAATCTACATGAAAAATTTCAACAACCTTTAGCTAAAATATTTGCATTGTATGCTGATAGTCTACCAGAGGGTATATCAAATAAAATTGACAGTTTACCAGAATTTAAAGCACTTCTAAGTCAAAAAAGCCTCAAAGATTTAGCTGCCACAGCAAGTAACTATAGTACATTACAAAATATTTTAGGAGTAAATATTAATGAATTAACTTCTTTAATTAACTACCACAATGATCAAGAGGTATTCGGAGAAAAAATTTTAAAAGTATACAAACAAGTTCTGCTTGCAAGATTAGTAAACATACCAATAGCAGAGCTCTTATCACAATTAAAGATAGAAGGAGTAAATCAAGACAATGTAGTTGAGTTTAATGATTGGCTAACAAAACATGCAATTACGACAGAGCAAATACGCAGATTGATTGATCCTGCCTCAAGCAAGCAACTTGCAGAACAATTGCACAATTCAGTACAAGGAGTAAAAGATCAGCAAAGTTTCTACAACGAGGTGTATAAGTTTGTAGGTAATATTCAACCTGAAATACTAGATGCTATTTATACATTTACTGCTGATCCAGAGAATTCGCAATCATTTTCAGACAGAGGATTTTTAGAAAAGTTTCTTCATAATATAGATGTATTTACAACATTAAAATTTGAAGTAGAGAGTATTGCAAATTACAAGAGTGCATATGGAGGACAAGAAACCTGGTCAATTGAGCAGATCAAGACTTTAGCAAACTATAGAACACTAAAGGGATTATATTCTAAGTTGCCAGGATACATAAGCTGGCTATATGGAAATGACTACAAAAGTGACAAAATAATAGAAAAAATGGTTCAGCTAACTGGTTGGAATCAAGATACGCTAGAAGCTATTAAAGAGGTCAAAATATTTAGGCCATGTTTTGAGAAGCAAGATCCAGTAGGCTCTCTGATGAAGATTAAACCTCTCATGGATATAAAGGAGATAAACATCAAAATTCTACTAAAGCTCAAGGATTTATATAATTTAAAAGTAAGTAATGGGTGGAATAAATACACCGATGTTGCTCGAGATTTAGAGCTCATTACTGAAAAAGACGAAGGACATTTAGCAAGAGAAAAGCGGGATATTCTCGCAAGGTACATGATACATATCAATCAAGACCTGAAAAACATGAGGGATCTCTATGGATTCTTGCTAATGGATGTTGAAATGAGTGAATGTTCAAAGATTTCGCCGATTAAAGCAGCACTGAATAGTGTCCAACTTTACATTCATCGCGCTATGATGAAGATAGAAGAGGGTATAAAGGTTGATGAGAAATTCACCGAAGAAAAATGGAAGTGGCTGTCTAGTTATCGTGAATGGGAAGCAAGCAATAAGATAAAATTATATCCAGAAAACTACTTAAATCCAACTTTACGTAAAATAGTCGCCCCAGAATACAAAAAGCTGCAAAATACTCTCATGCAAGGAAATATCACCGATGAAGGAGTAAGTGATGCATACATGAAGTATTTTGAAGATTTTGAACAAGTAACCAGCTTAAAGATAGTTGATAGCTGTTTTGAAAGAGTAGATAAAAAAAATACACTGTACGTTATTGGCAGAACACTTGCGCAACCATACGATTATTATTACCGCACAGCAGTATTTGATGAAGAAAACCAAAAGATACTTTACTGGACTGCGTGGGAGAAAATAGAAGCGTCAATTCCAGTTGAAACAGTAACACCAATATATGCATTTAACAGATTATTTATATTTTGGGTGCAGCAAATTGAAAAAGGGAAAGATAACGAAAAAAGAATTGATGCAATGATTAATTACATATTTCAAAAGCCAAGTGGCAGTTGGACAGCACCACAAAAGCTTGCAAGCGATATTAAAATAGATCCAGTTGATGAAGCAAAAAAATTATACTGGAAGAAAGTAGCAGTTTTTTATCTAAAAGAACAAGGTGGAGAAGAAAGACGGATTGTAGTTATTATAGGTGAAACAAAGTTTGATAGTGAAAGCCCGTCTAATCTATTTACTCTTGATGAAGATTTAGTTGCCAGTGAGAACCAGAAAGGAAAGTTTATTAATACCTTTCCTTATAAAACTTGTACTGTTGACTTAAAGAAAAAATTTGATCCTTTACCTTTTTCATCAAAAGCTGTCATTGGTAATAAAGTTATTTTCTTCGGGGGTAAAATTGATGATGATCAATACTCTTCACAAGTAAATATTTATGACAATGAAACAGGAGAACGGTCATCCCATACTGTTGGTGAAGGGCGAATTTTTGTACCAGTAGCAGTAGTGGGCAAGAAAGCCATTTTTTTTGGGGGTAAGAACAAGGATGGTTATTCCTCAAAAATAGATATTTATGATGACAAAACTAAAGAATGGACAAACTGCCTTATGAAAGGCAATCCATTGTATAGATCAGATGCTACAGTAGTCGGCAATAAAGCCGTTTTCTTTTGTACTAGTCAATCTCCAGAAATAGATATATATGATGGTGAAACAGGGGGGTGGACAACTCATACTGCCAGTGGAACACGGCACAATCCAGCAGTAGCAGTAGTGGGCAAGAAGGCTATTTTCTTTGGTGGTGAGAAATTTTATAACCCCTCTCCAAAAGTAGATATCTATGACGATGAAACAGGAGAGTGGACACCTCATATTACTAGCGAAGCAAGAAAAGGTGCAGCAGTAGCAGTAGTGGGCAAGAAGGCTATTTTCTTTGGAGGTATGGGCAAAGGTGGATACTCATCAAAGATAGACATTTACGATGCTGTAACTGGAGGATGGACAACTCATATTGCCAGTGAAGCAAGAATGAATGTAGCAGTTGCAGTAGTCGGTAAAAAAGCTATTTTCTTTAGTGGTGATGCAGGTGATATTAGTGTTTATGATCATCCATCACAAATAGACATCTATGATGATGAGGCAATTGATAAAAAGTGGTCAACTCATAGCATTAGTAAAGAACGAACATATGTAGCAGTAGCAGTAGTGGGCAAGAAAGCTATTTTTTTTGGTGGTTTAGGTTCTAAAAAAATAGATATCTATAATGGCGAAACCAAAAGTTGGATAACCTGTGCCGGTGGCCAAGAGAGCACAACCTTCCAAAAAAGCGTAGTAGTAGGCAAGAAGGCTATTTTCTTTAACAAATTTGATGCTTCAAAAATAGATATTTATGATGACGAAACTGATGTATGGACAGCTAGAACTACTAAAATTAAACATTTGTATAGCCACATTATTCAAGGCAATAAAATAACATTTATCGGCTCTGATGAAAACAAAAATATGTTGAAGTATGAAATAACAGTAGATAAGATCCAGTATTCATCTTATGATGCAATTAAGAATAGTGATAAGCTTCTTTTAGGAGAAACCAAAAATATCTTTGAGACCAATGTTACCAATAAAGATGGTAATGCTACACTTTTATATGAAAATGACTCTACTAAGCAATTAATATTGTTAGATGATTTTAAAAAGTCCTTATCACAGCAAGTAATAAACAAACCAGGCTGGTTCATTGTTGAAGGTAACTTAGAGCGTGAAAATATTCGTGAATCTTTCTTGCTTTTACCTAAAGATTACAACTTATCTGCAATTAGTGAGCAATCAACTTATAAGATAAATAAGGATAAACTTGAGTTTGAATATATTAGCGAAACCCCAAAGTCTAATTTTAAAGATATAAAATTCTCTTTTACGAGGTTAAACATCACTGGCAATATGCGTGATTTACGTCAAAAAGCTTATGCTGGTGGGCCAAAGAGAATTTTAACTTTAGAGTCGCAGAAAATAGAACAACTTAAATTCGAAAGATTTAACCCAACGAATAGTGTTGTTCATCGTCCAAGTGATCTTTTAGATTTTAGTGGTGCCTATGGTCTTTATCTGTGGGAGATATTCTTTCATATACCAATGCTGACTGCATGGCATTTAAATCGAGAACAGGATTTTGCTACAGCAAGAAAATGGTATCAATATATCTTCAACCCTACCAATGATAAAGCATGGCAGTTTTTGCCTTTTGAAGAGCATAACAGTGATAATATCGTTGCATCACTGAGTGATACGCAAACTACTATAGAATTAGCAATTGATCCATTTGACCCATACACCATTGCAAAACAACATGTAACTTCATTTGAAAAGTACATCATCATATCTTACGTAAACAATCTCATCGATTGGGGAGATATGCTCTTTGCTAAAGGGTCTTGGGAAGCATTAAATCAAGCTACGATGTTATACATTAGAGCTTGGGATTTACTTGGCCCAAAACCTATTAAAAAAGGAAATTTTTCAGTTCAGCCTCAATCCTTCAATGAATTAAAACAGCATGATTTATTGCAACTGGAAACAGAACTACCCTGTGGTTCACAACCTGAAGTTCAATCTGATGAAGCTCATGATCTTATCAAATACAGCAATTACTTCTGCACGCCTGAAAACAAGAGCTTTATTGATCTTTGGGATAAAGTTGAAGATCGTTTATACAAGATAAGACATTGTTTAGATATGGGAGGCAAAAAAGCAGTACCGCCTTTATTCCAGCCGCCGCTTAATCCTAAGCAACTATCAGTAGCAACTGGAGGCTATTCTGTAGAATTACCACAAATACAACTACCACATTATCGATTCAGTCAGATGGTGAGTTATGCAAAATCAATAGTTGAAACTGTGATGCAATTTGGCTCAGAGTTACTTGATGTTCTGGAAAAAAGAGATGCTGAAGCATTGACCATCCTTTTCAATAAACAAGAAGGAATAATCAGTAATTTAATCTCATCGGTTAAAGAAAGGACCATAGAAGCCTTAAAGAAAGAAAAAGATGCACTAAGTGCAAGTTTAAATAATGCTGAGGAGCGTAGATCGCATTATGAAAAATCAATTAGTTCTGGTGTATTTTCTGATTTACCAATTCTCAGTGGATTACTCCATGGTTTATCAGCTCTTGAATTAACAGGAGTAACTTTGCGTTCTGGAGCAATTGCAACAAGACTTGGAGCTTATGGTACATTTGGAGCTGCAGCGTTAACTCATTGGACACCTACAATATTTGGCTTTTCTAATGGCGGTTTTCATCCCGGTTTTTCCGTAGAAGCAGGAGCAGAATCTGTCAGTGCCTTAGCAGACAATATGAGAGATGGTGCTGAATTATGCAACATTATAGCAAGTTATCAAAGACGTGATGAGGATTGGGATTTACAGAAAAAGTTAGCTACCTGTGATGCTAAGCAGATTAGCCATACAATAGAAGCTAATAAAATTAATCAAGCCATTGCTGAACAAGAACTAAAAGTACATAAAGAGTCAATCAAGCAAAACCAGGAAAAAAGAGAATTCTTCGAAAGTAAGTTTACAAGTAAAGAGCTCTATGACTGGATGAAAGGGCAAATAGCGATAATATATTTCCAAGCTTATAAGATGGCCTTGGAGATGGTAAAACAAGTGGAAAAAACTTATCAGTATGAGTTGAATAACGATAGAGTATTTATTACAGCAAGCTCTTGGAACAGTTTAAAAGAAGGATTACTTGCAGGTTATAGCTTGAAGTTTGCTCTTGAGCAAATGGCCAAAGAGTATCTTGATAACAATGAAAGAGCTCTAGAAATTACTAAGACCATACCTTTAAACCCTATTGCAATTAATGACTTAAAAACTAAAGGTAGTTGTAAGTTTTCATTAACAGAAAAAATGTTTGATCTTGATTTTCCAGGTCATTATTGCCGTAAGATTAAGAACATAAGAATTACTATTAAAGCAGCTCATGAAGACATTCATGCTACCTTGCAGCAAACAAGCAACAGAGTGGTACTTAAACCTGATATTGAGGCAATAAAATCATTACTTGGTGAAAGTGATGAATCAAATGAGTCGATAAGGGTAAATTGGAAAACAGGTCAACAGATAGCAATATCAAAAGGAAACCAAGCAGATAGTGGATTATTTGAATTAAACTTCAATGATGAACGTTATCTGCCATTTGAAGGCACAGGGGCGGTATCTGATTGGATATTGAAACTGCGAAATGCTACGAAAGTTTCTGATGTAATTGTTCATCTTGATTATACTGCGTTTGATGGTGGCGAGGAGCTCTGTGATAAAGTAAAAGCTCTGCCAAAACTGAAGTACTATTATGATATGCTGGCAGTAAAGTTAAGCGAGTTTGATCAAGAAGAGTGGCAAAGATTTAAACGATCATCAGAGCTTAAGTTTAAACCTACTTTTCCCGCTGAGATCAAAAACCCAGAAATTGATTTAAGTTACAACGGTATTTACCTCATACCAAAGATCTCAGATGAAAGTCAGGTGGATATAAAACTTGGTAGTAATGTTTGGGATAGAAATACCCATAAAGTAAGCGTAACTCAACTAGAAAGCGATTGGGTCATTAAAGCAACTAATGCAGATAAAATAGAGGAGATTATGGTAATAATACCTTATAAGGCAGAGGTTAATTGATGACACTTAACAGATATTATAACCGCTTTAATCCTGACAAAGAATACGAAAAAAGCTTATTTCTTGCTGGAAGAGGTTTGCAATCTGCAGAATTAAACGAGACTCAGGAGTATGCTCTCTCTAAGCTTAAAGGCATAGGCGATGCAATATTTCGTGATGGTGATGTTATAACAGGAAGCAATTGTATTATAGATAGAGAAACTGGTAAAGTTACGCTTGAATCAGGAAAAATCTATCTTCGTGGAGCAGTTAGAAAAGTCGAAAAAGAAGAATTTATTATTCCACTGAGTACCACAGTTCGTATAGGTGTTTATTATCTAGAATCTACTATTACAGAGCTTGAGGATGAAAATCTTCGTGATCCTGCTGTTGGTACAAGAAACTATCAGGAAGTAGGAGCAGCAAGACTTAAAGTTTCCACCATTTGGGGTTATCAATATGAAGGTCTTTCTCCACGTTTTTCTGAAGGAGAGTTTTATCCAATTTACAATATTGAAAATGGAGTATTAATAGAACATTCACCGCCACCACAAGCAAATATAGTAACTACTGCTCTTGCTCGTTATGACAAAGAAGCAAATGGTTCCTATGTTGTAAATGGCCTTGAAGTAATGTTCCTGCAAAAGGAAGAGGGGGAAGGAGGAAAAAAAATATTTGTGATTAATGAGGGCAAAGCTCATGTTGATGGCTATGAGATTGAGTTACCTCACAGTATTCGCATTTCTTTTGATGAAGATCCAGATATAAAATCAGTTGAATCAGAACCACATACTTTTCAGCCAAATAGCCAAAAAGTAATGGAACTTAAAGTTAATGATTTTCCAATAAGTGAAATCAAAAAAGTAGATATAACTGTTCAAAAAACCATTACCATTACTCATGGTTCATATTCAGGAGCTGTTGATCCAATACCTGACTCTGCAGTACTTGAAATTATTCAAATTAAACAAGGTAATGTTATTTATGAAAATAGTGTAGATTATAAACTAAACGCAGGAAATATTGATTGGTCATTACCCGGCAAAGAACCAGCTCCTGGAAGTAGTTACCTAATAACCTATCGCTGTCGCACTCATATAAGTCCTGAAGATATAAGCGAAGAGGGATGTAAAGTAAGAGGTGCAGTTGATAACAGTTTGGTTCTGATTGACTACACCTGGAAAATGCCCCGCTATGATTTAATTACTATCGATAGCAAAGGAGTGGTAAGGAGAATAAAAGGAATTTCCCATTCTTGGAGACCATCGATGCCTAAAGCTCCCTCTGGACAGCTTTTGCTCTGCTACATTCATCAGACGTGGAAAAAAGGCGAAGGGGTAAAAATAGTGAATAATGCTATCCATGCTGTGCCAATGAACGAGCTTGAAGCAATGAAGAAGGGAATAAATGATCTTTATGCGCTAGTTGCACAGGAACGTTTACGCAGTGATGCAAATTCAAGAGAACTTACCACCAAAAAAGGAGTATTTGTTGACCCATTCTTTGATGATGATATGCGTGATCAAGGAATTTCACAGTCTGCAGCAATAGTAAATAAGGAACTAATTTTACCAATAGATGTAACTATTGCTGATATTGATGGGGGAGAAAAAACTTATTTGTTGCCGTATGAACTTGAACCGGTACTGGAGCAGCTTTTACAGACCAAAGGAGAAAAGATCAATCCATACCAAGCTTTTGATCCAGTACCAGCACAAATTACTTTAAATAAAAATATTGATCACTGGACGGAGGTAAAAACAAATTGGAAAAGTCCAGTAACCAGAGTATTTAATGTTAAAGAAACAACAGAGCTGCTGTCAAGTACCTAATACGAAACTGAATTTATGCGAGAAGCAACTCAAAATTTTGAGATTGAAGGTTTTGCAACTGGTGAAAAGCTTAAGGAATTAAAGTTTGATGGAATTTTTATTCAACCTCAAGCATAGAAAATATTTGAAAGAAAAACATGATCGCAACATTTATTGCTGATAACAGAGGAAAAATAAAAGGAAGATTTACTGTATCAAGAAACATTCCTGCTGGGACTAAGTTAGTGCAGTTCTTCGGTGATAAAGGCAGTTATGGAGAAGCAACGTATACTGGTAAAAAAACAATTACCATAGAGGAAAGAAGAAGAGTTATCGCAGCAAGAAGAGTTGATCCTTTAGCGCAAACATTTACTCTAAATGAAAGTAGGCACATAGGAGGCGTGGAGCTATGGTTTGTAAATAAAGGCAAAAAACGTGTTGTTGTGCAGATTAGAGAAACAGCAGTGGGAATGCCCTCGCAGACTGTCATTGCTGAAAGCTATATTGAGCCAAAAGATATAAAGATAGATGGTACGGCAACACGTATTACTTGGTCACCAGTGTTTTGCCATGCAGGACAAGAGTATGCAATAGTACTGCTTACTGATGATCCGGGTACTGCAGTAAAAATAGCAGAACTTGGCAAATATGATGCAGTAAATAGCCGTTGGGTAACAAGTCAGCCATATCAAGTAGGAGTATTACTTTCATCAAGCAATGCAAGTACGTGGACTCCACATCAGAACTTAGATTTAACGTTTCGATTACTAGCTGCAAAATTTAGCGAAGTTTCTCACATTATTGATCTTGGTAAAGTTACTGTAAATAATGTATCAGATTTAATAGTTTTAACAAATGTTGAAAAAGTAGCATTTGATACCAATGTAGAATTTATCTTAACAGATGAAGAAGGAAAAGAAAACTTTTTGTCTGATAATTTGCCGCTTGCACTGCGTGAAAGAATAAATGGGGAATTAACGGTAAAAGCAAGCCTAAAAGGAGGGCAAGAAAAAAGTCCAGTTCTTTATCCTGGGTTACAGTTAGTTATGGGTGATCTTTCAGAGTCTGGAGATTATGTAACGAGAAGCATTACAGCAGGAACTAACACTAAGATTACCGTAACATATGATGCGCTCATACCCGGCACTGCAGACGTTAAAGCATATGTAGAACAAAGCGTGGGAGGGGGAGAAAAATGGCAGCTAGTAAATTTAACCTCGGGAAAACCAATAGGGGAAAATTGGGTAGAGAGAACTCATGTGCTATCAAATTTTAACGCCAATGAGACAAGGATAAAATTGGTTTTAAGTGGAACAGTTGTCTATCGTCCTAAAGTCAAAAATCTACGAATCATTATCACTTAGCAGAATGTCAGATGATAAAACAAGTAGAGGATACTCTTTGCCTCATCCAGAAAACATTGCTGTGCAAGATGTTGTTCGTATCCGTACCACAATTGAGAAAATAGATGAAGATATTACCGAAAGAGAAGATGAGCATAATCAACTAAAAAATAATTTTAAACGATTTAGATTTGAAACTTTTTTGACTTTTTGGGAATGAAAGAAGCAATATACCAAAGGATAAAGGATTTAGCAGCAAACAGCACTCCAGATCAACTGGCATATCTTGCAAAATCTCTGGAATTGATAGCAGATAAAAAAGCTATTTCTGACATTGTGCAAATGACTAAAATAAAAGAAATAATTGATGCACTACAAAAGAGACTTAAGGATTTAGTAGCAAACAGCACTCCAGATCAGCTTGCATATCTTGCTAAAGCATTGGAATCAATAGTCGATAAAAGTTCGGTTTCTGAAATTGTGCAGATGACAGATGGTAAGCTAAAAGAACTTCTTGATAGTGCAAAAAAACACTTAACTGATCTGGATAATAAAAAAGCTAGTTCTTTAGCAGTGATCTCTGAATCAGAGAAGCAGTTATTAAAGAGAATTGATGAAAAAGGAACAACAAATTTATCGCTACTTGATACGAGAAAGAATGCCAATATTGCAGCAATAAATAGCATTAGTAATAGTCATAAAGATGGTCTTAAAGGTTTAGTAGAAGATTTTCGTGCTGTTAATAATGTACCATCTGGCTCATCAATTATTAGGGAAATAGAAACTCGTGATAACCAATTAAAAACATCCCTTACAAACGAGATAAAAACTAGAGATGATGAGCTGAAAGTGTCGCTTACACAAGAAATAAGAAAGCGCAATATGGTTGAACCAGGGTCATTACCTTTCTTATTTGGTGTACTTGGAAGAAAAAATAATTACTTTGGCCACGGAACTTTTACAACAGAGCTTGGAAAGTGGAGTAGTAAAACCGACTATATGTTGCAATTACTAGCAGGTAGCCATACATACGATACAGATTACGTTAGTTTTTATCGGCCAAGACAACTAAGTTTTATAGAGGGAAGTAAAGGAACATTTATTTACGGAGAGTTATGCACAAAAAGTTTTTCGGGTAGTTATGATGAGATATACTATTACCCATATGCTGCACTTGGAGTAGTATTTATAAAAAATACAACGAATGTGAACATAAATAAAACAATAGAATTTGTTGGATCATCATACTCTAGTACGGAGTATGGGGGTGCAGGATTATTTGTGGGAACACCAGATAATACCAATGCTAGTAAATCAATAATTTCGAAAATAATATGGAAAAATGTTTACCAATACACGAGCTCTAATAGCAAATTGGCCGGATCTGGCAATGTAGAAATTCCAGCAGGAAAAACAGTTGCTATGTTACTTTACACATCATCTTATCTATATTCTAGAACACAAGTTAGTCAAGGTATGCTTGCATCAAATTATGTACACAACTATGGTCAATTTATCCAGTGGGGAATATATAACTTACGTAGCAATTTTCTGACCACAGGGCTTGAGGTAGATGTAGAGAGAACACTAAAGGCTTGGCAATGTCCAGGATTATCTGAAACCTATGAGCTCTGGAGGTAGCAAATAATGCCAATTTATATTAGATTTGAAAATAACAAACAGATAGAAGTAACAGTACTTGAAAATAAGCCAACTGGGAATGATTGGTATGAAGCACCAAAGAATTTCGACTGGCAAAAGAGTTATCGATTAATTGAAAGAGGAGAAATTGTTGAGCGTACTAAAGAAGATATACAAAAGGAGTTGCTGGATAATGCGAAGCTTTGTGCATTTGATAGTATGCGTTTTTATTATGATAGCTATATTAACCAATATGCAGGGAATTCTCACCAAAAAGCTAAATCTTATGAGATTCAAGCAGAAGCCGCAAAAAACATTCTAGCAGCACCAGAATCTATAAATAAAAAAGATGCAGCAATTATAGAGCCTTTAGCAAGAGTGAGAGGAATTTCAGTAGTAGAGATGGCAAAAATAATTCAAGAGAAGGCAAAAAAAGCAGTAAAAGAAATAATGAAATGTGAAGAATTGGAAGACATCGCCAAGAAGAAAATTAAAGAAGTCAAAAGTGAAGAAGAGCTACAGACTTTGCTCGATGATTTCAGGAAAACAATGCAAGAAAGTTAAAAAGGGAAGAAATGCCAGAAGAATTTTTACACGGAGTAAAGGTTATTGAGGTAACCTCAGGAGCAAGATCAGTACGTACAGCTAAATCATCAGTGATAGGTGTAATTGGTACTGCCCCTGAAGCTGATGAGCAAAAATTTCCACTGAATAAACCAGTACTGATAGCAGGAAGCTTAAAGGAAGCAGCAAAGCTTGGGAAAAATGGAACACTACCTTCTGCAATAAACGGAATATTTTCCCAAATTGGTGCAACAGTAGTAGTTATTCGAGTTGAAGAAAGTGAAAACAGTGATACAAAGCTCAAAGAAAGTGAAGCTATTCAAAATATAATTGGTGGAGTTGATGAAGAGACTGGAAAATATCAGGGAATTCAAGCATTCCTCAGCAGTGAAAGCATAATACATGTTGCCCCAAGAATACTAATTGCACCTCAGTTTACTCATCAATTGCCTGAATCTGAAAATCCTAAAAACCCAGTAGTAGCAGCTTTGATAGGAGTAGCAGAAAAGCTAAGGGCAATAATAGTAGCAGATGGTCCAAATACTAATGATGAAGAAGCAATAAAATGGCGTAAGAGTATCGGTAGCTCAAGAGTTTACGTAGTTGATCCGTGGGTTAAGGTATTTATTGAAGGAAAAGAAGAAACTTTGCCATCTAGACCATTTGTAGCTGGTTTAATAGCGAAAGTAGATAGCGAGCAAGGATTTTGGCACTCACCTTCAAATAAAGAGATAAACGGTATTGTTGGCACAAGCAGACCTATTGATTTTACGCTCGGTAATACAAATTGTAGAGCAAACCACTTAAATGAAAATGAAGTAACAACGATAATTCATCAAAATGGCTATAGGCTTTGGGGAAATAGAACATGTTCAAATGACTCAAAATGGGCTTTTCTGTCAGTGAGAAGGACTGCAGATTTAATCAACGATAGTCTACTTCGAGCTCATTTATGGGCAGTTGATCGAAATATTACCAAAACTTATATAGATGATGTGATTGAGGGGGTAAATTCTTATCTTGCAAATTTAAAAGCGCAAGGGGCGATTATTAGCGGAAAATGTTATGCAACTCCAGAGCTCAATACACCAACAAATATTGCAAGCGGAAAAGTGTCTTTTGATTTTGAGTTCACGCCACCATATCCAGCTGAACAGATTACTTTCAGGTCACACCTTGTGAGTGGCGCAATATTGTAAAAGGAGAAAGAGAGATGTTACCAAAGATCCTAAAGAATTTTAACGTATTTGTTGATGGTCGTGGTTATGCAGGAAAAATAGATGAAGTAACCTTGCCAAAACTTACCATAAAAACAGAAGAATACAGAGCTGGTGGTATGGATATTCCAATAAATATTGATATGGGCATGGAAAAGCTTGAAGCAGATTTCACTTTTTCTGAATATGACTCTGAGCTCTTTAGACTTTTCGGATTGATAAACAATAATGCTGTTTCTCTTACTTTAAGAGGAGGTTTGCAGGGAAGTAGTGATGCCGAATCAGTAGTAATTAACTTAAGAGGGCTCTTTAAGGAACTTGATTTTGGTAACTGGAAGGCTGCTGAAAAAGCAACACTAAAATGTATAATTGCTGCCAACTATTATAAGCTTACCATTGATGGCAGAGAATTGATTGAAATTGATGCAGAAAACATGATTCGCAAGATCGATGGTGTTGATCAAATGACTTCTATGCGCACAGCTTTAGGGATTTAAATAAAAGGGTAAAATAATGCAAAAAATTAAATTAACTGAACCAATAAAAATCGATGGAATTTTAGTTTCAGAGCTAACTCTACGTCGTCCAAAAGTTCGAGACCGTTTAGCTGTTGAACGTATGGGTAATAGTGATGCAGAGAAAGAAGTAGCACTGATTGGAAATCTTGCAAGTATTTCAAGAGAAGCAGTAGAAGAACTTGATCTTGCAGACTACAATAAGATTCAGGGAGCGTTACAAGGTTTTTTGTCTCAGCAGAAGATTTAAGGCTGAGCATATTATCACTTAGCTCAATGGTTGGTGGTGGAATCAATCAGTGGCTTGATATGGATATTGAAGAATTTATTACTTGGTTTGAAAGTAGCGGAAAATTATACAAATGAAGGCAATTTCTATAGTAATTGGAGCAACACTGCAAAGCAGTTTTAATAGTACGATAGCAGGTAGCACGAAGCAACTTTCTCGTATTGGTAGTACGATAAAACAACTTGAATCATCAAGTAAAGCAGTATCCAAGTTTAAACAATTAAGCCACGATGCTCTGCTTGCTAGGCGTTCTTGGAATGAACTAGAAATAAAGACAAAATCTCTTGCTCAGCAGATAAAAAACGCAGAAGAACCAAGTAAGAGTCTGCAAAATGAGTTTACAAGGTCTAAAACTGCAGCACTGAAAGCTAAAACAGCTTATTTACAAAAAAGAAGTGCTCTCCACCATTTACGCACGGAGTTCAGTAAAAGTGGTAGAGATATAAAATCTCTTATTGGAGATCAAGCTAAACTTGGCTCTTCTATTGAAAAGCTTAAAAATAACTATACAGCTTTAAATTCCGTAATGCAAAAACGTAAGGGAGTTTTAGCGCAAAGAGCAAATTTTAGAGCTCAAATCATGGATACCGTGGCACTTGGCCTCACCCTTGCAGCACCACTTAAGGCTGCAATTAGTTTTGAGAGTGCCATGGCTGATGTAAAGAAAGTTGTAAAGTTTGAAGATACAGATGTAAATGGCTTAACAAAGCTTGGGGAAACATTAAAGGAAATGTCACGAACAATTCCGCTATCTGCAGCAGAACTTGCGCAAATTACTGCAAGTGGTGGTCAGCTTGGTATTGCAGCTAAAGATCTTACAATCTTTACAGACACTGTGGCCAAAATGGCAACTGCATTTGATATGTCAGCAGAAGAAGCAGGCGACGCTATTGCTAAACTTTCTAATATTTATCAAATTAAAATTGGTGAAATGAAAAGCGTTGGCGATGCGATAAACCATATCTCTGATAACACTGCGGCAAAGGCTCAGGACATTGTTCCAACGCTAAACAGGATTGGTGGTACAGCAAGGCAATTTGGCTTAACTGCAATGGAAGCAGGAGCTTTAGCAAGTAGCTTCATTAGTCTTGGCAAAACTCCTGAAAAAGCAGGTACGGCGATTAATGCAATGCTCAGCAAGTTGCAAACAGCGAGTAAACAAGGTGGCAATTTTCAAAAAGCGTTTCAAGTGCTAAAAATAAATGCTCAGGAGTTTGAGAAAGCAATCGGTAAGAATGCACAAGGTACATTACTTAAGTTCTTAGAAACAGTTGCAAAATTAGATAAGCAAGAACATTCTAGCGTTCTCTTTGACCTCTTTGGTCTTGAATATCAGGATGATATAGCGCTACTTACTGGTAGTCTAGATGAATATAGAAAATCTTTGCGATTAATAAACGAAGAATATCATGGCTCAATGCA
Organism: Wolbachia endosymbiont (group A) of Myopa testacea; assembly: GCF_964027115.1. NCBI lineage: Bacteria > Pseudomonadati > Pseudomonadota > Alphaproteobacteria > Rickettsiales > Anaplasmataceae > Wolbachia > Wolbachia endosymbiont (group A) of Myopa testacea. The sequence continues at coordinate 829,992 of NZ_OZ034729.1, forward strand.
AAGAGAGTTTGAAAATAGAGCAAATACTACAGCAAATAATCTTCAGTTACTTAAGAACTCAATAGCAGAATTGGGTATGAATCTTGGTGCGGTATTATTACCACCTTTAAATTTTACTGTTAATCTTCTCAAGTCAGCAACTACACAAGTAGCGCTGTATGCAAAAGAATATCCAATACTGACTACAGTAATCACGAGTACTGCTACAGCGTTGATTAGCATTAAAATAGCAGCTATATCTCTTGGATATGCTTGGACTTTTATAAAAGGTTCTTTATTCGCTCTTTTATCTACTTGGAGAATGTTTGGATCTGTTATTACTTTGGTAAAAATAGGTCTTTATTCTACTTCTGCAGTTTTTCCAGCAATTATTGCTGGATTTAAAGCATTAACAATTGCCGTGATGAGCAACCCTATGGGGCTGATTATTGGTGGTATTGCTGTTGCTGCAACTTTGATAATTACCAAATGGCAAGCAGTAAAGAACTTTTTTGTTACTATCTGGGAATCAGTGAAAATTGTATGGAAGTCTTTTTCTGATTGGGTAGGAAAATTTTGGAATAATATTACTCAGCCTTTTAAAACAATCAATAATCTATGGAGTAAAAAAAATGAGGCTAGACTAGAAGTTAGATCTGTAAATAACGTTATCAGTGATTCTCTTAAGTACCCCATTACAGCACAAAGTAAGACTGTAGAAAACAAAATGCAATTTAGTATCAATATTCATTCAAGCCCTGAGCAGAATGCACGCAGCATTGCTGATGAAGTAATGGAACGAATTAGAGAACAATTTAGTGGCGCACTTTACGATATAAATTAAATTATGTTATCTCTTGGTACATATAGATTTTCATTAATTGAGCAAGGCTTTACACGCAGAAGTGAATATCGCTGGCCTGCACTTGAGCGTATTGGGGAAAAGCCATTGCTCCAAAGTATTGGTCCTGGAGAGGACATTGTTGAGCTTGCAGGAGTAATCTATTCAGGAGGGCTGAAGCAAATAAATAATATGCGAAATTCATCGAAACCTCTTTTACTTATTGATGGCCAAGGTAACATTTTAGGCCATTTTATTATCGTAAAAATAGAAGAAACACAGAAATATTTTTTTCCGAATGGTGAACCAAGGAAAACTGAGTTTCATTTAAGTTTAAAACATTATAGCAATTTATCATCACAAAATAACACTACTGACTTTACTGCAGCTAACAATGATGTACTACAAAACTAAAGAAAATGACATGTTAGATTTTATTTGCTGGAGACACTATGGATTCAGCTCTGGCACAGTTGAGGTTGTATTAAAAGCTAATCCTGGTCTTGCAGAGTATGAGCTTCTTCCTGCAGGGTTAACCATTAAACTGCCTGTAATTCAAAAAGCAATACAAAAGCAAGTAGTAAAACTATGGAATTAAAGTGACACCAGACTTTAGTATTTCAGTAGAGGGAGTTTTAATCACTGAGCTGATAAAGAGTCGATTGGTATCAATGCATATTACTGATGAAGCTGGAGTAATAAGTGATACTGCTATAATTCACCTTGATGACCGTGATTCGTTATTTGAGATTCCTAGAACTGGAGCAAAGCTGAATATTTTACTTGGATATAAAGAAACTGGCATTGTGCCAATGGGAGATTACATAGTAAATGAAATTGTGTTACAAGGCCCGCCACAGGCGTTAAAAATTAAGAGTCATGCAGCAGATTTAAAACAGTCTTTAAAGGAACAAGTGTTTAATGAGTGGCATCAAACTACTTTAAGTGATTTAGTGGAAAAAATCGCAAACAAACATGGCTATCAAGCTAAAGTTGCTGAAGAGTTTGCAAGTATCATGATATCACATATTGATCAGACCGCAGAGAGCGATATGCATTTTTTAACCAGGCTTGCTCAAATTTATGGAGCAATAGCAAAACCTGCAGGAGGGTATTTACTGTTTGTTTCAAAAGGAAAAGCAAAATCAGTTACCGGAAAAACTTTAAGCACTATTACTTTCACACCTGGAGATATTACAAATTGGAAAGTAAGATTTAATGAGCGTAATCAATATGGCTCGGTTATTGCCTACTGGTATGATTATGAAAAAGCAGAGACTATAACAGAAAAAGTAGGTGATCAGGAACCAAGCTATATTCTGCGAGATGTTTATGCAAGCAGTGATTTGGCGCAAAGTGCAGCATCTGCAAAATTAAATCAGCTGATGAGTGATGCAGCAACACTCAATATCACAATGCCAGGAAGTCCTGAATTGTTTGCTGAAGCAAAGATCAACTTTTTGGGGTTTCGCAAGGGAGTTTATGGTAAATGGATAATAAATAGGGCTGAGCATGTAATTGATAATTTGGGCTATCGTACTGTATTAACAGCAGTTATGGGAAAGTAAATTGATAATTTCCTCATAAATATCTTTTTTTTCTTTATTATTGTTTAATGCCTCTACAGCAAGATCTAAAGGAGTTTTTTTATCTTTATTTTTAGCAAGAGGATGTGCTCCATTTTCCAGTAGAAATTTAGTAATTTCCAAACGTCCTTCCTGTGCAGCATAGTGCAAAGCTGTCCAGCCAAAAGCATCAGTAGTATTTATATCAATGCCCTCTTTAATTAGAAATTTTACAACTTCTAAACAGCCTCCGCTTGTAGCATAGTGTAATGATGTTGCGCCAAAATGATGAGTAGCATTGATATCTACCACATTTTTTATTAAGGACTTTACAGTATCTAAGTTACATTTTTTAGCTGCAGTAGACAATCTTTCCAGATTATTGCCATTTGCATTACTTTTTATTGGTATGTTTTTTGAAGGTCTAAAATGTTGAAACAAAAAGATAGTACATATTATTGGTATTATCGAATTTACTAATAATTTTCGAAAAAGGCTAGATTTCATGTCTTTTATATTATTTGCATCGCTTGTTCAGTGCAACCAATTAACTTTATTTTAGAAAAGATTTTTTGGACGTAATTTTGATGAATCTTGTATATATCAATACGCAGCTCTTTATGCAAGAGAACTTTAAGATGAAAAACCAAAGTACAGGAAAGATCCCTGTAGCAGTAATTGCTACTATGGTAATACAAACAATAGCATTTATCTGGTGGCTGGCCAAACTCGACTTAAGAGTACACATGCATGATAAATTTATAGAACAAAACCAAAGGACTACAGAAATCATCTATCGTCTTGAAGAAAGGGTCAAAAACCTTGCTGAAGAAGTTAACGAGCTTGAGCAGAGACAAAAATAATTATAACAAATGACAAAGTACATTTTATCTGTAGATGGAGGAGGAATTAGAGGAATAATTCCTGCCATTATTCTAGCAGAAATTGAATCTAGGACAAAAAAGCCAATTTCCCAGATCTTTGACTTAATGGCAGAAACTTCAACCGGTGGAATTGTTGTTGCTGGACTTTGTAAAAGCAATAAACTTCAATACTCTGCCAATGATTTGGTTGAACTTTACCAAGAGTATGGACCATATATCTTTCAAGCATCACTTTGGAGAAAATCAATCGCTTCTTGGCTGAGTGGTTCTCAGTACTCATATAAAAATATGGAATTTATTCTCAACAAATACTTCGGCGAAAGCACTATGGCCGATGTTGCGAGTAATCTACTGCTCACCAGTTATGACATTCACAATAGTTGTGAATTTTTCTTCAAAAGTTGGAAAGAAGAAAACATTAAGTTAAAAGATGCACTCAGAGCTACAACAGCTGCTCCAACGTACTTCACACCAAAACGTCTAAAAATTAGCCAAAGAGAGAGAGTGTTGATAGATGGCGGAGTGTTTGCCAATAATCCAGCGGCTTGTGCATATGCAAGTGGTAAAAGGTTATTTCCAAATGATGAGATTATACTGCTATCAATAGGCACTGGTGGAACAAATAGAAGTATAAAGTATGCTAACTCAAGGAGATTTGGCAAAATAGGGTGGATCAAGCCACTACTGAATGTGATGTTTGCTTCTGGATTGGATTGCGTTGATTATCAACTAGAACAAGTAATAGATGATAAATACATAAGAATACAATCGCAATTGAAAGTAGCATCGACTGAGATGGACAATATTACACTCAAAAATATCAAATTTCTTCAGCAAGAGGCAAGTAAAATGATAGAGGATAACCAGAAAGTGATAGACAAATTCTGTGATGTCGTATCTTGATACGCAGAAATGCAAAAAAATTCGTAGCCGTTTACGGAGATAAAGTGGTTTATAAAGTAAGTATAAAAGTGTAAAGGAATAGGAAGCTAAATATGGAATGGGTAAATGATAACAGTGCTGCAAGAAAGGGTTGCAGTAGAAAACGTTAATCTCAAGGAAGAAATAAAAGCGCTGATCAGAGAAAATAATAGCTTCAAAGCAAAAATAGTTGAATTAGAAGACAAATTGGGCTTAAATTCGCAAAATTCATCGCTACCACCGTCACGAGATATATATCGTAAGAAAGCAAAAAAGAAAAGTGATAAAAAACAGGAGGTCAGCCAGGACATAAGGCGCATAAGCGTAAATTAATGGCTGCAGATGAGGTAGTGAGCTGCACAATTGATACGATTTGTATGTGTGGAGGTAAGGTTATTTTAGAAGATGAAATTATTCATCAGAAGGCAGAGTTGCCAGAAATTAAGCCAATTGTAACTGAGTACAGATTGCAAAGAGGACGTTGTAGAGTATGTAAAAAAAGAATTACAGCAAATTTACCCGAAGGTGTTGCAAGAGATCTTCTAGGGTCTAATGCTAAAGCGATCATAAGCAACCTTAGAACCTGTCTTGAAAGGAGTTAAGCAGCTAATTTAGTAAGCATAGAAGTAATCATGTAAAATAAGATTTGTTTTTTGAAGTAAGAGGAGAATGTTCGTAATCCTTGCTCATGCGTCTAAAATTGGAAAGCCAGGCAAAGGTTTGTTCTACAATCCAACGTTTAGGAATAACTTGAAATCCTGTATCAACCAATTTCTTGGTAATCGTTAGTAAACATCCAGTTTCCAACAAACATCGATTTTGTAATTTACCTTTGTATCCTTGGTCAGCAAAAAACTTACGTAATGTTGGAGCTTTGCATTTAGCCTGAACAAAAAGATTGGTAGCAACATCACGGTCCTTAATGCTTGCGCTGTGTACTTCTGCAGTAATTACAAGACCTAGTGTATCTACAATAATATGACGTTTTCTACCCTTTATTTTTTTACCGGCATCATATCCTCTTGATCCCCTTTTTGAGTCGTTTTCACTGATTGACTGTCAATTATACCTACTGAAGGTGTTTCATTTTTACCAACCATTTTTCTTACCTCTTTTACTAGCATGTCATGTATTTTTTTCAATTTTCCATTATTACGCCACCTGAGAAAATATTCATACATCGTTTTCCATGGAGGAAAATCTTTTGCTCCACTGGCAACCACCCCTCATTATATACCTTATTGCATTAATAATTGTTCTGATGTTATGTTTTCTTGGTCGTCCTATCGCTCCTTGTGCAACATAGGGCTCTAAAATTTCCCATTCCTTGTCACTTATATCACTTGTTACCCTCCTATTTTTTGCTTACCTCATCATACTCTTTTCTTTATTCCCTTTCAAGACAGGTTCTAAGTGCAGCACTGCAAAAGGATACCCCCCACTTAGAATAAAATCTTGATACGCATATCTAATTGCACCAGTAAGTAGATTGTCTTTTATTGGCCTTCCATTAACAAACGTATAGATCTGAGTTGAATTGCCACGACTAATAGTTGGTTTACAAGACCTGCTGCAAAAGGAAAGTTGCTGTCTTTATGGTAGCCTATTTCCAAAAAAAATCTGATTTTAAAGTACATTACAGAAGCGAAACATATTATCCTGGTCATTTTTTAACCCTTAAAAAATACTCCATTTTTGTTTTGCAGCAGGTCTACAGATGTGTCCCGTAAGTTTGATGCCGTCTTCTTCCTCTTTAACTTCCAGCGAATCTCTCTGAAATTCTTCTCCTATTTCGCATAATCTGTTAAATAATGAAGTTTGCTTAACATATTTTAAGAGCTTTTTATTACCGGAAGTGAGAGTAAACCCAATACTATGTTGCTAAGTTATTCACAATATCAACAATGCTTTGTGCTTCTGCCCTTTCGGTCTTTAGAAATTTTAGTCTATTTGGTGTTGCAAAAAATAAGTCACGAACTTCAATATATGTACCCTGTAGCAAAGAACAAGGTGTAATCTCTCTTATTTTTTCTCCTCCCTCATAACTTATAGACCATGCTTCATCTGCTCCATTTGCCTTAGATGATAATTTCATTCTACTTACTGCTGCAATTGAAGGCAGAGCCTCTCCCCTAAAGCCAAGATGTCTGATTTCTATTAACTCACTATCGCTTAATTTTGAAGTGGCATACCTCGTAAATGCTAGTTCTAGATCGTTCTTTTCTATTCCATTTCCATCATCTGTTACAGTAATAAGATTACGCCCACCACTTTCTATCTTGATCTCTATCTCTGAACTTCCAGCATCTATTGCATTTTCTACTAATTCCCTTACTACACTTGCTGGCCTCTCTATCCGCTGCTATACGGTTTATGGTTTTTGTGTCTAAAAGAATTATTGTCATATTTTCAATCCTCAGTCTGATCAGTTGAATATCAATGCAAATCAAGTATGGTTTACTCAATTCATTTGCTGGACTTCAAAAGCATATTACAGAGAGAAGATATATAAAAAGGACCTATAGAGATGTGTAGACTTTTTAGTTCCTATGTAGCTTGTTAATACCATATAAAGCATTTGATAACTACTAAACATCAATTAGAATGATTGACATAACATGTTAATTAGATGGTAAAATGAATAGCTACCATGTAAAAAATAACGCTTTGGCAATATCGAACACCACAACCAATATAAGTGGACTAGTGAGTGTTTTACAAATTAATACACACATTACAAAACTTAGTTTAGAACATGATAAGTTAACAATGTTAAAGGTAAGTTGCGTAAGTTATGGATGATCAGCACGATATTGCGATTATTGGAATTTCTTTAGAATTTCCTGGAACAGATACTGTAGATGATTTTTATGCTTCTTTACTAAGAAGAAAGGTTTTGTATATCAATAATAATTCAGATTCTAGTAGCCACGAACTAGTTTCAGCTTGGGGGGGAGTAAAGAACTTGTATGGCTTTGATTACAATTTTTTTGGTTATTCATATAAAGAAGCATGTTATATAGACCCCCAGCATAGGTTACTTTTAATGCATAGTTGGAAAGCATTAGAGAGTGCAGGGTACGGTAGCTCTAAATATAGACCTGTTACCGGTGTGTTTGCTTCTGCTAGTATAAATCGATATCTTCATAATAACCTTATAGGTTTGATAAATGATGACAAAGAGGATGAAGTTCTAATTGGTAATATACATGATTTTTTAGCATCAAGAGTGGCGTTTAAACTAGATTTAAAGGGACCTGCCTTAAATATACAAAGTGGTTGTAGTTCGTCACTTGTGGCAATTCATCAAGCACGCCTGGCTCTATTAACAGGTCAATGTAACATGGCATTAGTTGGAGCTGTCTCATTATCTGCTCCAAATGATCATGGATATGAATATGAAAAAGACGGTATTAGATCCCAAAACGGAGAAGTGCGCCCTTTTGATTCTAAGGGTACTGGTACCGTTTTTACTAATGGAGTAGCTGTAATTGTTTTGAAAGAGTTAGAGAATGCTTTATCAAGTAAAGACAATATAATTGGGGTTATATCAAGTACTGCAGTAAATAACGATGGATGTAACAAGGCAAGTTTTACATCCCCTTGTAGCCTACAGCAAGCTCAAGTTATCAAGAAAGCAATGGAAATTGCAAAAATTACTCCAGAACAATATGCATTGATAGAGACTCATGGCACAGGTACTAATTTAGGTGATCCAATAGAATTTTATGCGTTAAAGAGCGTGTTTTCTGGTGTATCCAATAGTAATTTATGTGCTTTACAATCTGTGAAGGCTAATATAGGACATCTTGATACAGCAAGTGGTATTGCAGGCGTTATAAAAACAGCACTGATATTGAAAAATAGAAAAATTCCTCCTCAAATTAATTTTGAAGAACCCAATTCCAAGATTGATCTTGCAAGTAGTCCTTTTTATGTTAATGCAAAAGAGAGTATAGACCTCAAAGGTAAAGATCCTATTTACGCTGGTATTACAGCTTTGGGTATAGGTGGAACAAATGCTCACGTTATAATGAAAACCTTCCAAAGCGTTTCTAAGGATAATATTGCAAATAGAACTTTTGATAAATCAAATGGAGAAGTAATTCTTCTTTCTGCCCATACAGATAATGCACTCAAAAATCTAAAAAAAGAATATTTGGAATTTATTGACAAGAGCAGCGATGAGTTACGTGATATCTCTTATTCAAGTATTTTCTCAAGAGAAGAAATGAAATTTAGATCCGCCTTTGTTTCCCATTCCATAGCTGATCTTCGTGACCAATTAAACGTCAGCTTAAACAAAAAAACAAGTGTTACAAAAAATGCCATAGTTTTTCTTTTTTCTGGACAGGGCAGTCAGTATTTTAAGATGGGAAAAGAGCTATTTTATAGCTCCAGTATATTCAGGAACATTCTGTCTGATTTTCTTAATACCATAAGCAAGTTATTAGATCGAGATTGCTTTAATATGCTGTTCATAGATGAGCAAAACCAAGATCAACTATATGAAACAAGAAATGCTCAACCTATCCTTCTTGCAATAGAAGTAGCACTTGCTCAATACTTAATAATTTGCGGGGTGAAACCACAAGCTTTATTAGGTCATAGCTTAGGAGAATATTCAGCCTTGGTCATCAGCAATGCATTATCCTTTGAAAATGCTGTAAAGTTTGTAACAAAGCGGGCTGAATTGATGTCTGAAACAGATTTAGGTGGAATGGCATCAGTTATGACTAATTTAGAAAATGTAAAAAAAATCAAGCCAGATAGTTTAGATATTGCTGCAATAAATGGTTATGATTTAACTACCATATCAGGTAAAAAGGAAGAAGTGGAGAGTTTTATTTCTTTATGTGAAAAACAAGGTATAATTTGTTACCCTTTACCAACTAATAGGGCGTTTCATTCGCACTTGCTCGATACTATTCTTGAAAGATACTATCAATTCGCAAAATCCATTATATTTAACAAACCTTTGATACCCATTGTATCAAACTTATACGGGAAGATATTACAATATGAAGATTTAAATTCGAGTTATTTGGTCAATCAAATGCGTAAACCAGTTCAATTTCTTAATTGTATTGAGTTTTTGCAAGGCCAGTACAATCCTATTTTTCTTGAAGTAGGCCCAGGCACAACTCTAAAGTCGTTGACCCAAGGCATATTGCAGACAAAAGGAAATTCAAATCACATAGCTTTAAATACCATTCCTCATCCAAAAGATAGAACCAGTAGTCTTACAATGATACAGAAATGTCTTACAACTTTATGGGAAAATAATCATGAAGTTGATTGGTCTAAGGTGAGAGACTACACTGATAAATCTAAAACTATTATATTACCAACTTATCCTTTTGAATTAGAAAAATGTTATGTAAAAAATGGAGAAAACAGATCTGCGCATTTAGAGAAATCTACTGATAAAGTTCCTTTGTCTTACGTTCGAGTTTGGAAGCAACACAGTAGAAGTCTTACAAAAAAAATAAATCTCGAAAAGTATCACATACTTTTTTTGAATAAAGATCATGATGTAAAATGTCTTGTATTATCATTACAAGAACAGAGTAAAGTAGTTTTATTGGTATATAAATGTGAAGAGAATTTTGATAATTCTGAATTCTTATTGCAGTTAGCTCAAGCATGTGTAGCTTCAGATACAAAAAATAGAATTTTCAAAATTTGCTTTGTATCTCATCATGGAGCAGATTTGCAAACGACTATAAATCCATCAATTGCAACATTGCAAGCACAAATAAAAGTTGTAAATCAGGAATTATCTCCCTGCAAATGCCTGCTTATCGATGTCTTAGAATCAGAAAATTGGTGGGATGAAGTGAAGGAGGCGTTATCGTATGAAAATGAGTATCCTATTGTAGTGTTACGTCATGGTGAAAGATTTGTTGAACATTTTGAACCATTTGAGATATCAATTAATCATGACAATATTTTAGGAAATAATGTTATTATTTTGGGTGGAACAGGCAATGTAGGCCTTCAATATGCTGAAACACTACTGAAAACAACAAAGCAAAAAATTTTTCTAGTGCAAAGATCTAGTATTGAATCACTTGAAAACCCCAAAACAAAGCGTGATAGAATTAAAGCTCAAAAAATTGAAAAGTTGAGGAAATTGGGGAAAAACAGGCTTTTTATCTTAAGTGCTGATATTGGTAATTTGACTCAATTATCAAATGTGATTACAACTGCTTTGAAACTAAATAACGGAAATTCGATAGATAATATAGTTCATACATCTGGGGTAGATGCTTCCATGCATTATAGGTTGCTTAAAGACATTGATAATGATTTTTATCAAGCTTGTTTTTATGCAAAAAAAGAAGGTTTGAGTAATTTATCTAAAATTGTAAAGGATTTTAAAATTAAAAACTGCCATATTATTTCTTCTATTTCAAGTGTTTTAGGGGGAATTGGTATGTTTGTATATGGAGGTATGCATTCTTACATAGATAGTTTTATACTTTGGCAACAGCAAATTAAAAGTGATACTAACTGGTCAGTGATAAATTGGGAAGCATGGAACTTCCAGATAAATGAAAGCGAACCAGAAGAATTTCAGATGGGTTCCTTTGGCAATCATCTAAATCAACTAGCAATTTCTCCAGAATTAGGTTCTTTGTTAATAAAGAAGATTTATGGAAAGATTTTTTCTAATTTAATTATTTCCAATACAGACTTAAATGAACGTTATAAAAACTGGGTTTTAGATCAGGTTTCAGAATATGATATATCAAGATTTTTAAATAAAGTTCCTCGACCTAATATAGGTGTAGAATATGTGTCGCCAAGCACAAGAATTCAAGAGGATCTTACAGAGACATGGACTGAGCTATTAGGAGTTGAAGGTATAGGAATTCATGATAGTTTTTTTGAATTAGGTGGACATTCCTTGTTAGCTTTACAAATGTTAAAGGTAATTAATAAAAGCTTTGGTATCAAATTTTCGATTGTTGACTTATTTGAATTTTCTACCATTAAGAAGCTCTCAGATAAAATAGAGCAAAATATAAATGACGATCATTTTCGTAGTAACGCTATAGAAAGGTTTAATCGTAAAAAGAGCGCAAAAATTAATTTTAAGAGAATAGATATAGCAAGGAGATAGTATGAAAAGCATTGTTTAGTTGGAAGCAAAAGAAGATAATAGCTTCTTAGAGTGGATAGGTAGTAAGCTAGGTGTTTTTTTAAGCGTTTTCTATTCTTGCATAGAGAATAGAAAGAAGACTTTGTGGGAAAGTAAGATGGTAGATTGTATAAACAAAATTGCCGTGATAGGTTTTTCCGGGGCATTTCCAGGCGTTGACAATGCCTATGATTTGTGGAATTTAACTTCCACTGGTAGCCTAGGAATAAAAAAAAGCAACCAAGATCAAATTGCAAAGAATCTGCCAGATGATATTGCAAACAATACAAACTTTATTCCATTTGGAGGAGGGCCTAGTAATTTTAAAAATTTCGATGCTAGTTTTTTTGGTTATAGTCCTAAAGAAGCTAAATATCTGGATCCTCAAATGCGTAAGGCACTTGAGTATTCTTGGCACGCCTTCGAGCATGCTGGATATTGTCCAAATGGTATAAACGTACCCGTTGGTGTTTACATTGCTTCAAGTGTGAACTTCTATTTTATAGAAAACCTGAGGAACACTTTTCATGGAAATACCAGCGAATATGAAAAGAACCAGATTCTATTTCTTAATGAGCCAGATTTCCTAGCCACTAGAATATCGCATAATCTCAACTTAAAAGGACCTGCATTTACTTTAAAATGCGGCTGTTCTAGTTCATTAGTTTCAGTACATCATGCTTGTAGTGGTCTAAATAATTTTGATTGTGATATAGCACTTGCTGGCGGGGTTGCAATAAAACCAAGATATCACTATGGGTATATTTATGAGCAAGGTGGTATTATGTCAAATGATGGCTATTGTAGGCCTTTTTCAGATGATGCTTCCGGAACAGTATTTGCTAATGGTATTGGATTAGTTATTTTAAAGAGGTTAAGTGATGCAATAGATGACGGTGATCAAATATACGGTGTCATCAGGTCGAGTTTTACTAATAATGATGGTAATGATAAGGTTGGATACATGGCACCTTCTATTTCTGGACAAATGGCCTGCATGGAAACGGCACTAGCATATGCCGAACTAGAACCAAAAGATATTCAGTATATAGAAGCACACGGTACAGGCACGAAAATTGGAGATCCGATTGAATATAAAGGATTAGAAAAGATATTTGCAAGATCTCAAAAAAACAGTGTTGCGCTAAGTTCAGTTAAGAGCAATATAGGCCATTTGGACGCGGCTTCAGGTATTGCTGGTTTCATCAAGGTTTTGCTTGACTTAGAAAACAAAACGATTTCTCCCATAGCAAATTTTAGAAATCCAAATCCTGAGTTGGATGATTCTAATTCACCAATTGAGTTAGTAAGAAATTTAAAAGAATGGTGTTCAGGTGATAAAGGCAGAATTGCAATTATAAGTTCATTTGGTATAGGAGGAACAAATGTAAATATTGTTTTAGAAGAATATCTTCCTCAAAAAACAAATACTGCAGACTATAGCAAAGATAGTGACTACCTATTTACTTTTTCAGCAAAGAGTCCGGTATCTTTAATACATTATATTAATAATTTTAAAAATTATTTTTTGTCACATCCAGAAGTAAACCTAAGAAATTTATCATACACTTTACTAATTGGAAGAAGGCACTTTAATTATAGATATGCTGTAATTGCATCCAATGTACAAGAGTTGCTGTGTAAGCTTGAAGGTATAGAGAAGGATTTGTTAATTGTGGTAAACAAATATCAAGAAATCAGCCTTACAAATGACAACTTTAACAATCCAAAGTCATTGATTAATGATTGGCTTCAAGGTGCTATGATAACAAATTTAAGTGTCAAGATAGATGGATGCCATAGAATAGCAGCCCCACTTTATCAGTTTGCTGATTATGAATTCTGGATCTACATGAAAAAAGAAGGGTTTGAACTTAATGAAAAAATAACAGACGTTTCTCAATGGTTTTATATTCCTGATTGGAAAGCAACAAAAATACCAGAGAATAAAATAGATATTTCTTATAAAAATGTTCTTATTTTGTCATCTGCTAATCAATTTTGTAGTGAGTTTATTTCAACTCTTACTGAACATGGAGCTAAAGTTATAAATGTGTGTGTCAATGATTTTGACATTACAAAAAAAGAAAATTGGATTTCTTTTTGGCACAAGTTAAAAGAGGCGGACCACTTACCAGAAATCGTCGTTCATACATGGTGCTTGACAGATCAAAAAAATGAGGCGGTTTTCGATTTCGATACTTTAGGTATTTTTTCGTTAATGTACTTATATCAAGCCAGTATTCAAATAATCGGTGATGTTCCTCTTTTGACAATAATCGTGGCAAACCATTTATTTAATATTTCAGGTTGCGAATATATCGAACCTTTAAAAACAACTTTATTAGGTATTTCACAGGTTTTACCGAAAGAGCGTGAAAACGCCGCTTGTCAATTAATAGACATAGATTTATCTACCCCACATCATTTTTATATAAATTCATTACTTCAAGAAATTGCTTATAGAAAAAGTTGTGAAGTCGCATTTCGTCAGACAAAAAGGTTTATCAGAAGCTATAGCAAAATTAATCTTGCTCAAGAGTATTTAGGTAATTTTACAATTAAAGCTGATAAAAACTATTTGATATTAGGTGGGTTAGGAAACTTTGGCATGGAATTAGCTGAGTTTATTGGTGTACTGCACAAAGGTAATGTATTTTTAACTAGCCGTATGAATTTTCCTCAAAAAGAAATGTGGGATGAATGGTTAAAACAAAAAGGTACAGATAATTTTAATTAGTAAAAAAATTATATCCTTACAAGAGTTGATTGCCAAAGGCGCTCATATCGAAATTCTTAAAGCCGATGTTACAGATAATGAATCTCTTTATAATGTTCAAGCTTATATTAAAAATAATTACGGCCCTATATCAGGCATAGTTCATGCTGCAGGAGTTGTTGAGAGTGGGATGATACAGAGCAAGTCTATTGATTCTTTGCAATCAGTATTTGCTGCAAAAGTTAAAGGCACTCAAAATGTTTGTAAGACATTACTTGACAAAAATTTAGATTTTTTAATTTTGTGCTCAAGTATGAATTCTATTATTGGAGGCTTAGGGCAAATTGATAATACTGCGGCAAATGCTTACATTGATTCCTTTGCTGAGTATTGTGTAAATCGTGGATATCATAATGTTATAGCTATTAATTGGGGCGCTGTAAATGAAGCAAGAGCAAGGAATTATTCTACTCTTCCACAATTTACTGAATTAAGTCGCGAACATATTAAAAATAGAATGACTAAAGAAGAAATTTTTGATGTTTACTATCGGATATTTTCTACCAAGCTTTCACCACGTGTTGTAGTTTCTACAATTAATTTTAATGAGGTGATAAAAAATTGGAGTAAAGTTGGAAGCTTAAAGGAACTGATTAAAAAAACTGATATGAAAAAACAATTAAGAGAATCAGTAACAAATGTTGGTTATAAAAAGCCCAAAGATGATTTTGAAATTTTTGTTGCAAACTTGTGGCAAGAACTCCTAGGAATAGAAGCTATTGGTCTTGATGACGATTTTTTTGAACTAGGTGGTAATTCATTAATTGCTATCCAATGTATTGGATCTATAACAAAAAAACATCCCATAAAAATCCATGCTATGTCCATTTATGAATATCCAACTTTACAAAAATTTGCGTCATACATAAAACAATCAACCCTAGAAAGCCTTGAGAAACAAAAATTAATGGGAATATTATGAATAGCACACAAAGTATATTTAACTATTTTTTAGAGCAAAAGAATAAATCTCCTAACAAAACAGCGATTTATTATTCGAATATTGCAATAACTTATCAAGAATTATTTGATAAGGTAATCTATTATTCAGATTTAACTCGTTCTTTATGTTCCAATAGAGTACCAGTTGCACTTCATATGGATCGCACTCCTGATTTGATAGCGGCAATGTTTGCTTGCTGTTATTTAGATAGACCATACATTCCATTTGACATAAATCATCCCTTAGAAAGAAAACTATCTATATTGAATAATTTAGGGCTTAATGTTTTAGAGATTCCAGATATCTTACCATTGAGTGAGAATGTAGCATTCCCAAACACCGCCTATATACTCTTTACATCAGGTTCAACAGGACAACCTAAAGGAATAGAAATTAATGTCCGAGGAGTAACTAACTTAATCGAATGGGCTGGTGATTATTATGCTCCAGAGCAATTGCAGTGTGTTCTAGCATCAACTACAATTTGTTTTGATTTGTCTATTTTTGAAATTTTTGTACCGCTTTGCCTTGGATATAGCATTTATCTTGTTGATAATATATTAGACCTTCTTAACGAGAAACCACAATATTCAAAAATTACACTAATTAACTCCGTTCCTTCTGCAATGAGAGAAATTGTAGAAGCTGATTGCATTCCTTCAAATGTTAATACGATTAATTTAGCTGGTGAAGCATTATATTGGAGTTTGGTAGATAAACTATATTTAAAATCCTCAATAAAATCTGTCTATAACTTGTGGGGACCTTCAGAAGATACAACTTTTTCATCTATATATAAGTGTCCTAAGTATCACGATGGAAAGCAACCATCTGTTCCAATTGGGAAGTCCATTAAGGGATCAAAGATCAAACTTGTTGACAGTGAAATATGGTTATCTGGGCCGTGTTTAGCAAATGGTTACTATAAGAGAGAAGACCTTAATAAAACGAAATTTGTTATTAAAAACTCTATACGGTATTTTCGCACAGGGGATATTGCAGAATTAGATAAGGACGGAAATTTAGTTTTCAAAGGTAGAATTGATTTTCAGGTAAAAATACGTGGGTTCCGTATAGAATTAGAAGAACTTGAAAATCATGTTTTAAATATGGAACATACAATAGATGTAGGAGTTACAACTATAGATGAAGGTCAGAATATCAAACTAGTTATTGTTCTGTTTTTTAATAACTCAGGCAGTATTGAAGATATAAAAAAGCAACTCAGTAAAAGAGTCACTGGTTATATGATGCCTCACTATTGGTTGACAGTTGATAGTCCACTACCAAGGACACCTAATGGTAAATTATGCAGACAAACATTGAAAAAATTAGTATCACAAAATTATTTATTACCAAATAAACAGTTTGATGTTGATAGTTTCTGTAGTTTGGTTTCTACAGTTTTAAATGTTCCAGTGGATCCTAATTTAGGCCTTATATCCCAGGGGGGAGATTCTTTGGATGCAGTTAGAATTTTTTCGGAATGTAATAAACGCTGGAACAATAATATTACATTAGAAAAGCTACTAAGTCAAAATTACACGATTGCTGACCTCGAAAAACTTGCCGATGTTACTAGGGTAAAAACTTTAGAAGAAAGTCTTACTCTTTTTAAGAATAATGAGGTAAGTTTTGAAGAAGCAAGGATGTATAATGTTTATATTCACTCTAAAGATTCAAGTAGCTATAATATTGCCATAAAATTTAATATTCTTAGTAAGAAGCTAGATATAGATAAATTAAGAAAATCATGCCATTATATTCTGTCAAACAACAAAATATTCCAATGTAATTATGTACTAAAAAATGGTGAGATATACAAACAATACAATCCTAAAGACGTCATCATTTCTGATATCCTAGATCCGAGCTTTCAGGATTTGCCTTTTGATCTATCGACGGACTTGCTGGTCAGAGTTATATTAACACATCAAATATCTGATTGTTACTGCCTTTATTTTTGTTTTCCACATGTAGTTATTGATGGTATTGGCATTGATAATCTTATGAATCAAATATCTAAACATTATGCAGGTAATGATGTTAATGTAGACCATGTTATCATTTCTAACAGCAGAAATTGCATATCCCAAGCATTAGAATTTTGGGAAAAAGAACTAGCACAATATGAACCTCTAGTTTCATGGCCTAACAATAATTATTTGAGTTCAAATAGTTATCGAAATGCTATAGAAATTGATACTGAAACGAAAAAAATTCTCTGTGATTATGCCTATAAACTAGATTTAAGTTTACCAACTCTACTGTTTGGTGCATTCTATATTACCTTATACAGAATGGATTTCGGAAAGTTTTTGACTATAGGCTGTCCGACTGCTAACAGATGCTCACCTGCACGACAGCAACTTGTTGCGAACTGCATTAATACATTGCCAATTTTAGCTGAAATCCGTGGAGATAATACAGTAAAACAGTTTTTTTCATACTTTAGAAAAAAGTTTTTACAGTGCTTATCATTCCAAAATGTACCAACAGATAAAGTTCTACTCGCTATAGCAAACAAAGGCCAGCATAAAAACTTTGATAATATTTTTGATATTATTTTTAGTTATTTAGATATTGGAAAAACTTTTGAAATAGAGGGCTTATCAATTAAAAGTGAAATTATGTTTCCTAAGGCTTCAAAAGCCCCCCTGGTACTTTCTGTGGTTGATAAAAATGACAAGCTTGAATTTATCTTCGAATGTCAAGGCTGTAGAATAAGCCAAAAGTATTTAAAGGCCTTAGGAGAAATTTTCAAGCATTTGCTGTTGGAGCTCCCAATATCAGAGACAAAAAAAATAGATAGCATAAACATGCTACCGAAAAGGCATTTACAAATAATACGATCCAATGCAATTTATAATAAAATTGACTGTAAAGAAGATTTAGTACAATCCTTTTTAAGAATAACAGGTACTTATCCTAGAAAAATTGCAATAATTGATCAAGATCATAGTATTACTTATGAAGAACTTCTTATAGAAGCAAAAAAAGTTAAAAATGCAATTCTAAGCAAAAATATTCCTCCTGAAAGCGCTATTGGGGTTTCTATGCCTAAGACTTGGCGAGTAGTATCATCTATTTTAGGAATCTTGTTAAGTGGTTGTTATTATGTGCCTCTTGACCCTAGAAATCCTCCATCACGCAATCAATATATACGCAGTAAAAGTGGTATAACACTTGTAATTACTGAAGATTTATATCAGGAATTTTCAGATATAGACGTAAGTGATAAGGATTTTCATCAAAATAGAGAATTTTTGGATAAAATTGCATATGTGATCTTTACTTCAGGTACAACTGGTACCCCAAAGGGAGTTGCAACAACACATCGCAACGTTGCTAGATTATTTTTAGCTTGTCAAGAATGGGCTCATTTTAGCGACAAAGATACGTGGACATTGTTTCACTCATATGCCTTTGATTTTTCTGTATGGGAAATATTTGGAGCTATTTTATATGGTGGTACACTTGTTGTTGTCAGAGATGAAACATGTAAAGATTTTAAAAAGTTCTTAAAACTCATAACTGATAATAAAATCTCTATTTTAAGTCAAACCCCTACAGCATTTAAAAACCTACTTTCAGTATCTGACACGCAATTTGATACATTTACCCCAAGAATAATTGTATTTGGGGGAGAATCGTTAACCCCCAATATTATAAATGTTTGGTGGCGTAGATACGGCAAGGATAAAACAAAATTTATCAATATGTATGGAATAACTGAAACAACTGTTCACTCTGCATACAAATTTATTGATGAAAAAGTTCACAACTCTAATATTGGAATCCCCTTGCAAGATGTTGGAATAATTGTAGTTGATCGAAATCAAGAATTACTTCCTGTTGGTGTTCCAGGAGAGATTTGGATTTCTGGCCAAGGTATTTGTAAGGAATACATAAATGATCCCAACTTCAATAATGAAAAATTTATTTTTAAAAATTTTCCAGAATTATGTTCTGAGTCATATAGATTTTATAAAACAGGTGATCTAGCGATTTTGAATGAAGACGGAGATTTTGAATATTTAGGCAGAATAGATACACAGATTAAAATTAATGGATATAGAGTGGAAGTAAAAGAAATTACTAAATCAATCAGCAAATTTCCAAATATAGTAGACTCACATGTTATAGTGGTAGAATTAGAAAATAGCATAAAAGCACTTGCAGCATATTATATAGCCAGCGAAAAAATAAATCATTTAGAGTTGAAATCCTTTTTGAATCAGAAGCTTCCTAATTACGCGATACCAGAGTTTTTTATTCCAATTGATTTCTTTCCACTTACTGTTAATGGAAAAGTAGATAACATAAAGCTACCTAAAATCACTATGAAACCTTATAATAATCGCTCAGACACGATAGCAAGAAGTTTTGAAGAGCTTATAAGAGCATCATGGTATCAAACATTAAACATTAGAGATCTTAATAGTAATGATAATTTTTTTGATCTTGGTGGCAACTCTATAAAAGCAGTTGTACTAGCGAAAAATTTAAATAGTAATATCAAAGGTAAGAAAACAGTTTCTGTTGTTGATGTTTTTAGATTCCCAATTTTTAAACAACAGGTAGATAATTTAGCCAGAAGTATTCTGGAGGGTAAAGAATGCTAAAATTAGAAGAAATAGCGGTTATCGGAACTCACTTAAGGGTGCCAGGAGCAAAAAATGTAAACGAATTTATAAATAATTTGATAACGTCCACTATATCAATCAAATCTTTGCCGAGTGTAAAATGTGGTGCTAGCAGTAATATGGTTAATGCCAAAGGGATTCTTGATGATTACAATTGTTTTGATGCCGGGTTTTTTAATATATCTGACCAAGAAGCGAGAATTATGGATCCTCAACATAGGGTGATACTTGAAGCAGTAGTACACGCTCTTGAAACAGCTGGCATTTCATATTTAGAAAATCAAAAAACTATAGGTATCTTTTGTTCTTGTTCAACCAATTATACCTACTCGTTTTCGCTTTATGAGAATGGCACTTTAGGTTCACTTGATAAATATAGTTGGTTGATTGGAAATGATAAGGATTACTTGGCAACTAGAGTGGCATATAAACTTAACTTTACCGGTCCCGCTTTAACCGTACAATCAGGATGCTCAAGTTCACTTGTGGCTCTACATCAAGCATGCAGGTCTTTGCAAATATCTGACTGTGACATAGCAATAGTTGGAGGTGTTTCGATAACGCTACCTATGTACAGTAGCTATGAATTCGTTGAAGGTATGATTTATTCTAAAACAGGTTTATGTAGTCCTTATTCTTCAGAGGCTGATGGTATTGTTGATGGATGTGGAGTTGGCGTTATTGTTCTTCAAAAGAAAAAAGAGGCTATTTTTGAGAAAAGAAATATTTGGAGTATCATTCATGCATCAGCAATAAACAATGACGGTAGTAACAAAGCTAGTTTTTTATCACCTAGTGTTGAGCAACAAATTGAAGTTATTAGGAAAGCTTTAATGCAATCAAATTTAAACCCAAAAGAAATAGGATATATTGAAGGCCACGGTACAGGGACAGTTATAGGTGATGCAATGGAACTTACTGCTTTAGATGAGGTGTATGGTAAAGATAGGAGCAATTTATGTTATGTTGGTTCTGTAAAAGCTAATATTGGTCACCTCGATGCAGCTAGCGGTATTATTAGTTTCATAAAAGCAACTTTGTCCGTCAAACAAGGCAAGGTATTTCCACAACCCAATCTGTCACAAGTAACGAATCATATAAAACAAGAAGAAAGTTTTTTAAGGTTTGCAACTCAAACTAACAGTTGGAACGATGATTGTAGATACGCAGCTGTGACATCCTTGGGTGTTGGCGGAACAAATGTGCACGTTATAGTCTCTAATCATGAGAATAACTTTACTTATATACCCCTTCCAAGTACTAATTTTAGAAAATTTAGGTATCCAAATAAATTAGACCAAAACATTACAGATAAAAATGTTTTGATGCAATCTACTGCTCATAAAAGTGATATTTGTTATAATACTGAGCAAAAAATCTTATTGGCATGGAATCAAACATTAGGTGTAAATATCACTTTCATAAATGAAGATAATTTTTTTGAGCAAGGCGGAGATTCATTGCTAGCAGTAAAATTAGTAAATTTAGTAAATAAAGAGATTCAAGTCAATTTGTCTCCAGTGGTTTTATTTAACTATCCGAAATTGAAAGATTTAAAAGCTTATATTGTTGAAAATTTGAAACAAAAAAAGATGCAGGAAGAAGAAGTTTATGATCAGCTGTAGTAATAAAAAAAATTATGACCATACCTTAATCTTTTTCCCATTCGCTGGAGGAAACGGTGAATCATATATCCCATGGTTTAAACATTTTTTACCTAACATTTCCTGTAGATATGCTTTACTAAAAGGGAGAGGAAAATATTTTCATAAAAATGCTTTTAATACAATCAATGAATTGATAGATGATATTATTCCAGAGGTATATAAGGTTTGTGATAAACCATTTAGCTTTTTTGGGCATAGTATGGGAGCACTTATTGCTTTTGAGATGAGTAGGACACTGCATAAAGAGTTTAACATTATTCCAGATAATTTATTTATTTCGGGATTTAGACCTCCACAGCTTACCCATAATAGACGCTTTCTACATACTATGTCAAAAAAAGAACTTTTAGAAGAAATACGTAAAATGGGAGGTTTAAAACTGATTGAACCAATTAACATAGATCAGTTAGAGCCATTTTTCCCGACACTGTATAGTGATTTCAAGTTGTGTGAACTATACAAATATAAGCACAATCAACCATTGTCATGCAAAATATCTGTTTTATGGGGTGATACAGATGATTGCATACAAAGTGAGCAAATATCATTGTGGCAAAAAGAGAGCTGCTTCCCTATAGATTTTAGAAAATTTAGTGGTGGGCACTTCTATATTTGGGAAAATACGATAGAAATAGCTTTATTCATTAACAACAAAATTAAGGAAAGTTTATTATGAGTTATATAGATCTGAACGAGCAAGAAATTATAAAAAACATGGAAAATAATATATATGAGAAGCTACAATATATTCCATCAAAGATTATCACTATGAGTATTGGCAAGATAGGTCAAACCTTATTAGTAAGTTCTGGAATGCCTTCTGATACATTTAATACAGCGTATGGAGGAGTAATCACATCAGAATTAGCTGATAATGTGATGAAATATTACCTGAACAAAAAGATGCCAATGGCTTGGTGGATTGGACCTTCTTCTGCCCAAAACTCAAATTTAGAAGTAAGTATGAAAAGTGCTGGTTTTGTCCATGATGAACTTGATGTTGGGATGTACTGCGATCTCCATGATTTATCATTGGATGAATATAGTTTGCCTACTGAGTTATTCATTAAACAGTGCGTAGATGCAAAAGATTTTGCAGATTTTGGAGATGTATTAGCATCTATTTTTGATCCTGTTGATGAGCATGTAAAAATGTTTTATAGAAAAGTCTCGAATTTATCTAAAAGCGAGAGAGTGAATTTAAATTTATTTATTGGTTATGTTGATGATAAGCCTGTATCTACAGGAGGACTTTTTTTAACAGAGGTGGCTGGAATTTATGATATATCTACTCGTCCAGAAATGCAGAAAAAAGGATATGGTTCTGCTATGTTTTACACATCATTAAAGTTTGCTAGAAATAAAGGTATAAAATACGGTGTACTACAAGCTTCTCCAGATGGCCTTAATATATATAAAAGGTTTGGATTTGAAGAAATTTGTGAATTTAATGTTTGGAATAATAAAGATAGGTTATAAAAATTTTAATAGGTCGTGCACATGAGGGTTTTTTCTACAAAAGTAATATTATTTACTTTTTATTTCATTTTTTCTGCATTCAAGCCAGTTCATGCAGATAGTACCTTAGATACTCTAAAACAACTTTGCAATACTTATGGTGTTAGTGGTTTTGAAAATGACGTAAGAGAAATACTATCAAAATATTGGACAGAACAAAGAATTAAATATGAGATAGATGGAATGGGGAATTTAATAGGAAAATTTCCCTCTCATTCTGATGAAAAACCCACTTTGTTAATAATGGCCCATATGGACGAAGTAGGCTTTATGACTAGTAAAATTGATGATGACGGGTTCATAAGCATTATCCAATTAGGTGGATGGATGGATCATGTGATCTGGAGTCAAAAGTGGGTTATTCGTACTCCCGATGGTAAGTATATATCAGCG
Organism: Wolbachia endosymbiont (group A) of Myopa testacea; assembly: GCF_964027115.1. Lineage (NCBI taxonomy): Bacteria > Pseudomonadati > Pseudomonadota > Alphaproteobacteria > Rickettsiales > Anaplasmataceae > Wolbachia > Wolbachia endosymbiont (group A) of Myopa testacea. The sequence continues at coordinate 853,275 of NZ_OZ034729.1, forward strand.
GTAAGCGGTATGGATGCTCCGCATGTTCTTAGTGATTTTACAAAAACACCTTCTGCAAATAAAGGAGCGTTATTTCTTGATACAGGTTTATCCAAAAAAGAATTAATTGATTTAGGAGTAAGGCCAGGTCTTCCAGTTACTCCGGATTTTAAATTCCAACAGCTATCAGACAAAAGATATGCTGCAAAAAGTTTTGATGACAGAGTCGGATTGGCCATAATTATAGATGTTATTAAGTTAATTAATAATAATCCAATATCCTTGAACAAAATCAATGTAGTCTTTGCTGCTACTGTCCAGGAAGAATTAGGAATGAGAGGCTCAAGGGCAGTTTATGAATCTACAAAGCCAGATCTAGTAATTAATATTGAAGCTGGAATAGCAAGAGATTATCCAACCCAATTCACTACAGATTCTGTTCCAAAACTTGGGTATGGAACAGCTATATTTGTTTATGATGGTAGCATGATGCCAAATCAAAACTTAGTACAAAAATTAGGAGAAATAGCCAAAAAGAATAATATACCCATTCAATGGGAGTTAGAGATTTCCTATGGCCAAGATGCTTCTTGTCTGCAATCCGCTGGGAAAGGTATGCCAGCAGTTAACATAGGGGTTCCTGTCAGATATGCGCATAGCCATATCGGTGTTATCGATAGAGACGATTATGATAATACTGTAAAGTTATTAACTAATATCATTCTAAATTTAGATGAAAAGTTAATTAAAAGTTTACCATGACTAATGATTCAAAAAAAATTTTTTTGACACTAATTCCTATTATACTGTTAGGCCCAATAGCAATGGATATTTTTTTGCCTGTTTTACCAATGATAAAAAACTATTTCCAAATATCCGTTATAGAGACACAGTGGACGCTAAGCATCTTTGTGGCTGGTTTTGGAGTATGCCAAATATTAGTAGGTTTCTTATCAGATAAATATGGTGTACAAAATACGTTATTAACATCTGTCATTATTTTTATTACTGCAAGCATAATATGTGCTTCAAGTTCAAATTTGCCTTTTTTTCTCATTGGAAGACTTATGCAGGCACTAAGCTCTTGTTGTTGTATGGTCTTATCTTTTGTGTTGGCAAGAAACATATCTTTAAGAGATATTGAAAGCGTTCAAGCTTTTAGCATATTGTCTAGTTGCACGGGATTGGCACCTATAATAGCCCCACTCATTGGTGGATTAATTGTGCAATACTACGGTTCATGGAAATACACTTTTTACTTTCAGGCATTGTTAGCAACTATTGGTGCAGGACTTTTTGTAAGAAATATGGGATCAATATCTCATATTCTAAAGCTTTCTAATCAAAGCTGTTCCAGAAATTTTAAGAGTTACGGACTGGTGCTAAAAGACTTCAGCTTTTGGCATTATGCATTTTTTGGTTCCGCTGGCATGATTATGTTATTTACGTTTTTTTCAGTTGTGCCATATATTATGTTGGAAGAATTTCATTTAAGTGAAAAAAGGGTTCCTGCTGTCTTTAGTATATACTCTGCAGGTTTTATTTGTGGTAATATTATTACCACTATACTCATACAAAAAATAAATTTAGACATAATTTTAACCCTTAGTTATCTAGCGATATCGTTCCTGTCATCCATCATGATTATTTTTACAAATTATATTAGCTCTCTTCAAATATTCACCATATTCATGTTTAGTATAAATTTTTTTATTGGCATGTCTTTTGGAGGCTCTATGTCTGGAGCAATGAAAAATTTCGAACGTAATTCGGCAACAGCAGCATCTGTATATGGAGTTCAACAATTTATGATGGCTTTTTGTGTTGCAACATTGCTAGTCACATACAATTTTAATACTCAGTATAATTTGAGCATCATAATATTGATTACTTCTATATCAGTACAATGTGCAAGTTTTTTTATAAAAAAAAAGTTATTAAGAAGGTAATTGTTATGTTTCACACTAAACCTCTCAGCAACACATTTGGCTTGGAAGTGCTAGACGCAAATCTTCATGTCAATATGGATTCAGATACAATCAAATATATTGAGCACCTTATACTAGAACACAAGGTTGTTGTCTTCAAAGGTCAAGAACTTTCTCCCATTGAACAGATTGGCTTTTGTAGACAATTTGGAGAAATTGAGCCTCATCCATTAAAGAACAACACTTGTCCTTATAGAGAAATGACTTATGTTTCTAATGTTACAGAAAATGGAATCTCTAAAGGATATCCTGGCCCCCAATTTTATATTTGGCATTCAGATATGTGTTATGAAAAAATTCCCCCTAAATTCTCGTTTCTCTATGCGGAACAAGTTCCAGAAATTGGTGGTAATACTCTATTTGCTAATACAACCAAGGCGTACGAAGATTTAGATCCAATAGTGAAAAAGAAACTACAAGGAAAAAAAGCTACTTTTGGTTTTTCTGATAAATTAATGCAACGGTGTAAGCAAAGGGGTTATAATTTAATAATAGATAAGGAAGATCAAAAGCCAGACTGTGCTCACCCAATATTTAGAGAACATCCCTTAACTAAAAAAATCTCTATTTTTGTAAATTGGACTCATACTGACTCAATTATTGAAGTGAATGAAAATGAAAGCGAATATTATCTAAATTTATTGTTCGAACATTCTACATTAGAGAAATATATTTATTTGCACAAGTATCACAAAAATGACCTTATTGTATGGGATAACAGCGCTACTTTGCATACAGGGGATGGTACGATCGAAATTGATAAGCCAAGAGTAATGCGTCGTGTAGTTATAAGGTTCTGATGATTAAAGTTTTAAAAAACATTACAAAAAACGGTCTTAAAAACTACTTAGACAAGGGTTACTCAATTCCTGAAAAAATAGAACAATCTGTTTTTAAAAGGCAAAATGAATTTGCGGTTGGTCGCCTATGTGCAATAAGCGCACTGGAAACTTTACTTGGAAAGTTTGAAGATACCATAGGTCAAGACAATTTTTTTCGACCAATATGGCCTGATGAAATTGTTGGTTCAATAAGTCATAGCGATAACTATGCTGTAGCAGTAGTAACTTTCAAACAAGATATTTTTAGTTTAGGCGTTGATATTGAGGAAGTGGATTTATGCGCTAGTAAAATAAACAGTATACAAGAATTAGTAATCACAGAGTTAGAAAATAGGTTAATAAAATTCCTAAATAATTCGAATATTCCTGAGTTAAAGGCATATATAATTTATTTAATTTTTTCTGCTAAGGAATCTTTCTTTAAGTGCATTAATCCATTGTGCAATTTGATATTTGATTTTAAAGATGTTGAGCTTTTTGATATCAATTTAAATAAAAAAACTTTTAAAATAAAATTAATCAAGGATTTAGAACTATCCAATCTTTCAACAGATGCAATGGTGTTTTGCGGAAGTTTTTTCTCATTATTTGAGGGCAAAGTAGTGTACACGCAAGTTGATTGTAAACATGAAATCTATGGCCAACCCAGAAAAAGTTTACCTGAATATTAAAAACAAAGTCGATGATGAAGAGGGTGAAAAGGAGAAAAGAAAGCTATAGGTAAACCTTTCTTTTGTTAACTATAGTAGTAGGGGAAAGGGTTTACTGCTCCATTGTTGTTTCTATATTAAAACATCTTCTAAAAGTTTTTCGGACTTTTCTAACTATAATGCACCCCATAAATTAGACCAAAAAAAATTGGTTGATCCGAGTAGGAAGGTAAAAGGGGTAAAAGTATGGCAACAAAAAAATATGAACCAGAGTTAAAAGCAAAGATAGCTTTGGAAGCAATAAAAAATCAAAAAAGCACAGCTGAGATATGTAGTGAATATAAAATACCATCAACAAATCTATATGATTGGCGTGATAGAGTATTGGCAAGGTTAAAAGACCTATTTGTTGAAGAAAGTGAAAGTGCGAGAAAACAAAGAATCTTAGCGCAAGAAATAGAAAGTTTACATAAAATAATAGGGGAATTGACGGTGGAAAATAGTTATTTGAAAAAAAAATTACTGAAATAAGCAAAAAAGATAGAGTAAGGTTTATAGAAAAAGATTCTGATCTATCAATTAGGAAACAGGCTGACTTACTGGGGATTTGCAGATCTGGCCTATATTATAGGCCTATAATTAATAACGAAAGTGAAGTAGCAAATTTGATTCAAGAAGTATATTTGGCTTCTGATTGCCGTTATGGATATCGTAAAATTATTGCTGAAATCATAGCGAGTGGAGTAGTAGTCAATCACAAGAAAATCTTAAGAATTATGAATAAAATGAAGATTAGTGGGCTGTATTGTAGAAAAAATATAATACAAGTATTAAAGAAAAAAAGCATAAAATATATCCTTATTTACTCAAAGATTTGATTATTTGTAGAGTTAATCAGGTATGGGCTACTGATATAACATATATCATGGTAGAAGGTAAGTTTGTCTATTATGTGGCAATAATGGACTTGTATAGTCGCTATATTATTGCTCATTCATTATCACCATATCTTGATGCTGGATTTTGCCTTTATACTCTCAAAGAAGCTCTAAAACAAGGTAAACCTGAGATTTTTAATAGTGATCAAGGAGTGCAGTTTACTAGCTACAACTTTATTATGGAATTAGAGCGTGCTAATATTAAATTAGTATGGATCATAAAGGACGTTGCTTCGACAATATATTTGTTGAGCGTTTATGGAGAACTTTAAAGCAAGAAGCTATATATTATTATAGACCTAAATAGTATCAGAGATTTGAATCTTATAATAAACGATTTTGTTGGTTGGTATAACTATAAAAGGCGACATCAGACTCTACATTATAAAGTTCCTGCTGATCTTTATTATCATAAATAGTAAATGAATATATTGATAAATACTTTAAATGTGTGTCGATGTATTTATCAACATATTCATTTTAAAAATCGGATTATTTTGAAAAAAATGGTCTAGACAAATGGGTGCACTATAGCCTTTCCCATACCTTGTCATCATGTTATTCGTAAATCTGGAAAAATTCATAAGTACCGCTGGGGAGTAGAGCGCAAGAATTGCTTATGAAGCACTGCTATACCTATCTATTAGTAAGAGCCTTTATCACTGAATGAATAATATCACGCAACGCCCCATCCTTAATTTTTCTATATTCCCTTACCAGCCTTGATATTTCTTCGCTGCCTACATCACTACGAAAGGCCTTATCATGTAAGTCTTCAGAAGCTTTGGTAAAAAAATATGACATATCAACGGACAGTGCTTCTGCTAATTTATATAATCTATCCACTATAAGCCTAACCTCTCCAGTTTCATATCCTTGTATATGCTGAAATGAAATTTCAAGCTTTTTTCCTAAGTCCCTTTGGCTAAAACCACACGTTAGCCTTCTTTTCCTTATTCTTTCACCTATTTGTTTATCAATAGGGTGTTGTTCAGCTTGCACAATCATTTATTAATATCTTAATTTATATATCAAAGCAATACTAACTCTCATTGTAACCTTGAGAAAAAGATTTTACTAACGTATAAACTACACTACGCAACCTTTTGCTCTTAATTTCGTTATATCCTTTGACTAATTTTAGTATTTCTTCATCGTAACTTTCATGTGAGTCGGCGTGCATATTAGTAAAAAAATCAGCAACATCGATCGATAGAGCTTTTGCTAAGTCATACAGTCTACTGGCTAAAATGCAATTTGAACCATTTTCGTACCTTTGTATCTGCCTATATGAAACACCTATTCTTTTTCCTAACTCAGTTTGCGTTAAACCACAGTATAACCTAATTTCCTTTATTTTTTTGCCTAATTGCACCTTTAATTTCAGTTATTCAATTTACAACAAATTTTATGAAGTGGAAAAACAGTCAACAAAAAAATTGCTTCAATAATTTCTGTCTTTCGCTAATTAAATTATGTAGCGTTATATACCTTTTCTCAATTTCCCTCATCTCTTTTTCTCGTTCTGCAATGCTATTTCGTATTACTTCAGCCGAATATCTGCTTTTACCACTTGCAAACTCTGATCTTAATCTTCTCACCTTATATTCAAGCTCAGAAAATCTTTCATGCTGCTCGAGAAGTTCTATCATGTGACTGATTTCAGAATTTAACTTTTCTTCCTCTACATCTCTCACAATAAAAGAAAGTAGAAGCTTATCTATCTGGTAATCAATATTGGGTTGAGCAGCAAATAGATCAATCATGGCTTTTACGTCAGTAGGATTTGTAACTAGTAAGTTAAAATTACTACATAAAAAACTATAGAACTTTATTGTCTTCTCAAGATAATTTTTCATATCTTGTGATAATTCCAATTCTTTGTGAATTCCTGACAGCAATATTTTCAATTCTTCCAGGTATTTCGTATCAAAATTACCTGCTTCTGTAGGTAAAAGGATCATTAGCAGCTTTTTTACAAGCTCAACATCATTTGATTTTACTGCATTATAAAGAGCTTTTTCCTTATCTTCTTTTAAATCATAAAGCTCTGATGAGTTATCTGTGCTGAACAGGTAATTTGCCACTTCAGTGTTTCCTTGAGGAGAATAGATTAAAATGTCTACTTCCCTTAGGGGGTGATCATCATTAAACTTTTCTAACAACTCTTTATCGGTAATTTCCTCTATCGCTACAGCAGCTTTACTGATCTTTTTCAGCTCAGAGACATTGTCTCTTGAATTTTCAAGTATATCTTTAGCCTTGTCTAGGAGCTGCTCATATAGAATTACTTTTTCTTCATCATCAAGTAGCTGGCAATGCTTCTTCAGCTTTGCAATAGAGTAAGATAAGAGATCCATTTGTTTCAGTTTTACAATCACAATACCCAATTTTTGTTGAAACTGAAATAATTTTTATAGGATGTGTTTTTCTAGTGTAAATGCCCGTTAAATTTGTTATTATAATGCACAGTAAATCAATAAGTCGTATAATATTAACAATTAAATAATATTTATCACGATATAGTAATGAAATTAAGTGAGGGTTACAATGAAAAAAATAAATGGTAAAAAATTGTCTAGTAAAATGTTAAAAGCGGTAGAGCGAATAGCAAAAGAAGGGTTATTACCTAATTTTATAAAAGCTGCTCCAACAGCGAATAAAAAGATTAGTAAATTACCTGTCTTAACATATCCTGAGGAGCTCAATCCATTTCGATCAGCTTTATGCAGGACAAGACTAAGTGAGTATGAAAATATGAAACTAAATGAATTCCTGGAAAAAGCTATTGCAGCTAAAAATATAAACGAGTTAAGTAAAGTTATCGATGAAGCTTTGGACTTAGGAATAAGAATAAATGCTGCCAATGAAGATGGCTTTGGCTTTGCTAACGTTACAATGTTTAAGATGTATCGTGATGAATTCAAAGGGAATAAACAAGAGGATATAATCAGGAAGTTAGCATTAAATGGAGCAGATTTTAATGTACAAGTTGATAAGAAAATAACTGAAATTCATCAAAAGGTGCAAAAAGAAATTGAGCCACAAATATATAGTAGGCTCACAAAACTCAGGGAAGTTGGAGAGAACGCTACTATAGAAGGAACTGTTGAAAATGTAGAAATCGATAATAAGACCTTCTATATGGAATTTTCACATAGCTGCATAGTTGATGTTGCCAAAGTTGTAGAAGGTGCAAAAAATTTGGGCTTAAGTAAAGGAGACTTAAACCTTGGTGGCAATATTATAAAAATAGCTGATGGTGAAGTTGAAGTCAAAACTGGGAAAGGCGGTGAAAGAGACTACGTGGATATATCGGATAACAGTGCTTTTGCAGTCACATTTTATACTAGCCTAGGAGAGCTAAATTTAATGGTATATCATGACACAGCAGACTATCATCAAGTACAAATTGAGGTAGAAGATGAAGAAATGTGGAACGAGTTGCAAGAAATAGGAGAAATCGTAGGAAAGGGTTGTTTATTTGGTGGAATGTCTGTTAAAGAAGCAGTAGAAAAAGGCAGTTTTACTAGATGTGGAAGGTGGGGCGACCAAAATTCTAAAAGTAGTGAGACCTTTTCTTGGGTGAATAAATTAAAAGACAACAAAACGACATCCGTAGGACGTTCTTGATTGGAGACAAGTGGCTATGTTTCACATAGCTACTTGTATATCAGAAATAAATGGTTAACTATTACAAAGTAAAGTGGTTTTTAAAACTCAATTCAATTTATCATAAATAATTTACTTTAATTAGTATTGCTTGTAGAAGTGTTTTATATTATAAAAAATACCTGAACTTTAAAATTTGTACTATTTGTTAGCAAGAGCCTTAATCACTAAATGAACAATATCACGCAATGTTTCATCTTTAATTTTTCTATATTCTCTTACTAATCTTGATATTTCTTCGCTGCCCACATCGCTACGGAAGGCCTTATCATGCAAGTCTTCAGAGGCTTTGGTAAAAAAATATGACATATCAACAGACAAAGCTTCTGCCAAATTATACAATCTATCAACTACAAGCCTTACCTCTCCAGTTTCATATCCTTGTATATGCTGAAATGAAATTCCAAGCTTTTTTCCTAAGTCCCTTTGGCTAAAACCACATATTAGCCTTCTTTTCCTTATTCTTTCACCTATTTGCTTATCGATAGGATGTTGTATGGTCATTTTACGTATCAGATAATATACTTTGAGAAAAAGATTTTACCAATATATAAACTACACTACGTAACCTTTTGCTCTTAATTTCATTGTATCCTTTGACTAATTTTAATATCTCCTCATCATAAGCTTCATGTGAGTCGTTATGCACATCAGTAAAAAAATCAGCCACATTAATCGATAGAGCTTTTGCTAAGTCGTATAGTCTACTAGCCAAAATGTGGTTTGAACCATTTTCGTACCTTTGTATCTGCCTATATGAAACACCTATTCTTTTTCCTAACTCAGTTTGTGTTAAACCACAGTATAACCTAAGTTCCTTTATTTTTTTGCCTAATTCCACTTTTTATTACTAATTTTAGCTGTTCAAGCTTATATTGAATTTTTTAATTTATGAAGTGGAAAAAAAGAAGGAAAGCTAGAGAACTTTCCTTTCAGTCTACAGATTACAATAAACCACTGTCATAAAAACTAAAATGGCTCTTCTGTGTTACGATTATATGATCTATTAATTTCATTCCTACATTTTCACAGGTTGCAGCTAATGTAAGTGTGTTATCTTCATCCTCTTTAGATGGCTTTATATCTCCACTTGGATGATTATGTGAAATTGCAACAGATGATGCGTCAATCAGTAATCCCTGTTTGATTATTTCCCTCACATACAGAGGTACTCTGTCTATAGTTCCACAGTCTTGAATATACTCATATATTAAATGACCACTTCGATCTAAGTATACCACTCGTAAGCTTTCTTTTCGTGACTGCCCTATTGCTGCTTTAAAGTATTTTAATAGCTCTTCTCTGTTATCAAGAATCGACAGCTTTTTTAACTTACCTTTCAATATCCTATCGAAAATCTCTTTCAGGCAAAAGATATTTGCTATTGCTCCATCGTTCATTCCTGTAACATTTTTTAGCTCGTGAAGATCAGCATTAATTACCCTTCCTAAACTACTAAAGAGCTCCATTAGCTTTTTGGCAACTTCTCTTCCTTCTGTGTATGCAGATAGATTACGTTCCAGTAGCTCATGGTCAAGCAAAGACCTACCTCTACTTGATAGAATACGAGTTTCTAATTTCTCTTTTCTCTCACTATTATTCATAAAAACCTCCAAGATCAACATTATATACAAATTCAACGCCAGCTTTCTGACGCAGTAGTTCTCGAGGAATAACCCTCTTGAACTCTAAATTTGCAATGTTGTCCTTGTTGCTTTAAAAGCTGGAATACCATTTGCCATATGAATTTGTGAATTGACATTTACTGTGCTAATTCCCTGAAGCGCAACGGTATTTATATTTGCAATCATAATATATTATATAAAATTGTTAATATAATGTATTAAAGAAGTGATGAAGTAAAGGCTACAGCAATTAAAGATGGCTTAACTTAGCAAAAAAGTGCATAGTATCCTATCACTTTGCTGATTATAAAATGTTTATAAGGATAATAACTTTTCTTTTGCTATACTCAAGCGCGGTTTTCTGTGGTGATTGTAATTTTAATTTACCATACTGTGGGCTCAGTTGTAATCTGGATCTATCATATAGAAATTTAAGTAATATAAAAAAATTGTTGAATAACGACGATAAGTTTGTTGCGCTTACGTTTGATGATGGGCCTTCCAACAATAGAGTAAACGATATTATTAATGTTCTGGAAAGCTATGAAGCAAAAGCAACGTTTTTTGTGCTTGGTGAACGTATAAATAAAAAAACATATGAGATAGTAAAGAAAATCCATGAAGCAGGTCATGAGTTAGGCAATCACTCTTGGTCGCATAGGAAGTTGACATCACTTTCAAGTGAGGAACAATTGCAAGAATTGGAAAAGACAAATACAGCAATTAAAAATGCAATAAAACAAGATGTAAAATGGTTTCGCCCGCCATATGGATGTTATGACGATAATCTGATTGAAAATACTAATAAATTGGATATGTATTCGATATTATGGACAGTTGATTCGCTAGATTGGCAAGGTGATAAACCAGAAGCTTTAGTTGAAAGAGTTTTAAGTAATGTACATAATGGGGCAGTTATACTGCTTCATGATCACAATAACAGATCAAACACAATTGAAGCTTTACCTCATATTATTAAAATACTAAAAAAATCGGGTTACAAGTTTGTTACCTTAAGTGAGTGGGAGGAAAGGGTTTGTAATACGGTAAAAGCCAGAAGTGTAACAATAAAAGAGGGGGAAAAAGTGCGTTTTGAAGGAATGTTATGTGGACAAAAAACAAAGTCTTTAACCGCAGAGCATTTATATTAGGTGGTATTCAGCTTACCATTTCCGCCATTTTTAGTTATAGGTTATATAATTTACAAATACGAAACAGACAAAAATACGAAACGCTGTCTAATAACAATAGGGTACGAATCACCGCTATTATGCCTCAGCGGGGCAAAATTTTAGATAGGAATAGCACTGAACTTGCGATAAACAAAATTTCGTATGTTGTTTTATTTGATGGGCAAAAGACTTCTGGTGAGGAGGTCGATTTGCAAACATTATCAGAAGTCGAGTCTAAAATAGCAAGATCGTCAGAAACAAAAGTAACTGCTCTTTATAAACGTTATTACCCGTTTGGTTCAATATGTTCTCATGTAATTGGATATACAAAAAGACAGCAAGGTATAAGCGAAGTAGGAATCAGCGGTATTGAATATACATATGATCATATATTGAAAGGCAAGCCAGGAAAATCTGAGCAGGAAATAAATTCTAAAAAACGCGTCATAAAAGAATTATCAAGCATACCACAACAAGACGGACAAGATGTACAGCTAACAATTGATATTAATCTGCAAGAGAAAATCGCAAATGTATTTAAAGATCACCAAGGCTCCGCAGTGGTAATTGATGTAAGTAACGGAGAAATTTTAGCACTATATAATTCACCTTCTTACGATAATAATCTTTTTGCAAGCAGACTATCAAATGAGACTTGGGAAAGCTTGAATGCTCCTTCATTACCACTTGTGAATCGTGCATTGTCGTATCAAATTCCACCTGGTTCAATATTTAAAGTAATAGTTGCGCTTGCGGGTTTAAAAGACGGGATAATAACACCAGAAGAGAAATTCTCGTGTAAGGGCTATATGAAAATAGGTGAGCGGAAATTTCGTTGCCTGAAAAGCAAAGTCCATGGGTATGTATCTTTAAATGAGGCAATGGCATTATCATGCAACACTTACTTTTATAACATAGGAAAAAAAATAAGTGTAGACTCTCTGGTGGAAATGGCCAGAAAATTTGGTATTGGCGGTGGGTCGCTGATTGGAACGTTTAAGGAAGAAGCTCCGGGATTGTTGCCCGATAGAGATTGGCGCGCACGAAAACTATATTCGCAGTGGTATTTAGGTGACACTATCAACTTAGTTATAGGACAAGGGTATTTGCTTACAACACCACTGCAGCTTGCAGTTCTTGCAGCGAGGATTGCAACAGGAAAAGAGGTAATTCCCCACATTGAAATGAGTAATACAGTACAAAATTTCCCTGACATTGATGTAGATTATGAGCATTTTAGCATAATTCGAAAAGCTATGTTTGACGTGGTGAATTCTAACTATAGAAAAGGGCTAAGCGGCATACAAATTGCCGGCAAAACCGGTACACCAGAGATAAACTCTAAGGGTGAAAGTCATAAGTTATTTATCGCTTATGGTCCTTACCATAACCCGCGCTACGCAATCTCTGTGTTTATAGAACACGGCAAAGCCCCGCGCCAAGATGTTGCTATGGCTAATGAGATATTTCAATACATGCTTGAAAAGTAACTATAAATATTATGGCTATTACTTGTCGTGTATTATCTTAATATAAATATTAATTTAGTCATAAACTATTGACGAATGATGATAATCTAGTTATTATTAAATTATCATTAACAAGTGAAGTAAAAAATGCGTACATCAAATCTTGGTCCTTTAATTGCTGTTTTATCATTATCTGCATTTAGTTTCACAGCTGGTCAATATCTTCCTTATGTTATTACAGCAATTTCTGGTTCTGGTGCCATTGCAGCAGTTCTTTTAGCAATTTTTGCTGTTTCTACGGTTGTTGCATTGGCTTCAGTGATATATCTTGTTAAACTTGCCGTTTCTAGAGCTACTAATAAGAAAGAAGCAGTTCTTAGTAGAGAGGAATCTGACCAGCAACATACTGAATGTCAAGAACCAACACATGCTACTAATCTGGAAAGTAAACCAATTGGAGAAGAATTTAATAAGCTTGTTAAGCAAGATAGTGAAACACAGACGGAAGTGGTAGATTCGGAACATGTTGATACTAATCTGCAGCTTACTCCTCAACAATCTCCGCTAACATTTGGTGCAGCAATTCCTCCATTAACTGGTACTCCACCACCACCACCTCCTCCTATGCCAACTCCTGAGCAATTGAATCAAGCAAGTGGTGCACCAGCTCCCAAGCTTACGATGCAAACCAAGGATGATGATATGTTCGCAGGGATAAAGAATGTAAAACTAAAGGAAACTGGTGGTCCTAGTATGCCTAAAGCTAATAATGATTTGCTTTAGGCAATAAAAAAAGGAACAAAACTCACGAACAAGAAAGAGTCTGACAAGAGGGAGAAAGAGAGGTTAAATAAACTGGAAGATGTGCAACCAAAAAATCTTATAGATGTTTTGTCCAAAACGCTTCAGTCTCGATTCAAAGCAAATTATTCGAGTGATAGTGATGACGAAGATGACGATCAAAATCGTACACCTAATAGTGAATGGGAAGATGAACATCAAACACCTCCAAAACACCAATCAGACGATGAAAAAGGAACAAGGACTCCCGAGAGTGATTATAGATCTGATGATGATGTGGATCAACAATATCCTAAAATTGCAGCTTTGCCAAGCTACCAACCAAATACAGAAAAGCCACCAATACCTCCTAAGCCTGCTAATTTATCAACAGGACCTCAAGCTCCTCCTGCAACAACAGTGACTGAGGTGAATAGTGAGGTGAAAGATCCATCTACTCTTCCTTTTAAGGATCGCAAGGCACAGTTTGAGGGCAAATGAATTTCTTTCATTTGCCCTCTTCATAAGTAGCTATACAACAAAGCCATCCCAGTGTCATGCACTGGGATGACAGAAGAAGGTGCTGAGATGACAAAAAAAGGAGCACTGACCTCTCTTGGGCTCTTTTAGCTATAAATATTAAGAAATTAACTAATTTAAAAAAGGCAAAAGAAGCCCCGTGGGTAACTAGTTATTTATATGTACTTCAAAATATTGGCGTTTTTTATTCTAAACGCTACGATTCAGCCGCTTTTAAATGCGACTAACCCAAATTATAAAGGTTAAGAAATTTACTAAGTGAAAAAAAAGGCAAAGAAACCCTAGGGTGGCTAGTATTCAAATTCTCCCTTGTCTATTTGACGTCTTTTACTGTCTTAAACGCTTTATAAGCGCGTTTCAGCTTATATAGGTAGAAACCTAGAAGTTTTATAAAGACATGAGGTGCACATAGTGCAAAAATTAAACATGATTTACGCAAATACATTAAGTTTTTTTGTTATTAATCCACTGCAGAAATTGCAAAGATAAATAATTAGCTTCAGTTTCATGATAAGGGAGGTGGCGGAGTTTGTCAAGGAAGTTTTTGTAGCTCTCATGGTTTTTGCGTCACACGCTGCCATGTGGTATACAAATTTCCTTCGAATTACAACGTACGTGCACTCTATATGCACTTAATACTCTCTTATCAAAATCTCAAGAATCTGCACTATATTTAATGCTGCGCCTTTGCGCAGATTATCAGCCACTATCCACATATTCAATCCGTGTTCAACAGTATTGTCTCTTCTAATACGCGATACATATATAGCATTCTCCTGTACAACATCAATTTGAGTGATGTATTCACCGTCTTCACGCCTGTTGTACACTAAAACTCCACTATCTTCGGCTTCACTTAGCACTTCACGAGCTTGTTCTTCAGTGATATGTTGATCAAATTCTACATTTACTGCCATAGCGTGACCGATAAAGACAGGTACTCTTACACAAGTTGCAGTAACTTTTATATCTTCCTCTAAAATTTTTTTTGTCTCCTCTTGCATTTTCCATTCCTCTTCTGTAGAACCATTCTCCATGAATTTCCCTACATGGGGAATGCAATTAAACGCTATTTGCTTGGGGAATATCTCGGGCTTTTTAGTCTCATTCATGAAGATTTTTTTTGTCTGGTCATAGAGCTCATCCATTGCTGCTTTGCCTGCGCCAGAAGTTGATTGATAAGTTGAAGCAACGATTCTCTTTATTTTTGCTTTCTGGTGTAATAGATGTAGTACTAGCAGCATCTGTATTGTAGTACAGTTTGGGTTGGATATTATGTTGTGGTTTTTATATTCCATAATTTTTTCTTTATTAATCTCCGGAATAATGAGTGGCACACCTTCTTTCATTCTAAAATGGGAACTGTTATCTATCACGATGCATCCAGCCTGTGTTGAAATTGGTACATACTTTTCAGAAACATGATATCCAGCACAGAAAATGGCTACATTAGTTCCAACGAAGTCATAATCCTCAAGGCATAAAACTGTTAACTCTTCGTCACCAAAACTCACCTTCTTCCCTTCTGATTTTTTCGATGCAAGTGCAATTACAGAATCTATTGCCTCATCTTGAAACTCAGCAAGCGTGCTTAATACCTCACGCCCTACTCTTCCGGTTGCTCCAATAACAGCAATTTTGTATCCCATATAGATGAACCTCTAACTTTAAAGTTCTATTATATTTTTACTGACAAAATTTACAATTATTTTAATATTTTTTACCTTGCAATTAATTGTAATTTAGCTATTATTATGCAATATTAGTAATATTACATAATAAAGTGAAAGATGAATAAAGAATACAATGAAACTAAGGTTAAACCTGCAATGTCTACACCTCAAGAGCCTGAAAGAACCAATGGATTAAAGGCTCAAAATGTTCTTTCGAAAAAAAGAAAGCCTGCAATAAATTTTGATGATAAAAAATATGGTGTAAAAAACCTTAAAATAGACCAACAGTTCCTAAATAAAAGACAAGAATCTTCAAAGCTAAGAGATTTCTTAAGATCAATACCAATAATAGGGAGATTTTTAGCAAGGATTTTCACACCTGAAAAAATAGAAATCATCAGTAACCCTATATATGACAACATGGAAGCATATGAAAAATCGCAAGCAGGTCACTCCAGTAAGATAAAAGATGAGACTAGTGTAGATGATGAACACGCAAAAGAAGTAGATAGTAAACTTGAGAAGGGTAATGTTGAACAAGTGGACAATAAGAAAAGTCGTTAAACTCTATTTTATTGTGCAGGAGCTCTGCAGTACCAAAATAAATAAATGGGTATGCCACTTGCAGTGAATAAGCTTGCGATCAGGAAGGTATTCACAGAAGTTTCAAATATTACCCAGCAGCAAAAGGTTGTTGCTATACTGCCAATTAAAAATTTGTAATAGTTTTTCTCCTTTATAATAACCTTGAGAAAAGCAAGACTGCATGCAAGGTAAACAAATAAAAATGAAACTACAGAAAAGTCGATAATTGATGTGATCTGTTTAGCAAAATTGTTGCTTGAAGTGAGAATTAGTAGAACTGAAGTGCCAACGGAGCTGATTATTATGCCCCAGAAAGGAGAACCGTGCTTGTTTCTTTTAGCAAAGAACTGTGGCATCAGTTTATCTTCTGCAAGGCCAAGGGCCACTTGTCCACTAGCTAGTACCCAAGCATTTAAACTACCAACACAAACAATAAAAGCAACTATAGAAATGATCAAATGCCAATTACCAGGAAACATAATTTTTATTGCGTCAACATACGGCGCTTTTGAATTAACTAGATCATTGCCGTTTATCAATCCCATGATTGCAAGGCTATTAATGAAATATATAACTGCAACAGAGATTGTGCCAAGCACTATGGCTCTTGGTATAGTCTTGGCTGGATCGTTGACTGATCCTGCAGGTGCTGTTGCTGATTCAAGTCCAATAAAACACCATAGAGTGAGTAGTGTAGAGCGAGCAAGGACTTGAGACATCGTGAGGGTTGATATTTCCTCACTTATGATAAAATTATTCCTATCAAAGAAAAATAACGCTGTTACTGGTATAGCAAGCAGTGCGGTAATTTTGACAGTCATCAATAAAAGCTCAACACATCCAGCAGCAGTGACACCTCTTAAATTTATTAGTGTAATGATCGTAAATAATAGTATTTCTAAAAATAAGCGTATATTTTGAATATCTCCATGAAAAAGCGAAGTAAGATAGCCAATACTTGCAACGATTACTGCTGTCGTGCTAACCCATGAGATCACCCAATACGTCCAACCAACAAAGAAAGCTGCAGCAGGGCCAAAAGCATGCTTTACATAAACGTAAGGACCACCCGTTTCTGGAAATTTTGCGCAGAGTAAGGCAAAAACCAAAGCAAGAGATATAGCACCAAGCCCTGATATCACCCAGCTTATAAGGCTATAAGCGCCATATGGAGCAAGGCTAATTGGAAGCATAAAAATTCCAGAGCCAATTTGACTACTAATCACTAAGGCAAAAATAGCCCAAAAACCTATTTTATTTGACACAATAGTTTCTAATTTCTATCTGAATAGATTAACAATATAACTGAAGCTCAGAAATTTCAATCAATCTCTATAGAAACTTGCGTTTTTTTCAATTTATTTCTAAAATAGATTATATTAACAAGTTATTAAGTGAAGGTTATGAATCTGAGGTTAAAAAGATTTTTGGTTGTTTATGGGTATGTTTTATTAATTGGTGCTGCTATTGCAGCGATGATTTTATTTGATTGTTTGCTTGAGATCTTTATTAGTATGCTTCATGCATTCCTTCTTGCTAAAACTTCAAGTGAAGTATTAGCCCTTTTTGGAACACTTGCAATTTTTCTAGCTATTGGCGTTTCGTGCTACGGGCTGCATAAGCTCTGTTCTATCTTTACAGAAAAGATTACAAGCAGCTATCAATCTTTCAAAAATGAAAATAGTGGTGATGGTATTTTTTCTGAAGTATATAATGACCCAACAATAGGGTTGAAAGATAAAATTTTGTTTTTCTATATATATTTGATATATTGCATTCAATTACCATTTTTGTACTGTGCATTGAAGGTATCAGAGCTCAGCAGAATATTATTAGGTAGTAGAGTAATAGGTACTAGTATATGTTTAGTGTTTATCAATACTATATTATTAATCCCAGTAGCACTTCTTGAATTGATAAAGTATCCATTAGTGAGGCTTTTCTCACCTTTGGGTTTGAATGTAAAGCAGCTAAGCTTTTTTTTTAATGTAAGTGATTTGGGCACTAGTAGTCAGAGTGTTCACACGAGTAGTTTTGAACATGGTATTTTCCAATGCGCTCAAGAGTTAAAAGAGAAATTTGAAGCTCAACCAAATGTACTCAATAAAGAGTTTGAAGACTACATAAATAATTCAGATGAGCTTACAACTCAAGAAAAAGAGCAATTAAACCTTTATCTTAATTTTAATGGCTCCAACCGGGCAACTTGGCAAGAATCAAGAACTAGTCTGACACTTACACAAACTGCAAATTTAGTTTTGACTGCAGCTAAGGATCAAAAGTTAGATACAGATTTTCTAAAGTGCATGTTACTGATGCGTTTAAAAGAAGGAAATGGTGCATGTTATCTTGGAATGTTTAATCGTATTATTTATTCACTTAGTTGTCTTGAAGCTAAAAATAACTTTACAGTTGAAGTAAACTCTCAAGTGTACGAGAGAATGCCAAGCATTACGGAAAAATTCCTTAGAAGCTGTAACAATAAAAAAATTACAGTTTTAAAGGACAATTTTGATAATTTTTATTTTGATGGTGATATGGATCCTCAAATAAAAAGCAACATCAGTAAACTGATAGAAGAAGCAAAACAATCTGTCTTTAATGAATTATATGTGGATTATTACAATAGGTATGGGCAAGATGTTGGAAGAGGCCCTATAAAGCATAAATTAAAAGAGTTAATTACAAGCGATGATGTAAAAGAAGCAATAAGCGCTGTTATAGATGGTATAGAAATTCCTCCAGTACCACCTACTTATCTTGAAAGAGTAAAAGCATTTTTTGGAGGTCATGCAAGGTCTTCTGCTACTTAGTGATGCTATAGCAGAAAACTTTTTTATTTTAACTAAAAAAATTACTTCTGCATATTCAAAGCCTTATTATAATGACAATTAGAGATATTTAGAGAGCTCAAAATCTATCTCCGTCTGCAGACTTTTCATCTAAATTTCAGTTAAAAATGTGGCGTATCTTCTTCAGCGTGTATACATATACTTAATCTCTGCCCAATGTACGTTGCATTTTTTCTGAATCTTGTTCATATGGGGGATTCTATGTCTAAAATTCCAGACACTTGACTTTAGCTAAAAACCATCTGGCGCCTATGGTTTTTTATAGTTTTGTCTTCCCTTTTCTGAATGGTTTGCAAGCTGCTGTAGCTAACCAAGAAAGGTTTCCCTACGTCATACCGCCGCGGTATCTCTAGATCCCGCTAACAACTTACTATTACCCACAAATAAAAACATAGTATTGTATTTACTCAAATAATTTAATTTTATTAACCTGAAAGCTTATTGGATTAAAATTATTAAACTAAGAGTTATAATTTTAGCAACTAAAAGCTGTAAATTGCACCATATAAACAGTTATTTCAAGCAAAAGTTATGCCATTAAGAGCTATGCAACAAACATTTATATTTGTGGGTAATAGTAAGCGCTAACAAGTAGCGGGATGACGAAGTTATCGTCATGCCACCGCGAACCGTCATATCGCCGCAGACCGTCATAACGCGATTCATTCGCGGTATCTCTTAGCATAGATCCCGCTAACACGTAGCGGGATGACGATTGTCAAGGTGTCATCCCAGTGCCCTGACTACTTGGATCCAGAAAACTTAACTTTAAATAAGTGGCTGCATAATAAAGACTAGATTCCAGCGTCACGCGCTGGAATGACACCATTTTCGGTCTCTTACATTGCTTTAGCTACAAACATTAAGAAATTTACCAGGTAAAAAAAAGGCAAAAGAAGCCCCATGGTTGGCTAGTTATTTATATGTACTTCAAAATATTGGCGTTTTTTATTCTAAACGCTGCAATTTAGCTGCTTTTAAATGCGACTAACCTAAATTATAAACGTTAAGAAATTTACTGAGCGGAAAAAAAGGCAAAGAAACCCCAGGGTAGCTAGTATTCAAATTCTCCCTTGTCTATTTGACGTCTTTTACTGTCTTAAACGCTATATAAGCGCGTTTCGGCTTATATAGGTAGAAACCTAAAAGTTTTATAAAGACATGAGGTACACATAGTGCAAAAAATTAAGCATGATTTACGCCAAATACATTAAGTTTTTTTGTCATTAATCCACTGCAGAGATTGCGAAGATAAATAAATAGCTTCAGTGTTATGATAAGGGGGCTGGCGGAGTTTGTCAAGCAAGTTTTTTGTTTCTACTGAATGACAGTTGTGGCTTGGGAGGTAGTGCAAGAAGTCTATTTCCACAAAAATGCTTCAATTTATCTTAACATTTTGTCAACTACCTTTATAGGAATGACAATTTAAAAGAGCATTTTTACATATTCCATATGGCTGCCAGTTGCACCCCTCACATGCGTAATCAAATTTCTTTAAAGACATTTTCTCTCTAATCTTTTTTACCGCCTCATTCCAAGTTAAAGTCTCGCCAATTTTTATTCCTAAAATTCCCATATGCCTTCTATCTAGGTCTAAAACTTTAGCTTATGTGGTGCATTTACCTTGTTTAATCTGGTTTGGGCAAGCACTACAAATACTATCAAGATTGCCGACTACTTCGATTTGAGTGTTAGGATCACTAATTACTTTGCTTGCTATCTTTTTATAATTTTCTACAAAACCCTGAGAATACCCATATCCCTGAAATGCAAGAGTGCACATGAAATGATGAGGACGAAACCTTATCACTTTTTCAAATACTGCAAAGCCGCTACGAGTAGAAAAATTTTTACCAAACCAGGAAGGATAAATGATAAAACACCCACCATTATTGCTTGTCCCAGACCCAAGTAAACAGCAAGCCAACTAACACCACAAATAAAGATTACAACTGTACCAGCCAGACAACTTAAAGAATTACACACAAATGATTTATATTTAGAGTTCAGTAATTCATTTACTTTGCTCATTACCATAACAGCAGCTAAAAAGCCAATTAAATATCCACCTTTTGGTCCGAGAAAAATGTGATAACCACCAGAAAAATTCGCAAAAACAGGAAATCCTGCTGCACCAAGTGATAGATATGTAAGCACAGAATAGAATGCTGTTCTGCAGTTAAATTTAAGCCCAATAAGCATTACTCCTAAAGTTTGCAATGTGATAGGCACAGGCTGCAATGGTACGCTTATTTGAGCCATCAAGAATAAAAGTAAAACGCAAGACAATATTTCAGCCAGTGTTGATCTGCTGCTAGATTGTGTTATAAACATACCTTCCCAATAAAAATAACTTATTAAATGTAATATATGTGTATAAGAGGTTTTGCAATTTAAATTTTGCTCATATTGTGCTACAATGAATTATTTACGCACTATTAAATTAAAAATGATGAGTAAACAAGATCTATTATCGTTGATGAAAGCAAGACACAGCGGACGTTCATACGATACTACAAGAGCAATATCTCAGGAAGACATGGATATTTTAGTGGAAGCTGTAAGGCTGACTCCCTCATGTTTTGGTGATGAACCTTGGAGATATGTGATATGCAACAAACAGAACAATCAAAGCGCATGGGAAAAGCTGCTAAATTGTCTTGATGAATCTAATCAAAAATGGGCAAAAGATGCACAAGTGTTAATCATATCTTTAAGTGCTAAAAACTTCCGTAAACGAGGTAAAGGAGAAAATCTTTGGGCTAGTCATGATACTGGTGCAGCAAATTATGCACTTATGCTACAGGCTGCATCTGTGAACTTAATGGCTCATCAAATGGGTGGATTTGATAGAGATAAAATAGTAGAAAGATTCAACATATCCGATGATTTTAATGTAATGTCAGTGATAGCGGTTGGTTACGAAGAAGAGGACGCTGAAACAAGTAAGAAAAAAAGAAGACCAATAGAAGAAATATTTTTTTATGATGAGTGGCCAAGGTCCTAAAAATTTTATCAAGATGCACGGTACTGGCAATAATTTTGTTATCATAGACTCACGTTCAACAAACAATTTAGACTGGAACTATAGACAAATTGCTGATCAAAGCAGTTGTGATCAAGTGATAATTATAACAATGTCTAATGCTGCAGACTGCTTTATACATATCTATAATGCTGATGGTAGTCGAGCTGAAATGTGCGGAAACGCAGCACGCTGTGTTGGATATTTGATAATGTCACAAAAAGGTACTGAGTATATCACTATTGAGCTGGTAAATAAACGCATTTTAGAGTGTTTTAAAGTTGGTGATAAATCCATAAAGGTTAACATGGGTAAACCTTTGCTAAAATGGCATGAAATTCCCTTGTCTACTGAGTGTGACACTCTTCACTTACCTATAGAGCTTGAAATGCTAAAAGATCCTGTTGCAGTAAATATTGGTAACCCTCATATAGTTTTTTTTGTTGATAACATAAGTGAAATACCATTGCGAAATTTAGGACCAAAGCTAGAAAATCACGTACTATTTCCTCAGAAAATTAATATTAGTATTGCACAAGTTGAAAAGTCTGGAGAAATAGCTTTAAGAGTTTGGGAAAGAGGTACAGGCATTACTGCATCATGCGGTAGTGCAGCCTGTGCAGCACTTGTTGCATCCACACTACGTGGATATCTGACTGCCCAACAGACTTCAGTAGATTTACCAGGAGGTAAGTTATTAATCGAATGGGCAAATAACGTATTCATGACCGGTGATATAGGATTTTTGTGATAATTGTTTTCACAATGCAAAACTACTTGACAAACTCCGCCAGCTCCCTTATCATAATACTGAAGCTATTTATTTATCTTCGCAATCTCTGCAGTGGATTAATGACAAAAAAACTTAATGTATTTGGCGTAAATCATGCTTAATTTTTTGCACTATGTGCACTTCATGTCTTTATAAAACTTTAGGTTTCTACCTATACAAGCCGAAACGCGCTTATAAAGCGTTTAAGACAGTAAAAGACGTCAAATAGACAAGGGAGAATTTGAATACTAGCTACCCTGGGGTTTCTTTGCCTTTTTTTTACTTAGTAAATTTCTTAACGTTTATAATTTAGGTTAACTGCATTTAAAAGCAGCTGAATCGCAGCGTTTAGAATAAAAAAACGCCATACTTGAAAGTATAATGTAAGTAACTAGCCAACCACGGGGCTTCTTTTGCCTTTTTTTTCATTTGGTAAATTTCTTAAATATTTATGGCTAACATGAACTGGGCAGTGCGTGACGCTATCCAAGATGATGTCATTCCAGTGCTTGACACTGGAATCTAGTCTTTATTATGCAGCCACTTATTTAAAGTTAAGTTTTCTGGATCCAAGTAGTCTGGGCACTGGGATGACACCCTGACAATCGTTATCCCGCTGCTTGTTAGCGGGATCTGCTGAGATACCGTGGCGGCATGACGCAGAGCTCACGTTAGCTATACTTTTATACTCACCAACTCAGTATCCAATCAAAATTCCTGGATCCCAGTGGGCTTTGTTACATAGCAGCAGAAAAACTAGTGATTACTGACTAAATTCATTATAAAATGACGATTTAAGGATAAATATGCCACAAAAAATGAGAGTCAGTAACCATAGAGAATATAACAAATTTCTAGAAAAAAGAAGAAATATTTTTCATTATATCAACGAAGCCATAGAAAATTGGTATGAAATTGGGCCAAAAATGTAGGGTGGCAACAATATTTACAGCAACAAAGTGGTAATTTTGATACATATAATAACCCATCTATTCAGAATAGGTTTGAGACAAACAGTGGGATTTTTAGAGGGATACATTGAACAAATAGGAAAAAATTTGCAGCTATTCACAAGCATCAAAAGAAACTTGATATTAAGATCAATGATTGCAGAGTTGATAAAAATAACATGGAAGATATCGAAATTGCTATAGACAGTACAGGAATTAGTATATACAACAACACACAGCAAAGAGAATAGCAGAGATAGAGAGTACCGCGGCTATAAACAAGTAAGAAAATTGCACATAATGTTGAGCAAACAAGTCATAGCTACAAAATACAGTAATGGCGTTTACTCTGATCACTATGGAGCATTGGGGAAATTTGATGTTAAATATGCTATAAAAGCACTATATGCAGATAGGGCATATGATAAAAAAGCTCTATAAGCTGTATAATTAATATGGCATAAAAACGAAAATTCCTCCGAAAAACAACGCAGCAGAGCATCCAAAATTGGATTATATGCTTGATAGAAATGCCGCTATTCAGTTAATGAAATTACATGGTGAGAATGGTATAAAAAGATGGAAAGAAGAAGTAAATTACGGAAAAAGATCGTATATTGAAGGATTTTTCTCAAGGTTGAAGCGAATATTTGGGTTTAGTTTTAAGAATAAATCTGAGACAAATAGAGAGAAGGAACTACTTATTAAATGCTACTTAATGAACAAATTTACTGCAATTGGTATGCCTAAATTTGAAATAGTCGCATAAAATTATTTACTCTGGAAAAAACTTACGTTGCTATGCAACAAAGCCCACTGGGATCTAGAAAAAAGAAATGTGGATTCCAGTGTCAAGGCACTGGAATAACACCACTTACTACGTATTTAAACTATAATGTTCATCATTACACGCTGGCAGGATGTCATATATAGTGTTACCCAGGTAGCTGATGTTGGGGCTTATCGTCTTTAAGATCCCAATTAGATAGAAGGTTTGTACTTTTTTTCAAATCAAAGCTTGAATTTTTGCTCGAAAATCAATATATTATATATATGAAGTTTTAATTTAAGTTGTTATGTTGACCCCAATGGCAAGCTTATGTGTTGATAGCAGAACCAATCTCATGCAATATATTGCTAGAGTGCAAAAATTCCCTATGCTGTCTCAAGAGGAAGAGGTACGATTAGCAAAAAATTGGAACCAATATAAGGATATTTCTTCTGCTCATAAATTGATTACCAGCCATTTGAATTTGGTAGTGAAAATTGCAATGAAATTCAAAAATTATGGACTATTGTTGATGGACCTGGTCATGGAAGGGAATATGGGTTTAATGCATGCAGTAAAAAAGTTTAATCCTGATTTAGGGTTTCGTTTTTCAACTTATGCAGTGTGGTGGATTGAAGCTTCAATAAAAGACTTTATATTGAAATCTTGGTCGTTCGTGAAAATAGGCACAACGCAAGCACAAAGAAGATTATTTTTTAGTTTACGTAAAATAAAAAAAAGAATTTTACAGTATACAAACAGAGAGACTTTAAGCAATGAAGAAATAAAAACAATATCTAATGAGCTTTCTGTATCCGAAGGAGATGTTCTGCAGATGAATTACCGTTTGGCTTGTAAGGATCAGTCGCTAAACGATTGCATAAAAATAGGTGATGACTCTAAAAGGGAGTTGCAAGATATGATCCCATGTAACTTGGTCAGTCAAGAAGTAACCTATCAGAATCATGAAGAAAAAGAATTAAAAGAAACAATTTTAAACAATGCACTAGCGAGCCTCAACGAAAGGGCAAGAGACATTTTTATCAGTAGATATTTGTCTGAAAACACTCAAACTCTAGATGAACTTAGTAAAAAATATTGTGTTTCAAGAGAAAGAATAAGACAGTTGGCTGAGCAGGCGATGGCTAAGGTAAAACAATATATACAATCAGAAAGTTTGGAATTTGGTTTGCATGCGTAGTTTCTTTATATTTCTAATATTTTTTTCAATAGGCGCTTTTGCATCGGTTAGTGATGTGCAATTGAAGGAAAAATACAAAGACTGGCTTGTATATACTGCATCAGAAGATGGAGAGAAAGTGTGTTACATTGTATCTTACCCTAAGACAAAAAGCGAGCATTATACAACCAATCGCAAGCCGTATGTAATGGTCAGTTATGTTGATAAAAAAGCAGATGAGGTAAGCGTTACCTCTGGTTTTCAGTATGATAAGGAGCCTGTAGCTCTCAATATCGACAAAAAAATTAAATATACACTGCCTATAATACAGGGAAGTTTTGCGTGGGCAGAGCATACAAAAATAGATCAAGATCTCATTCTAAAAATGAAGCAGGGATTATCAATGGTAGTTAATGGAAAAACAAAAACAGTGACCATTGATGATACTTATTCCCTACTTGGTTTTCAAAAAGCGTATCAAAAAATGCATGATTTATGCCATACAAAGTAAATCATTGTAACAAAATACCCAGCTATAGTATAAACTGGACTACTCTTTCAATGGAAATATAAATAGCACTTTACTTTATATGGGATGTGGATATCATTTAAAATATATTTTTGAGAGTTAGCAATGTCAGAGGTTGCAGGTGTAGATACAGAAATCAAAAAGCAAAATTCTGTGTGCGAGCAGATGCGTTTTAGCGTGAGCCGTACAAGTCTTTTAAATACATTATCCAGAGTAAGTGGAGTGGTTGAAAGGCGTAATGCAATAGATGTTTTGGCATGTGTAAATATCAAAGCACAACACGGCAGCATAAAATTAATGGCAACTGATCTTGACATTTCAATGTTTGCCTCACTTGCTGCAACCGTATTAACAGAAGGAGAAGTAAAAATTTCAGCGCATACTTTACATGACATAGTGAAGAAGTTACCCGCTGATTTGGATGTCAATTTTGAAGTAAACAACCAAAGAAAATTATTGATGTCTTGCGGAAATGCAAACTTTTCTTTACCGAATGTAGTTTCAAGCAGCTTTCCTGCTCTTGAAGAAGACAATTATAAACATGATTTTATTCTACTAAATACGGACCTGATAGACTTATTAACTAAAACAAAATTTGCTGTATCACTAGATGATACAAGGTATAATTTAAATGGAATATATCTACATACAGACGAGCAGTTTCTGTACTGCGTTGCAACTGATGGTCACCGTTTATCATATATAAAGAGACCAAAGCCTGGGAACATCAATGGCGAATTTGGTGTGATCATTCCACGTAAAACTGTTATGGAGCTGTTAAAAATATTGGACGACTGTAATGAAATTAATGTAAAACTCTCAGACAGAAAAATCAAGTTTACATGCGGTGAATATATTCTAATATCAAAATTAATAGATGGGACTTTTCCAAATTATAAAGCAGTTATTCCAGCATCTCAAGATAAGCATATGATTATTGAAAGTAAAAAACTTTCAGATGTTATAGATCGAGTTTCCGTTGTTGTATCTGATAAAGTAAAATCCATTAAATTCTCACTACAAGAAAAGCTGCTGACTCTGCATTCAAACTCTCAAGAGTGCAATGATGCAACTGAATCCATAGAAGTGGACTACAATGAAGCCCCTATAGAAATAGGGTTTAACTCGCGTTATTTACTTGATGTTCTATCCTGCATAAAAAATAAATGTAAGTTTAGCTTAGCCGATGGTAATAGTGCTACAATTATCACTGATGAAGACGATTCAAGTGTATTATATGTAGTAATGCCAATGAGAACTTAAACTTGTCATCCCGCTTCTTGTTAGCAGGATCTGGAGATACCGTGGCGGTATGACGTGTTGTTACTTATTTCACTAAGAACGTTACTTTTTATTAAATTAGTAATCTATCTTTACCAAATATAAGCCAAAAGGTGGTGCAGTAACTCCAGCTGCATTTCTTTTGCATTGGTTTAATATATTTAGCATTTCTTGTGGATTAGTTCTATTTTTTCCAAATTCAACTAAAGTACCCACAATGATCCTCACTTGGTTATGTAAAAAGGAAATAGCAGATATTTTGATGTGTATATGATTCCCATTTTGTATTATATCGATATCATCAATTGTTCTCATCGGATTTGCGGCTTGACAATCTTTTGAACGAAAACTTGAAAAGTCATGTTTTCCAAGTAGATGTTTAGCAGCTTCACGCATAATATTTACATCAAGTGGGTTAAACACTTGCCATACATAACCTGTCTCCAGAGCGGCAGGAGCATAGCGATTAACTATTCTGTATTCGTAATATCTTTTTTTTGCTGAAAACCGTGCGTGAAACGCATCATCTACAACTTCTGCATTCAGTACAACTATGGGAATTGATTTTAAATGATAATTTATTGCGTTTCTTATTCTATAAAGCTCAAATTCCTTTTCCATATCAAAATGAGCAATTTGTCCTAAAGCATGAACCCCTGCATCAGTCCTGCCACCGCAGTACAAAGTAACTTTCTTACCACTAAAATTAAATATAGCATTTTCTATGGCTTCCTGGATTGAATTAGCAGAATGTTGCTGCTTCTGCCAGCCAGAGAAACTACTACCATTGTATTCTATCGTTATTTTATATCGCACTGCAGAGTCTATCTAACTTTCTATCTTAATATAATTTAGGTAGCTAATTTTTCTACGATAACGTTCTTCGTTATTAAAAAACCCTTGGCAGGTTGTTCACGTTCGATTATCATGAAAGTTATACAAGTTAATAAATGATCCATGGCAAACAACTCAGAAGAAAGAAATAATGATAAGCAAAAAGCATTAGATAACGCAATAAGCCAGATTGAAAAAGCATTTGGTAAAGGTGCAATAATGAAGTTGAAGCAAAACCCTGTAGAGAAAATAGACACAATATCCACAGGATCAATTGCGCTTGATTCGGCTCTAGGTGTTGGAGGTCTGCCAAAAGGACGTATAATTGAAATATTTGGTCCCGAGAGTTCTGGTAAAACCACTCTTGCCTTGCACGTGATTGCTGAAGCACAAAAAAAAGGAGGATCATGCGCATTTATCGATGCAGAACATGCATTGGATGTCTTATATGCTCGTAAACTTGGGGTAAGCACTGATGATTTAGTAATTTCGCAACCAGACACTGGGGAACAAGCATTACACATTGTTGAGTACTTAGTGTGTTCTGGTGCGGTTGATGTGATAGTTATTGACTCTGTTGCAGCGTTAACTCCAAGAGCTGAAATTGAAGGTGATATGGGTGATCAACATATGGGGCTGCAAGCAAGGCTTCTAAGTCACGGGCTACGAAAGCTAACCTCTGCCGTTTCAAAAGCGAACTGTATATTGATATTTATTAATCAAATTCGTATGAAAATAGGAGTAGTGTATGGAAATCCTGAAACTACCACGGGTGGAAATGCATTAAAATTCTATACTTCTGTAAGGCTTGACATAAGAAAAGTTGGTGTAATAAAAGACAAAGAAAATATTACAGGCAATGAAACAAGAGTTAAAGTTGTAAAAAATAAAGTTGCTCCTCCATTTAGAGAAGCGAAATTTGATATAATGTACAATGAAGGTATATCAAAACTCGGAGAAATAATAGATATGGGAGCAAAGCTTGGTGTGCTTGAAAAAGCAGGTGCTTACTATTCATATAACAATACACGTCTTGGACAAGGAAGAGAGAATGTAAAAACTTACCTAAAAACAAACAAAGAAGTCGCAAATGAAATAGAAATGAAAATCAGAGATTTACTCAGAAATCATGATAATTCTATTATAATAGACGAGGATAGTGAGCAACTTTTAGAAGAATCAGTGTTCTGATCTAAACTTAGTTTGTGTTGGATGGGTTGTTACAGTATGACGGTGTGTGCTAATCTGTAATGTTACCTTGTATCAAGAGGACTTTGCTGAAGCAGTTAAAAAAAGCTTTTCATGAGAAATTATAAATGATAAATTGTTAACAATAGGTTATTGTGAATAAGATTATGTGTTTTAGTTTACCTAATATAAACAGGGAAGGTTATTTATTTATAGTCGTTGCCTTTATAGTAACGTGTATAGCATTCTCTATATCTTGGGGGTTTGGTGTTACGTGCTTGTTTCCGACATTATTGTGTACTTATTTCTTTCGCGATCCAACAAGAGCTGTGCCAAACAATAAGGATCTTATATTAAGTCCTGCTGATGGTGTGATTTCAAAAATTGAAGAAGTTAATTATCCTTTATCGGCAGAAAATGGAGAAGAGAAGAAGTTCACGCTTGTTAGCATATTTTTAAGTGTTTTGAACGTCCATGTGAACCGTATACCAATATCTGGTACGATAAAGGAAATGAATTATAAAAAAGGCAAGTTTGTATCCGCAATGAGCAATAGGTCTAGTAATGAAAATGAAAAGCAGGTTATTGTGATTGAATACGAAAAGGGAAAAGAAATTATTGTGGAGCAAATAGCTGGATTAATTGCACGTCGTATCGTTTGTAATTTAGGAGTATCCCAGAATGTGAAAGCAGGTGAAAGGTTTGGAATTATAAGATTTGGTAGTAGAGTGAATATTTATGTTCCTGCTGATATAGAAGTCAGAGTTTCAGAAGGGCAAACTGTTATTGGTGGTGAAACAATTATAGCAAACTTAAATAAGGAAAACGTTCAAGAGAAGCTTACTTTTGACGTTATATGAATAACGATGGAAGTAACAGTAGATTCTTACCTATTACTAAATTATTCCCAAACTTTATAACTTTATTGGGTTTATGTTCTGGTCTCACTTCACTTAAATTTACATTTAATGAACAATGGGAATTCTCAGTAATTTTTATCATCATTGCAGCAATAATAGATGGAATGGATGGCAGAATAGCTAGAATTCTAAAATCAACTAGCGATTTTGGAGCCCAGCTTGATTCTTTTGCAGATTTTCTAAATTTTGGTGCAGCGCCTGCATTTCTTTTGTATTTTTGGAAGCTAAACGAAATCAAAGTCATAGGTTGGATTTTAGTAATGATATACGTAATCTGCATATCAATAAGACTTGCAAGATTTAATGTTTCGCTACACTCAGAACAATCACACTGGGAAAAATTTTTCTTTTCTGGTGTTCCAGCTCCAGTGTGTGCTTTACTTTCTTTGTTACCAATAATTATTACCTTTCAATCTCATGAGAGTGAATACTTACTTCTCATAGAGCGATTTTTTAACACAAGAAACGTAGCTTGTTACTTTCTGGCCATTTCATTTTTTTCGATAAGTCACATTCCAACTTTCTCTGCAAAATATATTTATGTTCCCAAAAGCCTATCCTATATATTTGTGTCATTTTTTGGAGTACTTATTATATTTTTCATCAGTAAGCCCTGGATGACGCTACCAATTTTAGGTGTAGTGTATGTACTTACTATTCCAGTAAGCACTGGGCTTTATATATATTACTCGTATAAAGCTCGTTAGCTATAAGTTGTAATAAAAAGTAGTGAGCAGCATGATTGTAAAAATAAGTGAACTGTTGAATTCATTTCTGTACATAAAGATATTCAACATTCCATTTATAATTATTTGGGTAATTGCAACTGGGGTTTTTTGTACCATCCAATTTAAATTCACTAACTTTAGATTGTTCAAGCATGGAATACAGAAGCTATTCAATCTAAAGTGTAATAACAATGGCATAATCACTCATATTCAAGCGGTTGCAACAGTAATTTCAGGAACAGTTGGTCTTGGAACAATATCAGGAGTTGCAATAGCTATCACAATAGAGGGCCCAAGTGCAGTTTTTTGGATGGTAATTACCGGAATACTTGGTATGTCGATAAAGTTTGCCGAGGTGGTGCTTGCATTCACCTATCGCTCTGAAAATGCAACTGGCGGGGCTTTTTATTACATGAAGTACGGGCTTGCAAAAATTGGATTTGCAAAAACTGGTAGATTTCTTGCCTTTACTTATGCGATTATGCTACTTATTGCAATGATTTTGGGCGGTATATCATTTCAAGCGAATCAGATAGCAGCATTGTCGAATAACCTCTTCGAATACAACGCATATATTATTATATCTCTGCTTGTCTTTATTGTAATATTGGGAGGAATAAAGCGCATTGCTTTCGTTTCAACGAGCTTAGCACCAATTATGATAGTGCTATATATGGGTATGTGTATATATTTAATTTATGTAAACAGAAGTAATTTGCTGAATGCTCTATCCATAATATTCCAAGACATCTTCAATAAATCAGCTATAGGAGGCGGAGTATTGAGCGGATTAATAGCAGGAGTGAGAAGATCAGTGTTTGCTAACGAAGCAGGTACCGGAACAGCAGTTATAGCACATTCAGATGTAAAAGAAGAAGATCCAATTAAAGTTGGATGCGTTGCAATGATTGCACCACTTATAGACACAATACTAATCTCATTTTTGACTGGTATCGTGATAATTATTACTGGTATGCATAGCACTGATAACGTGGGTGATATTACACTAATTAGTTCGGTATTTTCAACAGTTTTGCCCTTGTTCAGCAAGTTAGTTTTTCCGCTAATGATGTTTTCCTTTGCATTTTCTACAATAATAGCTTATTGTTACTACTGTGAAGTTGCTCTGCTGTATTTATTTGGTAATAAAAAAATACTGATACCGTTCCAAATTCTTATAGTGGTTTCAGTGTATATTAGTTGTATGTCAAAAAATATAGAATTTATATCTTACCTAGGCGACAGTTTGTTCATGTGCCTTATGATTCCAAATGCTGTTGCAATATATCTACTAAGAAGGGAAGTTTTGAATACAATAGATTCTTATTACAATTCTAAAGGGTATTAACATGATTTATAGATTACTTTGTATGGTGTTATTTTGCCTATTGTTTAATGATGTGTACGCTGCTTCAGGTTTTTATGAAAGTTATGATGCTGTGTTGAATGGAATAAATAACTTCATGAATGAAGTGCTGTTTTTCAAAATCCTTTACGTGCCATTTATAATCTTTCTACTAGCTTTTGGTTATGTGTTTCTAACATTACGTTTTGGATTTCTCAACATAAGAATGTTTAAGCATGCGTTTGCTATTTTATGTGGAAAATATGACACGAATCACCATGATGGTCATATTACGCATTTTCAGGCATTTATGACTGCACTTTCAAGCACAGTAGGCCTTGGAACTGTTGCTGGAGTCGCAATTGCAGTTTCAATGGGAGGGCCAGGAGCGGTGCCTTGGATGATGATTACAGGTTTTTTTGGTATGTCAGCAAAATTTGCCGAAGTGACTTTAGCATTTAGACATAGAACAGAAGATCAGGAGCAATTGTTTAGTGGTCCCTTTCAGTATATAAGGAATGGTCTGGAGGAATTTGGATTTAAAAAACTTGGTATTGTTTTAGCTGCAATATATGCAGTATTCTTTGTATTATCAGGTCTTGGTGGAAGTGTAGCGTTTCAAACCAACCAAATGGTTTCAATATTATCTGGCTATTCAAGTTGGGTAGATGGTCACTCTTGGTTTCTTTCTTCCATAACCTCTGCGCTGCTTGCTCTAGTGATTATTGGCGGAATTAAAAGGATAGCTAGAGTATCTTCTGCACTAGTGCCTATTATGTCACTCATATATATATGTAGCTGCCTTGTTATTATTGGATTTAATATCCACAATCTTGGTCACACATTTAAGATATTATTTTCCAGCATGATAGATTTTAATGCTGTTGGCGGAGGGATGGTAGGAGCATTTGTTGCTGGAATTCAAAGAGCAATTTTTGCCAGCGAAGCTGGTGTTGGCTCTGCTGCAATTACTCATGCAACAACTAAAGATGAAGAACCAGTAAGAACTGGACTAGTCGCTATGATAGAACCATGCTTTGACACAATGTTAATTTGCTGTTTAACAGGAATAACAATAGTAATAACAGGTGCATACCAGACTAGTGTTGGTGAAGGGATATTAGTCACTCAAAAAGCATTTGAGACAGTTTCTCCGTGGTTTCCTATACTTCTAACAATAGCTGCACCTTTGTTTGCATTTTCTTCAGTAATTTCGTTTGTATATTGTTGTGAAATAGGGTGGCTATATTTATTCGGTGCAAAAAGTATAGTGATATACCGCATAGCAGTAATAATTGTAGCGTTTTTTTCTGGTCTTTCTAAAGATATAATGGCTATTGCCAATATCGGTGGAACTTTGTTCTCTTGTTTAGCTCTCATCAACATGACAGCGCTTATACTGTTTAGTAATCAGATTAACGATGAAGTTCAGTGCTACCTAAAAAGGCTGAGGAATAATAAAATTAATTAAATCTTTGATATATGTGGAGAGGTATAGCTATAATAAGTAAGATTTCCCTACGTCATACCGCCGCGGTATCTCAGCCGCTAACAAGCAGTGGGGTGACGAGGTCTTTCGATAGTAAATCTTACCTGTGTTAGCTATAGTTCTCATATTATCCTACGTACTCGGTTCAATACCGTTTAGCTTAATCATTACAAGAATAAAAGTTATAAACTTAAGAGAAATAGGTTCAGGAAACATTGGCGCTACAAACGTTGCAAGAACAGGAAATAAATGTCTTGCTGCTCTGGCATTACTTCTGGATTCCTTGAAAGGATTCATCGCAGTTTATATAGCACAACAATTTTTCGATGACAATCTTTGTATATACATATCTGCAATTTTAGCAGTTTTAGGACACATGTTTCCTGTATGGCTAAAATTTAGTGGAGGAAAGGGAGTTGCAACAACTTTAGGAGTTCTGATAGCACTTAATATGCCAATTGCCTTGATATTTATATTTACCTGGATAGTGGTATTTTTTATCTTTAGATACTCTTCTCTTGCTTCTTTGACTGCTACTTCAACGGTTGTAGCATGGTCCTTTTTTTTTCAGAGGAATTTGTTCTTAACATTACTAGTTATAGGAACACTAGTTTTTCTCAAGCACTACAAGAATATTATGAACCTTCTGCAAGGCAAGGAACATAAATTTTTATAAGCGCGCTGACTCTGCTGCTATATTACTAACAGATACTTCATGCGAGAAACGACTTGAGACCACTTCTTCTACTTCTTTTATCATTTCTTCCATGCTTTTTCCACTTTTCTTACATGCATCATCAAGTGCTAATTTTAGCTTGCGTATATCATTCTCTTCTAGCATCTTATTCATTTCTTTTTTCGTTATCTCTAATTTTTTTAGTAAGATGTTCTCCATTATCTCTCTTTCATCACCTTTATACTGGCTACTTAGTCTGCTATACGCAATGCAACACTTCTTTTCTCGTGGCAAGGCTGACAGATTTTGCAATGTAGCATCTACTTGAACTTCTATAGGGTTAACTTTCCTAGCCTTTTCAGCAGCTTCTGACCTAAATTTCTCGACTTCTCCTATTATTATTTTGTTAGCTATTCTTTTAGCTCCATCCAAAGATGAATCCTTGAGAGAAAAATCTGTCTTGAGTAAATTTTGGTTTAAAAGCTCTAGAAAAACTTTTTCTTTTATATTTGTTATTAAGTTTATTATACGCTCATCTCCTAATTCGAAATTCCGATCAGCACAACATCTTGTGTTTGTTTTTTGTGCAATATAAAAAGATAAGCGCTCATCCAATAATTCTACTAACTTCATAGAACTAATATCTTTCATTAACGCCAGCACAACTTGCTCACTGTATTGAGAAGTGAAACTCAATAATTTTCTCATTAAAGGAATACTTACTTCTGAAATAAAATCATCAACTATCTTCTGATTTTCATTATCTTTATGGTTATTTTGAACTGTATGCCAAGCCTTAAGAATTTCTTTACTGTTTTTCTTGTTTTTTAACCTGTCTAACATAAACTCACGTGCTTTATTTTGTGCTTCTGAGAGCAACATTTCCCTTGGGGGAGTAAATCTAATTTCTGGATCAGGATGAATACCCTCTAGCGTACTTAACATCCTGTAGACAATACCGGTAAAACAGGTGTTAGGGATTCGCTCTTTTCTAGAGAAAGTTTGGCTATCAAGCAAATTTATAATTAACGCGTCTTTTTTATTTTTTACAGCTTCTCTGTCTCCATCATTGCAGGCTTTCAGAACTAAAAGTAAAATCTGTCCACCTGTAAAGCCAGAGCTATGACTTTTGATCATCTTTGCAAAAGTCATTTAAAAATGTAATTACTCTTCCTTTATTTTCATCACTAAACTCATATGAACTATCTATATGTCCAATGAATTGAATATATTCATCATTTTTGATTACGTCTTCAGGTACTTGTTCACTATACTTATCTTTTAATTTATCGATATTTTTAATGATATCATCATTTAATTGATGGGGCAGTAAATGTTCAAGATCAATATCAAGATTATTAACCATACCACGTAAGTTCTCTTTCATGCCTTCCCGAAAGAAATTCATGGAAGCTTTAAGCAGTGTAAATGGGTTAAAATCTTTTGGTCTCAGTTCACTCTGCAATAAAACCAATAGCATTGTAAGTGGTATAGTTCCCAGTAACGAAATTAGTAAGAAAGTGGAGGTGAAAGTGAGATATGTTATGAAAGCAGAAAACAAGAGGAAGGCTGCTACCTTGATTGCATTGTTCTTAAAAAATATTTCCCAATACTCCTTTTTACTTATTTTTTGCTGTTTTGCCGCTTTTATTTCTTTGTAGATATAAAGAGTTTTAATTTCAAACCTGAAGAATATAGTACCAAGAGAAAAAAAGAACATTAACAGGGTTAGTGATAATGCTTAAAGAAATAAAAGTTGCAAAGTAACTAACAAACTTTAGCCTGCTAGATTCCTTTGAAGGAAATTGTAATTGAGAAATACCTATCATAGCTTACCTTCAACATCATTACGCTCTAGTAATAGCATAGTAATTTAAAACGTCAATGTTTAAGTATCTTATTATCCGCACACTCATCGTATTCGATCTCGACTGTAGAGTGTGCTATCTCGAACCTATTTAGTAGTATTTTTTTTATCTCATACAAAATATCAGTGTGTTGTGCATCTTGCTTTACTTTGGCATGCATGGTAATTATAAAATAATTATCAGACAGTGACCATGCATGTGTGTGGTGCACATCTATCACTTCAGGTAATTCTGATGTGATCTTACTTTTTATTTCCTCAGTAGATATCCCTTCAGGTGTGCCTTCAAGAAGTATGTGGCAAGAATTCTTTAGAATTTTGTAGCCACTATTCAAAATGATTACACTGACAAATACCGATAAAATCGGATCCACCATTTGCCATCCAGTAAACATGATAATTATGGATGCAAGTATAGCAGCTACAGAACCTAAAATATCTCCTATAACGTGTAGTACAGCACTTTTTATGTTTATATTGCTCTCGCATTTACTATGTAATATAAAAAAGACTATAATATTAGAGATCAGGCCAAGTGTAGCAATTACTAACATTACTTTCCACTCAACATTTACCGGAAAAATAAATCTTTTTATTGACTCAATTATAACGATTACTGCAATGAAGAATAAAGTTAAACCATTAACAAATGCTGCAATTATCTGCAACCGATGATACCCGTATGATCTTTGCAAATCAGATTTCTTAGCTGAAAATTTGTGTGCTAAGCAGCTTAAAACTAAGGCAAAGAGGTCAGTGAGCATATGCCCTGCATCTGATAGTAGAGCAAGCGAATGTGAAATTATTCCACCTACTATTTCCATAAACATTGTTATCGCAACTATTATTATGGAATAGATTAAGCGCTTGGACTGTGCTGCTGTCATATAAAATCTTTTCATGAACAAAAACGTGGGTAACACTGGGTTCGAACCAGCGACCGCTTGCACGTCAAGCAAGTGCTCTACCAACTGAGCTAATTACCCATCGTGGTTTTAGTATAGTGCTTTGGTGGAATGAAAGTCAATTTGCTTTTAAATTCTTACCCTATCCTAATGTAACGTTAGAATTTAGATTTTTTTGTGGTCAAGCTATATCTTATATTGTTCATATTAAATTAATTACTTATATTTCTTCACTAAGATATAGATTATACCAATATGAAAATTCACACTTTTTTAGTAGAGATCACCTTATATTTGAAGAGTTAATAAATTAGAGGTTAGAATTATGACAATCAATCAACAAATAAATAAAAATATAACTAAAGAAGAATACTTTAACAATAACGGCAAAGGGTTTAATTCGCCACATGTTGTAGAAGTTAAAGATTTAAATATTAAAGTAGAAGTTTATTCTCATAATTTAAGAGCAAGTAAAATTGCAACAATTGAAAGTGAGATAAAAGAAACAGCTACTAGTTTTAAAGATACATTCAAGTTAGAACACAGCAACTCAGAACAAACATTTAAAATTTATATGTTTGATGACAAGGATGATTACACTCACCTTGGCGGAAGCGAGCGTTTCGGTTCTTACCTTGGAGATGAGGGTGGTAAATGTTACTACAAAGGGGAAGCTGATGTTTTTGCTGAAATGTATGTCTATCAGCAAAGTGGCGTTCATAACCTTCAGCATGAATTTGTACATGGTTTAACTTACTTGGCTACAGGAGGTAAGCACCTACCTATAGTATTAATGGAAGGAATTGCAGATTACTTTGAGCATCATTCAGATCATAAATTCAATTCTCAAGGATCAAGTATCGACAAAACTGAAGCTGCAAATTTGGATTTAGATAAAATTTTAAGTTTAGAATATTCAAAGGACAGCGAAGCAAATAGCCTGGTTTATAAAACAGGTCATGCGTTGATAATGTACTTACAGGAAAAAGATCCTAGTTTATTAAGAGACTACCTAGATGCTTTACGTCAAGGTAACTCAGATGAGTCAAAAAGTTTCTTGAAAGACATAAAAGGACATGATGCTGACTTCAAAAGTTGGCTTGCTGAGAATGATACAGAAACTGCAATGGAACATCTCAACGCTTTGCAAGTTACAAAAGGAGATTTTATAGCAACTGGTCAAGAAATAGTGGGTGGAGAAATTAAAAACGTATCCTACTATAAAGCAAATATAGAAAAAATAGATGGAGAAAACGTTGGAAGTTTTTCTCCTGTAGAACATGTATCATTTTATGATGTTGCTCGTGCTATAAATAGGGCAACAAATGATAACCTCGATATATCAAAGGAATATCATTTCTTAAAGGTAATCAAAACTTCTGATGGACAGGATAAACTAACTTACTCTGATCAACAAGGTAATGAGTACCAAAACAGTCAAGAGTATAAAGATCAGGCTTTAAGGATGCTATCAAAGTATGATACAGAAATTAAGAATCAGGTAGATGAGGTTGATAATTTGAATAAAGAACGTGATGAAATGTATCAAAAATATCATAAAGGAGAGATTACTATTGAAGAGTTACGTAATGAGGAAAATACAAAATACAGACCAGCATTTTTAAAGTTTGATCAACTAAAAAACAAAGCAGTTGATGAGATTGAAAATAATCCTCAGGCAGCAAAAATATTAGGAGAGCTGGTCAATATCGATCCAAACTTAATCAGAGGTACTCACATTAATCTACAAGAAGGTAAGATTTTTTCTATGCACGCTCATGGTCAAGGAGATATGGGTGCACTGTCTATATATGACGGAAATACAAAGCTTGGAGAATTATCGAGCGAATCAGGATTTTTTAAGCAAGTTGAAGGCCAAACTAAAGAAACTTTTGTTTTTGAGGACATATTGCACGACTTAAATACTCAATATGATGGTGGTGCTTATATGGCTATTACAAAAGAAAATGGTCATTATAAAGCTTCTCTGATAGATGGCAGAACAGTTGAACGCGATGAATACTTTGATGAAGCACATTTACATGAAAATGAATTGTTGCATCCTAGCACTGGACACATCCAAAAAGATTTAGATTCTCTGCTCCTTAGAGGTACCAAAATTTTGAATCATCAAGATTCAGAGCATGCACAATATTCTGATGAGCAAAAGACAAATGGAGTAATCGTGGAAAAAGGAAAATTATTGGATAATAAGGGAACAGATAGGACAGACGATGATGTATATGAAGCTGTCGTAAAGCAAGGAGACGAGCGCTTATATGAATTCAAAAATATGGGCTTTTATATTACCGAGAAAGGTGATCTATTTATTCATGACCATGGAGCAAATGTAAGGTTTCAACTACCACAAAGTATTACTCATCTAAAATTAGTGGAAAAAGACGGAGCATATAAGCTTGTTCCGGTGACGAAAGATGGTGATGAACATCCAATAGGTATGCCAAATATACCAGATGAATATAGATATATAGATCCAATATTTGCACATGAATATGAGAAGAGAGATTATTCCCATAAACATGTAAATGTGGGCCTTATAAACTTAGAGAAATATGGCTCTGGCAAACTTTTTGCTATAAAGTACGACCCAAATGATTACCACATACAAAGAAACTCTAGCGGTGAAATAGTTAGAATAAAAGATCAAGCATATTTCACTAAAGTAAAACTATTTGATGGTGATACTGATGAAGAAATTGGAATGTTATCTAATAATTTCCATAACTTCAAAGGGAAAATATTCTTTTCTGCTGACTACAACTACAGTTATAACGATTTCCTCGCATCTGTTTCTCCTCAAGTTGAAATTGAGGACATGGGGAATGGAAGTAAAAAAATAACTTTCGATCAAGGTGATGGTGATATCGGTGACACTAATAGAGGCTACACGGACTATCAGAGAATATTCACAAAAGAGAAACAAACCGAAAGTCCAAAAGGGCAAGTAAGTGAAACTAAGACAGAAGTTGATACATCACACATAAGTCACAATACTACTAATGTTGTTGCACAAGCTGCTGAAGAGAGAACTGTATCAAACGACAATAGTGAAATGCAGTCTGATCAGCCACAAATTCCAACAAGGGCAAAAAGGTCATCTTCAGTGGAAGAGAAAGAGCAGGTATTAAAAGACACAATCTTGAAAATAGAAAAGAGCTATGATCAAGGTTCAGAAGGGAAGCATAAGGCAAATGTAACCATAGATTCTAATGATGTGAAAGCCTTGTATGATAGAGCGGAAGGAGCAGAAAAGCAATCTGTGTTAAAGTTTTGGCACAAATTGGCTGAATCAGGATATAAGGTTGGTGCTTTGCCGGAAGACAAATACTATTTTGAAAAAGGCAAATTCGTAATCCACGATAGTGGCACAAAGAAACTTATAGTGTCACCTGAAGATAAGGTGTCCATCAAAATAATGAAGGATGGTGATAGTTATAGTTTAGCTATATCAAGTGGTAATGGCAAAGTAATAAGCAGCATTAGTAAAATAGATAATCCAAATTACGAATTGCTGTCAGATTCAAGTCATTTCAATTTAGGGGAGCAAGATAATATTGTATTATCAGATCAACATCACGAATATAATCTTTATCTAGAGAATGGCTTTGTGAAAATGTTTGATTACACAAGCGACCACATTTATCACGACCACAACTCAGCCTACATCTAATACATACAGGGAGGCAAGTATAGCTGACCCAAGCAACACGTCATACCGCGATTCATTCGCGGTATCTCTTAGCCGCTAACAAGTAGCGGGATGACGGTTGTCAGGCTAGCTGTCATGCGAGTAGCCCCTTCGGTGTCATCCCAGTGCTTGAAACTGGGATGGCTTTGTTGCATCACACTTTATGAGATGGTGATTTATGGTAAATTCATGTAACTATCTCAAATTTAGCCATACCAATATCAGTGAATTTATTAAGCAAATAGCATTTGATTAGCAGTTCTTTTTCTCGATTTATCTCAGATTTATTCCTAAAACTAAATCCGAATATTTGCTTTAATCTTGAGAAAAACCCTTCAATATAAGATCTTTTCCCATAATTTACTTCTTTTTTCCATTCTTTCATGCCATCTTCACCGTATAATTTTATTAACGTAATAGCAGCATTCCTGCCAGACATATAATCTATTTCTGGATGTTCTGCCGCATTGTTTATTGGTGGAATTTTTGTCTTTATATCATATTCGTTACACAACTTATAAAACTTGTGCCTATCACATGCTCTATCTGCATATAGTGCTTTTATGACATGCTGAAAATCAACTTCTTTTAGCAAATCACAAGCTCCATAGTGATCAGAGTAGACACCGTTACTGTATTTTACAGCTATGGCTTTTTTGTTGTTTATATTCAACATTACGTGCAATTTTCTCGTTTTCTCATAGCCACGATATTTTCTGTCAGTGCTATTTTCCTTGCTGTGTGTTGTTGTATATACTAATTCCTGTACTGTCTATAGCAATTTCGATATCTTCCATATTATTTTTATCAATTCTGCAATCATTTATCTTAATATTAAGTTTCTTTTGATGCTTGTGAATAGCTGATAACTACCAAATCTCTTCCTATTTGTTGCAAATACCCTTTTATAAACCCGACTGTTTGTCTTAAACCAATTCTAAAGAAACTGACGATTATATGCACCAAAATCACAACTTTATCACTATAAATATAGTTGCCGCCCTGCATTTTTGGACAATTCTCGTACCAATTTTCTATGGCATCATTGATATAACAAAAAATGCTTCCTCTTTCTTGGAGAAATTTGTTATATTCATGGCAGTTACTGACTCTCATTTTTTGTGGCATATTTTTTCTTCAACAGCTAAATGGCTATTTATAATGAATTTTGTCAGTAACTGCCAGTTCTTTTTACTTGAGCGATGCAACAAAGCCCACTGGAATCCAGGTTGCTCATAAGCAAACTATAGTATTTTCAAAAGCGAATGATAAAGGTATAATATGTTTTTTTAAAGTAGGGAAAGCTATGGTATATAGTGTAGATTTAAGGGAAAAAGCAGTATCTTTGGTAAAAAAAGGAAAGTCAAAGGTTGAAGTTGCAGAGGTTTTTGAGATAGACACTATATAGATGGTTAAAAAAGAAAGCTACTGGCCAAGGTCTCAAAGCGGTAAAAAGTACTGGTTTTATTCGGAAAATAGACCCAAAAATACTTGTAGACTATGTTAAAAAACACCCGGATCACACACTAGCAGAAATGAAACAAAACCTTGGCTTTGGAATAAGTGCAACTTGGTATAGGTTAAAACAGCTAAAAATAACCTTAAAAAAAGTCACATTCTATCAAGAGCGCAATCAAGAAGATAGGCAGCAATTTATCGATAAAGTCTCAAAAATAGACCACTGTAGCATTTTATATATAGATGAAGCAGGAGTTGATAATAGACTATACCGAGAATATGCATGAGCTCCAAGAGGAGAAAAAATATATGCTGATGTTCCAGGAAAAAAGTGGGAAAGAGTGAGTATAATAGGTGGATGGATTGAAAAGAAGTTTATTGCACCAATGACCTTCACAGGAGGGTGTAATAAAGATGTATTTAATGTATGGTTAGAGCAAACCACAATTGCAGCGTAATACAACCATAGTTATGGATAATGCTATATTCCATAAAACTCCCAAAACAAAGTCATTAATAGAGTCTTTTGGCTGTCATTTGCTTTATCTTCCAACATATTCACCTGATCTAAATCCGATAGAGCATTGTTGGCACACCATCAAAAGTCGCCTCAGACCTCTAATGCATCAATGTACAGACTTACACCTTTTAGTTGGTAATACCATTTTAGACGTTTATCATTCGTTTTAGAAAATACTATACTTGTAGAGAAAAAAGAATAGATGATGATCCTATAGCTAACCCAAGAAAGGGTTACCTGAATATTGAAAAACAAAATCAATAGCAGAATTGATATCAGGCCAAAAGCTTGGCAGCGCTTTTTTTATGGCATGCTTGATGGCAAACCAGAACTTCTCAATTGGATTTAAATCAGACAAGTATGGCGGCAAAAATAAAACTTTACATCTAACACTTTCTATTAATCCTTTCGTCTTGTCAGACTTATGAAAACTCGCATTGTCAAACCTAGCCAGGTTTTAATATTGGCATAAGCCTATTTTCAACATACGCTTCAAAAAGCTCACTGTTGCAATATCACTCATGGTGCCTCTTCACTTAGGGCTCCAATTATTTCTTCCTTTGTATCCTGGTTTCTCTGTAAATAGCCCTTTTCCTCTTCGAGACCATCCATATTCATAAAATTCGTTGTCTTCTATACCTGATTCATCTATGAATACTAAATTTTCTTCATTTATTTCTGCTACCTTTTGTATGACTTCCTTTCGTTTTCCTTCATCCCTTTCCTGGTAGAGAAAAATTTTTTTTATACATATAGTTCACTTTTTTAAGGTAGTTATTACTTTGTCTTTGCACATATTGCCAAATTTTTCAATTATCTTTTCAACTCCGATTTTCATCTAGAAATTCGACAAAGCTATCTAAGTCTTTAATTTTATGACTATGCCCCTTTTGATAGCCTGAAGATGGTTTTATGCTTCCTGTTTCTTCTCTTCTTTTCCTCCACCAATATATTGTTTTTCTATCAATTTTGAACATCTTCCTCCATAGTCATTTTTTTCTCGTCTACTACTTTCAAAACACGTTCCCTCAGATCCTCACTTTGGCATCATTCTACCTTATCCAAAGCCATTTTATACCTTTTTATCCCCTCTGAGGTAACCTTTTTTCAGTTAGCTATAGGTATAAAATAATGGAGTATGTCTCTCCATCATTCAACAGCAATCACAGTATGTTTTTACAAATTTGAAAATTAGTGTTAAATAAAAATATAAATGCAAAAGGAAAAGAAATGATTGAACTTAAAGGCCAAGAAATTTGTGCAGGCGGAAATAAGAAAAATTTGATTATTTTTTTACATGGTTGGGGCTCAAGTGGCGATAATTTCATTCACCTTGCTAAAGTTATGAGCAAGTTTTTACCCGAGTCATATTTTGTAGCACCCAATGCTCCGTTTGAAAGAGAAATAGGTGATGGTTATCAGTGGTTCAGCTTGGAAGATCGTAGTGAGGAAGCGCTATATAATGGAGTAAAAAATGCTACATCAATTGTAAATCGTTTCATTGATACAAAATTAAAGGAGCTTAATTTAAAAGATACGCAACTTTCTTTGGTTGGATTTTCTCAAGGAGCAATGCTTGCAATACATACAGCTCTCACCCGCTCTCAATCCTGTGCATCAGTTGTTGCATACTCTGGTAGGTTTCTTTCACCTTCAAAAACTGCACCAGAGATCAAGTCAAAACCTAACATATGTGTTATCCATGGTGATGCTGACGATGTGGTACCTTTT
The DNA here is from genome assembly GCF_964027115.1 of Wolbachia endosymbiont (group A) of Myopa testacea. Lineage (NCBI taxonomy): Bacteria > Pseudomonadati > Pseudomonadota > Alphaproteobacteria > Rickettsiales > Anaplasmataceae > Wolbachia > Wolbachia endosymbiont (group A) of Myopa testacea. The sequence goes on from NZ_OZ034729.1 coordinate 897,916, forward strand.
TCGTCCCTCGACTTAGCGGTTAAAGCTTTGAAAGAAAATGGAATAAATGTTGAAGGGCACCCAATTCATGCATTAGGGCATATTATTAATGAAGAGGGGATAAAATTAGGAGTAGAATTTATCAAGAAGAATTTTAAAAATTAATTTTCATGCACTTGTTTTGCTTTGGTTATGGATATGTGGCTAAATTTTTATCGAAAAAACTGCTGAACTTAGGTTGGAAAGTCAGTGGCACATCAAGAAGTAAAAATATACAAAATGTAATCCTCTTTAATTATGAGAAAGTTAGTCAAGATCTGCTTAAAAGCGCAACGCACGTTTTAATTTCTATTCCTCCAGATGGTGATGATATTATGGAGAAATATGGTGATTGCCTGCAAAATGTTAAATGGTTTGGTTATTTGTCTGCAACTAGCGTTTATGGTGATTACTCTGGTAATTGGGTGAATGAGGAATCTGAAACAAAACCTATAGAAATCAGAGGAGAAAAGCGCCTTAGATCTGAAAAGAAGTGGCTGAATAGCAAACTGCCTGTACATATTTTTCGTTTAGCTGGAATATACGGTCCTAGTAGGAACGTGTTAATTGACTTGCAGCTTGGCAAAGCAAAAAATGTGAAAAAAGAAGGGCATTTTTTTTCTCGTATTCACGTTGAAGATATATCGAACATTCTATTTTCTTCCATGCAAAACATAAAACCTGGTGAAGTATACAATTGTGCAGATGATTTACCCACTACACAATCTAAAGTGATAAGGTATGCAGCCAAACTCCTCAATGTTAGTCCTCCAGAGCCAATTGAGGTTTCTTCCTTACCAGATTATGCACAGAGTTTTTATTTAGGTTCAAAAAAAGTAAGTAATGTTAAAATTAAAAAAGATCTTAATGTCTCTCTAATTTATCCTAACTATAAGGTGGGATTAGAGAGTTTGCAAGTAAAAAAAACTGAAATCACATCAGAATGATAGATAGGCCTATTGTTTAGTTCTGTAATTGTATCCGTTCAGGAAAATGTTCTCTAGGTAAGATTGTGGAGTATTCGTTGCAGCATTTGGCTGTTCAATTACGCTAGTTGGTATACTTCTATTTCTTTTAAAATTTCCATCTCGTATAGCTTCCAGAACGCTTTTTCCTCCTAAAAGACAGTTTTCTCCTAAACTTTTCCCCTTATCTTCTAACTCGTTAAGCCTTGCTTCGCTCTCCTTATCAATCTTTACTTCTATTTCATTACTATTTTCCTTAGGATTTAGATGAATACTGATTTTTCCTGCTTCACTATCACAAGATAATGTTACACCTTGCTTAAAAACATCCAGATAATTTCTTTTTCCTTTGTAGCTTTCAACTCTTACTATACTTTTCCCAATTTGCAGTATACCAACTCTTAAGTTTAAACCTTTATTCTTTTCATTGCTTAGGATTTTTGCAACTTCAACAGTACTATCTTGTGGATATTTTATACAAAAGCACTCATTATCTATCTCTACTTTTAATTCTAATTTGTCCTTTTGAGCTTGCTCATTTTTGTTTACAATACTTTCATATGCTACATTTTTTAGATCGTTTTCAATTTCCTTACATTGTGCAAAGAGATGCCCGTCAAACTGAAGAGAAGAATTATCTACAAATGCAGTAGTTGCATGTCCTATCCTATCATGATGGAAGAGATGTCGTTTTACCTTCCCGCCCTTTAACAATAAATCACGAACAATGCTTTGTATAATGCTTATATTTTCATCTTTTGTTGCTTCATCTTCATCCTTACTATAATCTAGAAGGTCTATAGGGTCAAACCTAGATGATCTACCACCAGAGGTTGTATTTGTGGTACTTTCAAGAACACCTACTATTTCATTAAATATTAAGTTTACTACAGTTTCTTCACTGCTATTACAACATGAATTTAACTTTATCCCTTTCTCTAAGTATTTATCTACTACGCTTTTAATACGTTCTAAAGCACCCTCTGTCCAATTTTCTATACTTTCCTGCTTAGATATCTTTGTTTTATACTCTCGTTCATTTTCTTCTATTTTCTCTTTTAATTCCTTACAAAATTCACCAATCAGCTTACTTTCACTTGTAGTTAATGGTATTTCTAGATCCATTGAAAGTGAGCCATCTTCCAAAAAATAAGAATAATCTGAACTACAGCTCGAATTTGAGTCCCAATCACTTGATTCAGTATAAGGCGTCTGATTACCATCAGCGGAACTATCATCTGAATCATGATCACTAGAGTTCTGTAGTCGATTATCACTTTCGTGTTCATCTGTTTTGTTTGACAAATCATTTTTGGCAAAGTTATACTCTTGATTAAGAGAGAACTTCGTCGGATCTTCTATATCACTTTCAAGAATTTGTTGGTCTATTGTTTGTTGCTTTTTTATCTCATAAGTCATGTTATATAACCATTACCCATTAATTCTTTGATAAATACTATAATACATAGGCAAGTCAGCAAAGAAATTTGACTTACATTACTCTACCACGATTTCGAGATAGAGGAATGAATTATTTTAGTTTTGATACTTAAACGTTTTGTATCTGCTGTAATGATTTCACTTCCAATTTGCTATTCTTTACATATTGAATTGCAAGCACTAACGCTTTACTCCCAGAAGCTGTGGTGCTATAAGCTATATTTTGCAAAATAGCAGTTCTCCTGATATCTTTGCTATCTGAAACTGATTTCACACCTTTTGAAGTATTGATTACTAGATTTATTTTTCCATCTTTGAGCCTATCAACTATGTGGGGTCTGCCTTCTCTCACTTTATTTACAGCTTTTGCAGCAATGCCGTTATTATTCAGATATAAAGCTGTGCCTTTGGTTGCATATATTTCAAAACTCAGTTCTTTCAACATTCGTGCAACAGGCAATATATACTCTTTATCATCATCTTTTACTGAAACCAGAGCTGTTCCTTCTATTGGTAACTTGTATCCTGCAGCCATGTGCGTTTTTGCAAGTGCAGCTTCAAACGATGAGTCAATTCCCATTACTTCTCCTGTTGATTTCATTTCAGGACCAAGTAGAGTGTCAATTCCCGAAAAACGCGTGAATGGAAAAACAGCAGCTTTAACTGCAAAATGATTGAAAGGCTTGTTTTCCTGATTCAATTTCTTACCCAAAATAACCTGAGTGGCAAGCTTTGCAATAGGAATATTGATTACCTTGGAAATAAAAGGAACGGTTCGACTAGCTCGTAAATTTACTTCAAGTATGTATACATAACTCTCTTGAACAGCAAACTGAATGTTTATCAGACCTTTCACTTCTAGTGCAAGAGCTATTCTTTCAGTTTGGAGCTCGATCTCTTTTATTATTTCGTCACTCAATGTATTTGTCGGTATTGAGCATGTTGAATCGCCAGAGTGGATACCAGCTTCTTCAATATGCTCCATGACCGCTGCAATGAAAACTTTTTTCCCATCACACACAGCATCAACGTCAACCTCAACTGCATTGACTAAAAATTTATCAAGAAGCAGCGATCCGTGTTCAAAAATTTTGGTTTGATTCAAGACATACTCTTTAAAGCTCTGAGTATCGTGTCTAATCGACATAGACTGACCGCCGAGGACATATGATGGCCTGACTACTAGTGGAAACCCCACCTTTTCTGCGTTGGTTAACGCTTCTTTTACTGAATGGCAGATAGAACTTTCAGGTTGTTTTAAATTAAGTTGCAAAGCAAGGTTTTTAAACCTCATGCGATCTTCTGCAAGGTCAATAGAATCAAACGAAGTTCCCAGAATTTTGAAACCTCTCTCGTTAAGCACTTTGGCTAACTTTAAAGGTGTTTGACCACCCATTTGAACTATTACACCAACCAGTGTGCCATTTTCTTGCTCTTTACTTAGTATTTCAAGCACATCCTCTGCAATCAGTGGGGCGAAATATAAACGATCAGCGGTATCATAATCAGTTGAAACGGTTTCTGGATTACAGTTGATCATTATTGTTTCATACCCCATTTCTTTGGCGGCAGAAGCTGCATGTACGCATGCATAATCAAACTCAATACCTTGACCAATGCGATTTGGACCACTTCCTAAAATGACAACCTTTTCTCGGTCAGAAACATCTGCTTCGCACTCCATTCCCTCTGTCATCCGAGTAGCTGACACTGGGATCCATTCTTCCTTATCTCTGGATTCCAGCGTCACGCGCTGGAATGACATCATTGTGTTACCCTCATAACAGCCATACATATAAGCAGTGCTCGATTCAAATTCAGCTGCACAGGTGTCTACACGCTTATAAACTTGTTTAATGCCAAATTTTTTTCTTATTTCTTCAATTTGCTCTACTTTCTTATTGCTTAATTTTGCCAATCTTGCATCTGAAAACCCCATTTTTTTCAGCTCTAACATTTCATATGCAGTCTCAGGAAGGCCGTTTTCCTTGATTTTTTGTTCAGCTAATATAATTTGCTGTATATTCTGCAAAAACCATAAGTCATATCCTGTAATCGAATTTATTTCTTCTATGCTTATTCCATGACGCATTGCGTCAGCAGCAATCAGTAATCTGTTTGGCAGCAATTTTGCTAATTGAGATCTGATGTAATCAATATCAGTATTTTCAGGAAATACTTCATTAAGTCCCGTAAGCCCAGTTTCAAGCGAGTGAAAAGCTTTCTGCAGCGACTCATTAAAAGTGCGGCCGATCGACATCACTTCCCCCACTGATTTCATGGAAGTTGATAGTTCACAATTCGTCCCCTTAAACTTCTCAAATTCAAAACGAGGAATTTTAGTGACGATGTAATCAATCACTGGTTCAAATGCAGCAGGTATAACTGGAGCGCAATCATTACGTATCTCATTGAGTGAATAGCCGATAGCAAGTTTAGTTACAACTTTTGCAATAGGATAACCTGTTGCTTTTGAAGCAAGTGCAGAAGAGCGAGAAACCCTTGGATTCATTTCAATCACAACGAGGCTTCCATCTTCTTTAGGATTCACTGCAAACTGAACATTTGCACCACCGGCACTAACATCAATTTCTCTTAGCACTGCTATAGATGCATTTCTCATCTGTTGGTATTCTACGTCACGCAGAGTCAAAGCAGGAGCAACCGTGATACTATCTCCGGTGTGCACTCCCATTGGATCAATATTTTCTATCGAACAGACTATTATGCAGTTATCTTTACAATCACGGATAACTTCCATTTCATATTCTTTCCAGCCGATAATTGATTCATCTATCTGAACTTCATTTATTGGCGAAATTTTGAGAGCACTTTCTGCAATATTGAAAAACTCCTCTTTATTGTATGCTATGCCGCTACCTGCACCACCAAGGGTGAATGACGAGCGGATGATTGCTGGTAATCCAATGTAATCCAAAGCCTTTCTTATTTGTTCTTGATTTTTTATAATGATACTTTTGGGGTATTTTAGCCCTATTTTATCCATGGACTGAAGGAATAACTCTCTATCCTCTGCTTTTTTTATTGCTTCTCTATTTACCCCTATTAATTCTACATTGTATTTGTCTAACACTCCATCATCTGCAAGTTTTATTGCGCAATTGAGTGCTGTTTGCCCGCCCATTGTTGGCAATATTGCATCTGGCATCTCCTTAATTATAATTTTCTCTATGATTTCAGGCAGTACCGGCTCAATATAAGTTGCATCAGAAAACTCAGGATCTGTCATTATAGTTGCGGGGTTGGAGTTAACCAAAATGACTTTATAACCTTCACTTTTTAATACTTTACAGCTTTGCGTTCCGGAATAATCAAACTCGCATGCCTGACCTATAACTATTGGGCCTGCTCCTATTACTAATATAGATTCTATATCTGTGCGTTTTGGCATAATTACAATAACGATTTCTGTTCAAATAATATTACCAATCTTTCCTGTATATGTGAATTTTTATTAAACCTATTAGCTAACTGTTTTTAGGCTTGACGCATAACTGTACGAACATTGTGATTTGAGTCTACTAGGAGGGTGTCATCCAAGTAGCCTTCTTCTCCTGTCATCCCAGTGCCCAGACACTGGGATGGCTTTGTTGCATCGCTCAAGTAAAAAGAACTGGCAGTTACTGACAAAATTCATTATAAATAGCCATTTAACTGTTGAAGAAAAAATATGCCACAAAAAATGAGAGTCAGTAACTGCCATGAATATAACAAATTTCTCCAAGAAAGAGGAAGCATTTTTTGTTATATCAATGATGCCATAGAAAATTGGTACGAGAATTGTCCAAAAATGCAGGGCGGCAACTATATTTATAGTGATAAAGTTGTGATTTTGGTGCATATAATCGTCAGTTTCTTTAGAATTGGTTTAAGACAAACAGTCGGGTTTATAAAAGGGTATTTGCAACAAATAGGAAGAGATTTGGCAGTTATCAGCTATTCACAAGCATCAAAAGAAACTTAATATTAAGATAAATGATTGCAGAATTGATAAAAATAATATGGAAGATATCGAAATTGCTATAGACAGTACAGGAATTAGTATATACAACAACACACAGCAAGGAAAATAGCACTGACAGAAAATATCGTGGCTATGAGAAAACGAGAAAATTGCACGTAATGTTGAATATAAACAACAAAAAAGCCATAGCTGTAAAATACAGTAACGGTGTCTACTCTGATCACTATGGAGCTTGTGATTTGCTAAAAGAAGTTGATTTTCAGCATGCCATAAAAGCACTATATGCAGATAGAGCATGTGATAGGCACAAGTTTTATAAGTTGTGTAACGAATATGATATAAAGACAAAAATTCCACCAATAAACAATGCGGCAGAACATCCAGAAATAGATTATATGTCTGACAGGAATGCTGCTATTACGTTAATAAAATTATACGGTGAAGATGGCATGAAAGAATGGAAAAAAGAAGTAAATTATGGGAAAAGATCTTATATTGAAGGGTTTTTCTCAAGATTAAAGCAAATATTCGGATTTAGTTTTAGGAATAAATCTGAGATAAATCGAGAAAAAGAACTGCTAATCAAATGCTATTTGCTTAATAAATTCACTGATATTGGTATGGCTAAATTTGAGATAGTTACATGAATTTACCATAAATCACCATCTCATAAAGTGTGATGCAACAAAGCCATTCCAGTGTCAGCTACTCGGATGACACCCTATTGATTACTTGAAATGACATGGTTTGCAAACATTCTGTTACTTAAGCTTAAAAAACGTGTATGATAGCGTTATTTCACTTAAGTCTTTTGTATTACTATCAAGCATTATCTCAGGATCTATATAGAAAGATACGGGCATAGCTGCTTTTTGTTTTGGTAGCAACATTTGTTCTTCAAAACAAAAGCATGCAACTTTATTAAAATACTTACCTGCTTTGAAAGGCGTAACGTTATATACTGCCATACCAAATGAAAGATGATCAGATAGATTTTTTGCGTAATAAAATGCTAAACTTTGTTCTCCTATGTTTACGTCAACGTAGTTAGTTTCTGATTTAAATTCCCAAGGTAGATCGGACATTATATCAGCATTGAAGTGGACCCTGATTTTTTGGTCAGTTGCACTTATTGTTGCATTAGTTACTTTTCTTGTTGTGCCACCATACCCGGTAGCTTTACAGAAAATGCTATATAGTGGCACCGATGCATATGCAAGACATAGCATCAACACGACTAAAGATATTAAAAAGAAAACTATAGAATTCTTACTACCTTTCCTTAAAAAGGAAAACATCTAGTCCCTATTATTGAACAAGTTAAGTAACCTGAGTAGATTGAGAAATATGTTAATAAAGTTAAAATAAAGATCAGTTGCACCCAGTATTGCCAATTTAGTAGTAGCGACTTCTGAGCCATCATTATGTCTATAATAAACGTCTTTGATTCTCTGAGCATAATATGCAGTCATTAAGGTAAAGACTATTACTGATATGAACGATATTGCAAAATAGAGAGGACTGCTTCTAAGGAATAAATTTACTATGGATGCTATAATTATCCCCAAGACTCCCATAATCAAGAAAGAGCCCATACTTGTAAGATCTCTTTTTGTGGTATTACCATATAAAGCCATAGAGCCAAACATAATTGATGTAATGAAAAACGCTCTTGCTATATTTTCTGCAGTATAAACTATAAAAATATAAGACAAGGAAAGCCCCATTAACACTGAGAACGAGAAAAATATAGTAACGGCAGACTGAGCACTTAGGTGTTGAATTTTATACCGCATATAGATCACCAATGCAGCTGGAGAGAATATTGTCACAAGCGACAGAACAGGATTAGAATGAATTACCTGAAAAAGACCAGAAAATACCGTTAGAAACGCAACAAGCCCTGTAACGCCTAAAGCTAAAGCCATGTAGTTATATACTTTAGTTAGGTAACTTCTGAGCCCAGCGCTATAATAAACGCCCTGAGAGCGGATATCCTGTTCATTTCTCATATAAGACATAAATATAACTCCTTTTGTCCATTATTTAACACATTATAATATAAAACCACATTTTTATCAAGTATTTTTATTATAAACAGCTATGCGCTGGCATTTGTTTTAATATAAATAGAATATAGGCCTATTGCTGCTGCATTTGAAACATTTAAACTGTTAATTGCATTTGACATTGGTATTTTTAAAAGATAATCACAATTTTCTTTAACTAACCTACGCATTCCTTTCTCTTCAGAACCAAAAATAATTACTCTTTTTTTCTCAAAGCTCTTTATTTCATCTATATTTTCTTTAGCATTGCAATCAAACCCGTAACACCAGTAGCCGACCTTTTTTAAATACTGCATAGTTTTTACTATATTTGTAACGTATATTAGCGGAACAATATCCAATGCTCCACTTGCTGCTTTTGCAATAGATGCATTTTCGCCAGGTGAATGATTATGTGGTAAAACCAATGCGTTGACATTAAAACAAGCTGAAGTTCTTAAAATTGATCCAATATTGTGCGTGTCAGTGACTTGATCTAAAATGACTATAGTAGAGCTGTCGTTTGAGCTTTCAGCTACTTCTTCGATGCTTAAGTTACAAAGAATAGGGGCAACATTTAAAGCAATTCCTTGATGGTTAGCACCTTTAGATAAAACGTTGTTAAGTATTTTGTTTTCTACTAATCGAACTTTAATGCCCTTACTATTTACACATTGCCTAATTTCTTTTTCATGTTCTCTATAGAAATTTTCTGTTACTAACAGTTCTATACACCGCCTATTTTTATTCTTCAGTGCTGACATGCAGGTGTGCTTTCCATACAGCCAAAAATTCTCATTAGTTTTTGACGATTTCATCGTATTATCGAAAATCGGGTTTTTATAGAATAAGCAACATTTTACTATGTTTGGATATTGTTGTAAAATTATACAATTCGATTAATGCGTTTATGTCGGACGATGAGTTGGATTGGCAAAAAAATGTTAAGCCAATAGAATGTGGAAAAGTTACTTTAAAAGTTAATAATAAAGTAAATATAAAGTCTATGGTTGATAAAGGTACCTCCGACTTACAAAGGAATTTTCTTAATACCAATAATGGTGACTCATCATTTTGTCTTGACCAAAACACAAAATCAAAAGTTGATAGGGGTAAATATTTTATAAGCGATGAGCTCGATTTGCACGGCTATAGTATAGAGGATGCTTACTGTAAATTGATAGATTTTATTATCAAAAATTATCGAGCAGGAAATAGATGTTTATTGGTAATTACGGGATACGTCAGTGCAACAAATAAAACAGACACTATAAAGAATAACTTAAATAAGTGGTTAGATGATACTAAAATCCAGCATATGGTTCTATACTACCAGCAAGCTACGAAAAAACATGGTGGTAAAGGGGCTTTTTATGTTTTATTAAGAAGGCTTAGGCCCTATTAGCTGCTTAAGTTTCCTTTTAAGCCTTAATTTTTCTTATATAGCCATATAAAAACCAGTGTTCGGCAGCGCGTTACGCACAATTGTACAAACATTGTAGCCGTTATTCAAGTAGCTCATAGAAACGGATTAAACAAAAAACTTACTTGACAAACTCCGCCAGCCCCCTTATCATGGAAGTGAAGCTATTGTATTTGCTTTCGCCAATCTGCAGATTAAAAGGTAAGGATTACTTAATGTATCGGCGTCTTATGTTCAATTTTTTACAGTATATAGATACTGTATGTCTTTACAAAACTTCATCTACATCTAGATTTTTATCTAAATAAGCTGAACGCGCTTACAAAGCGTTACAAGACATCAAAAAATGCCAATACTCGACAAAGATAGTAAAGGACTAGCTAACTCGGGGATTCTTTGTCTTTTTTTCTGCTTGGTAAATTTCTTAAACATTTGCAGCGTAGGTTAGTTGCAATTAAAAGCAGCTTAATCTCGCTTATCAAGCGTTTAAAACATAAAAAACGCCAATATTTTAAAGCGGATAATAACCACGGGGCTTCTTTGCCTTTTTTTTCATTTGGTAAATTTCTTAATGTTTATAGCTAAAAGAGCCCAAGAGAAGTGTCATTCCAGTGCTTGACACTGGAATCCAGTTTTCCATATAATCTCATCAAAAATGTTTATTTTCTAGCTACTTTTATACTTATCAACTCAGTATGCTTACTTACAATTAAAATTCCTGGATCCCAGTGTCAAGCACTGGGATGACACCCTCCTGATGGGCCCAAATCACAATGTTCGTACAGTTGTGGGCGGTATGACAGCGTTAGCTATACTTTTATACTCACCAACTCAGCATCCAATCAAGTAGTCAAAGCACTCGGATCTGGTGGACTCAAATCACAATGTTCATACAGTTATGCTGTGCCCTATGGGTGTGATGTTCTACGAGTTGGGTGACAGGAGGTAATGCAAGAAGTCTAATAGCGCAGCAACACGGAACCCCATGTGAGACCTGCACCTATTGCAATCAGCAGTACCAGATTTCCTAATTTTATTTTTGATTCTTGTATTGCATAGTCTAAGGCCAGTGGAATTGACGCTGCTGAGGTGTTTGCATGCTTATCAACGGTATTAATCACTTTCTCTATAGGAAAATCTAATTTCTTTACTACTGCTTCAATAATACGAATGTTTGCTTGATGGGGAATTAACCAGTCAATATCAGTGATTTTCAAATTATTGCATCTTAGTGTTTCCTCTACTGAGGCTGTTAACTTATCCACTGCATGTTTAAATACTTCTCTTCCATTCATGCATATTTTTTCAGAATCATCAGTAGAGGATACCCCTCCGTTCGTACATAATATGTCCACATTGCCATCAGAGTGTAAGTTTGTTGATATGATGACGCTGCTACCCATTTCCGATTTTATTATCACTGCACCAGCACCATCACCAAAGAGCACACAAGTTGACCTATCTTCCCAGTCAACAATCCTAGACATTATTTCAGCACCAATAACGAGCGCATATTTAATTCTATTGTTAGATTTTATGAGCGAATCAGCAACTGTAACTGCATATATAAAACCAGAGCATGCTGCTTGTACATCAAAAGAAAATACGTTTTTACATTTTAACTTACTTTGTACAATCGTTGCACAGCTAGGCAAAGTTTTATCAGGCGTTGTTGTTGCAACTATAATCAAGTCAATTTCATCTACTGAAATTTTAGCTTTTTCTATAGCACTTTTTGCTGCATTTACAGCTAGATCTGACGTTAATTCTCCTTCATCTGCTATATGCCTTTGAACTATTCCTGTTCTCTGCCTTATCCATTCATCGCTTGTCTCAACTATCGATGCAATTTCGTTGTTACTCAACGTTTTTCTTGGTAGATAAGATCCAGTGCTTAATATGAAACTTTTATTCAATATGACTTACCCCGTTAATTATCTTTTGATTTAAATTTTCACTAATTGCATTTACTGCAAATTTTATAGCATGGGCAAAAGAAATAGCATCAGAATTTCCATGACTTTTAATGATGATACCATTCAGCCCTAAAAACATAGCTCCACTTCTAATTTTGGGATTAAAACGCGTTAATGCTTTATTTAGTTTAGATTTTAACAATATACCAATAAGCATTTTCGCTATCCACGAGTTGAATACTTCCTGCTTTATTAGATTGATAAAAGTACTAGCGGTTGCCTCAGCTGTTTTGAGCATTACATTGCCAACAAAACCATCAGCAACAATCACATCTATATTACCCTCTAAAAATTCACTTGCCTCTATATACCCTTTGAAATTAATGCCTGGAGCGTTTTTAAGCAACTCAAAAGCGTCGCGCACTGAGTCATTACCTTTAACTTCTTCTGTACCGATATTTAGTAAAGCAACCTCAGGATTGTCAATTTTTAGCGCTACTTTTGCAAATATACTTCCCATTAATGCAAATTGGAATAACGAATCGGCATTACAATCGACATTTGCACCAAGGTCAAGCAAAGCGAAGCTTTTTGTCTTAGTTGGACAGATAGAGACAATAGCAGGACGATAAATATTTGGTAATGTTCCTAAAATAAATCTGGAAATTGCCATCAACGCCCCGGTGTTGCCTGAAGATACCACTCCGAAAGCTTTACCTTCTTTCACTGCAACAATTGCAGCTTTCATACTTGAGTCTTTACGATGTCTCAGCGCAAAAGATGGCTTATCATTTGCAAGGACATTGTCAGAACAATGAGTAAACTCAGAATTGTTACTTACTTTTTTATATTTCAAAAGCAAAGGAGATACTTTTTCCTTATCTCCATAAATATGAAAAAGAACTTTAATGCCTGGGTCAACAAGATTATCCAAAAAAAAACCAGCACCCTGAATTACGGAAAGAGGCGCAAAATCGCCCCCCATAGCGTCAAGTGCAATAACTATGTGATTATTTACCGTAGGTAACATACCATAATAGTCATTCTGCCTGTTGCTTAATGAAAACTCGTTTTCCTTTGTAACTGCCATCGACTGCTACATTGTGAGGCAACATGAATTCTCCAGTTGTTGAACATACCACAACATTCTTAGGCTCAATAGCATGATGAGAACGATGCATATTACGCCTTGACTTCGACTTTTTTCTTTTTGGAACTGCCAAAACTTCCTCCATTCTACTACAAAATTCAATTCATTAATAACATGTTTTTTACAAGAAGTAAACAGGGATAATAAAATAAGTAAGGTTTGCTTATGTAATTGAGTCCTATAGCTAAAGTGGCTTAGGTTTACCTACAATTTGAAAAACCGTCATTCCGCTACTCGTTAGCGCCGCGGCGGTATGACGTAGGGAAACCTTTCTTGGGTTAGGTGTGCCGTAGAGACACAAAGAATGTTCAAGTAAGAGCAAACTAAGTGCAAAAGCTACGCAATAGATGAGGGTGGGCCCCTCGGAGCCGGTTTACAAGAGCAGGCTTCAAACAGCCATAAGCTGCTTTGGTAAAGAGCTAAGGTAGTGAGCGTTATGGAAAAGGCGCAATTATGCGTCATGTATGAAATAGAGAGACGAATGGAAATGAACCACTGATAAAGTTTCGAAAGGAACTAGACGACGTCAAAACCAGGGGTCTAACCTAACCTGGGATAAATCTATCGGGAGCTTGTTTACTGGATAGGTGGCGTCCGGCATAGAGGTGGCGTGAATCTATTTTAGGCTATTGTGTGGAACTACGGGAACCTGTCGTTTTGATGATAAGGGAGAAATCCAAGTAGCTAAACTCCAAGGGTGAGAGTACCGATGCGAAAAACAGGGGCGCGTAGTAGTGAAGAAGTTTCTGTAATGGAAATGGAGCGAAGGGATTTAGTTTTAATTGTTTTGTCAACCAGAAATGGGATGAGCAATTGATTAAAACAGAGTCCTTGATTATGCTATAATTAGTAGCAAGGGCCGAATAATGGGAGCTGTGTGAGTCGAGAGGTTCATGCACAGTTCTGTGAGAGGCTGGCGGGGAAGGTCCGCCGGTCTACTCTCCCTATAGAAACTCTCATCGCTGCCTTTTTGTTAACAGTGGTATTGCTAATACTAGACTTCAAGTTACTGCAAAAAATGTTTTAAAACATAGTTGATATCTTGACTTTATCTAGTTAATACTCCAAATTATAAAAAAACAGATAGTTTTATGATGGCAAGTCTATTACAAGGCAAAAAGGGGTTAATAACTGGAATAACAAATAAGAGATCGATAGCATGCGGTATAGCAAAAGCTCTCTCAGAGCACGGGGCAGAACTTGCAATCACCTACCAGAATGAAATAATAAAAGAAAAACTATCACCAATAGCAGATGAATTAAATGTGGAGCTAATATTACACTGTGACGTTTCAAATGAAAAAATCATAGATAACGCTTTTGAAATAATAGAGAAAAAATGGGGTACTCTTGACTTTTTGGTGCATGCAATAGCATTCTCCGATAAAAATGAGTTAGATGGTAAATATGTCAATACTTCACTGAATAACTTCCTCAATGCAATGCATATATCGTGCTATTCTTTCACTGCTTTAGCGCAAAGAGCTGAAAAAATGATGTCAGGTGGTGGTAGTTTACTTACTTTATCTTATTATGGCGCTGAAAAAGTTATGCCAAATTATAACGTTATGGGTTTATGTAAAGCAGCACTTGAAGCAAGTGTAAAATATATAGCATGTGATCTCGGGCCACAAAATATCAGAGTAAATGCAATTTCCGCTGGTCCAATCAGAACTTTAGCATCTTCTGGAATAAGCGATTTTCACTCCATATCAGAATGGAATAGAAATAATTCTCCGCTTAGACGCAATGTTACAATAGAGGATGTTGGCAAGGCAGCGTTATACTTATTAAGCGACTTAAGTAGTGGCACTACTGGAGAAATTTTGCACGTCGATTCAGGATATAACGTTGTGGGAATGAAGGTGGTTGACTAACAAAGCACTAGTTCCTTCGGGTTCATACACAACTCTATCAGGAGTTTTGTGACTGTGATTGCAGAAAACATCGAACATAAAATTCCTATTGATAAAGTGACAGAAAAGCCTCTAATTGCTCCGCTGCCAATAATGAACATTATTCCTGCAGCAATGAGTGTTGTGATATTTGAATCCAGTATTGTCTTTATAGCGTTTTTAAACCCTTCTTCAATAGCACGTTCCACTCTCTTGCCAGATTTGATTTCCTCGCGAATTCGCTCAAATATTAAAACATTTGCATCCACCGCCATACCGACAGTGAGTGCAATACCTGCAATTCCAGGTAAAGTTAGAGTTGCTTCAAGCAGAGTGAGAATTGATAATATAAGAATTACATTAGAAAAAAGCGCAACAGAAGCTAATATACCTAATTTGCCGTAAGTGATAATTATAAATAAAGCCACGGCTATAATAGAGATTGTTGCTGCCATTTCCCCTGCCTTTATTGATTCTTCTCCAAGGCTTGGGCCAATGTTTTTTTCTTCAATTATTTTAAGTGGTGCTGGCAGTGCTCCAGATTTTAAAAGTATTGCAAGTTCGCTTGCTTGTTTTTCAGTGAAATTACCGCTAATTTCTCCCTCTCCATTTAAAATTGGCTCACGTATTGTAGGTACTGTTAAGACTGTGTTATCCAGAACAATTGCAAAAGGTTTTCCCACATTTTCTTTAGTGATTTTCGCGAATCTTTTACTCGCTATGCTGTCAAATTTAAAATGCACTGTTGGTTTACCTAAGTGACCAAATCTAACTGATGCGTTAACCAGCGAATCGCCACCTATTTCAGTTTTGCGGAATATTGGATAAGAATTACCTAAAGAATCCTTGAGCATGACAGTAGTTTCGTGATCTATATCCTGCACCTTGGCTATGTTAGTGTTTGCCAAATGAAAAGCTAGTTTAGCAGTTTTGCCAAGCAGAGATTTTATCTGCTTGGTGTCTTCTACTCCAGGCACCTGCACTAATATTTTATTCTGCCCTTGTTTTTGAACGCTGACTTCCTTTGTGCCAAGTTTGTCCAAACGGCACTGGACATTGTTTATTGATTCTGCAGCTACTTCACTGATCAAAGAATTTTTATAATGGGGTTTATACGAAATGAGAATTGAAGAATCTTTTCTATTTAGCTCTAAATTTGGATTTATCGCATTAATCAACACAGATGCTTTTTTATAATCATCAATATTATTTAAAGTTACAATTACTTGTTCGCTGTTTTGTACGTTAGATTCAATATTTTTTGTTAGCAATGTCTCTTTTATCTCACCTGCTAGCATGCCTAGCTTTTCCTTAAAATAGAAGTCTAAGTCTATGTTTAGAAGCAAAGATGCCCCTCCTTTCAGGTCAAGGCCTAAGTTTATTCTTTTTTTCGAAATAAAAAGCTTATTATCAAAGAAATTTGGCAGTGTTATGTATAAAGCAAGTAAACAAATGCATAACACTGAAAAAGATTTGACTATAAGCCTGTTGTACATAAGTTGTAGGTTTAAAATTGTAATAATTGATTGTAGACTAAATAATTACTTACTACAAGGCAGAGGTAATAATAGGATATATTAATTTATCCTCGCTAAACTGCACGCTCCACACTTGAATCAACAGCAACCTCATCAATATTATTGTTTACTTTTTCTGTTGGAGAAAAGCATTGAGCTATATAATCGACTATATTATTAGCAGTCCATAGTGCTCCAAACACTGCTATAACTGTAATTGCTCCTATTGCTGCACCTTGTAACATAGATGAACCTAAGAAGGCAGATGGACGACCCCCGATTAACATTGTAGAAGGAAAAACAGCATTTGCAGCTGTTGCAATACCAGCTCCTAATATAAAATTTACTTCTGCTCCTATACCAACTCCAAACACAATTGGAACAACAAGATATATAATTAATTTGGTAAAATTTTTGTATTCCCATAATAATTCTAAATTTTTGCATCCTGATAATGGTTCGTTTGGCTTTCTTATTACAACGGAATCAACAAAGAGTATTACTGAGCATAAAGCAAACACACAACCCAAAATTCCACCAGTCAATAATGGTCTATTGTCCGATTTTAACATAAATACTCCCTGGCTATTAACTAAACATGTACATTATATTATGCTGATTATCGAATAGCCAATAACTAAATTGAAAATAACACAAAAATAGACATAGAATACAAACATATAACATGAAGTAAAATACATGCTAGTCAAAATAGGTACCAGAAGAAGCAAGCTTGCAGTTGCCCAGGCTTTGGAAGCAAAACAAAAGTTGCTGGACTCTTTTCCTAACTTATCTATTGAAATTGTTAAGATAAAAACTTCTGGAGATAAGTACACAAACGCAAATCTTGCTGAAATAGGAGGTAAAGGATTATTCATTAAAGAAATTGAGGCTGAATTGCTCGAAAATAATATAGATATGGCAGTTCATTCGCTAAAGGATGTGCCTGCGTTTTTCTCAGGGGGTTTAACAATTCCTTGTGTTTTAGAAAGGCTAAGTCCATGCGATGCGTTTATTTCTCATAAACACAATAGCCTTGAGTCTTTGCCACAGCAGGCTACTATTGCCACTTCTTCAATAAGAAGAAAAGTTCAGTTGTTAAATGTTAGACCAGATCTAAATATAATATCGCTACGTGGAAATGTAACAACTAGATTGCAAAATCAAATTTTTGATGGAATAATTCTAGCTGAAGCAGGACTCATAAGATTAGAAAAGAATCACTTAATTACAGAGGTATTGCCACCAAAAGTTATGTTAAGTGCAGTGGGACAGGGAGCGATTTGTATTCAATGTAGAAGGAATGATGTAAAAATTATCGATCTTGTAGAGAAAATTAATAATAATATGTCTTTTATAAGAGTGAAATCAGAGCGCAGTTTTATGAAGACAGTGAATGGTTCATGTTTTACTCCACTTGCAGCTTTGGCTGAATATGTGAACGAAAATATGCTACACCTTTGTTGTATGTTAGCAAGTGGAAAAAATATATACTTCACTGAGCGCACTTCATTTATAGAAGATGCGGAGAAAATGGGTATGGATGCAGGACTAGAGTTGAAATCAAAATGCTTATAAGCTTACCTAAAGTACGTGGAATCTATCGTTATGACATCTTAATGTCTAAAGCGACGTGGTTAAACGTCGGTGGACGAGCTGATGTGTTATTTAAACCATGTGATATTGAAGATTTAACATACTTGATTAAAAATACTGAACTGCCAGTTAGCGTTATTGGTGCAACATCCAACATAATAGTACGAGATAGTGGCATTCGAGGAATAACAATAAAATTAGGTAAGGAGTTTGCATATATTAAAAGTAAGGGTAACAACTCCATTGTTGCAGGTGGTGCTGCGCTGCTCAGGAACCTTGCTTACTTTGCAGGAGAGCAACAAATTAGTGGACTCGAGTTTCTAGTTGGAATTCCAGGAACAGTTGGTGGCGGAATAGAAATGAATGCAGGTGCGTATGGTAGTGACATCGCAAGCGTTGTACAATCCATAAAAGCAGTGAACCTAGAGGATGGAAACCTATATGAGTTCTCCAGCAAAGAAATGGGATATTTTTATCGTGGACATAGCTTAAAAGGAAATTGGATTTTTGTTGAAGCTGAGTTTAAAGGAGTAAACTCAGAGCATGAGCTTATATTGCAAAGGTTAAAAGAAATTGTTGAGAAAAAAAATAAAAGCCAGCCAATAAGAGGAAAAACTGCTGGGTGCATATTCAAAAATCCAAAAAACTACCGAGCATGGGAGTTAATTGATAAATCTGGCTGCCTAGGGTTAAATATTGGTGGAGCTAGAATCTCTAAGAAACATTGTAACTTCTTGCTCAATTACGATAATGCAACTGCATCTGACTTGGAAAACCTTGGCAACAGAGTAAAAGATGCAGTGAAGGATAAATTTAATGTTGAACTTGAGTGGGAAATAAGGGTTTTGGGTGGCTATTAAACAGTTTTTATAGCTGCTGTATATTCGTTCAGGAGAACGGCAAATAAGGTAGACAAGTAATCTATAGCTAACTGAAAAAAGGTTTCCCCAGAAGGGATAAAAAGGTATAAAATGGCTTTAGATAAGGTAGAATGATGCCAAGGGCATTAAAAGACGATCCTTCATGCACTGCTTATTTGGCTTTCTACCTTTTGCCTTTTTCTTAGTCTCTTCCTCTATTAAAATTTGAATTACTTTTTTAAATGTTTTTTTTTACTCCTGTTAACCTACGAAATTCCTCTTCATCAAGCTTGTTTATTTGTTCAAATCTCATACCTTCACTAATATATTACCTTCCTTATAGTACTCCTTTTCTTTAGTTATGCAAGAAGTCTAATGAAGGAACGCTTAAAAGGGATAGAAGAAGAGAAAAAAAGGTAGTTGACCAAAAGGCAGTAGAAAAGGGAATGAATCTTATTATAAATAGCATAAAGAGTCTTTATTCTAGTGTAAAATCGAACTTGGAACAGCTAGATTGGCGAACTAAACGTGGTATTATTAAAGCATTAATAGAACAAATTAACATTGGTCGTGATCAGGTAGAAGTAGCATTTCGGATCGAAGAACCAGCGTAGGATGGAGAAATTTTTAATTTGCAACATTGTACTGAACGTCATAAAATTGAAGCTATTTTATTTAACTTCGCAATCTCTGCAGCAGATTAAAATGGCAAGAAAACTCGTATTTGGCGTACTATTGTTTAATTTTTTGCACTATGTGCATCGTATGTCTTTATAAAATTTCTAGGTTTTTACCTACATAAGCTGAGTCGCGGTTATTAAGTGTTTAAAACATAAAAAAAACGCCAATGTTTTAAAATAGATATTAACCGGGGCTTCTTTTGCCTTTTTTTCCATTTGGTAAGTTTCTTAATGTTTGTAGCTAAACGACAACCGTCATCCCGCTGCTTGTTAGCGGCTAAGAGATACCACGAATGAATCGCAGTATGACGGTTAAGCATCCTGCTACTTGTTAGCGGCTAAGAGATACCGCGGCGGTATGAAGGTTTGCGGCAGCATGACGATAAGCTCGTCATCCCGCTACTTGGATGACAGCAGATCACCTCTTCACAAAAATTTTATCAGTAATACGCATATCAATAATACTCCAATCGCTGAAAGTAAAATCAGTTGTATTGTGTAAGTGGTTTAAATAGTCCCATGCACTAGAAGGGTTATCTTCAGGCAGTTTCACTGTGGAATCGTTATCAAATATGATATTCCATCTTCTATTCCCTATATAAGCAAAAGAAGAAATGTGGTCACTTAATTGAGTTTTACTCTCTAACACATCTCTAACAAATTCTAGGTTTGATAACGAGTTTTGTCCTGTAATTACAACAAGATCATCTACTGGATAGTCATCTACGATCACTTTGCCTTCGAAATCAATTACCGAGGTTTTGTTATTATCTTTCCAGAGAGCAAACGGTTTATGCTCATCTATATTAATATGTAGGGTATTGGGCAAAATTCTGTGAACTCCTACGTATTTTATCCATCTGCTTACGGATTGTATGTTACTGGCAAGTTTTGAAAGTGATATATACATGATAGGTTGCGTTCTATCTGTCAAACTTAGAATATCCTTTTTGTTTGTAAATTTATTGCCGCTCACGACTACTTCGTCGATTGAAAATCCACTACTGAGTAATAAACTAGATAGGCAGTCATTATACCAAGTAAAGTAGTAATTAAATCGATTTATTATTTTATCAAGTGAGCTGTAGAGCATTAGCGTAAGAAAAAGTGCTGTGATAATAACCAAGGCACACTTACGCAAAAAACTCCTTTGGCTTCTAGTAATACTGCTCAACATGACTTAAATCCCTAATATTTTTGTGCTGCAAACTATCTTCAATAATAATTTTAACTAATTCATTAAAATTGATTCCTTTTGCCAATTTTGCAATTTCTGGCACTAACGATAACTCAGTAAAGCCAGGATGTGTATTAATCTCAAGCATTTTTAAAGTGTTATTTTTGGGATTATAACGGAAATCTGAGCGGGAAATAGTTTTACAGCCTAAAAATTGATGAATTTTCAGTGCGTGTTCCAAGGTCATTTTATATATATTGTCAGGAATTTCAGCAGGAAATATATGTTCTGCAAATCCATCTGTATACTTTGCTTCATAATCATAGAATTTATTTTTTTGTCGTATTTCCATAGTGCCAATTGCTTCATCTAGCAATACAGCAGTATGTAACTCTATTCCTGGGACATATTCTTCTATGATCATCAAGTCTCTTGTCATAGAGGTAGCTGACACTGGTTCTTTTTTCTGGATTCCAGTGTCAGCTACTTGAATGACATCAAGTATGATAGCGTCATTTTTAAATTTTAAATGGTCTTCATATGAGGAAACAATATGCACTCCGATGCTAGAACCTTCGTTAATTGGTTTTAAGACGTACGGATAATCGATTTTAATATTATTTTTTAGTAGATCTTCTTGGCTAATTACATAACCTTTTGGAGTGTCGATACTAAGGGATCGAAATATATGCTTTGACATCACTTTATTCATAGCAACAGCAGAAGCCATAACTCCTGAGTGTGTATATTTTATACCTAAGATTTCCAATAAACCTTGAATGCAACCATCTTCACCATAAGGTCCATGCAGAGCGATAAAAGTAAGGCCCGGATTAATTTTTTTAAGCTTTTCAGCAATGTTGCTGTCAACATCTATTTCTATTGCATTATATGAAAGGCTATCAAGTGCCTTCTTTACTGCTTTTCCGCTCATAAGCGACACTTCTCTCTCGCAAGAAAATCCACCACTTAAAATTGCTATAGTTGGAATCATGAGCATTCTATATAATTTTTATGCTAACGTCTGCATTTTAAGTTATAATATGGACTTACGCACATATTTTCTATATAAATTATACCTACTCTACCATGTCTTTTAGACTGCGTACAGGTTTTCATACATGTTAAATCCTTAAAAGTTAAAATTTACTCCCACTTCCGGCCCATGAAGGTAACCACGACTTAACAGACCTCTCTCTAAGTAATAGCCAACAGAAAGACTTGCTTTTGGAGAAATTGGAAAGTCAACACCAGAACTTATCCGGTATGCAAGATTATAATCAGAAAAGCCTGAAGATAATATTCCAAGATTAGCATTAATGTATGGAGCAATACCTATATCTTTAATATCATAATGGTAGCGTAAACCCGACAAAATTCCTATTCTCGTTTCTCCTGCTGCTAGACTTGAAAATGAAAATATAGGCCCAATTGAAACTTGGGTGCTGTTTGTATAGTGATAGCCAAGAGCATAAGCAAAGCTTAAAAATCTGGTGCTGCCATGTGTTGTCACAGTATAAAAGATTTTATCTTCTTCAATAGAATCAACTCCAAAACACGCCCCTGACAAAGAAATAGCAGGTAACATAGCTATTAAGGTGAGCAATTTTTTCATTTCTTCCTCTCAAATATTGGTACGTGTATGTATACATATATAAATGTTAAGAATAATACAACAACACAGAACACGGTAGTGATAAAGAAGTTGTAATTTAGCAGTAAGTATTATTAATAACTTAAATAATACAGCCATTTTCAGCAACCAAAAACAACAACCCTGAAATACAAAAAGTTTCTTTTCCTTCAGTAGCATTATTCTAAATTTTCATCAAAATAAGTTGTTTTATCCTTTTTTTCCTTATACTCTTCTGCAGTATAGAGAGGTTGCTTTTTAGCTGTGATATTTGGCCATTTTTGTGAGTATTCTACATTTATATCGTAAAATAACTTGAAAGTTTTTTGTTCGCTGCTCAGCAACTCTTCATCTAGTTCTAAAATATCTTTTATGGAATCATCAGTTACAATTGCATCTACTGGACACTCAGGTATGCACACTCCGCAATCAATACATTCATCTGGGTTAATCACGAGCATGTTTTTACCTTCATAGAAGCAGTCAACGGGACATACTTCCACACAGTCCGTATATTTACATTTTATGCATTTATCTGTAACAAAATGCGTCATAAAACACTGTATATTTGTATTATCTTGGGTACACTAAATTGATAAGAAATTCAAGCCTTTTATGAAGATAAATAAATTGAACAATAAAGAATTAGAAGTATGGTTAAGCTTGGCTAGAACTATAGGACCAATAAAGTTTTTTAGTATACTAAGAACACATGGATCGCTAGATGAGGTGCTAAAATATCTCAATAGGGTGGCTAATAATAAGGTGTATGGCATTCAAGATGCACGAGAAGAAATCAATAATGCAGAAAGAATTGGAGCTAAAATTATACCCGCATGTGACCCAGATTACCCTGATCTTTTAAGAAATATCTCTAGTTGTCCTCCTATAATAACTGCGTTTGGTAATATATCATTATTAAGCCGTGAGATAATTGCAATAATCGGTGGGCGCAACTCTTCGATGAATGGAAGAAATTTTGCCAGTAAACTAGCACTTGATTTAAGCGAAGCTGGTTTTGTTATCGTTTCTGGACTTGCAAAAGGAATTGATACCGCAGTAAACAGTGTAATATACAAAAATCATCCCACTATTGCTGTTACAGCAAGCGGAATTGATGTGGTGTATCCAAAAGAGAATTTTGATCTATACAAAAAAATCACTGGGAACGGTGGTTTAGTAATTACTGAGCTTCCATTTGCTACTAAACCAAAGCCTCAGTATTTTCCTCAAAGGAATCGAATTATATCTGGTCTATCGCTGGGTGTTGTAGTGATTGAAGCATCGAAACGTTCTGGCTCTCTGATAACAGCAGATTTTGCTTTAAATCAAGGTAGAGAGGTATTTGCAGTTTCTGGTTTCCCTTTAGATTCACGCTGTAGTGGTAGTAATTATTTAATTAAAAACGGTGCTAAGCTTATCGAGTCCGCTGATGACATAATAGAAAGTGTTAGGTTTAGTTTACCTCCGCAGCAAAAAAAACCTATTTGATGTTGAGCACCATTCTGTTAACCAAAAACAAGAAAAATTACAACAGGCAAAATCTGTTATAGTTGATCATATTAACTCTGTACCTGTTGATATAGATGAACTGATATTAGCAAGCGGACTTTCTGCCAACATAGCTCTAATAGCTCTTTTAGAACTAGAGTTGGAAAACAAAATAGAGCGTTCACCGGGGAATAAAATATCGTTAATTTTCTAGATTACTTTAGCTATAAGCCCACAACCGTACGAACATTGTGATTTGAGTCCACCAAGAAAGATGTCATTCCAGCGCGTGACGGTGGAATGGCTTTGTTGCATCACACTTTATGAGATGGTGATTTATGGTAAATTCATGTAACTATCTCAAATTTAGCCATACCAATATCAGTGAATTTATTAAGCAAATAGCATTTGATTAGCAGTTCTTTTTCTCGATTTATCTCAGATTTATTCCTAAAACTAAATCCGAATATTTGCTTTAATCTTGAGAAAAACCCTTCAATATAAGATCTTTTCCCATAATTTACTTCTTTTTTCCATTCTTTCATGCCATCTTCACCGTATAATTTTATTAACGTAATAGCAGCATTCCTGTCAGACATATAATCTATTTCTGGATGTTCTGCCGCATTGTTTATTGGTGGAATTTTTGTCTTTATATCATATTCGTTACACAACTTATAAAACTTGTGCCTATCACATGCTCTATCTGCATATAGTGCTTTTATGGCATGCTGAAAATCAACTTCTTTTAGCAAATCACAAGCTCCATAGTGATCAGAGTAGACACCGTTACTGTATTTTACAGCTATGGCTTTTTTGTTGTTTATATTCAACATTACGTGCAATTTTCTCGTTTTCTCATAGCCACGATATTTTCTGTCAGTGCTATTTTCCTTGCTGTGTGTTGTTGTATATACTAATTCCTGTACTGTCTATAGCAATTTCGATATCTTCCATATTATTTTTATCAATTCTGCAATCATTTATCTTAATATTAAGTTTCTTTTGATGCTTGTGAATAGCTGATAACTGCCAAATCTCTTCCTATTTGTTGCAAATACCCTTTTATAAACCCGACTGTTTGTCTTAAACCAATTCTAAAGAAACTGACGATTATATGCACCAAAATCACAACTTTATCACTATAAATATAGTTGCCGCCCTGCATTTTTGGACAATTCTCGTACCAATTTTCTATGGCATCATTGATATAACAAAAAATGCTTCCTCTTTCTTGGAGAAATTTGTTATATTCATGGCAGTTACTGACTCTCATTTTTTGTGGCATATTTTTTCTTCAACAGCTAAATGGCTATTTATAATGAATTTTGTCAGTAACTGCCAGTTCTTTTTACTTGAGCGATGCAACAAAGCCCGCTGGAATCCAGCCTTTATTATGCAGCCACTTGGTTGAAATTAAGTCTTCTGGATCCAAGTAGTCTGGGCACTGGGATGACACCGTCTTGGATGGAAATCAGTGTCAGCTACTTAGATGACACCACCTTTGTATGGAAACCAGTGTCCCTCTGACAACCGTCATCTCGCTACGTGTTAGCGGATACCGTGACGTTATGACGAGGGAGTACGCGTTAGCGGAATCTGCTGAGACGCCCGTGATAGCCCTATTCCTATAGTGAGTAATTCCCTTTTATCTACTTTTAGAATTGATAAGAGAAAACTTTTTTTCAACTTGTTGTATGATTTTATAAAAGTGATCGAAATCTAAGCTTGCACTGCCAATTAAAACTCCTGATAAATTTGAAATATTTAACAAATTTTCTATATTTTCTGAACTGACTGAACCACCATATGTAATGTGTTTTTTACCAGTACACAATTTTATTACCTCTATCACCTCAGCAATTGCATCATTATTTGGCACATGACCTGTGCCTATTGCCCATATTGGCTCATATGCTACGGTATATTCACCGTGTGTTGGCAAACGGTTTTTGCATTGATATTCTATTACTTCTTTTGTTTTTTCATTCTTATAATCTTCTGAATTTTCACCTACACAGATAATTGGGTGTAAGCCTGATTCTATTGCTATTTCCGACTTAAGTTTTATTTCACTATCTGTTTCGTTAGCCCTTTCAGAATGCCCAAGTATTACGTAAGTACACCCTAATTCCTTTAACATTTCTGCGCTAATTTCACCTGTGTAAGAACCAGATTTTTTATAATGGCAATTCTGTGCTCCTATATTAATATTATCACTCAACTCTATACTGTCTGAAAATGCGGTAAATGGTAGACAAATCACTAGTCTAGAAGTAATCTCATTGTTCTTGTTATTAAGTTTGCCTATAAAGTCAACAAATGAAGACCGTGTTCCATTCATCTTCCAATTTGCTACTATTAAAAAGGACATCAACTTTACTTATATGAGCGAGAGTGCCGGCTGTCGGACTTGAACTGACAACCTACTGATTACAAGTCAGTTGCTCTACCAATTGAGCTAAGCCGGCGTTAAACACATTAATAATATACAATTATCAATGGATTTTAGTCAACTGATTTTTAAAATACTGTATAATGAAAATAATATGAGAAAATTTTTACTGAAGCCAAAAAAGAGTCTAGGGCAAAATTTTATTTTATCGAGTGAGATAATAAAAAGAATAGTCGTTTTAGCTGGCAATCTAGAGAATTTTAACGTCATTGAGATTGGTCCTGGATATGGTGCATTAACAAGGGAAATATTGGTGCATAATCCAAAGTCTCTACTTTCTATAGAAAAAGATAGAGATTTAGTAAAACACCATGACCAACTGCTAAATGAGCATCAAGGAAAGTATAGAATTATAGAAGCGGATGCACTGCATGTTATAGAAGAAGAGCTGATAGAGCGCCCAGTCAAAGTTATTGCTAACTTGCCTTACAATATCTCGGTAGTGTTATTTTTAAAGTGGTTAAATAATATAAAATTTTTTACGAACTTGACATTAATGTTTCAAAAAGAGGTAGCAGATCGCATTACGGCAAGACCCAATTCTAAAGATTATGGTTCCTTATCAGTGCTAAGCCAGTTACTATGTGATATAAAAAAGGAATTTGATATTGAACCTAAAGAGTTTTTTCCAAGGCCAAAAGTACATTCTTCAGTAATTACAGTAAATCCTTTGCCTACCCCAAAGTTTGCAGTAAATTTGGAAACCTTAACAAGATTAACACGTGCCGTTTTTGCTCAAAGAAGAAAGATGCTGAGAAATAGCTTGCAAAATATAACGAACCACGCTGAAACTGTCCTTGAAAACGCTAAATTGAGTGGAAACGAACGTTCAGAAAACTTAACTATTGAGCAGTTTTGTTTGCTGGCAAATAATGTAGAATGCTTATTTTGCAAAAGCCCTATTGCAATTTAATTAATTGGCGTATAAGCTTTAAATAAAGCCTATGAAAAAAATGGAAGCTTGTTATTCGTTTGACGATATACTTCTTTTGCCAGCCTATTCTAATATATTCCCTTGCAATGCAGATACAAAAACTTATTTAACAAATAATATAGAACTAAATATCCCTCTCATATCCTCTGCAATGGATACTGTTACTGAATCGGGCTTTGCAATAGCTATTGCCCAACATGGAGGGATAGGTTGCATACATAAGAATTTATCAATAGATGAACAAGTTTTAGAAGTAAGAAGGGTGAAAAAATATGAAAGTTGGATCGTGTATAACCCAATTACGATTTCACCGGATAAAACAGTTGCGGAAGCAATTTCATTAATGAGAGAGCACAATTATTCTGGCATTCCTGTAGTCGATCAACTCAAGTTAGTTGGAATTTTAACTAACCGAGATGTGAGGTTTATTGAAGACCAGAACATGAATGTAAAAGTTTCCGAAGTGATGACAAAAGATAAGTTAGTGACAGTGCGGGAGCAGGGAGTGAATAGTGCCTCAGCAATGAAATTGTTGCATGAAAATAGAATAGAAAAGCTTTTGGTCGTAGATGAAAATTCTTGTTGTATAGGTTTAATTACGGTTAAAGACATTGAAAAATACAATAGATACCCAAATTCATGTAAAGACAGTAAAGGGCGGCTCAGAGTTGCCGCTGCAATTGGCACTGGTAAAAAAGATGGTATAGAAAGATGTGAAGCTTTGATCGGAGAAGAAGTTGATGTAGTTGTTGTGGATACTGCTCACGGTTATTCCGAAAACGTTATCAATACCATTAGGGAAATAAAAAAGATGTATCCTAATATGCAATTAATTGGCGGAAACATTGCAACAAAGGAGGCTGCTGAAGCGTTGATTAATGCGGGCGTTGATGCAGTGAAGGTCGGAATAGGACCAGGATCAATCTGTACAACCAGAATAGTTACAGGTGTTGGTGTGCCACAATTCTCTGCAATCAAGAATGTTGCAGAGGCGTGTAGAGCAAGAAACGTCAGACTAATTGCTGATGGTGGGGTAAAATACTCAGGAGATGTTGCAAAAGCTATTGCAGCTGGTGCTGACTCTGTGATGATTGGTTCGATTTTTGCTGGCACTGACGAAAGCCCAGGTGAG
This sequence comes from Wolbachia endosymbiont (group A) of Myopa testacea, assembly GCF_964027115.1. Taxonomy (NCBI): domain Bacteria; kingdom Pseudomonadati; phylum Pseudomonadota; class Alphaproteobacteria; order Rickettsiales; family Anaplasmataceae; genus Wolbachia; species Wolbachia endosymbiont (group A) of Myopa testacea. Next base: position 926,231 of record NZ_OZ034729.1, read on the forward strand.
ATTATCATGTATAAGGGCAGAGCATATAAAGGCTATCGAGGAATGGGATCTATTAGTGCAATGAAACGAGGTTCAGCTAGCCGTTATTTTCAAGATAAAGATTCAAAACTAAAATTAGTTCCACAAGGAGTGGAAGGAAGAGTTCCATTCAAAGGTCCAGCTTCAGGAGTAATCCATCAGTTGATTGGCGGATTGCAAGCTGCAATGGGGTATACTGGTAATAGGAATATAGAAGAGATGAAAAAAAATTGTAAATTTGTTACTATTACTGCATCAGGATTAAGAGAGAGTCATGCTCATGATGTAGTCATTACACAAGAAGCTCCAAATTACGCTTATCAAGCGTCCAATTTGTCAACCGATTCAGAGTAGTGACCGTTTATTATTTTGCACCCCAGTCTTTTTCAAATATTACTAGCCCTTGGTCAGTAAGTGGGTGATTAATTAATTGTCTAAGTACTTTTGCTGGCACAGTAATTGAATCAGCACCAAGCCTTGCAGCTTCTATTACATGTGCTGGGCTTCTCACTGATGCAACAAGAACTTTAGTATCAAAACCGTAATTAGAATATATAGTACATATATCTTCTATTAGCGATAAGCCATCATAGCTTATATCATCAAGGCGACCAACAAAGGGAGAAATAAAACAAGCACCGGCCTTAGCGGCAAGCAGTGCTTGTCCAGGAGAAAAACATAATGTGATGTTAACAGGTATTTTATGCTCTGTCCACAACTTTTTACAAGAAATTAATCCTTCATATGTAAGGGGCAATTTTACCACAACATTATCAGCGATTTTCGCTAACTTAAGGCCTTCTTTAACCATATCTGCATGGTTATTTGCAACAACTTCAACACTAACAGGCCCCTTGATAATAGAGCATATTTCACGCACTAAATCCTCGTATTTATCTTTACGCCCGGACTTTGCTATTAAAGAAGGATTAGTTGTTATGCCGTCAATGAACTCCTTTAGTTCTTTAATTTCATTTAAATCAACGCTATCAAGAAAAATTTCCATATTAATCTCCCATAAAAAAAATACCCTTGCAAAATCTTGTCATCCAAACGCCCTCCTTTGTCATCCAAGTAGCTGACACTGGGATCCATCTTTTTTTTATTATGAACATATATGCTCCTAGAATCTATTACCCATTGCATAATTTACAAATATTTTTACACCTAGATCCCAGTGTCACGCACTGGGATGACAAAGATGAATACTGGGATGACAGGGAAGAGAATACTGAATGACAGAAAAAAAAGCACTTGGATGACAAGAAAGTAATAACCGACTTTTTGCCTAAAATAACTAAGAAAGAAATTTCTCATCAAGATAACTTAAATATATACTAATTCTCTTATTTTTAAACGATTTCTCATCATGAATTGCACGATCAAAAACCTGAATTTGACTTGTTATAATGCTACAATTATTATTTGCAACTTCTAATACGCCACTATCAATTACAACCTTCTTTTCTGTTTGGTTACTCATTTTAACAGTAATCATACCAGGCAATAAATAAATTAAGTAAGGAGCATGGTGAGCTAAAATCATAAGCTCCCCTTCGAGCCCAGTTACTGAAAGAGAAACCACTCCAGTGAATGAAATTTGATCATCAGGAGAGAAAAATTGCACTTTAAAAGTATTCATAATCTTTAACTTTTATTTAGCTTCAGCTTGTATTAATTCAGCCTTTTTTATTGCTTCATCTATATTCCCCACCATATAAAAAGCAGCCTCTGGTAAGTGATCATATTTACCTTCAACAATCTCTTTAAAACTGGAAACAGTATCAGAAAGTGAAACAAATTTACCAGGCATACCAGTAAATATTTCTGCAACGTGAAAAGGTTGAGAAAGAAATTTCTGAATCTTACGAGCCCTATCAACAATAATTTTATCTTCATCAGATAGCTCATCCATACCAAGTATTGCGATAATATCCTGCAGTGATTTATAAGTTTGCAATATACGTTTCACCTCAGAAGCTACCTTATAATGTTCTTCACCAATGATTTCAGCAGATAAAGACTGAGAAGTTGAATCAAGTGGATCAACAGCAGGGTATATTCCCATTTCAGCTATTTGCCTTGACAACACTGTGGTGGCATCAAGATGAGAGAATGTAGTTGCTGGGGCTGGATCAGTTAAATCGTCCGCAGGAACATATATAGCTTGCACAGAAGTAATAGAGCCAGAAGTTGTTGAAGCTATTCTTTCTTGCATTGCACCCATATCAGTTGCAAGGGTTGGCTGATAACCAACAGCTGACGGTATTCTTCCAAGTAAAGCAGAAATTTCAGAACCAGCTTGTGTAAAACGGAAGATATTATCCACAAAAAATAGAACATCTTGGTTTTCACGGTCACGAAAATACTCTGCCATAGTAAGTGCTGTTAAAGCAACTCTAGCCCTTGCTCCAGGAGGCTCATTCATCTGACCATAAACCAAAACAGCTTGAGATTTTTCATGCTCATTTATATTTATTACATTTGAAGTGATCATCTCGTGATAAAGATCGTTACCTTCACGCGTTCTCTCCCCTACCCCGGCAAACACAGAAAATCCTTTATGAGCTTTTGCTATATTATTAATTAATTCCATTATCAGGACTGTTTTACCAACACCGGCTCCACCAAATAAGCCAATTTTTCCTCCTTTAAGATAAGGTGCAAGAAGATCTATAACTTTTATTCCCGTAACTAAAACTTCTTCCTGTATTCTCTGTTCAGTAAAACTTGGAGGTGCTCTATGTATAGGCTCTAAGTTATATTTTCCCTTCAGTGGACCACACTCATCTATAAGCTCTCCAACAACATTAAAAATCCTTCCTAAAGTTGAACGCCCAACCGGAACTGATATTGGTGCGCCTGTATCAACAAATTCATCCCCCCTTGACATGCCATCTGTGCTATCCATAGCAATACAACGAACTATATTGTCACCTATATGCTGCGAAACTTCTAAAACCAGCTCCTTATCCTTATATTTTAGTTTGCTTTTTAAAGCATTAAATATTTTAGGCAATTCACCTTCAAATTTTATATCAACAACTGCTTGAGTTACCTTAATCGCTCTACCTATATTCATCTCTTTATTTTTATCACCCAACACTATAATTCCATAAAAGAACTTCTAAAGAAAATAAATCTTATATTATTAATAGAAATTTTGCAACATTAAAACGCTTACTAGTTATGCTTCATTACAAACAATGCAAATGCATTTAATAGCCAAGTAATAATAAACAATACTAAACTAAGCGCATAAGCAGCAAGAGTTTGTACACTATTGAAATCCTGATCTCCGGTAAGTAATGTAGCGATCTGCACGGTAATGGTAGTAACTGAATTAAGAGGGTTAAAAGTCAAATTTGCGTTGATTCCCACAGCCATTAGCACAATCATTGTTTCACCTATCACTCTTGAAATTGACAATAAAATTGCACTTAAAATTGTAGGCATTGCATAAGGTATTGTTATATGCCATATAGTTTCCGCTGGAGTTGCGCCAAGTGCCATGAAGCCATAACGCAAGCTTTTTGGAACAGATCTTATGGCATCTTCGAGTAAAGAAATAATAAAAGGAAGAATCATTATCCCAATCGACAAACCAGCAACTAAGGCACTTTCTGAGTGTATACTTAAACCAAAAAAATTTGCTACCTGCTTTATAAAGAAAGACAAGAACACAACCGCAAAATATCCATATACAACCGTAGGAATAGCAGATAAAACTTGCAAAGTTGTATTAACAATATAACGCACTTTCTCACTCGCATATTCACTAATATATATTGCAGAAAATAAACCAAGCGGAACGACAACTAACATTGCTATAATAGTTATAAGTAATGTACCTACTAAAAGCGGCGCTATACCAAAACATCCTATCTTCTCTTCATTGACAGTGACTACATTGTGGCCCCATTTCAAGCAAAACAAGAATTCTGAAATAGCTACTTTATTAAAAAAATCAATGGATTGAATAAAAATAGATAGCATTATAAATAAAGTGATAAAAAATGATATGGCCAAAGCCACAAATAACGAAAGTTTTATTATCTTATTTCTTTTATTTTTAAAGATAAAAGCAAGCATGAAAAAAAGTAACGCTATAGAAATAAAAGTTACAAAACAATTATTATAGAGTACTAACAACCAAGTTAGCATCCATACACAACTAAGATATAGATAAGATTTAACCTTATTTACTTCTTGAAACCTACTAAAACAAAATAAAAGGATTAGTAGGACAGGTATGACTATCACCGAATTCATTTTCCCATGCATCAAATTTTATTCTACGAAAATGTCATACAAGTTCACCATCATTTGACAATAAAGTAAAACAATTTAAAATAAATAATTATATTAATATAAAAACAATGAAGAGAACATTTCAACCAAAAAATTTGATAAGAAAGCGCAGACATGGATTTCGTTCACGTATGGCAACAAGAGCTGGAAGAAAAATCCTTAATAGGCGCCGTTCATTAGGGTGTAACAAATTATGCGCATAGTAAGTATAAAAAAAAAGATTTTTCCTTTGCTTTCAAAAATAAGTTAGAACTCAGCAGTCTTTTTTATCGTGGGCTTTATATATCACTCTACGCTATAAAAGAAAGAGAACCTGAAAAGTACACTCATACTATTAGAGTAGGTCTGGCTATCAGTAAAAAAGCCGGAAAAGTAGCAAAAAGAAATAAAATAAAAAGGCAATTACGAATGCTTGCTAAAATTAGCATTTTAAATATAAGCAATATAGGGCATTACTACATAATACTAACTCATAGAAACATTATGCAAGCAAATTATAAAAACTTACAAAAAGATCTAACTATTTGCTTAAAAAAGATAAAATAAAAAAAAATCTCAATTAAGGTATTTACAACTATATTTTTTATGATAACATAAGTAAAATTTTTAAAATAAATTAACGGGTGTGGGTGTTTAATGGTAGAGAGTAGAAAAGAACAAGATAAAAATCTCAATATAAATACAAATAATGTTAAAGAAGATTTTTATGAATATAAAGAATCTAATTATCGTACACAATGGGAATTAGCATTTGAGCAAAGTCGATACTTAGAGCAGAATAAGAATAAGCCTAGACCACAATTATTAGACTTGAATATAGAAGCGACTTCTCGTAATAAAAGAATTATTAAAAGGCGATAAAAAGAAATTTTTATAAACTTGGCGGCGACTTACTCTCCCTTTTCAAGTACCATCAGCGCTAAAAAGTTTCACTTCCGAGTTCGAGATGAGATCGGGTGGTTCATTTTTGCTATAGCCACCAAGTCAATAAAAATTTCTAACTTAACAATTTTAACTTAATATTTAACACTGCATACACACATATAGAAAGCAAATAAATCAATCAGGCTATTAGTACTAGTTAGCTTCACATGTTACCATGCTTCCACACCTAGCCTATCAACGTGGTAGTCTTCCACGGCCTTAATTGGGAAATCTTTTTGAAGAGGGTTTCTTGCTTATATGCTTTCAGCAATTATCCCATCTATACATAGCCACCCAGCGATGCTATTGGCATAACAGCTGGTACACCAGAGGTATATCCATCTCGGTCCTCTCGTACTAGAGTCAGACCTTCTCAAATTTCCTTCACCCACGGCAGATAGAAACCGAACTGTCTCACGACGTTCTAAACCCAACTCACGTATCACTTTAATCGGCGAACAGCCGAACCCTTGGGACCTTCTTCAGCCCCAGGATGTGATGAGTCGACATCGAGGTGCCAAACGGTGTCGTCGCTATGAACGCTCGAACACCATCAGCCTGTTATCCCCGGCGTACCTTTTATCCGTTGAGCGATGACCCTTCCATACAGAATCACCGGATCACTATGACCGACTTTCGTCTCTGCTTGGCTTGTCAGCCTCGCAGTCAGGCAAGCTTATGCCATTATACTATCAAGCTGATTTCCGACCAGCTCTAGCTTACCTTCGCACGCCTCCGTTACTTTTTAGGAGGCGACCGCCCCAGTCAAACTACCCACCATACAATGTCCTAGTTCCAGATAATGAAACATAGTTAGATATCAAAAGTGTAAAGGGTGGTATCTCAAGGTTGACTCCATTATAGCTAGCGCCATAACTTCAAAGTCTCCCACCTATCCTGCACATCACACTTTTAATAGCAATGTAAAGCTATAGTAAAGGTGCACGGGGTCTCTTCGTCTAACCGCGGGTACCCCGCATCTGCACGGGGAATTCAATTTCGCTGAAGTGATGTTGGAGACAGTGGAGAAATCGTTACGCCATTCGTGCGGGTCGGAACTTACCCGACAAGGAATTTCGCTACCTTAGGACCGTCAGTGTTACGGCCGCCGTTTACTGGGGCTTCAATTTAGAGCTTGCACCCCTCCTATTAACCTTCCAGCACCGGGCAGGCGTCAGACCCTATACTTCCACTTACGTGTTTGCAGAGTCCTGTGTTTTTAGTAAACAGTCGCTACTCCCTATTTTGTGCCACCTGCTCATAGTTGCCTAAAAGCAGGTTACCCTTCTTCCGAAGTTACAGGTATAATTTGCCGAGTTCCTTCAACATCATTCTTTCAACACCTTAGTATACTCTACTCATCCACCAGTGTCGGTTTGCGGTACGGCCTCATAAATATAAGTGCTATTTCCTGGAGCTTCTTTTAAGCATAGATCAATCCAATAAGATCTATACAAATACAAAACCCGTCACACTTAAGAGGTTTAGGAATATTAACCTAATTGCCATCGACTACTCCTTTACGGACTCGCCTTAGGAACCGACTAACCCTACGCAGATTAACTTAACGATAGGAACCCTTAGATTTTTGGTGAGAGTGTTTTTCACACTCTTTTACGCTACTTATGTCAGCATTCTCACTTCCGATATCTCCAGCAGTTTTCACAAACCACCTTCACAGACTTACGGAACGCTCCGCTACCGCGCCTATTGATCGAAATCAATAAGCACTCACATCTTCGGTATACAGCTTTAGCCCCGGTACATTTTCGGCGCAGAAAAACTTATTTAGACAAGTGAGCTGTTACGCTTTCTTTAAAGGATGGCTGCTTCCAAGCCAACCTCCTAGCTGTAATGGTTTTTCTACTTCCTTCCCCACTTAGCTGTAATTTTGGGACCTTAGATAGTGATCTGGGTTGTTTCCCTTTCCACCACGGACTTAGCACCCGTAGTGTGCCTGCTGTATAATTAATTGTTGGTATTCGGAGTTTAGTTAGATTTGGTAAGACGGTGAATCCCCCTAGTCTATCCAGTGCTCTACCCCCAACAACATACATACAACGCTCTACCTAAATAGATTTCGCGGAGAACCAGCTATTTCCAAGTTTGATTGGCCTTTCACCCCTAATCACAACTCATCCAATAATGTTGCAACATTAACTGGTTCGATCCTCCAGTGTGTTTTACCACACCTTCAATCTGGTCATGACTAGATCACTTGGCTTCGGGTCTAATCCATAAAACTAAAACGCCCTATTCAGACTTGCTTTCGCTACGCCTACACCTAACGGCTTAAGCTTGCTTCATAGATTAACTCGCTGACCCATTATGCAAAAGGTACGCTGTCACTCTAAATATCAATAAATTGATATAGAGCTCCAACTGTTTGTAAGCACTTGATTTCAGATTCTATTTCACTCCCCTCCCGGGGTTCTTTTCACCTTTCCCTCACGGTACTTGTTCACTATCGGTCGTTAAGGAGTATTTAGGCTTGGAGGATGGTCCCCCCATATTCAAACAGGATTTCACGTGCCCCGCTCTACTCAAGGATTTAAAAACTTTCTACTTATACAGGACTATCACCTTCTATGGTTACTATTTCCAGAGTATTCTAATTCTTATTCTTAAATCACTAGCCTTTTCCGCTTTCGCTCGTCACTACTAACAGAATCTCGGTTGATTTCTTTTCCTTTGGCTACTTAGATATTTCAGTTCACCAAGTTTGCTTTACATACTTAGTATGTAATAACTAGCCAAGCTAGTTGGGTTTCCCCATTCGGAAATCTGCGGATCAAAATTTGTTGACAATTCCCCACAGCTTATCGCAGCCTGCCACGTCCTTCATCGCCTCTTAACGCCAAGGCATCCATCAAGTGCTCTTAATAATTTATTTATCCGACTATATGCAGAATATGCAGAGTTAAATATTATTAAAATTGAATTGAGATTAAATTAATCTCTACCATAAAACTTGTCAAACATCTAAAAACTAAATTAATCTTTTATATATTATAATCTAATAAATAATATGTCAACGCCTTTTTGCACAAAACATTTACTTATATTATCAACAACAATATACTAGCAATCCTAAACAGTACAATCTGAGAAATATGCGGTAAACTTATATATACAGTAAAAATTAATGAAAAAGATATTTTGTAAGATAAAATGTGTTAAAATCAATTGCCTAAAAATGATAATGAACATTCGGAGTATTTCTCATGTATGAAAAGTAATCTCTCTTTTATAAAAAACGTTGCTTTAAATTGTATGTCTAAGCTCATTGGTGTATTAAATATTAAGAAAGTAAAACACTTCATTGTGAATAAATATAATACTTTTCATAAAGAAATGACAGTGCTTCTTAAAAAATCTAAGAACCTGTTAAATACCAACATTGAAATTGGTTTATATCACTTTTATAAAGGTAGCATATCAGATGCAAAGTTACGATTTTGGTTAATTAGCATATTTTACCCCCATTTACCCATAGTCTGGTATAACATCGGAAGGTGTCATTTTGCGGTAGGGAATACTAATAAAGCTTATAATTATTTAACACAGACACTAAAATTAGATAGTGATTACGAGGAGGCATCTTACTATATAAAAAAAATGACAAACTCAGCGCCTATTACAGAATTGCCAAAAAACCTCATAAGACAATATTTTGATTACACAGGTGAATATTTTGTTGAGCATTGGTTGATTGCTAAACAGTATAGAGGGCATGAACTTGTACACATGATAATTACAAAAATCTTCAACAACCCCACTTCTGAGCTCAATATACTTGACCTTGGTTGTGGGACTGGAATATGTGGTCATTTCTTGAAAATAAATAGTACTGGAAGCCACATAACAGGAATTGACATTTCAAGTAGAATGCTAAATATCGCAAGAGGATGCTTTATAAAAGGTAAGCCTGTTTACAATGAATTAATACATATGGAAATGAAAGAGTTTCTTAAACAAAAGAAAAACCAGCAGTATGATGTAATTATCTTTGCTGAAGTGCTACATTATCTACATGACTTTCAAGAAGAATTGGAATTAGCAAAAAGATCTACGAGCAAAAAAGGGGTTATTATATGTTTAATAAGAAGAAAGGAAGGTGAAGGTATTGACTTTGTAAACAAAGGAGACTATTTCCGTCACTCAGAAAGTTATGTTCAACATGTTGCAAAAAAAATAAATATGCAGATAAGTTATATGAGTTACTGTAAAATATATGGCAGTCAGGTTGACGGTATCTTGTTTGCATTACAGCATCAACAAGAAAATCCGAAAAACCTAACTTAAAAATCGCTCAAAGTGGCTTTTAAGTATCTATATATAATAAAAGAATAAAAGGAATTTTATGAATAACATTACTATTAATTACGCAAAGGATAGCAAATTAACCGATTTTGGAAAAGCAGTTCTATCAGACAGGTATTTAATAGAAAATGAAAGTTACCAAGACCTCTTTGCACGTATTGCTAATTACTATTCTGATAACAAAAAACATGCGCAGCGTCTTTATGACTACATGAGCAACTTGTGGTTCATGCCTTCAACACCAATACTCAGCAATGGTGGCACCAAGAGAGGGTTGCCTATCTCTTGCTTTCTTAATGAAACCGAAGACAGCTTGCAGGGAATAGTTGACTTATGGAATGAAAATGTTTGGCTTGCTGCACGTGGAGGAGGCATAGGTAGTTATTGGGGAAATTTACGTTCAATTGGTGAAAGTGTAAAAGGTAGTGGTAAAACATCAGGAATTGTACCATTTATTGTGGTGCAAAATGCTCTAACGCTCGCAATTAGTCAGGGATCCTTAAGGCGAGGAAGTTCAGCAGTCTATCTTCCTGTATCTCATCCGGAGATAGAAGAGTTTCTGGATTTGCGCAAGCCAACAGGCGGTGACCCAAATCGCAAAGCGTTAAATATACATCATGCTGTAATAGTAACAGATAAATTTATGCAGGCTGTTGAGAATGATCAAGAATGGAATTTAATAAGCCCTCACAACAATAAGGTTATTTCAACTGTAAAAGCGCGGGATATATGGATCAAAATATTAACAGCAAGAGTTGAAACTGGAGAACCTTACATTATTTTCCTTGATGCAACAAATAACAATAAGCCAGAATCTTACAAAAAGCTCAACTTAGACATCAAGATGTCAAATCTATGCAGTGAAATAACTTTAACTACAGGTTATGATCACCTGAATAAGTCACGCACTGCTGTGTGTTGTCTATCATCCGTAAACCTTGAGTACTACGAAGAATGGAAAGACAATAAACTCTTCATAGAAGATATAATGCGCTTTCTTGATAATGTATTGGAAGATTTCATAAATAAAGCACCGAATGAAATGCAGCGAGCAAAATATTCTGCAGCCAGAGAACGCAGTATTGGTCTTGGTGTGATGGGGTTTCATTCATTTTTACAAAGCAAAATGGTTCCTTTTGAATCAGTAATAGCACAACAATGGAATAAAAAAATATTTAAGTATTTACGTGAGCAAGCAGATATAGTTTCTAAAAAATTAGCAGAGGAAAAGGGGGCATGTCCTGATGCCAAAGAAGTTGATCTAATGGAAAGGTTTACACACAAGCTCGCTATTGCTCCAACTGCCTCAATCTCCATTATTGCAGGCAATACCTCTCCTGGAATAGAGCCATATGCAGCAAACGTATTCATACAAAAGACACTGACAGGCTCATTTGTAGTGCGAAATAAATTCTTGCAAAAACTATTAGCAGAAAAAAATCAAGACAATGATAAAATATGGTCTTCAATTTCGACAAACGAGGGTTCCGTTCAGCATTTAGATTTTCTTAGTGAGCATGAAAAATTGACATTTAAAACAGCGTACGAGCTTGATCAAAGATGGATTATAGAACATGCAAGTGATAGAACTCCGTATGTTTGTCAGTCTCAATCAGTCAATCTGTTCTTGCCTGCCAACATACACAAACGTTACTTACATAAAATACACATGCTTGCCTGGAAAAAAGGATTGAAGAGCTTATATTACTGCAGATCACAATCAATGCAGAGAGCTGACAAGGTTTCGCATGACATATTCAAAAAAAGTGAAATATTGCAACACAAAACAGATATTGACTACGATGAATGTTTGTCATGCCAATAGTGACCTTATTCAAAAAAAGTAGAGAGAAAGTTAAGCAAATGGGTAAGGAAATATAATAGACTTCTTGCATAACCATATAACGAACTTTTCTTGGGAATAGAAACGAAAAAACTTCCTTGACAAACTCCGCCAGCCCCTTATTATGACAGTAAGGGTATTTATGACTCAAAACTTGTTTTTGACCTGCAGGCTCAATGACAAAATTCAGTAAAAAACTTAGGGTGTTTTTTGGCGGATTACATAAAATTATAGCGGCTGCATGTCTTTTAAATTTTTTCTACATTCAGCCAAAACGCGCTTAAACTAAGCTTCAGCACATTATTACAGCGCCACTTACAGTAATATAGAGTCAAAACTCGCACCACGGGAGTTCTTTGCCTTTTTTTTCATTTGGTAAATTTCTTAATGTTTGTAGCTAAAGCAATTTGAGATACCGAAAATGGTGTCATTCCAGCGCGTGACGCTAGAATCTAGTCTTTATTATGCAGCCACTTATTTAAAGTTAAGTTTTCTGGATCCAAGTAGTCTGGGCACTGGGATGACACCGTCACAAAGGAACCAGTGTCAGCTACTCGGATGACACCGTCTTGGATGGAAAGGCTGGATTCCAGACTGGAATGACATCATAGTGGCACTGCCTTCATAAAGGAACCAGTGTCAGCTACTTAGATGCACCATTTACAACCACTCCCCTACCCTTTCTAGCTGTTTATAGCTGTTAAATCTCAGGAATTTATCAAAATATGGAGAGGCAATAAAAGGTGTGGAATTACTTAAATAATTAGATAAAAAACCAGGCAGATCATTTTTTAATTCTTGCATTTTGTATCTATAATTTTGTATAGAAATAACTTTTATTTTATCATAATCAAGTTTCCAATAAGCAAGTTCTGAAACTTCTCTTTTTGTTATATGTTCTACCGCTAAGGCTTGCAAAATTAACTGTGGAAAAAACCCCGACATCACTTCTTCATTGGAAGGTGGTGAACCAAGCTTATAGTCTATAATTGCTACTTGCCCACTTGGTAGATACTCAACTCTATCACATCTTACTGTCAGTAAAATTTCTTGTGGGATCAGATCTCTATTTGTCATCCAAGCAGTTTCATACTGGGATACATCATCACAAGAAATATAGATTCCAGCGTCACGCGCTGGAATGACACCAATATGAAATATCGGACAGGTAAAACTCTTTTCCAACTCAACATAATTGCTTCGAGTCTCATCAAATTCGACAAAAGATTGAATTATCCTTTGCAGTCTTACCCACCACATATTTGAAAAATTAAACTGACTAGTCGAGAATGCTTTTCGTGCAATGCTCATTGGCGACCTTTTGTTGCGTAAATATCTTGCAAGAATGTTGTGCACCATAGTGCCAAATTCCAATATCGATGGCTTAAAATTCAAGTCTCTTAATTGTTTAAGGCCCAGTATATATTCAACGTAAAATGAATAAGGATTACGAATTAGCTTTTCTATTGCACTGCAAAACATCACCTGCATTTTTTCTTTTCTAACTTCGGTTTGAGGTTTTGGCATAGGCTGAGTACATGGAACAGTACATTCAGGCGTATTTAATATCCTCAGCCAATCGCGATACGGCTGTTTCCCCTCCTTGAGCAGAATTTCCAAACGCTGCAATAGAATTGGTTTTCTATGGCTTAGCGATCTTGTAATATAAACCTTACTTGCACAAAACAAATTGTGTAAAGTATAAAAAAAATACCCCTGCTCTTCTTGCGCAGAAGGAAGGTTAAATTTTTCTCTCGTAAGTGCATTCAAAAGCGGACTTTGAAAGCTTGGCGCTTCATTAAATCCAGCGAGTATTACAACTTTGTTGTGATATAAGCTGAATTTATTCAAGTCATTTGCTACAGAGAAAAACTCTTTCTCTAAAAATAAGGTCAGAATTTGGCTATATAACTCTAAGGAGCACTTAATTTCTATACCCTCACATGCATTCAAGAAATTACAGGTGAAATTACCTATTTCACTATTTAGCTCTGAAAAATTTATACCAGATAGCACATTAATACACTGCAAATGAGTTACCACCACATCAGAAATAGGGCAATTTATAGAGTTAAGTAAAAGATTAAGTATAGCCTCTAACCTATTGATAATAAGTAATATATCCTCTTTGTGTTTTAGCTTTTTATAGGTATTAATAGCATCTATAATATCTTTAAGGCCATTTGTACTAAAGTTGCGTAATATCTCTATTTCAAATTCAGATAAAATCTGAGAGTACTCTTCTTGAGTGTAATCAAAAGTCACTAGCCTATGTTTAAGGAGCGAAAGTAATGACACACTGCTCCAATTTGAGGTCAAAACTTCGATACTATAAAGTAGGAGTGTTATATAAGGATAATTTTCCGGTATGGCACTGTGTTGCCTTGATAAACATGCTATACGAGCTGCAAGTAATTTATCAAAGACAACCAAAGAAACGTTTTCATAACCTTCATTCTCTATAATTAATGATGTCACTTGTGCTTCTTCCTCTCTGGAATCACAAGTGATGACTTCAATATTGCCAATATGTCCATTACTAACTTTGCTTAGATCGGCAGTTGTATCAAAAACATAGTCAGTTATTTCATTCTCTATAGTGTTCAAGCAGCTAACATCCCTTCTATCCACTTTTAAATAATCGAGCAGATCTTTCAGGCAATATTGATAATGTTTTTTATCAAGTGATTGCCAATCTTTCTCTTTAATTTTCAAATTCAGATTAGGAAAAATTATTTTTCCAAACGGCAGGTCATATATAGCCTTAATTAACGACTTATCCTTTCCAATTCCAACAAAGATTATATGTTGGCCTTTCTGTAAAGAGATTATCATATTGTTTATGTAATCACTCTTATGTTCTAATATATCTACTACTCCTAAATCTTTTAAAATTTTATTCCAACTCTCAATGAGTAAGCTTATGAAATTCTCTATTTTTTTTGAATGTTCATCGAATTGATAACAATCCGTTGTTTGGGTAGATTGAATTTTATCAAGCAATGATGGCAGGCTATAAGCTAAATCAATGGGGAAATTATCATTATTTTTCCTATTCCACTCCAATATGAATTGAATAAGTAGCAGCGTCCTCTTTGTTGGATTGATAACTTTAACTCTATCAAGATGTAATATTAAATCCTCTTCATCAATGTTTTCCAGTGAAACTATCTCTGGCAAAATTATGCATTTTTTAGCGTTATAATTCTTGAACGCACTCAGCAGCGCTATTACATCCCTTTTGCAGGGAAGTATGATCTTTATCTCGGGAATTTTTTCTCTTTCATATTCAGAAAATATGTGCTGAACCAATACATTGAAAAAGGACTCATCCACATTAACGGTAAAAACTCTTCCCACTAACAGTAACAATTAATACAATATTTTATTATATAGAAATCACTCAAAATATAAATGTGCTCGCAGTTTCTTATGCTATGATATATTAAAGTCTTTCACAATATTACATGGCAAACATCAGAATAGAAGTTTTAAATAAATGTGAACAAGTTGGCCGCAGAAGGGTAGTTAATGTTTACTTGATTTACATAAGCAAAGAATTACCATCAAAATTACATGAAGAAATTTGTGGGCTATTTTATAATAAAGTCATACAAGACTGCCGTTATTATTCCTACAATGAAAACCTTGAAGAAGTTCAATATAACTTCATAGAACCACAAGCAAAATGGGGCTTGGAGATAAGCTTTTTACCTGGCATGACCGACAATGTAGGCAACACAGCAAAACAAATTATTACAGAATATTTAATAAGCAAAGGCTATATCGACCAGCCTGTCATCCCAGCCCTCCCTTCTGTCATCCAAGTAGCTGACACTGGGATCCAGAAAGAGAAAACGCAGATTCCAGCGTCACGCGCTGGAATAACACCAATTGAGATCAAAGCAAGAAGTTCAAAATTGATTCTAAGTCAAGGGAATTTGCCAACTGAAGATGATATAAAACAAGAATTCAACCCTATCACTGAATATTGCACACTTATCTGTAAGAACTATAGCTGGAAATATTATGGTAAATACAAAGCAAACTCTTCAGCGCTCTCTTACTTGTCATCCCAGTGCCCAGACACTGGGATCCAGAAAAAAGATGTAGATTCCAGTGTCAGCTACTCAAATGACACCATTAATGGTAAAGCCAAATCTGTTGACCTCAATGTGAGTGACCAAGAGCTTGAAAAAATCAGCAGAGATGGAATCGATGGTAATGGCACTTTAGGGCTCTCGCTGGCAGCAATGAAAGCTATAAAGGATTACTTTAAAAAACTCGGTAGAAATCCATATGATATTGAACTTGAGTCTCTGGCACAGACTTGGTCTGAACATTGTAAACACAATATTTTTTGCTCCCCTATTGATGAAATAAAAGACGGTCTATATGCTCATTATATTAAGCGTGCAACGCGTGAGATAAATTCTGACATATGCGTGTCAGTTTTCTCCGACAACGCAGGAGGAATAACTTTTGATGACGATTACTTGATTGTAGATAAAGTTGAAACTCACAATAGCCCTTCAGCTCTTGATCCATTTGGTGGAGCAATGACCGGAGTGCTTGGAGTTAATCGTGATATAGTGGGTTTCGGGAAAGGCGCGGAGCCTATAATGAATACCTATTACTTTTGCTTTGCCAAAGAAGCAAAAGGCAAATTTTATAGGGACAAGGAGCGTACTGATGAGATTTTACCGCCAAAATATATAATGAAAGAAGTGATTCATGGCGTTAATGTTGCTGGCAACTGCTGCGGTATTCCAACACAACTTGGATCAGTATATTTTGACGATAGATTTTGTGGAAAGCCGCTGGTCTTTGTTGGAAGTGTTGGAACTATTCCGCGCAGTATAAATAATGTACCTTCACACATCAAAGGGCCTAAAAACGGCGATAAAATCGTAATTATTGGTGGAAGAGTTGGAAGAGATGGAATTCACGGTGCAACGTTTTCTTCAGAGGCTTTGTCGGGAAACAGCCCTTCAACGATTGTGCAAATTGGCGACCCAATAACACAAAAAAAACTATCCAATGCCGTCATAAAAGCAAGAGAGCTTGGTCTTTATAATGCAATAACGGATAATGGAGCAGGCGGTCTATCATCGTCCATTGGTGAAATGGGAAAAAACGGATTTGAAGTTGATTTGAGCAAGGTTCTCCTTAAAAACGATGGTATGGCTCCGTGGGAAATATGGATATCAGAATCACAAGAGAGAATGACCTTAGCAGTGCCAGAAGAAAATCTTCCTATGTTTAAGCAAATCATGAAAAAACATGATGTGGAGGTTTGTGTGATTGGAGAGTTTAACGAAAGTGGTAAAGCTGTTGTTAAATGTCCTGAAGGGAAAGTAATAATGGACATCGAAACTGAATTTCTGCATGACGGTAATCCCAAAGTGCATTTACAGACAAAGCCATGGTCTAAAGCCCCCTACCCTTTCATCCAAGTAGCTGACCAGCCAGCGTCACGCGCTGGAAATCCGTCTTTTTTAGAAGTCGAGCTAAAAGAAATGCTAAGCAGACCAAACATACGCAGCAAAGAGTTTATAGTGGTACAATATGACCATGAGGTTCAAGGATCGTCAATACTGAAACCACTGCAAGGCAAGGGAAGAGTGTGCAGTGAAGCTGTTGTCTCGAGGCCAGTCCTTTCTTCAAACAAAGGTGTTGTAAAATCGCAGGGATTTGGCTCAAGTTATGGAGAAATTGACACTTATCACATGGCAGCATGTGCGATTGACACTGCAATACGCAACTACGTAGCTGCAGGAGGAAATATAAATCATCTAGCGTTGCTCGACAATTTTTGCTGGTGCGATGCTTATAATCCAGAAAGGCTATGGCAGCTAAAGAGAGCTGCAGAGGCTTGTTACGACTTTGCAACTGCATTTAAAACGCCATTCATATCCGGAAAAGACAGTATGTTCAATGACTTCAAGGGATATGACGAAAATGGCGAGAAAGTGATGATATCTGCACCACCTTCATTACTCATTTCAGCAATTGGAGTTATAGAAAATATTGAAAATGCGGTATCGCTTGATGTGAAAATGCCAGGGGACTTGATATATGTGCTTGGTACAACCCACGATGAGCTTGGCAGATCTGAATATCAGTTATATAGTGGAATAGATAATAACAACGTGCCAAAAGTTGATGCAAAGAGCGCTAGGAAGTTGTATGAGCGTTACAACCAGGCAATAAAAGATGGCATAATTGCCTCTGCAATTGCACCAAACTTGGGCGGATTAATTATTGCTCTGGCAAAATCGCTAATTGCAGGAGACCTTAGTGCTGAAATCGATCTTTCACTAGTACCAATAGGAAAAATACAAAATACAGACATAATAAACAAGATAATAATGTTTTCTGAATCGCAAAGTAGAATTTTGGTTACTATTGCACCACAAAATCAGCAGAGGTTTGAAGCGTTGTTTGAAGATGCGGCTTATTCATGTATTGGCAAAGTAACAGAGAAAAAGGTGCTAAACATAAAGGATGTTTTAAAAGTAAATCTGAAAGATTTGGAAAATAGTTATTATATAGCTAAAGTAACTTAGGTTTACAGACGATTTGATAAACGACAAACTCTTCATCCCGCTGCTTGTTAGCGGCCGCGGCGGTATGACGTAGGAAAACCTTTCTTGGGTAGCTATAGCATGTCAGTTTAAAATGTTTTTTTTCCATTAGGTTAAATAACTCTTTCACTATGTGCAATATTTACTTAAAATAAATGTATGTTATTAAATTTAGTTAGGTAATTATGTCTATTTTACTGACACTCTTATTTATCAGTCTTTCTTTACTCAACGCTTCAAATAAATTGATGATATGTGCTGCTTTATTTATAGGAGCTGCTTTAGTTGTAAATTCAATAGTTGAATTTTATGGCAAAGAAAAAGCTACGTATAGCTTAATAGTGTGTACAGCGCTATGCTATATTTTAAAATGGCAAAGTTTTAGTTTGATGATATTGACTTCATATGCTGCAATTTTAGTATCTCTTCTCTCGAGCATAATTGTTTTTGAAAAATTGAAGTCCAAGTTGAATTTTCATATGGCAAATTTCATTACTTTAATTATGGCATCAGTAATTGATAGTGCCGTTGTATGTGTTGGATTACTATACAAATTTTCTGCAGGTAAATGCTTATCAATATATACTAGAGATTTAATTTTTAAGTTTTCTTATGCGTCAGTATTAAGCATCTGCTTGTTTGTAGGAATGTATTTATTTTGCTTGGCGAACAAGAAGTATTTTAAGATTTCCACATAACCTGTTTTCTGATATAGTTAAACTGACTTTGGGTCCTGGGGATGTATTTGGTGGTCCTAATACGTAACAACAGTTTAGAATTTATAGGTAGTAGATTTGCCCTAAGACTCTAACACAAGTTGTACAGCCCTACGTCATACCGCCCGGTATCTCAGCATAGATTCCGCTAACAAGTAGCGGAATGACGATTTATCAAACGCTGCCCAATTTTCCGTAACAGTTAAAAAATCAATAGAAAATCAACATATCACTGTAAATTCATGTATTTTAAGGCTATAATGGTTAAAATACGTTATATAGTATAATATGGACGATTTTATAAGAGTTAAGGGTGCAAGGGAACATAATCTGCAAGGTATAGATGTCAATATACCGAAAAATAAGCTAGTTGTTATAACTGGGCTAAGTGGTTCTGGTAAATCTAGTCTCGCATTTGATACGATTTATGCAGAAGGCCAACGCCGATACGTTGAAAGCCTATCAGCTTACGCGCGTCAATTTCTCAACATTCAGGATAAACCAGATGTTGAGTCGATTACAGGTCTTTCCCCTGCAATATCTATCAACCAGAAATCGATCTCAAAAAATCCAAGGTCAACAGTTGGAACTGTTACCGAAATTTACGATTACTTGCGCTTAGTATATGCACGAATAGGGGTTCCTTATTCACCTGCAACTGGATTACCGATAACAAAGCAAACTGTATCTCAAATTGTAGATACTATAATTGCGTTACCTTTAGAAACTAAAATATATATACTTGCCCCTGTTGTGCGTGGTAGAAAGGGAGAACATCTCAAAGAGATATTGGAAATTAAAAGACAAGGTTACGTAAGGTTCAAAATAGATGGTGAAGTGTACAATGTAGATGACTTGCCTAAACTCGATAAGAACAAGAAACACGACATTTTTGTGGTTGCAGATAGAATATCAATATTGGGCGATATAGGAAATCGACTGCCAAGTAGTATAGAATCCGCACTAAAACTTGGTAATGGTCTAATGTATGTAGAAGTAGTAAACCTACCTGACAACCATAATTCCGAGTATAAAAATGGTCAAATTCTGACTTTTTCAGAGAATTTTGCATGCCCCGAGTCTGGTTTCACTCTTGAGGAAATAGAACCAAGATTATTTTCTTTTAACAGCCCTTACGGTGCATGTGGTTCGTGTAATGGGCTTGGTAAAAAGCTGGCTGTTGATGTAAAGCTGATAGTGCCAGATGAAACTCTTTCAATATCTGAGGGTGCTTTAAAGCCAGTAGGACCAATGTTCTGTCAAGTGCACACAAGTTATAGATTTCTAAAAAGTGCACTTCTATCACTGGCTGAAAATTGTAAATTTAGCCTTGATGTTCCGTGGAAGAACATAGATCAAGAAGTAAAAGATATGATACTCTTTGGCTCTAATAAATTTCAAGGTTTGATTAGTATCTTGGAGAACCAGATGGATTATGATGAAACGCTTGTTGAGCGATACTGCTCTGTTATTCATTGTAAGGAATGTACTGGCTATAGATTGAGAAAAGAAGCACTCACAGTGAAAATTGATAGCAGACATATAGGTGAAATATCAGGGCTCAGCATCGATAAATCCCTTAAGTGGTTTGAAAATTTGCCAGACAAGCTCACAGAACAACAGAAGCAAATCTCAAGTAAAATATTAAATGAAATAATCAAGAGGCTAGCATTTCTAAAGAATGTAGGGTTGAATTACCTAACGCTCGATCGAGAATCTAGCACTCTCTCTGGCGGTGAGAGTCAGAGGATCAGACTTGCTTCGCAAATTGGCTCTGGTTTAACAGGAGTGCTGTATGTGCTTGATGAACCCTCGATAGGCCTTCATCAATTCGATAATGATCGGTTAATTGCTACACTGAAAGACTTGAGAGACATGGGTAACACTGTAATCGTTGTTGAGCATGATGAAGATACAATAATGGCTGCTGATTATGCGATTGATATTGGTCCTGGAGCTGGCGTAAATGGTGGAAAAGTTATTGCAGAAGGAACACCAGACCAGGTGCAAAGAAATTCAGGGAGCATAACAGGGCAATATTTGAGTGGAGAGAAAAAAATTTTAATTCCAAGGAGAAGAAAGCAAGCAACTCAGTTCATAAAAGTAATAAATGCATGTGAAAATAACTTAAAAAATGTGAACGTTAAATTTCCTATAGGGAATCTTATTTGTGTTACTGGAATATCAGGAGGGGGAAAATCAAGTTTAGTCATAGAAACGTTATATAAATATTCAGCACATAAGATATATCATTCGTCTGCACGGTATGGTCGGTGTGATAG
This sequence comes from Wolbachia endosymbiont (group A) of Myopa testacea, assembly GCF_964027115.1. Lineage (NCBI taxonomy): Bacteria > Pseudomonadati > Pseudomonadota > Alphaproteobacteria > Rickettsiales > Anaplasmataceae > Wolbachia > Wolbachia endosymbiont (group A) of Myopa testacea. The sequence continues at coordinate 947,235 of NZ_OZ034729.1, forward strand.
AATAGAAGGCCTTGAATATATAGATAAAGTTATAGAAGTTGATCAGTCGCCAATTGGTAGAACTCCTGCGTCAAATCCAGCAACATATGTCGGTATGTTTACTCATATAAGAAATTGGTTTGCAGGTCTTTCGGAGTCAAAAGCAAGGGGATATAACATAGGCCGGTTTTCATTTAATACCAGAGGGGGAAGGTGTGAGGCTTGTAAAGGTGATGGGCACTTAAAGATAGAGATGCATTTTCTACCGGACGTTTATGTGAAGTGTGAGCAGTGTAAAGGGCGAAGGTATAATCGTGAAACATTGGAAGTTACTTATAAAGGAAAATCAATCTCTGATGTGCTTGATATGACGATAGATCAGGCTTGTGATTTTTTTGAAAACCTTCCAATGATAAAAGAAAAGTTGGTTTCTTTGCAGGAAGTGGGGCTTGGCTATATAAAACTCGGACAGTCGTCAACAACGTTGTCTGGGGGTGAAGCACAACGAATAAAGCTATCCAAAGAGCTATCAAAACGATTTACCGGAAGAACATTGTATATTCTTGATGAGCCAACAACTGGATTACACTTTGAAGATATAAATAACTTACTAAAAATACTCCATAGATTAGTCGATCTGGGAAACACTGTTATAGTTATCGAGCACAATTTGCACGTTATAAAAACTGCAGATTATATAATAGACATCGGACCAGAGGGCGGAATAAAAGGCGGAGAAGTGATTGCTACAGGAACTCCAGAAGAAGTGGTAAAAATTCCAGAAAGTGTTACAGGCAGGTATCTTAAAACATATTTATTAAATCAAGCATAAACTATTTCTTAATTATATTAGGCTAGGTTGCATATTTATGATTTGGAGATAAGAATGTCAGTATATCGATACTTTAGAAGGTACGTTGAATATGGAGTTGTACCTGCTAAGAGAGCAGAAGATTGCACACTAGTTCCAGAAAATAGTTTCTATAAGTCTGTACATTATGTTGATAATATATTAGGACCTGTAAAAGATGTAATTTGTGGAGTTGAGAGTAAAGACAATTATAACAAGTATTATAAAAACAATGATAAATGTGAATACGTGGGCCACAGAGCAGAGGAAGTGTTTCCACTTTGTGAACAGGGTGCTTTTCTAGCAGCTAGCATAATATTGCAACCTTTATTTTTGATGGTGGCATATTCGTCATACTTTCCAGCCAAGTTATTGTCAAAAATAACAGGGGACTATTGTTTAAAAGCAAGTACAAAATCATTAGTTGATCATTCAAATGCATTTTTAAGTGCTGGGCAAGATTGTGCTAGTGCAGTAGCTGAAGTATTTAACAAGATTGTAAGTTATGCTTGCGCTGCTATCATTTGGGCTGCCGCGTCAATGATAACGCCACTTGTGTGGGCTTGCAACAAAGTGCAAAGTAAGTTAAGTGAAATACAGGAGCCAGAAAAACATCAGCTTTTATCTAATCGGAGTGATTCGGAGACTACTTTAGTCAATGGTATACCGCAAACTGATTTATAAGTTCTGCTTTTTCAGCAGTGGCTCAGTTTGAATTACATTGAGATGAAATAAAAAGTGAAAGAGTGTAAGCACAAGTTACTTTAGCTATACTATATAAATTTTATAATATATTTAATGAATTGTGAACCTTCTCTTACTAAAAAAAGCTACAAATCTTATATTTCCGAACGTATGCGTAAGTTGCGAATATATCATTGATGAAAATCTTAATCTGTGTAGTGAATGCAACAAAAAAATCAATTTTCTAACTAAGCATTACTGCAATGTTTGTGGCGTAGTAATCTCAGACAACATTCATACGTGTGGTAAGTGCATCATCAATCCTCCACCGTTTAAAGTATTAAGATCAGTTTTTGCTTATGATCAACATAGTAAAAACATGATTATAAATTTCAAATTTTTTGATAATTTGAATTACGTAAAAATCTATGCAAAGTGGACACACCAAGCTAATCAGGATACGTTTCAGAACGGAGAGGTCATAATTCCTATACCGTTACATAAAATGTGCTTGCTTAAACGTAAATATAATCAAGCAGCATTGCTTGCAAAAGAGTTGAGTAAGTTGTCCAATTTATCCTATACGCCATTTGCAATAAAATGTCTTCGCCATACTGCGCCTCAAGCTGGTCTTTCACTTAAACAGCGTGAAAAAAATTTGAAAAAGGCTTTTAGCATAAGCAACAAGAAAATTATCGAAAATAAAATCGTGATATTAGTTGATGATGTGGTAACAACCGGAGCAACTGTAAGATCTTGCTCTCAAGAAATTTTAAACTCCGGTGCAAGAGAAGTGAGAGTGCTATCACTTGCAAGAACGGTGAATGATTGTGAAACTATTACGTAAAAATCTTGACTTGTTTTTGTTTTATCTATAAAATAATTTATAGTAAATAGTTTTTGGAGAGCGTACGAGTATAAAAGAGCAAGAATCAAAAGAAAGTGACATAATTGAAGAAATTAAGCAAAAGCTGCTCGCATGTAACCAAGATACATAAAATCAGTGGAAAAGACTTAATTTTCACATAGATCATTTATTTGAAATACGGCAAGAGATTAACCATGCTTCTCGGTATTATACTACTGCGTTAAACATTGCTGCTCATAAAGGCTTAGTAAAAACAGTAAGACGTCTACTGGAGAAAGGTGCAGAGGTTAGTACACGCGATGGTGGTGGATACACTGCTCTGCATTGTGCCGCTAGCAGCGGTAATACGGAAATAATAGAATTACTACTGGAGCAAGGAGCACATATTCACTCATGTTCTAAACTTGGCTCAACACCGCCGCATTTTGCTCCTACTAATAATCATATAAATGCAGTGAGGTGCCTGTTAAATAAAGGAGCTAGTCCTTTAGCACTAGATAATAATAATTCCATTCCCATTATGTTTGCTACAGACAAAGAGGTGATTGCTGTCTTGGAGAAAGCAGAAGAAGAAAAACATAAGAAAGAAATGGAATGTAAGAAAAAAAGGCAAGCAAAAATGATTGCTGTAGGTGGTATTGCAACTGCATTGATAGTGGCGGGTATTGGATACATTGTTGAATTACCTATACTAGTAACTATTGGTATATCTGTATCCATTGCATTAGTATCTGTTTGCATTGCGTACGTAATGTCAAAACCTAACACTAAAATGGAAGAAACAGAGAGCTCTGTATAGGAAATTGGTCAGAGTATATAGGTCAAGATAAAACTTTACTTTTAATAACCTCAACATCACTAAACTCAAAGGTTTGATTCCCTATGATTTGAAATCTTTCGTGCCCCTTTCCTGCAACTAGCAGAATCATACCCTCGTTATAGGCAATATCTACTCCTTTCTCTATAGCTTCTCTTCTATCTTCTATCTCTAGCGCATTAGGGCAATGTAGTAAAATACCACGACGAATTTCTGCAGGATTCTCATCACGCGGATTGTCATCCGTGATTATCACTTTGTCTGCATATATTTGTGCTACTTTACCCATTTCTGCGCGTTTTGTTTGATCACGATTGCCACCACAACCAAAAACTAGAATTATTTTTTTATTAAAATGCCATTTTAAAGACAATAGGGCTTGTTTAAGCGCACTTGGAGTATGAGCGTAATCCACAAATGCAAAAGGTTTCACTTTTTCCATTCTTCCTGGTGGAGAAACGAGTTTTTCTACACATATTTCTCTGTAATTCAGTCCAGACGAGGTAACTATACCCATTGCACACAACAGATTATATGCTTGAAATTGCCCCAGAACCGGAAAAAACGTATCATAAATTTCACCACCAATTTTTATTGTAAGGTGTTGACCATTAGGGGTTGGTGTTTGCTCCAATAAAGTAATATCAGAGCCTGTTTTTCCATAGGTGATAATTTTGTTGCTGCGTTTTTCAGCTATCTTAAGCAACGCGTAGTATTCATCTATATCCGTATTTAAAATCGCTGTTTTTCCTTCTGGTAATACCTCGTAAAATAACCTTTTTTTAGTTTCTAAATATTCACCAAGATTTTTATGGTAATCTAAATGATCTTGCGAGAAATTAGTAAAAGCTGCAGCACTCAACTTTAATCCATGGATTCTATATTGATCAATCCCATGACTTGATGCTTCTAACACTAAGTGTTCTACATTTATACCACGCAATGTTGCGTAAAGGTCATCTGCATCTGGAGTGGTAAGACTGTTGCTATTACCTTTTCTACCATTATTGATGCATGTTCCAAGTGTTCCAATAGACGCAGCATTATAGCCAGAGTTTTGCCAGATCTGGCGGCAAAATTCTACTACTGAAGTTTTACCATTCGTACCCGTTACAGCAGCAACATATTTGGGCTGTTTGAATTGATAAAACCTGCTGACTATTTCGCTGTATATTTCTTGAGGATTTGGGTGGAAAATATGAATTCCAGCGTCACGCACTGGAATGACACCATTTGTTATGCAATCACTTGCAATTATCGCTTTAGCTCCACAAGATAATATCTGATCTATGTAAACCCTATCCCTTTCTGACACACAAACGAAAAGATAACCTTCCTTGACTCTCTTGGGATTACATGTAACGCCCTTGATTTCAACGTCAAAGTTAACATCAACAATATCATGCAGTAATTCTCTCAGTTTCATGTCCTACTTCATCGTTTTGAAAGTCTAAACATGGTAACCTTTTTAGTGCGTCATTAAGGTCAAAGATTAAATCTTCAGGATCTTCCAGTCCACAAAATATTCGCACGAAACTTCCACCACAATCTGAATTCATTACAGATCTTGACATAGATCTACGATCTACTGGTAATATCAAACTGTCGCACCCTCCCCAAGAAGCACCAATACTAAAAATTTTCATATGATCAACCATGCAGCTTAGTTCTTCACATGAATATTCTCTATCCAGTGCTATACTGAATGTGCCGCTTGCTCCTTTGAAGTAACTTTTCCATAATTCGTGTTGAGGATGGGAGGGAAGTGCTGGATATAAAACCTTTCTAACTTTTTGCTGTGCTTCTAGCCACTTTGCCACTTCCATTGCTGTATTTTGGTGCCTTTTCATACGTGTGTGCAGTGTTCTTAGTCCCCTGTGTGCAAGGTAGCAGTCGTGCGATTGAATGGTTACTCCATAATTTTTATAGCTCTCATAAAGCAATTTAAAAATTTCACCTTCAGCAATAATAGCTCCCATAACTAAATCTGAGTGACCGGCTAGATACTTTGTCACTGAATATAGTGCAACATCAATTCCATAATCAAGCGGCTTAAATAACAAAGGAGTGGCCCATGAATTGTCGCAAACGGTTACGATTCCATGTTCTTTAGCAACTTTTACTATATGCTCTATATTCGAAATCTCAAATATTATAGAACCAGGAGTCTCGATCATTATCAATGAAGTATTACTCTGAATTAAATCAGTTATATCCTGCGTTGGATCATAAAAAGTTACTTCTGTTCCTCTTTTTGGTAGCTCATTTTCTGCAAACCTCCTAAGCCTATAATAACTATTATCTTGAATTAAAACGTGCGAGCCTGCTTTAGTGAAAGTCAAAATAGCAAAAGTAAGTGCAAATAGTCCGGAAGGATAAATAAGCGCTTGTCCACTCCCTTCAATTTCAGCCAGTGCATTTGAAAGATAATGGACAGTAGGAGTACCAACATTACTGTAGCTATAATCCCTTGCAACACCATCGTTGATTACATCGTATATACTTTCTCCATTTGCTGCATTTAAGTAGTCCTTGTAAGTAGGAAATAATATGGTAGAAGAATGATAAACTGGCGGGTTCATAGAACCTTTATAGTCATTAAATTTTCTTCCTGCTTTAACTAATATAGACTCTTCCTTCACATTTTTATTATTTATTTTTTAAATTGTACTCGTTTTGCGTATACAAGTGAAGAGAAATTGCATGTATTAGCTCTATCTTACCCTTCAATAACTCATAAATCAACTTATGTCTTTTTAGAATTCTCATTCCAATAAAGCCGTCAGATATTAATATTAATTTAATGTGCGAAGGTAATGTTGAAGATGAAGCAAAATAATGATCAGCATGCTTTGCTGATTCATCGACAATGTTGATATCAATTAAATCTATCGAATCGCGTATCTTTTCTTCTATTGTTTTAATAATATCCATAATGGTTTCTTTAAGCAACAACATGCTCCTCTTGTCATCCAAGTAGCTGACACTGGGATGACAGGAAAAGTGATATAACACACCCTTATTTATTCTCTTCCTTATTATCTATGTCTTGATAATCAGAATCTACTACCTTTTCTTCTTTATCATTTGGATTCCCTTCTGATGAAAAGCCATTTCCAGCACTATTTTGTTGTGAGGCATTATACATAGCTTCTCCAAGTTTCATAGATAATTGAGAAAGATTAGTAACTTTCTGCTGGATTGAATCAGCGTCATCAATGTTATCAGATTTACTAACTTCTTTTAATTCGTTAACTGCATTTTCAATAGCAGATTTATCTTCTGGTGAAACTTTATCACCATACTCTGTCAGAGACTTTTCTGTAGAATGAACTAAACTATCCGCTTGATTCTTCTCTTCAATAAACTTTTTGCGCTTTTTATCTTCTTGCGCTTTTTCTTCAGCTTCTTTTACCATGCGATTTATTTCATCATCAGATAGACCACCTGAAGATTGAATGCGTATTTTTTGCTCTTTTCCAGTAGCTTTATCTTTTGCAGAAACGTGTGCTATTCCATTTGCATCTATGTCAAATGTTACTTCGATCTGAGGAACTCCACGAGGAGCAGGAGGTATCCCTTCCAAACTAAACTGACCAAGTAGCTTGTTATCAACCGCCAATTTTCTTTCACCTTGATGTACCTTAATTGTAACGGCTGTTTGGTTATCTTCTGCAGTTGAAAACACCTGAGATTTTTTAGTAGGAATAGTAGTATTACGTTCAATAAGTGGAGTGAATACTCCTCCTAGAGTCTCAATACCAAGAGAAAGTGGAGTCACGTCAAGTAGTAACACATCTCTTACATCACCTTGAATGATTCCCGCCTGTATTGCAGCTCCAATTGCTACAACTTCATCAGGATTTACTCCTCTATGTGGATCTTTGCCAAAGAATTCTTTAACTTTCTCTATGATTTTTGGCATACGAGTCATGCCACCAACGAGAACCACTTCGCCAATTTGACTAGCAGACAAACCAGCATCCTCAAGAGCTTTTTTACAAGGAGCCATAGTTCTTTCGATTAAACCATTCACTAAGCTTTCAAGTTTTGCTCTCGTTAATTTCATATTTAAGTGTTTTGGACCACTTGCATCAGCTGTAATAAACGGTAGATTTATTTCCGTTTCCATTGCACTTGATAATTCAATTTTCGCTTTTTCAGCAGCTTCTTTGATTCTTTGCATAGCCATTGGATCATTTTTCAAATCAATGCCATTACTTTTCTTGAATTCATCTAGTAAATAACTCACTATTGCGTTATCAAAGTCTTCACCTCCAAGATGAGTGTCACCATTTGTAGCCTTTACTTCAAAAACCCCTTCACCTATTTCAAGTATTGAGACATCAAATGTACCACCACCAAGGTCATATACCACTATTGTGTGCCCATGTTTCTTATCAAGACCATAAGCAAGCGCTGCAGCAGTCGGTTCATTTACTATTCTGAGCACATTTAATCCGGCGATTTTTCCTGCATCTTTTGTTGCTTGACGTTGAGAGTCGTTGAAGTATGCTGGCACTGTTATCACAGCATCTTTTACTTCCTCTCCAAGATAAGCTTCTGCTGCTTCTTTCATGTTTTGTAGTATGAATGCACCAATTTGACTAGGAGAGTATTCTTTATTATCAGTGGTTTTAACCCATGCATCACCATTTTTTGCTGCAAACACTTTATACGGCACGTTTAGATTTTTCATTTCAGAATCACCGTATTGACGGCCTATTAATCTCTTAGTAGCAAAAAAAGTATTACTTGCATTGGTGGTTGCTTGTCTTTTTGCAGGAGCGCCAATCAACCTTTCTCCTGACGAAGTAAATGCAACTATAGATGGAGTAGTTCTTGCCCCTTCTTTATTTTCTATTACCTTTGTATCCTTGCCCTGCATTATTGCAACACAAGAATTTGTTGTTCCGAGATCTATGCCTATTGCTCTTCCCATAATGAGTACCCCATTGTAAATATTATCTGATATAAGAATATATAAGTACAGGACTTATTAATTACAAGCCCAATTTAGGGTTTCTAATTAGTTATTAGAACTTAAAAAGCGCGAAAGCCATTTAGTCAGCCAAAAATTGCCTCGTAGTTTATTTGAATTATCAACTTCTTCATTGCTGCTATCCTCAATTTGGTATCCAGAGTTCTGTAATGGCTTATAACCGTTTGAATTAACATCATCTCCTTGTTTTAAAACAAATGTATTTACATCTAAACTGTTATCAATACTAATGTTCAATGTAATATTAAACTCTTTTTCGATTGTAGAAACTGTATTCCGTTTATTATTAAAAATATGCGCTATAACCGCACTATGCGCTACTAAATCAAAAGACTTATTTTGGTTCCTATGAGCAATGTGTTGTAAATCCCTTAGTATCGATGCAACAATTACTTCGTTCGATTTTACTCTTCCAATACCCTTGCAGTGTAAACACTCTGTAGTATTAATTTCTTGTATGTTTGGTTTAATTCTTTGTCTTGAAAATACCATTAAACCAAAGTCATTTATGTAGCTAAATTGAACTTTAGCTTTATCGTCTTTAAACGCTTGCTTTATAGCAGACTCAACAGCTCTGCAATACTGATATTTCAACATGTCAATAAAATCGACTACTATTAATCCTGATAGGCCCCTAAGATTCACTTGTCTTGATATTTCAGGTACTGCTTCCATATTGGTTCTATAAGCTGTTTCTTCTATGCTATCTTCTCCTGTCATCTTTCCTGAATTTACGTCTATTGAAACAAACGCCTCAGTTAAAGTTATTACCAAAGACCCACCAGATGGCAACTCTACCCTATTGCTATATAACTCAGAAATTTGATCTTCGATTCCATAGTAAGTAAAGATTGGGATAGAACCTCTATACAATCTGTAACGCAACTTACTACCTTTTAATGCATTTTTAGTATATTGTCTCACTGCTTCAAAAGCTTCCTTCCCAGATACTATGACTTCTATACCATCGCTACAAAAATCACGAACAGATCTCATAATTACATCTGCTTCATTGTAAATTAATGATGGAGCATTTACAGAGAAGGCATTTTTTTGAATGCTCTGCCATAATGAGGATAAGTCATTGTAATCCTGCTCAATTTCTTTCTTATCTTTTCCTGAACCAACAGTTCTTACTATTAAACCTGATCTTTTTGGCAAGTTTATTGAACTCAGTATATCCTTTAACTGCTTTCTGACATTAGCATCTTCAATTCTGCGAGACACTCCACCTTTACTCATGGAATTTGGCATGAAAACACAGTATCTACCCACTAAAGTTATGTATGTTGTAAATGAAGCTCCTTTATTGCCTCGTTCCTCTTTAGTTAGCTGGACCAATACTTTTTGATTTACTGAAATAACATCTTGTAATTTGTATTTTTTATATAAAGGTACCTCTCTTACAAAACCACTACCTAACTCGTTGACATTCTTACTAGCTGCAGAATCTGAAGAAACATTTGCTGAAGCTTCTTCTGTACAATCGTCATTTGAGTAGCCCTCAAAGATAGTTTCCTTTTCTTTTTCTGGAATATTGAAGTAATCTAGAGATATCTCGGAAAAAGATAAAAAACCTTGCTTGTTTTTTCCATATTCAATAAATACGGCTTGCAAAGAAGGCTCTACACGCTTTACATAAGCAACGTATATATTACCTCTTAATTGTTTTTTTTCCTTGAATTCTTGTTCAAATTCTACAACCTTATTATTAACTGATAAGGCAACTCTTACCTCATTAGAACAGGCAGAATTTTCTATCAATAATAACCTTTTGCCACTATTTACCACTTATTTACCGTTTGCTTTTCATTCTGAAGTTAACTTCATGCTACTTAATGCATTGTTGATTGTCAAGAATTTTACGATCTGCATTATTCGGTTGACTTTTAGTGTTTTGCGTAATAAACTCGTATAGAATTCATTATATCATTATAAGTATGGCGAAAAAAAATGCTTCTTTGCTCGTTAAGTTAGTCAGCACTGCAATCAAGATAACAAAAACTGGTGAAGAAAAATCAACTGGCTATTTTTATGTAAAAAAGCGTAATCCAAAAAAGCTCACCAGAAAACTGGAGTTTAGGAAGTATGACCCAGTAGTCAGAAGGCATGTATTATTTAAAGAAGAAAAATTAAAGTAGTTTTTTTATAAGGAATTTTATTATTATGCAAAATTTACAATCAAGTTATCCTATAATAGTAGAGTTGGGGGATGTAAAAGATACAAAACTGAAATTAATAAAGGTCATTGCACAATTAATAAGTAAGAGGTACACAACACAGAAAAAAGCAGCAAACGCTCTAAAGATTGATCAACCTAAAGTATCTCAAATCAATAGGTCAAAAATCGAAGGGTTTTCCTTAGAATACTTGTTTAACTTATTGATTGCATTGGACCAAGACATAAACGTAAGAATAAAGCATAATTCTAAACCTGTATAATATGTAAAGGACAAATGGTGATTTAAATGCAGAACAATAAAACAGTAAGTCAGAGGCATTTTAAAAAGAACTTGTTACTCAACAAAACAAGATTTGAAATTTTGTGCAATGCTATTGATTATAGCTAGATATGCATCTTTTCCAGGCTCTATGTCTGATCCAATAGGATCAAGAACTACCATTTTTGCGTCATTAGAAAGAGCATTAGGCTTTATGCTATCTTCTTGTGAATGAGCAAATATACATTTAACGTTTTCTTCCTTCATTATCTTTTTTAGCTTCATTAAACTCTTCATACCTATGTACAAATCCTCTTCTATAGAAAGAATGGCGCTTGGGTGATTTAAACCAAAATATTTTTCAAAATATTGATAAGCATCGTGAGTGACGATGTATTTTTGATTTTTAAAATCATTCAGTTCTTTCACGATTTCTTTTACTTCTTGGTCTATTTTTTTTATGGCTTTTGTTGCATTAGAGTTGTATCGATGGAAATTTTCTTTATCTATGTTAGACAATGTTGCACTTATAAAAAGTACCATGCTCTTTGCATTTTTGGGACTCAGCCAAATGTGTAGGTCTTTTTCATCTTGAGTATTGGTAATTTTTCTAGAAAATGAATGTGGCCGAGCAGGAAGTAGGTTGATTACCTTTGACAATTGCACTAGTTCTTTATTATTTTTGGCGAAAGTTTGAACAAACGTCTCTAAGTTATCGTCAGTGTAAAATATGACATCACTTGATTCCAAATTACTCGCATCAGACGGCTTTAATATATAATTATGCGCAGATGTTGCATAGCCAAGCAATTCCGGTTCTAAAATCCCTTCTGTCACAGAAGCTACAAGTGAGTGGATAGGTTTGATTGTAGCTACAACTTTTAAATTGGATGAAAAGGCAATATTATAGTATAGTGTAAATGAAAGTAATAGAAAAAAAGCCAGTAAATGTCTCATATAAACGTTGAGAAGAAGTTAAATTTTGCCAAAAAGTTAAATAATGTCAATAATCGTGTTCTAAAAATAGAAAATCTTGCTCTCACATATGATGGTAAAAAAATCCTTGACAATATCAATATGTTCATGGAAAGAGGAGACGTAATTACAATACTTGGTCCAAATGGTGGAGGTAAAACCTCTTTAGTGAAAGCAATTGCTGGCATAAATAAAAGCTGTACCGGTAGTATCGTATTTGCTGACAACATAAAAATTGGCTATATGCCGCAAAATTTTAGTATTAGTAATTTGATGCCAATAACAGTTGAATATTTCCTTTTAAATAGCTCCTTGAAAAGACTAAAGAAAAATCAATCCATTATTACAGAAGCGATAGAGTTGGTTGGTATCGGTAACATTTTGAAGAATCAAGTGTTAGAAATTTCTGCAGGGCAAACACAACTACTACTGCTTGCACGTTGTTTAATTGCAGAGCCTGACTTGATCATTCTAGATGAACCAGTCAGTGCAATGGATATTAACGCGCGGGCTAAATTTTATGATACTATAAATAAAATAGCAAAAAAACGATTGGTATCGATTCTTATGACTTCTCATGATCTTAACTCTGCTCTACCATCCTCAGATTACGTAATTTGTATAAATAATACTATCTATTGCCAAGGCAAGCCTGATGAGATTATGAAAAATAGAACCCTAAATGAAATATTTAGCAGTTACGCAGCAAAATGATTCAAAATATTTTGCGTCTTCTGCACATAACTACAGTGCTGACACGTTACAATATATTACCTTATTTACTTCCACCATCAAAGAAATCAATAAATAAAATACAAGGCCATAAGCTAAAGTGTGCTCTTGAAAAATTAGGTCCGGTGTTCATTAAGTTTGGGCAGTCTATCTCATCACGTACTGATGTTTTAAATGAGGATATAACAAATAACTTGTTATTGATATGTGATAGATTGCCATCATTTTCACATAAAATAGCAGTTAAAACTATAGAAAGTGAGTTTAATTGTAAATTGAGCGACATTTTTTCAAGCTTTTCTGAAAAGCCAATTGCAGCAGCATCGATTTCTCAGGTGCATAGAGCGGTTACAACTGAGGGTAAGGAAGTTGCTGTGAAGGTTTTAAGGCCAAATATTGAGAAAACATTCTCAAGGGATATAAAAATGCTTTCTTGGCTTGCAGAAATTGCAGAAAAATTTAGCGAACAATCAAAAAGGCTGAGGCCAATTGAATTAGTCAAAACTTTTGCTGAAATTTGCCGATTAGAGTTAGATCTACGTTTTGAAGCTGCTCACTCTTCAGAACTAAAGGAAAACACAAAAAATGACAGAGGTTTTTATGTACCTGAAATAGATTGGAATAGAACTGCAAAAAAGGTTTTAACATTAGAATGGATAGAAGCAACACCAATATACGAAGTTGAAAAACTGAATAATCGTAAGCAAATAGCTATCAATCTTATAGAATCGTTTTGTAGTCAGGTATACAGGGATTGTTTTTTTCATGCTGATATGCATCCTGGAAATCTAATGGTTGATAGTAATAACAATATTATTGCCCTGGATTGTGGAATCATGGGTAGAATAGATCGTGAGACATGCTATTACGTTATAGAGATACTCAAAGGCTTTTTAAATCGGGATTATGACCACGTTGCAAAAATGCACTTTAAAGCTGGTTACGTTTCATCACAGCATAGAAATTTTGTCATAGCTTGCAGGGCAATAGGTGAACCCATTATTGGGCAGCCTATACAGAAGATTTCATTTGCTAGTTTACTTGCTCAGCTATTAAAAATAACTGGTGATTTTGATATGAAAGTTCAAACACAATTGTTATTGCTGCAGAAAACTATGATTTTACTGGAAGGGACATGTAGAAAGATCTACCCAGAAATCAATATGTGGAAAGTAGTTGAAGCGTGGATAAGCAGTGAACATGAAAGTAAAATAGGGTATAGGGAAAAAATTAGAAATTCTTATCCTGTAAAAACAATCCAAGGGATATTTAGCCTTATAGAAAAATTAAACCTAATAGCTGATAAAAAATTAGAAAACATCCAAGTTAAAAATAAATCAAATGGAAAAGTCTATTTTTTACTGTGGTTTGTAATTATAATTCTAATCGTTAAGTTTTTAATTTCTTAAACTATGGGAAAAAACTGCGTCAAACCCAATTTTTAATTCAACTTAATTTTTAATCTGCAGGAGTCGAGTTGAGAATGTCCAATTTTCCACTTTCTTTATAGCATAACATACTTCAGTCCTGATCCGCCTCTTGCTCCTCTTGAAGCCCAATAGCTCACCACTTATGTGTAAATTAATCGTTAATGTTGTACACGTTCTTTTCTTTTTCTACTCTCTCTTGCTCTTCAATACAATATATAGCAAGCGGATTAGCTTTAAGTCTTTTGACTCCTATTTCTTCTCCTATTCCATCGCAGTAACCATAAGTGCCTAATTTTATTTTTTCTAACGCCTCCTTAATCTTTTCTTTTCTATCTTTTCGGCGCTTGATTAATTCCTCATTTCCACTATCTCCATCAGAATAGTATGTATCAATACTATTATCTTCTAGTTCTTGTTTCTCCAACTCAGCGAGTATTGATTGTAACTTTAAGCTGAAGTATTCCAGTTGTTTTACGCTCATATATTCTTCATCTTCTGAAGGAGTATAATCCTCTGGTGACTTTATTTTCAGTAACTTTTCCATAATTGCATTATCAAAAAAATAATAAAACCTATATAACTTATGAACAAAAAATTATACTACCCTCAAAGTAAACACTATAATTTATAATAAACATTTAAAAGCCTAGTATGATCGACTTAGTAAAAAAATTAGTAATAGATGGTAAGAACCTTATCTATATAGTATGTATTTTTATTATAATGTTAAGTTTATCTTCATTTACACTTGAAAACAACAATAAACAAGAAGTTATGTTAACATTAACATGGATATGTGCTACATTTGTTTTGCAGATCTCTACAAATAATTTGTTTACATCTGATTATCATGATGGAATATTAGAGCAAATCTTTGTACAGCCACTCTCTTCTAGGCTTATAGTTGCTTATAAAATTTTCGCTCACTGGTTATTATTTGGGCTACCGATTTCAGTGGTTTCTTCCATATTCAGCTTTGCAGTTCTAGGCAATAGTATTGAACACTCAATAGCAGCTGGAGTGTCTTTATTATTTAATACGCTGATAATCATTAATATTTCAGCTACTGGAAATGCATTGATGATTGGTCGAAACAACTTAGCATCAGGAGTATCGCAAATTCTTGTTTTGCCAATGATAATGCCAACCTTTGTCTATTTTAAAATGCTAACTCAATTTGAAAATTTGTCCTTGAATATTTATACACTACTAATCACCATGTTAATTTTTGTCGTTTTGATTGTTAACAGCACTATAACTACTCACATGGCACTAAAATTTGCTGTGGAACAGGATTGAAAAATCTTACTGTTATTCAGTAGGTATCCGTTTAGCAGAGTGGCAAAATAGGTAGACAAGATAAACCAAAAAATCAAGAAAAAGTGAGTTTACAACAAATGGTGTCATGCAAGTAGCTGACACCATAGAAACGAAAAAACTTACTTGACAAACTCCGCCAGCTCCCTTATTATGATAGTAAGGGTATTTATGACTCAAAACTTGTTTTTGACCTGCAGGCTCAATGACAAAATTCAGTAAAAAACTCAGGTATTTATTAGCGGATTACATAAAATTATAGCGGCTGCATGTCTTTTAAAATTTTTCTACACTCAGCCAAATCGCGCTTATTTTAAGCGTTAGCACATTATTACAGCGCCAGTTTAAATTATTATAGGGTCAAAACTCGCACCACGGGGCTTCTTTTGCCTTTTTTTTCGCTTGGTAAATTTCTTAATGTTTGTAGCTAAAGCAATTTAAGAGACCGAAAATGGTGTCATTCCACCGCGTGACGCTGGAATCTAGTCTTTATTATGCAGCCACTTATTTAAAGTTAAGTTTTCTGGATTCAAGTAGTCAAGCTACTCGGATGACACCTTGACGATTTGAAGAATCGTCATCCCGCTACGTGTTAGCGCCGCGGCGGTATGACGATCTGCGGCAGTATGAAGGTTCGGGTGGCATCTCGTCATCCCGCTGCTTGTTAGCGGGATCTGCTGTGGCGACATAAACTCAAATCATTTCAAATTTCAATCCAAAGAGGTATCATTATGTCAAACAATTTCAATTTTAAAGAATTTTTTAACCACTATGAAACAAATAGTACGTCAGATGATATACAAAGGTATTATTTGCTGTGGAAATCAGTAATAGCGCAGGCAATGACTGATGCAGCAAGTCACTGTAAAAAAACAGAAAGCTTGGTAGAGAAACGTAAGGCGATTTCTTGGTTGTCAGACTTTAGTCAAGATTTTGTTCACACATGTATATTGGCTGATTGTGATCCGGTATACGTAAAAAACAAAATACAGCCAATCTTAAAAAGCCTTACTAGATAAAACCTTTTTAATGAGGGTTACTCCTTTTACCGAAAAAAATATCATTCAATCTCCTATCTATAGTTGCCTCTATATCTTTGATTAATAGCTGCTTTATCATGTTTACTTTCTGCTTTGCATCTTGAGCGTGATGCTCATTGTTACCACTGTTATTGCTGTAATTATTCTTATCACTATAACTACTGCCACTTGGTTTACTACTGTTACTGAACTCACTACCCTTTTTTCTTCTTGTGCTGAGCATCTGCACTATCTTTTCCTTTAAAAAGGACTTCCAGCTTGTGCTAAGTAATAATTTATAGAGAAAATGCGGAGTAAGGAACGCTACTAATATTCGAATAGAAATTCCGTAACCGAGGTCTTCCCTATTTTCATAATACCACTTGCAATATTGAAATAAATGGTAAAACGCATTTTTGAAAGAGCCAAATTCTACAGCATACCAAAAACCATTGCTGAGAAACATGAGCACAATGCTGGATGTGTAAAGATACATTGTGAAGAGAAACAGTTTAACAATTATATCTTTTAGACTACCTAATATATAATTCAATAATCTTAATTTATAGAAAAGTGATATCATTTCACACCCACTTCAATATGGCTGGGGTGGAAGGATTCGAACCTTCGCGTGACGGTATCAAAAACCGCTGCCTTACCACTTGGCTACACCCCAATACTACTTACATCAATAACACTATTAGCCCAATTAGTAAAAGATTTATTTGCTTTTTCTATGGACATCACAGCAATAGCTGGCTGATCATAAGAATGCATTGCTTCGATTTTTTCTACAATTTTATCAATTTGATCATTTTTGCTCTTCATAATTGCTACTACTTCACAACTATTACTAATTTTACCTTCCCATAAATACAGAGAATTCACTTCGGGAAATATATTTACACATACAATTAATTTCTCGTTTAACAATTCTTCAGAAATAGTTTTAGCCTCATTTAAATTTGAAAAAGTTGTATAAATCAAAACTAAATTATTCATTAGAATCTACATAAATGCATTGCTACTATACTCCACTCAGGTTTATTCATCAAGAGAAAATAGATGAGATTTTTCTGTTATTCTAGTACTCTCTTCTGTCATTCCAGTGCCTCCTTCCCCTGTCATCCCAGTGCCCAGACACTGGGATCTCATTTCTTAATTTCACAATATAGATCATTCCAAATTGCACCTATTTGCAAGTATATAAATATAATAATTTTGCATAAAAACTTAGATCCCAGTGTCACGCACTGGGATGACAAGAGGGGGTATTCGGATGACAAAAAAAGGAGGCTACTGGGATGGCAAGAAAGGAGCAGCAGGATGACGCCTCGCCATGTCATTCCAGCGCGTGACGCTTGAATCCAGCCTTTTCATAATCATCAAAATGTTGTATTTTAACATAAAACGGCTACTTTTATGCTTCCCAACTTAATAAAATTCCTGGATCCAAGTAGTCAAGGCACTGGGATGACACCTTCCCTAGTGGAGAAATCACAATGTTCATACGTTTGTGCGCATAACGCCGGGATCTAGGATTTTTCTATAGTTTAAAAACAAAAAAAGGATGTTACTCAACGAGTAACATCCTTTTGAAGAAGGTGAGTGATTTTACTTAGTCCATTTTCACTTTCACACCTGCAAGATGATGAACGCTATTTTCACCTACTTCCGTAGAAGGCAGTTGTGATACTGCAAGATCTAGTTCTTTCATAGCCTCATCAAGCCCTCTGTGCAATTCTTCTATCGAAAGACTTTGTCCTCTTGGCGTAGAAGAACCAGAACCCATTCCACTATCAGTAGAAGAGCTTCTTGATACCTTTGGTGGAGTAACTGGAATAGGCTGCTTACCAGAAAGTCTTCCTCCTACTGTTGCAGTTTTACCAGTATTTTCAATGGGAATAGGAGTATCAACGTAAAAAGTGCTCTTTCCTACTTGTCTAGACAACGTGTCTGATTCAGAAAGAACTTGATATTTAACATTAGTAGTTTCTCCTGGTGCTTTTTTACCCCCCAACCATAATGGCACTTTAAATGGAGCAGTTGTCTTCACTTCTTTATGCTTCGCAGGATTTAACAATTCCGCTTCGCTGCTAATAGTACTGTCAGTCCTTACAAAATCTAGTGAACTGCTTTTTGACAAGCTGTTAGATTGTTCAGAGTTGTTTCTCCCCAGTAAAGAGAATGATGGTAATGAAAAAGACCTGCTAGGTCTAGCACTACCTTCTTCAAACATGTTATTACGCATTTTAAGTGATCTTTTGAGAATATGATCTTCTTTGCATTTCGCAATAACTTCCTTAATTTCATCGTAATGTTCAGAGAAAACACGGTCGATGAAATAAACATCGCTAGGCAATGCCTTCTGTTTTATCAAGACACGCAAATCTTTTTCACCCAAATGCTTAATGAAGTCCTTTTGTACTTGCCACTTAGGAGTATGCTCTCTCGATTCTGATTTTGCCTCCTCTGCTATTTTTAAATCAATTTTTAACGATATTCCAGAAAGTATATTTTTTACTAACTTAGAATTATCTCCTTTATCAGCAAAAATCGCTTTTAGTTCGTGCTTTATTTCACCGGCTTTCTTGCGATCTTTCTCAGGAAACTTTGTCATTTTTTCTATAGCAGCACCTTCCTTAGCATGATTGTAAAATACAACTCTATCCCTTTCCTTAAAGCGTTTTTTCAGTGAATCTACACCTTCTCCCACCTTATCTTTAGCATGCACAGCACCATCTTTAATTTTCCCGGCAGTATATTTCGCCCCATCAACTGTTTTTTCTGCTGACCATTTGAGCCCTTTGAATGTGTATTCAACTGCTTTATAAGCAAAAAATAGAGTTAGGGCAACTACTGCACCTGTTGCAGCAAACGGTAAAGCAACTGCCACAAATGGAAGTAATGCACCAACCATCACACCTACTGCAACTATTTGCTCTTTTGCAGACCAGTTAGAGAAATTTTTTATATCTTTTAGTTTATCCTGCACAGTTTCCATGAAAGTGGAATTTTTTTTAACAGAACTTGAATTTGTTTGTTCACTGACTAACATTTTAAACCTCACTATTAATTAAATATATTCATATTGTACACCCTCGATTCTTAAGTTAGTGTTAATTTGGCTGTTAATGTTCACTTGTCTTTGAATAATTCTGCTTGACGCGTTTTTTGGAAGCGTAGAAAATTAGGTCAAGAAGCCGGAGTATTTATGAGGTGCATAAAAAGGGCACTCATCTTTTTGGCTGTTATAACTTTAATAATAATAGCTTTACTATTTAGGTATAATTCCCATTTTCACGAAGACGTAGTGCACTTAAAGAGTGACAACAAAGAATTCAAAAAAAAGCCAGAAAATTCTATAGAGTCGACCATACTACATAGAGAAAAGGAAGTGTACGATCATGTTTTCCATCCTGATGATTAATTTGTAAATAAAATAGCAATTTATGTTTGCATTTTCTTATTAAAGAAGTAATATTAGCGTATTAATTATAGAATCAATCATTATGTTTGATGAGAATAATCCTTGGAATTTGGGAAAGAAATCGGTAGGGAACAAAACTCCTAATAATGAAGATATTTTAAGTAAAGCTGTATCTGATGTAAGGTTCTTTCTTAATGGATTAACCAGAAACAGGGGCAAAAAACCTTATTTCATCATTTTCATTATTTTACTGTTCTATGCTTGCAATGGCTTTTATATTGTCCATCCTAGTGAGGAAAGTATAGAACTTACTTTTGGTAAATATTCTAATACAGAAACACCTGGTTTGCGTTATCACTTCCCCTACCCTATTGGCAAGGTTTTTAAAGTGAATGTTAAGGAAGTAAATCGTGAAGAAATTGGGGTAAGTAATTCTTATGGGCGAGACACAGATCGCAGTGAAGGTGTGATGCTAACTGGAGATGAAAATATAGTCAACGTTAACTTCGAGGTTCAGTGGCGCATTAGAGATGCTAAGGACTATTTATTCAAAGTGCGGGATTACAAAACCGGTTTCAGTGTTAAAAATGCTGCTGAAAGTGCCATGAGAGAAATAATAGGTAAAAACACGATCTCTTTTGCACTTGGTCAAGGCAGACCAGAAATTTCTAGAGATACTAGAATTCTATTGCAGCAGATTCTTGATGGATACCAAATGGGCATAGAGATTTTATCTGTTCAAATGAAAAAAATTGATCCACCAGAAAAAGTAATCAGTTCGTTTAGAGATGTACAAAGTGCTCGTGCAGACAAAGAGCGTACTATAAACGAAGCATATGCTTATAATAACGATATTATACCTCGAGCAAAGGGTGAAGCGATAAAGATAAAATTAGATGCAGAGGCATATGAGAATGAAGTAATAAATGAAGCAAAAGGTAATGCAAATCGCTTTTTATCTCTTTATGAGGAATATAGACAGAATCCTTCTCTCGTTAAGAATCGTATTTATCTTGAAACTATGGAAAATATTTTCAGTAAGGTAGACAAAGTTGTTGTAACTGATGATCTGAAAGGTATGTTTTCTTATTTACCTCTTACAAATTTAGGGAAATAACCATGAGTAGTAATATTAAAATTATTTTTGTTTCTGTATTTGTTGTTTTATTGATTGTTTTATTTAATTCAATATTTGTTGTGCAAGAAACAAAGCAAGCGATAGTTATACAACTCGGTAAAGTTGTAAGAGATGTTAGGGAAAGTGGCTTATATTTTAAGTTACCATTCATAAACAGTGTAGAGTTTCTTGATAAAAGAGTTTTAGATTTAAGTCCTGATAAGATCCCAAGGGAAGTGATAACAGCGGATCAAAAACGTATTATAGTAGATGCGTATGCAAAATATAAAATAACAAATCCTGTTACTTTTTACCAGGCTGTGAGGAATGAATCAGGGCTGGTTAGAAGATTGTATCCGGTTATAGAAGCACACATAAGAGAAAATATAGGCAGATTTTCGTTGATTAGTTTGTTGAACGAAAAAAGATCAGAGGTTATGCAATTGATTCAGCGTGGAGTTTATTCTGAAGCTGAAAAATTTGGCATAGAAATAATAGACGTAAGAATTAAGAGAGCAGATTTACCAGAAGAAAATAGTTCTGCAATATTTCGCCGTATGCAAACTGAAAGGGAAAAAGAAGCAAAAGAAATTAGAGCAGAAGGAGAGCAAGCTGGGCAGGAAGTTAGATCAAAAGCTGATAAATTAAAAAGGGAAATTATCTCCAGTGCAGTAAAAGAATCATATGAAATAAGGGGCCGTGGTTATGCTGAAGCAACTAGAATTTATAATGAGGCATTTAAGGTTGATGAAGAGTTTTTTAACTTTTATCGCTCTATGAGCGCTTACAGTAAATCATTTGCTGAAAATAATACTAAATTTGTACTTTCACCAAACAATAACTTTTTAGATATTTTAAACAAAGGATGGAAATAATTTATGAAAAGTAAGGCATTTATTTTATCTATATTTGCATATTTTCTAATTGCGTTTTCTTCATACGCTAATATGTTTGATTGGAATGCAAAAAAGGTCGTTGATGCTAGTACTACTTCATGTAACTGTAATCAAGGACTTGCCGATTTAGTGGAAGAACTCATTCCTGCGGTTGTAAATATTTCAAGCGAACAAATAATCAAACAAGAAAGTAACAATAGAACTAAAATCCCTTTTATGCCAAGAAATAATTTCTTTGATGATTTTAGAGAATTTTTTGAGCATTTTGATCAGTTTTTTATGGATAGGGGTCCTAGTGTTAACAGAGAGGTGGTATTGCTTGGTTCTGGGTTTATTATAGATAAAGGTGGAACTATAGTAACCAATTATCACGTTATTAAAAACGCCCAAGATATCACAGTTACTATGAACGATAATACTTATTTCAAAGCAGAAGTTTTAGGCTATGATGCAAGAACTGATCTTGCTGTGCTTAAGGTTCATTCTAATAAAGATCTTCCTTTTGTTGCATTTGGTAATTCTGATACAGCAAGGGTTGGCGATACAGTTATTGCAATAGGTAACCCATTTGGTTTGGGTAGCTCTGTAAGCACAGGAATTATATCTGCAAGGTCCAGAGACATTAGTATCGGCACTATGAATGAATTTATTCAAACTGATGCTGCAATTAATAGAGGCAACTCTGGAGGGCCATTATTTGATTTAAATGGAAAAGTTATAGGCATTAACACCGCTATCTATTCCCCATCTGAGTCTGGCGGTAACGTGGGTATAGGCTTTGCTATACCATCTAATTTAGCTATGTCAATTATTGACACATTAAAAAGTGGCAAAAAAATAAAACATGGTTGGCTTGGTGTGCAAGTTCAGCCTATAACGAAAGAATTTGCTGAGTCTTTGGGTTTAAAAGATACAAAAGGTGCACTGGTTGCAAGTATAGTAAAGGATAGCCCTGCAGAAAAAGGTGGAATTAAGGTGGGTGACATATTATTAGAATTTGATGATAAAAAAATTGATAGAATGACACAACTGCCTCAAATGGTTTCAAGAACTGAACCTGGAAAAAAAGTACAAATTAAGTTACTTAGAAAGGGGAAAGAGGTCAATATTAAGGTTGTGATTGAAGAATCTGCAAATGATGGTCAAGGTAATAATCAAGAAGAAAATAAATCAACATCCGATTACATAACTGGGTTAACTGTTTCAAACCTGCCAAAAGAATCAAAAGAAAGTAATCCTACAAAAGGTGTGATAGTTACTAATGTAGATAGTAACAATAATGCCACGCTGCGTGGTATTAAAAAAGGAGACATTATTATCCAATTAGATGGAACCGATATAGAAAATACTAATGATTTTCAAAAACAAGTTGATTCAGCAGTAAAGAAAAACGGTAAAGATTCAATAATGTTGCTCATTTACCGCAATGGAAATCAGTTTTTTACTTCAATAAAGTTAAAGAAATAGCTGGCTTGCAGATTATTCTGTAAGGCAACATTTTGCGTTACTTCCTGTCACCCCCTCGACACTGGGATCTATCTTCTTTTTTTCTAGATTCCATCTTCACGCGCTGGAATGACTCCGAAGGGTGAGCGTGGTTATGCAAGAAGTTCTCTGAATTTGTATAGCCAGAAAAATCTTCATAAAATTTACTTCTTCTAAACTCTTCAACTTTCTTCTCATCATTTAGTGAACCATGTTTAGCAAAATATTCATCTGTCCTTTGAATATATAAACGAATCAACTCAGGAAAAGTGTAACCAACTTCATTGGAAGATTTTAAACATGTAATTGGCAATTTGTGTACATCTTTATCAGCTTTTTTAGGATCAATACATTCATCATTCCTTCTTAATATTGTATGTTGCTTGAAAAATTCTTCATATTCCTCAAAATCTTCAAAGATTTCTTTTTTTTGGTAATCTTTCCCTCTACCGTTTTGCTCTATTCTTTCTATTTTTGTCGCAAGCTGCGCTGGTTTGTTTAATCGTCTTGTCTCCCTCTCGATTGAAGTACATCATGTAAGGAGTAATTACATTGATAATTTTGTGTGTTTTCCAATGGCAACCAAAAATCTTTAGTACTAATTTGATTATCGGAGCAAGAAAAATTTTTAATTTCGCTATGAACCAAAAATAATAAAGAGACGCTTGTTTGAGTGAACTAGCAGCATTGCTAACGATACATCTCAAATGTATATCCTTATCTTTAAAATTTTTATGAACCTCTGCAGCTACATGTCCACCCAGGCAGTCCCCGAACAATATAATATCATCTGGTTTTATACCTTTTTCCAATAAGTGAGTTACAACTTCTATACCAGATTTAACTATATTGCTACGTATCAATGAGCTGTTTCTACTTAAGCCAAGTCCAGGATAATTAAAGAGATGCACAGTAATACCTTGATCTGTAGCCCAATCCTAGTTTTTGGTATAATCTTTGCTAGATTTTAACGCTCTATTCCCGCCAATAAAATATATTAGATGTTTTTCACTTTGATTATTGTTTTGATCTATATTTTTACCAGGAAGTGTTATTGTCTGGATTTTCATCCCATTTCGAGTTTTTATGAACTCTTCCTTAGTGTTCATTCTTTCCGTTGCTGTCATACCTTAATTCTCAATACATCAATTTCATAATACATAAAATCTTTAAAAGAGTAAATCCTCATGAATAAAATCAACTTTTTAAAATTCATTGAACTGCGCTTTCAAACGGTGGTGCCGGGATGTGAGTATAATGATTATCAGTACATAAAAGTCATAGCAGACAGGCTGAAAGCAGCGAATGCTGGCGAAGTAAGGCGCATAATATTCAATATGCCTCCGCGTTCAATGAAGTCCATGTGCATAAGCGTTGCGTGGCCCGCATGGATAATGGGAAATCAGCCAACTGCAAGAATAATAGTTGCAAGTTATTCTCGGCTGCTCAGCGAAAAGCACTCGCTTGATACCAGGTGCATAATGCAATCTGATTGGTATAAAGAGCTATTCCCAGAGGTAAAATTATCCAAAGACCAGAACACTAAATATAAATTCCAAACAGTGCAGAGAGGATTTAGAATCGCAACATCAGTTGGAGGGACGTTAACAGGTGAAGGTGGTGATTTTATTATTGTGGATGATCCGCTTAACCCTACCCAAGCTTTGAGTAAAACGTTTAGAAAGCGTGCCACAAACTGGTTCGATCAGACTTTGGTAACGAGGCTCAACGATAGGAAAAAAGGAGTAATTGTGCTTGTTATGCACAGGCTGCACCTGGAAGACTTAACTGGGCACCTCTTATCTAAGCCAAAAAACATATGGCATCACATTTGTTTGCCAATGATTTCTGAAAAAGTGGAGATAATCGACTCAATTACGACACAAGAAAAAGGTTTATATTCAAGAGAAGAGAATGAGTTATTATATCCCCTGGAGGGAGGAAGAGAAGAAGTTGAGATGATAAAAGTTGAACTTGGGAGTTACGCTTTTGCTGCTCAATATCAACAAAACCCCCTGCCGCTTTCAAGTGGTATAATAAAACAAGAGTGGCTAAAGCGCTATAGAAATTTTCCTGATAATCCCTCATATGTAACGCAAAGCTGGGACACTGCAGTTTCAACAAACGATTCCAGCGACTTTAGTGTCTGCACCACCTGGGCAAAAATAGATAATAAATTCTATTTACTTGATGTATATCGAGCAAAGCTTGAGCATCCAAAGCTTAAAGAGCAAGTTCTGTCACTAGCTGCAAGATGGGCACCACACGCAATTTTGATTGAAGCAAAAACGAGTGGTCAGCAATTAACACAAGAGCTAAAGGCAAATAGCGATCTACCGATTATTGAAATAGTGCCACACAATGACAAACTCACTCGATTTTATCAAATTGTTCCAATTATAGAGTCTGGCAGGGTTTTTCTGCCACAGCAAGCGGTATGGCTCAGCGATTTCGAGTACGAAATTTTAATGTTCCCAGAAGCCCGTTATGATGATCAGGTGGACAGTACGGTGCAATATCTGCAATGGATGAGAAAAACTAACACCAGTGCTTTCAGGGTCAGGGACTTTGGCCCCAACCCTAATAAAACGCTTGGGTGGCTGAGAACGGTGGATTAGGTACAACCGCTTACAAAAACTCCTTTTTTTCTCGTGCAAATAGTTGCTCGGACTTAGGAGAATCTACCTTAGAACTTATAAGAAAGCCATCACTAATTTCTTGATCACTAAAGAGCTTTTGAAGTAAGCATAATATCTCCTCAGTAGAATCTGATTGTACTTGCTCCATCTTCTCAGGAGGAAGAACTGAGCACACTTGCTCTTTTGCCTTAGGATTAGAAAGAAGTAAGCGCACCTCTCTCTTATCAACATAAAGTAAGTATAGTAACTTCTCGTACCCAAGAGGCAAAGAGCCGGAGACTAGCTTCTTCTTCATCTTAGGAGAAAAAACTTTGTATAGTTCCTCCTTCTGGTGCTGGTTTAGTCCACCTGGCACGCCTTTATGCGTAGGAGAAGCCGGGTTTGTGAATAGATTTTGAATAGAACTTGATAATTTACTAAGCATATTTCCAAGTTTATCACCTATTGACAGGTTCTGCGGTGACCCTAAACCACTCTCTTCAGAACTTGTAGAAGCGTAACAACTAACTCCTCGTCCTCTAAGGACCTCCCAAAATAAGACCACTTGCTTCCTTGCGCCAGGAGAAAGATCTACATATATTTTATTTTGCTTATCAGGAAAAAAAAGAAGTGAGCATATTTCCTGCTCCTCAAGAAGAAGAGATGAGAGTAGTCGCTCAATCCCCTCAGGACTTGAGTGTGATTTTTTCACTTTTTCAGAACAAGCTAATATTATTAGCTCCTCCCGTCTCCCAATAGGCAAATGTAAGCATAGATTGCGTATCATATCAATAGAAAGAGGTAAAGATAGTACCTTCTGCATTCCAGGAGAAAAAGATGAGAATGTTTCCTTATCAAACTGCAGAACATCTTTTGTTGCTTTACCGTTAGACTTACTATGCCTTATCGACAAGTCTCTAAAAAATTGTTGAATTTTATTTTGTTTCTTCGGAGATCCACCACAAGCCCCTTGTACGCTTTTATCAGTAACTTGCTGTTTTTCAGGTTCCACACTAAAAATGCTCTCCTTACCTTTAACACTTGGAGAATCTGCAAAAACCCCAAGACTTGAGGACATTAAATCATTCCTTGTCGTAAGAAAAGAAGTCGATGATGGCAAACACCAAGTACTATTCCCTATTGACGTGCTTTCATTAGCACCTTTCCATGATAAACCACTAAGTCCTGGTACAGGAAGTTGCAGTGGCAGCTGCCATTTATTTCCGGATGTGCCTTGTGATAACCGAGAGTCCATTGGCTGAGTCCAAGTACTAGTACTTGCTTGCACATTTTTAGCAGCACCTTTCCATGATGAAGGTCCACTAGAACTCAACTGTGTCGGTGGCTGGAATCGTGGAACACTAATATCACTACTTTGTGCATAAAAAAACGGTAATGACCAACGTTCCATTGGCTGAAACGAAGCACTAATCCCTGCTCGCACATTTTGAGCAGCACCTACAGATTGCACTGATGAAGATGGCCCTTGAACAACACAACTAACTGCAGTAGAACTCAGATGTGACCGTGGCGGGAGTTCTCCACTCGTTCCAGGAACATCTAACGGGTCTGCAGGGAGCAACAGAACTTCTTTACGATCCTCGCATGGGAGAATCCTTTAATGCTACATTCTGACTCCGCGAGGGAAACTCCCATTCCATATCTGACAGTTCAGTCGATGGCCCTGGATCACCACTTGAAGAATGTGCAACAGAATCCTTAGGTTTCGGAGGTGAATTACTATCATCACCACTATCTCTGTCTTCTTGCCTTTGTCTAGGCGGTGTTCTTAGTCCACTCGGTCGTACATGTATAGGAGAATTGAATGGCGACTGCACAGGCGACAATGCTCGAAAATGAAGCTCAGGGTCAATGGCCAGTTTATGGTCTTTGTTGATTACAGAGCTTTCTATTATTTTAGTTATCACACAGTGAGAAATTTCTTTATTAGAAAAGTCTAT
Organism: Wolbachia endosymbiont (group A) of Myopa testacea; assembly: GCF_964027115.1. Lineage (NCBI taxonomy): Bacteria > Pseudomonadati > Pseudomonadota > Alphaproteobacteria > Rickettsiales > Anaplasmataceae > Wolbachia > Wolbachia endosymbiont (group A) of Myopa testacea. Next base: position 974,856 of record NZ_OZ034729.1, read on the forward strand.
GCCATATATCCCACTGCTTCCATTTATTGGTAATTCTGCTTGAACTTTACTATAAAGATTATTAAATACAGCATAATTGAATGCATAATTTAGTTTAAGAGCTTCTTCACTTGTTAATACCCTAGGCTCTCCATTATCTAATACAACAGGTATAAGAATTTTAGCTGTTTTTTCATTTAAAGGGAAATTACGAATAAAGCCAGCCACTATCAATCCTGTTGATTGATCAATAAATTCTATTATCAAATCTTTAAATGCTTTTACTTTACTATAATTTTTACTATTATCCTGGAGACCCATACCTTTAAGCCATGCAACATGCCGTGTTACACTATCAATAAAACGAGCGTCATCAAAAACATCCTTGATATATACACTATTGCCTTCAACCTTCAGAGACTTCTTAAAAACACTCCTATACCCATATCTATTCTCCATCCTTGATAAAAACATGCCCTCAAATTGCTGACGTAATCCTTTATTATCAAATTCACCACACCATAAATACTTTTTCTTGTCGAACGTTTTAGCAGTTATATAAATTGACATATCTTCTTGGACATCTTTTTTAAGTGAAAAAGCCAAATGAGACTTAAAATTAAAAATCACGCCCTGATTTATAGGTGCCTCAAACTTAAACCCATGCTGTTTATCCCAAGACCAGTCTCCTTTACTGATATTAAACGGAAAAGAATTAACATCAAAAATTAGCTTAGCTGTATCCAATATTTCTGCATCATTACTTTCCTCAATGGCGTAGAATTCACGTATTATCTTCCTTTTTATACTGTCCAGATAACTGCTACACTGATACTTATACATACCTTTATCAAATGAGACTACGATATAGTCCTTCTTGCCCTTGCTTTGGAGCGTAAAATTAGTTTTAACTGTATTACGAGCATAATTATGTACATTAAAAGCACTAACCAATGCTCTTACTGTTTCTCTATTAGGCATACCAACCTCCACATTTTTAAATTACAACAACTACCCTTTACTTACGTTCCATAGGACTACCAGACTGCTTAAACTGATGCTTCCTTTCTTCTATTTTCCTGGCTGTATCACGATGATCATCAAACCTTTCTTTTTCCACCGAAAGTAATTTTCCACCACCTGGTGCTGTATTTTCACGTTTCCACTTTTCAGCATCAAAACCTTTTTTATCATTACCACTATGCATATTTACTTCCAAGTAAAAATATTATGTAACTAATATACTAAAAATAAATTGTAGTGCAAGCACTTTTTTATATTTTTTAGTATAAATTTTATTCGCTCCTTTTTCATAAAACTCAACTTTCAAGATTCCATCATCACGCGCTGGAATGACAAAAAAAGACGCTGAATGACACTCGTGTTTCTTTATGTCATACCAAATACCATAGGATATCATCCTAGAGCTATAACCATAAGACGTCATCTCAGTGCCCTCTTCTTGTCATCCCAGTGTCTGGGCACTGGGATCTAGCTACCCTATTTACGATGTCCTTCTACTGACTGAGTTTTTACATGTTCATCAACTTTTACATCATCAGTAAATCTTCCTGGTGGTTGAGCATTACTTACAGAACTTTCATTCCCAGGACCATTCCAAAAACCAACTGTAAAATCAAATCTCTCAACAAATTGCTTTTTAGCCCCTATATTAGAAGCAGATTTTTCTATAGCACTCCCACTAGCTTGATTAGATTGCTCTAGAGCTTTTCCGTTAGAAACAGACCCTGGAGTAGGTTGATTTGGAGTGCTTACGTAGGTACTTAAATTTCTATGTCTTCTCCAATCACTATCGCATCCATAAGGCTCCCCTATCACCTGCCCCGTCTCCGTTACAGGCTGCTTTGGAAGTTTCGGTGGACACACCTCTTTCTTCGGTTCCGCTTTTTTCTTTTCTTCCACTTTTGGTTTTGTTTCTTTTATCTCGCGATTTTCATTAACCTCTTTAAATATAGGAGGCATTATAGGTTTTGGTAAAAGATCAAGTTCTGGTTTGCTCAGAACAACCGGCCTTACAAATCCGGGTGAAATTTCAAAAAGGGAAACTGGCACTTTAGGTTTTTCTCTTTCATCTACCTTCATTTCTACGTTTTCACGAACTTCTTTAATTGCTTCTTCCTTTAATGATGTTTTTTCTGCTTTTTTATCTTCTTCTGTAGATGCCTCTACTATAGCTGTTAGTTCGACTCCAAAAATCTCAGCAAAAGCTGTGATAGCCAATCCAACCAGGAACATCTGAAGTTTCAATTTTAGTCCTCTCAGCGCTTCCAATCTTTCTAGTATTGCCATTTCCTCTTCCGGAGATAAACCACCACCGAATAATTTTTCTTCCAATTCTTTTATCTCTTTGTCCAACCTCTGATCGAAACTTAAATCGCGTGCAAAAATCTTCTTGATTAACTTCTTAAGCTTATTACGCAAAAAATTAATTATCGTAGCAATCAGGTTTTTTTCCTTCTTCTCCTTGAGCATTTGGTAGATTTTCGGATCATCTACATCTACTTCAAAGAGGTTGAAGAGAGGTTCAAAGAAACTCCAGAAATCTCCCAGTGGTTTTTCACAATCGCAGTAGCCCTCGTCACCATCTTCGATATGTAGCTCTGCTTGAGATGATATTTCATCGATACAACTAGAAGCCTGACGCTCACACTCGAGCCTTCTGAGCAAATCTTGTCTGTCAAGCTTCTCTATAGCTGCTTTCAGTTCATTTAACTTCTGCTCCGCAGAGAAATCTTGCTCCCTGATTTTTCCTTGGAAGATCGAGCTACCGTTTTCGTTATTATCTGAAAAATTTTCCATTATTTTTGTCCCCTCAATAAAATTACTGTCTTTATTGTTACCTGAAAAGCTTTCTACCATTTTTACTCCCTTCATAAAACTTAATAATTTAATTCTACAGTACTAAATATTTAAGAAGTGTTAACGTAAAGATGTCAATAAAATTATTTATATTTTTATACTATATGTATTCTATCATACGCCATTTAACCTTTCAATAATATTTTTATTCTTGCTGCTTTTTCAAGCTTTAGCATGCGCTTTCCTTCTTATTAATGTTCACTTTTGCCTCTACCACTACTTTTTCTTGTAAAGTATTTGATATAAGTTTTATTATACTCTCTAGCATAACTTGTGCAACATATTGTATTCAGAGTGTATTGAACGAGCCTGAAAGGCTGATAAACGAGTATCAACAAAGACTGTCAGAAAGCAAAGATAAAGGTTACTATCCTACGTTAGATATATCTTAGCCACTTAAGTAGGGTTGGGCCTGACCCTGAAAGCACTGGTGTTAATTTTTTCACCCATTGTAAATACTGTACTATCCACTGTGGCGAGCTTCCGGAAACATTAAAATCTCATACTAAAAGCCATACCGCTTGGTGCGGCAAAATAACCCTGCCAAATCGGAACAATTTTGAGTGAGCTTATTATTGTGTGGCACAATTTCAATAATGGGTAGATCGCTATTTGCCTTTAGCTCTTGTGTTAATTTGCTGCGAACAAGCTTGCGTAAAATCAGTAAATGGAACATCCTTAATAGTCTCGATTGACTCTGTAGGTACATTACCATTTTTCTTAAAACCTTTATCTTCTATAGCTTCCAGAACACTTTTTCCTCCCAAAAGACAGTTTTCTCCTAAACTTTTCTTCTCAGCTTTTAACTTGTTAAGCCTTGCTTCGCTCTCATCATCAATTTCTACTTCTATTTTATTACCACCTTCCTTACTAGGACTTAGATAAATACTAATCTCTCCTACCTCAGTGGTAAAAGACATTTTAATGCTACTTTCTAAGACATCTGTGTAATTTCTTTTTCCATCTTTTGTACCTTCAACTCTTACTATATTCTCCCCAATTTGAATTATGCCAACTTTTAAATTTAACTCTTTAACTTTTTCATGGTTTAAGATTTTCGCAGGTTCAATAATACTATCTTGTGAATATTTCATATAAAAACATTGATTATCTATCTTCACTGCCTCTAGCTTCCCCTTTTGAGCTTGTCTATCTCTGCCTACAATACCTTCATATGCTATACTTATTAGCTTGTTTTCAATTTCTCCACATTTCTCACCGGGATTACGTATATAATCAGATCTATAATTTTGTGCTAGCTCAGTATCGCTACCGCTGGAGAAAAATTCTTCTTTTGCTTTCCCACCTTCTAACAATAAATTACTAGTGATGCTTTCTATGATGTCTAAAGCTTCATCTTTATCTTCATCGTCTTGGTCGGTAATATCATTAACCCTCCCTATATACTCTTTGGTTCCATCGCGTGGTTTCACACGATTACTAAGAACACCTTCTATTTCTTCAAGTATTAAACTTGTTACAGTTTCTTTATCACCTTTTTCATTGTCATTTTTATCATCATTACAAAGATTATCACTTGAACTATAGTTTGAATCTTCTTCTGTGTTACAATCACTCAATTTAACAGACTCTATCTGACTATCATCACCAGAGCTATTTGAACAATCATTACTTTCACCTACCGAACCATCAGGTGTTGTCGGATTCCCTTCATTTTCATGAGAATCATCTAAATCATAACCCAAATCCTTAATAGCTTGACGGCACTCACGTTCAGTAACATATTCAAATGGAGTCTTTCCACTTTGATCTTGCACATTTGGATCAGCTTTTATTACTCCTAAAAAATACCTTATACCGCCAATATCGTTACGTTCAGCAACGTAATGTAACAGAGTTTTTCCATTTCGGGTTTGTGTATTTGGATTAGCTCCTGCTCCTAGAAGAAACATTATATATTGAGTATAATTGTAATCGCCTAATAAATTGCTATTGCTTTCTAACAAATTTAAAATGCCACGTAATTCTTCATTTAAATAATCTAACGGAGTTTTTCCATCTTGGCCTTTTGTATTTGGATCAGCTCCTGCTTGTAGAAGAAACATTATATGTTGAATATAATTGTAATCGCCTAATGAATTGCTATTGCTTACTAACTGATCTAAAATATCACGTAGATTTTTAGTGTTTGGTGACTGATCTGAAATATCATATAATTCCTTATTTAATCCCTTGTTTGGTACCCCACCATTCATATTCTATAACCATTACTCACTAATTCTTCAGTGATTACCGTAATACACAGGTAAGTCAATAAAAAAATACCCTTTTTCTTCTTCAGTTCTAAGAAATTGTCAAAAGTCTCAAAAAGATGAGTTAAAATAAAAAGAAGAATAGTGGAAGTTTAGTTGTTTACACTTTCATGCTATGCCCATAGCATCATATATTACTTAACCTTGCAATAATTTTTTTATTCTTGCTGCTTCTTCAAACTCTAAATTTTCAGCATGCTCTATCATTTGCTTTCTCAAGTCATCCTTATTAGTATTTACTTTTGGTTCTGCTATTGCCCTCTCCTGTAAGGTGTTTGATATAGGTTTTATTATAGTCTTCGGGACAATATTGTGCAATATATTATGTTCTTCTTGTTTTTTTCTTCTTCTTTCAGTCTCTCTTAATGCACGATCTAAAGAACCAGTGATTTTATCTGCATACAAAATTACTCTACCTTCAGCATTACGCGCAGCACGACCGATCGTTTGAATGAGCGATGTTTCTGATCGCAAAAATCCTTCTTTATCAGCATCTAAAATTGCAACCAAACCACACTCTGGAATATCAAGACCTTCCCTAAGCAAGTTAACACCTACTAAAACGTCAATTTCTTTAGATCTTAATTTACATATAATTTCTATTCTCTCCAGCGCACCAATATCAGAATGCAAATAACTCACTCTCATATTTAATTCACTCATATATTCAGCTAAATTTTCAGCCATTTTTTTTGTCAGTGTAGTGATTAAAACACAAAATCCCTTTCCTATTGTCACTTGTGCCTCATGAATTACATCATCAATTTGACTCTCTATTGGTTTCACAATGCAGATTGGGTCTGTAAGCCCTGTTGGACGGATAACTTGCTCTATAAATACGTTATTGGTTTGTGCTAACTCATACTTTCCGGGAGTAGCTGAAATGTAAATAGTCTGCGGCCTAACTTCCTCCCATTCTTCAAATTTTAATGGACGGTTATCAAAAGCAGAAGGAAGCCTGAAGCCATAGTCAATCAATTTCTTTTTACGTACCTCATTACCACTGTACATCGCACCAATCTGAGGAACGGTGACATGACTTTCATCAACAAACAAAATTACATCTTTGGGTAAATATTCAAACAAAGTAGGCGGTGGATCCCCAGCTTCCATTCCATAGAGATAACGCGAATAATTTTCAATACCTTTACATATTCCTGTTGTTCTCATCATTTCAATATCAAAATTAGTGCGTTGCTCGAGGCGCTTTGCTTCAACAATCTTGTTTTGCAAGTAGTAATAATCCAAGCATTCATGCAGCTCTTTTTTGATTAGCTCAACTGTCTGCAACAGAGTCTCAGGTGATGTAATGTGATAGCTGTTTGGAAAAATGGTGATTGTATTTAGGCTTTTGGTAATATTACTCGTTATAGCATCAATTTCAGAAATTTCTTCTATTTCATCACCAAGCAGCGATAAACGCCAAGCTTTATTTTCATAATAGGCAGGAAATATATCGATAATATCGCCACGCACTCTGAAATATCCTCTCTCAAACCTGGTATCAGAGCGCTTGTATTGGAGATCAGCTAAGTTACTCAAGAAATCATTAACATGAATTTTATCTCCAACACTTAAAGATATAGTCATGCTGCGGTAGCTTTCAGGCGAACCAAGACCGTATATGCAAGAAACACTGGCAACTACGATCGTGTCCCTGCGCTCCAAGAGGGAGCAGACGGCAGAATAACGCAGCATGTCAATTCTGTCGTTGATTGCAGAGTCTTTTTCGATATAAGTATCAGTTTGCGGCAAATAAGCTTCGGGCTGATAGTAATCATAATAAGAAATGAAATATCCAACAGCATTATTGGGAAATAATCCTTTCATTTCCTCATAAAGTTGTGCTGCTAAGGTTTTATTGTGTGCCATGATCAGCGCAGGTCTGTTTGTCCTTGCTATAACATTTGCCATAGTGAAAGTTTTCCCAGAACCAGTAACCCCAAGTAAAACTTGGTCTCTTTTATTGCTATTTAGCCCCGCAATTAAACTATCGATTGCCTGCGGTTGATCTCCAGCGGGTTGAAAATGTGTAGTGATTTGAAATTTCATAGACTTTACTTACTATCTTTGATTCATTGCATAGTGAACACTATATTGCTTTTAAGATAAGTTGTATAGCTATAAACTTTCCGTAAAGGCATAAAACATTAACCAACAATAGACTTCTTGCATAACCATATAACAAACTTTTATTGGGAATAGAAACGAAAAACTTCCTTGACAAACTCCGCCAGCCCCCTTATCATGAAACTGAAGCTATTTCATTTAACTTCACAATCTGTGCAGATTAAAACGACAAGAAAACTTGTATTTGGCGTACTATGCTTAATTTTTTACACGATGACACTCTCGCATATAAACTCACTACTTTCATTTGTTTCTTTCTCTCTATTTTCTTTTTTTCTCTTTATCAATCTCTCTATCAGTTGCCCGTATACATCCGATAAGCGTTTATCTGCTAACTCATCAGGCTCATATCGACAAGTTACAGTTAATACCTTTTTTCTCATTGTTTCTCCTGTAAATATTTTTATAGTTCGGGCACTCCTTTTTTCCATAAATCCATTACTCTTCCGAAAAAGACGCAACTGTTAACCTTCGTTTTGTTTTACTTTTATGCACAATTTTGGAAACACATAGCTGCATCCGCTATCTTTCATCAATTGAGCACTCTCCCAAATCATTAAATAATTGTGCCTTTTCCCTCAGCTCTGCCAACGGTTTTCTCTCTAATGACAACACCTCCTTTTCCACCATTTCCTTCCTTTTCTCAATCAACTTCCATAACCTTCTGCTTCGCTACTAACTCTCTCATTATTTCCTCACTATTTGCCACATATGCTAGATCTATTGGTGTATATCCTTTTTGGTCTCTCGCATTTACTTCTCCTCCTCCCTCTAATATTGCTCTCACGTTCCCTATTTCCCTCATAAATACTGCTTCATGTAGGGGGGTCCTTCCTATGTAGTTCCCAGTATTAACATTTGACCCTGCTTTTATTAACTCCCTTACCGTCTCTTCATATCCCATTAGGCTCGCATAATGTAATGCCGTATTTCTCTTACCGTTTCTAGCATTTACATATGCTCCTTCTTCCAACAGTACTTTTACATTCTCTACCTTTCCATAGAATGCTGCTAGGTGTAATGGTGTTTCTCCGCTATTGTTTTCTATATTTACTTTTGCTCCCTTTCTTATTAGTAACTTTATATCAGAAAGGTATGCTGCTAAATGCAACACAGTGTTACCATCTTCTCCTCTCTCATCTATTTTTCTAAATGAATTCTCCTTTAATTTTTCCAGTCTTTTATTTAAATTGAACATTTTAGTTACCCCACTATAAAAACATACATAAAGTCGCCAATTTGGCTCACTTCAGTGCAAGATCAATTTCTTATGTTTACCTACACCTACCTAATTTATAGCTGTTTTGGCATGGAAAAGTAACTTCTTTTTTTCAAAAAACACACATTTTTACCGAATGTTAATGTAATATATGAAGATATAAATATAAGTATTTAGCGTATTAAACATATAACTTGCGTCTCTTCCCAACTTCTGTTTAAATGACGACGTTCGTGCCATGTTAGTACACCTGGGTAAAACACTAAAATGTAATTTTCCGGTTCATGTATTGCATCCTTTTGTTTTGAATCTAAATCGCTTTCATAATGAATATTGTGTTCTGCTAAACTATATCTTGTAATCCTCTGACCAGTAAAATTCTCTACCTTGTAATGATGAGTAACGCTAAATCTTTCTAAAATTGGCTTGTACTTTAAGTTCCACAGTTCTTCAGACAGTTTACTACTTCCTAGTAAAAATTTACTTCCTTTTTCTTCCACACCACCAACTGGAAAACATGCGTTTATTTTTCCTAAACTCCAACTGTCCGATAATACTATCTGCGCTTTAGCAAACTTAATCTCAGGTAATAAGCTCTGTGGTAGAGGATATAACGTTTTTAAATTATTCCACTGATGACTTCTTTCATAAATACCGTTATAATTCTTTGTGTGAGGCTCGGTTTCTCCAAGGATTGCTACATCTAGCCTATACAGATCATTACTTAATGCCTGCTCATAATGATCGCGTAGATAGTTTTCTACAATCCTAATAACTGGACCATGAGACATGAAAAAATTTACTCTTCCAAATGACAACACTGGCCTATCTTTTTCTATTTTTACCCCTGAATAATCCGATAACAAACTGCAAAAAAAACTTTCATCTAAAATAAATCTTCCAATATTATAGTGGTCATTGAAAAGCCTCATTAGCTGTGATCTTGCAGGTAATGATAGTTTTGCTAGTTCTACTACTGCATCAACAAAGAAGTCTTTTGGAACATCTTTTATCCCTATCTGTAATTCAAAAAAGTGTTCTCCGGGTGGCTCTTCAATAATTGTAATATCTTCTATATTTGCCCATTTTAATGCTATTTTTAGTAACGCTGGTGTTCCTCTTAAACGCTGAAATTCTACCCCTTCTTTTATCGCTCTTCTTTTCTCTTTTGCCCAACGCAGAATCTCTTCTAACCCATATTCCTCTATTATCCACGGCAATACTTTTTCCCCTGGGCTAAATTTAAATCCTTTTACACAGCTTGGGTTTACTTTGTAATCGATTCCATCAATCAGCGCTTTTTCTTGCTTTGTTGCGTTTGGTGGTAATAGCATTAATTCAACTCAACATTTAAACTTTTTAAGAAAGCACACTCATTCCCCAGTACCACAACATGCTCTCTTGGCTCGATTAATTCCACGTTTTCTACCCCATCCACAAACAGGTTGGCTATAATCCATGATTTCGTTACTTTCCATCCTAATCTTTTCGTTGTTTCAAATTTTTCTATAAATTGCTTCTTCACCGTTTCAATAATATCTGGTCTTTTAATGCTAATTTTACTGTGGATATCTATTTCTATAATATTGCAACTTACCACTTCAATTGTATCTGTTAAAATCCTCACATCCTCCCTGTTTAGCTGATTTCTGACAATTTCTAGTAATTCTTCTGGGGGTATGCCAGTTGTGGATAATTCTGTGGATAAGATTGAAACTTGTACTTTTCCTGGTACATGTGATTCTACTAATGCATCTTTTACTCTCGTATCTGCTGATAATGCATAATACCGATAATTTCCTCCTGTTGACCAGCCAACTATCTTTGCTTTAATCCTTTTCCTAAAACGTTCGTCATCTTCTTCTTTTTCTCTTTCAACTCCGTAAAATTCAGCTAAATTATCAAGATCGTTTCCCGTCGCAAACTTAAGTAAATTACTTTTTACCGCTTCGTTTATTCTTTGTCTCACCAAAAGCTCTCTCCAGGCTGCCACTTCCAAAATCTTTATTGCTGGATCATTTTCTACCAATGCTGTGAAACTTGAGTCTCGACGTATCAACTCCTCCTTCATACGTGAAAAGATTTCTTCGAAGTTCAGTGGCTCAATAATGTTAGGCTGCTCCATCTTTATACCACAACTCCATCAAAGCGAATCTTTTCCCCATTTGGTAGATAAATCCCATCCAAAGAAATTGTGACTTTCCCTTCTTTTACCTCTGTAATTTTTACCTTTTCCAGTTTGAGCCTCTTTTCCCATTTCTGCAATGCCTCAGCGGTTGCTGCGTAAATTTCTAATGTAAAATCACGATTTACTGGCTTATCTACTAATTCAAATAATCGAGAACCATACTCTCTTCTCATAATACGTGATCCAATAGGAGTGGTTAAAATATCAGTAATTGATTGTTTTAAATGTTCCAAATCTTCTAATTCCTTACCTGTTTCAGCACTCATTCCCTTCATATCTTTATCCAGAAAAAACGCTGCTACTTCCGCTCATTACCTTAAATCCACAGGAAACTGTATCTCCAACTCTTCCTATACCATGACCATTTGCAAACACTGTTTTTGACCCTTGTGCCATTACCTTACCTTCTGTAAAACTATCTCCTTGCCGACAAACTGGTCTTCCGTTTACAAATATATCTCTGCTTCCACTTATACAAAAATGCGGCAACGCTTCCCCGCAGTGATCTCCTAGGCATATAACTGATTTATTCATTCCTTTTTCTAATTTAGATTTATTCTTTGTGCCTTAAGTTTTATTCCATCCTTTGTCATCTCTACGCTTGATCCTTCTACTTTCAACGTTATTTTATCTACTACATCAATCTCAAGATGATGATTCTCCTTGTCGTACGATAATTTTGTTCCATCTTTAAATACTACACTACTTACTTCTTTTTTACTTTCCGGAGGAGGATACTTTTGCTGATATATTGCCGGTAACACCACCCCTAATGACAACTCTCCAAATGGCGATAATACCATCACCTGCTCATCAATATCTGGGGAAAACCAACTTCTATCTTCTCCCGTTCTTGTTGTTATCCACGGCAACCAATCGGTCAAAATTCTCCTATTTTTACCCGCACTCTCGCTTTTTCATAGTCTACTTCTTTAACTAGACCTATACGAATAATGTTCGCTAGCCTTCTATTTAGCTCTGCAATGGCAAAATTATGGTCCAACATTTTCCCCTACACTGATGATATGCGGTATAATACCAGTTTCTAACCACATTGATTGACCTATATGTAGCTCATGAGTCCACTCCACTAACCACACAAGGTATGCATCCAACTCTGGCTTAAAATCGTCTACTTCCGCTGATAAAAACTCTCCAGGTGCAATATTTTTCACGTTCCAAGTATTTTTACTTACAACCCTTGCAACTTCCGCTGCCAGTGACCTTACCACTACCTGAGAATCTTCAACTGTTCCATCAACTACAATTCTCGCTTCAAATCTTGCCCTCAACGCTAATTCCTCAGTCCCCGGATCTTTTCCTGGCTCTAAACTCACAAGCTCTACAAACACTGCTGGCGCTATTATTTCCCGACGTTCTGTTGGATACATTTCGCACGTTTGTATTGCTGGGATTTCTTCCCTGAGCTTATTACAGATTGCTTGATATAAATTTCCCCAGAACATTATTTCATATAACTCATTTGCTAATCAAAATACTTCTCAAATACTCTTTCTACTTCATTATCAACTAACTCTTTCATTATTTCCCGAGCTTGCGTGTTTACTTTAATTTCATCTATTGGTAACGGTGTCATGTACCTTCTTTTGAATATTCCTATATGACCATTTTTCATTGTTGCTATAAATGCTCCTTCATACGTACGGCTTCCTACCTTTGCTCCTATCTTTGTCTGTTTTATACTCCCAAGTTTTGCTACTCCTATCCACTGCGAACTCAGCTTCACTACTGACCATAAACGCTTTCTATTTGCTTTATCCACACTTAACTTTTTTCTCATTGCTTTTTTTGGTATTTGTTTTGCTTGTTTGACAGTTTGCGATCTTACCCATAGTACTGTTTTGTTTAATGCACTCACCGCTGCTTTTTCCACTTTTTTCCTTTCAGCATCTATACTTTGTATAATACTACCGGTAACTTCAACGTTAATACGCATTCACACCCCCGATGCTTGAATTTTCCACAATACTCCTGAATTGTCCCTAAGCGGCAGTGAATGTACTTTGTATCTACGGTTACCAATAACAAAAGTATCTCCTACCATTGGCTTTAATACATCAAACACACTTACTTCTAAAGTCAAAATTTCTCCTACAAATTGTCCTTCACCAATTCCATATAATTTATCTGGCTGTTGTTTTAATACCTGTACCATGTATGACTTATCCCTTGATTCATACAAAGCTTGCTCTCCCAGATGTGTAAAACAATCTGCAAATAATCTTTTTATTTTTTCTTGCATATTTTACCTTTATGCACTAATCTCTACATGGACGCTAAGAAGGGGCATACTGGTAGAGCATTCTCATGCCTCACCACTTTTATAGTTGCTCTACCAGTATTGTTATGCTGCAACGACTTTGATTAATGTTCCTGGAAGATGGCACATTGGTAAAGGATTTGACTGAGTATGTAAATCGGTCCCTCTATCAAATCTTCTTGGCTCTTGTTTTGCATATAATGGCTGTCCTAGGGTATTTACCGTCTCATTAAAGTCCGCTGGCGCAAAGTAAGTAGTAAATGTGCTTGCTGTTCCTAGTGAAAAATAATGTCCTGTATCTTTTTCTATAAACCTTCTCACAATTCCTTCAGGATCGGTTGCTTGTCCTCTGTACTCCTCAAATGTTATTCCACAGAACGTAAATCCTGATCTCATATCGTTCCTTAGCGCTGCTCCTTCTTGCCATCTCTCGTATGCTTATTTTACTTTGGTATGAGAAGTTAAAGCGTCAAAAAACTCAGGACTTACCAGCGCATGAATCCCGGTCATGTACTCACCACTTAAGTTATCCTCAACATGACGCAATACTTCCAGACACTTACGCTTTACATCAGTTGTTGCTGTTCCCAGTGCAAAATTTACTACCTTTGGCGTAATTTCAAATTCGTTGTAAAGGTTTAATAACTCTGACCCATTTGCATCAAGAATGATTCCCTTCAACGCCCCCATCCGCAAATGTTCTAACGTTATCGCGTGTTTGTTTCTCATCAACTCCAGGTGATCTGTTACTACACTCGCCAACGCTTTCAGTTCATTCTCTGACCCAAATGCCCTTATCCCTTGCACTTCCTCAGGTAACACTACGTCATCATGGGGAATATGCGGAATCGTAAATGTTCTTATTTTTCGTTTTCCCACTTTTGCTTGCGCTCCGGGAACTTGCGTTGGTAATAAAGTTAAAACTCCGTGGTGTTCTTCTATCGTAATATGACGAAATCTTACTGACCTACTTGGAAATAAATTTAAATTTTCTGTTCGACCATAATTTATCGGCAATATGTTTATTGCTTTAGTTAATTCCGTCATACTAAATGCTGGATTTGTAAATGGATTTTGCATGTTTTTCCCCCTTTAATGCTGTGTGTTTTAAGTTGGTTTTGCTCTTCAGTTGAGCAGTTTTAAACTCCCTTACGAATGATGATGCCACGTGCTTCAAGTTGCTTTATTGCTGCAGTTTTTTGCTCTTCTGTTATATTTGCTGGCCACACCACTGCATGATCTGCTAGCATTGCTATACGTGTATGATTACTGCTTTGGTTGCGTTTACATCACTTGTTATTACACCTATCGCTGTTTGCGTTCCATCCGTGGCTGCTGGATTTATAATCTTAATTACGTTATCCTTATCACAACCAACAACCGTACCAAGCTTCAGGTTTTGCCCCTTTGCTACTGTTATTTGGTCTCTTGAATATAGATTTGATGCCTCATACTTTAATAGGTCACCAAGGTTATTTTGTTCAGTTATACAACTCATAAATGTTTCTCCTTAATTGTTTTACCGCCGCTTTTGTTAGTGTTATATACGGCAGTTGTTTTACCGCGGCGTTTATTATTGCTATATTCCGCGGTAAAAGATAGATTGCTTATAATTGCCTATTCTGGCGTGTTTTGGCCACTTGCATCATTAAATCTTCTGATGAACTTTGTGGTATTGTGCTCAGTATCTCTGTCTTCTTCGTTCTCTCCGCCAGTATCGACATTAATATTTCCTGTGCTTGCTTTGCATTTACATCCTGCTCGATAAATTCTCCTATTTTCTCTGGCATCTTTGATAAATTACATAATCGTATTACCTCTAATACTTCCGTGCGGCAGCTCTCACACCCTAAACATCTTCCTTGTTCAATTAGATCATCAATATCTATTGCTTGTTCTTTTATCTCAGTTTTAGTCATATTACTCCTATAATTGTCAATAAATTCTGAAAATGTCGTAATTCCATCAGCAAGTCCTATCTCTATTGCTTTCTCGCCAAAATATAGCCCTGCTTCTGTTGATTTGATTTTTTCCGTTGAAAGATTTCTGTTTCGTGCTATGAGCTGGACAAACATCTCATATAGGCGGTCTACTTCCTCTTGTAAGCTTTCCACACTTTCAGATATTATTTGCTCATGCGGATTTAAATCGTTTCTTCTCTTTCCTGCAAATACTGTGGTATATTTTATCCCTTGCTTTTCATCAAACCCACTTTGATCTATATGACTTGCTATTACTCCTATACTTCCCACTCCTGATGTTCTACTCACAAATACCTTTTCAGCGCTAGAAGCTATAGCGTACGCTGCAGAATATGCATCATCATTTGCTATCGCTATTATCCTCTTTTTTCCCCTTGCACTGTAAATAAAATCAGCAAGGTCAAACACTCCATTGACCTCTCCTCCAGGACTGTCTATATCCAACAGGATTGTTTCTATATCACTATCTTCTATTGCTTGTGTAATTTGTGCTTCTATTTGATTATAGGAAGTCATTCCAAAAATATCATCAAAAGTTTCTGACTTTTTTGTCAAGATTCCATGTATCGGTATTATTCCTCTTTCACTATTTCTTACTGCATGTTTTATATTTTTAAAGATAGGCTGCTTTCCTGTTTGTAGTGACAGTAATTCAAAGCTCCTTGGTTCTACCATTACACATCTGTTTAGCCATATTGTTTGTTGTTTCATATCACCTCTTGATTGGCCGTAACGTCAGAATCAAAACTTAAGCCCAGTTCACTTGCACGTCTTTGATCTTCAGCAATTTCCTGCTCAATTTCTTCTACATCGTAACCCATTTCTGATACTACTTCTGATCGACTCTTAAATCCATTTCTTACTGCCATTTGCTGTGCTTGCTGATCTTTTAGCGGATCGACCCAATCAAATCCCTGTGGTATCCATTTTACTTCTTTTTTTGCTCCTTCTTTTCCCTTTGTCCATTCTTCACCTATGTCTAGCTCTCCAGAAAGTAGTGCTAACTCTAACCACCTATCCCATACAGGACGGCAAAACTGAAATACCATAATGTTATGCTGTAACATCGTGCACCTCCTGCGAAACTCTATCAATCCTGCTCGAATGGATGAATAATTAACGCCTGTTAAATCTCCTGTTAGCTGTTCATATGTTATCCCTGTACCTATTGCTATTGCCCTGAGTTGCTGTCTCATAAACGCTTCATAACTTCCTCCTACATCTGACGGCTCTGAAAATTTTATATCTTCTCCTGGGTCTAAAAGCTGCATTGTTCCAGGTTCTAGGCCAGATAGTGCTATTCCTTGCTCATTACTTTCACCTTCTCCCATGATATTTGCTTCAGGATCAAGTCTCGTAATAAACCCTGCAAACATCGCTGCTGTTTTCTTTCTTACCAGCTCTGCATCGTCGTATTGATCAAGCTCATAGAGCTTTAGCAGTATATTAGAAAGCCATGGCTCTCCTCGGATCTGACCAGGTCTTAGTGGTCTATAAATATGTAAAACATCATTTGCTGGCACTCTCACTGACTCTCCAAATGAGCCTTCTCCTGGATGTTCTCTAAATAAGTAATATGCCTCTCTTTGCCCAACCCTGTTAAACTCAATCCCGTTTCTTATTACATTACCATTTGCTAAAGTTTGATTTGTTTTATTATCTAAGTGTTCAGATTCAAGCACTTGTAATTGCAACGGTACACACAGACCATCTCCAGGTTTTCTTGTTCTTAACCGTATGAAACATTCCCCGCCTTCTATCATGCTCCTACAAACCAGTGCTTGCAGTCCATAAAAATCATTTACTCCACTACTGTCTGCTTCATCTGTCCATCTCAGCCATAACTCTTGCACTCTTTTCCGAAACTCTGGATCTTTAGCTTTTGATTGCGGTTTTATTCCTGTTCCAATCGAGTTACTTACTATTGTATCAATGATATTTGCTGCATATGGATTTTTTCTTACCATATCACGAGAGCGGCTACGCAAGTGCTCAAGGCTTTGAGAGAGTAAATTATTTATGCTTCCCGTTTCTCCTTGCCAATACATTACCCTTCTTCCTGAGCCAGATGCATCCCAGGCTGAGCTTTTGATTTTTGGCTTGCTAAATAGTTGTTTGAATGATTTTAGTAACATTACAAAACTCCCTTGTTAGTAGCAAAAATAATTTTCCTCTTCGGCTTCATTCCAACAATCTTTAGTTCAGCCTTAATACGTTGTCTTAAGCTTAGTAAATCATTTATATCTACTTCGGCATATCTTACCACATGGTCACCATATGCAATTGATACTACTCTTTCGCCACTTTGCAGCTTCTTTATTGCTTGTTCAACCTGAAACAAATACTCTTCGTTATACATTTTCCAACCACTTACTCTGTCTCACTTTTTTAGGTTTTTTACTTTCTGGTTTTTCACTTAAACTACTCCATTTAACCTCTTGCCATCTATCAATCCCCAATGCTATCGATGCTGCTCTTGCGTAAATTCGGCAATCTAGTACTTCATTTCTTTCTCTTACCTTTTGCCACTCCTGTTTGGTATAACCTTTCACTACCTTGCTGACTAATTGCTCTGCCGTTAGCTGTTTAAAATATTCAGGTGTATACTCGGGAAAATGACAATATCCTGCTGGTACTTTCTCTTCTTCTTTTAAAACATTAAGTAATTGAAAAAGTTCTGACTTTAATATTGATACTCCTACTGGCCATAACTTTATTCCTCTTTTTAACTTTTGACCACCAACTGTTATATCTACTCTGCTTGGGCTACTAAGTGGCACTAGCGCTTTATTTACACCTTTCACTGCCATTACTCTTCCAGAGCCCTGATGACCTCTTACCCAGTTGTATACTTCCTGTGTTGCATACCCAGCATCAACCGCCATCATACTTATCATATATTCAAGACCATTTTCACCGATAAAATGATGACTCAGAAGCTCTGAAAGCTTTTTCCATACTTCTCCACTTCCTGTATCTCCTTCAAATACTCGGTAGTCTATTGACCAATTTTCACGGCTTTTTCCCCATGCTACAACTTCTACTTCTAAACGATCTTTTTGGACATCTACTCCTGCAGTAAGTACCACTTCTCTCCTAGGTACTGTGCCTACGGGAAAAAATTCTCTCCTGTTAAATAATTGCTTCCAATCTGGTACTTCTCCCTTATCTACCCAGGTTTCTCCAAGCGTTGTGTTGATCCAAACTTTCAGTAATTGTTCACTTTCTTTTGCATGCAAAAAATCTTCTACTGCTTGTTGCCAACTATACCATCCAACTGGGCTATAAAGACTTGAAAGATGAAATCCTTTTTTCTCACCTTTCATTGGATTAGTAGGCCTCCATTCTCCACATTCAAGCATCTCTGTCTTTTGATGATTTTCTATCTTTTCACCACATTCTATACATATATAGTGTGCTGTTCTTGAGTCGTTATTTTCCCATTTTATTTGTGACCACTTTAGAACTTGATAGTAATTACAATGCGGACATGGTACAAAAAAATATCTCTTATCTGTTGCTTCAAATTCTTTCTCAATTCTGCTTATTCCATGAATCGTTGGTGTTGATACTAAAAAAATCTTTCGCCTTGCAAATGTATTGGTACGAGCTATGCTGAGAAAACTGGATCTCCTTCTCCTCCTGAATCTCCAGGGTAAGCATCTATTTCATCAAGAAAGAGATACTTTACTGGCATAGATCTAAGTCCTACACTGCTATTTGCTCCAGTTATTACTACTATTTCACCTGGAAATTCCTTACTCTGTACAGTATTGCCTGAATCTCTTGACCTTGGGTCTTTTACTTTACTTTTTAAACATGGCGTACTCTCTTTATTTCCTGCTTCTGTTCCTCCAATCTGCGCTCCCTTCATAAATACTACTTTTTCAGCCTGTGAAGAAGGAGATAGTGAATCCATGATTTCTTTAAGGTATGGTGTTCTCTCCGTTCTCCATTTACCTGGCTCTGATGCTGCAGTTGCTGCTAGAACTCGATACTCATTTGCCCACTCTGACACCTTAAGTTGTGGATCTGGTCTTAAACCTTCAGAAAAAGATGTGGCGTATATCATATCGCTAGCTCTTCACCATCATTAGATGATATTTCCACATCACTTAAAACGGAACTGCACTCACTTGTTTTCTCACTTTCGAGTTCAGTAAACATTTTCTTTTCCAGTGCTTCTTCCATGTACTTCTGAGTTAAATTACTCATTGTTATTGCAGCTATGAGCGCAACTATTCCCACCATTACCGCAGCTACGATGTTAGGGTAAATTCCTACTATCGCTATTGCGCATACTGTTATAGAAACACAGATGATATTGTTATATTTCTTTATTTTTTTACCTGCTATTTTCCTTTCTTCCAAATATTTGTTACTCAGAACGTGAAACGTTGGAAAGTTCTTCTGTCTTCCAAATAATACTATTTCCTTCTCTTTACTCAGTAGTTTTATTAATTTTGCGTTGTTCGTTATTATTGCATACTGAAAGACATCTGTGGCATCTGCTCCTCTCTTTAGCAACAAATTGACTACGCTAAAGTGACCTTGCTTTGCAGCAACATAAATTCCCGTTTTTCCACTCTCATCTACAGCATCTATTTCAACTCCTTCATCTAGAATACTTTCTATTAGGTCTTCATATCCTTTTCTGGCAGCTAAATGAAGCAAACTGTTTTTATCAGCTCCGTATCTATTACTTACTAAAATCTTTACTATATCTAATCTATTTGCTTCTTTCGCATAACAAAATGGTGTTTTGCCATTATCGTCTTTAATCAAAGGACCTATATCTTCTCGAGTTAGTAATACTTCTACTGTTTTAAGTCTTTCAGCATAATGTAATGGTGTTTTATTTTCATAGTCTTGTAAATTAACTACAGCATTAGGAACATTTATTAAGCATCTTACAATATCTAAACATAAGTCTCTTTCGTCATAATTACTACTACTTATAGCTACGTGCAAAGAAGATAATTTCATTGCATTTCTGCCGCTACCAGCTACATTGACATTCGCACCAAGATTTGAAAGTAGCTTTACTACTTCTAGCTTCTTATTGTTTACTGCATAATAAATTGCTGCATGATTTCTCATGTCAAGAACATCTTTGTCCGCATTTCCTTCTCTAATTAAAATTTCTACGATTTCTTCATGCCCAGCTCCTGCCGCTAAGTGTAAGGGTGTATGTAGTAAAGCATTCTGCTCATTAACATTAACCCCTTTGTCGAGTAAAAACCTTACAGCACTTGCTTCATTCAACATCGCAGCTAAGTGAAGTAAGCTATCTTTCTCTGATCCATATTTATGATTGATTAGTGCTTGTAATATTTCTTCTCTTGCACAATCCAGCGCACTTTTACCATCATCATCAGTGATTAGTGGATTAATATTTTTCCTGTTCAGTAAGAGAGCAACCATGCTAAGCTCGTTAATTTCTACTGCATAATGCAGCGGTGTCTTTCCATTTAATCCTCTAACATTTACATCCACTCCCGGTTGATTGATGAGACACTTTATTAATTCTAAACTTAAGTTGGCAGTCATTATTTAAAATTTTATGTTAGATAATTCTTCAAGTGAGTTTGTAATCTCTTCAGTTAGCGTCTGATGAATCTTTTCAGTGTCACTCAGTGATGCAAGCAGCGCTGAAACTCTATTTGGAATATTAAGCAAATTATTACGTACAACTCTTGCTACGTTAAATGCTTCAGTTTTTACTTCTTCTACTGCTACAAGTTCTCCTATCTCAGCCTTAGCTTTCGCCTCAAGCAGTTTACCACGTTCCATTTCATTTTTTATTCGCGTTTTTAGCAACATCGTGGAAAGGTTACTTGTGCTTTCTGGATTTTTCCTCCTCAGCGGCTGACTTGGATCTCTTATTGCTGCCACCGCTTCATTTGCTTGTCCTCTATTGATCAAACCATCCTCCAACTCAACTATTCCTTTCTTTACTAAATAACAGACATATTGCTTTGAAACTCCTAGCTCTCTTGCCCATTTTGTTTGCGTTATTTTTTCCACTCTTTTCCTCCTCTCTTTTCGCTCTTTTTTACGAATTTTCTTCTTGAATTTGCGTAAAAGTCTTACCAACACCAGCAAGAATAGCATCTCGCCCAGCGTATACTTGCCAACGTTTTATGGTTACATCTACAAATTTTGGATCTAACTCTATTGTCCTGCAGATTCTTCCTGTTCTCTCACATGCAATTAGTGTACTTCCAGAGCCGCTAAATGGATCAAGAACTATGTCTCCTGGTCTACTGCTATTAACTATTGCTCTCTCCATTAGCTCTACTGGCTTCATTGTTGGGTGTAGTGTATTGTGTGTTGGCTTATCATAAAACCACAGATCACTTTGATTTCTACCACCATGCCACTCACGTTTATTGCCACTCTTCCACCCATAGAGCATTGCTTCGTATTGTCTTTGATAATCAGATCTGCCTAGCGTAAAGTGATTCTTTGCCCAAATGATAAATGTCGACCATTTTCCTCCTGCCTCCTCAAATGCTTTTTGCAACGTTGAAAACTCTGATGATGATATGCAGATGTAAATTGCTCCTTTGGTGTATACTAAAATATGAGTGCAAGTATTATAGAGAAAAAGTTCGTACTTTTCACCTTGATTATCGTTTAATATCTTTTTATCTTGGCTACTACCATAGTCAACGTTATATGGAGGATCACAAACAGTAATGTCTGCCATTTTATCATCTAACAGCGCTTTATATGATTCAACCAGACAACTATCGCCACAATAGATTCGATGATTTCCTAAAATCCATAAATCCCCTGGTTTTGTTACTTCTACCTTTTTGTCATCATCAGCTAAGTCAGAAAGATCTTCTTCTTCACTATCTAAATCATCGAGAAAACGTTGAACTTTTTCTAGATCAAATCCAGTCATTTTAAGATCAAACTGCAAATCTTCTAACTCTTGAATTTCCACCTTCAAAAGATCATCATCCCACTTTGCCCAATTAGCTGATTGATTGGCAAGTAATCCGAAAAGCTTTGGTTTGTGGTTCATTTAGATTATCACTTAAGACTACGGGAATACTCTCCATACCAAGTTTTCTTGCTGCTTTAAGTCTTAAATGACCATCAACCACAGTTCCATCGCTTTTTGCAACTATTGGAATACGAAAACCAAACTCCCGAACAGAAGCACACATTTTGTTTACTACATCGTCATTTTTATGTGGATTACGCTCATATTCAACTAGGTTTCGAGTAGGATAATAGTGGATTGCTAAATTCATAAAAGTTAATATTCAAAATATCTCTGACACTAAAGAAGGCCTGGGGTCGAACCCACTAAACCCGCCAGTATGGCCGAAAGGACCCACTTCCTATGGGATTTTTAATGCATTAAAATCTTTACTAACATAGAACATCAATGCTAAAGCATCTGCTTCATTATCATCTCTAGGTGAAAAATTTTTGCCTCTAACAGCTTCAATGACTTCACTCTTACTTGCATTACCTTTACCTGTAATAAAACGTTTTATCGTCTTCACCGGAACACCTTTGTAGGGAATTTTCTCCCCCTCACACCAAGCAGTTAGAACAGCAAGAAAACCACCATAACAATGGGCTGCATCAGTTCCAAGATGTCTTCTCACTTCTTCAAAATACACTGCAGAGATGTCTTTCAAAGAATTAAGCCAATTACGAAAGTTTAAGAAGCACATTCCACCTACACTGAAACGACTACCATGAAAACTTTTGCTCCCACTTTGAATTACTCCATCTGTTAAAATTGCCCAGCCCGTTTGCTTGCAGAGGTCGAATGTTAGGATTGACATTTGCTATAATTTTATTATTTAAGACTGCAAGTAGCACTGATTCCTAAATATCGTTTGGTTCCTTCAACGTACTATCAAAAAGCGGTTTATAGTTTTTTTGTTCGCCAACAACGGAAATCCAAGAATCATGTGCTACTCTTGTGAGGTATTGCCCCTATACTAATATATTACCGTGTTTCTAATGGGTTTTTATGATGGATTTAAAAAAAAGGTTAAAACAATTTTAAGTTGCAAGTCGACTACGTAGCTGTATCTTTACAATTTTCATATTTTTCTTTATAAAAGGCAAAAAATGCTAGAATAGCTAGACGTTTTCTTTTTCAATAGTAAAATACCCTTTTATTCAAAATTAGCGTTACAGCATGCGTTCTTTTGTTAGGATGCTTTCTACCTTAAATTCACACTTGGCTTTAAAACTTGTTTTTTTTTAATTGAAAGCTTCTTCTCAAGGTTAAGGCCTATAAAGAAATTAGCATTTAACTGAAGGTCTTACGCACTTGTTCTCATTTGAATTTTAAGATTGAGTAGATAAGCTTTATTCATGTCTTAAAGTTCAATGTTATTAAGAATTTAAATAATATAAAAACATAAGTATATAGAGTATGTATATTAGGTACATACTTTATATTATTATTTATAATAATAGGGTTTTTCTCGAAACTAAGGTATAGGACAAAGTACGCCAAATATCAGCGTTTCATAGTGATTGAACAGTTTTTTTGCTCTGTAATCTTAAATTGTACCAAAACCCTCCAGAATAGCCGACTTTTTCATTTAGTAAGATTTCGTTTTGGAATCTAAACTGGCCAAAACTAGCCAAAATTAGCGTAGTCTGAAATCTGGTCTTCAACTCTTCTCAACTCTTTTTTCTCACGCTCGTCATAAAATCAAGTGAGAAATACGGTAATACATTAATATAGGGCAATCTATTAACTTACACATTCTTTTCATTTCACTAAAAAATTAAGTTACGCCTAAAAAGGGCTAGAAGTAATTAAACAAGCAGGTTCATAGGTGAGAGCTTTAGTAGTGTTTTGCAAATATCTTTATCGAAGGGGGTTTAATATGCATGACAAACAAGCTTTATTTGAGAAGTCAACGGAAGTAAAAGCAGAACTACTTTCAAGAATTGATTCGTGTTTATCCTACTTATTACCAAATGGCACTTTTCATGGTGATAAATTCTATGTCGGTAACATTAGGGGAGAGAGGGGAAAAAGTTTAGTAGTAGAAACAAGAGGAGAAAAAGCCGGATTATGGCACGATTTTGCTACAGGTGAAGGTGGAGATATAATTACTCTATGGCAGAATGTTACTGGCAAGACTAAGTTTCTTGATACCGTAGAAGATATAGAACAATGGCTTGGTCGTTCAACATTTCAAACAAATAATTCAGAATACTTAAATAAATCAGAGATACATTGGGATTACCATGATGAAAACAACCAAGTAATAGCTAAAATTTATCGTTATTATGATGCTGCAGGAAGAAAACGATATAGCTGTTTTGATGTAAAAAACTCAAGTGATACTGCTCCAAGTCCAAGACCTTTGTACAATATTCCAGGTGTAATCAAGTCCGATAAAATTGTTTTTGTTGAAGGTGAAAAATGTGCTGAGAGCTTAATAAATCAGGGCATAACAGCAACAACGAAAATGTTTAGAGCAAACGCACCTATTGATAAAACCGACTGGACTCCACTTAAAGGTAAACATGTAACTATATGGCCGGATAACGATAATCCAGGTCATCAATATGCTGAAAAAGTTGCAAAAAAGCTTTTAGACCTTGGAGTTGCATCACTTGCTATTCTAAAAATTCCACAAGACAAACCAAAGGGCTCGGATGCTGCTGATTGTAGACAAGACGTTGAAAAGTTTTTAACTACAACTGTTCGCATACCATGTAGAAAAAACGTTACCTTTTTCCTTGCTGATCAATACTTAAACGAAAAGTCTTCTGGACCAGGGGATATTATTGAGCCAAGGGTTTTAACTCCAGGTGGTCTTTTAGTATTCGGCGGAGCACCAAAGGTTGGTAAAAGCGATTTTCTCATTTCGTGGCTCACACACATGGCAGCAGGCAAATCGTTTCTTGGCATGTCACCTACCAAACCTTTGCGGATTCTTTATCTTCAGACAGAGATTGGCTATTACTATATGTGCGAGAGCATGAAACAACTTAAACTTGATTCAGAGGTTATTGAGTTAGTCTCCCATAATTTAGCTATTACCCCACAAACAAGGCTGCTTTTAAATGAAGACGGCATTAAGGAGATCATCACTGAAGCAGAAAAGATCTTTGATCCAAATACAGTTGATGTCATTGCTATTGATCCATTGCGTAATATCTTTGATGCCGATGAACATGGTAATGAAAATGACAATAATGCCATGATCTTTTTTCTTCAGGAGAGAATTGAAAAGCTGCGTTCTCTAATCAATCCAGATGCTGGAGTAATTTTAGTACATCACACAAAGAAAATGCCAAAGAAATTACTGGAAGAAGATCCATTTCAAAGCTTTAGTGGCGCTAGTAGTCTCCGGGGATTTTATACTACTGGAATGGTCATGTTTAGGCCAGACGAGAAAAACAGTAATCGTCAATTGGTATTTGAGTTACGTAATGGTCATTCAATTTCACCAAAATGTGTCGATAAAGTCAATGACCATTGGTATGAAGTTGGTTCTGAATCACATAGACTAGTGAATAAAGATTATGGCGAAAAGCTAGATGCTGAGCGTTCCCGCAGGCACGACATTATTCTGGATTTAATCTACGGAGAAGGACGTAAGGGCAACGTTTATACGATTAATCAATTTTGCCAGGCATTTGAAAACAAAGAAGGTCTTGGCAGTACACACTCAATTCGTAATCGTCTCGATGTTCTTGCTACGAAAGGCTACGTAAAATTTAATAAAGAAGGCAAAAATGCCGCAAGAAACAAATATGGAATACTCTGTGTTGAAGGCATGGAGCTTGAAGAGAAAAACAAGAAGGCCTACAGTAGGTTACTACCAACACACTACAAATCACCACACTACGGCAGTGTAATTTCTGTAGAGAATCCAAGCGTTTGGGTTTATCACAACTGAATCTCCCAATATTAACATCTCTTAAAAATTTTTACTAAGGATCATTATGACTTCAAAAAATTCCTATACTGGCATTGACTCAAGATTTGTCAAAACTATAAGATATTATGCAAAACGTCTTCAGAAGTGTAAAGCTTTTGCTCATGAAGATATCGAGGATACTGAACAAGACCTCTTACTTGACTGTTTACCTGGTCTTAAGAATTACAATGAACTTGAAGAGAAGTACGATGCTTTAATCGCTCAGTACATAAAATGTCGTGCTCTCAATTTAAAGGAAAAACGGCTGCGCAAAAAACGTGCAATTGATTTCGTTGACGATGAACTAGGTGAAGAAGAAAGTGAGAACTTCGAATACGACTCTGCGGTGCATATTGATGTAAATGAAACAATTGGAAAACTATCTCCAAAGGCAAGAAAGATATGTAAGCTACTCATGAAATATGAAGTGAGTGAAATTTCTAGAAAGACTGGCATACCGCAACAAACAATCTACAGCGTAATTAAAGCATTACGTAAGGACTTTGCCCATTTGAAACTGTATCTATTCAAGCAAAATCTTTAAATACACCATAAAAACGTTCTTTTAGAGGTATTACAGAATGAAAATAATAAACAGTGAAAAAAGGACAAAGATGGTCACAGGTGTGAAGATAGTAATCTTTGGACCTTATGGAATCGGTAAGACCAGTCTACTTAAAACTCTTGATGAGTCGGCAACACTCTGTCTTGATTTTGAAGCAGGACTATTAGCTGTACAAGACTGGAAGGGAGATTCAATTAGCATGCGTACCTGGAATGAGGCAAGAGATATAGCTTGTCTTGTTGGCGGACCAAATCCTGCGCTAAAGTCTGATCAAGCATATAGTCAAAGGCACTATGAGCATGTATCTGGCAAGTATAAAGATCTTCTTTCTGAAGCTTCTAAATATCGTTATATCTTTATCGACAGCATAACTGTTGCATCACGTTTATGTCTTTCATGGGCAAGGATGCAACCTGAAGCTTTTTCCGATAGATCGGGAAGAGAAGATAAAAGAGCTGCTTATGGCACACTTGCTCAAGAAATGATGGCTTGGCTTAATCAGTTTCAACATATTCTGAATAAAGACATCATAATAGTTGGTACACTGGGCCAGTATCTTGATGATTGTAATCGTTCAACGTGGTTGCCTCAATGTGAAGGTGCTAAAACTGCCAGTGAAATTCCTGGAATTGTTGATGAAGTAATCAGCATGGTTGGAATCAAGAAGGATAATGGTACAGAGGTACGTTCGTTTGTCTGCCAGACCATTAATACTTGGGGATATCCAGCTAAAGATCGAAGTGGATGCCTGAATATGGTTGAAGAACCGCATCTGGGTAAATTACTTGCGAAAATTAAAGCCAAAACTTTGGCTCCTATTGCTTAATTAAAAATTGGAGAATAATTATTATGGAACAAAGCTTTTTCAATATCGGTCAAAAAATTCCTTTTTACAGCGTAAAAGAGTATTTAAGTGACAAAGCACCAATCCCGGAAGATATCATCTACCCTAGAATTTTGACGAAAAGAGGCCTGTTGGTATTTGGTGGCCCACCTAAAATTGGCAAAAGCGATTTTCTCATTTCATGGCTAATTCACATGGCAGCAGGTAGATCATTTCTTGATATGACTCCAAGTAAACCTATGAAAATTTTTTATCTGCAAAATGAAATTGAGTATGAATACATGAAAGAACGTTTGCAACAACTTCAACTTGATAAAGAACTTTTGGACGTAGCTGCCAATAACTTAATTATCACACCAAGAGTGCAATTATCATTCAGTAGTGAAGAAATAGATGAAATCAAAAATGTTGTCAAAGAGCGTTTTAAGCCTGATATTATTGCGATAGATCCTCTGCGTAACATTTTTAACTCAAGTGAGTATGGCAACGAAAACGACAACAGTGCTATGCTATTTTTCTTGCAAAAAACACTTGAAAGACTGAGAAATGTTATAAATCCGAATGCAGGCATAATACTCACCCACCATACAAAAAAACTGTCCAAAAAGATGCTAGAAGATGATCCATTTCAAGGCTTAAGTGGTGCTGGATCTTTGCGGGGATTTTACAGTACTGGCATGATAATGTTTGCTCAAGATGAGAAAAACACCGTACGTCAGATAGTATTTGAACTGCGAAATGGTGAACGTGTAGTAAGTAAGCTTGTCGATAAAATAGATGGTCATTGGCAGCTTGTGGACCAGTGGAACAACTAGTTTTTAATTCATAGGAGATTTTATGCTACAGACTGATTTTAACACAGCAAAGTCGCAAAGTAATTTAATACCGAGAGGTACAATGGTGAAAGTCAAGATGGCGATTAAACCTGGGGGCTATGAAGATTGGTACACCAAAAGCTATACTACTGGCAGCATCTATTTAAATGCTGAATTTACTGTCACTGAAGGTCCATATGCAAAACGTAAGATTTATCAAGTCATTGGTATTAAAAGTGGCAAAGCAAACGTTGAAAGGGAAGATGTCTGGGGAGAAATGGGTCGTTCTATGATTCGAAGTATTTTAGAGTCAGCACGGAATATTCACCCACATGATAATTCAGAAAAGGCAATACTTGGCCGTAAGCTAAACTCTATTGCTGACTTAAACGGGTTAGAATTTAGAACAAAAGTAGGTATTGAAGCTGATCGCCACGGAGAAAAAAATAAGATTGTTATGGTTATTACGCCAGAGTAATCTGAAATTGATTACGTCCCATTTTGAAATACGAAGAATCTGGATTGCTGTCATTGAAATGGCTGTTAAAGATGCAAAAGGGAAAAATTGTAAGTTAAAAGAAGAAAATGCAGAGTCTTTTGAAACTGTTTGTGAGCTATTGATTTTAAACTTGTGAAAGAATGCTTTTCTCAAAAGCTGCTTGCGTGAGAAGGAAAAACTTATGAGCGCTTAAAAAAATTTCTACTTTTTTCATAAAAACCCGTGAGAAACACGGTATATATATAGTACAGGGGTCAAACATGTCAATACTCACCCAGTCGGGAAGAGCAGCAATAGCAGCAAGTATAAAAGAGCAACCGATACATCTTGCCTGGGGAAGTGGTTATGCAAGATGGGAAAGCAGCCATAAAGTAGAAAATTTTTTCACCCCTGATGGCGAAATAACCTTAGATCACCATACTATTAAAAACGTAAAAGTTTTTACAGGACAAACGACTTACAAGTCAAGTATAGATTACATAATTGATGGAAATGTTATTCAGCGTATGGAAAACAGTTCTATTTCTACAGGTGGAACAGTTACCATAGAGTATACTCAAAGCACGCCACCAGAATCCATTATGTCAGAAAAACTGCTCAATGAACTTGGCAGACGCACTGTTGATGAGGTTCTATTTTGCAGCGGTGATAAGAATGGAGAGCTTGTTACTCCTTCTGGAAGGTTTAGGCTCTCAAATGTACCAACCAATAACTTGTACCTCAAATTTACTTTCGATTTCACGGACGCAGCAAATCAAGTGATAAGGGAGCTCGGGGTTATGGTTGGTACTAAAGTAAAAGAAGGATTACCTACAGGACAGAGATATTTTGAGCCAAAAGACGTGGAAAATCCTGGAATTTTGTTAGTTTTAGAATATACGGTACCACTTATCAGAACTGCTGCTACAAGAGAGACTTTTTCATTTGTTGTAACCTTTTGAATTTTTCTAAAATAAAAATGACTTTAAACGCCTATTATAACCGTTTTAATCCTGATAAAGAATACGAAAAAAGCTTGTTCCTTGCAGGAAGAGGTCTACAGTCGGCAGAATTAAACGAGACGCAAGAATATGCTCTTTCAAGGCTCAAAGGCATAGGTGATGCAATATTTCGTGATGGTGATGTCATAACTGGAGCTAATTGTATTATAGATGGGGAAAAAGTTACACTTGAAGCGGGAAAAATCTATCTGCGTGGAGCGGTTAGAAAAGTTGAAAAAGAAGAATTTGTTATTCCGCTTAATACTACAGTTCGTATAGGTGTTTATTATGTAGAATCTACCATTACAGAACTTGAGGATGAAAATCTTCGTGATCCTGCAGTTGGTACACGTAATTATCAAGAAGTAGGTGCAGCAAGACTTAAAGCAACGATTACTTGGAAGCGCGAAGGTTCTTTTTCCTCCGCTGCAGGAGAATTTTATCCAATTTACAACATTGAAAACGGAGTATTAATAGAGCATTCACCGCCACCACAAGCAAACATAGTAACTACAGCGCTTGCTCGTTATGACAAAGAGGCAAATGGCTCCTACGTCGTAAATGGGCTAGAAGTGATGTTCCTCCACAAAGAAGAAAAGGGAGAAGAAGGGGTAAAAAAGGGTAAAAAAGAAATTTTTGTGATTAATGAGGGTAAAGCTCATGTTGATGGTTATGAAATTGAGTTACCTCATAGTATTCGTGTCTCTTTTGATGAAGATCCAGATATAAAATCAGTTGAATCAGAACCCCATACTTTTCAGCCAAACAGCCAAAGAGTAATGGAGCTTAAAGTTAATGATTTTCCAATCAGCGAAATCAAAAAGGTTGATATCACTGTTCAGAAAACAGTTACAGTTACTCATGGTTCATATTCTGGAGCTATTGATCCGATACCTGACTCTGCAGTACTTGAGATTATTCAAATCAAATAAGGCCATGTTATTTATGAAAATAGTACAGATTATAAGTTAAATTCAGGAAATGTTGATTGGTCATTACCTGGCAAAGAACCAGCACCAGGAAGCAGTTACTCGATAACCTATCGTTTTCGCAGCCATGTAAGCCCTGAAGATATAAGTGAACAGGGGTGCAAAGTAAAAGGAGCAGTTGATAACAGCTTGGTTCTGATTGATTACACCTGGAAAATGCCCCGCTTTGATTTAATTACTATAGATGCAAAAGGAGTGGTAAGAAGAATAAAAGGAATTTCCCACCCTTGGAGACCATCAATGCCAAAAGCACCTAGTGGACAACTTTTGCTCTGCTACATTCATCAGACATGGAAGGAGGGCGAAAAAGAAGAGGTAAAGATAGTGAATAATGCTATTCATGCTGTGCCGATGAATGAACTTGAAGCAATGAAAAAAGGAATAAATGATCTTTATGTATTAGTTGCAGAGGAGCGTTTACGCAGTGATGCAAATTCAAGAGAGCCTACAACCAAAAAAGGAGTATTTATTGATTCATTCTTTGATGATGATATGCGTGATCAAGGAATTGTTCAGTTTGCAGCAATAGTAAACAAGGAACTAATATTGCCAATAAACGTGGAAATTATTGATGTTGAAAGAGGTAAAGAACCTTATTTGTTGCCGTATGAACTTGAATCGTTATTGGAACAGCTTTTACAGACCAGTGAGGTAAGAATTAATCCTTATCAAGCTTTCGATCCAGTACCGGCAAAAGTTACAATCACCAAGAACATCGACCACTGGACGGAGGTAAAAACAAATTGGTCAAGTCCAGTGACAGGAGAATTTAATGCTAGAGAAAGAACAGAGCTATTGTCAAGTAGAACATACGAAGCTGAATTTATGAGAGAAGCAGTACAAAGTTTTGAGATTGAGGGTTTTGAGCCAAATGAAAAGCTCAAGGAGGTGAAGTTCGATGGTATTGTCGTTCAGCCTATGGCATAAGAGGTAAAAAAATATGCTCACAGCTAACAACCAGGGAAAATTAAAGGGAAAGGTAAAGATACCGGCAAATATCCCAGCAGGTACTAAATTAGTGCAATTTTACGGGGATAAGGGAAGCTATGGAGAAGCAACGTATACTGGTAAAAAAACAATTACCATAGAAGAAAGA
Organism: Wolbachia endosymbiont (group A) of Myopa testacea; assembly: GCF_964027115.1. NCBI lineage: Bacteria > Pseudomonadati > Pseudomonadota > Alphaproteobacteria > Rickettsiales > Anaplasmataceae > Wolbachia > Wolbachia endosymbiont (group A) of Myopa testacea. The sequence goes on from NZ_OZ034729.1 coordinate 1,006,507, forward strand.
AGAAGAGTTATAGCAGCAAGACGAGTTGATCCTTTAGCACAGACATTTACACTGAATGAGAGCAGGCACATAGGAGGTATCGAATTATGGTTTACAAATAAGGGCAAAAAACGTGTTGTTGTGCAAATTAGAGAAACAGCAGTGGGAATGCCTTCTCAGATTGTCATTGCTGAAAGTTATATTAACCCTGAAAATATTAATATAAATGGCACAGCAACACGAATAACTTGGTCACCAGTGTTTTGTCATGCAGGACAAGAATATGCAATAGTAATACTTACCGATGATGCAGACACAGCAGTAAAAGTAGCAGAGCTTGGCAAATATGATGCAGTAAATAGCCGTTGGGTAACAAGTCAACCATATCAAGTAGGAGTATTACTTTCATCAACCAATGCAAGTACGTGGACAGCACATCAAAATTTAGATTTAACGTTTCGGCTTTTAGCAGCAAAGTTTACTGAGGTTTCTTACGTTATTGATCTTGGTAAAGTTACAGCAAATGACGTATCAGATTTAATAGTTTTGGCGAACGTTGAAAAAGTAGCATTTGATACCAATGTGGAATTTATTTTAGTAGATGAAAAAGGGGGAGAGAGTTTTCTGTCTGATAATTTGCCACTAGCGCTGCGCGAAAGAATAAATGGGGAATTAACGTTAAAAGTAGCGCTGAAAGGATCGAGGGAAAAAAGTCCAGTACTTTACCCTGGTTTACAGCTAGTTTTAGGAAATATAGGGGAAAAAGGAGATTATGTTACAAGAAGCATTACAGCAGGATCAAACACTAAAATTACCATAACATATGATGTGCTAATACCTGGCACTGCAGATGTAAAAGCATATATGGAACAAAGCGCCAAAGGGGGAGAAAAATTGCAATTAGTAAATTTAACATCAGGAAAACCAATTGGAGAAAATTGGGTAGAGAGGACTCATGTGCTGACAAACTTTAATGGCAATGAGACAAGGATAAAATTGGTTTTAAGTGGAACGGTTGTCTATCGTCCAAAGGTAAAAAACTTGCGGGTTGTTATAACATAAAAAAAATGCCAAATGATAAAACGAGGCGCGGATATCCTTTGCCACATCCAGAGAATATTGCAGCGGAAGATGTAGTACGTATTCGCAAAGCGGTAGAAAAAATAGATGAAGATATGAGTGAGAGGGAAAATAAACACAATGATCTTCAAAAAGCATTTGAACGACTGAATTTTGAAACTTTTTTGAATTTTTGGGAATGAATATTACTAAAGAAGCAATCGATGCATTGCACCAAAGAATTAAAGATTTAGCAGTAAGTAGCACACCTGATCAATTGGCATATCTTGCAAAATCGCTGGAATTGATAATAGATAAAAAAGCTATTTCTGATATTGTGCAAATGACTAAAGTAAAAGAAATAATTGATGCACTACAGAGAAGGCTTAAGGATTTAGCGGTAAATAGCACACCAGACCAGATAGCATATCTTGCTAAGGCATTGGAATCAATAGTAGATAAAAGTTCGGTATCTGAAATTATACAGATGACCGATGGTAAGCTAAAAGAACTTCTTGATAGTGCAAAAAAACACTTGAATGACATAAACAGCAATAAAGCAAACTCAATATCGGCAATAACTGCAGCAAAAACAGAGTCTATAGGTGAAATCAATACGCTAAAAACTGATACTTTGAATACTTTAAAAGCGTCATCAGATTCGTATGTATCACTGCTTGATACGAGAAAGGATGTAAATATTGCAGCAATAAACGGTGTTAGCAATGATCATAAAGATGGTCTTAAAGGTTTAGTAGAAGATTTTCGTACTGTTAATAATGTACCACCTGGCTCGTCAATTATAGGAGAAATAGAAACTCGAGATGATCAACTAAAATTGTATCTTATAAACGAAATAAGAAAGCGCAATATGATTGAACCAGGGTCATTACCTTTCTTATTTGGAGTACTGAGTAGAAAAAATAATTACTTTGGCCACGGAACTTTTACGACAGAGCTTGGAAAGTGGAGTAGTAAAACCGACTGTATGTTGCAACTACTAGCAGGTAGCCAAACATACGATACAGATTACGTTAGTTTTTATCGGCCAAGACAACTCAGTTTTATAGAGGGAAATAAAGGAACATTCATTTACGGAGAGTTATACACAAACAGTTTTTCGAGTAGTCATGATGAGATATACTACTACCCATATGCTGCACTTGGAGTAATATTTGTAAAGAATACAACCAGTGTGAAGATAAATAAAGCAATAGAATTTGTTGGATCATCGTATTGGAGTACGGAGTATGGGGGTGCAGGGTTATTTGTAGGAACTCCTGATAACACAAACGCTAATAAGTCAAGAATTTCGAGGATAGCATGGAAAAATGTTTACAGATACACGGATTATAGTAGCAGTTTTGTTGGATCTGGCAATATAGAAATTCCAGCTGAAAAGACTGTTGCAATTTTACTCTATACATCATCTTATTTAGATTCGAGAGGAAAAGTTAGTCAAGGTATGCTTTCAGGTGATGTACATATTTATAGTCAATTTATCCAGTGGGGAATATATAACGTACGTAACAATTTTCTAACCGCAGGACTTGAGATAGATGTGGAAAGGACGCTAAGGGCTTGGCAATGTCCAGGATTGGAAGCTACATATAAAATTTGGGTGTGAGGAGAAATTGTGACCATTTACATACGTTTTGAAAACAACAAGCAAATTGAAACAACAACCCTTGAAAGCAATCCAACTGGGAATAATTGGTACGAGGCACCAAAGAATTTTGACTGGCAAAAAAGTTATTGTCTAACAGAAGGAGGAGAAATTGCTCAGCGGAATCAAGAAGATATTGAATTGGAGTTACTACAAAATGCGAAGTTTTCTGCACTTTCTAATCTTCGTGCTTATTATGATAACTATACTAACCAATACACAGGAGTATCTCATCAAAAGTCTAAATCGTATCAAATACAAGAAAAAGCCGCAAAAAGCATTCTAGCAGCACCAGAATCTATTAATGAAAAGGATAAAGAAGTTATAGAGCCTTTAGCAAAAGTCCGTGGTATTACAGTTATCGAAATGGCAAGAATAATTGAGGAAAAAGTGAAAAAAGCAGCAAAAGCAATAATTAAATGTGAAGAGCTTGAAGATACAGTCAAGAGGAAAATTGAAGAAGCCAAAAGTGAAAATGATCTAGAGGATTTACTGAACGATTTTAAACAAAAGATGCAAAGAAATGGCTGAAGAATTTTTACACGGAGTAAATGTTATAGAGGTTACCTCAAGAGCAAGATCAGTACGTACAGCTAAATCATCAGTGATAGGTGTAATTGGTACTGCTCCGGAAGCTGACGGGCAAAAATTTCCACTAAATAAACCAGTATTAATAGCAGGAAGCGTAAAAGAAGCGGCAAAATTGGGAAAAAGGGGAACTCTTTCCTCTGCAATAAACGGAATATTTTCCCAAATTGGCGCAACAGTAGTAGTTATCAGGGTTGAGGAAAGTGAGAATAGCGATCCAAAATTAAAGGAAGAAGAAACGCTGAAAAATGTAATTGGAGGAGTTGATGAAGAAACTGGAGAGTATCAAGGGATTCAAGCATTCCTAAGTAGTGAAAGCATAGTTCATGTTGCCCCAAGAATATTAATTGCACCTCAGTTTACTCATCAATTACCTAGCGAAGTTTCTGCAAACCCAGTGGTTAGCACTTTAATTCCCATAGCAGAAAAGCTCAGGGCAATCATAGTAGCAGATGGTCCAAATAACCAATGATGAAGAAGCAATAAAGTGGAGAAAGAGTGTTGGCAGCTCAAGAGTTTATGTAGTTGATCCATGGGTTAAGGTTTTCAAAGGAGAGGAAAAACCACCTAGTCCATTTGTAGCCAGGTTAATAGCGAAAGTAGATAGTGAGCAAGGATTTTGGCACTCACCTTCAAATAAAGAGATAAATGGTATTGTTGGAACAAGTAGGGCTATTGATTTTACGCTCGGTGATGTAAGCTCTCGAGCAAACCACTTAAATGAAAATGAAGTCACGACAATCATTCATCAAAACGGGTATAGGCTTTGGGGAAACAGAACATGTTCAAACGATGAAAGGTCGGCTTTTCTGTCGGTTAGGCGTACTGCAGACGTAATCAACGATAGTTTACTTAGAGCTCATTTATGGGCAGTTGATCGCAATATTACCAAAACTTACATAGATGATGTAATTGAGGGGGTGAATTCTTATTTGGCCAATTTAAAAGCCCAAGGAGCTATTATCAGTGGAAGATGTTATGCAAATCCGGAACTCAATGCACCGACAAACATTGCAAGTGGAAAAGTATATTTTGACTTTGAGTTTACACCACCATATCCGGCTGAGCAAATAATATTCAGATCTCATCTTGTAAATAATAGTGTAATAAGTTAGGAGAAAGTGAAGTGTTACCCAAAATACTGAGAAATTTTAACGTATTCGTAGATGGCCGAGGTTATGCAGGGAAAATAGATGAGATAACTCTGCCAAAGCTTACCATAAAAACAGAGGGGTATCGCGCTGGTGGTATGGATATTCCAGTAAATATCGATATGGAGATGGAGAAACTTGAAGCAGATTTTACTTTTGCTGAGTATGATTCAGAGCTATTTAGACTTTTTGGTTTAATAGATGGAAATTCAGTAGCTTTGACGCTCCGTGGTGGAATGCAAGGTAGTGGTAGCAATGATATTGAAGGAGTAATTATCAACCTTAGGGGAATATTCAGAGAATTTGATTTTGGTAGCTGGAAACCTGCTGAGAAAGCAACGCTAAAGTGTACTGTAGCTGCCCATTATTATAAACTCACCATCTCTGGTAATGAACTGATAGAGATCGATGCTGAAAATATGATTAGAAAGATAAATGGTGTTGATCAAATGGCTTTGTTACAGACGATTTTAGGGATCTAATATAGTTGACAAAATTACATAAAAATGTTAAAATACAGGAAGTTGTAGGTATATAGTTAATATGGATTCTAAAGCTCATACAAATTCCGTAGAGCAGCTAGCTAATTTACTTGTTAGTGTAGCTCAATCTCAAGACAAGTCCGTTTTAAAATTACTAACTGAGTTAATGGAAGAAGAAATTGAAGATATGGAATTGTCTAAGATTGCTGACGAACGCTATAAAGAAAAGAGGGTTAAGCATCAAGATGTCTTCTGGGATTAAACCTTACAATATAGACTATTCAGAATCTGTTATAAAGAAGGACATTCCAGCTCTTCCAGCAAAAGTAAAGTTGATGATTAAGAAGGCAATAATGGAGCGTCTAACAGTTGATCCAATTGGACTTGGAAAGCCATTAAAGCACAACTTAAGTGGGCAACGTAGTCTACGGGTGAGTACCTATCGTATACTTTATTATATAGATGTATCAGAACATACAGTAGTTATTACTTCAATTGAGCATAGAAAAGATTCTTATCAAAGCTAATCCTATTTATAGCATCATAATCATAACAAAGAAATTAGTTATGTAAAAGCCGATATAGACTTTTATTTAATTAACTTTTTAAGGAGAAGTATGCAAGCTATAACACTTAATAACCCAATAACAGTTGATGGAATTTCTGTTTCAGAACTTACCGTTAGACGTCCAAAAGTTAGAGACTATTTGGCAATAGAACGCATTAATGGTAGTGACCTAAATAAGGAAGTAACTTTGACTGCCTATTTGACATCAGTTGCAAAAGAAGCAATTGAAGAGTTAGATATTGCTGATTATGTGAAAGTGCAAGAGGTATTAAAGGATTTTTTTTCACTGATTATCCAAAAGACTTGAGATTAGAAGTACTCGTGCTTGGCTCTATCATAGGTGGTGGAGTTGAGCACATTCTTGATATGGAGATTAGTGAATTTATTTCATGGAGCAAATCAGCAAAGGAGCTTAAATGTCAACGTTATCTATAAAAATCGGAGCTATTTTAGATGGAAGCTTTAATACTGTAATAAAAGGAAGTAGCAGTCAACTTACTCGTCTTGGTGAGAATATAAGAAAGCTTGATTCATCTTTAAAATCAGTATCAAAGTTTAAGCAGTTGGGTAGTGATGTTTTGACTAGCAAAAGGTCATGGAAAGGCTTTGAAGATCAAGTAAAATCTTTAGCTAAACAAATGAAAGCGATAGAGAAACCAAGCAAAACTTTAAAAGCAGAATTTGACAAGGCCAAAACCTCCGCAACAAAAGCAAAAGAAGCATATTTGAAAAAGAGAAATGCTTTACATTCATTCAATGAAGAAGTAAGAAAAAGTGGAAGAAATATTAAATCATTAGTAAGTGATCAATATAAACTTGGCTCTTCTATTGAAGTACTAAAAGGTAAGTATGGTAAGTTTGGGTCTGCAATACGTATTCACCAAAGTTTTTTAGCAAGCAAAGCACATTTCAAGTCACAAATTATAGAGACTGTTGGACTAGGTCTTTCACTTGCAGCACCAATCAAAGTTGCTATTGATTTTGAATCGGCCATGTCTGATGTAAAAAAGGTTGTCAATTTTGATAATGAAGCAAAGGAAGCTGATAAATTTGCCAAGAAGTTAAAAGAGATGTCACGTACTATACCACTATCGGCCGCAGAACTGGCACAAATAGCTGCAAGTGGTGGTCAACTTGGTATTGACAAAGATGATCTTATTAAGTTTACAACAGTAGTTGCTAAAATGACCACAGCGTTTGATATGTCGGCAGAAGAAGCTGGTAATGCTATTGCGAAAATATCCAATGTCTATGGAATTAAAGTTGATGGTATGGAAAACGTAGGTAACATAATAAACCATCTTTCAGATAATACTGCTGCTAAAGCAAAAGAAATGGTTCTTACACTAAATAGAATTGGCGGTAATGCTAAACAGTTTGGTTTAGAAATTGATCAAGCAAGTAGCTTAGCAAGTGCATTCATAAGTTTAGGTAAACAACCTGAAAAAGCAGCAACTGCTATAAATAACTTTCTTAGTAAACTACAGACCGCAAGGGAGCAAAGTCCTGAATTTCACGATGCATTAGATGAGATGGGAACAAGTATAGAAGAGCTAGAACAAACCATTAAAAAAAATCCTCCAGAGGCAATATTACAATTCCTTGAAACCTTAAAAAAAATAGATGATCAAGAGCGTGCTGGTATTCTTATGAATCTATTTGGTGCTGGGTTTCAAGATGACATTGCTCTTTTAGTAGGAAGCTTAGACATTTACAAAAAAGCTATTGAACATTTAGCTGATAAAGAAAAATATAACGCTTCAATGCAGGACGAATTTAACAATCGTGCAAATACTACAGCTAATAAATTACGACTCCTTCGAAATGCAATAGCTGAAGTTGGTATGAACCTTGGTTCAGTGATGCTGCCTACTTTAAATGCTGTAGCTGGGTGTTTAAAAACAATAACAGAACATATAGCTTTATTTGCAGAAAAACATCCAACTTTAACTACGGCAATCATGAGTACTTTAGCAGCTTTGATAAGTTTAAAAATTACAGCAGTAGGACTAGGATACGGATTTACATTGCTAGGAAGTACGATTTTTGGTCTGAAAGCAAACCTACTTGGAGTATTTTCATTTTTATCAGCTACAGTTTTTCCTGCAGTAATAACAGGACTAAGAGCAGTAACGCTTGCTGTAATGAGTAACCCAATTGGACTTTTAATAGCAAATCTTGTCACTGGTGCAGCTCTTGTTATCACTAACTGGCAAAAGGTGAAGGAATTCTTTGCTAGCTTTTGGAAATCAATCGTAAGACCGATAGGAGAAGCTTTTTCATGGATAGGGGAAAGTGTATTTGGAAAAGTATTGGAAAATAGCCCACTGAAAGAATTTGAAAAAAGAAAAAGTATTGTCACTGAAATAAAAGCAGTACATAGTCCCCTAAAGAGTAATATTCTCAACAGTGGAAATCCTTTGCTAGGTAACAGTATAATTAAAGAATTTTCCAATAGAAATCAGAATAGCTTCAGAATCAAAAGCCTTATTGAGGAGAAAAAGTTTACAGAGAGCGATAATGATAAGATATTTGCAGATTTTGCAAGGAGTAAGTTTGAAAATAAAGAACAAAATAAAACTCAGAACATCACTAATAATTACACTATCAGCATTAAAGTAGAGCCAAATCAAGATATTCGTAGCCTTGCTGATGAAGTAATAAAAAGGATAAGAGAAAAATCGCGTGATGTTCTGTTTGATACCATAGACCCCGTTTATTAAAATGTTGTCTCTTGGTCCATATAAATTTACTCCGATAAGTTTGAAGTATAGTAAAGAAAATCGTTGGAGTACAATTGAGTGTATTGAAAATATGCCACTATTGCAAAATATCGGCCAAGGCGTAGAAAATATAGATTTGGAAGGAATGATTTATCTGCATAATCTCAACAGGCCAAATCAACTAAAGAATATGAAAGAAGCTAAAAAACCACATGTTTTAGTAGATAGTCTAGGTAATATTTTAGGACAATTTATAATTACTAGGTTAGAAGAAAAGCAGATGTATTTTTTACCTAATGGACTACCAAGAAAAGTTGAATTTAGTTTGAGTTTGAAGAGCTATAGATGACTATATATTACTTAGCCAAAGAAGGAGAAATGCTAGATCTGATTTGCTGGAAACATTATGGATTTACCGATGGAATAGTAGAATTAGTACTAGCAGAGAATTTAGGTTTGGCAGAATATGGAAGCTTTTTGCCTGCTGGATTAAAGATAAAGCTTCCTACTATTCAGAAAACAGTACAAAAGTCAAAATTAAAGGTCTGGGAATAAATGCAGCCAGATTTTATAATAGATAAATGTGAATCAATTAAAGATAGAGTTATATCATTGCGCTTTACAGATGAATCTGGGACAATAGACGATGTAGTTGAAGTGTATGTTGATTACAGAGATGAAAACTTAAATATCCCAGATGAATTGAATATTTCTTTAGGGTATAGGGAAATCGGAGTGACGCCCATGGGTGTATATACAATTAATGAAATTACGGTACAGAGTCCACCTAAAACCTTACTAATAAAGGCTCATGCAACAAATTTAAGACTCTCATTAAAAGAGAAAGTATCAAAAGAATGGCACCAAATTACTTTAGGTAACTTGGTTAAGGAAATAGCAGAAAAGCACGGATATGGGTGCAGAGTTGCAGAAGAATTTGAAAATGTGTTGATTCCACATATTAACCAAACAGAAGAAAGTGATATAAGTTTACTAACAAAAATAGCAATAGAAAGCGAGGCCATGGCAAAGTTAGCTGGCGGATATATACTCTTTATTCCAAAAGGCAAAGCCAAATCAGCAACGGGGAAAGCTTTAGGAACAACAACTATTACACCACAAGACACGATAAATTGGAAAGTGCACTTTACCGTAAGCAGGTACAACTCAGTGATTGCAAAATGGCATAGCTATGAAAGAGGTGAAACTATATCAGAAACAGTTGGCTCTGGTAGTCCAAGTTATACTATACAAACGCTTTACTCTAATGTAGAATCAGCATTAAGTGCAGCAAATGCTAAGTTAAAACAACTGAAGCGAAATAATGCAGTATTGGATATCACTATGCTTGGTAATCCAGAACTATTTGCAGAGGTGAAACTTAGTTTATTAGGGTTTCATCAAGATATAGACGGTGAATGGATAATTGACAGAGCAGAACATGTGTTAGATAGTTCAGGTTATCGCACTGTGTTATCAGCATCAACGTTAAGGGAAAATCAGTAAAACAAATGTTTAATGTTGAAAAAAGTATTGAATATGAATAGAGACGCAAGAAATAAGCTACATTTTTGGTGGTTTATAGTAACAGTAGTATGTGTTATTATTACCTATTGCTATATGAAAGCAAAAGCTACAGATAATTATAAAACAATATTGCGGATTGCTTCTAAGAACTGTAGCCTAGAAGTAGTAAAATTTTCAGCAAATAATCTATTAGATATTAATACACAGATTCCCGAATTAACAGCATTACATTATGCATCCGGTGCAGGATGTGTGGAGGTTATTAAATTTCTAATAGAGAAAGGAGCTGATATAAACACAGCAAAATATGAAAGATGGACAGCCTTACATTCTGCTGCATACAGAGGAAATTTAGAAACAATTAGGTTTTTATTAGACAAAGGTGCAGACCCTACCATTAGAGATACAGATAGAAAAACGCCAAGAAAAGTTGCTATACTAAGATCAAGGAACAACAAAGATAAACCTTACAGAGAAATTATTAAGCTACTTGCAAATGCAGAGGAACAGCATAAATCAAAATAGTAGTTACTAAATTAGCTATCCATAATAAATTCACATTTTAAATCATTATGCAAAATCAAAAAATCCCAATTACGGTAATTATTACCATGTTAATCCAAACCGTAGCATTCATATGGTGGTTATCCAAGTTAGACTCAAGGGTACAACTTCACAATAAGCTCATTGAATATGGTTTAATGGAAAAGGTACTCGTACTTGAGGAAAGGGTAAAAAATCTTTCTGAGGAGTTAGATGAGTTTAAATTACAAGTTTTAAGCGGAAAAATTAAACCTTAATATCTTTATCTAAATTTTCATTTCACAATGACCAAATATATCTTGTCCGTGGACGGCGGAGGCATAAGAGGAATCATACCAGCAATAGTATTAGCAGAAATAGAAAAAAGAGCAAGAAGACCGATAGCTGAAATCTTTGATCTGATGGCTGGTACTTCAACTGGTGGAATTGTTGTAGCTGGATTATGTAAAAAAGATGAACGGGGAAATCCTCAATACTCTGCCAATGATTTGGTTGAACTTTACCAAGAGTACGGAGCATATATTTTTAAGTCTTCATTTTTTAGGCGATCAATACTATCTTGGTTTAACTGTGCACAATACCCACATAAAAATATTGAATCTGTACTGGATAAATATTTTGGTGATGATACCCTACAAAACACTTTAAGTAATGTACTGATTACAAGTTATGATATTCATAATAACTGTCCATTTTTTTTCAAAAGCTGGAAAGAGGACAGGAATTTTATCAAGTTGAAAGATGCACTCAGAGCCACAACAGCAGCACCAACATACTTTGCACCTAAGTACTTAGAAGTTAACCAAGAAAAAAGAGTATTAGTGGATGGAGGGGTATTTGCCAATAATCCAGCGGCATGTGCGTACGCAAATAGCAAAAAACTTTTCCCCAATGAAGAAATAGTGCTAGTGTCAATTGGCACTGGTCGACTATCTAATCGAATAAAGTACAGGAAATTAGGAAAAATAGCTTGGATAAAGCCTCTATTAAATGTGATGTTTGCATCGAGCCTTGATGTAGTGAATTATCAACTAGGTAATGTAATGGACGACAGATACATCAGGATACAATCACAACTGACAATAGCGTCGGCTGAGATGGATAATGTAACACCTAAAAATATTAAATGTCTTCAGCAAGAAGCAAATGCGATGATAGAGGACAACCAGGAAGTAATAGATAGATTCTGCAATATTGAACTATAAACAATGCCAAGCAAACTAAAAAAATTATGCCACAAAGCAAAGAAAGGTTTAAAAAACATAGTTTCGCCCAAAAAACATACTAAGGATCAAGAAGCTAAAATTTCAAACGATAAGCCAAAACCGCTCTCCGAAATTGTGGTGAAACCTAACCTATGCTCGAAAGTAACCTCTAAAGCAGAAAATATCAAAAAAGATAAAAAAGGAATAAAAGAAAAAATAAAAAGCTTAAAAACAAAACCCGTAGAAAAAGAGCTAAAAAAGGGTAACATATTCAAAAAAGGCTTCAAAAAGCTGAAAGGGAAAGTAAAAAAATTAAACCCCATAAAGGTTAAGAAAAATAAGATAATCGGGAGCAAGAAGTTAGCATTTTTACTGACTTCTGGCACGATTGTGGCAATTTTGCCGATATTCAATTTAGCTCCTCTACCAGCATTAGCCATAACTTCGGCATGTGTTTTCAGTATCAACTTCATCGCGGTCAAAACATTGAAGAAAGTTATCAAACAACGCAAATTGGCGGCAAGATCCGAAGCTGAGCCAGAAAAACTAGAAGAGGTATCTGTTGAACAAGTGAAATCTAAGCAAATTTTCAGAGATGTTAAATAGATATATTAAGTATGTAACTACTTTCACTTATATTTTAATATATTACTTCTCAGCACTCAACTGTTTTTAATCCAGCATTCAAGTTGTTACTTCATCACTCACTCAACTCATCAGCAGTTAGGCCAGATGTTCTCAAGATAATATCAATAGCAATACCTGCCTTAACTAGATCTTTTGCAATCTTGATTTTCTCTGCTTTTTTAACCTTTTCTTTACCAGTTTGCATTCCTTCAGATAAAGATTTGACTACCGCATCCAGTAATTCTTGATCCTCAATTTTTTCGCATTTACCTATAAACCTCAATGCTGGCTCATTTTCATATTCTGTTAGTCCAAGAAATAGAGCTTTAATGTTAACTGATAATGCCTTTGCTATCTTATGTAATATTTCAATTGGAATGTCTGTGTATCCTCGTTCATAGTCGTGTATTTCTTTAGGTGTTAACCCGATTTTATTTGCCAAGTCTTCCTGGGTATATTCCCGTATTAACCTCTGCTCTTTTATCCTTTTCCCCACTTTGTAGAGTATAGAATCAGTACAAATTTCTTTCTCTATATCATCATATTCGTAAGTAGATAAGCGAGTCGCTTGGAAAATAATATCAACTGAAACTCCTTCTTTCACTAGATTCTTTGCTACTTCTATTTTCGCTTCTTCTTGACTAATTTTTTCGCTAATATATACAAACCTCACTAATGGATACAGCTTCTTGCGTAATTCCTGATCCTTAACTTCTGTATGTATTTTTGTTAAATAGACTATTTCTTTATCCTCATCTCCATACCAACTGTTTTCTCTTAGTACTGTTGGTCCTAGAAGTAGATCTACAACATTAACTGACAATGCTCCTGCTATTATATACGATTCTTTGATTGTAATAGCCTTACACCCTAGTTCAAAGTTATGTATTTCCTCATGTGTTAAACCAATTTTGCTTGCTAATTTTGCCTGAGTATATCCTTGTACTATCCTATAACCTTCTATTTTTTTCCCTAACTCGTAGCTTACTGAGCCAATATGCTTTAAGTTATCATAGATAAATCCTCTAAAAGCTGTTTTTCCTACAGAAGCAAACATATATAAAACCAATGTATATTCTATCACACAAAAGTCCATTATTGGCTAAATTTTTATGAGATCACAAAAGTTTCTCAATCATACAATTTGATAGGCCTGTCGTTTGCAAGATAATATCAACAGAAATTCCTTCTTTAACTAAATTCCTTGCAACTTCAATCTTCTTTGCCTCTCTGACCTTTTCCCTACAAACATATATACCTTCAAATAAAGACTTGATTAGCACATTGCGTAACTCCCGACTCTCAATCTTTTTATATTCTTCTATCAAATTTGATAGCTTTTCTTCCGCTTCACTATCCTCATCTAATTCGGGAAGTAGATCTATGATACTGATTGATAATACCTTTGCTATTTCATCTAACATTTCAAGTGAAACAGCAGCTCGCCCTTGTTCATACTCATATATTCCTTGATTTGTTATGCCAACTTTATTCGCTAAATCTTTTTGAGTATATCCTCGTATCAACCTCCACTCTTTTATCCTTTGCCCTACTTTGTATGGAATCGGAATTTTGTTCTCCTCATATTCACCAATAGATAAGTTAGTTGTTCGAGAGATAACATCAACAGAAACTCCTACTTTAATTAAACCCCTTGCTATTTCTATTTTTACCGCTTTTCTGCTTCTTTCCTCGCTCAAACGAATAAATTTGGTTAATAGACAAAATACCTCGCGTAATTCTTTATCCTTATATCCCTTTACTAAATTTAATATTTCTTCATCTTCAAAATATCTTTTTTCATTTGGTAGTGTCTCTTCACAAATTAGACCTTTAACATTCACTGATAATGCTTCTGCTATGGCATATAACTTCTTAATTGGAATTTTACGGTTCCCTTTCTCATATTGCAGTATTACCCAGTACTTTACACCAACCTTCTCCGCTAAATCCTTCTGAGTATACCCTCGCTCTAACCTCCAACTTTTTACTTTTTGCCCTACTTCATAGTCTAGACTTCTTTCCACGAAAAGAACCATACATATAATATTTTCTACTATAGCTCAAAGGCTCCAGTAAAAGAAAATCTCTGGAACCTTAAAGTTGATGAATCAAAGTTCCCTAAAGGTTTCTTTACTACCTCCACATACCCTATTTACCCATGAAGATGGAGACAATACTTCATCATTGCTAACCTCTCTTATTTCTTTTATAGCATACTTTTCACTCCATATGCCACACCTCATAAAACTTCCTTTTTCTACTGCTTCTTTGACTGTCATTCCCCCGAAAAGGCAGTTTTTCCCTACTTCTTCTCCTTTTTGTTGTAATTCAGCCCACATTTCCTTGTTTGCTATTCTCACTTGTACTTGATCATATTTTTTTACATCTTGGTACAATATAATATTTAGCTTACCAAGGCTTGTAGGAAATTCTAATAGAATAGAGCTTCCATTTGACATATCGGTATAGTTTCTTATATCTCCTTTCTCGCTTTTAACCTCAACTGCATTATTGCCCATTCTTAAAATTAAACCTCTGTTTGGGCCCGTACCTTACAGTATCTTGGCTACCTCTACCTTGCTATCCTGAGAAAATTCTATATACGATGTTGTATTGTCTATCTCGATATCTATTAATTCCCCTTCTTGAACAGCACTTTCGCCAGCTTTTTCTAGTTCTTCTAGTTGCCTATCTATCTGTGGCTGAACTTCTGGTTGTAGCTCATTATAGATTTCACTTATCAGCTTATTCTGCAATAAAGTATCATGAAACTCTGCACCACTTAGCATTAGCTTACGCATTATCTTTTTTCGATCACTTTTTTCTAATCTGTGAAAGTGTGTACCCAATACTACATATTCTGCGAAGCTCCACTCTCCATCATTACATGCATTTAGCCTTGCTCCAGAAGTTAGTACTTGGTCTATAGTTTTGTGTAATTCATTTACGCTTTTTGCCTCTACCACAGTACTTTTAAACCAACTTAACTTTTCTGCACTTGGCTTTATTTTTTGCAAAGATGAAGCAAATGGATTTAACCCTTCTGGATAATCTGCTTGATCGCTTACAGGTTTTGTACCATAAATATAGTCAAGCCCTTTTCCGTAGTTGATTTTGTTTTCGCAAACGTTTCTGCTAGGAAAAGGCACCTCTCCAAGCTTTTTAGCCTTATTAGTTTTGCTTACAAAGGTGGACTGCTCCTTAGTACGACCAATTCCTACAATAGCATTTAACACCTCACCTTTTGATAATCTATCAAGATCAATGTTTAACTTGTAAGTACCTCCCTCTTTATCATTAAAAGGTACAATTATTTTATTACTCATATTAGCCTCCGCTATTAAATATACTTTACTAAGTCTACAACCTATTTTATTACTTTATTATTAATTCAATATATATTTTCTCATTAATTATAAGTAATGATTAATGCACTTGCAAATACTTTCTTCATTCAAGTAGTTAAACAACTCATGAAAAGAAAGACTCTTCAAACATCTGCTTTATAACAGTCCTTGCTCTTTAAAACTAAAATACCCAACACTTGTGATGATAATGTGATCCAGTAACCTAATCCCTATAGTCTGACAAGCTTCAGCCAAGCCTTTAGTTACAGCTTGATCCTCATCAGATGGCTTTAACCTTCCTTCTGGGTGGTTATGCGATATTATTATTGACGTTGTTTTTCTTATTAATGCCTTTCTTGTTACTTCTCTTATGTAAAAAGGCACCTGATCCACTGTACCAGTAAACACTCCTTACCCCTTTAAACGGCACTTTTGATCAAAATATATTATTTTCATCTTTTCCTCCTCTGAATAACCAATACTCACCCTCAAATATTTTACGATGGTTTCCAAGTTATCCATTACAGGTCCTTTCTTTAACTCTTCTCTTGGTACCCTATTTGAAGCTTCCTTTAGGCATAAAATTACTGCTACTGTAGAGTCGGTTATCCCTTCTATAGTTTTCAAGTCATCTATTTCCTGGCCTAAAATTCCTCCTATTCCAAAATTATCAATTAGCTTTCTAGCAATAATACGAGCTTCTTCCCTGTCATGCACTGCACTTAGAAACGTTTCTATTACTTCACGATCAAGTAGAGCTTTACCGTTGCTTTCTAATGCTCTGAATTCTATTTCTTCTCTACGATCTTTACTACTTTCCTTATTATTCATAAAAATTACCCTTCACTAATAACAAAATGTTTTTATATATTTACTGCCATTTTTTAGCAGTCTTGGCATAAAGCCATAGCTTTCGGGTGAAGTCAAATCAATTTTTCAATCTTTTTTATTTATTTTTTCATAAAATAGTAAAAATATTAAAAGATATGATTTCTTTATTTCAAACTTGTTGAATTTCGTCCAAAGAGATGCCTACTGTTTTTAAAATAATATTGATAGAAATTCCTTCCTTAACTAAATTCTTTGCAATTTTCATCTTTTCTACTTTCTTCACTTTCTCTTTGCAAACTTGTATGCTTTCAAACAGAGATTTTATTAATACATGACGTAGTTCTTGGCTTTTAATCTTTTTGTATTCTTCTATTAACCTTGATAGTTCCACTTCACTATTCTCATTTTCTGTCGTTTCTGGAAGTAGATCTATAATATTAATTGATAGTACCTTTGCTATTTCATCCAACATTTCAAGTGAAACAGCAGCTCGTCCTTGTTCATATTCATATATTCTTTGATTTATTATGCCCACTTTACTTGCTAAATCTTCCTGAGTGTATCCTCTTCTCAACCTCCATTCTTTTATTCTTTGACCTACTTTATACGGAATAGAAATTTTTTTCTCATCATTACCATATTCGTCAATAGATAAATTGGTTGTTCGAGAGATAACATCAACAGAAACTCCTACCTTAACTAAACCCTTTGCCACCTCTATTTTTACTGCCTTTCCACTTTCTTCCTCACTAATACGGATGAATTTAGTTAATAAATAAAACGTTTCACGTAATTCTTGATCCTTAATCTCTTTATGTTTTCTTACTAGATTTAGTACCTCCTCTACTTCATACCCTTTCTCATTTGATACTTCTTGTCCGCAAGCTAGATCTCTAGCAGTTGTTGATAATGCTTCTGCTAATTCATATAATTTCTTAATTGAAATTCTGCGTGTTCCTTTTTCATATTGTAGTATTACCTGATATGTTGTTCCGATTTTTTTTGCTAAATCTTTTTGAGTATATCCCTTTGCTAATCTACGATTTCTTACTTCCTGTCCTATTACTTTGTAATCTAAAAAATTAGAGCATTTATTCTCTTTTTTCACATTTTATACTCCATAACCAGAAGAGCTGTTACGTATACTTAATTGGGAACCTTTTTGACAAACTGAACTCATCTCCTTTCAAACAATTTTTCTATATCACTTAGTTTCATTTCTATATACGTTGGTCTTCCGTGATTGCATTGCCCAGCATACGGTGTTTCTTCCATTTGTCTCATCAACTCATTCATCTCCTCCAACTTCATTTCCCTTCCAGCTCTAATTGACCCATGGCACGCAATGGTAGCTAATATCTTGTTCACTTTTTCTTCTATAGGTAGAGTATCTCCTATCTCCATTAATCTATCAACTATATTCATCACCATCTCTTTCACATTTATTATTCCTAAAATTGCAGGTATTTCTTTCACCCTTACTTTATCTTCTGATTCTATTTCAATACCAAAACCCATTTCAAAAAGCTCATCTTTATAAGTTTCAACCATCTCCATTCCAGCTTGGTTTTTAATTTCAACTGTTTCAGGAAGAAGAAGTTTTTGTCTTTTTATGCTTGATTTTTGCTTTAAGCACTCGTATATCAACCTCTCGTGGGCTGCATGTTGGTCTACTATAATTAGCCTGTCTCCAGCCTCAGCAATAATGTAAGTGTTGTAGACCTGACAGCGTGCATACCCTAGAGGATGATCCGCTATTAAATCAATTTGCTCTCTTTCTAGAACCATAACTCCTTTCTGTGATGTAGATTTCTCTATACCTTCATACTTAAAACTTCCTGATAAGCTTTGCTTTCTTTCGTCTGGCGCGTTGAATTCTTTCATTAGACGATTTTCTAAAAGACTTGGTCTCTTCTCATAAAACTCTTTTTGATTTTTTTTCTCTTTACTATCAATCTGCTCTTGGTTTTTACTATCATTAAAAATCAGCTTCTCTTCAATACCTTGACCACTTGCTGCAAACCTCGTTGATAATGCTTTTATTATCCCTCTTCTCACTATTTCATATATTAGCCTTTTATTCTGAAATCTTACTTCTGATTTATTTGGATGCACATTTACATCTACTTGATCATATGGTGTCTCTAAGTGCAGCACTGCAAAAGGATACCTCCCACTTAGAATAAAATCTTGATACGCATATCTAATTGCACCAATAAATAGATTGTCTTTTATTGGCCTGTCATTAACAAACGTATAGATCTGTGTTGAATTGCCACGATTGATAGTTGGTTTACAGATGTGTCCCGTAAGTTTGATGCCGTCTTCTTCCTCTTTAACTTCCAGCGAATTGCTCTGAAATTCTTCTTCTATTTCACACAATCTGTTAAACAATGAAGTTTGCTTAACATATTTTAAGAGCTTTTTATTACCGGAAGTGAGAGTAAACCCAATACTATAATTAATCATCGCTAAGTTATTTACAATATCAACTATAGCTTGTGTTTCTGCCCTTTCAGTTTTTAGAAATTTTAGTCTATTTGGTGTGGCAAAAAATAAGTCACGAACTTCAATATACATACCTTCCAATAGAGAACAAGGGATAACCTCTCCTACTTTTTCTCCTCCTTCATAACTTATAGACCATGCTTCCTTTGCTCCACTTGCCTTAGATGATAATTTCATTCTGCTTACTGCTGCAATTGAAGGCAAAGCTTCTCCACTAAAGCCAAGATGTTTGATTTCTATTAACTCACTATCGCTTAATTTTGAAGTGGCATGCCTCATAAATGCTAGTTCTAGATCGTTCTTTTCTATTCCATTTCCATCATCTGTTACAGTGATAAGATTACGCCCACCACTTTCTATCTTGATCTCTATCTCTGAACTTCCAGCATCTATTACATTTTCTACTAATTCCTTTACTACACTTGCTGGCCTCTCTATTACCTCTCCCGCTGCTATATGATTTATAGTTTTTGTGTCTAAAAGAATTATTGTCATATTTTCAACTCTCAGTCTGATCAGTTTAATATCAATTAAAATCAGGTTGTCTATTAAATTCTATTCTAAGCCCTTTCATGAAGATCATTCTTTGACTAACATGTTTGAATTTTAGTTGAATATTTCTTCAGAATTGTGTATAATTATTAATGTTTTTCTCGTTAATTTCCTATGGCTTTATCTAAATTTCTAGATCCAAAAAATGACTGTGTGCTGCAGCAATAAGCAGAATAATGTTTGTGAGAAGCTTTATTGAAGATGAAGGAAGGTCCTTCGAAATCGGTTTTCAGGAGCAGGTTTCAAACCACCTTAAGTGGCTCTATTTAAGAGATAGGGTTATAAGCGTTAAGGAAAAATCAGCGTAAGAGTTGGAAGGTGAGGATCAGAAAGGCGAACGTAAGTGAACCACTGATGAACGTGTCGAAATGGGAAGTGAACATCGAAAGGGGGAGTGAGTCGTTCTCCTCTTAATGAGCTTACAAGAAACCTGATTACTGTGTAGGTGGTGTTCGGCATAAAGGTGGCGCGAGTCTGATCTGGGCTTTAACAAGGAACTGCAGGAACCAGTCGGTTTGATGAAAAGCGAGATAAGCAAGAGGCTAATCCTCAAGCTTTAGAGTAGCAATGCAAATCACTGGGGCGGATCAACTCGTAGTAGTGAAGAAGTGGTTGTAATGACCATGGAGCAAAGGGGTTGAACTAGTTGACTTTAGTAAATCATTCAACTTGAAGGAGAATGAAAATGATTGAACGAACAAAGCCGTTTGACATACCAAAATCTCTAGTGTTTTTGGCTTATAAAAAAGTTAAAGAAAACAGAGGAGGAGCAGGTATTGATGATCTAAGAACCTGTCTTGAAAAGAAAAAAAGGGTATGATGAGGTAAGTTAAAAATAGGAGGTAAGAATTGTATCCAAGCGATATAAGTGATAAGGAATGGGAAATTTGGGAGCCAAATGTTGCACAAGGAGCAATAGGGAGGCCAAGGAAGCACAACATCAGAGCAATTATTAATGCAATAAGGTATATAATGAGAGGTGGCTGCCAATGGCGAATGCTGCCAAAAGACTTTCCGCCGTGGAAGACTGTGTATGATCATTATTTTAGATGGCGTAATAACGGAAAATTGCAGGAAATACATGACACTTTGGTGAAAAAGGGAAGAGAAATGGTTGGTAAAAATGATACACCATCGGTTGGGATAATAGACAGCCAGTCAGTAAAAACGACTCAAAAAGGGAATCCAGAGGTTACGATGCTGGCAAGAAAATAAAAGGCCGTAAACGCCATATTATTGTAGATACATTAGGCCTAATCAATGTAGCTGACGTTCATAGTGCAAGCATTCAAGATCGTGACGGCGCTCTGAATCTTTTTTCTCAAGCTAAACAGAAAACTCCAACATTACAGAAGTTTTTTGCTGATCAAGGATATACAGGTGAGCTTCAAAATTGCTGTTTTCTGAAGACAAGATGTCTACTCACAATTGCCAAAAAAGCTAGTGATTCTGTAGGTTTTTAGGTCATTCCTAAACGATGGATTGTTGAAAGAACTTTCGCTTGGCTTTCGAATTTTAGGCGCATGAGTAAGGACTATAAACACTCGCCACTTACTTCAAAAATTAATATTTTCTTTGATATGATTACTATTATGCTTACTAAATTAACCGTTTAAATCTTTTCAAGACATGCTCTCAGGCTATAGTAATTAAGTCACTCAACTCTCTACTGAGAGGATGGGGAAATTACTATCACCATGTGTGTGCTAAAAAAGCGTTTAGAAAGATCGACAATGAAATTTGGCATAGTTTATGGAAATGGGCAAAGAAAAGACATCCTCGTAAAGGATTACGTTGGATAAAGAATCGTTACTTCAAAGTAATGGGTCAACGCCAATGGGTTTTTGCTGCACCCATATGCAAGAACAAACCAAAAGAGATACGGTATTTAAGACTGCTTAAGCTGATTGATATACCTATCAGACGACATGTTAAAATCAGAGCGGATGCAAATCCCCTTGACTTAAAATGGAAAAAGTATTTTGATGAGAGAGTGAAACGAACAAGAATGTTAGCAAGCTCCTTTTCAAGAGAAGGTTCTCTACTGTTAGTGTCACCACTAAAGTTGATGTATTCTGAGGATTTATGAAAGACAAGCCGGTTCTAGAAAAGAAGAACTTAGATAAGGGGCTCAAGCGTAGTGTGGGGAAACCTGCATGCTGCGTTTCTAAGGGAGGGAGTAGTAGTATACTGCTTCTTTACTTGACCATCTCGCTCGTGATAAAGGCTTTGAAAAACGTTCTCTAATTGCACATAAGTCAACAATAATTTTTATATAAATCAAAATAACATATTTCCCGCATAATCTTTAATAATTTTACATACAAGAGCAGTGTGCTTCCATGGTTCTCTCCGCGGTCTGATATGGCAACAAATTTGCCAAGCCGCATTATACTCGTTAGGTGGAAGTGGACGGCAACATGTGCTCAACGAAGTCTAGGCTTCAAGGTTTTTTCTTGCTTATCCCTTCCATCGGCATTACTACCTCAAGTAAAATTATTGTTTATGCTCCTCTTAATTTTAATAACAAAATTCTGTTTTATTGACCAACATTCTGTGCATAATTACGGCTAATTTTCTTGCTACTGCTACAATCGCTTTCTTCATTCCTTTTTTCTTTGCAAGTTTTAACCCCCAGCTTTTCAACTTAAAAATTTTCTTACTAACTGTAAGTAAGACTTGTGCAGCTTCATATAACATACTTCTACATTCCATGGACCCCATTTTTGATATACTACCATGCCGATCAATTTCTCCAGAAGCATATTGTCTTGGTGTTAGCCCCATATATGCTCCAACTGTACTAGATCTTTCAAATCTATTTGGATCATCCACTGTTGCTTTATATGTCATTGCTACTATATTACCAACACCTGGAGCAGTAGTTAATAATTTGCAATCCTCATCTTTTTTGCCTTGTTCTGAGAGCATCTCATCAAGCTTCTCCAATGACTTTTCTATTGCCTCTAAACTATAAACTAACGCTTCAATTGAAGCCTTGCTTACTTCATCCAAATCTTTAATTGCTTCTTCTATTCTTAAAGACAAGTTTTCAAATTTTGATCCTTGATCAAGCTTTATCCCATATATCTTCAGCAATCCTCTTATTGTTCCAATAATCTACTGTTTACTGCATATTAACTGTCTTCTGCTTCCAAGTGCTATTTTAATTTGACAAGATTCATCTGATTTTACTAGTACTTCTTTATATATTTCAGCTCTTATCATTTGAGCTATACCTCTTGCATCATTTTTATCATTCTTGTTTATCCTCGCAGATAACACTGCTTCCATATGCCTTGCATCTACACAAACTACCGGTAAGTTAAAACTTCTTAATTCTTTACACATTGGTATTGAAAGTTGTCCACTTTCTATTCCTATAGTTTCGTAATTTTTGCTTTGTTCAAGCAAGTACTCTGCTATTGCCTTACTTTCGCTTGCAACAACTCCTTCTTTAACAATTTTTCCTTTCTCGTCAACGATACTAACAAAAGTTTCTTTGAGTGAGATATCTAACCCGCTATAATATTTCATGAGACTACTCCTACTGTAAAACTTTAAATTATTTTTGAAGAACTAGTTCCATTGAGCTCGTTACTTCGTGCTAAGATGATGGAGTATGTCTCTCCATCATTCAATCGCAATTACAGTATGTGCTCAACTTTATGCCGCTAAAGCTTACTCAAGGCAATTAGATAAATCTGGTAATTACACTGATCTTCAGAAAGTCTTCTTTATTGCTATTTCCAATTGTAACCCTCTGCCTGAAGAAGTTGACTATATTTCTACTCATAATATACGTGATATCAAAACCAATGGTCATTACTTAAAAGATCTATAATTTGTCTTTATTGAATTGCCTAAATTTACAAAAAATAGAGTAGAGCAGCTAGAGAACACTACAGAGAGATGGTGTTTCTTTTTTAAATACGCAGAAGAAACAACTGCAGAAGATCTGAAAAAGATAGCAGCAGAAGCTCCAATAATAAAGCTAGCATATGATGAATTAGACAGGTTCCGCTGGAATGAAAAGGATTTGATAGCATATGAAGAAAGAATATTGAGCGTGCAGAAAGAAGCTGCTATTTGGGAACAATGTCTTGATGATGCTAAACAAGAAGGTAGACAAGGAGGCATCCTAATCGGCCATGAAAAGGGCAAAGCAGAAGGTAGACAAGAAGGCAGGGAAGAGGGCAGAAAACAAGCTAAAATAGCTGTGGCCAAAAACCTACTTAAAGCTGGCATCTCCATTGATGTTGTTTCTCAGACAACTAACCTTCCTAAAGCTGAAATTGAACAACTCAAGGAAAAAGCCTAATGCCCTGGTGATTTTTGCAGCTGATTATCTACTATTGGATCATTTAAATAAGTTTCAGGTTTGTTGTCTGCTTTTCCTGGCAATTGACCCTCTGACCTACCAATATTAGCAAGGAAAACAGCGGCAAATGTAGAATTAATAGTTCCTTTAACCAACCGCTCCAATAAAGGTTGTTTTGGCCTGCGTGCTTGCTCTGCTTCTTCAATTTCACGTTTCGAACCTATAAAAGGAATTACTTTGGTTGCTTGTATAACTTCTTCTACATTTTTGCTATCTTTCAAGTGGTCAAGATATTCTCTAGCTGTCATACTCACTTCTTTTTTATCTAGATGATCTTGGAATTTTCTGCTGCTTAAACTCATTTTAGCATTGATAAGCAATGGCACACTACCTTCTACATTAATTTTAGTTCCAAAATCATATAACTGTACTCTGGATAATTCTTGACTATTAATCTTGATAAGACCAAGCTCTTTATCTTGCTCTGCTAGCAGTTGACGTTCTGTTTTGATTTCTTTTGCTAAAATTTGTTTATCTTTATCAGGCAATAAATTGTTAGCTTTATAAACATCAAAGTGTTCAACAAGAAAACCTTTTTCTTCTACTTTATAGCCAGCATATTCTACTCCTTTCTCTACAACTTGCATAAGCTGATCAACACTTTTTAGTCCAGAAACAAATGCTGCATTACTGTCAAAATAAGCATAATTGTTACCTGTTCTATAAATAGCAACAACGTGATTACTGGCAACTAAATGAATAACAAAACCACCTTTGATTCCAGCTACATAATGTGATAAATCATCAAGTGCTTTATATGCTTCAGTATAAATTAAGTTCGAAGGCAGACTATTTGTAGGTGAACCTAGTTGTTGTTCGAAACTGTCAAGTAATTTACTAAAAGCAAAGACTTCTCTTTCTTCTCTTCTAGATACCTGCTTACCTTGCACTATGCGCTCATAAACTTCAGTTGAAGTTTCTAAATTGTTCAAAAATGATTTGTTACTCTGTAAAAATAAAGCTTGAGACAAGCCACGTGTAATTGGTATACACATACCATCAATTTCAATTCCACGTTCTTCAAATGAAGGTAAATAAAGCCCCTGCTTTACTGATTCAATGGATGACACAAATTTTGATAAGCACAATTGTTCTTTCTTATTATAGCATGTTGATTGTATTTGTTTTTTCCTTGCTCCTCGTCTCGTGGATAAATCTCTTGAGCTGCCTGCTACTGTATTCAAAATTTTATCATCTTGCCTGCTCTCACTTCGGTTAGTGATACTCTTCCGGGTTTTTCTCTTAACTTTAGAATCATTTTGTTGTGAACTATCAAGCTTTTCTATTGAAGCAGCGATGTGCTCTATAGCTATTGTATTACTTTCATTACTATTTTCGCATGGCTCAAGATATTCATGTTCTATAGATTCTTCAAGACTACTTTTATTACTATTTTCATATGCGTTAGCCGGTGTCTCGATATTACCGATAGTATCTTGAAGCACTTTTTCACTTCTAGCTGTAGTAGTTTTGGCTGTTACAACAGTGGGCTGCTGCTCTATAGTTATTTCTAAAGGTTTGTTGGCTTCTTCTCCGCTAGAAACTTTTGGCTTTTGTATCGCAGTTTCTTTGGAAGTAGTGGTAAATCTATCATTCCAATTTTTGAATTTTTTAGCAATAGCTTTCCCTATCTTTTTCATAATGTTTTTCTCTCTATTAAAATTTGTTGATTTAGTTGTAGTAATTGAAATAGCAAACCGGTTAGGTTGCCTAGTTTGGTTCTTTCTTTCAATCAAAGGTATTCTACTGTTTTAAATTCCCTGTAAAGATTTAGCTTATCTTTTACATCTAAACAGCATTAACACGATTTGGCTTTTTGTAGATGAGTAATTCTCTAGGGATTATCCTATTGAATTCTATGATATTATTTTTTGTAACATTGTTATACACGTCATGGAAGTGAAGCTATTGTATTTGCTTTCGCCAATCTGCAGATTAAAAGGTAAGGATTACTTAATGTATCGGCGTCTTATGTTCAATTTTTTGCAGTATATAGATACTGTATGTCTTTACAAAACTTCATCTACATCTAGATTTTTATCTAAATAAGCTGAACGCGCTTACAAAGCGTTACAAGACATCAAAAAATGCCAATACTCGACAAAGATAGTAAAGGACTAGCTAACTCGGGGATTCTTTGTCTTTTTTTCTGCTTGGTAAATTTCTTAAACATTTGCAGCGTAGGTTAGTTGCAATTAAAAGCAGCTTAATCTCGCTTATCAAGCGTTTAAAACATAAAAAACGCCAATATTTTAAAGCGGATAATAACCACGGGGCTTCTTTGCCTTTTTTTTCATTTGGTAAATTTCTTAATGTTTATAGCTAAAAGAGCCCAAGAGAAGTGTCATTCCAGTGCTTGACACTGGAATCTAGAAAAAAAGAAGCTGGATCCCAGTGTCTGGGCACTGGGATGACAAAGAAATAGGCACTGGGATGACGAGAAAGGAGTACTGGGATGACACCTACGCACGCTCACTTTGTCATTCCAGCGTGTGACCAGAAAAAACATAGACCCCAAGTGTCAGCTACTTTCATGACATCATTATAAAGTGTCACGCGCTGGGATGACGAAGAAAGAGCATAAGGCATTGTGTTTTACGTTGTGCATTTTATTAACCGACACTATAAACAACATCCTTACAATTATGAGATTGGACTACAACTTGCTCAAGCGTTAAGCTGTTGCGTTTAGCGTCTTTACTGTGGTTTTCTCCAAGAACCTCTGTTCTTTCTTGTTTTATTTCTTCAATGAATTTCTTGTTAACGCTTTCAGTGTTAATCTTTTCCTGAGAATATATAAGGTTAGTGCAATTTGTTTTTCTATAATAATGCACGCCAAGACATATAATTGATAATGCAAATATACCAGAACCTATAGGTAATGATAATCCTATGTTATTAGTCAAAGGGTTTTGGTAAAATTTTTGTATATTATTAACACCACCTTCCGCATACAGCAATAAAGGAAGTGCTACATTTGCAGCAACTACACCGTTCAGTAATGCAGTAAATAGTGGCCTATTGTTAATTACTGATTCTATTTTATTAGTTCTACTAACTACTTTTTCGTCAATGTTAATGAAGTTGTTTTTAGCTTCCCAAGCATTAAGTACAAAATTTGAATGAGTGCCATTGCTATATTCCAGTCTTACAGATTTTATAGCTTTATTTTTTAGCTGATGCTCCAACACATCAGCTAAAATTTCATTCGCATCTTCTTTTTGAATGTGATGTTCTTCAGTATTTCTAAACTGTTTTATTGCAAAAAATATTGGACTAATTGCAAGCAACGCAGCAAGTGCGATAACTGGTATAGTGATATATTTTGGGCTGTTTGTAAAAAATGCAATAAATTTTGCTTTATCTTGTAAATACACTAAAGCTGCAGATGTGCTGAGTATAATAGCAGTGGGAGTAAAAATTATAAAGCCCTTCTGCTGCATGGCATATTTTGCTCTTGGCAAGAATCTGTTTGTTTTTTTATTTGTTGTGCTACCTATATCAGAATTTAGTGACAAAGACTCTTCAGAGTCCTCTTTGCTTTTATACGATGGTAAAGTATTTGAAGACGTATCTAAACTATTGCTGTGTTGACTTGATTTTTCATAAAAATTTTTCTTACTTTCTTTATTATTCCCAAATTGATCAAATACTTTTCCTTCAGAAACTGATCTTTTCATTCCTGGGCTTTGATCATCTATTCCACTATCTAAACTCTTTTTCGAAGATTTTGTATCTGGGTTTATAGTTGCATCCATAGGTTCTTCTGGTCCATTATCAGATGATCCTCCTAAACCTAAACTTGCTGTTGGTGATAGTGTATCTGAGGTAAAATTTTCTGCTTCTTCAGGCGATGCTTGTTTGGGAGTACTTGTCCTAAGTGCTGTTATTGGTGGAATTCCTGGCTTCGTCCCGTCATCTTTACCTGTTGGCGTATAAGAAAGTGGTTTTACTGTATCTTGATCTTGTGTTCCTGGCATATCTGCTCCAAAATTAATTACTATGTTGCGTTAATTACGCTATAGTTATTAAGATATAGTAAATACCAGTTTATGGATAACTCTAGAAAAGCTTAATATAGGAATTGTCTATCAAAGATCCTTTCATTGAGTGAGTCATCTTTGTCAAAAAGCAGAGTGATTGTGTTCTCATGGTCTTTTTGTATTTTTATCTGTGATATATTATGAAACTCTTTGTAATCTGATACTACAAGCGCTGGACGGTTTTTTGTGTCGTTAATGTCAATTTGTACGATCGTATCATTTGAGATTAGTGCTCCATTCCAATGCCTTGGGTAATAGCTATTGATGGAGGTCAGTGCAAGTAAGTTTGAATTTAGTGGCAAGATTGGGCCACCGGCAGAGAAGTTATATGCAGTGCTGCCTGTGGGAGTAGATAATATTACTCCATCCCCTCTAAATTTTTCTACTTTTAGTTTATCATTAATAGTAATATTCATCTCTACTATTTGGTTTGCTTTCCTAAAAACATATACTTCGTTTACCGCTATATAGTGGTATTTCTTGCCACTTGTGTCTGTTGCTTCCATTTTTAGTAAAGTTAACTGAGTTGAAGTTGCGTGCTCTATATGATCAATTAAATCTTCACTGCGGCTAAAGCATTTATTCATCAAAAACCCAACATTGCCAGTATTTACTCCGTATACGTGTGTGTTTTTGTTTTCTATAACGTAATTATGCAAGGTGCGTAGCATAAAGCCATCACCGCCAACAACTATCAATAGATCGATTTCGGACTTATTTCCTTCTGTTATATTGATAAAATTAAGTTTCTTTAATAGTTTAGATACTTCCTGCGATTTTGGTGATTGAGAAGCAACATAGCCTATATTTTTGTATTTATGCATGCTTCAGTAAACTCTCTAAAACTTAAAGAGGAGGAAAATTAGAAAATGCTTCCATATTTATCGTTAAACTTAGCTAATTTGCTAGTTTTACTTGCTGACCCGCTTGTCAAACTTCCAGTCCATGCAGGGTGAGTGAGAGGATCCCTATCAAGTTTTATCTTATCACCTTCCTTTCCATAAGTGGAACGAGTTTCAAACTCTTGACCATCTGTCATGACTATAGTAACCTTATGATAATCAATTTCTGCCATTGTTGCTTATAAACTTTTAGTCAGTTAATATTCTAGTGAACTTAATTCACTAAGTCAATCATTATTCTAAAATATTGACAAAAAATAAATAAAGTAGTATATTTAATAAGGAATAAATAATAACTATCATGATTTTTGCTTTCCCTGGTCAGGGCTCTCAGTTTGTAGGAATGGGAAAGAGATTATATAGTGAGTTTTCCGTTGCAAGACAAGTATTTAATGAAGTGGATAGCATATTGGGTAGAAAGCTGTCTCATTTAATCTTCAACGGTCCTATTGAAGAATTAACCATTACAGAAAACGCTCAGCCAGCTATAATGGCAGTGTCAATCGCGACGCTACGTGTTATCGAGCATGTGTTTGGTGAATCTCTTTTTTCTGGTCATAATGTTAAATATGTTTGTGGGCATTCAGTCGGTGAATATACAGCGCTATGTGCTGCAGGGGCATTGACTCTTGAGTCTGCAATCAAGCTGCTGAAAGTTCGCAGCGAAGCAATGCATGAAGCTTCTTTGAAATGTGAAGGGGGAATGGTTGCATTGCTTGGAGCGGAGCTAAACGAAGTGGAAGATGTTTTAAAATCAGTCCAGATTGATAGAGTTTGTGAAATTGCAAATGATAACGGTGGTGGGCAAATAGTGATAAGTGGTACTAGAGAGGGTCTTGAAATATTACCCGATTTGCTCAAGAACTTGAACATCAAGAGATTAGTTAAGTTACAGGTTAGTGGACCTTTTCACTCATCTCTTATGAAACCTGCTGATGAAAAAGTTTTGGAATTTTTGGAGGGTATTAAAATAACCCGTCCTATAGTTCCTTTGATATCAAATGTTACAGCTAAAGAGGAGAGTGATCCCAAAGTTATAAAAGCTTTACTTGCTAAACAAGTCATAAGCAGAGTGAAATGGAGAGAAATGGTTTTGTATATGGCAAGCCGTGGCATTAACAAATTTGTTGAAATTGGCCCTAATAAAGTTTTATCTAATCTAGTTAAAAGAATTGACCAATCTATCAGTACAAAAAGTATAGGTAATATTGGTGATATTGACGGCTTCTTTAATGAATCATTAATATTGACAGCAAAAAATTTAAAAGTTGGATTAAGTTAAAGCACATCTATTTGATGTCATTCCAGCGCGTGACGCTGATCCAAATCCTAGCTGGAATGACAGAGGGTAATGCAAGAAATCAACGAACTGCCTGTCATTTCATCCGGTTTCTTAATTCCAAGTAGCTGTAAAATAGTAGGGGCAATATCAGATAACCTTCCGTCTCTTAGTTTTAGATTATCGCAAGACACAATAAATGGCACTTTATTTAGAGTGTGTGCTGTATGAGGTGTATTATTTTCTTCATCGAACATACATTCCACATTACCATGGTCTGCAGTAACAATTAATGCAGTGTTGCTTGACTTTTTAACAGCACTCAGCACTTTCGCAAGACAATCATCTACAGCTAGCACAGCTTTCTCGGCTGCTTTTATATTACCTGTATGCCCTACCATATCAGGATTAGCGTAATTTACAACTATCAGTGCGAATTCTTGGGAGTGAATTTTTTCTACAAGCTTTTCTGTGAGCTTGAAGGCTGACATTTCGGGTTGCAAATCATAAGTTTGAACTTTTGGTGAGGGAATGAGTATTCTTTCTTCACCAGAGAAAGGTTCTTCTTTCCCACAATTGAAAAAGAAAGTCACATGAGCGTATTTTTCGGTTTCGGCGATGCGTAATTGTTGCAATTTATTGTCTTCTATTGTTTGTCCTAAAGTGTTAGCAAAAGATATAGGAGGAAAAATATAAGGAATTTTGAGATCTTCTTTATATTTCATCATGCTTAAAATTGAAGAGAGTTTTGCTATTTCAGTATGGTTTGTTTTACTAAGCAAAATACTTGCTAATTGTATCATTCGATCAGCACGAAAGTTAGCCAACAGCACTCCATCTTCTGGTTTTATACCTTGATAGTCACCTATTACTGCGGGCCTGACAAACTCATCAGTTATGTTATTTTGATAATTTTCATCAATCAACGATACTGCATTATCATGACGAGGTGCCTTTGCAAATGCGATAGCCTCATAAGCTTCAATTGTTCTCTCCCACCTGTTATCACGGTCCATAGCATAGTAACGCCCAGAAACAGTAGCAATTCTTATGTCATTTCCCTTTATACTCTTTATAAATTCTTGAATGCATTTTTTTCCTGAATTTGGTAATGTGTCTCTGCCATCTAAAAATGCATGTATCACCACTTTGATTCCATGCTGTGATATTTTATTTGCTAAAGTCGAAATATGCTTTTGATGCGAATGAACACCGCCATCTGACACTAATCCCATTATATGGCATACTCCGTTCTTACTTTTTAGATTACTAATAAAACTTTGTAGATTTACATTGTTTTCTATTGTTCCAATCTCTTGATTAATGCGCTGAAGGCTTTGCATTACTACTCTACCACTGCCAATATTCATATGGCCAACTTCTGAATTACCTATTTGACCACCAGGTAACCCAACATCAGTTCCACAGGCGGACAAACTGCATTTTGGATAATTAGAGCTAATATATTGCCAACAGGGTGGATTTGCGTTGCTAATAGCATTATATTTACTGCTTTCTACTCCATTTCCCCAGCCATCTAGTATACATAAAACAACTGATTTAATGCCCATATAAGATTAACACTAGAATTTCACAGAGAAGAGCTCCCCGGGCCGGATTCGAACCAGCGACCAATTGGTTAACAGCCAACTGCTCTACCACTGAGCTACCGAGGAATAAACCGTCTTTAATTTATCACGTTGAACGTTGATTGTAAACGTTTTTTGTATACTTTGTAAGATCCTGTTCAAATTCACTTCGCTTTATTACTTCAACAGTTGCACCAATAATATCTTTTATTTGAGTTGCAAAATTCTCTCCTGTATAGCCCGCATCAACCAGTATATTTTTAACTCCAGAAAGGTTTTCTTTTGCATTGTTGACCATTCTCACAGCACTGCTGCAGTCAGTTGTTCCTGCAGTTGTTACATAAATTGCATGTGGTAAATCTTGAGTATCAACTGCGATATAGCCCTGAGATTTTTTTACCAGCGTCATAGCCTTTTTCTTCAGCAGTATCTGCGTTCTTTACACTCTGAGCATCAATTATGTACAGGTTCTTAGCTATATTTCTAGCTGTAACTATAAATGTATGGATTTTTTATCGTGCCATGTTATAATTAACTTCTTGCTAAAAATTAAATATTGATGAATGAACTAAAAAAGTTAAGTATTACACAAATGCATGACGGGCTCAAAAAAAGGAGTTTTTCCGCTGTTGAACTCGTGGAGGCGCACATCAGTGCGGTTGAAAATGAGAAATTAAATGCATTTATAACAAAAACCCCAGAGATAGCAATGAAAGCTGCTAAAGCTGCAGATGAACATTTCTCTAGGCAAAAGGATGATTTAATCTCGCCGCTCATGGGTATACCAGTTGGCATCAAAGATCTATTCTGTACAAAAGGAATAAAAACAATAGCATGCTCAAAAATGCTGGAAAATTTCGTTCCGACTTACGAATCTACGGTGTCTGACTTGCTTTTAAAAAGTGGAGTAGCCATGCTCGGTAAGCTTAATATGGATGAATTTGCTATGGGTTCTGCGAACACAAACAGCTATTTTGGCCCTGTTGAAAATGTGTGGATTAGAAAAAGTGATGGGGAAAAAGTTGTTCCTGGTGGATCATCTGGTGGATCTGCAGCATCGGTTGCTGGATTTTTATGCGCTGGAGCGTTAGGAAGCGACACCGGTGGATCTGTACGCCAACCAGCAGCTTATTGTGGAGTAGTTGGAATAAAGCCAACTTATGGAAGATGCTCGCGTTTTGGTATGATTGCATTTGCGAGTTCTCTGGATCAAGCAGGAGTCATTACTCGTTCTGTCTCTGATTCAGCATTAATGCTGGAAGCAATTTGTGGCTATGATAAAAAAGATTCAATATCGAGCGAAAAGCCAGTGCCTAAATTTTCTAGCTTTATAAATGGTGATGTCAAGGGTAAGTGTATTGGTATACCAAAAGAATATAGGATGGATGGAATTTCAGAGGAAATAGTTCATAATTGGGAAAGAGTTGCTTCCTATTTAAAAGAAAATGACGCTGAAGTTGTTGACATTACTCTGCCACATACTAAATATGCAATACCGGTCTATTATTTAATCTGTTCTGCTGAAACTTCATCCAATCTTGCTCGTTACGATGGTGTGCGTTATGGATTAAGGGTTGATGCTGATACCCTTGAAGAAATGTATTCACTAACAAGAGCAGAAGGTTTTGGTAAAGAGGTGAAAAGAAGAATTTTAATTGGCGCTTATGCGCTTTCTTCAGGTCATTATAATGAATATTACGAAAAAGCGCAGTGCATTAGAGCATTAATCAGAAATGATTTTATAAAAGCGTTTGAAAAAATAGATTACATACTTGTGCCATCTGCTCCAACAGAAGCTTTTGGCTTAAATGAAAAGCCAGATCCGCTAATTATGTGCATCAATGATGTGTTTACCGTGCCAGCAAGCCTTGCAGGATTGCCTGCTATTTCTGTTCCTGTTGGGCTTTCCAATGAGGGTTTACCACTTGCCTTGCAAGTGATTGGAAATTATTATGACGAAGCTGGAATATTAAATGTGGCAAGTGTGATAGAGCAAAATTGCGGCAGAATAATTAGACCTCTTGCATAATCTATTTTCTGATAGTAATTTTTGCATTAAAATTTGCTTATGCTCATCAACGTACTCTATGGTTCCATTTTTAGATGAATAGCAAAAACAGGGCATATTAATCTGTTTACAAAATTTTCGTGTAACAGTTCACACTTAATTAAACAGACTAAATTCTGTAATTTTGGGATGTTGAAAAATTTACCTTACGTTGTCATTCCAGCGCATAACGCTGAAATCTGGATTTATAGAAACGGATTAAACGAAAAAACTTGCTTGACATCCTTCGCCAGCCCCCTTATTATGAAAATAAGGGTATTTATGACTCAAAACTTGTTTTTGACCTGCAGGCTCAATGACAAAATTCAGTAAAAAACTCAGGGTATTTATTGGCGGATTACATAAAATTATAGCGGCTGCATGTCTTTTTTATTTTTTCTACATTCAGCCAAATCGCGCTTATTTTAAGGGTTAGCACATTATTACAGCGCCAGTTTAAATTATTATAGGGTCAAAACTCGCACCATGGGGCTTCTTTTGCCTTTTTTTTCGTTTGGTAAATTTCTTAATGTTTGTAGCTAAAGCAATTTAAGAGACCGAAAATGGTGTCATTCCACCGCGTGACGCTGGAATCTAGTCTTTATTATACAGCCACTTATTTAAAGTTAAGTTTTCTGGATCCAAGTAGTCTGGGCACTGGGATGACACCCTCTTGGATAGAAACCAGTGTCAGCTACTTTCATGACACCATGACAACCGTCATTCCGCTGCTTGTTAGCACTGCGGCAGTATGACGGTCTGCGGCGGTATGACGGTTCGCGGCAGCATCTCGTCATCCCGCTATGTGTTAGCGGGATTTAGAGATACCGCGGCGGTATGATGTAGAGTGCTTAGAAGCGGTTATTTTACTATAAATGGCTGTAATGGCATCATCTATTTTATTGCTATCACAGCCTGTTTGTGCAAGTTCAGTATTCCCACCACAGTTCTTTTCAACTGCTATTGATATTAGTTCTTTTGCGCTAATCTTATTGATTAAGTCTTTACTTACTTTAATAATCAAGACTGTTTTATCTTTTTCTGTTGCCGTAAAAGCTATTACCGTTTTTGGTTTTTGTTGCTGCAAAACAAACTTTCTTATTACATTTGCTGGAATATCAGTGAAAGTGTGGCTTATAAAATTTATTCCATTTATTTCAGTGCTTTTTATATTCTCTGCACTCACAAGCTTTTTATATAGGTTTCTTATTTTGGTTTCGGATTTTTTGTGTTCTTGACTTAAAACACTTAATCTGCTTGTTATTTCACTTACTGGCAATTTTACGAATTCTGCAACTTTTTTTAAGTTAATTTCATTATCACGTACATAATTGATTGCTTCCTGACCAGTTAAAGCTTCAATTCTCCTCACTCCAAAAGCAACAGAACTTTCTGTTACTATCTTAAATAAACCAATTTCTCCAGTATGTTCAACGTGCGTGCCACCACATAGCTCTTTCGAATCTCCAATATTTACAACTCTAACCTGATCACCATATTTTTCACCAAACAACGCCATGGCTCCTTCGTCTATTGCCTGATTCATGCTTTGAATTTTTATAGATGCAGAAAGATTTTCTCTGATTAGAGAGTTTACCATATCCTCTACCCAGAATAACTGATCTTGAGTCACTTGAGTGTTATGGCTGAAGTCGAATCTCAGTCTATCTGGTGCAACTAGGGAACCTTTTTGAGTGACATGATCACCCAAGATTTTCTTTAATGCAAAGTGTAGAAGATGCGTAGCCGAATGATTTCTTCTTAAGGTTTGCCTTCTTTCCTTGTCGATGCTTGCTGTAACTACATCACCTTTACAAATTGAGCCGAATTTAACTATGCATCTGTGCAAACATAGGTCATTAATCTTATTGGTATTTTCCACTATAACCATACTTCCAGCAATGCAATCTGTCGTCATTCCAGCGCTTGACCACGTGTTTTCTTCTTTCTGGATCCCAGTGTCCGCTACTTGGATGACAGAAGGGACAATGAAACTTCCAGTATCCCCCACCTGTCCACCTGACTCGCCATAAAAAGGTGTTTTATCAAGTATAATGGTTATCTTTTCTCCCTCCTTTGCAGAATCAATTACTTCATTTTTAGAGGAAACTATAGCTAGTATTTTCGCATCACTTACTTCATTGAACTCATAACCAACAAATTTTGTTTTGCCAAATTTATTGATCAAATCAAACCATACTTGCTCAACAGATTTTTCACCAGATCCAGCCCATTTAGCACGTGCTCTCTCTTTTTGTTCTCCCATTGCATCATCAAAACCCTTCTGGTCAAAATTTATTTTTTTCTCTTTTAAAACATCAAGTGTAATATCCAAAGGAAACCCATAGGTGTCATATAGCTTAAATGCTGATTCTCCAGGTAAAGTATCGCCCGATTTTAAATCTGTAGTGAATTTCTCCAGAAGATTGATACCTTTCATCAAAGTGTCTTTAAAGTTTTCTTCCTCTGATTTTAACGTCGTTTCTATTAAGCTTTTGGCTCTGACTAATTCAGGATAAACATCTCCCATATAAGCCGAACTCGTGCTATCTATCAGCGCCGGAAAAATGCGATGGAGTAGAGAATCATTATATCCAAGCAGGTGGATATAACGCGCGGCTCTCCTAATTAATCTGCGTAATACGTAATTCCTGCCCTCATTTCCAGGAAGCACTCCTTCTGCGATGAGAAATGCAGCCGCGCGAAGATGATCTGCTACGATCTTATGCGCTATTTTATTTTCCGTCCTTCCACAGTACTCTTGAGATTTATTGATCAGAGCAGAAAATAGATCAATATCATAGTTATCATGGACATTTTGCATTACAGTAGCTATTCTCTCAAGACCCATTCCAGTATCGATGCATTTTTTTGGCAATTTGTGTAAATTACCTTCTTCATCTTTGTTAAACTCCATGAATACCAGATTCCAGATTTCAACAATTCTATCGTCATCTTGTAAATTAGGACTCCCATGGTCATAAAAAATTTCAGAACATGGACCGCATGGACCAGTGCTTCCCATACTCCAAAAGTTATCATCCGTTGTAATTCTTATGATTTTATCACTTGAAAAGCCACTGATCTTACGCCAAATCTCGTACGCCTCATCATCAGTATGGTAGACGGTTATGGATAGTCTGTTTTTATCAAGAGATAACTCCTTAGTGATAAATTTCCACGCAAATTCTATCGCAGTTTCCTTAAAGTAATCACCGAAGCTAAAATTTCCGAGCATTTCAAAAAATGTGTGATGCCGAGTTGTATAGCCAACATTTTCAAGATCGTTGTGTTTACCGCCTGCTCTTAGGCACTTTTGACTTGAGACAGCACGTTTCATTTCAGTTTTTTGAGCACCAGTAAAAATATTTTTAAACTGCACCATACCAGCATTTGTGAACATGAGCGTTGGGTCATGTTCTGGAATCAAAGGAGAAGAAGAAACCTGCTCGTGGTCATTACTTAAAAAAAATTTTATAAATCTTTCTCTGATTTCACTTAACTTCATTATTTTTATTGAGATTATTCATGAATAATAAGCTGCAATGGAAATAAAATCAATTACAATACCACCTCTCTCTAGATCTCAGAACTTCTAGTGATATACACCTTGTGGTAAGGAAAAATCAATATATTCACGATAAATTTACCTCATATCTGTGTTTTATATGTGGAAATTGGAATGGAAATTTATGTAGGCAAAGAAAAAAGAATAGCAAATGTGGTAACTGAGCACTGGAGTGACATAAAAGGACCAGACAGAGATTGGCCAGAAAGGCACGAAATAGACACTGCAGAAATAATGGAGTCATGGCAGCATTGTTTTATCATTGAAGTCAAGGATCAAGGTTATATTTGTGAAAATGCAGGAGAAAAGGCTGTTGAATTCTATGGTTTTGAGAAAAAGACGCGCATTGATAATAAGTATGCAATTGATGCACCATTTTTGCGACTATATAAAATAGATGCAGTTATTGATAAACTTGATGCTGTAATAGAGAGTAAATGCCCAATCAATGAAGAGGAAGAAAGTGAAAGTGTTAAAATGAGGCAAGTATTGTTACCACTTGGGAATAAAGAAGGTATAACACACATATTGGGCGTAATTACTTTTAAACTCCTTTAATATACAATTTTAATTTGATTCTTTAATAAAATTATTTATACTAATGCTTAATTACTATTAAAGAACTCAATAGTAGTGTTTGTAAATTTATTTGGAATATGAAGAGAATAAAATTAAAAACCAAATCTTCTGTTAAAAAGCGCTTTCACCTTACAGCTAAGGGTAAAGTCATTTCTACTCAGTCAGGCAAAAGGCATGGCATGGTAAAGAGAAGTAAATCTAATATTCGTAATCAGCGCGGTACAACGATTCTTGGTAAATCTGACTCGCGTATAGTTAAGCTTTATATGCCTTATGGTATTTAACAAAATGGAGGTAAAATAAAATGGCTCGGGTAAAACGTGGAGTCACTACTCACGCTCGTCATAAAAAAATATTGAAACTGGCAAAGGGTTATAGAGGACGTGCAAAAAGCTGTTATAGAATTGCATTACAAAGAGTTGAAAAAGCACTACAATATGCTTACAGAGACAGAAGAACCCGTAAACGTGATTTCCGTAGCTTATGGATAATACGTATTAATGCAGCAGCAAGAGAGCATGGGCTTACTTATGGTAGGTTTATGCATGGTCTTACACTTGCCGGCATTGATTTAAATAGAAAAATTCTTGCTGAGATGGCCGTTAATTACAAGGATGATTTTGCCAAATTAGTAGAAGCTGTAAGTGGTAAATTAGCGAAGAATTCTTAAAGCAAAAACACTTGAAAGCATGAGAATTATTTTCATGGGATCACCAGGATTTGCTGTTAATTCTCTGAGCTTGTTACTGAAATCAAAGAGCGAAGTGGTAGCAGTATACACCAAGGCTCCAAAACCTTCAGGACGTGGACAGAAGCCAACGAAATCTCCAGTACATGTTATCGCTGAAGAAAGTAACATAGAGGTATGTACTCCTATCTCTCTAAAGTTTTTGGCAGAGCAAGAAAAATTTAGAAATTTCAAACCAGACGTTGCAGTTGTTGCTGCGTATGGATTGATACTTCCAAGAAAAATTTTGAATATTCCTAAATATGGTTATATTAATATTCATCCTTCATTACTACCAAGGTGGCGTGGTGCAGCTCCGATACAGCACACAATTTTAGCAGGAGATCAAGAAACCGGGGTTAGCATTATGCAATTGGATGAAGGATTAGATTCCGGCCCTATTTTAAAACAGGAAAAATTTCTTATCGAAAAGAACGATAACTACAAGACATTGCATGATAAATTGTCTGAATTAGGCAGTGATTTACTGCTGAAAGTGCTAAACGAAATTGAAAAACAGGTTCCCTTAAAACAGAACGATAATGATTCATGTTACGCTGACAAAGTGGAAGACTATAAAATTTATGCAAGTGATGCTTGTGAGGTTGCTTATAGAAAGGTTAAAGCGTTTTACCCAAAAGCGTTCATCAAGATAGAGAATAAACGTATCAGGATACTTGATGCTGACTTTGAAGCTCTCGCTTCAGAACAAGGTAAGATTGTTAACGATAATATGCACATAAGTTTAAAAGGTGGCACTTTAATTCCTAAAGTTGTACAAATGGAAGGGAGAAATCCTTGCAGTATTGAAGATTTTATTCGTGGCTTGAAATCAAGCATGGTAAAAAAATTTATAGAATAGACTGCTTTAAATTAGTGTAGAAATGTAATAGCTAAATTTCCTTTTCTTAGATATAATCTTAAAAAACTTTCTGTACAAAAATGAAAATAAAAAGAGCTTTAATATCAGTATACGACAAAACGAATATAATTGATCTTGCATCGTTTTTAATGCAGCAACAAATAGAAATTCTCTCAACGGGAAATACTTATAAAGCACTATCTGATGCCGGAATAAAAACACAAGAGGTCTCAGATTACACACAATTTCCAGAGATACTGGGTGGTAGAGTAAAAACTTTACACCCTAAAATTCATGGAGGAATACTTTGCAATAGAGAAAAGCACAAAACGGAAATGCAAAATCTAGGTGTTGAGCCAATAGACCTGCTTATAACTAACCTATACCCATTTTGGGAGACAGTAAATAGCGGCTCAAATGAAGATCAAATTATAGAACAAATTGATATCGGCGGAGTGGCGTTAATTAGAGCTGCAGCAAAAAACTTTTGTTTTACTTCAGTTATTTCTAGCATTCAAGACTATAAAGCACTAAAAGCTGAGATGATAAAAAATAACAATGAAACAACATTGGAATATAGAAAACATTTAGCAACCAAAGCATTTGCTCTCACTGCACACTATGATTCTAATATTCACAGTTGGTTTTTATCCCAGAGTAAAAATAATGAGTTGCCAGAGTTTTTTGCACTATATGGACATAAAGTACAAGAACTCAGGTATGGTGAAAATCCCCATCAAAAAGCTGCATTTTATAGTAATCAATTTACCAAATATCCGCTAGAAAAAATACATGGGAAAGAGTTGAGTTATAATAATATAGTAGATATAGAGTCCGCACTTAACATAATTTCTGAGTTTAAAGAGCCTGCAGCAGTGATAATAAAGCACAATAACCCATGTGGCACTGCTGTTAGTGATAATGCTTTGGAGGCATATGAAAAGGCCCTATCGTGTGATGAAGTAAGCAGTTTTGGTGGTATAGTAGCTTTAAATCGGGAGATAGATTTAAAGCTAGCAGAAAAATTAAACGAGATATTTTTGGAAGTAGTGATAGCACCTTCAGTCAGCAATGAAGCACTAAAAATTTTGCAAAGAAAGAAAAATTTAAGAGTGATTATTCATAAATCTTTCCAACAAAATGTGAAATACCAAACTAAAAATGTTGTTGGTGGGTTTTTGGTGCAAGAAAATAATGACAACACAATAAAAGCAGAACAAGTAACAGAATGCACTACAACAGAAAAAGAAAAGGAAGATCTTATTTTTGCCTGGAAAATATGTAAACATGTGAAATCCAATGCAATAGTTATAGCAAAAGATGGTTGTGCTATTGGCATCAGTGCAGGGCAAACAAGCAGAATAGATAGTGTGAACATTGCAGTAAAAAAAGCAGGTGAAAAATGTAAAGGTGCAGTGCTTGCTTCAGATGCATTTTTTCCATTCCCAGATAGCATAGTAGAAAGTGCAAAACATGGAATTACAGCTATAATTCAGCCTGGTGGCTCGCTGAAAGATCAAGATGTGATAAAAGCTGCAAATGAAAATAAAATTGCTATGTTTTTCACTGGCGTTCGCAGTTTTTTCCATTAGGCTTTGTGTCTTATGGCTAGAGATTTTTCCATATCATACCACCATAACTGTACGAACGTTGTGATTTGAGTCCACAAGGTAGGATGTCATTCAAGTAGCCTCCTTCTCCTGTCATCCCAGTGCCCTGACTATTTGGATCCAGAAAAGTTTGCTTGTAAGCAAGCAAACTAGCATAGAAAGTGGTTGTTAAAACACAACGTTTTCGATGAGATTATATGGAAAACTAGATTCCAGCGTCACGCGCTGGAATGACACCATTTTCGGTCTCTTAAATTGCTTTAGCTACAAACATTAAGAAATTTACCAAACGAAAAAAAGGCAAAAGAAGCCCCGTGGTTCGAGTTTTGACCCTATAATAATTTAAACTGGCGCTGTAATAATGTGCTAACCCTTAAAATAAGCGCGATTTGGCTGAATGTAGAAAAAATAAAAAAGACATGCAGCCGCTATAATTTTATGTAATCCGCGAATAAATACCCTGAGTTTTTTACTGAATTTTGTCATTGAGCCTGCAGGTCAAAAACAAGTTTTGAGTCATAAATACCCTTATTGTCATAATAAGGGAGCTGGCGGAGTTTGTCAAGGAATTTTCTTATTTCATTTAAATTGCTTGTAACCTTCTTATACACTCGTCTTTACCAAGAATCACCATGATATCGATGATTCCAGGTGCATCCATTACTCCAGTTATAGGGGCACGTAATGAGTGGTATACACCACTTATTTTCATATCATGTGATTTTGCACATTCCTTGATCTGAGAAGATAAAAAACCCTTATTCCAATTTTCATCATCGATCTTTGACAGAAATGATGCGAGTAACTTAATTATATTGAGGTTAGATTTGACAATTTGACAAGCTTCTTCACTTAAATCAAGTGGCGGATCTTGAATATAAAATTTTGCTAAATCCAATAATTCGGTCAGGTAGTTTGCTCTTTTTTTCAGCTCTGTCAGTCCCTGCAGTAAATAGCCCTTTTTTTTGTCAGTTAGAGTATTTTCTCTAAGCATTAGAGTCAGAATATCTTCATCGCTCATATTACTAATATAGTGGTTATTCAAATGCTCCAGTTTTTTGAAATCGAGCCGTGCAGGTGAACGACCAATACTTTCTAAATTAAACCACTCTATTGCTTGCTCATCGCTAATAATCTCATCGTTGCCGTGACTCCAGCCAAGTCTCAGCAAGTAATTACGCATCGCTTTTGGCAATATTCCCATCTTTTCATAATCGCAAACGCTTGTGGCACCATGCCTTTTGGATAGCTTATTCCCATCTTCCCCATGGATAAGCGGCACATGTGCAAAGCGTGGAATGTCAAAATCAAGAGCCTGGTATATTAGCAGCTGTTTAAAGGTATTAGTGAGATGGTCAGAGCCACGTATTACATCAGTTATTCCAGCATCATGATCGTCAACCACTACGGCAAAAATATATGTTGGAGTGTTATCAGAGCGTAAGATCACTATATCATCAAGCTGCTCGCTACTTACTTTGATTGGGCCGTATATTTTATCATCAACGACGATCTCTTGCGAGTCTGGCACTTTGAAACGGATAACTGACCTCACACCCGATGTCATTCCAGCGCGTGACGCTGGAATCCACATATTTTTTTCTGGATCCCAGTGTCGAGCACTGGGATGACAAGAAGGAGGTTTTGTAGTACATTTATGCTTGTATATCTTGCCCTCTTCTCTTGCTTTTATTTTCTTTTCTGTAACTTTATCTTCAGGGCAATAACAGTGATACGCCCTACCCTTCTCAACCAAAAGGTTTGCTACTTCTTTATGCCGCTCTATTCTTTTTGACTGATATACTATTTCCCCATCATAGCTCACACCGAGCCATTTTAGCCCTTCTATAATTGCATCAATTGCTTCTTGTGTTAAACGTTTTCTGTCGGTGTCCTCAATCCTTAGCAAAAACCTGCCACCATGGTGCCTCGCGTAGAG
Source organism: Wolbachia endosymbiont (group A) of Myopa testacea (assembly GCF_964027115.1). Lineage (NCBI taxonomy): Bacteria > Pseudomonadati > Pseudomonadota > Alphaproteobacteria > Rickettsiales > Anaplasmataceae > Wolbachia > Wolbachia endosymbiont (group A) of Myopa testacea. Next base: position 1,049,392 of record NZ_OZ034729.1, read on the forward strand.
CCAATTAAATAACGCAGTACGAGCCCCTCCAATGTGCAAAAACCCTGTTGGTGATGGAGCGAATCTAGTGACTACGTCTGGCATGTTATTGTTACAGTAAAGTATAGGCTATGATACACAAAATCCACGTTTGTAACAATGTAGAATCTATTTATCCTGAGAGATTAAATTTTATTTATTTTTAATAAATCGTGTTGTATAATTTAGTGTTGGTTAATAGTCAGGTATGTTATGACTGGATCTGTAGATGAGATAAAAGAATTGTCCTCAGCTAATGAAGCTAATGTCAGTTGGCGTTACACCGGCCCATTTGATAAAACAAAACAAAGAGTACAGGCAGATAATCTCTTGCATCTAGCTGCAAGAACACCAAACAAAGATAAATTTGTAGACATTTGCAAGAAGAACATTGCTTCTGTAACTGTGCATAATGAATATGGAAATAATCCATTTCATGAAGCAGCAAGGAGTGGGATTTTGCTGCCTGCAGTAAAAGAGATTGTGCATTACTTAGAGACGGAAGCTGATAACAAAATTACAAAAGCAGAAGAAGCTGGAGATCGGAAAGAAGTAAGCAGATTGAAAGAGGAACTCAAATGTAATAAAAAATATATTAAAGATGCGCTCTGCAGTAAAGACCATGCTTTTAATAAGAAAAGGGAAACTCCTCTTTATTACTTAGATGCTGCACAACAGAAAGAAATTAAGCAAATCGCAGACATAAAAGACAGCTTTATATGTAATCAGAAGTTTCACCTGTATTTATATATAGTAGGGGCTATAGCGTGTATTGCTGCCTTGTGTTTATCTTTATATTTTCTGTATCTATCTTCTCAGACTTTTGCACTAAGCTCGATGGTTGCAATAGCTTCTGGCGGAGTCACATACCTGTCAGTTAAGGCATGTATCTCGTTACATGCCTTGCATAACGAAAGCACTTTAGTGGAAACTAATGTACAACTTGCAGGAGAAGGTTTGGGTGTTTGATGAAGCTAGAAATTACTTGCAGGCAATTATATAGGAATGTACTTTCTTAAGAGTGATTCTTAAGAAAGTATATTTATACGATGACAGAAAAGAAGTACAGTAAGATTTTAATAGCAAACAGAGGGGAGATTGCCTGCAGGATTATCAGAACTGCCCATAAGATGGGTATATCTTGTGTATGCGTATATTCGGATGCGGATATAAATTCTGTACATGTAAGGCAAGCAGATGAGTCGAGGTATATTGGCCCTTTGCCTTCTTGCCTTAGTTACTTAAACATCGAAAAAATATGCGAGGTAGCAGTCGAAACAGGTGCACAGGCAGTTCATCCTGGTTATGGGTTTTTAGCGGAAAATCCAGATTTTCCACGTGCTCTGCAAAAACACAACATAGATTTCATCGGGCCAAGTGCAAAAACAATAGAAGTTACAGCCAATAAAATAACGGCAAAAGAAGAGGCAAGAAAGGCTGGAGTAAATGTAGTACCAGGATATATGGGCAAGATTAAAGATGTCGCTCATGCAGCCATCGTTGCTGAAGAGATTGGTTTTCCAGTTATGCTAAAAGCTGCATCAGGCGGTGGTGGCAAAGGAATGCGAATTGTAAATTCCAAAAAAGAAATTGAACTAGCGTTCACATCAGCAACAAATGAAGCAGAGAAAAGTTTTAAGGATGGCAGTATCTTTATAGAGAAATATATAGAACTACCAAGACATATTGAAATACAAATCATAGCAGATAAATATGGCAATATAGTGTGTCTTGGAGAAAGAGAATGCTCGATACAAAGGAATAATCAGAAAATAATGGAAGAAACGCCAAGTCCATTCATTAGTGAAGAAGTAAGACAAAAAATGTATGTCCAATGTGTTTCTCTGGCAAAGCAAGTTGGCTATTTTTCAGCAGGCACTGTTGAGTTTGTTGTAGATAAAGACCAAAACTTCTATTTTCTTGAGGTAAATACGAGATTGCAAGTTGAGCATCCAGTAACAGAATTTATAACTGGAATAGACATAGTAGAAGAAATGATTAGAACTTCCTGTGGAGAGAAATTGAGATTCAATCAGGATGATATTAAACTTACTGGTTCTGCAATAGAAAGTAGAATTTGCGCTGAAGATCCATCGAAGAAATTTTTCCCTTCCAGTGGAAGAATAAAATATTATGATAAACCGGATGAAAATGATTATGTAAGAATAGATGATGGAGTTGCTGCAGGTTCAGAAATTAGCACGTTCTATGACTCAATGATTGCAAAAGTTATAACATATGGAAAAGATAGAGTAGAAGCGATCAGTAGAATGCAAAAAGCATTGTCTGAATGCTATATAGAAGGAGTAACAAATAATATAGAATTTCTAGAATCCATCTTCCATCACCCAAATTTTATTGCAGCAAAGCTCCATACGAGATTCATTCCAGACCATTACCCTAGTGGGTTTCACGGCGATTTTGTTACAGAGGAGTATATTAAAATATTTATTTTCACTGCGTTATATGTTCATTTGGAAAATGAAGAAAGTTACCATCATAAAGCAGTGAATGAAACACCTAAGGTGTCATTCCAGTGCGTGACACTGGAATCTAGTAAAAGAGAAGGGGCACCAGTATCAGCTACTCGGATGGCAGGTGACCGTGCAAGAGATTTATTCATAGTGAATATAAATGACAATGAGTACTCCGTAAGTGCAAGATATCAAGATAATATATTAACAACAGTATATAACCACAATACATACTCTGTAGTAGGCAAGTGGAAATCAAGTCATAAGTTACTATATATTACAATTAATGATGATGCTGATATAACATTTAAAGTAGAAAAACAAGGCAGCAAATACTTCATAAGACATGCAGGCATGAAAGCTGAGTGTTGTATATTTAAGCCTCATGTAGCTGAATTAAGTAGGTTAATGCTAAATAATGAAACAGAAGGGATTTCAGCAGATGCTGTAAAATCCCTAATATCTGGCTTATTAGTTAAGTTGCACGTAAATATAGGAGATCAGGTGGAAATAGGACAACCTTTATTTGTGGTGGAGGCAATGAAAATGGAAAATATCATATGTGCTGAAGCAGCAATGGTGATAAAAAATATTCTCGTTCAAGAAGGAAAAAATGTGCAGATTGGTGATGTAGTATTAGCTCTGCTTTCTTAAATAACACAAGAAGTATAAACTTGACCCAAATAAGATAAATGAAAACACTTGATGAGCTATGGCAATGGCTATTGGTATGTGCAATAATAGAGTAATTACACCCAAAATGATCTGAATGATAACGGAGAGCAGCATAATATATACCGGTTTTACGCTAGCATTTTTTACTGTGAGTATTACTACCAAAGCTAGTATTAGCAATGCCAGTGCTCGATGTATAAATTGCACTGTCGCTCTGTTCTCAAAGATATTCAGCCATATAGGGTGTAAGAAAAATAAATCTTCTGGAACGATTTGTCCGTCCATTAGTGGAAAGGTATTGTAAATCAAACCAGCATTTAATCCCGCAACAAACGCACCGAAAATTATTTGTATTACAATTAGGGCCAAAATCATCCCTGTGTAGTATATAGTGTCACTACTAATCTTAAGTTTAGTTTGCTTTGGCCTGATTAGGTAATCAAAAAATTGATATGACAATAATGCAAAGACAATTAATGCTAATAATAAGTGAAGTGCAAGCCTATAGTAGCTAACATGAGGTTCAGTTACTAAACCACTTTTAACCATATACCAACCAGCAAAAGCTTGTAAAGCTCCAAATAATAATGCCACAAATAGCCTTATTACTACCTTTTTATATATTTTTCTTCTTAATGTAAAATATATAAATGGCAGGACAAAAACTAAACCTGTTAGTCTTGCAACCAATCTGTGTACATATTCTATTAAGTATATAGCCTGAAATTCCTCCATACTCATACCATAGTTGAATGCTTCATACTCAGGTGTAGTTTCATATTTTAATTTTTCTTGTAGCCAATCTTGTCCACTCAGTGGTGGCAATGTTCCAGTGATGGGTTTCCACTCCGTGATTGACAATCCTGCTTTTGAAAGTCTGGTAAATCCACCAATCCCCACCATGAAAATTACCATAATACAGCAGAGAAAAAGCCAAATAGCTACAGGTTTTGATTGCTTTTGTTCCATAAACCATGCTGAGTTTTGTTCCATCGCTCAGGGTAAAGAATAAATTCCCACAAGGCAAGAAAAGCTGCAACACTATGTAGCAGACTATAGACCGGAAAAAATATCGATACTATATAAAAATAAAAAGGCATCTTTTGCTGTTTGACAGCTATTACCAAAAGAATCAGGTTAGTAACGTATACCACTACAAAGTAGTACAAAAATAATTCATTTAAAACTTTAGTTAATATCAATGAAAGCAGTAAAAATGGAGTAGTAAAAAATATAAAAGCTGCAGAGCCAACAAAAAGATTCAATAGCAAAATTCCCTTAAATCCAGTGTGTTTATAAAGAGACTTTATATTTTTTAAATGAACAATATAAGTTTGCATATAGCCTTTGATCCAGCGCGCTCTTTGCTTAATCCAAGCAAATACAGCAATTGGTGACTCTTCCAATGTTTCTGAGTCAATCATCCTGGTTTTATATCCCATTTGCGCAAGTCTCAAACCAAGGTCAGCATCTTCGGTAACACTATAAGCATCCCAGAAAAACAATTTTTTTAGAATTTTTACTGAAAAATGATTACTGCTAACACCCAAAGGCATTGGCATGTTCATTTTTTGGAATCCAGGCAATAAGTATTGAAACCAGTTCATATACTCCAGAGAAAAGGATTTTGTCAGAAAATTATGATCATAATTATAGTAATTCAACCTTGCCTGTACACAGGCTAACTTATCGTCGCCCTTATTAAATTCAATCAGTGCTTTTTTTAACTGCAATGGGTCTGGTTTATCATCCGCATCATATATTACTGCATACTTTCCTCTAGCAAAGCTCATAGCATAATTGCATGACTTGGCTTTTGTTCTAGGCAAAGAATGAGGCACTTTTATTACTTCAAAATACTGTGGTAAAGTGTACTTTTCTATAGCTGCTAGCGTTTCCTGGTCATCACTTTCTACCTGAAGCTTCACATCTAATTTCGATTTTGGATAATCCAAACTTTCAATGCTTTCGATCAATTGCTCTATCACTGCACTTTCTTTAAAAGCAGGCAATAAAATAGTATATATAGGAAAATCTTCTTCATTCAGCTTACTATAATCCACTTTTTGGTTGGAGGTTTCACATAAGTTAAAAATTGTAGCTATAAACTTGAATAAATAACTAGAACATCCGATTATAAATATCAACATCAAAGCAAAATATGTATATTTCTCTGTTAGTGTTAAAATTGAAGTTACAATAAAGAAAGAAGCAAAAAATATTGAGCTTAGTTTAATGCTTTTAGCTGAAAAATTAGCATTCTTGTAATATAAGTAGTTGCTTGCAAATTCTGAAATACCAAAGTGCGAGTTAAGAAGATTTAAAATCTGTTCGCTATCCACTTTTATTAATACATAGTCAATACCGTAATGAGCTTCGACCTAACGGTTGATATCTCGGCTTGTGTCTTCAACCATAAAAAAAGTAGTATCATTTAATTTTTGCCAAGGAATTATATTAAATTTATAGTAAAAAAGTTTCTCTTGCTCTTTGCATAAACTAGAATCAAACTTAATTTTTTCTACATTATCAGCTTGAAGTATAGGCAATTGTTGCATTAAACCTAATGCAATTTTTTATTTAAGTCACGTGAAAATGAAGATATGACCTCGCTACTACGCTTATCATCTTTACGTTCATGCATTATTTTTTTTACAGCATCAGCAGCTATATTTGCTGTGTTAGCCTGTAAGTCTCCAAGAGCTTTTTCAACTTGGTCAGTGACTTTCTTCAAGTTAGAATGGGCATTGTCATCTAATGTCTGATCTAGCTGCTGTCTATTGTGCTTAATGATACTATTAGCTTTATCAAGTGCTTCATTCATCATTTTATTAACTTCTGCATCTAATTCTTTGTATTTTTCAGAAGATTTTTTGTAATACTCCAACATATCTTTCCTGAATTTTTCAGTTTCTTCACTTGAAAATTTGCTTTTGTTACGCTTATTGTTAAGCGCATTTTTTATCACTTTCTTTAGCAATTTATACGAAAGGACAAAACTTACCAAGAAGGTAAGACCGATAATCAGTGATGTAGACATAAAAACCCCTAAAATTCTTTGGACACCAAGTCAGCAACAAACTCCTCTTCAATTTCAGAATTGGTCAATTTATTATAATAAATTAAAGCAATACTAGTAGCCATTTGTTTTAACTGATCAGTATATTCAGATTTAAATTCTGCCACTTTTTCTTCAATAAGTTTGCTCTTTTTTTTGTCTTCCTCTTCTAATATATTCTTAACATTAGCTCTCATTTCTTCTACCTGAGCAAGTGCATCATCTATGATTTTTTTTGCCTGTATTCTAGCTTGGTTTAAAGCGGCATTATGCTTGGCAATCTGATCTTCCGTAAGTCTTAAAAGATGAACAGAACTATTAAAAGAATCCAATACTTTTTTACTTCTAGTGCTTATTATTTTATCTAACTTTGGTAAAAATAAACAACTTACTACGAAAAAAAGTGAAGAGAAAAAAATTAAAAACCAAAAAACTTGAGAAAAGAAGGTTGAAACATCAAGCTGTGGCATGTGTTAAGCAACAAATATTAATAATACTGCAAGTAAAAACGCAAGCAATCCCATTATTTCAACCATAGCAGCACCAATATAAACGTAAGTTTTCATTTTACCTTCCGATTCAGGATTCCTCGCAATCCCATTCAGCATAGCAGAAAAGATATTAGCTATACCTAAACCAGCACCGAGCATTCCAAACGCAACTAAACCAATTGCTATAAATTTTAAAGCTACTAAATCCATATATTACCTTTAAACATTTCTTTATAATATAATTGTAAAATATTCTGCAAGGAAGTCAATTACTTTACTGCATCTGACAAATATACACATGTTAATATAGTAAATATATAAGCTTGCAAAACTGCAACAAATACTTCAAACCCTATCAATGCAATTATGAACAAAAACGGCGCAGGAGTGAGAAATATGTTCATATTTACAATAAACCCTGCTATCACTTTGATAATTGTATGACCCGCAATCATATTTGCTGCAAGCCTTATTGATAGGCTAATCGGCCTTACTAAATAAGCAAACAACTTAATAATAATTATTATAGGTGCAAGCCACGAAGGAGTTCCTTTTGGTAGCAATATGCGTAAAAATTCTACTCCCCTTTCTTTAAATCCAACAATCGTTATATAAATAAAAACCACCATCGATAAAGCGAAGGTGACTAACACATGACTTGTGACCGTGAAACTATAAGGAAGAACACCAACCAAATTACATGATAAAATGAAAATAAACACTGTAAATATCAATGGAATGTGCTGCAAGCCTTTGCTTCCAGTGTTACTTTCTATTATTGAAACAACAAAATCATATACATATTCAACTGCAGCTTGCAAATATCCTGGTATTACTGACCCCTTCTTTATTCCAAAAAGCAAAAAGAGTATCACCAATATCACCGAAATCATCATGAAAAGAGATGAATTGGTAAAGCTTACGTCATACCCAAATAACCTAGGTAACTCTATTATTGTATATACTTTAAACTGTTCCAGTGGATTTAATGCCATTTTAACCTGAACTATAAACAGTAAATAAAGTATGAATTTTATAGGACAAAGTCAAGAATTAAAATAAAGCCCTGTATCATTATAACATTGATACATTAACAAAATATGTAATTAGAGTGTTAATTACAGTCAGCTCTGTATTTTAAAACTTACTAATCTTATTAAATCATTCAATATCTTGACTTAACATCTTATTTTAATTATAATTTAATTTTTAGTGAGGTATTATTATGAACGAAATAGATTTTATTAACACTAATCATCCTTTAAATTTAGAGCAGGAATTTGGTAGTGGATACATTAAACTAACAGATGGCTCCTTTAACGAATATGCTGGCCATTATCAAATGGGAAGCGAAATACTAGATAAAAGCCATAATATGATAGGAAACTTAACTATTGATGGTTACATTCATAACTTCCATGAAGGTAACCACAATATGAATCTTAAGCTCTCTATGGAGATAGATTTAAAAGGTGATATCGAGAAGATAAATTCTCTCTACAATAATATATAAAATTACAAAAACTTCTGCATCCTTGTTTATGATGTAGAAGTTACCTTTTATTCCATTACAACAAGCTTTAAAAGCACTACATTTTATATTACAATAACTCTTTTATTTCTTTAAAGGTTCATGAAATTCACATTATCTTGGTTATTAGAACACTTAGAAACCAATGCTAGTTTAGAAGAAATTACCGATAAATTAACTCATATAGGGTTAGAAGTAGAAGATGTGATCGACAATACCAAATTAGCTGGTTTTATTGTTGCAAAAGTATTAGAAGTTGCACCTTATCCAAATGCCGATAAATTAAAATTATGTAAAGTAGATGACAGAAGTAAAACTCTACAAATAGTTTGCGGAGCAAACAATGTTAGAGAAGGTATGAAAACTGTGCTTGCATCTCTTGGTAGCACATTGCCAGAAAGTGATTTCACAATCAAGCCTACAAAAATACGAGGAGTGCTAAGTGAAGGGATGCTCTGCTCTGCTTCTGAACTTGCGCTGGTTCAAGAGGAAAGTGAAGGAATAATCGAGCTTTCCGATGATTATAAAGTAGGGGATAAATTTTTCAATTGTGACCCTGTAATTGATATAAATGTTACTCCAAACCGTGGAGATTGCTTAGGCATTTGTGGAATAGCTCGCGACCTTGCTGCAACTGGAATTGGGACATTAAAGACTTTAAGCATTCCACAACTTACCAGCTCCATAAATTCACCAATCGATGTTGAAGTGACTGACGGAGAAAGTTTTATTAGTGGAATATACATCGCCAATGTAAAAAATCAAGAAAGCCCAAAGTGGCTAAAAGATAAATTGGAATCGATAGGAATGCGCTCCATTTCTACAATAGTTGACATTACTAACTATATTATGATATCTTTTAATCGTCCAATGCATGCGTTTGATGCAAACAAAGTAGATGGCAAACTTACAATAAGAAAAGCAAATGATGGAGAAAGCTTCTTTGCTTTAAATGGTAAGGAATATTTACTGGACAATAATATAAACATTTATTCTGATAGTAAAAATATTCATGGAGTTGCTGGAATTATAGGTGGAAAGTGCAGTGAATGTACTCTTGAAACCACCAATATTTTTTTGGAATTAGCTTTGCTCGATCCAATCTCTATCACTAAATCTTCAAGACAGCTCAGCATCTCCACAGACGCTAGTTACAGATTTGCACGTTCAATCGATCCTGGATTTACCCTTGATGGACTCAATCTTGCAGCCAAAATGATTTTGGATTTATGTGGTGGAGAAGTCTCAAGCGTAGTGTCTGCCGGTAATCTAGATAAAGAATACACCTCTGTCATCCAAGTAGCTGACACTGGGATCCAGAAAAAACCATGCCGGAATGATGCTAAGATAAGCCTTGATTACCAAGATATAAACAAGTTTGGAAGTGTATCTGTATCACCTGATGAGACGTTCGATATCTTAACGAAACTAGGGTTTAGTATTGATAAAAAAACCGAAGGCAATTGGAATGTACAAGTACCAAGCTGGAGACCGGACGTGACTATACCTGCTGACCTAATTGAAGAAGTAACAAGAATATACGGCTATGACAAAATAAAAGAAGAACCACTACCAAATAATGTTGAAGAAGTAGATAGTACATACGACAATTTGCGTATTTTGATGACAAACAGAGGGTTTCATGAAGTGCTAACCTGGTCGTTTATGAGTGAATCAACAGCTGAAAAATTTGGTTACTCGAATAAGTTATTTATCATCGATAATCCGTTTAACAATAACTTTAATATGATGAGACCAAGTATTATGCCAAATTTATTGCAAGTCACTGCTGATAATATTGCCCATGGAGTATCTGATCTTGCAATCTTCGAAATTGGGCCGATTTACGATGGTGAAGCTCAGTCTAAACATGTCTTAAGTGGAATAAGAACAGGAAATAATTTGCCGCGAAACCATTATAATATTGATAGGAAAGTAGATGTTTTTGACGCAAAGGCTGATTGCATAGCAGCTTTGGAGTTTTTTAACGTCAATTGCGATAATTTAACGATAGAGAGAGCAGAAAAAGAACATTACCACCCAGGAAAGTCAGGCACTCTCTCTTTTAAGAATAAAGTAGCAGGTTATTTTGGAGAGTTGCATCCTAATATATTAGATCTTTTTGACATCAAGCAAAAAGTTGTAGGTTTTGAGGTAATACTAGAAAATATTGAAAATTTACCTGTAAGTAGAAAGAAATTTATCGATTATAAATACCAAAGTGTAAAACGTGATTTTGCATTTATTGTAAATAAGGATGTGGAAGTAGGTAACATAATCAATGTGGTAAAAAAAAGCTCAGAGCTCATCACAGAAGTTTTAGTATTTGACGTATACCATGGAAATAATATAGAATCGAATAAGATGTCTATAGCATTGTCAGTTACTTTCTGCTCTCCAATCCACACTTTAACTGAAAAAGAGATCCAAAAAGAATCAAGTGCTATAGTCAATTTGGTATATGAAAATACCGGAGGAACTTTGAGAACTCATCATTAATCCGCAATCATAGTGTTCTGCTTTTGCTGTGTCACACTTACTTCATCCAATCTATTCCCAATCTTGAATTCAATATCCTTAAAAAATCTATTCCACATTCCATGCAAATGCTCTTCTATTTTAGGCCATACATCATTCTTAAATGTTTCTCCATCATCAGAAAATAAATCACCTAAAAAAGCCCCAGCTTTCTTATAACTTGACTGAAAATGTTCAAGAAATGTCCTTACTTCATTATAAGTATCATGTGCCACATCTAACGCTTTTCCTTCTGTACTCTCATCCCCGTACATTGCAGTAACTAAGCCCGTCTTAATATACCCCCAACATGTCCAAAAAGATTTCACAGGTTGCAAAAGTGGACTCTTACCACTTTTTGGCACATTATTTATTATATTTTTCACCAGTCTGCCTATTAAAGGAGACAATAAATTTTGACTAAAATGTTTGATATTATCTTTTGTTTTAATTACAGGATATTTTATGCATCTTTCTGCTAAACAGTACTCCAGTTCTGCTTTCTCTAATAATTTCTTGATCTCTGCTTCATCAAAATTTTCTTTCTTGAGCACCTCCAACAACTTATTTTCTATTACTGCAAATTTTATTTTTTCGCGAGACGTCAGTTCTTCTTTGTAATCATTTCTTGTTTCTTCATTTACCAATGATTCTTTTTTGTCTGACTCTAATTGTTCCAATGCTTCTAAAATTTCTTGGTTATTTCGCAAGCATAACTCTATTAACTCCATACTTGAAGATTTCTCTTCTTTACTATTTTTCTCAACATCCAAATCCTCATTCTGCTTTCCTATTATTTCCTTCAGTCTTGTAGGTTGCGTAAAATATTCTCCAATTTCTTTTCGATAAGAAACAATCTTGTTTACTAGACGTTTTTCATCTTCTCTATTGAATAGCATGTCCTTATTATCTTCTACATTCTTTATACTTTCCCCTTGCTTTTCAAATAACTCTTGAATTCTACATCTTGTTATTTCTAAATACATCTTCTCTACAAAGTCATTCACTTTATCCGAAGTCCTTGTTTCATTTAATTCACTAAGATCTTCTGCTAAAAATTGCTCTATTTTGTTATCTGACTTATTCAGTAGAGTTTGAATAGTCCTTATTCTCGATTCTATTAGCCTTTCCTCAACTTTTTGATCATCATATTCAAATTTAAAAAGATCTTCTAATTTCCTTTTTAAAGCACCACCTTTTAAGTTACCGTTTTTCCTATTTTTATGCATCTCTTCTAATTTTTTACGTATTTTGTCATACCTTGTTTGCCCTATCTTTTTTAAGCACTCAATTTCTTCTTTCACACTACCCAGAGCTTCCTCTGTCGCCTGTGGATGTATATCTCTATAAACACCAATTATTGTTTTTTCAGCTATTTTCCCTTCTTTTATAAGCTGTTTCCATTTTGCTTTAAACATAGGAAGCCCTCTATCGTCCAAGTCATCTGGTACTTTTGCTCCTGCTTTTTTTAGATCTTCTAGTACCATTTCCTTTTCAGTCGGCAATTCCTTACCTTGGCTTTTCAGTTCTTGCTCCACTAATACCTCTTTCAGTCTTTCTTCTAATGAAAAATCTTCCTTTTCCTCTCTTCTTTTTTGTGCAAATTTAATTGCTTGTATAAAAGCAACTCGATAAGCATTTTGTATTAAGTAATTCACCAGTTTAGAATCTATACTATCCACCACTTTCAGTCTGAATTCGTTCAACAGTTCCTCCAGCTTATCATATGTAATATCTTTTCCTTCTAGCTTCATTAGCTCTTCCATAGTCTTTGCGAATTCCTGAATCGAAATTGCAAGCACATTCTTGATCTCATTACGTAAAGGCCTAAGGCCATTTTTTAAATTGATATTAGCTGATAATTTCAGTATGGTATTATGTTCTGAATCACGTGCAACATTAAACCAACTACCATCTTTATCTTCATATAAATCTCTAAGTAATTGTTCAAATTGCGGTGGAAACTTAACTTCCATATCCCACTTAATGTCTGACTTAACAGCATCTATTTCACGAAAAGACACTTCAATATTCTGGTGTTCATTCTGATATAACCCATTACTTATTTTTAGAGCAGCAACCAAAGAATGAGATAACTTTCTGTTTGTAAGATAAAAAGTAGCTAAGGCGGGTGTTGCAGGAATAATTAAGGCTATAAGCACAGCTATATCAACAAGAATTGCAATTGCAGCAAGAACGCCATATGCCAATCTTTTTGCTGTACTTACCTCACTCTTTTTTGTTTTACTTTCCTCTGAACTGGTTTGTGTTTTACTGTTTGTTTTATATATAACTAACCCCAATGCAACAGAAGCAACATAAGGAAACATTAAAACTGATAGAGCTAAATTTAATACTTTCTTCTCCAGGTAAGCTCTGTTTATTTCCTTAAATATTTTGCTTGATATATTATACCAGGAAGTAAAAAAATCGGAGCCGTAACCTTTATAATGAAATATACTTAGTGGAATGCTAAAATCAGCACCTATTTTTTTTAAATTACTAACAGATTCTTGCTCTTCCAAAGTAGCAACAGGTCCTTCCTGTTTTTCTGAAGTAGCAAAAGATTCTCTTTGTAAATTAGGTTGTCCATTTAATGCATCTAAATCACCACTATTGTTATTTAAGTCAACAACTTCCTCACAACCTACAACAGCATTCATACCATAACCTTATCCAATTACCTTAAGTATAGCATAAATACTGACAATCTTGCAACTTTATTAGAAATTTAATGCTCAATGCTAACATTTAAATCCTGATATTCCTTAGAATAAAAGTTAGTTCCAATTTCTGTATTAATGTCCAAAGATAAGGCAAGGGTCTGCTCTTTTATATATTCAATCCACGTATTTATTGCTTCCTTAATTTTCTCATCTTCTGTTTTGATTATTACTCTGATTCTATCGGACATATGAAAATCAGCTTGTTTCCTAGTTTCCTGAATGAGCCTCACTACATCTCTTGCAAGCCCTTCTAGAATCAATTCATCATTTAAAGTAGTGTTTAGGATAACAACCCCTTTGTTGTTATCAAATACAGAGGAGAATTCACTGTCTGCTTTTAATAATAGTTCATATTCGCCTTTTTCTATGATATAATTTTCTGACTCGTCCCCCAAAAATATGAGACCTCTTTCTGTCATTCCAGCGCGTGACGCTGGAATCTGCGTCTGGATCCCAGTGTCAGCTACTCGGATGACACCGGATTCAACTTGTTTCCACTTTCCTTGTTTAACATATTGAACCAGTGTCTTAATCTTCTCCGGAATTCTTTTTCCAAGCACAGGGAAGTTGAGTTTTAACTCTAGTGATGCAATATCTTCAAGTCTGTTTACTAACTTCAGTTTTTTTACATTTACCTCATCTTTTATCATCTCTTGATATTCATCTTCAAGAAAACCGCAGGAAGACTTATGATAAATCGTCATACTACTAAGTGGCTGTCTGATACGTATATTAAAAGTGTTTCTAATAGAGAGTGCAGAGTTACATATCTCTCTCACTAGATCCATTTTGGCAATGAGCTGACTATCAAACTTCTCTAATTGTGGAAAATCAGCCAAATGAACAGATGTTTCTTCATACTTAAGCCCTTGCCATATATTCTCTGTTATAAGTGGCAACAAAGGGGCTGCAGCTCTTAGTATGTAATAAAAAACCGTATATAGAACATTATAAGCATCAGTTTTATCCTGATCCAAATCACTTTTCCAAAAACGCTCGCGACTGCGACGAATATACAAATTATTTAGCACTTCAAAAAAGTTCATCAAAATTTTGCAAGCCTCTTGGGAGTTATAGCTGTTCATAGAAGTTTGGATACTTTCTACAGCTTCAAAACATTTGGAAATCATGTAGCGATCAATAGTACTTTGATAATCCTTACAAACTTCAGCTTTAATTCCATCTGCATTTGCATACATGCTAAAAAAGTGATAACTGTTCCAAATAGGTTTTATTACGTTTTTCAGAACATCTCGTATTGAGTTTCCTTTTTTATCGAGTAGCAAATCACCACCATAAACAATAGATCCAGAAAGCATAAGAAACCGCAGTGCATCAGAACCGTATCTATCAAAAACCTCCATTGGATCTGCATAGTTATTCAAACGCTTGGACAATTTTTGCCCTTTTACATCCAAAACAACACCGTGGCATATGCAGTTCTTAAATGGTTCCCTATCAAACAAAGCAGTGGACAATACAAAGAGCGTATAAAACCACCCCCTGGTTTGCGCTATGTATTCAGTGATAAAATCTGCAGTTTCAAACCACTCCTTATTTTCAAACGGATAGTGGACTTGTGCGAATGGCATCGAGCCAGATTCAAACCAGCAGTCAAATACGTCAGGCACACGACGCATAACTGATTTTCCTGTTGGATCATCAGGATTTGGCCTCGTTAAAGTATCGATAAATGGTCTGTGCAAATCATCTACTTTAACATTAAAATCTCGCTCTAGTTCTTCTATCGAACCATATACATCCACTCTTGGATATCTTGTATCATCTGATTGCCACACAGGAATCGGAGTACCCCAGAATCGATTGCGTGAAATTGACCAGTCGTGTGCCCCTTCAAGCCATTTTCCAAATTGACCATCTCTAATGTGTTTTGGTATCCAATTAACTCTCTTATTTAGCTCTACCATTCTGCTTTTGAATTTTGTAACGGCAACATACCAAGAAGGCATAGTGCGATAGATCAAAGGAGTGTCAGTTCTCCAGCAGTGTGGATAATTGTGAATATATTGTTCAGTTTTGAACCAGTTTCCTTGTTCTTTCAATTTTTTTATTACTGTATCATTGGTATCAAAAACATGAACCCCTGCCAAATCTGAAACTTCAGCAGTAAATTTTCCACTGTTATCAATTGGACAAATAACTGGAATATCATGGCTTTGGCAAAGGTAAAAATCTTCCTCACCAAATCCAGGAGCAGTGTGTACAACGCCAGTACCATCTTCTCCTGTAACATAATCAGCAACAAAAACACGGAATGCATTCTTTGTATCTTTAAAGTAATCAAACAGCGGCTTATAGGAAAGGCCTGCAAGATCATTCGCTTTAAGTTTTATATTGCAGTTTTCATATGGAATATTGTTTTGTTCAGAGTGGCTGATAAATTTTTCTAGGTAGCTTTCAGCGAAAATATAAATTTCACTCTTCACTGAACTCCTTTCATTAACTTCTGTCATCCCAGTGCTTCGACACTGGGATCCAGAAATAGATTCCAGCGTCACGCGCTGGGATGACACCAAAGAGTGGACTGACACTGCACAATACTTGATGTCCTTTCCTATCGCCAATGCCAGATTGCTAGGAAGAGTCCAAGGAGTTGTAGTCCAAGCAAGTAATTTACATTTTTGTTTAACACTTTTAAACTGCTGTGGGTTTTCTAAAAGCTCAAATGCAACAGTTACAGCTTTGCTAGTCTTTTCTCTATACGCGTTATCAAGCCTTGTTTCAAAATTGGATAATGGAGTTTCGCACGCCCAGCTATATGGAACAACGCGTACTGATTCATACACTAGACCCTTATCATAAAGCTGTTTAAATGCCCACATGACCGACTCCATGAATGATTTATCCATGGTTTTATAGTCATTATGAAAATCCACCCACCTTGCCTGCCTATTTACATATTTTTCCCACTCTGATGAAAATCTCATTACAGAAGTACGACAATGGTTATTGAATTTTTCAATGCCGAATTTTTCTATCTCAGTTCTACCAGATATTCCAAGTTCTTTTTCTGCACCCATCTCAGCCGGTAATCCATGGCAATCCCAACCAAATCTACGTTCAACCCTTTTTTGAAGCATAGTTTGATATCTTGCAAATGCGTCTTTGATGAAACCAGTGAGTAAATGTCCATAATGTGGAAGTCCATTTGCAAACGGAGGCCCATCATAAAACACAAAACAATTATCCTTGGAACGTTCTCCAACTGACCGCTCAAAAACTTTATTTTCCTGCCAAAATTTTATGATTTCTTTTTCTAACGACGAAAAATTAGGACTACTTACTGTATCAGGATAATGCTTTGACTTCATGTTCATTTTGACCGGATAAAGCCAAAGAATATAGGGCTTTCTAGAAAATTACAAATGCAAAAAGAAACAAACTTATTCCTGCACCCCACGCCCCAACAAACTGTTCTGCCGAGCTTCCAACACTTTCACGTTTACTATTTTGTCCCTGTATTTACCTTCAGGATCATCAATGCACACTGATTGCATATATGGGCTTTTACCAATAATTTGGTTTTGGTGTTTGCCTTTTTTATCACTGAACAGAACAGGTATAGTTTTGCCTACCATACTCTGGTTAAACTCAAGTTGTTGCTTACTAATTAATTTCTGTAAACGAAGAAGGCGTTCTGTTTTAACCTCTTCTGGTACTTGATCTTTTCTTTCTGCTCCTGGTGTACCTGGTCTTGGGCTATATTTAAAGCTATAAGCCTGAGCATATCTAATTTTTTCTACTAATTTTACAGTTTCTTCAAAATCTTTTTCGGTTTCTCCAGGAAAACCAACAATAAAATCAGAAGAAAATTCGATTTCAGGTTTCAATTTGCGAAATCTGTCTATTATTTCCAAATACTCCTCTGCAGTGTGCTTTCTGTTCATCGCGTGCAATATTTTATTCGAACCTGACTGCACAGGCAGGTGAATAAATGGCATGAGTTTTGGCTCTTCCGCATGTGCCAAGTAGAGAGATTCATGCATATCTCTTGGATGAGAAGTTGTATAACGAATCCTCTCTAGCTTTTCAATTTTAGCAATATGACTAACTAATTTGCCTAAATCCCACACTTCCCCTTCGCATTTCCCATGGTAAGCATTGACGTTCTGACCAAGCAAATTGATTTCCTTCGCCCCATTTGCAACTAATCTCAATGCTTCACGAAATATTTCATTCACTGGCCGTGAATACTCAGCTCCACGAGTATATGGTACTACACAAAACGTACAAAATTTATCACAACCTTCTTGTATGGCAAGAAACGCAGAAGACCCCTTGCTATTGCCATAGCATTCATCTGGCAATTTATCAAACTTTGCAACTTCAGGAAAATCAGTGTTTATTACATGACCTTTACTTCTGCTTGCTTTGACTATCAGCTCCGGTAAGGTAGCGATACTCTGCGGACCAACAACAATATCAACAAAAGGAGCCCTTCTGAATACTTCTTCTCCCTCTGCTTGCGCTACACATCCAGCCACCACTATAGTAATTTCTTTTCGTGACGAATGAATCTTCCCGAGCTCAGAATAAAGCTTTTCTGCTGCCTTCTCTCTAATGTGACAAGTGTTCAGTATCACCAAATCAGCTTTTTCTGCATCACTAACAACGTTGAACCCCAAAGGTTTAATTATATTTTCCATTAAAACGGAGTCATAAACATTCATCTGACAGCCGTAAGTTTTAATATATAGGCCTTTCATATTTGGTATGTCTTTTTCAAAACCCTACATACAATCACATTAAATGTCCAACAGACCAGCGCGTGACGCTGGAATCTAGTGAACTTGCTAGCACAATAGATTTTTATAAAATTGGATCCCAATGTCAAGCATACAGCTATTGCAACTCGACTTCACCAGTATCCCTGTAAAAATCATTGGTAAACCTCAGTAACTTTAGCTTATGTTATTTTCACAAAAGTCAAAAATGAAAGTAGAAGAGTAGCTGAGCTTTCTGCTTTTTTTGGGTAAGGTCAGTCAAAAAGGTTTTACAATAACCATAATAACTATAACTATTATTAACACTGTCACTGCTTCATTTAAAACGCGAAAATAAATATGTGACTTCTTATTCGAACCCATTGCAAAATTTTTCCTATATTTTGCAAGTAGCATATGAATAATTAACATCAAAAGTATTGCAAATGCTTTTACATGAAACCATCCTTCACGATATGCTTCCCTAATAACCATTAATGTGATTCCAAGACCAAGTGAGAAAAGCATTGCAGGGTTTATGATATATCTAAGTAGCCTCTTTTCCATTGTTTGAAGCAAGCTATCATTTTCCGATCCCGGTTTTACAGTTGCGTGGTAGACATAAAGCCTGGGTAAATAAATCATACCTGCCATCCACATAATGGCGGAGATAACGTGAAAAGCTTCAAGCCAGTGGTAGTAATCCATTGAGATTTATTACAAAATGTTAAAAATTTCTGATACTATTTTAGTTTAATGAAAAAGAAATCGATATGAAAGCAGAAAATTTCACTAAAGAACAGATAATTGGATTCTACAGGAAAATGCTACTCATACGCAGATTTGAAGAAAAAGCAGGACAATTATATGGAATGGGATTAATAGGCGGGTTCTGTCACCTATCAATAGGGCAAGAAGCAGTTGCAGTTGGAACTCAAGCTGCATCAAAATTAGGTGACGCTTTTATCACAAGTTATAGAGACCATGGCTTAATGCTCGCATGTAATTCTGATCCAAATGTTGTAATGGCAGAACTCACTGGCAAAGAAACAGGATGCTCGAAAGGTAAAGGTGGTTCGATGCACGTATTTGACGTTGAAAAAAAATTCTTCGGTGGACATGGAATAGTGGGAGCACAAGTTCCAATTGGCACAGGAATAGCATTTGCTAATAAATATAAGAAAAGAGATAACGTGGTATTCACATATTTTGGTGACGGTGCTGCAAATCAAGGACAAGTATATGAATCATTTAATATGGCATCTTTGTGGAAGTTGCCTGTGGTTTACATCATAGAAAATAACGAATATGCAATGGGAACTTCTGTGCAAAGATCAACTTTAGTAACAGAGTTATATAAAAGAGGAGAAAGTTTTGGTATTTCTGGAAAACAAGTTGATGGAATGGATTTTTTCTCTGTTTATGCGGCTACAAGCGAAGCAGCGGAACACACACGCAGCGGAAAAGGGCCTATCCTGCTTGAAATGAAGACATATCGATATCGCGGCCATTCGATGTCAGATCCTGCTACTTATCGCTTAAAAGAAGAAGTTGAAGATATGAAGCAAAATCATGACCCTATAGGCACTTTAAAGAAATACATGATAGATAATAAAATTGCTTCAGAAGAAGAATGTAAAGTAATTGATAAGGAAGTACGTGATTTAGTAAAAAAGTCGGAAGATTTTGCCAAAAATAGTAAAGAATCAAGCGTTGATGAGTTGTATACTGATGTTTATAAATTTGTTAGCTAAGTAGGCTTCTTTTTTTTTATCCAGGTGGTAACTAACTGTACGAACATTGTATAGTAAACGATGTCATTCAAGTAGCTCCTTCTCCCTTCATCTAAGTAGCCTTTTTCTTGTCATCCGAGTAGCTGACACTGATTCCTTTATGACGGCCCAGTGCCCTCTTCTTTTCATCCCAGTGCCCAGAGACTGGGATCCAGGAAACTTAATTGCAAGTAATGCATTGGGTTTGGTGAACATGGGTTTTGCGTTATAGAATGAAGCACTTTTGGTGAATTTGTAAAGAAAACTGTGTCCCAGTGGGCTTTGTTGCATCGCTCAAGTAAAAAGAACTGGCAGTTACTGACAAAATTCATTATAAATAGCCATTTAGCTGTTGAAGAAAAAATATGCCACAAAAAATGAGAGTCAGTAACTGCCATGAATATAACAAATTTCTCCAAGAAAGAGGAAGCATTTTTTGTTATATCAATGATGCCATAGAAAATTGGTACGAGAATTGTCCAAAAATGCAGGGCGGCAACTATATTTATAGTGA
This sequence comes from Wolbachia endosymbiont (group A) of Myopa testacea, assembly GCF_964027115.1. Classification (NCBI taxonomy): domain Bacteria; kingdom Pseudomonadati; phylum Pseudomonadota; class Alphaproteobacteria; order Rickettsiales; family Anaplasmataceae; genus Wolbachia; species Wolbachia endosymbiont (group A) of Myopa testacea. Next base: position 1,069,892 of record NZ_OZ034729.1, read on the forward strand.
TAAAGTTGTGATTTTGGTGCATATAATCGTCAGTTTCTTTAGAATTGGTTTAAGACAAACAGTCGGGTTTATAAAAGGGTATTTGCAACAAATAGGAAGAGATTTGGCAGTTATCAGCTATTCACAAGCATCAAAAGAAACTTAATATTAAGATAAATGATTGCAGAATTGATAAAAATAATATGGAAGATATCGAAATTGCTATAGACAGTACAGGAATTAGTATATACAACAACACACAGCAAGGAAAATAGCACTGACAGAAAATATCGTGACTATGAGAAAACGAGAAAATTGCACGTAATGTTGAATATAAACAACAAAAAAGCCATAGCTGTAAAATACAGTAACGGTGTCTACTCTGATCACTATGGAGCTTGTGATTTGCTAAAAGAAGTTGATTTTCAGCATGCCATAAAAGCACTATATGCAGATAGAGCATGTGATAGGCACAAGTTTTATAAGTTGTGTAACGAATATGATATAAAGACAAAAATTCCACCAATAAACAATGCGGCAGAACATCCAGAAATAGATTATATGTCTGACAGGAATGCTGCTATTACGTTAATAAAATTATACGGTGAAGATGGCATGAAAGAATGGAAAAAAGAAGTAAATTATGGGAAAAGATCTTATATTGAAGGGTTTTTCTCAAGATTAAAGCAAATATTCGGATTTAGTTTTAGGAATAAATCTGAGATAAATCGAGAAAAAGAACTGCTAATCAAATGCTATTTGCTTAATAAATTCACTGATATTGGTATGGCTAAATTTGAGATAGTTACATGAATTTACCATAAATCACCATCTCATAAAGTGTGATGCAACAAAGCCCACTGGCATCCAGAAAACTTTGATTGTAAACTAATTTGGTAAGCATAAAAGTAAAACACAACGTTCTTGATTATGTTAAATTAAAAACTAGATCCCAGTGTCTGGGCACTGGGATGACATCCTTTCTAGTGTAATTTATTCGGGAGATTTGCTAAGCGGTAAGATTTTTCCTGATACGCTGCAATCGTTAGAAGCTAACTCCACAAATTTGTCTGTTAGTTTATCAGGTGACACCAATTCAGATCCAGGAAATGCCTGCTCACTACCCACAGGTCCTTTCGTGTATACAGCATTTACACATAATTTTGTATGTTTTGTCTCAGGTGCATATATCTGCACCATTATTTCTAGTGCAACTTTACTTGCAGCATACGGCATCCAATATGGATAAGAGGAAGGAGAAAGTGTCACCTCTGAGGTCATGAATATCACTCTTCCAGCATTAGACTTCTTTAGCATTGGATCTAAGTTTTTTAGTAAGTACCAATTTGCAGTAAAATTTGTATTCATTACGTTCTGTAGCTCTTCAATCTCACAGTCGTGAATAGGGTTCAATTTGCCTAAAATTCCAGTACATGCAACTAATATATCAAGTGCTCCAGATTCTGATAATTTCAGGCTTTCTATCATGTTTGTTAGTATCTTTACATTCTCAAAGTCTAAAAGATCAAGCTGAATTAGTTTCACAGAGCCTTCTTTAAATTCTTCAAGCTCTTCAATTTCATTATATAGTGGCTTGAGATTATCAAGAGATCTTGAAATCAGAATCACACATGCACCTTCTTTTACAAATCTTTTTGCAACAGCAGAGCCTATTTCACATGAAGCTCCGGTGATTAAAGCTACTTTACCTTCTAACTTACTCATTTCTTTCTCCTTAGCGAGATTCATTGAAATATTTTAGCTGAAAATTAAATTTTGCTCCATATATAAAAATCAAACTTAACATATAAAAAAATAGTAATGACACTACCATACCACCTAAACTTCCATATATCAAATTCAGTTGATCAAAGGAAGCTTTTAAGTATTGCTTGAAAGCTGAAGCAGAAATTGTCCAAAGAATAACAGCCACACAAGATCCAGGAAAGACGTCTGATAAATTTTGTTTTATGTTTGGCAACATAAAATATAGCCAAGAGACTACTGTGAAAAGTACAAATTCAATGAGGAGATATTTAGTATAACTAATCCCCTGATAGGAAAAATCAATTAGCATTGGCACTAATGTAGAGAACACTATAGTTAGAGTTATAATAAGCGTGATCACTAAAAATTGTAGTATACTTAACAACCTTCTTAATATATAAGGTGGCGAAACCGGAACTTTATAAGCTTTGTTCAATATTGTTCTTAGCCCTTCAATTGTTGACGAGGCGGTCCAAACAGCGCCTACAATTGCTAAAGTTAGTAAGCTTTGCGGCGGGCCTGATATTATCTCTCTGATACGCGGTATCAAAGATGATAAAATATCCTGTGGCATGTTATCAATGATAAATACCCAGCCAATGTTATACTGGTCTAAGAAATTTGCGAATGTTGACGCCACAGCCATTAAAACGATGAGAAAAGGGAATATTGATAACAGGATTAAAAATGATAGATACCCTGCGTGCTCCACTCCATCATTATAAATTGTGTCAATCAAAGCACGATAAAGGCAATAAACGATGCTGTAAAATTTCTGTAGCACTGTAATATAAACGAACCAAGAAAAGTATTCTAAATGAAATAAAGGATACTTTTAAGCAAAAAATCCTTACCGTTTACTTAAATTTAATCAAAGTGATAGATAATCAAATATGAAACAGAAATTATAGGAGGCATAATGAAAAATTTTCTTCTACTTGTAGCTTTAATTCTCTCCTTTGCGTTTGATGCAAATGCTGTGAATCCGCCGGCTACGGTTAATAAATTTGTTGATAAAAATGATACAACATCATCAGTGATATGCAAGATAATAGGCTATACTCATGGCATAGGTGGACCAATGATCACAATAGTGATAATTGGTGCAGCGTTGCTTGCGATATTTGGCAGAATGCCATGGCCAGCACTTTTTGCACTCGGTGCATTCACTGCTGTGTTTTTTGGCGCTCCTGTAGTCGTTTCAAAAATAACACCAGGAGGTGTGATTTGTAAAGACGGTGCAGTAGAGAATAGGCCATAGAAATTATCGGAGGCATATTGCCCTGATGGTAAGACATGGAATGCAACAGAAAATAAATGCGCATAATAAGCATTAAAGCTTCAGAAAAACATAGCTAAATGGTGCTTCTTAAAGGAGCACCATTATTTCACAATTATACGAACTTATGATTTGAGAGCAATTCTCACCATGATGGTGTCATCCAAGTAGCTGACACTGGTTCATTCTATAATAGTATCATCCCAGTGCCTCCTTCTCCTGTCATTCCAGTGCTCCTTTCTCGTCATCCCAGTGTCTGGGCACTGGGATCTCATTTCACTCTATAATGTCAGTGCTCCTTTCTTGTCATCCCAGCGCCTCCTTCTCCTGTCATTCCAGTGCTCCTTTTTTTGTCATCCGAGTAGCCCCTTTTTTGTCATCCCAGTGCCCAGACACTGGTTCACTCTATAATGGCAGTGCCTCTATGATGTAAGGAATCCAGTTTTTATGCAATCTCATCAAGAACGTTGTGTTTTAACGTAAGGTTGGCTACTTTTACACTCACTAACTTAGCTAGATCCCAGTGTCTGGGCACTGGGATGACAAAAAAAGGAGCACTGGAATGACACCTTCCTGCCCAGTTCATGTTGCTATAAATATTAAGAAATTTACCAAGCGAAAAAAAAGGCAAAAGAAGCCCTGGGGTTATTATCCGCTTTAAAATATTGGCGTTTTTTATGTTTTAAACGCTTGACAAGGGAGATTCAGCTGCTTTTAATTGCAACTAACCTACGCTGCAAATGTTTAAGAAATTTACCAAGCAGAAAAAAAGGCAAAGAAACCCCGATTTAGCTAGTCTTTTACTATCTTTGTCGAGTATTGGCATTTTTTGATGTCTTGTAACGCTTTATAAGCGCGTTCAGCTTATTTAGATAAAAATCTAGATGTAGATGAAGTTTTGTAAAGACATACAGTATCTATATACTGCAAAAAATTGAACATAAGACGCCGATACATTAAGTAATCCTTACCTTTTAATCTGCAGATTGGCGAAAGCAAATACAATAGCTTCACTGTCATGATAAGGGGGCTGGCGGAGTTTGTCAAGTGATTTTTGTCTCTCCATGCTACTTGGGTGACACCAACAGTTGTATTTTATATTACCTTTTTGCTCTACTAGCACTCAAGTTTCCTATTTAAAATTTTTAATATTAAATCCAATTCATTTGGATTATTATACCGTATCATAACTTTACCCTTAGAATTACTGTCATTAATTTTGATCTTTAAACCAAGTTGAGAAGATATAGCACCTTCTAGTGCTGCCATATCTTGATTTTTGGTATATCTCTGCTCTTTTTGGTTGTTACTTTGATGTAAGTCTTTTATCAATTTTTCAGTTTGCCTAACGCTTAAGCCTTGGGAAATTATTTTTTCTGCAATACTTTCCGCATTTTCAACATTAATCAACGCTCTTGCATGGCCCATAGATAGCTTTTTTTCGTTGATCATTGTTTTTACTCCATCAGGAAGTGACAACATCCGAATCATATTGGTTATGTGACTGCGGCTTTTGCCTATAGTTGAAGCTAATTCTTCATGTGTATAGGAAAACTCATCTATCAGTCTCTTATACGCTTCACCTTCTTCTATTGGATTAATATCTTGCCTTTGTATGTTTTCAATAATGGATACTTCCAAGCATTCCTTGTCGCTCAGATCTTTTATGATAACGGGTGCACTATCAAGATTTGCAATCTTGCCTGCTCGCCAACGACGTTCCCCAGCTATTATTTCGTAACCATCATCATTTGAATCTTTGCGTACCACGATAGGCTGTATAATGCCACTTTTCTTTATCGAATTTGCAAGTTCTCTTAATGACTCCTGGTCAAAATGTTTCCTCGGTTGAAATTTGCTTGGGTGCAGTAATGAAATAGGCAAATACTCTTGTCGATCTTCTTTATTATCATAATTATCGCCTATGAGGCCGGCAAGACCTCTGCCGAGGCGTCTATCATCCTTCATACCACGCCCTCACTCACTAGCTTCTTCTCCTTACAACTGCTCGCGTGCTTTTTTAAAATTTCCCTTGCCAAACTTATATATGCTTGTGCACCAGGACACTTAAGATCATACACAATAGCGGGTTTTCCATGAGAAGGCGCTTCTGATAACCGTACGTTACGTGGAATAACAGTCTCATACAATGGGATGATAGTTTTGTATACTTTATCATTTAAATACTGGCAAATATCGTTTTTAATCTGTTCACTGAGTTTGTTGCGCCTGTCATACATTGTTAACACGATCCCTTCTATTGCCAAAAAAGGGTTTAGGTTATTCCTTTTTATCAGTTCTACAGTTTTAACTAAATGGCTTAATCCTTCCAGAGCAAAAAACTCACACTGAAGAGGAACAATAATAGAATTAGCAGCAGTCAAAGCATTTATGGTTAGAAGCCCAAGTGATGGAGGGCAATCGATGATTATATACTCATAATTATCGCGTATCTTCTCTAATGCGCTTTTTAGCACAAATTTTCCTCGCTCAAGTTGCGATAATTCAATTTCTGCAGCTGACAGATCAACTACTGACGAAATTAGTGATAAATTTGGAATTTCCTTTATATTGAAAATTGCCGATTCTATCAATTTATTTTCGCTGCTCAGTAGTATTTTGTATATATTTTTTTCTTCCCTACTACGATAAGAAATCCCGAGTCCGGTGCTAGCATTTCCTTGAGGATCAAGATCTACCAATAAAGTGCTTTTTCCCACAGCAGCAAAGGCTGTCGATAAATTTATACTAGTTGTGGTTTTGCCAACTCCACCCTTTTGATTTACTATTGCAATAATCTTGCTCACGCCTTTTATCTTATGTATAAAATAATTCTATTGTATATATGCAAGAAACTTTTGCATTAGAAAATTTTTTTGTTGCTAATCACACTAAAATTAGACTGTCTTTTTTGCTTTGTGTAACACACTTTGAACCTTGTTTCCTAATTCATTCAGAGTGAATGGTTTTGGCAAAAAGTGAAAATCTTCTATATTGATGTCATCACTCTTTAAAAAAGCATCTTCTGCATACCCAGAAATAAAAATAACGTTGATATTTGGCCTATGGATCAATGCTTCTTTAACTATTTCTGGACCACTCACCTCTGGCATGATTACATCAGTGATTATTAGATCTATGTGTTGATTTTTTTTACTGATTATTTCTAGCGCCTCGCTGCCTATGCTCGCTTCTATTACATCAAATCCTTTTCTTTTGAGTGCTTTAGAGATGAATTCCCTTACTGAATTTTCATCTTCAATCAATAAAATTATACCATTACCTTTAATTTCACTTACTACCGGTCTTTCTATTTCTTCACTATCTTCCTCTATCAGATTTTCATCTGATATGTAAACCATGGGCAAAAATATGCTAAATTTAGTTCCATGATTTACTTTGCTAGCAACATAGATGTATCCTTCAGTTTGTTTAATAATGCCATATACAGTAGAGAGGCCAAGACCTGTACCAGAGGTAATATCTTTGGTAGAAAAAAATGGGTCAAATGCCTTTTCAATTGTATCACTTGTCATTCCACATCCAGTATCAATTACTTCAATCACAACATAATTTCCATGTTCGATCGTTTCCTTGTCTGGAGAAAACATGTCCTGAGATGTAGAATTTAATGAGTCAATCTTTTGATTAAAGGTTCGTATAGTTAATTCTCCGCCCTTTTCCATAGCAGCACTAGCATTGACTGCTAAGTTAAGTATAACTTGCTCTAATTGCCCTTGATCAGCCCTAAAAGCACCCAAGTCTCTACCATAATAAATATTAAACTTTATATTTTCACCTATTAATCTTTTTATCATTTCATAAAGATTAGCTATAGTACTATTTACATCAATAATTTTTGGCTGCAAGGTCTGTCTTCTTGAAAAAGCAAGCAATTGTCTTACTAAATTTGATCCACGCTTTGCATTTTGCTGTATCTGTATTATATCTCCAAAAGATGGATCACCAGCTGAATGTTGGAGTAAAAGCAAATCGCAAAATCCTATTATCCCAGTCAATATATTGTTGAAATCATGCGCAATACCACCTGCTAACTGCCCTATAGCTTGCATCTTTTGATAATGCTCAAGCTTTATCTCTAGGTTTTTGTGTTCAGTATTGTCAATAAAATAACAAAGTATGAAGATCATTTTATTATGAAGAAACTTATTGAAATATATTTTTATGTTATTATCGCCGTTGAGCTGTACATCAAAGGACGCATTATTTATTCTATTACTCGAAAAATATTCACGTATTTTCACATGATAACTATCTAATATCAATGTAAAGATTGAATTATTATCTGACCCTGCAAGCTTTATTAGTGCCGTATTTTTCTTTACAAAGTTGCCGTTTATGTCACATTGTGCAATAGCAATTGATGAATTTGCAAAACAAGGGTGTAATTGATAATCAACAATATTTGATTCGGTTGGTGTTATAAAGCCATATATATAGCTATGGTTGTATTTATCACAAAATATAGCAGTGCTCATATAAGCCTTGAATGGAATACCACTTATAGTAAAAAACAAAATTTCATTATCGGTTGTTGTATTGTTATATTTAGATTGAGATATAAAATCACTGATTGAGCTACCTTTTTCCAGTTTTTTCAGTTCAAATATATCTAAAAATCTTTTATTTACAGCTAAAATCACCCCTTTGGCATTTGCAATGTAAGTTCCTATACTGTGTTTTTCTATTAACTCTTCATATATCTGCTCCTTGTTTATCTGTGTTGCTTTTAACACAAAATACCCATCTGGCCTTGCTATTGGCACTAATGATAAATTTAAAATCTTATTACTATTTATAGCAATTTGGGGATTATCTGGTATCGGCTCAAAGAGCAAAAGAAAGTTAGATACTCTATTCTTCTTGTTTAAGGAAATGCATACTTGTACAGAAGAGTTATTTTTTAGTGCATGATAGAGTACTTTTTTGTCTTCTTCTGAAACATCTACTATTTCAAAAATCTTGCCTAACGTAATGTCATCATCTATATGATCTTTAAACCTTTCGTAGAACCTTGCATCAGCATAAATAATACCCTCATCTCTATGTAAAATAAGGCAAAATTCTGTATTATGATTTAGTGCATTTGCAAATATTGCATTTTGAAATTCTATAGTATTAAGTAGGTGTCTGTAGCGCTTTACATTATATATCATAAAGAGAGTTGTTAGAATGCTAACTAATAAATTAATCTCTATATTAATATGCTGACTATATATATCAAAAAAGTAGAGTATCGATATTGCTACTGGAGGTAAGAGCATAATAACTGCCATCACAACAATTGACATTCCATAATTTCTTAGTATGAAGTCAACCCTGTTCTCTTTTTTGTTATCTATGTATCTTTTACTCATTATTGTTACTTGGCATCGTTGTACATACGAAAATGTTTTATTATATTGATTTAATTATTATAGATTTATTAACGTCTTTGATAGATAATTATCATCCAAATCTAATTAAGTTCCTTAAATATCAGATATAACAATGTTAATAAGCTAGCGAGAGGATATTATGGAAAAACAAAGAACACAAGCATTTAAGTGGTTCTGTGCACTAAGAGATAAGATCATAGAATCTTTCTTATTAATTGAAAAACAATCATCCGCAGAGCCAAAGATCGAAAAAAGAAAGTGGGATCGCCCAGGTGGTGGAGGTGGTGAATCTACAATTATTTTTGGCAATGTTTTTGAAAAAGTTGGAGTAAACGTTTCAAAAGTACACGGAAAATTTGCAGATTTAGCCATTAATGAAATTCCTGGTGCAAGTGAAAGTAACGGAGAGTTTTGGGCAAGCGGTATATCTTTAGTGTCTCATATGCAATCGCCCCTTATCCCTGCAGCACATATGAACACAAGGCTGATATATACTTCAAAACAATGGTTTGGTGGAGGGATGGATTTTACGCCAATATATAAAAATGAAGAAGATTGCAAGTATATTCATGAATCAATCAAAATGACATGTGATAGATTTGACACCGGATATTATCCAAAATTTAAAGAGCAATGTGACAACTATTTTTTCTTACCACATAGAAAAGAGCCGCGTGGCATTGGTGGTATTTTCTATGATAATCTGAGTTCTGGCAATTGGAGAAATGATTTTGAGTTCACAAAAGCAGTAGGTGAAGCCTTTTTGGAAATTTATTTGCACATCATACGTAAACATATACAAAAATCTTGGACAAAAGAACAACGAGAAAATCAATTAACAAAACGTGGCAGATATGTAGAATTCAATCTGTTATACGATCGTGGCACAAGGTTTGGTTTAATGACTGACGGCAATCCAGATGCAATTATGATGTCAATGCCACCACTTGTTAAGTGGTTATAGAGAGCTGCTATTAGCAGAAAATAAATCATCATGGTTTAAAGTTGTACCATGATAGTGAGCTTTTATATAGGGGGTATAATCATGGGTATAATAGATAATTTTTTAATTAAATCTGTCAAAAACAATGATATAAAAGGTGTTAAACTGACTCTAAGTCTCTACAATGCACTAAATAGTTTTAGAAAATTCTTTTCAAAGACTATGTCTTTCAAGAATACAGGATCATTTGATATAAATAATAATCAAGCTTTAAATCAGGCTTTAGGATATGCAGTAAAAAGCCTTGATTATGATGTAATGGAATTACTTATTAATGCTGGCGCCAACGTTAATGCAATAGGCAGCGACGGTATAAGAAGTGTAATCTATAAATACGAAAGAGCACTTGCTCATGAGAAAGAGGTTATGCCCGTCCTAGGCAAGGAGTATCTCAAAGACTATAAGGAAAAATGTTGTTTAATACTTGGTGAGTTAGTAATAAATGGTGCAATGCTTCGAAATGTTGCAGAAAAGGAAAAAATATTGAACATTTTCAAAGAAAGAGAGGGTTTTGATGAGTTTAAAGAAGTAGTAAAGCTGAAACTTGAGGCTAACTCAGTTGGTAACATGATACCACCTAAAAAACCTCCTAGAACCTTTGAATATGAGCCAATAACTATGTATGCTGAGGTGAGCAACAATGTAATACCACCTAAAAAACCTCCTAGAACTTTTGAGTATGAGTCAAAGAGTACTGGCCATGGTAATTTTCTTTTAAAAGAGTCTATTTACGCTGAGGTGTATGACACTAAGGTTAGTAACTCATTAGGGGAGTTGAACGTATCAGAAAAATCTATTTATGCTGAAATATATGATTCACATAAAAAATCTACTGAAAATTCATCATTGGACGATAGTGGTTATTTGAGTATATCAGAAGAACCTATTTATTGCACTATAGATGATCTTTCAGAACAAAAAAAGCCTGCTAGCCTAAAACAGAAAGAGCCAGAACAATCGTCAGAACCTATTTATGCTAGGGTAGATTTCTCCAAGAAAAGAGCAGAAAAAAAAGCAAAAGATGTAAAAGCCAATTCTGGAACTTACCATGGGTTAGTGCAGGATAAAGTGAATGATTGGCAAGAGCAAGTGAAGGTAAGTGCTAATAAGCCGATAAGTCAGCAACAGACTAATGATCAAAAAATTAAGACCAAGGCTGGCTTTAGTGTAGAAGAAATAAAGCAGAAATATGAGCGTAGAGATTCTGGCTACGATTCTGGCTATGATTCCGATACAAAAGTTGAACAACAATTAGAATTAGGATCTAAAACTCCTAAATCTAAAATAAATTCAGTGAATATCAAATATGGAATAGAGAAAGACGTTTGCGCCATAAAATAATTGACTTTATGTGCATAATCAATATAACTTGAGTTAATTCGCATTGACTCTTTCGTCTAGTGGTTAGGACACCACCCTTTCACGGTGGTAACACGGGTTCAAATCCCGTAAGAGTCACTCAAGTAGAATATAATTAAAGTTTTGAATGGGAAAAATTAGGCTTTATTTTGAAGAAGCTTTATCACAAGGCGTGAGTTTAGCATTTAATCCACAACAAAGTCACTATATTTGCAATGTAATGCGGCTTAAGAAGTATGATAATCTCTCTCTTTATTAATGGAAAGGATGGAGAATGGTTAGGAGAAGTAGTTAATATATCGCGTAAATTAACAAAAGTTACACTCAAAGAATGCACTAAACAACAGCAATATGAGGAAAATTTATACTTATATTGTGGCATGGTAAAAAGTGGTGCTTTAGGCAACATAGTAAGACAGGCAACTGAAATGGGAGTAACCTGCATTCAATTTATTTCAACGGAACGTACAGTAGTAAAAAACATTAACCTAAGTAGAGCAAAATTACAGGCAATCGAAGCTGCGGAACAATCCGGTAGGATGAGTATACCAGAGATTTTGCCTCCTATTAACTTTTGTGAGTTACCTGATTCCCAGAGTAAAAATTTTGTTTTATGTGATGAAACAGGTAAAGCTGATAAAGTGCTGAAAGGTAAGAAAAATGTTGCTATTATTGTTGGCCCTGAAGGTGGTTTTTCATCTTATGAACTTGATCTTGCCGATAAGTTTTGTCAAAAATTGAGTCTAGGAAAAAGAATTTTAAGGGTCGATACTGCTGTGGTTGCTGCACTAACTTTCACCAATTGGTGTAGCTAGATTTTTAAATATGGCTAAGGTTTGGGCCATAGAGAAATCTGATTCAGTGTTGCACGCGCTAACTGTACAAACTCTATAGGCCGCCTGCGAAGCAGTTTGCTACTAAAGAGGAGCTAATAAAAAACATATTCTAAAATAATATTAAATCTTATATTATATTTTTTCTAAAATAAACAAATGAATCTTGCATTTTGCCTGAGTTATTGATACTCTGAGTAAAGAAGTCGGGGCGTAGCGCAGCCTGGTAGCGCATTTGGTTTGGGACCAAAGGGTCGGGAGTTCAAATCTCTCCGCCCCGATGCTAGCAGAAGTTTTAACGCTTTTAATAGTTAGAGCTTTTAAAGGCATTTGGTTCATATTGCAGTTTAACGCTCAAGTTTATAAAATAATTGACAATGTTAATTTTCTAATTTATAAATAAATTTTGAAATGATTACCGAAGGAGGTATAGAGTTTGATTGAAGTATCAGTCCATTATGGTGATGTAGACAGAGCTCTTCCAGTATTGAAAAAAACAATTCAAAAGGAAGGAAGAGGGTTGAAAATGAAAAAACAATATCATGAAAAAAAATCAGAAAAAAGAGCTAAAAAGAAAGCTGAAGCGAGAAAAAAGAGGTACCAGCAAGAATGCAGAAGGCAGCGTTACGGTTAGTAATTTTTTAATAGTTTATCATTGGTTGTTTTATGAATATTCACGAATATCAAGCAAAAGAGATTTTGCATAAATTTAATGTCCCGGTGCCAAAAGGTTTTGTCACTATATCTGCAGAAGGAGTAAAGACTCAAGTAAGTCAATTAAAATCTGACGTGTTTGTGGTTAAAGCTCAAATTCATGCAGGTGGTAGGGGTAAAGCCGGTGGCGTAAAGCTAGCAAAGTCATCTGAAGAAGCTCAACAGTTTGTAAAAGACATGATTGGTATGACTTTAGTTACTCATCAAACAGGGCCAAGCGGGCAGCAAGTAAGAAGAGTATATATTGAAGAAGGCTCAAGCATTAAGAAAGAGTATTACTTAAGCCTGGTAATTGACCCGAAGCTCAGTAAGCCAATATTCATATTTTCCTCAGAAGGTGGAATGGACATCGAAGAAGTGGCGAAAAATTCTCCCGCAAAAATTGTGAAATTTGATATTGATCTTGCTACAAGTTTTAATAGCAGCAAGTTAAGCAGCAGTTTTAATTTGAGTTCAGAACAAATAGAAAAAATAACAAATGTTGCAAAAAATATATATGATGCGTTTATTGCAACTGATGCGATCCAAATTGAAATTAATCCACTGGTTGAAACAAGTTCTGGAGATTTTATTGCGCTCGATGCGAAAATTAATTTCGATGACAATGCTTTATATCGTCACCCAGAAATTATGGAACTTCGTGATTATGATGAAGAAGTGAAAGAAGAGATAGAGGCTTCAAAGTATGGGCTCAGTTACATCAAAATGGATGGCAGTATTGGTTGCATGGTAAATGGTGCAGGTCTTGCTATGGCAACAATGGATATAATAAAATACTACGGAGCAGAGCCTGCTAACTTTTTGGATGTTGGTGGTGGAGCGAGTAAAGAAACTGTAACTGAAGCATTTAAAATCATATTGTCTGATAGCAACGTAAGAGGAATTTTGGTTAGCATATTTGGTGGTATAATGCGTTGCGATATTATCGCAAGTGGAATTGTTGCGGCTGTAAAAGAAATGAGCATTAAAGTTCCTCTAGTGGTTAGATTATCAGGCACTAATTTCGAAGAAGGAAAAAGAATTTTAGAAGAGTCAGGATTAAATATTATTGCTGCAGATGAACTGGGCGATGCTGCGCAGAAAATAGTACAAGAGGTGAAATAGAGTATGTCCGTTTTAGTAAACAAAGATACAAGGTTAATATGCCAGGGTTTTACTGGTGCGCAAGGTACATTTCATTCAGAGCAAGCTGTTAGCTACGGAACAAAAATGGTTGGTGGTGTAACTCCTGGCAAGGGTGGTAGCACTCACCTTAACTTACCAGTTTTTAATACTGTAGCAGAAGCCAAAGAAAAAACTGATGCGAATGCCACGGTAATATATGTACCTGCTAAGTTTGCAGCTAATGCAATACTTGAAGCAATAGATACAGAGATAGAGCTAATAGTTTGCATTACAGAGGGCATTCCTATACTTGACATGGTAAAGGTGAAGCATGCTCTTGCTCGTTCAAAAAGTCGATTGATTGGTCCTAACTGCCCGGGAATTATTACGCCCGAAGAGTGCAAAATAGGGATTATGCCTGGCCATATCCATAAGCGTGGACATATAGGGATTATGTCTCGTTCTGGAACTTTAACTTACGAGGCAGTAGCACAAACAACCGCTGTTGGTCTTGGTCAATCCACGTGTATCGGAATTGGGGGGGATCCAGTTCATGGTATGACATTTGTCGACTGTATGGAGCTCTTTTTAAAAGATGACGATACTCATGGTATTGTAGTTATTGGTGAAATAGGTGGAAACGAAGAAGAAGATGTATCACATTTTGTGAAAACAGAAAAAACTAAAAAGCCAATCGTTGGTTTTGTAGCAGGTCAAACAGCACCTCCAGGAAGACGTATGGGACACGCTGGAGCAATCATCTCTTCCAGTGGTGGAAGTGCTGGTGCAAAACTAGAAGTTATGCGGAGCGCCGGGATTGCAATTGCTGAAACCCCTGCAGTGATTGGTAAGAAGGTATTGGAAGTAATGCATTAGTGCCTAATCTAAAACGCAGCTGTACGAACGTTGTGATTTGAGGAGCAGTTTCTGCTAGAAAGGGTGTCACTCAAGTAGCTGACACTGGTTCACTTTATAATGGTGTCATCCGAGTAGCTTGACTACTTGGATCCAGGAAAGTTTGCTTGTAAGCAAGCAAACTGATTTGGTGAGTATAAAAGTGTTGTGTTATAGCTAACGCTGACTCTACGTCATACCGCGATTCATTCGCGGTATCTCATCCGCTAACACGTAGCGGGATACTTGACCTTTACAGGGATGACGGTTGTCGGTAGGCCTAAATTACTTTAGTCATAAATATTAAGAAATTTACCAGGTAAAAAAAAGGCAAAAGAAGCCCCATGGTTGGCTAGTTATTTATATGTACTTCAAAATATTGGCGTTTTTTATTCTAAACGCTGCAATTTAGCTGCTTTTAAATGCGACTAACCTAAATTATAAACGTTAAGAAATTTACTGAGCGGAAAAAAAGGCAAAGAAACCCCAGGGTAGCTAGTATTCAAATTCTCCCTTGTCTATTTGACGTCTTTTACTGTCTTAAACGCTTTATAAGCGCGTTTCGGCTTATATAGGTAGAAACCTAAAAGTTTTATAAAGACATGAGGTACACATAGTGCAAAAAATTAAGCATGATTTACGCCAAATACATTAAGTTTTTTTGTCATTAATCCACTGCAGAAATTGCGAAGATAAATAAATAGCTTCAGTGTTATGATAAGGGGGCTGGCGGAGTTTGTAAAGTAATTTTTTGTAGCTCTCATGGTTTTTGGATTCTAACTAACGTCACGCGCTGGAATAACACCCTTGGTGGTAACAACTAAAGAAAAATATCAACTAGGTTTATAATCTATCACTACCGTGTTTGCAATTTTGTCATGAAAAGCTTGTTTATGTTCATCATCTACTGCACATACTAAAACTAGGATTAGTATAGCTAAAAGTAAAATAGGATTATAAAGCGATATACAGTAAATTATGAAAAAAGCGATGGTTCTTTTTATTGCTTGTATTAGATTGATCTGCTCAAGTGTATCTTTGTCTCTTACACGCATGCTAAATAACAAGTGCCCTAGAGTGCCGCCAAATTTTACCAGCATGAATATATGAAATATACATGGTATCATTAAAAATAAAGAAAATACAATCGTGGTGATTACAATTATTGCACCCATGATCCCTTGTATTATGTGTGTAAGTGAGAAACCTACCGCCATTAAAGCAAATGGTATTGCGATAAATAAAATACAATCAACTATAAATGCTAGAATACGCCTTGTCATTGTTGAGTAGTTTACGTTTTTATCCATACACTGCCTATAAAGAAAAATATCAACTAGGTTTATAGTCTATTACTACTGTTTTTGCAATTTTATCATAAAAAGTCTGCTTGCGCCGGTCGAATATCGCAAATATTAAAACTAAAATTGGTAAAATTATAAACCAATGAGAAACATAGTGAGTCAGCAAAAAAGAAATAATCAAGAAAACTGTCTCAGAAATACACCTTATTGCTGCTTGCATAAGAGTAGTATTTTTAAATGTGTCTGCATCTTTGATATACATACCACACAACAGTTGTCCTGGCGTACCTCCCAGTCTTGTTATTATTAATATTTCTAATACTGTACACAGCACTGATGTAAAGATTGTATAAGGAGATGTTAACTGTTCAATTTCGTCAAGAAAATTATTAACCTCATTATTGCCCAACAATGCAATTTATAGGATGAATGAAGGAAAGAAAAATATTATTTGGTCAAGTATTGCTGTTACAGTACGCCTTGTAAATCCTACATAATTTACTTTAACATTTATTTCAGTATCCATAACCCCACCTATATTTCATAATGTCATCATATAATATAAAAGCACGTTGTTAAATAACCATAAATATACTAATTTGGGTAATATTAGCTACTTGTGCCACTCTATTATTTGAATTAACATTAAATCATTTACAGTTAGGGAAGTTATGTCAACACCAATCACAGTTGCGTATGGTGATGGTATCGGACCAGAAATTATGGAAGCGGTGCTGTCGATATTGCGCAAAGCGGAAGCAAAAATCTCAATAGATATTATTGAAATAGGTGAGCGTGTTGATAGTAAGGAATGGTCTCACGGAATTTCTCCAAGTGGTTGGGAATCAATTGAAAGGACAAAAATATTATTAAAATCTCCAACAACAACTCCTCAAGGTAAAGGCCACAAGAGCTTGAACGTTGCACTCAGAAAAAATCTAGGGTTATATGCAAACATCAGGCCGTGTATTTCATATCATCCTGTTATAGAAAATAAATTCGATAAGTTTGATATCGTAGTGATACGCGAAAATGAAGAGGACGTTTACACCGGAATAGAGCATAGGCTCACTGGTGATTCTTACCAATGCACTAAAATTATTACTAGATCTGGCTCAGAGAAGATATGCAGGTATGCTTTTGAATACACGAAAAAACACAACAGAAAAAAAGTAACTTGCCTGACTAAAGACAACATAATGAAAATGACTGACGGAACTTTCCATGCAGCGTTTGATCGCATTGCAAAGGAATACCAGGACATAAAGGCAGAACATTATATAGTTGATATTGGAATGGCACGTATTGCCACAGAACCGGAGAATTTCGATGTTATAGTAACTGAAAATCTATATGGCGACATATTATCAGACATAGTGGCACAAACCTCTGGATCTGTGGGACTCGCTGGAAGTAGCAATATAGGTAATGAATATGCGATGTTTGAAGCGGTTCATGGTTCTGCTCCTGATATTGCAGGAAAAAACATAGCTAATCCTTCTGGTCTTTTAAATGCTGCAGTGCATATGCTAATTTACATAGGTCAAGTGGGTACTGCAAAACTAATCTACGATGCATGGCTGAAGACTTTAGAGGATGGAATACACACTGCCGATTTGTATAAGGAGAAAAGAAGTAAACAGAAAGTTGGTACAAAAGAATTTGCAGAAGCTGTTATAGATAATCTAGGAAAGAAACCTGCAACATTACCTGAGCTTATAATTAGCAGTGGTTCAGATAGTAAAATAAATAAAGTACAAGACAATTACGAACAAGATTACAAAGTTAAAAAGCTAGTGGGTAGTGATATAACGCTTGCTTGGGACAAATCCAGCAATTTTGATCAAATAGTAGGATTATTTGAATCAAGTAATCTGCAAATTATAGCAATATACTCAAAAGGGCTAGCGATTTGGCCAGGAAACTCAAAATCTTTAAGTGACCAAATAACCTGTAGGTTTATCGCAAATAATGAAAAGCAAGCTATTACAAATAGTGATGTAAATAACTTGCTAATCAAACTCGAAGAAAATAGCTTTGACATGGTGAGAATGGATAAGTTGTATTTATATGATGGGAAAGAGGGGTTCTTTTCTTAATTCTTTAAAAGAGGTGTGATAAATGAAATGGATTCAAAAAAAATAGAACTAATATTTAAAAAGTTTCAACAATCAAATCCTGCGCCAAAAATAGAGCTAAATTATACCAATCATTTTACACTACTAGTTGCGATAGTTTTATCAGCACGGACAACCGATGTAAGCGTTAATAAAATTACAAGAGAACTATTTAATATCGCTGATACGCCAGAAAAGATGCTGAGTTTTGGGCAAAATGAGCTGAGAAAATGCATAAGCAGTATTGGTTTATATAATTCCAAAGCAAAAAATATAATCGGGCTCAGCAAAATATTGATTGAGCGGTACAATAGCGAAGTGCCTACTGATTTCGATGATTTGGTATCTTTACCAGGGGTTGGGAGAAAGAGCGCTAATGTGTTCTTAAATTCAGGACTTGGTATTCCAACATTGGCAGTTGATACTCATGTTTTTAGAGTAAGCAATAGACTTGGACTTGTGAGAGAAAAAGATGTGTTTAAAACAGAGCAATCTCTTTTAAATGTAGTTCCAAAAGAATACCTGCTTTATGCTCATCACTGGCTAGTTTTGCATGGTAGATATGTTTGCAAAGCGCAAAAGCCTTCTTGTGAAACGTGTATAATTCATGATTTGTGTGAGTTTGAATGCAAAAGGTATAAAGTCTAGCACACTATGACCCCTTTCTTGTCACTCCGATATTCCTTCCTTTTATCATCCGAGTAGCTGATGCTGGGATGGCTTTGTTGCATCACACTTTATGAGATGGTGATTTATGGTAAATTCATGTAACTATCTCAAATTTAGCCATACCAATATCAGTGAATTTATTAAGCAAATAGCATTTGATTAGCAGTTCTTTTTCTCGATTTATCTCAGATTTATTCCTAAAACTAAATCCGAATATTTGCTTTAATCTTGAGAAAAACCCTTCAATATAAGATCTTTTCCCATAATTTACTTCTTTTTTCCATTCTTTCATGCCATCTTCACCGTATAATTTTATTAACGTAATAGCAGCATTCCTGTCAGACATATAATCTATTTCTGGATGTTCTGCCGCATTGTTTATTGGTGGAATTTTTGTCTTTATATCATATTCGTTACACAACTTATAAAACTTGTGCCTATCACATGCTCTATCTGCATATAGTGCTTTTATGGCATGCTGAAAATCAACTTCTTTTAGCAAATCACAAGCTCCATAGTGATCAGAGTAGACACCGTTACTGTATTTTACAGCTATGGCTTTTTTGTTGTTTATATTCAACATTACGTGCAATTTTCTCGTTTTCTCATAGCCACGATATTTTCTGTCAGTGCTATTTTCCTTGCTGTGTGTTGTTGTATATACTAATTCCTGTACTGTCTATAGCAATTTCGATATCTTCCATATTATTTTTATCAATTCTGCAATCATTTATCTTAATATTAAGTTTCTTTTGATGCTTGTGAATAGCTGATAACTGCCAAATCTCTTCCTATTTGTTGCAAATACCCTTTTATAAACCCGACTGTTTGTCTTAAACCAATTCTAAAGAAACTGACGATTATATGCACCAAAATCACAACTTTATCACTATAAATATAGTTGCCGCCCTGCATTTTTGGACAATTCTCGTACCAATTTTCTATGGCATCATTGATATAACAAAAAATGCTTCCTCTTTCTTGGAGAAATTTGTTATATTCATGGCAGTTACTGACTCTCATTTTTTGTGGCATATTTTTTCTTCAACAGTTAAATGGCTATTTATAATGAATTTTGTCAGTAACTGCCAGTTCTTTTTACTTGAGCGATGCAACAAAGCCCACTGGGATATAGTAAATTCATTTACTATATATGAAAAGTTATTATGTTTATATACTTACAAGCAAGCACAATAAGGCTCTGTATATAGGTATAACGTCAAATTTAACTAAACGAATTTGGGAACATAAAAATAAAGTTATTTCTGGCTTTACATCAAAGTACAATGTGCAGAAATTAGTTTACTTTGAGGTATTTCAAGATGTAGGTTCAGCTCTGAACAGAGAAAAACTTTTGAAAAGCTGGAAAAGAGAATGGAAAATTGATTTAGTTGAAAGGGAAAACCCAAATTAGGCTGATTTGTATGATGAAATTACAAAATAAAATGAGATCCCAGTGTCATGGACTGGGATGAAAAGAGAAGAATTCTAAAATGAAAAGTTTCAAGGAAATCTTATGTAAAATCTAGCATTAACGAAAATTATACTATTTTCATGCATGCTATGGTTTTTATAATTAATGGAGGGTGATATGCCGGCTAATTTGAGTTTTAAAGATGGTGCAGATGCGCCAATAGTAAAGGCTAATATTAAAAAGATAGTTTATGAAGATGGTACAGGTAACAAGTATACCTTTGGTGTAGATAATAATAATGTTTTCAACACTTTTAAGTATGACCCTAGTGGCGCTGGTCCTGAAGTAGATTATAGCTCTATAGCAACAAACTTCATGACTGGTAGTGCAGTTGCTACATTATTAGGTAAGCTAACTGCAATCCCAAATAACTTAGGAGCTGATGTTACTGCTATAAAAGATGTTACAAGTGCCGCTAATTTAGGGAATAAGCTTAATGAAATAAAAACTAAGACTGATACTATTCCAGCTAACTTAGGAGCTGATGTTACTGCTATAAAAGATGTTACAGGTGCCGCTAATTTAGGGAATAAGCTTAATGAAATAAAAACTAAGACTGATACTATTCCAGCTAACTTAGGAGCTGATGTTACTGCTATAAAAGATGTTACAAGTGCCGCTAATTTAGGGAATAAGCTTAATGAAATAAAAACTAAGACTGATACTATTCCAGCTAACTTAGGAGCTGATGTTACTGCTATAAAAGATGTTACAAGTGCCGCTAATTTAGGGAATAAGCTTAATGAAATAAAAACTAAGACTGATACTATTCCAGCTAACTTAGGAGCTGATGTTACTGCTATAAAAGATGTTACAAGTGCCGCTAATTTAGGGAATAAGCTTAATGAAATAAAAACTAAGACTGATACTATTCCAGCTAACTTAGGAGCTGATGTTACTGCTATAAAAGATGTTACAAGTGCCGCTAATTTAGGGAATAAGCTTAATGAAATAAAAACTAAGACTGATACTATTCCAGCTAACTTAGGAGCTGATGTTACTGCTATAAAAGATGTTACAGGTGCCGCTAATTTAGGGAATAAGCTTAATGAAATAAAAACTAAGACTGATACTATTCCAGCTAACTTAGGAGCTGATGTTACTGCTATAAAGGCTAAGACTGATAAGATGCCTGCTGACTTAAACACTGAGTTAGGTAAGTTAACTGTAATAGGAAATGCTATAAATAGTAGTGGTAGCGTAGCTGATGCTGCTAAATTTGTACTAGAAAACAGTTTCAAGCAAGCTATTACAGACGCTGGAGAAAAGGGTAGTGATTGGCTTAAAAAGAGTCTGACAGATATAGTGTCACAACCGAAATTTGACATTCCAGCAAGTGATGATGTTGCACTTAACTGGACTTGGTAATACAGCTCAGATCCAAGTAGTCACGCTACTTGGATAACACCTAACACCCCAAAATGTCATTCCAGCGCTTGACGCGCTGGAATGACACCATTTTCGGTCTCTTAAATTGCTTTAGCTACAAACATTAAGAAATTTACCAAACGAAAAAAAAGGCAAAAGAAGCCCTGTTCATTGTCTATTTTCTGTATTGGCGTTTTTTAAAGTCTTAAACACTACAATTTAGCTGCTTTTAAGTGCAACTAACCTTAGTTCAAATGTTTAAGAAATTTACTAAGCAGAAAAAAAGGCAAAAGAAATCCCGTGTTAGCTAGTTGTCACTCTCTAATCCTGCAAATTGGCGTACTATACTGTCTTAAACGACTTATAAGCGCGTTTCAGCTTGTGTAGGTAAAAACCTAGAAATATTGTGAAGACATAAGGTGCACATAGTGCAAAAAATTAAAAATAAGACGCCAACCACGTTGTTTTCTTGCTGTTTAATCTGCATAGATGAAGATAACTGAATACCTTCAGTTTCATGATAAGGGGGCTGGCGGAGTTTGTCAAGGAAGTTTTGCATTTAATCCGTTTATGGCTTAGGTGCCGGCCAGCTACTTGACTCCCGGCTGGGTCGAATTTGTATAGCTAAATTGTCGGTAAATCTAAATTGCTTTAATAATTTTGATTGAAAAATAGTTTTTCTATTATATAAATGCTACTTTAGGGTAATCAAAATGGAAGACGATAAATATAGTCTAGGTTTAAGAGTTATCCATTGGTTGATGGCTGTTTTTATTATTGGTATGCTTTGCTCTGGACTTTATATGAAAAGCTTACCACTTAGCAATGAGATTAAGTTCAACATATACGCTATTCATAAGGCTTGCGGTATCACTATTCTTGGACTAATCATAGTACGCATATTTTTTCGCGTCTTTACTTATGTTCCACGACTTCCAGCAAATTTTTCTCGGTTTGTAATCAATGCAAGTAAAACAGTACACTTTGGTTTATATTCTTTAATGGTGCTAATGCCACTATCTGGCTATGTTATGTCTTCTGCTTCTGGCAAAAAGATCAAGTATTTTTTTCATATCCCTTTGTTGATTAATCAAAACAAAGATCTAGCTAACACGGCTAATCAGCTACATTCGATGCTTGCATGTTTTATGGTACTCTTTATAATCTTGCATATACTTGGCGCTTTGAAACACACATTTATAGATAAGCAAAACATTTTTAAACGTATGATATAGGTTATATGTTAAGTAGCCTCTGGAAAAAAGGAACAGATTTTCTTGGTAGTGAGTTTGCGATAATGGGTGGTGCTATGAGCTGGGTTTCAGAGAGAAACTTGGTTTCGGCAATCTCAAACGCTGGTGGTTTCGGTGTAATTGCATGTGGTGCAATGTTTCCAGACCTATTAAAAAAAGAAATCATAGAGACACAGAAATTAACTAACAAACCATTTGGTGTAAACCTAATTACTATGCACCCAAAGTTGAGTGAGTTGATAGATGTGTGTATTGAAACGAAAGCAAGCCATATAGTGCTTGCTGGCGGATTACCAACGAAGCCTAATATAGAAAAAATTAAGAGTGCAGGCATTAAAGTTATGTGCTTTGCACCAGCATTAAGCCTTGCGAAAAGGTTAGTAAAAATGGGAGTAGATGCGTTAATAATAGAAGGAATGGAAGCAGGCGGGCACATAGGGCCAGTTAGCACTTCTGTTCTCGCACAAGAGATATTGCCTCATTTTAAAAATGAACAAATACCAGTGTTTGTTGCAGGTGGAATAGGAAGAGGTGAAATGATAGTTAATTACTTAGAAATGGGGGCAAGTGGCTGTCAAATAGGCACATTATTTGTCTGCACTAATGAGTCAATTGCCCACAAAAATTTTAAGAAAGTGTTTATTAAATCAGCCCCACGTAATGCAATACCTTCTGTACAGATAAGTGCTGATTTTCCTGTAATTCCAGTAAGAGCTATAGCTAACAAAGCAAGTGATGATTTTATGAAGCATCAAAAAAAAGTTATTGATGAATACCAAAAGGGACAGATCTCAAAAGAAGATGGGCAGCTTGAAATAGAAAAGTTCTGGGCTGGAGCTTTAAGAAGAGCAGTAATTGATGGAGATGTTGAAACGGGATCTTTAATGGCCGGTCAAAGTGTTGGCATGGTTGATAGGGAAAAGCCTGTAAAAGAAGTGATAGACATATTAATTCAACAGGCAAATAATTATATTGATAGCAAATCTGTAGAAGTAGAAAACCCAGTAGTTAGCAAAGCAAATGGTTAAGTGACTTTCCAATAAGCAAGTTGCTATAATTATCCATAATATGGCATAATTGCCCAGTTTTAATGTAAAATTAACGCTAAAAAGGTATCTATACATTTTATTTATATGGAGAAATGTTATGCACAGTCCTTTAAAAAAATTTCAGAAGAATAAAAAAGAAGATATTGATCAACAATTGTTCAACACTATATACAAAAAGGTAACAGCAGAAAATTATCAAGAAAATCAAGATGAGACTTTCAAAGAATGCAAAAGGTTGTTCAAGCAGGGAGCTAGTCCTAAAACATTGGCTAAATTGGAAAACATACTGAGAGAACGACAAGATGAGCAGACTATCACAAAACAATTAAAGTTATCCAAGCCAGGAAATAGTCCTAAATCATTAGCTGAGTTAGAAAAATCAGTGAAAAAAAAAAGAGAACATTATAATAATTATACCCAACGCTTTCTCCCAGCGTTGAAAGCAAAAATAACAAAGTCAAAAAAGCTAAACCCAACAGAAAAAACGGAAATAGAAAAAATAATTATGAAACTAATAACTTTAGATGTTGTTAGCAAGAGCAGCAGTGTAAGCTCAATACCAAATGCTGTTGAAGAAAATATTGAAGATCAAATGCAGCTAAAACATATTGAAGAGCAAAACAACACACAAGAAACACCCTTGAATGTAGCTGAGAAAAAAAGTGGTGATAATAAAATACTTAGTAATTCAGATGTTACAGAGGAAGTGTTTGAAAAATATAGCAAGGTTGTGGAAGAAATAGATGAGAAGCAAACTTCTAAACTCAGTAGTGGCAATGACTCAGATAGTGGAATGGGTTCACGTGAACTATCAGTAACAAGAACTTCATCTGAGGAAAGTGTGAACTTAACATTAAACCCTGTTGAAGAAAAGAAAGACCCACAAACAGAAAATAAAAAAGAAACGATATTAGAACACCCAACCAAAACAAGGCCCAAAGAGCCAAGCGGACAAAGGTCTCCTTCCATACGTCATGGAAAGATTGAAAATCAATTGCAAACAGAGCAAGTCGTGAAAGAAGAGCTAAAGTTAAATAGTGAGAAATCTGGATCAACATTACCTGGGAAAGAGGAACTTAAACTTGAAGAACAAAAGAAGGAAGCTGTTTTAAGTGAACAAAGTGCTCCTGATAATAACAATAACGATAAAGAGGTTCTATCTAAAAAACAACCCAATAACAGAAATCTTCACGTTGCACTTGTAGCAGGTTGTGCTCTTCTAGCAGTGGGGTGTCTTGTTGCAGCAGCAATAGCAAGATCAGGAATATTGTGTGTCATAGGAGCAGTATTTGCTATAGCGGCAATGACTACATGGTGTTTAACCCCTTCAAGTGAATTAACATCCACCAATTTGAGTCGTCCTGTTGATGATAAAGAGCTTACAGCATGTTCACATCTGTAAAAATTAAATATGTGTTACTTGTAGTGGATAAGTGAATTCAGTTCTTGCCTATTGATATAAAAGTTGTTATATTTGAGGAATATTTAAAGGGTATTTAGTTGATGCGCATTCAATTGAATAAAGTTTTGGTTTTTATAGCCTTATTAAGTTTCATTTTTGCATCATATTCTAGCGAAGCTTCGGTGAGTGATGAATTAAAGGATGTACAAGAAACGGTAAAAGATTTTATTTCTTCATTTTCAATTAAAGATACTGTAGAAAATATGAGTCCTTCAACAATCATAGGGTTGTGTATAGCTGCGGTGATACTTGCAGTAGTGTTCAGAGGTCTAATCTTTTTTATGATAATGTTTGGTGTACTGATCATGATGTTTGGTAGTACAGAAAAGGCAACAGACTACTTAAAAGAAAAATTTAATTTTGCAAAAGATATAAAATTACAATCCGATAGCGAAAAAAAAGATAAAAATTAAGATAGTATTTTTATCTTTTTTAATTATCTTTATTGAATACGCATATGCAGCTAAAAGCACAAGCAATTAACTCTAAGTTTGAAAAAAAGAACAACTTAGCATTACTAGAGAGCATTGATTTAGATTTCATTCCTTATGCTTGTCATTACAATGAAGAAACTATACTAACAAAACAGGGAGAGTTGTTAAAAATAATCAAGTTAAAAGATTATTCTTCTGTTGATAATTACAGCGACCTTAGAACTGAAATTAGAAAAAGCATATCAAAAAATATTAATAGCCTATATTTTACCGTTTGGATTCATACTGTCCGAAAGCGCAATAAATTGAGCTTAAAATGGAATAAAACTGAAGACTTCTCTGATAAGCTAAATTCAGCGCGGTTTGATAAACTCACTGATAGTAAATTACAGTATATAAATGAATTATATATTGTAATATTGTTTAGCGATTTTGGTAAGCATACTAATAATTCATTTTTTTTTAATAGAATAAAGAATAAGCATAAGCTGTCTTTACAAGAAAGCCACCAGGAGTTGCAAAAGATAACTGACTTAATTCACGATGATTTAGGACCTTTTGGAGCTAAAAAACTGGGTCTAAGATTTAGTGAAGGTAAAATATATTCTGAAATGATAGAATTTCTCCACTATATTGTTACATTAACGCACAAAGATTATCCAATACATGAAAGGGACCTGTCGCAATATATTAGAAATTTTAAAATAGCTTTTGGTTTCAATACGTTTCAGACAATCTTTGAAAATCAACAGAAATTTGGCTCTGTTTTCAGCATAAAGGAATACCGAGAAATCTCCTTAGGCAATATAGATAGGTGCTTGCAGCTTGAATCTGAATTTATCATTACAGAAATAATGATATTTACTAGTAATAGTAAGGCAATAAAAGAATTTAATAAACAAATTAACATGCTGCAAATTAGTGAGGATAATACCTTACTTAAAAGCTCAGGAATTGAAGAAATAATAGAGCTTGAAAAGACCTCTAGTCTAGACTTCTGCCAACAGAAAATTATTTTTACAATATTTGCAGACGATAGGAATAAGTTAGCCGAAAATATTAGTGATTTATCTTCTATAATGTCATTAATTGGCTTCATGATATTTAGAACTGATCTACATATGGAAAGTCATTTTTGGGTACAACTTCCAGGCAATTTTACCTTTATTACACAACCGAAAAATATATTAGCAAAATATGCTTGCAGTTTTGCTATGCTGCATGATTTTACGTCAGGTACATTAAAAGGAGGAAGGTGGAAAGAAGCGGTAACAGTTTTTTTCTCAAAAGAAGGAAATCCTTACTTCTTTAATTTCCATGGAAAAAGAAATAATGGCCATACTACGATACTTGGAGCTCCAAATTCAGGCAGAACTTCACTCATTAATTTCCTATTATCAGAATCAAGAAAGTTTAACCCAAGAATTGTCATATTGGATAACACTGGAAAGTCGATAATTTTTACTAAAGCAGTGAGTGGTAAATATTATATAATCGATCCGAAGTATAAGGACAAAAGCCTAAAATTTAATCCACTAAACATTGAAGATAGTGCTTCCAATCGCAATATGTTGGTTGAACTGATCAAAAGAATGGTAGCCGATACGAGCTTGGTGGACGTAGAAGAAAAGATAAGAAAAATTGTGGATTCTATATTTGCTATACCCAAGGAGTCACGTTCTATTGCGCAAATTTCTGAGGTGCTTTTGCTCCTCGGGGGTAAAATAAGTAGATGGTGTGACGGTGGTGAGTTTGCTTACTTATTTCAAGATGGTAATGAATCAGATATTGACTGGGAAACAAAAATTATATCTCTCAACACCGCAAACCTCACAAAACAAAAAGAATGTATGTCCGTGATACTTTACTATTTTTTATATTCTTTTGAGGCAAAATGTGATGGCTCGCCTGCAATACTTGTTTTGGATGAAGCATGGGAGATAAGTAATATCTTTCCTACAGAGAAAGAGTTTGATAACTGGATGCAAAGAATGACGGAACTAAATGTTGTAGTAATCCTAAGTACTGAAAACTTAAACCTCGCATTTGCTAGCAAATTTACTCAATATTTAGACAAGCATGTTGATACAAGAATCTTGATGCCGAACATCAATGCAAATAGATTATACATGAAGGCATTTTCTTTATCAAAAGAGGAGCTGAATATAATTCTGCAGACGCCAACACAGGAAGGTTTATTTTTGATAAAACAGTACAAAGGGTTAGTAACTTTAAATTTAGATTTGAAGAATATGCAGGAAATACACGTACTTTCAGCTAACAAAGAGAATATAAAGTATATGTACGAGGCAATAAAGGAAAAAGGAGAAGAAGTTAATGAGTGGTTACCGGTGTTTTATGAGAAGTGTAAAGCTTAATTTCTTATTGATGTTCTTTTTGATACTTGATCTTTCGTATCAAGGATATGCTGATTGTCCGCCTCTTGTAGAGAGTAATACTAAACTTGAAGCTGGAGGCAAAAAAGCTTTGGAGGGTTTTTTAGCAATTTTTACTTTTGGTACTAAAGGTAGTTTTAAAGTTGATGAAAAGCTATACCAATATATTACAGTAAGACAAGTAAAAGACCAAGGAATTGATGGTTATTTTAATCCAAAGATTCAAGTCTGTGATTATGAAGGAAAAGATAATTGTTATATATTACCTAGTGGAACATCCTGCCGCCAGATATATGGTACACAAGATACAGGAGGTGGAGTCTCTGCAGCAGTGTTTATTGATTGGGAAGGAGATAAAACATCTGTTAATGCAAAAATAGTAGATAGTCTTGAGTGGGAATGGGCAGACAATGTTACTGATGAAGAAAAAACGAAGTTTGCTAAGTCTCCTAAAATATGTGCTTGTAGCCAAAAAGGCGCTTGTATGGGTAGTTCTGCATGGTTTTCAAGAGTGCTTCAGGGAGAAAATATTTTCCGTCCAGGGGATATGGAAAACGTTTGTGATACTTGTTCATCATGGAGTAAAGGAAAGCAAAAGATAAAATGTGCTCCTGTGCCACTTGCACCTGGCCCCCCTCCGTTTTGTGAACAACTTGCGATGTCGCCTCCACAAGTTAGAATTGTTCCTATAACAGATGAAGACAATGATTACTTTAACCCTAAAGTTAAGGTAATAGCTGGTGATCTAATAGAAGAAGACGGAAAGATTGGAAAAGAATTAGATTTTCCCAGAAAATACAAAAAAGATAAAGCTGAGGAGCTCCCTACTTCGGATGAAGTTAGGAAGGATTCTATTTTGGATAAAGATGGCACGACACATTACTTCAAAACTTATAGAGAAAAAGATAAGCTCTGTGCTGAATACCATGGAACTCAAAGTATAGATGAAAAAAATCCACAGTTCGTCCGCTGTTTCCCGGCACCACCTGCTCCGGAGCCTGAGGTAGTAGAGATAGTAAAAAGTAACACCCCTGGAAAGCAGAGTGACACGTTAAAGATAAGAATGAAGATGAGCGAGAGCGCTTGTACTTATGAAGCACGTGGAACCTACAGTAATGGTTCCTGTACTTTTAATGTTACCAACCATCCTGTAAATATTGGCCCCCTATCTTTAAAAGTAGTAAAACCGAGAATAGTTGAAAGAACAACTAGTACTAGTGACAATAAAAGTAATATTAACGATATTATAGAAGGTATATTAGAAAGTAATCCGCAACAATTTAAAGTTCTGAAAAAATATGGCTATGTTCCTGATATTGAAACGGAATGTAAAGAGTTTCAGGGAGATAAGTGCAAATTGAACAGCTTAGGACAACCGGAAGTAGAAATAAAATATAAAGAAAATTCTAACAGTAGAATGCTTTGTCTTTCTGGATGGCAGCCAGAACCAGAGGAGTTTGTTCTTGAAAGAGAAAATAAAATAATACCACTAAAATTAATGGGAACAAAATATATTCAATACAATGCTGTTTACTCAAAGGAATCAAATCGGTTCTATTATCTTCCAAGCAAGGAAATAGGTGACCCATTCAAAAGAAGTCAAGATAAGTTGGATAAAATAGTGTTCAATAAGCAAGGATACGTTTTCTTCCCTGACGACAATAAACAGGAAAAGGGGAAATGCAGTTACTGCGTGGATTACGATAAAGACATAGATGAAAAATTTATAAATAACAAAGTCAAAGTAGTATACAAATTGACGGATGTAGAGCAATATTTAGATAAAGAAGATAATAGTACATTTTACTTAGAGCACGAGGAAGTGGATTGTAAAGATAAGGATGGTAAAGTATTAAGAGATGAAAAAAATGAAGTACAAAAGTGTACACAATTAAAAGATCAACTGATTAAAGCAGATAGAACAGAGGTCTTTTACGCTGATAAATTGTGTAGGTTCGATTTAGAAGGTTTAAAAAAGAAAGTAAAAGAAAAATTACAAGAGAAAAAATTACAAGAGAAATTAAAAGAGATAATCAAGAAACAGCTGGAAAAAAAGAAACAAGAACTGGAAAAAAAGAGCGAAAAACCCACTGAGTTTGGAAGTGGAGATTTTGATGTGGATGGCTCACAAATACCATCTAGCCATGTTGAAATAGAAGTGTGGGGATGTGGTGAAGCAGGTCACATAAAAGATACACCTCGCAGTTACATACCTTGTTCTACTGAAAATAGATTGGGAATGCCAGGAGATTATATTAAAGCTGAATTGGAAATTGATCCTGATTATCCTATCATTGACATTGAAGTTTCAGAGGGAGGAGGTAACAGAGAAAAGAGATACACAGATAAGGATGGGGGTCCTATTTTTATAAGAAAGTGTTGTGTAGGCAAACAAGAGTGCAAGGATTTAATCACTATGGGAGGTGGAGGCATCTATAAAGAGTATGAGTATAAAGGTCAGTATAGGGATTATATGGAAACAATAATTGATGATAGTGTAAAATTAAAAGAAAAAACCACAACAACAGGATTGCGGGTTACTGAAGATAATAGGATAGCGTATATAGAAAATGGTGAAATCAAGTATGAAACAGTAGAGTGTAAAATGGGTTTTAGAAGCAGTAAACCTGGTGCAGGTGGTTGCATTTATAAAAGCAAAGAAATTTATGGTAAAGGCTCTGCAGGGTATGTGAAGATAACGCCTATTATAAAGGGATTTGACATAAACATAATAGATGATGCTATTGAAAAAATGATAGGAAATCGATATGATCTCGGCAATGTTAGGGATTTTTTGACAGGTGATGCTGACACGAGTATAATTAAGATGATTGAAGAGGAAATCAAAAAAGAATTATTAAGGTAAAAAGATATAGCTCTGGAAATGATGCTCTTGTTTTAATAATTAATTAAAGTAAAGCATGTAGTAAATGGTGTAACTGTTGTACCTTAACAAAAAGGTATAACGAATGTAAGGAGGGTACTTTATGTCTCTAAAGAATAAAATTTCTGAGCTAATAGAACAACAATTTAGCATTAAATACCATGACAATTATTTGGCTTACACTATACACAAGTGGGCTGCAAATGAAATATCTAATTCTATTGCTTTTTGCATAATTGGTTGTGGAAATTGCAAGATTGGATATCAAGATGTTGCAAATTCATTCAACATAACAAAAGAAGAAATTGATCAAGTTAATATTGCAAGCATAGAAAGCAAAATAAAAAGTGAAGCTGAAAAATCAGGTAGTGAGTTTTCTGAGTTGATTTCTAGAATGGATCAATCGCTAAGAGAACAAAGTGGAAAGTCTATTGTACAAATTTTAGATTCATCTGCTGAGGAGATGTTACAGAGTTTTTGTGACAGCACTATATGGCAAAATAATTCTCCAGAATCTCAAGAAGTTATTGCAACTCCTGCTTCATCTGAAGAGTCTGCTACAGAAGGTTTGGAAACTACTACTAATCAAGGTCTTTCGCCAGTCTAATCAACTCCCCATATAGATTCTTTCTGTACCCATGCTTTGCGTTTCGATGAGGACAGCAAACACCATTTTTCACTGCATTTTTTTATTTCTATTACAACAAACTTGTCTATTTTCATAGTAATCTTGCTGTCTACACTCTGTTTTTGATATCCATAAGTATCTTCTTTTATCATTGCGTGGTGCTTATCACTAAGCAGATTGCCTTTTATCCATCCGCAGTCTTCATCTATATCGCAGACCTTTTTCCAACTCTCAAACTCTTCTATCACTTTCAGGGGCAGATTTTTGCAAGTGTATATCCATTTTACAGGATAGTGAAACCCTGGCCCCGTTCTCATGTTGATTTTATTTGATTTGGTTGAAACAAAGTTATTAGCAAACAAGCTATGGCTAAATAATAAAAACAATAGGATAATAGTACTGAACCAAGATCCCAGTGTCACGCACTGGGATGACGTGAGGGATAGTGTAACAGACTTATTCATCATAATTCACGATTATATTGACATAAGATAAAGAGTAAATTAAAAATTGAATAGATCTTTAAATGCAAAATCAATGCCTATAGAAATATTAATGCCTGCTCTTTCACCGACAATGAGCAAAACTGGAGGAAAAATTGTCAAGTGGCATAAAAAAGAACAAGACAAAGTTGAAGTAGGCAACGTAATGGCTGAGATAGAGACTGATAAAGCCATAATGGAGTTTGAATCTGTAGATGAAGGAGTTTTAGCAAAAATTTTAGTAACAGAAGGAACAAGTGGCGTGCCTGTAAATCAACCGATAGCTTTAATGCTGGAAGAAGGAGAAGATGAAAGTGCACTCGGTAACTATGTTTCAGCTTCTGCTACCAATATTGAAGCTAAGAAAGAAGTTGAAACCAATCCCTCAGTGCCATCCAATTCCTCAATGTTACCCAACTCTTCAATATCATCCAATTCTTCAATATCATCCCAGTGCGTGACACTGGGATCTAGAAGAAAAGAAGCATGGATCCCAGTGTCACGCACTGGGATGACAGAGGGTTATGTAGAAGGTAGAATAAAAATAAGCCCATTAGCTAAGAAAATAGCTCAAAATGAAGGGGTTAATGTGCAGCAATTAAAAGGTACAGGACCATATGGTCGCATAATTAGGGCTGATGTGTTGGAGTCTTTAGGTAGTGGTACACGCATTGAAAGTCGTGAAAGGCCCGAGGAAGATACCATGGTTGAAGTAAGCAATATGCGCCAAGTGATAGCACAGCGCTTAACTGAATCCAAACAGAATGTTCCACATTTTTATTTAACTGTAGACTGCCAGGTTGATAAGTTAATATCGTTAAAAAACGAGATTAGCTCAGCAGATGAAAATAACAAAGTAACAATTAATGACCTAATCATAAAAGCTGCAGCTTTCAGCATGAAAAAATTTCCTGATATAAATTCTTCGTGGATAGATAATAAAATACTTAAATACTCGAATGTAGACATTTCAATCGCTGTGGCACTTGAAGATGGGCTAATTACTCCTATAGTAAAAAATGCTGATAAAAAGGGTATTTTATCTATATCAAAAGAAGTGAAAGATTTAGTAAGCAGAGCAAGATCTGGAAAATTAAGGCCAGAAGAATTTCAAGGAGGTGGGTTTACTATTTCCAATTTAGGAATGTTTGGTATAAAAGCCTTCAGTGCTATAATCAATCCGCCGCAATCTTGCATTATGGCAGTTGGTGCATCCAAAAAACAACCAATTGTTATGAATGAGAAAATAGAGATAGCAGAAATAATGACAGTAACACTTTCTGTTGACCATAGAGCAGTTGATGGAGCATTAGGAGCAAAATTTTTAAATGCCTTTAAGCATTATATAGAGAGTCCTCTGGCGATGCTTATTTGAAACCTATTAGCATCGTTATTACAAAATTAATACCTCTAAGTTTATAATTCTACTAGTTAATAGGCTTAGAGGTAAAAAAATGAATACTACAGTAGAAAAAAATAATCCAAAAATTTTTCCTAAAAATGAAGGAAAGATTAACTCAAAAGGCATGGTTGTCCCACCGGTACCACCAAGAGCACCAGAGACCAAGTTATCGTCGCAGAATGAGTTAGAAAAAATAGTAAAGCTTAAGAAAGTTGCTCCACCTGTTCCTCCGAAATCTTCCCAAGCTAAATTTGCTGGAATAAAAGCGATTTTTGAGCGAAATGCATCTCATTCCCAAGCAAATGATAGTAATAAAACAGTAAGTAGCAATCTTGGAAGAACATTTGGCCCAACAATGCAAAAACTCATGAAAGACAATATTCATGTAAGCGTTAGCGCTTCTAACAAACAACGCCGTGATTCAGGGGATAGTGGTATCAGTGATGTTAGTAGCAGCACTTCTGATGATGAGGATAGAACAATAAAAGATAAAATGATGGAAAATGTTAAGCAGGATAACCATCAAAAAAGCTTTGATTTACATCAAGTACAAGCAACTGATGAATTAGAAACCGTAAAATTTCTCAAAACGCTAAGCAAGAAAGAAAGAGAAAAACCAAGTTTTTCTCCTAAACAGCAAAATAACCAAAAGGTTGAGACTAGCAAAAAAACTTACAATCCACTTGATTGGAATCCAATCTATCAAGGTAAAAAGCGCTTTAGCTTAGACAATATGTCGAGTAATTCGTCTTCATGTAGTGAAAAAAGCAATATTTCAGATATAAGCGATAAGTCTAATAATTCAAACATTGTCAGATGTAATATTACTAGGAGTAACAGTAAGGAAGACCTTCGTAAACCTGATGCTTCACATAATGACAAATCTGCAGGTAAAAAATTATCTAATGTCAACGTAAGCGAATTAATCAGAAAGTTTGAACAAGGTAATAACATAGTAAAGGGGCGTTAATCAAATATTACCCTATCTTTGTATATGCAAAGGTAGGTTATCTTTTCAAAATATTATATCCTTTATAGCTTTGTTAATTTTTGATTCCTTCTCTGCAAAAGCAGCTTCTAGAGAGGTTTTAAGTTTTTCCCATTCCTCTTGACCATTTAGAATTAAAGATTTATATTCATTTTCAATTTTTTCCAATGCTCTTTGACATGAGGAATCTAACTCCTCATACAAATCAGTATTTACTGATTGCAGTATTACCAAAAACGAAAACAAATTTGGAGCAGGTAATTCTTCTCTTGTGTAATTCAGAAGACACAGCTTTATTTTTTTTACGCAGTATTCTATTGTTTTTAACGATAGTAAAAGGCTTTCTGCATAAAATATAAAACTATCTACAATCAAATTTTTTGACTTTTTCGGTAATTTAATATTTTCAAATAGTTCTTTTGTAAATTTTTCTATCGGTTGCTTCGGTAAATGTAAAGAGAGATCAGTAAAAGATTTTAGGTCAAAATTTGGTCCAAGTATCGTGCTAATGGCTTTATGCACATTGCTCTTATCTTTACTTACAGAAATAATGAAAACCAGCCCCTCCACATCAAGCATATACTTTATAGATTCCAAAAAATCGACAACGAATTTAGGGCGGCACACATCAAGATTATCCACCATTATATAAATGTTTTTGTCTTTTCTAATTCTATTAACTACTTTTGCCAATTGTGTTTTAAAATCCTTAATGTTTTCTTCTCTTCTTTGAAGAGTATTCAACTCTCTCAGTACAGAACCAATATCTTTCCTATCAGCCTCTTTTGTAGCGTCAAGCAATACGGAAAGCATAGCAAGTGGAGATTTACTGATCAGCTTTCCTAGTGTGTTTAGAGAAAATAGTTCTTGGTTTATGTTCTTGAACTGTTGTATAACGCTTCTTTTTACTTCATACGATGCAAATAAATCTTCAAATAGAAAATTTAAAAAAGAAGGAAGTGGTTGATCCAGTGCATTGATATCCCATGCGTTATAGTAAGCTGCAATTTCATTTTGCTGTTTTAACTCTTTTACCCACTCTTTCAGAAAAAACGTCTTACCCCATCCGTCATATCCTTCTAAAGATATTATTGTAAAAAACTGATCAATCGTTTTAATTATAGTGTTGAATTTGCCTGAAAATTGCTTATAGTTTAGACGGTCATTTTTCCAAGCCGCCACTTGAAGTGGTGGCGCTGTTTCTTTCTTCTTGAACATTATTAACGATGCAAGTTTTTTTAAGCACATACCTTATTTTATATTTAACTCATATTCTTGTCTTGAAGTGAGGGCTGCTTTTAACGTTCCTTCATCTAGATAGTCAATTTCTCCGCCCATTGGTATGCCGCAAGCAAGACGTGATATTTTCACATCCAAATTTTTTAGCAATTCAATTATATATTGTGCAGTAACTTGACCCTCTAATGTCGGATTAATTGCAGTAATTATCTCTTCAACTTTAGATTTTGTCACTCTTTCCAGAATAGTATCAAGGTTAAGTTCTTTTGGACCTATGCCGTTTATTGCAGACAATCTGCCCCCCAAAACATGGTATAAACCTGAATATATATTTCCTTTTTCAAACGCCCATAGATCACCCAATTCTTCTACTACACACAGTAACTTAGTGTCACGTTTTGGGTTAGTACAAATAGAACAAGGTGATTTAGTATCTAGATTTCCGCAAATCTCACATTCTACTATAAGATCTGCTAGCTCTTTAATCAAAGATACAAGTGGTAGCATAACTTTCTCTTTGTTTTGGAGTAAATGTATAACCAACCTGCGTGATGATGATGGTCCTAAACTTGGCAATTTAGAAAAAGCATGAACTAGATTCTTTATGTTAATGTTCATTCAATAAATTCAGAATAGTTCATCAAATGGTAACATCAAACCCTTTGTAAAGAAAGTGGTAAGTTTCTCTTGATCCCACTTTGATTAGCTATAGAAAAAATTTTTTACTCTAATGCAAAAAATTACTTCCGCACACTTAAAGCCTGATTATAATAGACTTCTTGCATAACCCAAACTAAGTAGAAAAAAGGTATAGCTGACCCAAGCAACACGTCATACCGCCGCAGTATCTCTAGATCCCGCTAACAACTTACTATTACCCACAAGTATAGAATTCATGAGCAAGTCTCCATCCTTCTGCTAAATCAAAGAGACGTTTCCATCCCTTCCACAAAGCTATAGGGCCTGGTTCTAAGTCATTTTTGCGAGCTAAAAACCCTCCTAACTTGGCCACCCACCTCACAATTTCTCTTATAGGTGGTGGAGTCTCAGGATAGTTTTTTGTCTTAAGCATTTTGGTATATAAAACCTTCCATTCGTCATCAGTCAGTATGACAGTGCAAGAAAGATTCGCTAGCTACCAATGTGATAAAAAATATTCTCCATGCAATTATACTCACAATTGTAAGAAAGCGGATCAATCTATCTGCTGTTTGGAGCCTACATTCTTCAACTTTAAGACCGGATTTCAAAATTTTATGAAAAACCTCTATTCTCCATCTTAAGCAATACCATTGTATTTTTTCTACTGCTTCTTCAAAATTATTAATATTTATATTTGTTAACAAAATCCAGTTCATGGGCTCTTTGCCAAATGGGGGATATTTTTCTATAACATAGACAGCATTTAAATTTAAATTAGGAAGTTTTTGGGTTTTACGTCTAGCGTTGTTTTTTGATGCATTCATCACAAAGTTACTAAACCTTACTTCTAAAACTGTTGTTCTTTGAGGTTTGTTATCGCGAGCAGACTTGAATTTCTCCTTGACAAGACATGCGATTCATCAAATCCCACAATCTTTCACCACCTTTTTCAGAATAAGTCGACTTCTTGTTTACTGTTCTGTTTTGATTTCCTCTTACTACAAAAAGAGATTGATTAGTGGAAGCAACTTCAAATAAATCATAAATATCTGCTTCTCTATCACAAACGGTAACTACCTTAACATCCTTTAATCCAGGATGTTTAGTAGAGTCTTTAAGTGATGCTATCTACCGTATGCTTTCTTTCTCTTCTATGGGAAGAGCAGTATTATGGCTTCTTCTTTTCAACTCCTTTAGGTCTTCAGCTAAGGAAGGTCTAGTACTAATTTTTTGATCCAATAATCCTATAGGTAGTCCTTCTGTTGTAACTGCAAACGTTGTATGCATCATGGGTTTTAAAATTAGTTGTTTTAGATGTTAATCTTGCTGCTATAATCCCTAACCCTTCGGTCTTTTTATGATTTTTATATGAAATATAACTCGTGTCCTGGATAGCTAAGATAGTTGAGTATTCTTTAGCTCTTTCAACAGTTTTAATTATATGACTGTCTAATATCTTTCTTTCAGAAACGGCATCGTTTTGGAAAAATCTATAAGCTGCTTTACTTTGATGCCACTCTTCACAAACTTGATTTATTGAACGCTCAGGCGATTCAGCAAAACTATTAACTATTTTTAGAAGCCTTTTACTTAATCTTATATCACCAAAATTAACAATTCCAAATTCACTTTCTGCCCATTCGCCAGTTGAGGTATTTATAGTTCTTTTCATCATATATTCCATTTTTAGACCATAGATCTATTTATAATAGAAAGTTGAATTAGTAAAATAGCAGCTTTTTCTCCATTTTTAGATTTATGGGTAATAGTAAGGTTCTTGCGGGGGAGTTATAGAAGTAAAACTCAATCAAGGGGGATAGGACTATGACTTTTACCGAACGATCAGGATTTACGTTCTGTGGAATAACATTTGAGGAGTACAGAGGACAAGCAACCGATCCTGAAGGAATTGTGAGAAGGTTTATAGAAAAAGATACAGGACATTATTTTTCACTAGGAACAGCAAGCACATTTACTACTTACTTTGCGCCAGCGGACTTTAATGAGACGGTAAATACCCTAGGACAGCCATTATATGCAAAACAAGAGCCAAGAAGATTTGATAGAGGGACCGATTTACATACTCAGTCAAATCCTTTACCAATGTGCCATCTTCCAGGAACATTAATCAAAGTCGTTGCAGCATAACAATACTGGTAGAGCAACTATAAAAGTGGTGAGGCATGAGAATGCTCTACCAGTATGCCCCTTCTTAGCGTCCATGTAGAGATTAGTGCATAAAGGTAAAATATGCAAGAAAAAATAAAAAGATTATTTGCAGATTGTTTTACACATCTGGGAGAGCAAGCTTTGTATGAATCAAGGGATAAGTCATACATGGTACAGGTATTAAAACAACAGCCAGATAAATTATATGGAATTGGTGAAGGACAATTTGTAGGAGAAATTTTGACTTTAGAAGTAAGTGTGTTTGATGTATTAAAGCCAATGGTAGGAGATACTTTTGTTATTGGTAACCGTAGATACAAAGTACATTCACTGCCGCTTAGGGACAATTCAGGAGTATTGTGGAAAATTCAAGCATCGGGGGTGTGAATGCGTATTAACGTTGAAGTTACCGGTAGTATTATACAAAGTATAGATGCTGAAAGGAAAAAAGTGGAAAAAGCAGCGGTGAGTGCATTAAACAAAACAGTACTATGGGTAAGATCGCAAACTGTCAAACAAGCAAAACAAATACCAAAAAAAGCAATGAGAAAAAAGTTAAGTGTGGATAAAGCAAATAGAAAGCGTTTATGGTCAGTAGTGAAGCTGAGTTCGCAGTGGATAGGAGTAGCAAAACTTGGGAGTATAAAACAGACAAAGATAGGAGCAAAGGTAGGAAGCCGTACGTATGAAGGAGCATTTATAGCAACAATGAAAAATGGTCATATAGGAATATTCAAAAGAAGGTACATGACACCGTTACCAATAGATGAAATTAAAGTAAACACGCAAGCTCGGGAAATAATGAAAGAGTTAGTTGATAATGAAGTAGAAAGAGTATTTGAGAAGTATTTTGATTAGCAAATGAGTTATATGAAATAATGTTCTGGGGAAATTTATATCAAGCAATCTGTAATAAGCTCAGGGAAGAAATCCCAGCAATACAAACGTGCGAAATGTATCCAACAGAACGTCGGGAAATAATAGCGCCAGCAGTGTTTGTAGAGCTTGTGAGTTTAGAGCCAGGAAAAGATCCGGGGACTGAGGAATTAGCGTTGAGGGCAAGATTTGAAGCGAGAATTGTAGTTGATGGAACAGTTGAAGATTCTCAGGTAGTGGTAAGGTCACTGGCAGCGGAAGTTGCAAGGGTTGTAAGTAAAAATACTTGGAACGTGAAAAATATTGCACCTGGAGAGTTTTTATCAGCGGAAGTAGACGATTTTAAGCCAGAGTTGGATGCATACCTTGTGTGGTTAGTGGAGTGGACTCATGAGCTACATATAGGTCAATCAATGTGGTTAGAAACTGGTATTATACCGCATATCATCAGTGTAGGGGAAAATGTTGGACCATAATTTTGCCATTGCAGAGCTAAATAGAAGGCTAGCGAACATTATTCGTATAGGTCTAGTTAAAGAAGTAGACTATGAAAAAGCGAGAGTGCGGGTAAAAATAGGAGAATTTTGACCGATTGGTTGCCGTGGATAACAACAAGAACGGGAGAAGATAGAAGTTGGTTTTCCCCAGATATTGATGAGCAGGTGATGGTATTATCGCCATTTGGAGAGTTGTCATTAGGGGTGGTGTTACCGGCAATATATCAGCAAAAGTATCCTCCTCCGGAAAGTAAAAAAGAAGTAAGTAGTGTAGTATTTAAAGATGGAACAAAATTATCGTACGACAAGGAGAATCATCATCTTGAGATTGATGTAGTAGATAAAATAACGTTGAAAGTAGAAGGATCAAGCGTAGAGATGACAAAGGATGGAATAAAACTTAAGGCACAAAGAATAAATCTAAATTAGAAAAAGGAATGAATAAATCAGTTATATGCCTAGGAGATCACTGCGGGGAAGCGTTGCCGCATTTTTGTATAAGTGGAAGCAGAGATATATTTGTAAACGGAAGACCAGTTTGTCGGCAAGGAGATAGTTTTACAGAAGGTAAGGTAATGGCACAAGGGTCAAAAACAGTGTTTGCAAATGGTCATGGTATAGGAAGAGTTGGAGATACAGTTTCCTGTGGATTTAAGGTAATGAGCGGAAGTAGCAGCGTTTTTTCTGGATAAAGATATGAAGGGAATGAGTGCTGAAACAGGTAAGGAATTAGAAGATTTGGAACATTTAAAACAATCAATTACTGATATTTTAACCACTCCTATTGGATCACGTATTATGAGAAGAGAGTATGGTTCTCGATTATTTGAATTAGTAGATAAGCCAGTAAATCGTGATTTTACATTAGAAATTTACGCAGCAACCGCTGAGGCATTGCAGAAATGGGAAAAGAGGCTCAAACTGGAAAAGGTAAAAATTACAGAGGTAAAAGAAGGGAAAGTCACAATTTCTTTGGATGGGATTTATCTACCAAATGGGGAAAAGATTCGCTTTGATGGAGTTGTGGTATAAAGATGGAGCAGCCTAACATTATTGAGCCACTGAACTTCGAAGAAATCTTTTCACGTATGAAGGAGGAGTTGATACGTCGAGACTCAAGTTTCACAGCATTGGTAGAAAATGATCCAGCAATAAAGATTTTGGAAGTGGCAGCCTGGAGAGAGCTTTTGGTGAGACAAAGAATAAACGAAGCGGTAAAAAGTAATTTACTTAAGTTTGCGACGGGAAACGATCTTGATAATTTAGCTGAATTTTACGGAGTTGAAAGAGAAAAAGAAGAAGATGACGAACGTTTTAGGAAAAGGATTAAAGCAAAGATAGTTGGCTGGTCAACAGGAGGAAATTATCGGTATTATGCATTATCAGCAGATACGAGAGTAAAAGATGCATTAGTAGAATCACATGTACCAGGAAAAGTACAAGTTTCAATCTTATCCACAGAATTATCCACAACTGGCATACCCCCAGAAGAATTACTAGAAATTGTCAGAAATCAGCTAAACAGGGAGGATGTGAGGATTTTAACAGATACAATTGAAGTGGTAAGTTGCAATATTATAGAAATAGATATCCACAGTAAAATTAGCATTAAAAGACCAGATATTATTGAAACGGTGAAGAAGCAATTTATAGAAAAATTTGAAACAACGAAAAGATTAGGATGGAAAGTAACGAAATCATGGATTATAGCCAACCTGTTTGTGGATGGGGTAGAAAACGTGGAATTAATCGAGCCAAGAGAGCATGTTGTGGTACTGGGGAATGAGTGTGCTTTCTTAAAAAGTTTAAATGTTGAGTTGAATTAATGCTATTACCACCAAACGCAACAAAGCAAGAAAAAGCGCTGATTGATGGAATCGATTACAAAGTAAACCCAAGCTGTGTAAAAGGATTTAAATTTAGCCCAGGGGAAAAAGTATTGCCGTGGATAATAGAGGAATATGGGTTAGAAGAGATTCTGCGTTGGGCAAAAGAGAAAAGAAGAGCGATAAAAGAAGGGGTAGAATTTCAGCGTTTAAGAGGAACACCAGCGTTACTAAAAATAGCATTAAAATGGGCAAATATAGAAGATATTACAATTATTGAAGAGCCACCCGGAGAACACTTTTTTGAATTACAGATAGGGATAAAAGATGTTCCAAAAGACTTCTTTGTTGATGCAGTAGTAGAACTAGCAAAACTATCATTACCTGCAAGATCACAGCTAATGAGGCTTTTCAATGACCACTATAATATTGGAAGATTTATTTTAGATGAAAGTTTTTTTTGCAGTTTGTTATCGGATTATTCAGGGGTAAAAATAGAAAAAGATAGGCCAGTGTTGTCATTTGGAAGAGTAAATTTTTTCATGTCTCATGGTCCAGTTATTAGGATTGTAGAAAACTATCTACGCGATCATTATGAGCAGGCATTAAGTAATGATCTGTATAGGCTAGATGTAGCAATCCTTGGAGAAACCGAGCCTCACACAAAGAATTATAACGGTATTTATGAAAGAAGTCATCAGTGGAATAATTTAAAAACGTTATATCCTCTACCACAGAGCTTATTACCTGAGATTAAGTTTGCTAAAGCGCAGATAGTATTATCGGACAGTTGGAGTTTAGGAAAAATAAACGCATGTTTTCCAGTTGGTGGTGTGGAAGAAAAAGGAAGTAAATTTTTACTAGGAAGTAGTAAACTGTCTGAAGAACTGTGGAACTTAAAGTACAAGCCAATTTTAGAAAGATTTAGCGTTACTCATCATTACAAGGTAGAGAATTTTACTGGTCAGAGGATTACAAGATATAGTTTAGCAGAACACAATATTCATTATGAAAGCGATTTAGATTCAAAACAAAAGGATGCAATACATGAACCGGAAAATTACATTTTAGTGTTTTACCCAGGTGTACTAACATGGCACGAACGTCGTCATTTAAACAGAAGTTGGGAAGAGA
The DNA here is from genome assembly GCF_964027115.1 of Wolbachia endosymbiont (group A) of Myopa testacea. Lineage (NCBI taxonomy): Bacteria > Pseudomonadati > Pseudomonadota > Alphaproteobacteria > Rickettsiales > Anaplasmataceae > Wolbachia > Wolbachia endosymbiont (group A) of Myopa testacea. Next base: position 1,112,516 of record NZ_OZ034729.1, read on the forward strand.
CGCAAGTTATATGTTTAATACGCTAAATACTTATATTTATATCTTCATATATTACATTAACATTCGGTAAAAATGTGTGTTTTTTGAAAAAAAGAAGTTACTTTTCCATGCCAAAACAGCTATAAATTAGGTAGGTGTAGGTAAACATAAGAAATTGATCTTGCACTGAAGTGAGCCAAATTGGCGACTTTATGTATGTTTTTATAGTGGGGTAACTAAAATGTTCAATTTAAATAAAAGACTGGAAAAATTAAAGGAGAATTCATTTAGAAAAATAGATGAGAGAGGAGAAGATGGTAACACTGTGTTGCATTTAGCAGCATACCTTTCTGATATAAAGTTACTAATAAGAAAGGGAGCAAAAGTAAATATAGAAAACAATAGCGGAGAAACACCATTACACCTAGCAGCATTCTATGGAAAGGTAGAGAATGTAAAAGTACTGTTGGAAGAAGGAGCATATGTAAATGCTAGAAACGGTAAGAGAAATACGGCATTACATTATGCGAGCCTAATGGGATATGAAGAGACGGTAAGGGAGTTAATAAAAGCAGGGTCAAATGTTAATACTGGGAACTACATAGGAAGGACCCCCCTACATGAAGCAGTATTTATGAGGGAAATAGGGAACGTGAGAGCAATATTAGAGGGAGGAGGAGAAGTAAATGCGAGAGACCAAAAAGGATATACACCAATAGATCTAGCATATGTGGCAAATAGTGAGGAAATAATGAGAGAGTTAGTAGCGAAGCAGAAGGTTATGGAAGTTGATTGAGAAAAGGAAGGAAATGGTGGAAAAGGAGGTGTTGTCATTAGAGAGAAAACCGTTGGCAGAGCTGAGGGAAAAGGCACAATTATTTAATGATTTGGGAGAGTGCTCAATTGATGAAAGATAGCGGATGCAGCTATGTGTTTCCAAAATTGTGCATAAAAGTAAAACAAAACGAAGGTTAACAGTTGCGTCTTTTTCGGAAGAGTAATGGATTTATGGAAAAAAGGAGTGCCCGAACTATAAAAATATTTACAGGAGAAACAATGAGAAAAAAGGTATTAACTGTAACTTGTCGATATGAGCCTGATGAGTTAGCAGAGCAACATCTAGCAGACGCTTACAAGCTGTTACTAAGATATGCGGTAAAAAGAACCAATGAAAAGGAGGTGAAAGAAAATGACAACAGTAGCATTATATGCGAGAGTTTCATCGAAGAAACAAGCGCAGAACAATACAATAGAGAGCCAAATTGCCGAGCTCAAGTGTAGAATTGTTGCGGATAAATATGAGTTATTAGATAAGTATGAATTTAAGGACAATGGTGCTAGTGGGTGGATTTTAGAGCGTGAAAGTTTAGATGCGTTACGTGACAAAGTAGCAGAAGGTGAAATTGATAAAATTTATATTCATTCACCTGACCGGTTGTCAAGGAAATCTGCACACCAGATGATATTACTTGATGAATTTGAGAAAGCAGGAGTAGAAGTAATATTCTTAGATTATAAGGTTGAAAATAATCCAGATTCTAAATTATTGCTAGGAATGAAAGGATTATTATCAGAACGTGAAAGTACAATTATTATGGAACGTAGTCGAAGAGGAAAACTCCATAGAGCAAGGAAAGGTTGTATAAGTGTAATTGGTATTGCGCCTTTTGGTTATAAACGTGTGAAGCATGCAGATAGAGAAAAGACAAAATTTGAAATAAATGAAGAGGAGGCAAAAATAGTAAAGCAACTGTTCATGTGGATAGGACAAGAAAGAATAAGTATAAGGGAAGCTATACGTAGACTAAAAGATATGTCAATTAGAACAAGAACTGGAAAGAAGGTTTGGCGTATAATAGTAATTTGGAAGATACTAAGAAATACTGCATATGTGGGACGAGCAGCGTTTGGTAAGTTAAAAAGGGTTGAAAGAATATCAAGAAAAAAAAGTAAACAAAAGGTAAAAAATGTTTCTGTTTATCGTACAGATGAAAAAAGTTGGATTTATATACCAGTACCAAAGATAGTTGATGAAGGATTATTTAATAAAGTACAAAAGCAACTGGATGAAAATAGAAAAAGAGCAAGAATACAGAAAAGGAAAGAGATAAATCTACTACAAGGTCTAACTATATGTCAAAACTGCAAAAGTACGTATAGTGGTGTGCATCATAGGGATGGGGAAAAAACGTATAGCTATTATCGCTGTAGTAGTATAGTACGCATTACTGATGATGAGGAAAAATGTAACAATAAATTAGTCCGAGCAGATATGTTAGAAATAGCTGTATGGGAAAAGGTGAAAGATGTACTAAAAAACCCAGAGATGATAAAAAAGGAATACCAACGTAGAGTATTAGAAAATAAAAATGATGAATCATCAGAGAAAAAGTTTGCAAGAAGAGAAAATCAAATAAAAGAAGGTATCGAAAAATTAATGGAAGATTATTATAGTCAAGAAAATGCAGGAAAGAAAGGATATATAAGCGAGGAAGAATTTAAACAGACAATGAGAAAAATGAAAGAACGCTTACAAGGGATAGAAGAAGAGAAAAAAAAGGTAGTTGATCAGAAGGCAGTAGAAAAAGGAATAAGTCTTATTATAAATAGCATAAAGAATTTTTATTCTAGTGTAAAATCGAACCTGGAATAGCTAGATTGGCAAACTAAGCGCGGCATTATTAAAGCATTAATAGGACAAATTAACATTGGTCGTGATCAGGTAGAAGTAGGATTTCAGATCGAAGAACCAGCGCAGGATGGGGGAATTCTTAATTTGTATCATTGTACTACACGTCATGATAAGGGGGCTGGCGAAGGGTGTCAAGTAAGTTTTTCTTTCCCGTGAATTCCATTTGAAGTCGAGTATTGAAAATTGACTGGAGAGTTGCGGATTACTTTGTATATGTCATAACAAGCCATGGCACTCTCGGCAAAACCACTTAATATTAACTTTAGTTTGCCTGAATAAGTAGCTATATCTCCGATTGCATATATTCTATCTCTACTGGTTCTAAGTGTAGCTGGGTCGACAATTATGCGGCCATATTCTAACTCTATACACCAACTGTTTATTGGACCAAGATTCATTGACAATCCAAAAAATGGCAGCAAAGAATCAGCGGATATTTCTTTTTCTTCCTTAGAGGCAATGTTTTTTACTATCACTGCGCTCAACTGCCCATTACCTCCTGCTAGTTCGTGTAATTGATATGGCACTACCAGTTCTATCTTTCCATCATTTTCAAGTGATTCTAATTTATTTCTAGTTTCAGGAGTGCAGCGAAATTCCTTTCTTCTATGTATCACATAAATTTTCTTTGCAACTTTAGAAAGTTCTACAGTCCAATCAGCTGCAGAATCACCCCCCCCTGCAATGACTATAGTTTTGTCCTGAAAATCAGAAATTTTATTTACACTGTAAAATACAGATTGATTTTCATATTCTAATATACCACTTAAGGGTGGACGGTTAGGTTCAAACATTCCGTTACCTGCAGCAACAATAACAGCCTTACATTTTACCTCTGTACCTGTGTTAGTTATGATAGTAAAGCTTTGATCACAGTTATTCGAAATCTTTTCCACTTTTTGACTTAAATGGTAAACAGGCTCAAATGGTGAAGCTTGCTCCATTAATTGCTCAATTAATTTTTGGGCAGTAATTACAGGATAACCAGGTATATCATATATTGGCTTTTCTGGGTAAAGAGCTGTGCATTGTCCTCCTGCTTGATCCAAAACATCTATTATATGACATCTCATATCAAGCATTCCCGCTTGAAAAGCAGTGAATATTCCAATAGGCCCTGCACCTATTATTACTATATCGGTTTTCATATTCAGATGGTAATCTATTTATAGATATTAGCTTTCTTCGCTAATAAGGTCAATTTACAAAGGGATGTATTTTTAAAAGATGTGGCTAGATTAGATAAGATTTCCAGCGTTATGAACCAAATAGTCCAAATAAGCTCTAAAAATCAGCTAACATAGCGGGATGCTAAAAGTAGCGTGCGGACGGAATGGGATTCGAACCCATGGTACGCTCATCACGTACGTCAGTTTTCAAGACTGGTGCCTTAAACCGCTCGGCCATCCGTCCATTTCTTTTCTATCACAACATTTGATTTTAAGCAATCTATAAAAGCTTTACTTGCCCACGCAAAAGTTGCTAAACACACTACTCAATATTTCCTCAACATTAATAATTCCAATCACCGCACCAAGTTCAAATGCAGCAAGCCTCAAATCTTCAGATATCAACTCAATTGGATTATCGATATTAAAACGTTGTAAATGTTCCAGTGCTTTCTGCATGTGACTCCTATGTCTTTGCCGAGTAATCACAGAAGTGTCTCTATCATGCCCAAATTTTTCCTCTGCCTTCTTTTTTATGAGAGAGATCAACTTGTTTGTACCTATTCCCTTTAAAATAGAAATAGGTAGAAAATCTACACCGCCAATCAGTATATTTCTGTCATTAATTGCATCGTCAGCTTTGCTCAATACATAAATAGTATCGCTATTTACAACGTTGCAATTGATATTATAACGTTGTTCAAAAGGAAATAGTTCTATTCTTAGATCAGCTTCAAAAGACCTCTTTTTTGCTCGACTTATGCCTTCTGATTCTATCGGGTCTGAACTCTCACGAATTCCAGCAGTATCAGAGAGAATGATTGGGTATCCGCCAATGTCAATATGAGCTTCAAGCACGTCTCTTGTTGTGCCTGCATATTCAGAAACAATAGCAATATCACGCTTGGCTAAGAAATTAAACAGAGTTGATTTACCGACATTTGGTTCACCAGTTATTACAATATGTAAACCCTCACGCAACCTTTCGCCCCGTCTATTATCATTTAAATGCTCTTGTATCAACTGCACGAGAGATTGCACTTCATTATTAATTTTTTTCAATTCACTTTTTTCTGCCCAAATGTCCTCTGGAAAGTCTATATATGCTTCGATTTTGGATTGTATCGTTATTAATCTTTGCCTCCAATTGCTGTATAGTCTCTCCAATTCTCCCGATATCTGCTTAATCGCTTGTTTAGCTTGCATTTTCGTCTCAGCATCAATTAAGTCTGCAATCCCTTCTATTTGCGTTAAGTCAAATTTACCATTTAGAAAAGCCCTAAGTGAGAATTCTCCAGGCCTGGCCATAACAAAAATTTTTGATAATTCCTCCAAGATGATTTTTATGACTGCCTTGCTTCCATGCACTTGTAACTCTATAACATTCTCGCCAGTGAAACTGTTTGGAGCAGGGAAATAGATGATTATTCCATTATCTATCAATTGATTGGAATCATCATATAGATCAACTAAAGTAGCAAATCTTGGTTTAATTTCTTTCTTAATATGAAAATGATTTAAAGCTTTAAGCGCGTAGTTACCTGAAATTCTGATTACTGCAACTCCTGACTTACCCAATACGGTCGATAAAGCGAAAATAGTTTCATTTGTGTTTGTCATTATTTATATAAACTACTTAGCAATATTACACTTAAGAAACCAAAATACCTAATTTGAAAATATTCAAAATTTTTATCTATCTTGCTAGTTTATAGTAATATCATATTAATAAATACATTATATAAAAAACTGCAAAGGTCACTCAGGTGAAAATATTTATTTTGAAAACTGATAATATGATTTATAATTATCAACATAGGTTTTAAATATTTTATGCTCAAGAAATTAGCTTGGTATTGGTCTTTTGTAGAGTTAATTAAAGGGTTTGTTATTACATTAAAATATATGTTTAAGCCAAAGGTTACTTTGAGGTATCCTATGGAGAAGGGCCCTTTAAGTCCAAGGTTTCGTGGTGAGCATGCGTTGCGTAGGTATCCAAACGGTGAAGAACGATGCATAGCTTGTAAATTATGCGAAGTTATCTGCCCTGCTCAAGCAATAGTTATTGAAGCAGAGGAAAGAGAAGACGGTAGTCGTCGCACCACGCGCTATGATATTGATATGACAAAATGCATATACTGCGGACTTTGCCAAGAGGCATGTCCAGTTGATGCAATTGTGGAGGGTCCTAACTTTGAATTTGCTACTGAAACAAGAGAGGAGCTAATGTACAATAAAGAAAAGTTATTGCGTAATGGTGAAGTTTGGGAAGACGCAATTGCACTCAGGTTAAAAAAGAATAGACCGTATTATTAACTAGGTATGTCAACAATTAAAATTTCTTACAGCAAGTATGTAATAGATCTCTTGTACAACTGTTATTTAAGTGAAAGATCAGTAGCTCACCTTTTGGTGTCATTCCAGCGCGTGACGCTGGAATCTAGAAAAAAAAGAAACATGGATCCCAGTGTCACGCACTGGGGTGACAAAAGGTCTGATGAATGATAAAAGTTACCTTTTCAACCGAACAAAAAGTAAAAGAATACAGTGGTAGAGTCACTGGCTTTGATATATTACAACCGGATGCTTTGAAAGAAGCAGTTGCATTGAAAGTAAACGGTGAGTTGTATGATCTCTCACGTGAAATTGAATCTGATGAAGAGATAGAGGTGATACAACTGAGTGACGAAGCGGGTTTAGATATAATAAGGCATGATGCTGCTCATATAATGGCGCAGGCAGTGAAAGAGCTATTTCCTAATACTCAGATTACTATTGGCCCAACAATTCAGGACGGTTTTTACTATGATTTTGCTACAGATCGTACCTTCACTACGGATGATCTTGCTGCAATAGAAAAGAAAATGAAAGAGATTGTAAAAAGTAATCACAGATTTGTTCGAGAGGTTTGGACTCGCAAGCAGGCAGTTGATTTCTTTAGTGGTATAGGCGAAAAATATAAGGTTGAAATTATATCCTCTATATCAGAGAGTGAAAACCTAACTGTTTATAGACAAGGCGATTTTGTAGACCTATGCCGTGGTCCGCACTCACCATCAACCGGCAGAGTTAAAGCGTTTAAACTTATGAAAGTAGCGGGTGCATACTGGCGAGGTGATGCAAAGGGCCCAATGTTGCAGCGAATATATGGCACAGCATTGAGAAATAAGGATGAATTAAACGCTTATCTTGAGTGTCTCAAAGAAGCAGAGAAACGTGATCACCGCAAAATTGCCAAGGATATGGATTTATTTCACATCCAAGAGGAAGCTGTCGGGCAGGTTTTTTGGCATGAACAAGGATATATTTTATATAATGTTCTTGAGTCTTACATCAGAAAAAAGCTAATAAATAATGGCTATTTTGAGGTAAAAACTCCTATTTTAGTAGGCAAAGAGCTGTGGGAAAAGTCTGGACATTGGGATAAATTTCGTGAAAATATGTTTATTGTTGATGAATCTGAAAGCAAAAAGCTAGCAATAAAACCTATGAATTGCCCTTGTCATGTGCAGATTTTTAATTCTCACACCAGAAGCTATCGCGATCTACCAATACGTATGGCAGAGTTTGGCACATGCCATAGAAATGAAAGCTCAGGCTCATTGCACGGACTGATGCGAGTGCGTGGTTTTACGCAAGACGATGCACACATTTTTTGTATGGAAGAACAAGTAAATTCTGAAACTGTAAAGTTTTGTGACCTTTTAAAAGAAGTATATTCAGAGCTTGGATTCAATGAAATTTCTGTGAAATTTTCAGACCGTCCAGATATTAGAGCAGGTAATGATGAAGTGTGGGATAGAGCTGAAAAAGCGCTGCTTGAAGCCGTTAAAGAAGCGGGCTTAAGTTATAAACTTAACCCTGGTGAAGGTGCATTTTATGGTCCAAAGTTAGAGTTCGTTTTGAAAGACGCAATAGGCAGAAATTGGCAATGTGGAACATTACAAGTTGATTTCATTTTACCAGAACGTCTGGGAGCTTTTTATATAGGGGCAGATGGGCACAAGCATCACCCTGTCATGTTACATAGGGCAATTCTTGGGACTTTTGAGCGTTTTATCGGAATTTTGATAGAAAATTATGCAGGAAAATTTCCAGTTTGGCTTGCTCCAACGCAACTTGCTATTCTGACTATTACAAATGAAGCTGACGGTTACGCCACAGAAATTAGCAATATTTTAAAAGAACAAGGTGTGAGAGTCAAGACTGATTTGACCAATGAAAAAATTGGTTATAAGATACGTTTGCATAGTTCAAACAAGGTTCCTATATTGTGGATTGTAGGCAAAAATGAAGTTACAAGTAAAACTGTGTCAGTAAGAAATTTAGGATCGGAAAGACAGGAGTCTTTTTCTTTGGAAAAGGCTACTGAATCGCTGTTAAAAAGTATTAATTTGAATTAAGGGAGTTAAAGTTTGCAAGTTAAAAAGAACAATAAAAACAGAATTAATGGATTCATCACAGCTAAGGAGGTACGCTTAGTTGATCATAGTGGTGAAATGGTCGGAATCGTGCCAATAGAACGAGCTTTGGAATTTGCACAGGGTGTTGGTTTAGACTTGGTGGAAATTGCACCTGATTCAACCCCTCCAGTATGTAAAATTCTGGATTATAGCAAACAAAAGTATGATATAAAAAAGAAAGCAAGTGAAGCAAAAAAGAAACAAAAAACATTAACTATAAAAGAAATTAAACTGGGTCCTAATATTGGTGATCACGACTACGAAACAAAATTGCGTCAAGCAAGAGACTTACTTGCCCACGGACATAAAATCAAAGTTACAATGAGATTTAAGGGCAGAGAGCTTATAAACACTGAAGTCGGACTGGAAAAATTAGAACGGCTAATTAGAGACACTGAAGATATTGCAAAGGTAGAATTGGCACCTAAAAGAGAAGGGAATCAATATTTTTTAGCTCTGGTTGCTAAGTAGCAAGACGGCTTAAGAAGTATAAGTAGAGTTAAATTATCGCTCTCTCTTTGATAACATGGCGAAAATGTCTTATTAATCCTTGAATCGGCCAAGCTGCAGCATCACCAAGCGCGCAAATTGTATGTCCTTCTATTTGAGTTGTAAGGTCAAGCAGCTTATCTATTTCATCAGGCTTAATATCTCCTGCCACCATCCTCTTCATAATCCTCCACATCCATCCAGTACCTTCACGGCATGGTGTGCATTGTCCACAGGACTCATGCATGTAAAAGTGTGATAACCTCTCTATTGCAGCTATTATATCAGTTGATTTATCCATCACTATTACAGCAGCAGTACCAAGCCCTGATTGTGCGGTTCTTAATGAATCAAAATCCATTTCAATAGTATCGCATATAGATTTTGGAATTAATGGCACTGAAGACCCACCAGGTATTACAGCAAGTAAATTATCCCAACCCCCTCGCACTCCACCTGCGTATTTTTCAATCAATTCACGTAGTGGAATTCCGAGCTCTTCTTCAACATTACACGGGTTGTTTACATGTCCTGAAATACAAAAAATCTTAGTACCAGTATTATTTGGTTTACCAAGAGATGCAAACCATTCTCCTCCGCGATTTAGAATATCTGGAACCATGGCTATAGTTTCAACGTTGTTTATTGTGGTTGGACAGCCAAAAAGTCCAACACCTGCGGGAAATGGAGGTTTCATGCGAGGAAAGCCCTTTTTTCCTTCAATTGATTCGAGTTGAGCTGTTTCTTCCCCACATATGTAAGCTCCTGCACCCCTATGGATAAACACATCAAGATCATAACCTGATTTGCAGGCATTTTTTCCAATTAAGTTTTCTTTATAGGCTTCCTCAAGTGCTTTTTTTAGAACTAAATATTCATTATAAAATTCACCCCTGATATAAATATACGCAACTGATGCGCTGATCGCTTTGCCGGCTAGGAGAATTCCCTCAAGTAACTTATGTGGCTCATATCGCAATATATCTCTATCTTTACATGTACCAGGTTCTGACTCATCTGCATTGACTACTAAATATGCTTTTGGGAGATTTTTGGGCATAAAGCTCCACTTAAGGCCGGTGGAAAATCCTGCACCCCCTCGACCTCTCAAACCAGATTTCTTTACTTCATCAATGATCTTTTCTGATCCTAAATCTAGTAACTCCTTTGTTTTTTGCCAGCTACCACGTTTTTTTGCACCCTTAAGTAGTGGAGTTTCTTTACCATTTAGGTTGGTGAATATTTTGTCTTGTTCTTTTAGCATGTTTTTCAAAATTTGTGAGTGATCCCGACGCGATTCGAACGCGTGACCCACTGATTAAAAGTCAGTTGCTCTACCGGCTGAGCTACGGGATCATTTCATTTTTCAGCTATACTAAACATCAATACAGTTTTTATCCGTTTTAATCAAACTAAAATTTTCATGTGTGGTTAAATAAATTATATAATATACTGCGTTAGTGATAATTTAGTTAAAAAATCTATGGATAATTTAAAAAATTTTTAAAGGAAAACTTCTTGTTAATTTTCAGTTCACAGATTTATTTGGATGGTGTGAAGTATAACGCTAAGGAGATAAGAAAAATAGAAAACTGTATATACCCTGCAGAATTTGTGCACTATTATAATGCTTAGCAATAGCCTATAGCTAACACGTCATACCGCCGCGGCGCTAACAGGTAGCGGAATGACGGTTTTTCAAATTGTCAGTAAATCTAAGTTAGTTTAGCTATAACAGATAAATATTTCTTGCATTTCAGCCTGAGTGATTTATGCTTTAAGCAAGAATTGGGGGCATAGCTCAGCTGGTAGAGCATCTGTTTTGCACGCAGAAGGTCAGCGGTTCGATCCCGCTTGCCTCCACCAGTCTATATTAGCTCTAGCACGCCACAAAACCTGTCAAAACAGCTTATTTTAATCTACTTTCCTAAAAATCCCTATTTCTTTTCGTAACTTTTCTCTATACAAGTAATATTTGTTATTATAATTCTAATATATATCAACTTAACAATAAATTAATCAATAAATGTTAGAATAACTATAATTAAATTTATTAGGTAATACTTATGAGTGGAAAAAAACATGTTTTTAAGATGGTGCCTGGACAAAAGTTTTCATGTGAAATGGGTAGGTATACTAAGTATTCTCAAATTGAGAATACTTAATCTCTGAGAAAAGTCAAGCTTATACCACTCAGTGAAGAAGACAATAACCTAGAGTTATCTATAAGATTATGTAACAGTTTTCTTCAGAACGGAGTAATGTATTGCGTAGAAGAAAAACAAAATCGATATGTTCACCGTGGTACACCTGGTTATTCCGAGAACAGTAATTCATTTGCATATGACAATGATAGATTGCTTAAACTATCATTAGGGTGGACCATTGAGGGTAAGACTTCTTATAATAATTTTATAGCAGAAGAATTGAAGTGCAAATATTTAACATGGGAGGAATCAGGTATTGATGACGATAAATATTATTTTTCAGATAAAGAGGGAAATGTAATCGATTCACCTGACAAGAAGTTATTACAATACAGTATGCCACACCATGATACGGCAAAGGTGATAGAAGATATAACATCACTTAAGATACCAAAGAGTGTACTAATATCAAATGAGTTCGCCGAAACTTTTTTGAGGAACTTAACAGGAAATCAGTTAAAGACTCTTACCGATATTCTTAATAATGAGAAATTACAGATTTTAGCAAAGAGCTTAACAAATAAACAACTACAGGTTTTAGCAGAGAACTTAACAGATGGACAATTCCAAGCTTTAGTGGATCATCTAACCAACCACCAATTACAAACCCTCGTTCAGGAACTAAATCCAGAAAAATTACAAATAATAGTTCCTCTTTTAGATAAAGATCAGCTTACAAACCTAGTGAAAGACTTAAATCTAGACCAAGTAAAAGAAATTTTACCTCACATAAAAATGGATCAGTTCAGGGTGATTATCAGTACAATAAGCAATGATCAGTTTGTAGAATTAATAAAAGATGCAGATGAGAAAATTTTAAACACTCTTTTTGATGAAGCGTTGAAAGATCGACTTCCAATCCTAGTACACAATTTAGAAGGAGATAGATTACATGATTTAATTAATAAGCTAGACCACAAGAAACTTGCAATAGTAGCTCGAGATTTAACTGATCCTAATAAGATTCAGATGATTATTAAGTCTTTAGTTGATAACCCAGACAAACTTCAAGCTTTTGCTCGCAATATGTCTAATGAGCAGTTTAAAGAACTTTTGGATAACATAGGCGCAGAAGAGCTTAAAGACATCATTCACAAACTGCCTTATGAGAAAGTGACAGCTGTGATTGGTGATCTCAGCAATCAAGATCAGTCTAAAGCTATTATTGATGCATTAAAAGGGAAACTTGACGAGCAGAGTAAACAGAACGAGGAAATGATTGAGATGCTCAAGCAAATCAAGGGCGATATGCCAGGCATTGCAGAAGCTCCAGATTTTACAATAGTAGAAAACAATAACGATTCAATGCTACTTGTATGGTAGCAATTTATGAAAATCAATTTTTTTATAGTAGGTAACTTATTATGAGTAAAAACAATGTAGAATTATATTTTAATGAAAAGATTTCAGACCAAGAGAAATTAATAGAACTTAAGGGCCCGAGTTTTACAAAACCAGATTTTGTAAAACCAAATATAGATTCAATAAAAATTGATAATAAAGACAAAAATGCTGATATTAAGAAGTTAGATTTTGATATAAATCAGCCACTGGACAAAATACCTGTAGAGCAAATGAAGACAACAAACGTAGGTATAACATACCTTAAAAGGGTTTATGATGGCTTGATGAAAAGTATTAAACAGTATAACACAAATTTAAGCAGTCAAATTACAGATGGCATAGTGAACCCACTGTCAGTAACTATGTCCAATATAGGGGAAAATACAAGTAAAATAAACAGTCGACTTCAAGATCTTCGAACTGAGTTTGACGAATTTCGTGATGCTCAGCCGAGCACTGCAGAAGCTCCCATATTACCTCATGCTACTGGTGAAGAGAACGGATTGCTTTAATAAAAAAGGTAATAGCTTGCTAGCAGGCTGTTACTCTCTCTACATATCGTTTCAATACAGCTGAATTAGGGAATCTATTTTAAAACTTTCGGCATATAGTTCTCATCATGTTTTGCAAACACTGTATCTGCAAGAAAGGTACTATTATCAAACATTTTACCTTGCACAACAACACCACTTTTTTCTGAAAACATTGGTGGAAGTATTCCCTGATATTTCACCATAACGCTCTTATTAAAATCTGTCATTTGAAAAATCACTTCACTTTCGTTGCGTATCACGCTATTTTCAACGACCATTCCACCAACACGGATTGGCTTTTGATTATTTGGTAAAACTATTGCCTCACTTACTGTATAGAAAAATGAGATATTTTCTTTGAGCGTTATTAAAATAAAAAAGACTATGCAGCTTAAAAAGCAGAAAATTCCTGAAGTTATAAGTAATCGCTTATGTTTCTTCTTCATTATTATCTTTCAGGCTTTCTAGAATTTTTTTACTTTTAGTATAGCAAGAAATGGTAAAAATCAGTTCTCCGGTAATCAACGTAAAACTAATAAGGTAAGCAAAAATTACATATGTATTCATAATGCATTATCAATAAATAACTCACCTGCATCAAAATAAATTAAGCTTCCATCCTTTTGCTGCAACACCAATTTACCACTTTTATCTATATCAGCAAAAATTCCTTCATACAATTTGTCAGCTAACTTTACACTGATTTGCTCATTCATTTTGAATGCTTTTTTTAACCACATTTCTCTTATAGCATAAAACCCATCAAATAGCCATTGCTTTCTTAGCTTATTAAAATTTATTATTAATTCCTTTAACAGATCTATGTTAGACACAGATTCACCGTAATTGCTAATGCACGTTGTTCCTGGAAGTGGTGCATGATTGACATTAATTCCAATTCCTATAATGATCCAATTCGAATTGGATCTTTTTTCAAGCAATATTCCACTTATTTTCTTGCCATCGATTAGAATGTCATTTGGCCATTTATGTTGAACGTTACTGTCACTTATAAATGATAGTAACGTGTTGCCAACAGCAAGAGCAGTAACAAAAGTCAATTCTGTCAATTTGCTGACATCCGTTTCTTGGTTAATTATCAAACTCGCATAGAGATTACCCTCTGGAGAAATCCAGCTTTTTCCAGTGCGTCCCCTACCTTCTGTTTGTTTATCAGCAATAATGACAGTTTCATTTGATATTCCTTTATCAATTAAATCTAACGCTTCTTCGTTAGTGCTTGAAACTTCTTTGTAATGATGAATATGAAAGCCCTCAGGGATCACCTTGTCAGCCCTTTAGTTCAATGAGTGAGTAAAGATCTTCTGTGTATAAGAAAAGAACGAGGTTGATCAGTGAAGCCACTGAAGTGATAATGAATAGACCCTTAGAATAAGCAACCTTATTACCACTAGCTTTATCGAAATACATAGCTTTTATAATATTTAGATAATAGTAACACGATACAACACTTGCCATTACAAGGACCAAAGACAGGCTGATAAAGCCAGAATTTATTAAACTTTTGAATATAAAAAATTTAGCGATAAAACCTGCAAGTGGAGGTATTCCCGACATCGAGAGTAACAGTACAGAAAGATGAAATGCTACAATTGGGCGTTTCTTCCCTATACCAGATAAATTTGCAATATCACAATCGTCATCGTCAATTTGTACGAGATATGAGAATAGCCCTATGCTTGTGATGATATATATCACCAGATACATTAAGGCACTATCTGTTCCTGCTTGTGTAAAAATAGAAAGTGAAGCAAATATAAAACCAATGTGACCAATTGAACTGTAAGCAAGCAGCCTTTTTAAGTTTTGCTGACGCAAGGCCCCAAAAGCTGAGATAAGCACAGACAATGCTGAAACGTATAAGAAAATAGGCTGAACATAACTTTTTACATTTACTAACTCTTCATTCATCAATTGAATTAAAAATGTTACAAGTGCAGCTTTTGGGGCCGTAGAAAAAAACGCAGTTACTATGGTAGGTGCACCTTGATAGACATCTGGAGCCCACATATGAAAAGGAGCAATAGCAAGCTTGAAACACAAACCAATAAGGATAAAAACTAACCCAAAAACTATTCCATAAGTTATCTGATGGTTTTGCAAGAATGAACAGAGCTCAGAGAAATTGACTTGTCCTGTATATCCATAAAGCAGCGACATTCCATATAGCATAATGCAGGAAGATAGTGCACTAA
This sequence comes from Wolbachia endosymbiont (group A) of Myopa testacea, assembly GCF_964027115.1. Classification (NCBI taxonomy): domain Bacteria; kingdom Pseudomonadati; phylum Pseudomonadota; class Alphaproteobacteria; order Rickettsiales; family Anaplasmataceae; genus Wolbachia; species Wolbachia endosymbiont (group A) of Myopa testacea. The sequence continues at coordinate 1,127,608 of NZ_OZ034729.1, forward strand.
GTGTAAAATATTTCACTCCTGCTTCACATGAATAAGCTGAATCTTTATTAAAGCTCGCAAGAACATACAAAGATATACTCATCAACTCAAAAGCTAAATAAAAAGAAATCAGACTATTTGCTGAAACCAAAGTTATCATGCCAAATAGCGCAAAAAGAATCAGTATTGAAAATTCATATTTATAGTCATATTTTGATAAATTCAGCATCAAAAGTATTAAAATTCCTGTGCTGAGAATTAACCCTTGGGCTGACCTGATGTATAAATTGAGTTTTAACAACGAATTAAAGAGAAAAATTTCATTGTTTTCTGCCGAAATAATTAAAATAATCAAAGTTACCACTGTGCAGCCAAGTGCTAATAAGTTGATAGTTCGGCGGTTAAATATGATTCCAAGCAGTAGCAACACTAACGAGGAGATAATAGAGAACGTTTCCGGCAATATCTGTATATAATTCATAGCGCATTATATTTGACTAACAAATTTGCCATACATGGCTTCAAATAATTCAGTGCAAGGGTTGGGTAGAATCCAAGCAAAATAAGAAACACTGCAAGCAGAATTAAGACAGAAAATTCTATGCTATCCAAGCGATTATTTAATAATTTAGAATAGCTAACCCCCCATATTATTTGCTTACATAAATTCAGCATATAAACTGCGCTTAAAATAGTGCCAAGTGCGATAAATCCTGTAAAAAACCCTATGCTCTTAAACATTCCAACCATAGCCAAAAACTCACCTATGAATCCAGATGTTCCAGGTAGCCCTATTGAAGCCATTGAAAATAAAATGAACATAAAACCAAATTTTGGCATTGTGTTTACTATGCCAAAGTACTTTGCAATCTCCAAAGTTCCAGTTCGAGTATATAGCATTCCAACACACAAAAATAAAGCAGCAGAAATAAGGCCATGACTAATCATTTGAAATATGCTACCCAGTACTCCTTCCTCACAAAATGAAAAGAGGCCAGCGGTAACGATTCCCATATGTGCTATTGAAGAATAAGCTATTAACTTCTTTATATCATCTTGAGCAAACGCAACTAGAGAAGCATATATCACCGCAATAATGCTCAGCACAACAACGAAATTTGAAAAATACAAACTTGCCTGAGGAAGCATTGGAATAGAAAACCTTAAAAATCCATATCCCCCCATTTTAATAAGCAAGCCAGCTAAAATCACAGATCCAGAAGTTGGTGATTGCACATGCGCATCAGGAAGCCAAGTGTGAAATGGAAACATAGGTACTTTTATTGCAAAAGAAATAAAAAATGCAATCCACAGCAATGACTGCACTTCAAGATCAAGGCTTGGCACTAATGTAGCTAATTTTTGTATACTAAACGTTCCAAAAACACTATAGATGTATACCAACCCAAGTAGAAATAATAATGAGCCAGTTAATGTATAAAGAAATAACTTAAACGTCGCATATATCCTTTGCTTCCCTCCCCAAATGCCAATAATAAAGAACATTGGTATTAAGACAGCTTCAAAAAACACATAAAAGCTTATAGCATTCAGTGAAACGAAAAAACCGACTACAAAACTCTCAAGCAGTAGAAATAATGCCATATATGGCTTGAGGGTCGTATAACTCATTTTGCAATTATAGAGCATACAAATAACAAACAAGAAGGTCGTAAGTAGAAGGAAAAGCAACGATATTCCATCCACCCCTATTCCAATATCTCTTACTGGATAGCTGACAAACTGAAAGTCCGCATTGTTATAATCAAATTCTATACAAGCTATAATGCTAAGCAAGAATGGAAGTACAGCAAAAAATAGGGCAAGGAATCTTAGGTGTATAGATTGATGATTAATCCTGATCGAGGATAAAATCAACGCTCCTATCAGTGGAAGCAAGAATATACTAAGTAACAACACCTTCTATTTAATTCCAATAATATATAAAGCACCGATTATTAAAGTAACAAACATAATAAATGCATAATCAAATATATAACCAGTTTGTAACTTTATAGAACTTTTTGAACATTCATTAACCAACCTTACAACACCATTTGGTCCAAATGAATCAATAGCCTTAACATCAAACTTCCATAGAAGCCTAGATATAAACCTTATCGATGCAATTATAACAAACTCATACACCTCATCAAAGTACCATTTATTCTGCAAAAACTTAAGTAAAAATTTACTCTTAATTTGCCTAATTACTTGATATTGGTAAATCAGGTACGCAAGAGCTATTCCACTTAGGCTTGCCAAGGTTGGTAGTAATTTTATAAAGAAATTATGAACTCCATGCTCATCAATCACCATTAAACTTGATTTCCAAAACGCATTACTAGTTATGTTCAAAATATTTGCTCCCCACACTCCAGAAAATACCGATCCAAAAGCAAGTATCAGTAATGGTATAAGCATAATCTTCGGTGCTTCATGTATATTAATTTTACTTTGTTTTTGGCTATGGAACACAAGAAGCAATAGCCTCCAAGAGTAAAACGCTGTGAAGAATGCAACAACTAAGCTTATTACAAAAGCAAAGCTATCCGTGCTATAAGCATGTTCAATTATCAAATCCTTTGAGTAAAAACCTGCAAATGGAAATATTCCAGAAAGCGCAAGAGACCCAATCCACATGAGAGTGTAAGTGCAAGGGATTTTCTTCCAGCAATTTCCCATTTTCTGAATGTTTTGCTCATGATGCATTGCATGAATTACATTGCCAGCACCAAGAAATAGTAGAGCTTTTAAAAAAGCGTGTGTCATTAAATGAAAAATAGCAACATTGTAAGCAGAAAGCCCACATGCCATGAACATATAACCAAGTTGGCTGCAGGTTGAATAAGCAATTATTTTTTTTATATCGTTCTGAGTAATCGCAACTGTAGCTGCAAAAAAAGCAGTAAGTGCCCCAACAATAACTATTAATTCTCGTGCCACATTTGATAGCTCAAACAATGGAGAACATTTTGCTACTAAAAATATACCTGCTGTTACCATCGTTGCTGCGTGAATGAGTGCAGAAACAGGGGTTGGCCCTTCCATTGCATCTGGCAACCAAACATGTAAACCAAGCTGTGCAGATTTACCCATACAGCCAATAAAAAGTAATATGCATATTATATGAATTATTTTAAATTCACAGCAGAATGCCCTAATGTTCTGTGCGCCAAGAAGATCAGCTGTGTCAAAAACTTCAGTAAATTTCAAAGAGTGAAATGTATAATAAATGAGAAAAATCCCAATCAATAGTGCAAAGTCTCCTACCCTATTCACAACAAATGCTTTAATTGCTGCATTATTTGCAGAATATTTTTGGAACCAAAATCCTATGAGTAAATAAGAACATAGGCCAACCCCTTCCCAGCCAAAAAAAAGCTGCACGAAATTATCGCTTACAACCAGCACAATCATGCAAAACGTAAATAGCGATAGGTAAGAAAAAAACCTCGACTTCCCTTTGTCATGCTCCATATAACCGATAGAATAGAGGTGGACTACTAGTGAAACGGTGGTAATAACAATAAGCATTAAGGATGAGAGAGCATCCACACTAATTGCCCAATTTACTTTTAATACACTTAATGAAAATAGAGTAAATAAACTCAAGTGATAATTTTCAGAGAAGGTGAGAAAAACATACCAAGATAAAACTGCAGATATTCCAATCCCTGCCGTTGTAACTAACTGACTTTTTCTAAAAAGTGCTGCAAATAGCGAACCAAAAAGTGGCAAAAATACTATTAATTTCAGTATATCCATCATACTTTCATTCTTTCATTAAGTTCGCTTGTTCAACATCTATATTGCCACGACTTCTATAATATACAACCAATATTGCAAGCCCAACTCCTGACTCTGCTGCCGCAACAGTCAACACAAACATCACAAAAATTTGCCCAACTATATCATTCATAAAGGCAGAAAAAGCAACTAAATTGATGTTAATCGCCAGCAATAATATTTCTATTGATAATAATATATTGATTATGCTCTTACGGTTAATGAAAATACCGCACACCCCAATAGTGAACAAAATAGCAGCAACTATCAAAAAATGATTTAATCCTATTTCCATTCTACTCCTTTTCCAAATTTAGCCTTAACCAATTTTACAGATGAAGATTGTGTCAATTGCTTTAATACATTCTGTTTTTTAACTCCTTTTTTCTTGTCCTGCAAAGTAAGAGCAATTGCACCAACAATTGCAACAAGCAGCAGAATACCAGAAAGATGAAAAGCGTACATGTAGTCAGTGTAGAGCAAATTACCGATAGCTTTCACGTTATTGGCATTATAGTTTATAACATTACTTATATTCAGCGTTGAGCTGCGGATTACAAAACTGATAATCAGAAAAAACACAACACATAATATAGCACCAGGAGTGAAATGCTTCGCAAAACCCTGGCGCAACCTTATGTAGTCAATATCGAGCATCATAACTACAAAGAGGAATAACACTGCAACCGCACCGATGTATACTATCAATACCATCATAGCGATGAATTCAGCTCCAAGGAGAATAAAAAGAACTGCAGAATTAACGAAGGTGAAAATTAAAAATAATACTGCATGCACAGGATTTCTTACACTAATTACACAAACAGCAGATAAAATGCTAAGAATTGCGAAAAAATAAAAGAAAAAAGGCATCGATACTTTAACTGCAACAAAAATTACTAATTTAAAGTGACTATCGTTGTAAAGTCAATATTATATTAAACATTTAAAACACTGTACTACAAAGCCATTTTAAATTATTATAAAGCTGAAGAAATAGAAATGAAGGCGTACATATAAGCCATTCCAAACTCCACCTATCCACCCAACAAGCAGAAGTTCTGGTGCCAATACCTCAAATCAAGTTGTTGTTACTCGACATACACCTGAAACTACTAAAACAAAATAGATGCAAAACCTTACATTTAAATATGTAGTACTTGAGTGAAGCATTCTTTAACTGTTCTATTCAATAAAACCTTTACAATATTTCGATCATAGGTTTAACTTTACGGAGTTATAATCTATAGGGCTGCAAATGAACGATTATCTCTCACTGCTAAATCCAGAACAACAATCAGCTGTAACTAACATAGATGGACCGGTTTTAATATTGGCAGGAGCCGGAACGGGAAAAACAAGAACGATTACTTCAAGAATAGCGCACATAATTAGAAACGGTCATGCTTATTCTGATGAAATATTAGCTGTTACATTCACAAACAAAGCAGCAAATGAGATGGTATCAAGGGTACTTGAGCTAACAGGCACAAACATACCATGGCTTGGCACTTTCCATGCAATTGCAGCAAAAATTCTACGTCATCATGCTGAAGTCGTGGGGCTAAATTCCAATTTTACAATTATTGGTGTGGATGACCAATTACAGGTAATAAAAAACATTATGAATGAAATCAGCCCTGATTACCTATCAGAAAAATGTAAGACCATTATGAATATTATTCAGCAATGGAAAGAGAAGTGCTTATTGCCATCTGAAGTGGAAGATATTCAATCATTTAGGCCAGTGTACGTAACTGCACTCAAAGTCTATCACCAGTATCAGGAAAGGTTGAAATTCCTTAACTCTGTCGATTTTGGTGACTTATTGCTATATAACATACAACTCTTTAATCAAAAGACCGAAGTTCTGTCCTACTACCAAAACAAGTTTAAGTATGTCATGGTAGATGAGTATCAAGATACAAATGCAATACAATATCTTTGGCTAAAATACCTTGCAAAAGAGCATTCAAATATTTGCTGTGTAGGAGATGATGACCAGTCGATATATAGTTGGCGTGGTGCAGAAGTTGAAAATATTTTGAAGTTCTCCGATGATTTTAAAAATGCAAGAACCGTTAAACTAGAGTGTAACTACAGGTCAACATCCCACATACTTGCAACTGCGTCATATGTTATCAATCACAATAAGACTCGCTTAGAAAAAAAATTGTGGACAATAAACGTTGAAGGGGAAAAGGTAAATCTAATAAAATTATGGGACGGAAAAGCTGAAGCAAGGTTCATAAGCGAACAGATATTAAAGCTCAATAAATACAGATTTAGTGACATTGCAGTGCTGGTAAGGGCCACTTTTCAAACTAGAGTTCTCGAAGAGTATTTTATAAAATATTCAATTCTCTACAAGATTATAAGTGGCGTAAAATTCTACGAACGTCAGGAAGTCAGGGATATAATTGCATATTTAAGACTCGTTACAAACAATAACGATGACTTAGCTTTCGAAAGGATCGTAAATCGGCCAAAAAGAAGCATAGGAGCTACAACTCTAAAGAAAATATACACGACTGCTCAGGATAACAAAATTTCTTTTTTTGAGGCAGCAAAAATATTAGTTAATAGTAATCAAGTAACCGAAAGAATTAAACTCTCACTAAATGATTTTTTAAATAAAATTAAAGCTTGGGAAGAAATAGTAAGCGTAAAACCACTGCATGAATTCGTTAAAATCATAGCAAACCAATCAGGGTATATTGAAATGCTTGAAAATGAGGAGGTAACAGGCTTAGCACGAATAGAAAATGTCAAGGAGCTCATCTCATCTTTAAAAAATTTCGATAATGCCACAACTTTCTTGGAGCATATAAGTCTAGTGATGGAAGTGGATAATATGAATAACGATGACACCGTATATGTTATGACTCTTCATGCAGCCAAAGGACTTGAATTCCCGTGCGTGTTTCTACCTGGTTGGGAAGAGGGATTATTTCCTCATCAAAGATCTTTTGAAGATAAAAGTGGTAAAGCTTTAGAAGAAGAAAGGAGACTTGCATATGTTGGCATAACCAGGGCAAAGGAAAGGTTAATCATTTCATGTGCAGATAGGAGGGAAATTAACAACCAGTGGCAACCGATGCGCACTTCTCGGTTCATTAAAGAATTGCCAAGAGAAAATGTTGAGGTAATCAAGAGTAACGCCTACTGTTGAAGCTATAACTGCAGATAAACATATCTTACAAATCTGAATTACTTCAACTATATGTGTAACCAGACTGCATTCTGTGATTTTTAGCAAAACATGATCTTTCATTTGAGCTTTCTTCAATTTAAAATAAATACAGAAACTAGCTATCTTCAAAAATATGGTTGAATAATTGTTAATAATAGTGTATAATTATTAATATTTTCCAAGCATTATGGCTCTTTCAAAATTTCTCGATCCTAGCAATGATTTGTGTTTCAGAAAAATCTTTGGAACGGAAAAAAATAAGAATATCCTGATCCACTTTTTGAACGATATTTTAGGGTTTACTGAGATAAATGCAATACAAGAAGTTGAGTTTCTTAGCACTATTATGGATCCCGAAGTTGCCTCTGATAAACAAAGTATTGTTGATGTTCTCTGCAAGGATTCTCACGGAAATAGATATATAGCAGAAATGCAGCTCGCTAGAGACAAGGGCTTCGAAAAACGCGCTCAATTATATGCCGCTAAAGCCTACTCAAGACAATTAGATAAATCTGGCAACTACATTGATTTAAAGAAAGTCTTCTTTATTGCTATTTCCAATTGTAACTTACTTCCTGAAGAAGTTGGTTATATCTCTACTCATAATATACGTGATATAAAAACTAACGGCCATTACTTAAAAGATTTTCAATTTATCTTTATAGAATTGCCCAAATTTTCAAAAAGTAAAGTAGAGCAGTTAGAAAGTATAGTAGAAAGGTGGTGTTTCTTTTTTAAATACGCAGAAGAAACAACAGAAGAGGACTTAAAAGAGATAGCAGAAAAAGCGCCAATAATAAAGCTAGCATATGATGAATTAGACAAGTTTCGTTGGAACGAAAAAGATTTAGTAGCTTACGAAGAAAGAATAATGGATCTACGGAAAGAAGAAGCCATTCTTGAATACAGACTTGATCTTGCTGAAGAGAAAGGTATACAAAAAGGTATAGAGAAAGGAAAAATTGAAGTCGTAAAAGCAATGCTGGCTAATAATGTTGATGTCAACACTATTGTCAAATTTACTGGCCTTTCTATTAGTGAGATTGAAGAATTAAGTGGAAATCTGTGAACGGTTACATTACATAAAAGGTTTAAATATACTGGACATACTGATATACTTTCGTATTAAAAAACACCCAATAAGCAGAGTTGTGAGTGGAATAAACCACAAAATGTAAGTGCTAGGTGGGGTAGTTATAATTGAATTGCCGTAAGAATTTTTTAACTCTGAGATTATCTCTTCATCTGTGTATCCATCATTGATTTTTTTACGAATTGCTTCTCGCATATCATACGCAATCTGAGATCCAGATTCAGACAATGATTCGCCAGAACATATTGGACACCTTATTATTTCAAATAAACTGGTTGCTCGTTTTTCCATGCTTTTATCTCTGAGTTTATTATCCAGAGTAAAAGCGTTTACGCCTGAGTGAAATATCAATATGAAAAGTAAACTAACTACTGCTCTCATCCTTGGTTAATTGGGTTATTTTACTGAGTTGGTTCATAAAATCAGTGGTGGATAACTTTCCAATAAAGCTTGACCCTATATCATCATCGTACTTTATTGAAAATTGAACGCTGTCATCAGTTGTTTTTTCTGATAAGAAAGACATTAATTTTTCAAACGCATCTGAAGTTTTTGAGTTACCAATCATAAACGAGATTAATTCTTTATAATTTGATATAGCCACGTTGATTTTGTCTTTAAATGAAGACGTAACCAAATTATAATTTTGCATTCCACCATCTGCAGCAAGAGAAAAATTATTACTTTGAATTAAAAATTTCTCTATGTTGAAATTAACTCTAGAAGCTGAGATGTGGTTTACAAATTCGTAATCAAATTTAGTGTCGATACTAAGGTAACTTTCAGGACTTGCAGTATTTTTATACCGATAAGTATAAAAATCAAATCCTAGTTTAGTATTTCCACTTGGTTCTTTATCGAGGTGAAATTGAATGTAATTGCTTTTATCATTCACTTCAGTTATAACACTTTGCTGATTTTCTGAAACATCACATTTTAATCCATAATCTGCGTAACGAAGTGTATCTATATAGTCTATCACGGTACTATTTCTGTTGAATCGCAATGAAGATGGTAAATCATTTAGTCTAACAACAAAGTGGCTGCTATCGTTTGTGTGGCATTTTATATTCTTTTTCTCATTACCATGAACAACAATGTTGACTTCATTGCTTGGTATGTAGATATATACTGATTTATCAAACAATCTATTTTTTATCAATAAAGCATCAGATGAGATGGTTAATTGCTTATTGGAAAATTTTGGGTTTGTCACACGGAAAATTAGGTTAGAAGGAAGTCCACTGAAATCATGTGAAATATCAAACTTTTCGTCGTTAATGTATAGTATTGCTTCAGCTAAAAGATTTTTTACCTTACATGCAGAAAAATACCAAAAACCACTATACGCTACAGGAATAAACAAAAGTAAAGAGATGATAATATAGATAAAAATCTTACGCATAGCTAATTATTCCCCTGTTTATCCAATGATATATTTCTTGTACCCCTTGGTATGGTTACACACAAACCGTCGATATCTTTTGTAATTTTTATTTGGCACCCAAGTCTTGATGTCTCTGTTAAGCCGAAGGCTAGATCTAACATATCGTTTTCCTCATCAGATATGGGATTATGCGTTTCTACAGCATCATAAAATTCTGGATCAACAATCACGTGGCATGTAGAACAAGCAAGAGAGCCTTCACATGCACCTTCAAGCAGATCTGGATCACTTCTGTGGGCTAAATTAAGCAGAGTTTCTCCCTCTGCAGCTTCATAGCTTTTCTTACTCCCATCAGGTAAAACAAAAGTAACAGATGGCATATTATTCCTATTAAAATCCTTACTAATTTCTCTGTATTCTACAGGTAATAACTAATATTTGCAAACTCTTTGCAATTCCAGTGCCTATTTTTTGTCATCCAAGTACCCCTTTCTTGTCATTCAAGTAGCCTCTTCTTATCATCCCAGTGCCCCCTTTCTTGTTATTCCAGCGCGTCACGCGCTGGAATCCAGGAAAGTTTGCTTGTAAGCAAGCAAACTAGCATAGAAAGTGGTTGTTAAAACACAACGTTTTCGATGAGATTATATGGAAAACTAGATTCCAGCGTCACGCGCTGGAATGACACCATTTTCGGTCTCTTAAATTGCTTTAGCTACAAACATTAAGAAATTTACCAAACGAAAAAAAAGGCAAAAGAAGCCCTGGTCATTGTCTATTTTCTGTATTGGCGTTTTTTAAAGTCTTAAACACTGCAATTTAGCTGCTTTTAAGTGCAACTAACCTTAGTTCAAATGTTTAAGAAATTTACTAAGCAGAAAAAAAGGCAAAAGAAATCCCGTGTTAGCTAGTTGTCACTCTCTAATCCTTCAAATTGGCGTACTATACTGTCTTAAATGACTTATAAGCGCGTTTCAGCTTGTGTAGGTAAAAACCTAGAAATATTGTGAAGACATAAGGTGCACATAGTGCAAAAAATTAAAAATAAGACGCCAACTACGTTGTTTTCTTGCTGTTTAATCTGCACAGATGAAGATAACTGAATACCTTCAGTTTCATGATAAGGGGGCTGGCGAAGTTTGTCAAGGAAGTTTTTTCGTTTCTACTGAATGACAGTTGTGACCTATGCAAGAAGTCTGTTGTAGTTTGTACGATATCTTTATAAAATGGTTCGCATAAGTTATCTAGCAGTGCAACTAAACAAATACAAAAATCAAAACGTCGCGGTTTTTGGTCTTGGTAAAACTGGTTTATCCGCCATTAACGCTCTAATAAAGAATGGTGCAAGAATATATGCATGGGATGATCATGAAGAGCAAATAGCAAATGCAAAAATGATGTATAAAAAATGTAATTTTATTCATCCCAAGGAATACAATTGGCATGAGATCAGTGCATTGGTTTTAAGCCCTGGAGTGCCAACAGAGCCACATTGGATAGTAAAACTTGCAAGAAGCTTTGATTGCAAAATAAAATCAGACATTGAGCTATTTCTTGAAGCTAAAACTACGAACCAGAAGGTAATAGGCATCACAGGAACAAATGGTAAATCAACCACTACATCACTAATAGGGCACATATTAAAATCTGCAGGGAAAAAAGTGGCTATTGGCGGAAATTTAGGTGTTCCTGTTTTGGATCTAGAAAGAGATGCAGAAATTTATGTAATTGAATTTTCCTCTTTTCAATTGGAGTTGATGAATGAAATTAACGTGGACATTTCAGCACTGTTCAATATTACACCAGATCACATAGATAGGCATGGAAGTATGGAGAACTACATAGCAACTAAATTAAAACTGATAAACGGTAGTGAGGTTGCCGTAATAGGATGTGACAATGAGATTACTGCTGACATATTCAACAAATTCACTGGAAACAAAATTCCAATCTCAGCTTCGATGTCATCCTCTTTGTCATTCCAGCCACTTCTTTTGTCATCCCAGTGCTTGGCTACTCGGATCCAGAAGATCTCGTTAAAACTAGAGAATCATAGCTTATCAGTAAGCGACGTGAAAATAAACCTAATATCCAATGCAGAAAACATAGCAGCCGCATATGCCGTATGTAAGCTACTTGGAGTAGATAGCAACACTATTATCAATGGAATCAAGTCCTTTTCAGGACTGAGGCATAGGAATGAACTGCTTGGCAAAATAAGAAATGTGTTTTTCGTGAACGATAGCAAAGCAACTAATGCAAAGTCGAGCGAAAAGGCGATCTTATCTTATGAAAACATAAATTGGATCGTTGGTGGAAGAAGCAAAAAAGGTGGAATAGAATCATTAAGCAAGCATTTCACGAGGATTAGAAAAGCTTTTCTTATTGGGGAATCAACCGAAGCCTTTGCAAACACTATGGAGAATAAAGTAGATTATGTTAGATGTTGCAATCTAGAAGATGCATTCAGATTGGCTTTTGAAGAGGCCTTAAATAGCGCAGAAGAAGTAACTATATTACTTTCTCCCGCGTGTGCTTCTTTTGATCAATGGAAAAATTTCGAGGAACGTGGTGAAGCATTTTGTAGAATGTTTGAAAATCTCAGGTACAATCATACATGCTGTTTAGTATAATGTTGCGTGGAACAAGATGAAATAAAGTTAATAATAGATAAGCTAATTAGGGTTATTCCATTTGAAGGGATAAGCGATGAAACCCTATTAAAAATTTGCACAGACCTTAATCTAGCTAATAGCTTTTGCAAATTTCAGAATGGAATATATAGCGCTTTGGAGCACATAGCAGAGGACTTAAATAGCTCAATGGAAGCTGAACTAAGAAATTCCAATTTAGAAGATATGAAAGTGCGAGAGCGGGTAAAGTTAGCTATTCAAATACGCCTTTCAAACTACGCTAAGCTACCGAATTATAGAGAACTTTTAAAAAATGTTTTATCATTCTCCGTATCACCAAAAAATACATATTTTTCTAGTAAACTTTTATACAGAACTATTAGTGCGATTTGGTATGGCATTCATGATCAATCAACAGATTTTAACTACTATACAAAAAGAGAAATATTAGCTGGAGTGTACTTAAGTACGATACTTTTTTTTATCAATGATTATTCAGAAGATTTTGCGGATACTTTATCGTTTCTTGATAACCGTATCAACAATGTCATGACATTTCAAAAATTCAAAACTCGCTTAAAAGGAATCATAGGAAATTTCTTATAAGCTTTTCATCATACTGGTTATTCATATTTATATTCTCTTGTTTTTTTTGATCTTTATGTTAAAATAACTAAATATTCATTAACGATAAAATGAAAGTTATTTATCATACCAATAGTGATATCAAGCCAGAAGAAAATACAAAACACGTGATAAACTTTTTTGGAGTACTTGGGTGTATTAAGGTTAATGCACTTGGTAAAGGTGCACCTAATGGGCAAGAAAGTAAGTTAGTTAAGCATTATTTTGACTATCCCTATTTCTCTAGAATTGTTAATCCAAGATTCTTTCAAGAAGAATTAAATGCTGAAGAAAAAAATTCAATAGGAGAATAATCTCACTATGGTTATGTTCTGCTATATTGTCCACTGCTTCTATTGTGTCGTTATACTTGGCATACCAGAATCAAAAATCAAAAAAGGTACTTACAGGGTTAGCTTTTGCATCAGTAGTGCTATCAATTTTGGCTACCATATGTTTTATCGTACTTTGCCTATGGATGCTTTTTGACTTTATTAAGAAGAGATTTGTAGTACACAGAATTAAAAGCTTTTTGGAAAATGAAGTCAGCCCTGAGTGGATAAAGCGTTATAAAAAAGAACTTATAGATAAAGATTAGAAAAGAGATGCAGAAGCTTGTGATCAAGAGTTGGAAAAAGATATAGAGGATATTATAGAGTTCCTCTTGGAAAGAAAGAAAATTGTAGCGCTATATGAATTTCTAACAAACGGTGAAAAGTTAGTTCAAGCTGGAATGGCAATGGTAAACATGTTACTTGTAAAAGGTGTGCATCCAAACAATATAATTTTGGATACTAACTCTCTTGGAGGAAGAATTGCAGCAGAAGTTTTAAAAAGATTTGAAAAACAAGGTATCTATTTAACATTAATTCATAGTAATTCTTGTAGCTCACTTAAGGATGCAACTAATAACTTTCCTCATGGGGTAGGGGATTTTTTCATGAGACGGCTTCCTGCAAAATTCTTGAATTTTTGGTTTAATCGTTACGGATTAGAATTTAATTCACGAGAGATTATAGAGAATACAAAATGTCCTGTATTGATTGTTGGTAGAAAAGGTGATACTGTAATTCCACAGGAAGCACAACTCGTCGGTAAACTCGACGATGATCAATCCACTAGCAAAACGTTCAGACAAAATATAGTGCTTGAACATGATCCTACAATACCTTGCGAGAGTAAGAATATTCATGCTGATCACAAAGAACATTTGATTTACCGTCAGGATAACGTTAATGCAACAAGATACGAAGAAAAGGAGAAGCAGTTTATCGAAAAAGCACATAAATATTTGTTGGAAGGTGAATTTAATGGAAATTTTAAGCTAAAAGACTACTGTAAAAGTAGTATCTCCGGAAGCTTGACGAAAATAGAACTGAAACCCATCAATGAAGAGTATATGCAAGTTTAAGTTAATAGAGAAAGAAAAATTATTCTTGCTATACCGTAGGTACGTTCCAAGATTATACTGAAGTTTTTATTGCACTCAAAACCTTCGTTTTTCCTAATCTCTAGAATTATCAATGCATCATCACTTAACCAGCCTGAGTGAGCTAGTCCATTCAACGTTGATTCAACTAGATTGCTATTGTAAGGTGGGTCTATAAAAACTACATCGCACTTTGAAATAGGTTGTGGCAATTTGTTAGCACTGCAACAAATTAGTGTGACATTGTTCGTAATTCCAAAATCTTCTGCTGTTTTTTTAGGCAGTTGCAAATTGTAATAATCTGAATCCACCATGAATGCATGTTTAGCGCCGCGAGAAAGTGCTTCAAATGAAAAAGAGCCACTTCCGCAGAATAAATCAAGTACATTCAAGTTATAAATAGGTTTTCTTGAGGAAAGTATACTAAATATTGCTTCTCGGACAACACTCATAGTTGGCCGTGCAGCTAAATGCTTACCTGTAGTTATTTTTCTTCCGCGATATTTGCCTGCAATGATGCGTAGCATACTAAATAAGCTCCAAAATAACTAATTATTTAATACTATATGATTAATGTCAATATGGCTTTAGCAGTTTAATAGAGAGAAGCTATCGAGTCGCTTGTAAGAAAAACACAAACACAAAACTCATCCGTTATTTTTTTCTGATTTACCTACTGCATTAATTGCTTGACCAATCTCATCTTGTAAACCACCATAATCATTTCTTTCATCATGATTTATCCCTTCAATTCTGCTTTCTAACTCCAGCTTAATTATAGTATTAATTTTATCTATGTTATCGAGAAAGCTTTTACATTCTTCATCACTATACTCTTCGCCAGATGCTTTTTTTTCTACAAATAGGTTTTTAAATCCTACTAAATCGGAATTCTGATCGGTATTCAGTACAACATTTCTCTCTACGAAGCTAAGATCTGATAGTAATAAACTAACCTCTAATAGATCTTCACTTTTAATGTTTGCAAGATTATCAAGATTGTCTAAAATATTAAACACCTTAAGCCTTTCTTGTGCAATCTCTTTGTCTTCCTTATCAAATTCAGACAATAAACTATGATTATCTACAAATTTCTCACTCAAAGCTTTATTTAATTTAGTGAGGTCGATATTGTTGTCTGGTGTGTTGTCTAATAGTAGATCTACTCTTGCCCTACGCGCATTTAAAATGTCATCGTAGTCATTTAACTTTATATTACCATCACCGTCTTGCTGCAGACCATAATAATTTAATCCTTTAAAGTTATGATTCTTCGTCATTATCACCCCTGTTATCAGCCCTTTCATTATTCTCACGTTCTGTATCTTCTCCAAAAAATAATGAGGTGTCATAATTTTCGCCTTCTCGATCTTTTTCTTTTTTTCTTCTAGCTCTTTCAGCACGTTTTTCTATAGCTTCCGGAGTATTAGTGTATTTTTCTGTGCCTAACTCTCGTGCTAATTCATTTGATTGATCAGACTTATTTTCCTTTAGTGGTTGATCAAGCTTGTCTTTTTCTGGTTCTCTCTTACGTCCGATAGTGTAATCATGAAGTTTTTCTAAGAAATCTCGCCTATGCGATTTTGCTCTACAGAGCAGATTACCTTGGTAACCATCTTTTTCTCCTGTACGGTGGCTAACTCCTATAGAATCAAGGCCATGCTCCCAAGTAAACTTCATAGCATCTTCTATTGTATAGCCCAAATGTGACCCTACATATCCTTTATAATAATCTAAATATTTACCAATCCTTCTATGTGTAATATCTTCTTTATCAACTCCAAACGCCCTGTAGATTTTTTCCTCGAGCTTATCAACATCATTTTCAGGTGATGTCACAAATTTTGTTGCTTCAATAGTAGCATCTACAAATTTACGTGGCACATCAATAGCGTATTTCAGCACTCCTCCAACTCTTGTTATCCTACCCAGTAGATTAGCTGTACCTCCGGCTAGTTGATTAGGGAGCCCAGTAGCAAATTTACCTAAGGCTTCTAACTTGCCACCAACTGCACCTTGCCACATATGCTTAGGTAGAGAAATAGCATCCATTAAGCTAATATCTTGCCCGCCTACTTTAAATGGCAGCTTAATTTGAGATAATATACCACCCCCTGCATACATGATAGATATATTGTAAACGCTGAATCCACCACCAGCTATACTTGAGCCCATTTGTTGTACGAACTCGCGTAAAGAGAACATTAAAAATGAAAGCAAGAATAATATAAAGATTTCCCCTGCATTGATTAAATAACCTCTCTGTATGTCTTGCACCCTTTGGTAATCACTATTTTCTCGATAGTTTTTATTTACCTTATAAAAATTCTGTGATTGGCAGCTCGCATCTTGTTTAATTATATCTTGCACTAAAGACCTTATTTTACTTTTTAGATCTAGTCTTATGATACCATTTCTATAATCATTTATCATCTTTCGATAATTGTTGCATTCGGTTCCATCTTGTGTAGATTGACAGTAGTGCTTTGTTATTTCACTATCCATACTACCTATCTTTTTTTCTATATCGTTGATTAACAATAGGATATCAGCCTTTTCTGACGCATGGGATAAACTATTTGTTAAGCGTACTAGATCTTTTGCACTACAGCCATTACTAACTATCATATCACTTTCCGCAATATAGTGGTCTGCTGGATTCTTTTTAGTACCAGGAATTGGGTTAAAGAAAGGGTAATCTATATAACGAAAACCTTTTGCAATGTAATCCGGTGGAAGAGGGATATACCCAGCACCGCCAGTAAATTTTATTGTACCACCTTCTCTGCTTATCTTTTCTATACCTTCTATGTTCTTATCTACGTTCAGCGGAGAAGCTTCTCCAATAGTGTAAGGTACGAAAATTTGCCCTGGGGTCCAACCAAAGTACTGCTTATCAATGATGCAAAAACCGCCAAACACCCATTTTGGAGCACATAACCTTACCTCGAACCATTTATTGTAGCATACAGTAAAACCTAACTGCCTATAAAAGGTATTCATTATAATGGAAGCCAGTAATGACAAGAGAGCAAATATCATAATCGACTGTAAACAAAAGCTGATGCAGAATTTTATCCAACCTTCAAACAGACTTTTCAGCGGTGAAAATAAAATAGAGATCAAGAACAATGGCATGATAGCTATAAGAAAAGCTATACCCATAAAGCCAGAGAGAAATATTATGTAAGCATATAAGCACAGCAAGAAATATAAAACTATCCCTATGAAAATTGCTGGTATCATAAGTAAGCTTGCCCACATTTGGTAATGTAAAAACGCTGCAAACTTTTTCCAAACAGAATAAGCAAAAAACTTATTGAACATGTCCTCCATGAAGCTAAACAACTTAGCTTCATTTCCTTGAGCAATACTTCCGGTGTTCATGTTGGGAGCAAAATTAGTAATTATACTTATCAGTTGTTCAAGACCTTTAACGAATAGAACGAGAAAATGATCATAGAAAAATCTAAAACTTCCAGGAGATATAAGCACTATTACTAGAGTGATTTTCATCATTCTGATGAGCATATCATGCTTAGTTTCTCGTATCATGCCAAAAAGATAAAGAAGCGATGAAATCATTACAAATAGAACAAGCAAGGAAAGAACAAAATTGTGAAAGCTCGTACTTTTTTCAGCTATATTTTCGAACATAGCTTGTGCAACTGCAGGATCATTGCTATTAAAATGTTCTTTGCAATTTTCGTTAATCAATAATACACATTTTAGATAGTTATAAATGTAATCAAAAAACCCAAAACTACTTGGCTGCTGCACTCCACCTAAGAACTCAAAAGAGTAGCCGCCTACATTATCTAGATAATATCTATCTAATATTTTTACATATATTTTCCATCCCTTTTTTAACTCCAACGCATTACAATTTTCATCCTTTAATTTTTTCTCGCCTTTTTTCAAAGTAAAAAGTCCATTGTTGCCCTCTGCTGTGGAGTTATAACCTAGATGTACAGTAGGAGATGAAGGATTACGCATTAACTTTAGATTGTCATTAGGGTCTTGATCTATAAATACTTTTTTACCATCAGCATCTATAATGGATCTTCTAAATAAAAGGTAAGCACCATGACCATTGGTAAACCAACATGGAGCACCACGTGATACTGTATTTGCGCTATCATCTTCATTAATGCACTTGCAATTTACAGTGCAACTTGCATTAGGCTTACTTGAAAATTTTTGTATGCTAGGTTTATAATCATTACAAACCATGTGAAAGTTAGGCAGACTGTTGTCACCTTCGCCTCTTTCAAATTTGGTTGCATATTTTAACTGCTCCAAGCTCTGCAAGTCATAACTGCCTTTAGATTCTTTCTTGTTATTATTACTCCAAGATGTCCATGCACCATTAACTCGCACTATTAAGCTATCTCCATTGGTTTCTAATCCAGTATCTTTCCACTTCACCACTTGGTTATGGTGGAAACCATAATTAATTTCTCCAGTTTCAGAGTCAATAACTTCTCCATCTTCTGGAATAAACGCATCGTGATCATTTGTAAAATGAGCGCTTACTGCAATAGGTTCAGGACCAAAATAATCGGCAG
Organism: Wolbachia endosymbiont (group A) of Myopa testacea; assembly: GCF_964027115.1. Lineage (NCBI taxonomy): Bacteria > Pseudomonadati > Pseudomonadota > Alphaproteobacteria > Rickettsiales > Anaplasmataceae > Wolbachia > Wolbachia endosymbiont (group A) of Myopa testacea. The sequence continues at coordinate 1,146,300 of NZ_OZ034729.1, forward strand.
ATATGCACCTTGGAAAAGGCATATCGTTCTTACTACAACCTGTGATCAGCACATAAGCTGCAAGAAGTAATACCCTAAACCAACATTTGCCTAAGCGTGATTGCATATCTAAACTTTTTCCAAATATAGAAATAAATTTCTAAAACTTTACTTAAAATATCTTTTTAATTAGTTACTCCATAACATCATTCATATCTTACTTCTCTCCATTTCCTTCCTTGTTTTTAGCTTTATCACTAGGATCACTTCTTATTGTTTCATCAGGATTTTTTTCCTTGCCTGATTGTTTTTTAGGTCTATCAGAATCATCACCCGTTGTTTTATCAGAACTTCCTTTAGAATCTTCTTTTTTGTTTGATTGATTTGGTATGCCAGGCAATCTAGCCTCAATTTTTCCCCGATCTTTACTCATTTTCTGCTTGATATTCTGTATCATACTTTGGGTCTTATCATCAAGGCCAACGGTTGACAGTATAGCTTGTGATGCGCTACCGGCAACTTTGCTAACACTTTGAGCAACTCCCCAACCAGAGCTGAATAGTGCTTGTGCCATAGTTTCTGATATAGAAACAAAAGCTTCCATTGCATTAGCAATAATTAAGTACATAAATGCTTGGATCAGATCTATGGGCAACGCTGCAAAGTGCCCACCAGCCCTTTCTCCGGTACTGAGTGCAACATCAACATTAGTGCCAGGACTGTATCCAAGAGGCAGTATTGATTTCATCAAGCACAGATCATACGATAAGAAATTTACGCTAATTAAACATTGATAGCATGCAGAAAAATTTGTGAGATTGTATAGAACTGAATACATCAACTGATTTAAAAGAGATAAAGATGAAAATAAAATAACTGGTTGTACTGCAACGTGAGCCAGCGTTTTTATCCAGTTATCAAACAAGGGTTTAGTCTGTTGAAATAAAATAAACACGATAAACAAAGGTGTTAATGACAGTAAAAACGCTACTAGAACAGTAGATATTACATATTTAAACGTAGCGCTAATAATGCATTTTAAAAACGCAAAAGTAGCGTAGAGTATTGCCAAAAATGCAATAAAGCCAAAAGGACCAGAGAGCATCAACGATAAAAACTTTAACCAAGTTTCTGCTGTGAATAATACTCCTGCTGTCAAGTCTAAGAATGCAAATTTTCTCTCCCCTTCCCCTATATAGCCAGAAAAGCTATCAACTAAATAAGTGCTACCATCTATAAAAAGTCTGGATAAAGTTGTACCAAAAAGTTCCCAGCTTCTATCGCTAAAGGCAAAAGCTATAAATGCTATCTTGAACATTCTTACAATGAAATCAAATTTACTTAGCTGTATTGTTCCAAGCATATAGCCAACGACAGTAAATATAACGTATAGAGTAAGCAAAGCTCTTACTCCTTGAAGAAGACCTCTTGCATATCCTTTGTATGAATCTTTAACGCTGTCCCCAATTACTTCTTCTTTTATAAGTTTAAGTACCCCGTTTACATTCGATGAAATAAAATCATTAATTTTTCTTTTGACAAATAAAGTTACTGTGTACTTATTATTTTCATAATATTTGCCATTTTTATCTGTAATGTCATCTTTCTCTACGTTGCTTACATCAATACCAAAATATATCTTCTTAGATTCTTCGTTCTGAAAGTGTTTTCCGCTTATTACATCTAATATGGTGTACTCATCTTTTCCGTTTACTCTCACTCCTACCACTTTGAAATCATTAGTTCCCACACTATGAAAATCTTTAGGTGGCTCATCACCTAAATATACATATAATTTTTCGCCATTAATGTATTCACATGATCTAGTCACTTTAACATGGTACCCACCCCTATTAGCTCCATAATGAACATAATCTGCAATGGCAAGCATCACACTGCTACCAGGTGTTACACTTCCTATTGGATAGTCATGATTTAATTTCAAGGAAAAATGTTCAAAATCATCACTAATTTTTGAACACACATTATCCTCTTTTGCACCCTTTTCCTCTGGAAGACATTGAATACCTTTAGCAGTATCTTGATCACCAAGATCGCCAACTTTTGCAACAAGAGCTTCGGCCCAGGAAATATCTTCTTCAGTGTTTGATGCAAAATCAATAATGTTAATCTGCTTGGGATCCCCTTTATTTTTCTTAATCTTTTCAAGTCTATCTTCAACCTCTTTAAGGTGAGGATACATATCACATTCGCCGTTTTTACTATCATATTTGTTGTATCTTATAGAAGAGACGCAACTCCCCGGACGACTTATACCCTCTTTAGTATAGCACACATTCTGATAGTAACAGTTAAGCTCATAAGAGCTGTACTTTTTTATCTCGTTAAGATCGCAGTTTCTCCCGTTACATAATTCATTCAATCCTATCTTAGTTCGTCGTAAATCTAATAACGCACCATTCATCCATGGCTTTTCTGTTTGCTCGTCAATATATCCGAAGTTAAAATGCACCTTATTATCATATGAAGTGTATCCATTGCCAACCAGCACTTTTCTTTTTTTCATGTTCTTTTTGCTAAGCTGAGGAAATTCTACTTTAGTCCTTTTACCATTGTCCCCACAAAAGAACGTTCCTCCATTGAGCATGTCTTTTATTGTAGCTTTTTTATCTCCTTCTTGAGTGTTATAACAATTGTCATCAAAGCTGATTCCCTTCCCTCCTGGATTATCATAATCAATTGTCATCTCTCTTGGAACTAAGCTGAAGCTTAACTTATCACCTGGATTTACTTTAATTCCAGTGTCCACATAACGTCTCTTACTATATGATTGACCGTTTCCGAACCCTATGTCTTTACACACTTCTTGTTCATTAACACCATAATCGTTAGGTACACTATTAATATTTACAGCTTTACTATAAGCTGGTTCTGAACCATCAGCACAAAATACAGCAGGCACAAGTACTTTCCTTGGATTTTTGTCTTCTTTAAAAGGGCAAAAATTTACTGATCCATCGAGGGTGAATTTGATTTCCTTACCCTCACTAATTACCTGACCAGAATCAACCCAATGAATTTTAACTCTTTCATCTGCTTTATGAACTGGAACATCCACATTAACTCTGGTGTTTCTGCTCTGTAACCCAGGCTCAACACAATCCATAGTACAACCAGTGATTGCAAAACACAGTATCAATAATAGTGATCTTTTACTTATCATTATGAGCCCCCTGGTATCTTAGGTCCTTGAGGTTCTTGAGCCCTTTGCGGTATTTGAGGTCTTGACGCACCTGACTGTTGAGAAGTACCTCCTCCTCCTCCTCTTCCGCCTTCTGCTCCTCTTCTTTGAACGGTTTGTTCATCTAACCCTACTGTTCCCATTAAGCTTTGTTGATATTCTTTTCCAGGTTCGTTTTGCACATAAGCACCAAACAACGAGTCAGATATTGCCGAAGAAGCTTTAACTAAAGCTTTCATAGCGTGTCCCAAAATAACAAAAGCCATCATAGCGGTAATATTAGGTGTATATTTGGAAGCATAACCATAGAAGATACAAGGGTTAAAAATCTTTAGGTTAATACTAAGTATACACGTAGAGCAGACTTCAAAATCAAATACTGAATATATGATATAATCCATAACCTGACTTATCAGTGATATAAAAATTAAAAGCACTACTGGATGAATCGCAAATCTTGCTAAATTTTTAACCCAGTTGTGAAACATCTGCCTAGTATACGCAAATAAAAGACAAATAATAAAAATAGGTGCTAAAGAAAGCAATAACGCAACTATTGCTATAGATGTAATAAAAGAAAATAAGGCATTAAAAATAGATAAGCTCACTGTGATTAAACCCCAAATCACCAAGCAAAAAGATACAATGCCCAAAGGGCCAGAAAATATAAGAGATACTATTAACAATACTGAATGCGATGACAGAAATCTATTTAACGGCAAATCAAGAAACTCAAAAACATTTGAAGTAGTGCCTCTGAAATTTGCTATTTCTATTAACTGTTTTGGGGTGTTAATAAAAATAGAAAATGCATTATTATAAAAAAAATTCCAACTGTTGTCCTGCAGCAGCTGGGTAATAACTCCTATCTTTACGCATATAATTAGAAACTCATATATAGAAATATGAGTTAATCCAAAAAAGTAGTAAAGGGTATATAAGATTATGTATAATACTAACAGTGATATTATCATAGATCTAATGGTGTTTGTTTTGCTTGATTTTACAAAACTTTCGTAAAGATGCTTTACAGGACTAGTATCAGAGTGAATCGCGTTGGAGTCTTTATAGCTGGAACCAAAAAATGCAGTTTTTACTTTTTCGTCAAAAAAATTATAGATTGCACTAAAAGTTCTTGTAGGTGGCTCTTTAGTTGTTAGGTTAATGCTAAACTGACCTTCATTTTTGTAATCGCAGCCATGGTCTCTTATTCCGTAATATATGGTGCCTGTTTTGTCTTTTAACTTTTCTTTTAAGCCTTCCATGTACTCAGTATCATGAACTTGGCTAATATCCACAGATATATCTCCCTGGGTTTCATCAGGGTTATGCTCAGGAAGTTTGTCAGAGACGCGTATATACAAGTTATTTTTTAGGCTATGGTTCTTTGTTACTCTTATGTTGAAACCACCCTTGCCAGTACCATCACCTAACGTAAAAATTAATCCTGAGTTTATTGCATGGCTATCACTTATCTCGTGATTACAACTAGTACATATACCATCATCTTGCGCATTTTTAAACTTTACACCATCCATATAAACACTTAAGTGTTGAACATAAGTTTCTATTTCTGCATTCTTTAAAATGTCACTAATAGCCTCACCAACAGATTCTTTACTAACAGACTTTAAAGCACTTGTAATGGATTTAACCAGATTGCGTTTTGTAGCATTCTGTGCAAGACTAGACAAACAAAGCTTTTCTCCACGATTATCAAGAAAGCATGCATATTTACAGGTTAGGTCTAAGATATATGTATCTATCTTGCTTGCTTGATTACTTGAAAGCGAGCTGCAGTCTATATCTTTTCCTTGTTGTTTTATAGAATTGACAATATCTTCGATCTCCTTTCTTCTTTTATCTTGATCTGATCTTGAAAAATCTGGACTCTGATATTCTTTTCCATTTTGATGCAGCCAGTATTCATTGCTTCGTATGTACTTATTAGAACATATTCCATCCTGACATCCTTCTCGATTTAAAACATGTGCAAAATACTCCTCTTCTTTCTCGCTGCACTTTTCATCAATTTTCACGTACCTGATTTTTGTATCATCCTCTTTATCTTGACACACTTTACTTCCAATAACACTAAAGCTTATAAAATCACCAGCTTTAAGTGCAAATGGTAATGTAACGTCATTTCTCCCAGGCCCAATTGCAAAATCTGCATACTGCTTAGGACAAAAATTAACCTTACTAGGCACTATATTAATCTCTGTTACGCTTCTTATCCCATCTGAGATGTAAACACCAGAATCAACCCACTTCTGCTCTGTTGACACTATATCTAGTTTTTCACGCAAACCTGATAAATTTTCTGGCTTAATACAGTGATCCTCCCCGCATCCAGACAATAAAAAAAGCACCACAAAACTTATGCATAGCTTACCCAAGTTTTGGTTACTTAAACGTTTAAGCATCTGTTACTTACCTTAACTAGCATCACCGCCACCTTAGTTAATCTTTTCGCTGGAACCTTTACCACTATCTCCACCTCCTCCACCAGTACCTCTTGCCTTCTTGACAGCCGCAGCAGCAGCTTGACCAACACCTCCAGCAGCAGCTTTGGCAGCAGATAAAGCTTTGCCCACCATTTGTCCAGGTGTACTACCAGAACCGAGTAATGCTCTATGGTTACCAGCAAGTTCAGCAGCCATGTTAGGAAGAATGTTTAAAAAGTGGTAAAAGAGGAATAACACTAGACACAACTTTAATAACTCTCCGATGAGAGAGCTGCCAAACTCCATGTATGTAAAGTCGAATAGACCAAGTATGCTGCTCTTTTTAAAGCTATAATTTTGCATCATACATGCAAGAGTAGTTTCATTTTTATCACATTCCCCATCTTTCAATTTAAACCACTGTTTTTTCTTACTATATGAGATTTCTGCTTGTTTCTTTTCATATGACTTGTCCGGTTGTTCATTTTTATATGACTCGTCCAGTTCAAAATTTAAATTTTTAAAATAGATTTTATCACATGCTATGAACATAAAGGACAAAAACGCAAAAAGGATAACCGTGTATAAGCTATAGGTAATCAACTCTTTCACCCAGCCGTCAAAATATCCTTTGGTGTGTTGGAATAAAACCATAGGAATAAACAAAGGTGATAGAATAACAATTACACTTAAAGCAACTAGAGATAAAATAAATACATAGCACAGCCACAAAATAACCATCATCATCAGAACGGCCATAAATATACAGACAAGAGCTACTAAAATTTGTCCACCAGCGAAAATAATACCAATCACCGAACTTGCAACTAACAAGACAGGAGCAGCACCAAGCAAGACTGCTAACGTTGCAACACCTCCAGTACCAATTTTGCCACCAATTCCATCTAAAGGGGCACCTAAATAAAATAAAATTCTACAATCAAGCCTATCCCAAGGTGCAAGATAACTGTAAGATACCTTCTTTCCTGCACGAGTATATTCATAATCTGTACCTGCTTTATAATTACATATGCCTTTACTTTCAGATGACGCTTTTAGCACTATCTCTGACAAACCATTTGAGAGACGAGTTAATTCCCCATAATAATGAGACATGGTACTGCCTGTTGTGAAGTAAATCACTAAAGCGAATTTAATAATCAACATGTACATTTCTTGTGGGCTGCGAACTCCACCAGACATAGCTTTTATAGAGAACAGTATTAAAGCTAAAACCAAAACAACAGTTACAGTGTTTTTCAACCTCTTTTGTGCTACAGATAAGAAACTGCCCTTGTTATGTCCATCTTTATCTTTAAGTGGGCTGCCACTTGAATCAATACCTGCAACTAAATTATCTAACGATTCCTTAATGCATTGCACTATCATAGAAGTCACGGGAATAGGAGCTAATGATTTACTCCCTGCCTGGTTATAGCAAGCTTTAGAGACATACGAGCTAAAACAGCCAGCATTATCATAACCTACAAAAAATTTCCCCCCTTGTCCGTTGAGTCCTTTTTCTTTAGATCTGATAGTAGTTTTATAGTCATCATTATTACCAATAGAAACTTTTTCCTCTCCTGTACCATCTTTATTTTTGAATGTCATCATAGATTTTTCACACATAGGAGCAAGTGGGTCAGGTGGCAATTCCGTGCACCCCATATCAACCCCTTGCGGCCAAGTAGTCATTTCGATACCAAGCATGCTCACACTTCCCAGCTCCACACACAACCTGCCCATTTTTCTTACTGCTTTAAATGTTGACCCATGTATGGTTTCGCTTTGCCCAGCTTTAAGAACTTTACATTTCATCTCACCATCGACCGTCGGGGACCATGACCCATCTACATATCCAGTATCTTTTTCCCTTACATCAAAGTCTATGTATCCAGGTTTTTCTCTGGAATCAAAGTCTTTCTTGTTAAAAAGATTACCAAAAGTTAAAGGATTTCGATGACATATTTCTATATATTCACTGTATTGCACACCGTTTTTTGGCCAGTAATAACTTTCTGTACTCTCCTGAACGTTGAAATTCAAGGCTTCTTTTTCTGCTCTTTTCCCGTCATAGTCTTTTTTGTTCACGTCTTCCCGAGCTTTATCTTGCAAACAAGAAAAATATTCATCTTCTGTTTGGTAATTTTTATTGGTGCAGCCACTATAACCTGTGTCTTCTTTAAAATTTTTGTATTTTCCATCATGACCACGTGCAACTGGGTGTTTAATAAAACTATGTTCACAAACAACAAGCCCCCCTATTGCTTTCCAGACTCCAACAATTGCAGCTATCATTCCAACAATAACAAAAGCAGTAAATAAACCAGCAGAAGAGACGCTCAAAACAATGCCAGTAAATATTACACCAACAGCAATCTCTATTCCAGCAAGTGCTGCAGCTGTTTTAAACGCCCCACAATCAGGGTTAGAGGCACGGCTAAAGTTGCCAGTAGAATTAAATCTACTAACAAATTCTGTCTTGTCAGTACCACTTACTTCATCTGCAAGTACTGGATATGAGAGTAAAAAGTCTATATTTAGTAAAAATATTGCAATTAATAGCAATGACAGCTTAGTCTTAAACATTTTTCACCTTCTGATAAAATATAGGCAACCATACTTTTGGGTTATCCCCAACTTCTTTTAATATATCATGTAACAGTATGACACTTTCTGCACGTCCAGATAATACGTTGATTATATCATCTAAGTCTTTTAAGTCTATTCTAGCTACCACAGCATTGACTCCTTGTTTCACCAAAAAGAATCTAGTACTTGGATCTGTGTGTTTAATTAATATATACTCACGTTCAGTTAACATAAAAACATCCCGATAGACACTAGTAGCTTTCAGATTTGGTAAAAAAATCTGTGTCGCTGTTTGTTGTACAAGCGTATCGCTAATAGCACTTTTACTTGCATCCTCAACACTCTGAGTAGCAAAAATCACAAAAGCATTTAGTTTTCTCAGTACCTTCAACCAGTCTTTTATCTTGGGTGCAAAAACTGGATTATCTATTAATGCCCATGCCTCATCAAGAATGATAATAGATGGAGTGCCATCAAGAGATATACTAATCCTATGAAATAAATAAATCAATACTGGTCCAAGGGCAACAGGATCTTTGAGCAAGCTAGCCATCTCAAAACCAAATACTCTTGCTCGTGAAAAATCTAGCAAATCTTCTTTATTGTCAAATATTGCAGCATGAGAACCATTATCATGCCACATAGATATTGCCCCAGCTAGAGTATCAGGACCTGCAAGTCCTAAAAACGGTACAAGGTTTCTCAAGAACCTGTCTTCTTTTCTTAATTTAAAATTTCCTTCAATTGCATCATTAATTCGTGCAATATCTTCTGAAGTAAATTTATCATTATATACCGAAATTAAAGACTTTATCCACTCCATTAAAAATGTTCTATTATCAGAGGTGTCATAAAGTTGCAAAGGATTAAAATTTGTTTTAGTTCTTGGTTCTATTACAGTATAGATACCACCAAGTGCTCTTAAGAAAATCTCTGCACCGCGATCTTTGTCAAAAAAGAATATCCTTGGAGAAAATTTTATCGCTTGAGCACATAAGAAATTCATTAAAACAGTTTTACCAGCACCAGTTGGGCCAATTATCATAGTGTGTCCAACATCCCTTATATGAAAGTTGAAAAAAAATGGAGTACCAGATGTCGTGTCGAAAACTGTAACGGCATCTCCCCAGTGGTTATTGAATTTATTACCAGTAGGATAATTATGTTGAGATGCAAATCCAGCCAAATTAAGACTACTTATTGTAGCTTTTCTCACTATATAATCGAAATTACCAGGAATTTGCGCCCAAAATGCTGGTTCAAGGTTAACTCTCTCACGGACAGGGTAAACACCGCAATTAGAAAGCTCTGATTCTACCAACGACAGAGCGTTATCCAATGATTTAGGACTTTTTTCTATACATAAAATAGTCAGGTGATGTTGACCAAATGCAATCTTACCACTCATTGCGTCATCAAGCGCTTGAGAAATTTCTGCTATTTGAGAAATAGCTTTATCTGCAGACTGTATCATTCGATTTTGCTGTATCTGCATTTTTCCAATCGCCATTTGCCTGTTTATAAATTGAAAAGATTGCGTAATTATAAACTCGTAAGGAAGTTGTAAAAACGAATCAAGCATTCCTGCAGAAGTATGATTTCCATATTCTTTGATACTAACTACTCCAGCATATTTACTCTCATTATGAGTCACAACCTGTATCATCTTACGGCCAAAGAATAACCTATGTACTGGTAAGTATCTTGATATTTCAGTTCTTAGCGGAAAAAGCGTATTTGTAACGAAGCCACAATTTACGATTCTAGATAGAAACTCCATTATTTCGCAGAACAAACCATCTGGAGTTTCTTTTACTCCAAGAATTTTAGGCGAATAATTTCTAAGGCTTGTCACTACACGATTTGTCGTTTCCTCTAAATCTTCATACGTAGCACGCATATCACTTTCCCAAGCATGTTTTGAAGTTACATGTCCGAATTTTTTTAGTAGATATGACAAAAATTCTACTCCTTTTGTGTCTGCTCTACGGATAATCGTAATGTATAGGTCATTAATAAATGATTGCCTTGTTGCGTGTTTTTCTCTCCATTTTAGATTTACATGATTAGCGAAAAAATTCGGCAAACCTTGACTTGCAAATTCATCAGAAAAAATATTTTTTTTACGTCTGATAGTATGAAAATACAAACTAAATGCCGGAGATGAAATGCTTCTGAGCATCTGATTCCTGATATTATTTTGTATTACTAAATCCTCGTCATCGGCGGTTTCAAATGCAAAGCCACTTAATTTTATAACCTTAACCAACCAATTTTCTTTTGTCATCAAGGTTGTGCTATTCCAATAGCAAGAATAAGGAATAAATTCAGCAGCGTGAACTTCCCTGCTCAGAGTAGATTTACTCTTTGATTGAATAGCCCTAAACCTCAGCATCACACAACATTAAGCAATATCATAAGAATTGGCTCCATGATAAAAACGATTTAAACATTTCGAGCACTTTCCTAATTTTACCATAAATAATTCAATAAACAAAGGTTCTTTTGCAGAAGCTATATAGCCAAGTCCATGTATACCTGGTAACATTAAGAGAATCACTCTCAAATCATTTGAATTAATGAAAATTAGCAGGCAAATCAGGACGTTTAATATTGCAAACATATAACTCACACCAAAGAGCATTGCAGGTCTTGTAAGACCTTTAAATAATTGATCTGTTTGTATACTACCTGTGGACATATCTTTAACCTTCTAATAATAGCTCTAACACTAATACTATATCATTATATTAAAAATCCATTGAAACTAGTAGCACTTTAAGATACATTGATTAATAATTTAACCCAGATAATGACAAGTTGGCCATTTCAAGAAGCAGAAAAAATATTGCAAGAGTTTCCTAATAAAAAAGAAATAATATTTGAAACTGGTTATGGACCCTCTGGTTTACCCCACATAGGAACCTTTGGAGAGGTTTTCCGCACTACAGTTGTTGTAAATGCATTAAAAAAAATAGCTCCTGGTATAAAAACCAAAATCATTGCAGTTTCAGATGATATGGATGGTTTGCGAAAAATACCAGATAATGTGCCAAATCAAGAGATGCTAAGGGAGCACTTAAATAAACCATTGACTATGATACCCGATCCATTTGGCACTCATGAGAGTTATGGTCATCACATGAATTCGTTGTTGTGTAAATTTCTTGATTTGTTTGAATTTGAATACGAATTTAGGAGTGCAACAGAGTGTTATAAATCTGGCGTTTACGATGAAAAACTTTTACTCCTGCTGAAAAATTATGATAAAGTGATGGACGTAATGCTTCCATCATTTCGGGAAGAAAGGCAGCAGACTTACAGTCCATTCTTGCCGATATGCCCAAAAACTTCCCAAGTTTTACAAGTTCCAGTAATTGAAACAAATACAGATAAAGGAACAATCACGTATGGAGACCCAAACGGGGAAAAAATAGAAGTTCCAGTGACAAAAGGAAAATGTAAACTGCAATGGAAACCTGATTGGGGAATGAGGTGGGCCGCATTTGGAGTAAAGTATGAAGCTCACGGAAAAGATTTAACTCCATCTGCTGTGCTTTCAAGTCAAATATGTGAAATACTTGGAGAAAAGCCACCACTTCTGTTTTGCTACGAGCTTTTCCTTGATAAAGAAGGAAAGAAAATATCAAAATCAAGAGGAAATGGCATTTCAATTGAAGAGTGGTTAACTTACGCACCGACAGAGAGTTTAGCATTTTACATTTTTCAGAGCCCTAAAAAAGCTAAACGTTTATATTTTGATGTGATACCAAAATCAACCGATGAGTATCTAGAGTTTGTAAGGTGCTATAATGAGAGTAAAGAAAAAGATATAAATAATCCTGCATGTCATATTCATCAAGGTGAAGTTCCCAGTATAGAAACTTCAGGTATAAATTTTACGCTACTTTTAAACCTAGCGGCGGCTTGTAACGCTGAAAACAAAGAGATTCTCTGGGGTTTTATATCCACTTATGCACCAAGCGTCACACCAGAAAATAATAAAATGCTCGATAGACTTTCAGACTTTGCAGTAAAGTATTACCACGATTTTATCAAACCAACAAAATCATATAAAACTCCAAATGCAAAAGAGAAAGAAGCGTTACTAGATTTGAAGGACACTTTACATTCTCTATCTACAACTGTTACTGCTGAAGAAATTCAATCTCAGGTATTTTCTATTGGAAAAAAATATGATTATACCAACTTACGTGACTGGTTTCAGCTATTATATGAAACGTTACTTGGCCAAAAAACCGGTCCAAGAATGGGATCTTTCATAAAGCTTTATGGAATAGATAATACGATTTCTCTCATAGAAAGCGCTACTAAATGTATACTTTAGAGTTTACCTTCTTTCATTTGATCTCTTTAGTTTTTAGTTCTGCCTTCTAAGGCTTTTACTCGTGACAACCACTGTGCCTGCGATCTTGTCGTGCCAAGTTTGACAGCGTTTGTTGAAATTTGACCATAAAAAGCCCAAGAATAATGGTGCAGCTGACAATATAAAGGAAAAAAATCTCTTTGTTGCTTGTCTTAGGGTCATCTTTTCGAAAGTTTGTGCATCCACAACTCTAAGCCCAAGTAATAGTTTTCCAGGTGTAGCAGCAAACCTTACCCACATATATGTTACATAGCAAAAGAGCATAATGCATTGGACTATTTGATTTAGGATTTGTAATTTTATAAGTCTACTCTGCGTTGTCTTTTCTTCTGCAGACAGTGGCGCTTGCATTTGGTATTTTGCAGCAATTTGACTTAATATTTTGCTATCCTCTGAGTTCATAAAGAGCTTATTTAAGGCTTGGCTGCAAAACTGCAAGAACAAAACGATAATAATCAAATCAAGCAATACTGATATATAGCGCCTAAGTCCTGTTACATAACATATCCCATTTTCATCTTTCTTTACCTTTTGAATAACATTTATAGAAGAAAAAATAGAAAATAAACGATTAAAAAATTTATGTAACATATATATACTTTCCAATATTTAACGTGCCCCTGGCTGGACTTGAACCAGCATGCTTTTGCAAGCAACAGATTTTGAGTCTGCCGTGTCTACCATTCCACCACAGGGGCATTAAGTTTTAATGCTATAGGCAACACGGAATTAGTCAAATTTTATATGTCTTTCAAATGAGGACTAAATATTCTACAATAATCAACAGTTACTCTCAAAACTTAAAATGAATGAATTAGCTAGTCTCCTCAGTTCAAGAAGTGTAGATAAGGAAATATGTAAATTACCGCATAATTTAGAAGCTGAACAGATACTTATTGGTGCAATGATTCGTGATAATAGAATCTGTGATGCAGTTGAAGACACAGTCACAGCAGAAAATTTCTATGATCCATTACATCAAAGTATTTTTACGCAGATATCCAAAACCAGGAAACACGGTATAGTTGCCAATGAACTAAGCCTCAAAATGTTTTTTGAGAACGACCAAGCGTTTACCGAGTGTGGTGGGGTAGAGTACTTAGCAAAGCTTGCAGCAAAGGCAAGTATTGCACTTGATATCTATAGTTTGACTAGAATAATCCGTGATACTTACTTAAGGAGATGTTTAATTAAGCTCGGGCAAGAAATAGTTGGTGATAGCTACAACTACGATATTGAAAATCCTGCACAGGCGCAAATTGAACAAGCAATGACAAAATTGTTCAACTTAGCAGTAAAAAAACAAGGTGAGAAAACATATATAAAACTTGCAAGTTCAATTAAAGACGTAGTTGAGAAGATCAGCACACTGAAAAATAATCCAGAAGCGCTGGGCGTTACAACCGGACTTCAAGATCTAAATCAGCTTCTTGGTGGCCTACAAAAATCTGATTTATTAATTTTAGCTGCAAGGCCTTCTATGGGTAAAACAGCACTGGCGCTAAACATCGCACTTAATGCTTGTAAGATGTTGCAAAAAAGAGCAGATAAACAACATTATGTAGCGTTTTTCTCACTTGAAATGTCAGCAGAACAATTAACCGCAAGGCTGATCACTATAGATTCAGGGATTAGTTATTATAAGGCATTAACCGGGAGAATTAGTGATTTTGAATTGCATGAATTTATCAATGCTAGTACAGAATTATCTGAACTGCCTTTCATCATAGATGACACCCCTGCGCTATCAATTAGTGCCCTTCGCACCAGAATACGCTTGCTGTATCAATTATATAATGTAGAAGTGGTATTCATTGATTATTTGCAGCTAATCAGAGGAACAACAAAAAGAAGTAATGAAAATAGAGTACAAGAAATCTCGGAAGTGACGCAGGGTTTGAAAGCAATTGCAAAAGAGCTGAATATTCCCGTTGTTGCACTATCTCAGCTCTCTCGTTCTGTTGAGCAGAGGGATGATAAAAAACCACAACTTTCTGATTTACGTGATTCAGGAAGCATAGAGCAAGACGCAGATATAGTAATGTTTCTCTATAGAGAAGAATACTACGAATTGAGAAAGCAACCAAGTGAAGGAAGCAATAAACATCGAGAGTGGCAAGAAAAAATGGAAAAAATTAGAAATATTGCAGAGCTTGTTATTGCAAAGCAGAGAAATGGGCCAATTGGCAGTGTGAAGCTATATTTTGACTCTAACAGAGGTTCGTTTAAAGATTACACGGAGAGGCATAGTGTGTAGCTTGGCAGCAATCTTCTTATTTCTAAATTTACTAGCTTATATCTTATCGTATCAAAATTAACTTGACTTTACTTCTTAATTGATGTTAAACTCATTTAACATAATACGTGAGGAATAATCATGATAAGTAAAAACAATGTACCCTATCTTGTAGCTGGTGCTCTGGCTACTCTAACTTTATTAGCATCTGGAGTGTTTGCTGCAGCTCCTTATATTGGTTTCTTAGCTCCAGTTGCAGCATTAAGTGTTGGCCTGCCATTTATTATTGGTTGTGCTGTATTTTCTGTTGTAACTATTGCACTTTCGTATAAAGCAATTAGTAAGAACAAAACTATTTCTGAGAAAGATGTTCAACTGGCTGAGAAAGTAGAAGAAATATCTAAAAAAGATGCTCAACTAGCTAAAGAAGAAGATAAAGTACAGGCTCAAAAGCAAACAATTTCTGGGCAAAATGACCAACTGACTAAAAAAGAAGCGGAAGAGGAGAAAAATTCTAAGCAAAAATTTGAAATTAATCAAAAAAAAGAAATAGAAGAACTTAAACACAAGAAAACTTTTGTTCAGCAAGCAATGAAGAATATCAAAGAAGCATCTCAAGAAGTATTTGCATATGTAGCAGAAGCCTACAGTAGTGGGCGCGTTCATAGTACTATTAAGCAGCGCCGTAGTGATGTTGTGAATGACTTAAAAAATGTCGTAGGTAGTGCGAAAAATGCTTATGGCACATCAGTTGAGTATACAAAAGGAGCACTTAACAGCGTTGGAAGCAGCTTGTACAGTGTACTTTATGGTACTAAGGTTTCTAGTCCGGAAGAGCAGTTTAAGCGTGAAGATGGATCTAAACCTAGTATGCAAGAACTAACTCGTTTGGATTACTTAGATCTTGCAGTTTCTTCCAGTGAGCAAAAGCAACGAGCTAATAGTTTGGATTATTTAAATATTGATAACGACGTTCCTAAGCAACCTGATCATTTAAGTATTGATGCTGCTAAAAGGTATTTAATGAGTCTTTCTGAGGATCAGGATGTATTTTATGATGCAGAATCTGGTGATGAAAAAGATCCTAAGATTTCTAGCCCAGAAAGTCAGCCAACTAAAGAAGAAAATGGTCAAGGCTGGTTTGCATGGAGCCTAGGAAAGGCTAAGTCGGTAATGACTGAAGTAGTAGTGGTAGGTGCTGATGTTACTAAACCATATTTTGCTAAAATAACTAAGGCACTTGCACCTAACTTGAATATGTAGATAGCGGTGTGCACTGTCGTTAACTAGAGATAATCTCATCCAGGAGAAATAGTGTAAAAACTATTTCTCCACTTTAACATCAAACTTCGAAAAGAACGGCGTAGGTTTAGGTAGTGTAATGCCTGAACTTACGCATGCATTGTACAGAGATTTTAAATCTCGTTGCTCTTTTGGAATTTGTAGTTGATTAAGTATCATTTCTGCTGACTTGGGAACGATTGGCTGCAATAAAATGCCAATTATCCTGATATATTCTAGTAATTTGTAGATTACTAAATTCATGCGTTCTCTATCAGTTTTGCTTAATATCCAGGGTGCATTTTTGTCTATATAAGCATTGGCTTCAGAAGAGATGTTGATAATTAGAAGTATAATCTGGTTAAACTCATACTTTGATAGGTAATTCATTACCTGATCGAGTATAGCTTTGCAACCTGGAAGACTTTCTTCACCTTTAAGTAGGCTTTGATCAATTGTTGGTACAATTCCAGAACATTGCTTGTGTAAAAATGAAATTGTTCTTTGTACTAAATTGCCTATATTGTTTGCAAGTTCTGAGTTTATACGGCTGATCATGTTTTTCTTACTAAAGTTGCCACCCTGGCCAAAACTTGCTTCTCGAAGGAGAAAATAGCGTAGTTGATCAACACCAAACTCTTGAGCGAGGCCAATTGGATCTATGACATTACCAAGGGACTTGGATATTTTTTCTCCTTCGTTTAGCCACCAACCATGAACTGCAATTTGTTTTGGCAGTGGCAAATCTGCTGCAAGGAGAATCGCTGGCCAATACACAGCATGAAAGCGCAATATGTCTTTGCCGATTACATGAACGTTGAAAGAGTTGTCAGCTAGGTTTGCAGTGCTTGACACTGGAATCTGTATTTCTGGTTCTGCCCAAAACTTCTTATATTCTTCACCTTCAGTAGTAGGGAAACCTATTGATGTAAGATAATTGGTTAATGCATCTATCCAGACATAGATTACGTGTTTGTCATTACCTGGTACTTTTATTCCCCAGTTAAAACTAGTGCGAGAGATTGAGAGGTCAATGAGCCCTGATCTTACAAATGATACCACTTCATTTTTTCTGCTCTCAGGAAAGATAAAATTTGGCTGATTTTCATATAGTTCTAGTAATTTATCCTGCCAATTCGACAAACGAAAAAAGTAGCTCTCTTCTTTTACCCATTCAACCTCAGCACCTGTTGGTGCTTTGCCATCTATCAGCTCTGATTCCTGATAAAATGCTTCATCACGAACTGAATACCAACCCGAATAGGAATCCAAATATATTTGTCCTCTCTCTTCAAGCCTATTCCATAAAGCTACCACTGCTTTTTCATGACGTTCCTCCGTAGTGCGAATAAAATCGTCATACTCAAAATTCATGAACTTAGCTAATTCTTTAAATGAAACACTCACTTCATCTGTAAATTCTTTTGGCTGCATTTCCTTTGCTTTAGCTGCTTTTTCTATTTTTTGTCCATGTTCATCTGTACCGGTGGTAAATTTGACATTTTTCCCAGCTAGTTTCATGAACCTTGCCACCACGTCACACAAGAGAGAAGTGTATACATGACCGATATGCGGCTTATCGTTTACGTAATATATTGGCGTGGTGATGTAAAAGTTCTCAAATCGATCCATGGTTTAGCATTTTGATAAAAATCAACTGAGTTAATTATAGTATTAAAAAGGCAGTAATAAATAAATATTGATTGGGTTAAGCATAATTTTTGAAAAAAGCTATTTACTGAAATTTTATTAAAATAAGAAACAATCAGGTATGAAATAAAGATTATTGAAAGAACAGTGGGAAATTTTCTTGTAATTCTATTTATAGTTTTCTATGCATTTGATGCACACGCTGATGGAGCAACAGATGTAATGTGTAATGTAATAGGTTACGTTCATGGAATAGGTGGACCAATGATTACAGTGGTAATAATTGGTTCAAGCTTGCTTGCAATATTTGGCAAAATGCCTTGGCCTGCACTTTTCGCACTGGGTATGTTTGTTGCTGTGTTTTTTGGTGCTCCTCAAATTGTAACAAAGGTAACAGAAAAAGAAGTTTGTTGTCTTGATAAGAGACAAACATTGAATAATGGAAAGTGTGTTGCTGCTCCTGGATATGAATACATAGGTCGTGATCGTTGTGGCCCTTCGAGAAACGGGGTTCAAGGATGTTGTTCTAATGGCTGGGTGATCACTAGTAAGGGCAACTGTAAGAAACCTGGTCTAGATCCTTCAAAGTATTGGTAGTGAAAATGGTGCTTTTATAGAGTTAAATCTAACCACTCATCAAACCACAAAGTATATAATTAATATCCACACCTTTAGTTAAATTCCACTCACGCTTTATTACGTTGTACTCCATGCCAGCCATGTTTTGCAGCGTTACATTATTTTCTCTTAAGTGATTTGCAATTTCTGACGGCTTGAGAAATTTATTCCAATTATGCGTACCCTTAGGCAGCCAATTTAATATGTACTCTGCGCCGACTATTGCAAGACAGAAGGATTTGATAGTTCTATTTATTGTGGATATAAAGATTAGCCCTTCTGGTTTCAGCAATTCTATTGCTCTTCTCATAAAGAATTCTAAATTATCTACATGCTCGACTACTTCCATCAGCAGAACCACGTCGTACTTCTTGTCATTGCTTAGCTCTTCAATGCTGGTGTGCATATATTCTACATTAAGCCCTACTTTTTTCGCATGTGACTGTGCCACTTTGATGTTTTCTTCACATACATCTATTCCCACAACATTAATGCCAACGCGTGCCATTGATTCTGACAAAATGCCACCACCGCATCCAACATCAAGCAATGATAATTCTTTTAAATCGCATTTTTTTAACTCTTTTATTTTCTCAATAATGTAAGATACTCTAATAGGATTCATCATGTGCAATGGCTTAAATTTACCATTCTCATCCCACCATTCACCTGCCATTTTAGCGAATTTTGATATTTCATCTTCGTTATAAGTTTTTGTTTTTTTTTTCTTAGAGATTATATTGCTGAGTTTATCAAGGCGTTTTTTATGTCTGCTTTCTTTTGAAAATTCTGTTTCGAGGAATTGTTTGACTATGTCTTTTGCTAATCCACTCGCAGTAAATCCTGCACCAAGACACAGTACATTTGCGTTGCCATGCTCGCGAGCTAATTTTGCAATCTCAACACTATTGCATAAAGCAGCGTAGATTCCTTCAAAACGATTTGCCACAGTACTCATGCCCAAACCTGTACCACAAATTAATATCCCATAATTTGCTTTTTTGCTTGTTATATCTTCTACAACTTTAACAGCATAGTCTGGGTAATCTACACACTTTTGCTTAGCAGTGCAGCCTTGATCTACCGCTGTGTAACCCAGGGTTTCCAGGTAGGATTTTATTTCTGATTTTAATTCATAACCAGCATGATCTGAGGAAATTGATATTATATCTGACATATAAAAAGTTGATCTTGCATAACTTAAGGATATTTATATGGGTAATTTATTTTGATCTTTCTGTCAAGCCGTTTTAATACTCCTGATCTTTCGGGAGTCCTAAAGCTTGAAATAAATTTCGAGTCAGATGTGTATAAATTCTATATAATTTTTATCCTACTACTAATTCAAAAAGATGGATCACATAGATATTATAAAATCAAAATTATTATTATCTGACATAGTAGGTAAAAAAGTCAGGCTAATAAAAAGAGGAGATAGTTTTGTTGGGCTCTGTCCATTTCATAACGAAAAAACCCCATCTTTTTCGGTGAGCAATACTAAGGGGTTATATTACTGTTTTGGTTGTTCAGCTAGTGGTGATGCATTTGAATTTATTTCACAAACTGAAGGATTAAGCTTTAAAGAAGCATTGGAAAGATTAGCATCGGTTACAGGTGTTGAACTGCCCAAAAGTCTTAGTATTACAAAAGGGGACAATAAACTATTTTTAGCGCTTGATTTAGCTGCAAATTGGTTTGCACAAAAAAATCAGGGCATTGTAGATTATTTAAAGCAGCGCAAGATTTTACCTGAAATCATAGATAAATTTAAGATAGGTTATGCACCAAGCTCTGGTTTGAAAGAGTATTTAAACTCTTCAGGTATTGAAGACAAAATTTTAATTGATATTGGATTAGTAAACAAAAATTTTCATGATTATTTTTATGACCGGCTGATATTTCCTATATACAACATTGCAGGAAGAGTTATTGGTTTTGGCGGACGTGCGCTGAGTTCTGAGCAACAGCCAAAATATTTAAATAGCCCAGAGAGTCAGCTCTTCAAGAAGAGGGAGAATTTATACGGATTAAACTTTGCTTTAAGCGAAATACGTAAAAAACAGCACATATTTGTTGTTGAAGGATATATGGACACTATAGCGCTACATCAAGCGGGAATTAGTAATGCAGTTGCTCCACTTGGTACCGCAATTTCTGCAGAACAGATAAAAAATCTATGGAGATTTGCTAAAGAAATCTCCATCTGTATGGATGGCGATAGTGCTGGACTTCATGCTGCTAACCGAGTTGCAGAACTTGCTCTGCCAATATTAGAGCCTGGATACACGTTAAAGTTTGTGACTTTGCCGAGTAATAAAGATCCATACGATATATGTAACGAACTGGCATACAAGAAAGAAGACGTGTTGACTGCTCTTGACCATTCAACAAAACTGCATTCTGAATATTTATGGCGTCACATAATCGATAGCAACTTTCAAAATTATGAAAAACTTGCTCCGGAAAAATATTCAATTCTTGAGCACAAGTTCATGGAATATGTAAATACTATTAGCAACAGCAGTATTAGAAGGTATTATAGAGATTATTTTTACAATAAGGCTAGTGAACTAAGAAGTAGCTTCAAAAAACAGATTTTTAATAGTAAAACTAGAGCAACAAAAGGTGAGTATCTTCATAACAAATCTCCAGAGCTAATTGAGGCAGAGCAAAATCAGGCCATAATTTTGCATATAGCCGTAGAATTTCCTGAAATCTTGAACCGTCCTATATTTTTTGAGCAATTTTCTCATTTTAAATTTACTAATGAGATGAAAAGATTACAACAGCGTGTAATTGATGTAATAAGTAACAAAAGCAAACTTGGTAAAGAGGCTTTGTTACAAGAATTGAAACAGTTTGACGTTATAAAGTATGTATTTGAAAAAACTAGTGTACTAAATAGCCAACTGAACGAGAGAAAATCTGCAGAAATTGTGTGGAATAATATAGTGTTACTAAAAGAATTAAATGCGTTACGAAAAGAAAGAACCGAAGCGAGGCTGAGCGGTAATCTTGACTTAGAGGAAAGGTTGATAGAACAAATAGAGCAAATAGAAAGTAATATACAAGAAATGCAAATGGAGTTTATTAAAAAGTAGAGCTGTTATAAAAAGTTTATGCCAAATTC
This sequence comes from Wolbachia endosymbiont (group A) of Myopa testacea, assembly GCF_964027115.1. NCBI lineage: Bacteria > Pseudomonadati > Pseudomonadota > Alphaproteobacteria > Rickettsiales > Anaplasmataceae > Wolbachia > Wolbachia endosymbiont (group A) of Myopa testacea. Next base: position 1,167,822 of record NZ_OZ034729.1, read on the forward strand.
CAATAAATATAGAGTTTTAATGAACATAGGACAGGCTAATGAATTTATAAAGGACACTTTACAAATTGAAATTGATAGTGTTGAACAATTGGGTATCCGTTTAATGGAGCGTTAAAACTGACCTCACCCTATTTAAATATATGCTAATATATTGAGTTTTGTTACAATAATTTTATATTCTTATTTCCATAATATCATTCTATGGAAATTTTTTAAAATCCAGTCTTATGTACAACTTTATTTGCAATTTTACATTTTTATTTGATTAAAAATTGCATCTTAGCAATAAAAAACTTACTTATTGTAGGAAAATGACATACTCTTGTGTTTGTTCTCATATAAAACTATTTATGGAGTGACAATGGTGCATGTATTATACTTACATTTTTGATTCGAAAATTTATGCAGTTGTTTCTAACAAAATTAGTCAACAAATTCTATTGTTTAAAGATGAGAAATAAAGTAATCATCATTTCTAGTATTGCTTTTATTCTACTGTTTTTTATCAGCAGTGCATTTTTAAAAAAAGATCAGGCGGTTCATAGTGATAATGCAACTAGTAGCTTTTCAGTAAAAACTCAAGAATGTGCGCCGCAAAACCGCACTATATATTTAAATTTTTCTGGTACAGTAAATCCCTTACATAGAGCTAGCCTTGTCTCAAAAATAAGTGGTAAGATTATTGCTATTTATTTACCTGATGGTGAAAAGGTAAAAAGAGATGATGTAGTGTTAAAGATAGAAGATTATGACAGGATTGAGCAAGCTCAGAAAGCCAAAGCTTTATTAAAGCAGCGTGAAATTGAGTATGATTCCTCTCACAAACTGAATAAAACAGGCTATGGAGCACAAATACAAGTAGAAGCAGCTTTTACTGCGTTACAAAGTGCAAAAGCTGACCTAAAAAGGCTAGAATTGGATTTAGAAAATACTGCAGTCAAATCTCCTATAGATGGTTATATTGATAAAATCAATGCAAACGAAGGGGATTTTGTTAATGCTGGGCAAAAAATAGCTGACGTGGTTGATTTCGATCAAATTCTTGTGGTGTTATACGTTTCGGAAAATGAAGTAAATAAAATAGAGCTAGGCAGCACAGCTCAAATTAGTTTACTGGACGGAAAAAAATTGGCAGGTGAAGTAAGTTTTATTAGTAAAATTGCTGAGCCTAAAACTGGGTCTTATAGGGTAGAGGTAAAAGTAATTAATAATAAAATGATATCCTTGCAGGGACTAACTGCCAACGTAAGACTACCTTCAGGCGAAAGATTTGCATATAAAGTTCCTTCTTCAGCCCTGAGCTTAAGTGACGAGGGTGCTCTTGGAATAAAGATTGTTGATGACAATAATTATGTAATATTTGTACCAATAGAAATTGTTGATCATGAGAGCGATGGGGTTTGGATAGTAGCAAATAACGAAGGTAAACCCATAAAGTTAATAGTATTGGGCCACCTATTTGTTAAGCCTGGTGATAAGGTTTAAGACATAAGATCCTTTTTCATAGCTTATACTACGTTATACCAATCCCAGCATCTGGGCACTGGTTTCTTGGTACTTATTCCGCAATAATTTTTTTTTCCTTCAATAAATTTTGCAGTTCGCCTTTTTCGTACATCTCGCGAGTGATGTCGCAACCACCGATAAACTCTTCCTTTATATATAATTGTGGAATTGTTGGCCAATCAGAAAACTTTTTTATAGATTCACGTATTTCATCATTCTCCAACACGTTAATATACTTAAACTTCACGTTCAATTTTTTTAGGATTGACACGACGAGTCCAGAGAATCCGCATTGAGGAAAATCAGAAGTGCCTTTCATGTACAACACCACATCATTTTCCGCTATATCTTTTTTTATTTGTTCAAAACTGCTCATAAATTCACCTTATTTTTAAGTATTAGTTTCCAGTTGCAAGGCGTGTATAGACTGACCTTCCAGAGCTTTATATACCATTTTATGCTGTTCTATTTTTGTCTTTCCAAGAAAGCGCTTGGAGGTTATTTTTAAATGATAATGATCATCATCTCCAGCAAGGTCATGAACCTTTATATCAGCGTCGGGGAACGATTGTTTGATGATCCTTTCTAATTCGTGAATTGCAATAGTCATTGATTTGCTTTAAATTACAATACTTTCATTATAAATCTAAAATGACTGGGTGCAATTGAATTATTGATTATATGGTTACTAATATTGTGAAGACAGTAGATTCAGCGTGTTAAGTGCACTAGCAAGGCGAGATTTCAATTGATTTTCATATTTACTCCAATCTTGTATTGCCTTTCTTGCAATACCTGAATCAACTGCGGCTTTTGCAACAGCAGGAGATACTATAGAAATTAATCTTGGGTCAAATGGAGTAGGTATTATATATTCACGTCCATAGCTCATTTTACGAGCGCCATAGGCTGCAGATATCTCGTCAGACACTGGCTCACGGGCAATCTTTGCTATTGCATCTGCAGCTGCAATTTTCATCTCATCATTTATTATTGTTGCATGTACATCAAGCGCTCCTCTGAATATATAAGGAAATCCCATTACGTTGTTGACTTGATTGTTGTAATCTGACCTGCCAGTTGCGATTATTGCATCTGGCCTCACAGATTTTGCAAACTCAGGCCTTACTTCTGGATCGGGGTTGGCGAGAGCGAAAATAATTGGGTCTTTGCCCATACTCTTTAACATCTCTTCATTTAACACATCTTTTGCAGATAATCCGATGAATACATCAGCGCCTTTTATTGTATCAAGTAGAGAACGTTCGGAAGTATCAATTGCATATTTTTCCTTCCACTCATTCATGTCCTCGTTTCTACCTTTGTATATTACTCCTTGCTTATCACACAGCACTATATTTTTAGCGCCCATGGACTTTAGTATTTCTAAACATGCAATACCGGCTGCTCCAGCACCATTCATAATGATCTTAACGTCCTCTAATTTCTTTCCGACAATATCAAGAGCATTTTCTATACCAGCTGCAACAACCACTGCAGTTCCATGCTGGTCATCATGGAACACTGGAATATCCATCAGTTCATTCAGACGTTTCTCTATTATAAAACAATCGGGAGATCTTATATCCTCTAAATTTATCCCCCCCCAACTTGGCCCAAGGTACCTTACTGCATTGATGAAATCTTCTATATTTTCTGTACCAACTTCTATATCAACTGCATCAATATCAGCAAAACGCTTAAATAAAACAGCTTTGCCTTCCATGACAGGTTTTGCAGCAAGAGGACCGATATTACCAAGCCCAAGCACTGCAGTGCCATTTGAAATGACAGCTACAAAATTGCTTTTTGCCGTATAATCATAAACAACCTCAGGATTTTTAGCTATTTCAAGGCACGGAGCTGCAACGCCAGGAGAATAAGCAAGTGACAAATCATACTGGGTAGATAAAGGTTTTGTTGGCATGATTGAAATTTTACCAGGGTTACCACCTCTACTGTGATACTTAAGTGCCTCTTGTTTTGTGGTATTATCTAAATCATCGTTCATTCTTATATTTTAAGCTTGTAATTTTTAAGTATATGGAGTTTTTATAAATGTTCAATTGTAAACTATTAGCTTGTGAACTCTGTTGTACTTCTGTATAAGTTTACCTATTACGTAAGATGATATTACATGCTTAAGAAAAACGTGCCTAATTTGCTTACAATTTCTCGTGCACTTGCAATACCAGCAATAATATTAAGTTTTTATATAGAAAATAAATATGCAGGCCTGATAACAATATCAATCTTTGTATTTGCGTGCATTACGGATTTTTTTGATGGTTACTTGGCGCGTGCGTGGAAAGTCCAATCAAAGTTTGGCAAGCTATTTGATCCAATTGCTGATAAATTAATAGTGGTTTCAACGATAATTATGCTAGTTTATAAGCAGAAGATAAATGATTTTACAATAGTACCATCGATTATCATCATCTGTAGGGAAATATTAGTTTCGGGTTTACGGGAGTTCCTTATAGCTATAAATGTTAGTCTACCTGTAAGCAAAGCTGGCAAAATTAAAACATTTTTGCAGATGGTTGCTGTAGTAGCGCTAATAATGAACGATTACGACACAACTCAATATATAGGTGCAATTTGTTTATGGGTTGCAGCTATTATAACTATGTGGTCAGGCTATAATTATATCCTAGCCGGCATCAAACAGGTTGACTGAATTTCTTGAGAAACAGTTAATATACAAAAGTGGTTAACATCTTTATAATATTGACTGAATAGTTAAAATCCTGTATAATATATTAGTTCATAAATCAACGGGATCTATATGACTGGTAACCCTAAGACTACGTTTTCTCCTGGAGATTTTTGGCTGACAGTTGATAAGGAAGTCAAAAAAGAAAGGTCAGAACAAGAGTCATTAACACTAAAAGAAGAAGCGGGAAAAAAGAAGAAACTCGAACAGGAGTTATTAATGCTAAAAGTAGGAGAAGCAGAAAAAAAGAAGAAGCTAGAACAAGAGCTATTAACACTAAAAAAAAGAGAGCTATATAGACAATGTGTATCATTGGCAATAATGGTCCCATTTGCATTGCTGATGGCGATTGAACTGGAAAAAACATGTAGCGATCAGGTATTACTTGGCGTGATAAGTGGCGCGCTAAGCCACACTATATTACCTTCTATGGTCCTATCTCTTATTTGTACGCTATATTTAATTTACAATAATAGGAAAATAGCACAAAAAGAACGAGAGTTGGAGAATATTGAAAATGGAGAGGAAGTAAAGGAAAAAGAGCACAATATTTCTGATATAGGTCAGTGTTTGATCTATATTGAGGCTATACCAACTGCACTGATTATTGTAGGTATGATAATGGGTGAAACATCTTCACTTGAAGCAGCAGAGGATGCAATTTTATTTCTTGCCAATGCAATTGCTTTTCTTGTAACTCTTGTTTCTTACATTGATGAGCATGAAAAAAATAAGAAAAAGGAAACAGAAAAATCTAATCTTGATGAAAAATCTAGCAAGAAAACTAGCAATATGTCTGTAGCCGGATTGGCGCTTGCTGGTTCTTCTATATTTTTAATAAGAAGGATAATGTTAATGGCATTAGCATCGTCCTTAAATCCTTCTGTTGGGCCTACTTTAGGCTTGATAGGTATTGCACTTTTTATGGTTGTACAGATATTAACTACACATTCCTACAGCAAAACGCTGAAAGATCCAAAAGTGGAAGGACAAGGTAAATCGAGGAATGCAGGTAGTTCTGACCGTAGTTATAAAGAGGAAGGGCCGGCTATTGCCTAAGAAATTTATTTATTTAAGTAATATTTAGGTCTATACTTTATTTTGATCGAAAAAAATCTTATGTATAAGACTTTAATCACGTGCTTTATTTTCCTAATTTGCTCCTTTACACAATCGTATGCGGATGATCTTGAAAAAACTGAAGCTGAACTATATGAGGAAGCAGTTGAACTTTTTGACCAGAAAAAATATAAACAAGCTATTAGGGCATTTCAAAAGATAGAAGATTTGTACCCTTTCTCTTATTGGGCAAGGAAAGCAAAATTATTATCTGGTGTGTCTCATTATAACATGGGTAACTATAGCAGTGCTGCAAGTGATATGGATGATTATATATATGTTTATTCAAATGGTGAAGATTTACCATATGTATACTACTTAAGAGTATTATCTTGTTACATGCAAATTAATAAAGTGCAACTTGGACAGCAAACTGCATATAAAACTTTAGAGCTGGCTACAGAGTACATTAACCTTTTCCCAGACAGCGAATATATAGATGAAATCAAGGAAAAAGCAAAATTAATCACAGAACATATATCAATAAAAGAGTATTCTATCGGTAAATTTTACCTGAGGCGTGGTGAATATTTAGCAGCAATTAAGCGTTTCCAGAATATAGCAAGCTATAAGGATTCTAAATATTTTTCTAAGTCTATTAACTATTTAATAGCAGCCCATTCAGCTCTTGGTCTTGACTTAGAAGCTGAGCAGTATGAAAGTATGTTATTAGCAGAAAACCTGCAAGATGCCAAGCCGGAGGCTTGAAAATTTGCTTTAGTTTTTTCTATGCTTTGATATATAATTAGGTTTTTAACTATTTGAATATGGCTGGTCATTCACAATTTTCAAATATAAAACATCGGAAAGGCACTCAGGATGCACAGCGCTCTCAAAAATTTACGAAGCTGATTAGAGAAATAACAGTTGCTGCAAAGCAAGGGCTACCCGATCCCGAACTCAACCCGCGCCTTCGCTCTGCTATATTTGCTGCACGCAAGGAAAATCTACCAAAAGATAAAATAGAAACAGCAATAAAAAATGCAACTGGTAACGTTGCTGGAGAAAATTATGAGGAAATCCAATATGAAGGTCATGGGCCTTCTGGCACTGCACTTATTGTCCATGCCTTGACTAATAACCGCAACCGTACTGCTTCTGAGGTACGTTATATATTTTCTCGCAAGGGTGGAAACTTGGGAGAAACAGGAAGTGTTAGTTACCTTTTCGATCATGTAGGTTTAATCGTCTATAAAGCAGAGGGTGTGAATTTTGATGATTTATTTAATTATGGGATCGAGTTAGAAGTATTGAATGTTGAGGAAAATGACAAAGAAGGATTACACGTTATAACTTGTGAAATAAAAGATTTTGGTAAAGTACGCGATGCCTTTTATGCAAAATTCGGAGAACCAGAACTTGCTCGTCTTTCGTGGCAACCAAAGGATCTAGTTGAAATTAGCGATAAAGAGTTGATCGCTAAATTATCCACATTGGTTGAAGAATTAGAAGATAATAATGATGTACAGTATGTTGAAGGTAATTTTACTTTTGTTGATGCTGTTTAAATGATGAAGCTGATTATATTTATACTGCTTTATATTTTACCAATATTTAATATACACGCCCTTAAGACTCCAGATAACAGTAAAGAGGCTTTTTTAATATCCAGCACCATAAAATCTTCTTTTTTTGCCACGGGAATTGAGCAAGGGTTGGCGCCAAATACAGTGGTAAAATTGATCAACATATATAAAGATTTTGGTGTTGATTTTAAAAAAGACATTGTGCCGAAGAGTAAATTGGAGGTTCTTTTTGAGAGATCGCTCAGTAATCAGAAGACTGAAGAAAAGATTTTATATGCTTCACTGACAATAAACAAGAAAGCTATTAGTTTATATCATTATAAATCGCAAGACGGCAAAGAAAGGTATTTTAATAAAGAAGGAATAAGCTTAAAAAATGGCGAAATTTTTGCAAATCCTTTAAATGGAGATTATCGCATATCCTCAAAATTTGGCAATAGAAAGCATCCTGTTCGCGGTAAAATTGCTTTTCACAAAGGAGTGGATTATGCAGCTAAGCTTGGCACTCCCATATACGCTGCTGCAGAGGGTGTGGTAGAATATATAGGAAAGAATGGTGGCTATGGAAATTACATCAAAATAAAACACAAAAATGAATATTCAACCTGTTATGCGCATATAAGTAGATTTAGTGGCGATATAAAGTTAGGCTCTAAAGTAAAGCAGGGGCAGGTCATCGCCTATGTTGGTAGCACTGGTGTTGCAACAGGAACCCATTTACATTACGAAGTTATATATAACGGCAAACACATCGATCCGCTTATGATAGCGCATAAAACTGAAGTAAAATTGCCTGATCATGAATTAAGAGAGTTTAAACTATTTGTAAATAAGATAAATAAAACGATCAACAGAGAGGGTTCAAGTGAAAAAGAAGTTTAAAGACAATATGGATAAGAATACGATAAACGATAGAAATTTAAGTCAACTCCGGTTTTTTCCTGTACTAATAGTGCTAGGATTAATTTTATCGCTGCTTTTTTTGGCATATGACAGCACAATTGCGCTTGGAGTTGCTGCTGTTTCAATTTTGACTTTTCTTCAAGGATTTTTTATTAATGACCCTAATGAAGCAAGAGTGATAGAGTTTTTTGGTTATTATATTGGAACTTATTTTAAGTCTGGAATATGTGTAACGCTTCCCTTTTCAAGCAAATATATAGTTTCCCTAAAATTTCAAAATATCAACACAGAAAAAATAAAAGTGAATGATGCAAATGGAAGTCCAATAGAGATTTCTGCAGTAATTGTTTGGAGAGTAAACAGCCCTGCAAAGGCGTATTATAATGTTAACAACTATCACGAATTTGTTTTTGTACAAAGTGACTCAGTAATAAGAGAATTAGCAAGCAATTATCCGTATGATAGCGAAAGCGATGAGGAATCTTTACGTAAAAATTCTGATAAAATTTCAGATGAATTGCGGTCAATGTTACAACAAAGATTAGATATTGCAGGAATTGAGATTACAGAAGCAAGAATATCGCATTTGGCGTATTCGTCCGAGATTGCACAAGCAATGTTAAGGCGTCAACAAGCACATGCTATCACTTCGGCAAGAAGGCATATAGTGCAAAATGCAATAGGAATTGTCGAGGAAGTAATAGCTCATTTTGAAAAAAATAAAAGCTTACAATTAGATGGCAAGCAAAAGGTTCAATTGATAAATAATTTGTTGGTTGCCCTAATCTCTGAGCAAGATGCACAACCGACGATTAGTTTGGATAATAATTAGCATAGAAGCCGATTGGGTTTCATGAATGCAAGTCACTATTAATTTCTTGATTAATAGACTAAATGATGTTATAAATTACACGCATTAGGGGTGCTCTAGAAAAGCTGAGAGTACATAAAGTACAACCCTTTGAACCTGATATTGTTAAAGCAAGCGTAGGAAAATGTATGTATATAAATATTGAAGAAAGCTTCGGCTTCATTGCGTTAATTGCATCTCTAATTGGATTATCACCTCAAGTATATAAAGCATATATCACGAAAGTTACTCGTGATGTATCGATGCTAATGTTAGTAAACTATCTTATTTGTTCATTGTCTTGGATTGGCTATGGTCTTTACCAGAGCTCAATTTTTGTGGTGCTTAGCAATATTGCTGGATTAGTGATTAGCATAATATCAATTATTCAAAAATGTTACTACGATGCAAAACCTGCACCATGATCATGTGCTACACTGCAGTACACAACAACAATATCGTTCTATTGTAGTGCTAAATGGAGAAATACCGAGCTCATCGTTTTTTAAACGAGATATACCTATTATTGCTGTAGATGGAGGAGCAAACAAGCTTCTATCAATTGGCGTAAAACCTGATCTTGTAGTAGGAGATTTGGATAGCGTAAATCTGGATTTACGTGCTAATTTGAATACGATATATCTACCTGATCAAGATTATTGCGACTTTTCTAAAGCAATGGCTCACTTAAAAACAGTAAAGTTATTGCCATCAATAGTAACGGGTATTACTGGAGGAGCAATTGATCACATACTACAGAATATTAACATTTTTCTAAGTACGGGCAGTATCTTTTACACACCTTCACCTCCCATGGTAGGTTACATCCTACAAAAAAGTATTACCCATTTTTCTTTGCCGAAAGATACTAAAATATCTTTACTTGGTATACCGAGAGCTCAAATATCAACCAAAGGATTAAAATGGGAACTGCATCTTAGCAACCTTGCTTTTCCAGGAAAGAATTCTTGCTTTAATCGAAGTTTAGGCAATAAGTTATCTATAGAAGTACACAGTGGTATATGTTTGGCGATGGTTTATTTAGAAGCAGTAGATGATGCTGCAAGACATCATGTGCGTCAAGTTAAGAAGTAAATAGACTTCTTGCATAACCCAAACTAAGTAGAAAAAAGGTATCATCCGAGTAGCTGACACTGGTTCCTTTATGACGTGTCATTCCAGTGCCCTGACTACTTGGATCCAGAAAACTTAACTTTAAATAAGTGGCTGCATAATAAAGACTAGATTCCAGCGTCACACGCTGGAATGACACCATTTTTGGTCTCTTAAATTGCTTTAGCTATAAAGATTAAGAAATTTACCAAGCGGAAAAAAAGGCAAAAGAAGCCCCGTGGTGCGAGTTTTGACTCTATATTACTGTAAGTGGCGCTGCAATAATGTGCTAACGCTTAAAATAAGCGCGATTTGGCTGAATGTAGAAAAAATTTAAAAGACATGCAGCCGCTATAATTTTATGTAATCCGCCAAAAAATACCCTAAGTTTTTTACTGAATTTTGTCATTGAGCCTGCAGGTCAAAAACAAGTTTTGAGTCATGAATACCCTTGTTATGATAATAAGGGGGCTGGCGGAGTTTGTCAAGTAAGTTTTTTGTTTCTACTGAATGACAGTTGTGGCTTGGGAGGTAGTGCAAGAAGTCTATTGTATTACTGAATTATTAATAATTCAGTAATAATGCCTGCTATGTAGCTAAAATAACTTGGGTTTACCGACGATTTGACAAACGACAAATTCGTCATCACTCTGCTTGTTAGCGGGATCTAGAGATACCGCGGCGGTATGACGTAGGGAAACCTGACTTGCATTAGCCATGTATAATAAAGGAAATCTATGACAAAAGAATCATTGGTAAAAACTGATATAGTGAAAGTTGAAGACAAAAAAGCGGTAAGAAGCTTTTTTAAAATACTAGGTGAAGTGGCAGATGCTGTAAGATCGTGGATTGGTAACATCGGTCCTGATTTAAGCAACAGTCGCAATATCGATAGTTTAGTCTTGAAGATGAACGAGTGCTTAAATCCAAAGGGAGGGGAGGTTTCAGCACGTAAGAATGCTGTATCTCTTGGTAATTTGTACTTAAGCTTATCAGAGAAAGGTAAAATAAAATTTCTGCAAACCCTGGCAGAAAAATTTAGTCTACATAAAGAAGAAATAGATGAGAAAATAAAAGAGTACAAGGAAAATCAAGATCCCGAGTTAAACTATAAATTTGAACAGGATTTAATAAAAATTCTTGAATCACCGCGTTCTAAAATATTGAAGCAATTTATTTCTCTACCAGAAGGCCTCAAGTTTATTGTTGATATGCGTTCTGATGTGCTTAAGCTAAAGAACCAGTATAGAAGCTTGAATCCACTAGAGAATGAATTAAAAAATATACTCTATACTTGGGTTGATGTTGATCTACTCGATCTTCGTCAAATCACCTGGGATTCACCTGCATCATTGCTAGAAAAACTTATAAAATATGAAGCTGTGCATAAAATTTCCTCTTGGGATGACTTAAAAAACAGACTAGATTCTGATCGTCTCTGTTTTGCTTTCTTTCATTACAAAATACCAAACGAACCTCTAATTTTTGTAGAGGTTGCATTGGTGAATAAGATTGCAAATAGCATTCAACACCTTTTAGATGAATCAGTACCTTCAAGTGATCCAAGTAGTGCAAGCACTGCTATATTCTACTCAATATCAAATACTCAAGCAGGGTTATCTGGAATCAGCCTTGGTAATTTTTTGATCAAAAGGGTTGTAGAAAAGCTATCGCAAGAGTTTAAAAGTATAAAAACATACGCAACTCTTTCTCCAATACCTGGCTTTACGAAATGGCTAAAAAACAATCTAAACCAAGATGTCACTTTATTGGGCAAACTAAATATAAAACAATCTAGTGCAGAAATCTTAGAAAGTGCAGAGCAATTAAAAACTAACGTTGAATGTACAAATGAAACTAAACAATGCATGCTTAAACTGTGTACATATTATTTACTAAAAGTGAATAATAGTAATGGAAATGCTTATGATCCGGTGGCACATTTTCATTTAAGCAATGGCGCATCAATAAAACAATTAAACTGGATGGCGGATACTTCTGAAAAGGGTATTAGTCAGTCGGCTGGAATGATGGTGAATTATCTGTATAAGTTGCCTAAAATAGATAACAATCATGAAAACTATATGGTTAATAAAGTGATTTCCTGCTCGAAAAAAGTGTCGTCTATGTTGAAGGAGTAAATAGTCTCTTAATAAATAATTGCCCTCACAACACTTAAAATGTAAAATAGTTTTACTAATTAAGTATAGTAGGCCATAAATGAACAACATAAGAAATTTTGCAATAATAGCGCATATAGACCACGGTAAGTCAACGCTTGCTGACCGTTTAATAGAGAAATGTAACGGCCTTGAAGCAAGAGAAATGATCAATCAAATACTCGATTCAATGGATATAGAGCGTGAACGTGGCATTACAATTAAAGCACAGACGGTAAAACTCAATTATACGGCAAACGACGGTAATCAATATTGCCTAAATCTCATGGACACCCCAGGTCACGTTGATTTTTCTTATGAGGTAAGTCGAAGCTTAGCTGCATGTGAAGGTTCACTTTTAGTGGTAGATAGCAGTCAAGGTGTTGAAGCTCAGACTCTTGCAAATGTATATAAAGCTATTGACAACAATCATGAAATAATAGTTGTACTCAATAAAGTTGATCTCCCTGCTGCAGATCCAGAAAAGGTAAAACTCCAGGTTGAGGAAGTAATTGGCATTGACGCAAGTGAGTCAGTTTTAATATCAGCCAAGACTGGTCTTGGAATAAGGGATGTATTAGAAGCTATAGTGACAAAACTTCCAGCTCCTAAAGGTGATGTGAATGCTCCACTACAGGCAATTTTAGTTGATAGTTGGTATGACACTTATTTGGGAGTAGTAATTTTAGTACGAATTAAAAATGGAGTGCTAAAAAAGGGCATGAAGATTTTTATGATGTCTAATAACTCTACATACCAAGTAGACAATATCGGTATTTTTACTCCTAAAAAAGTAATGACAGGTGAACTCTCAGCAGGTGAAGTTGGTTTTATCACTGCTTCAATGAAGGAAGTTGCAGACTGTAGAGTGGGAGACACTATTACTGAAGAGAAAAGACCGTGCAGCAAGGCATTGCCTGGTTTTAAAGAAGTTCACCCTGTGGTATTTTGTAGTATTTTTCCTAATAAAACGGACGACTTTAAATATTTAAGAGAAGCACTGGAAAAATTACATTTGAATGATGCAAGTTTTACATTTGAAGCAGAAACTTCAAATGCGCTAGGCTATGGATTTCGTTGTGGTTTTTTGGGAATGTTGCATCTTGAAGTTATTCAAGAAAGGCTCGAGAGAGAATTTGATTTAGATCTAACAGCAACTGCACCGAGTGTTATATATAAGGTTACAACGCAAGGTGGTGAAGTTCTGAGCATTCATAATCCTAGTGACATGCCAGATCCAACAAAGATTGAAATGGTAGAAGAGCCGTGGATTACTGCAACTATAATGGTCCCTGACCAATATTTAGGTGAGATTCTATCATTATGTGAAGAGAGGAGGGGAGAACAGGAAGATTTATCTTACATTGGTAACACAACAACAGCATTGTTAAGATATAAGTTACCACTGTCTGAAGTTGTTTTTGACTTTTATGATCGATTAAAATCAATTTCCAAGGGGTATGCAAGTTTGGATTGGGAAATTTCCAGCTATCTGGTAAGCCAAATAGATAAATTAAGCTTTTTAATTAATGGAGAACCCGTAGATGCACTGGCTTGTATCGCTCACAAAAGCAGAGCAGAAAAAAGGGGGCGTGAAATATGCGCACGCTTGAAGGATCTAATACCACGTCAGCAATATAAAATCGCGATTCAAGCGGCAGTGGGCAGGAAAATTATTGCCAGAGAAACGATTAATCCATATAGAAAAGATGTAACAGCTAAACTCTATGGTGGAGATGTAACGCGAAGAATGAAACTACTTGAAAAGCAAAAGAAGGGTAAAAAAAGGTTGCATTCTATAGGGAACGTAAATATTCCACAGAATGCTTTTATTCAAGCTTTGAAGATAAGTGATTGATCTTAAAAGACTTCTTGTATAGTTTTTGGCAACAACCGTTAGAAACGAAAAAACTTCCTTGACAAACTCCGCCAGCCCCCTTATTATGATAATAAGGGTATTTATGACTCAAAACTTGTTTTTGACCTGTAGGCTCAATAACAAAATTCAGTAAAAAACTTAGGGTATTTTTTGGCGGATTACATAAAATCATAGTGGCTGCATGTCTTTTAAATTTTTTCTACATTCAGCCAAATCGCGCTTATTTTAAGCGTTAGCACATTATTACAGCGCCAGTTTAAATTATTATAGGGTCAAAACTCGCACCACGGGGCTTCTTTTGCCTTTTTTTCTGTTTGGTAAATTTCTTAATGTTTGTAGCTAAAGCAATTTAAGAGACCGAAAATGGTGTCATTCCAGCGCGTGACGCTGGAATCTAGTCTTTATTATGCAGCCACTTATTTAAAGTTAAGTTTCCTGGATCCAAGTAGTCTGAGCACTGGGATGACACCTTGACGATTTGAAGAATCGTCATCCCGCTACGTGTTAGCGGGATCTATGCTAAGAGATACCGCGGCGGTATGACGGTTCGCGGTGGCATGACGATAAGCTCGTCATCCCGCTATGTGTTAGCGGATGAGATACCGCGGCGGTATGGCGGTTCGCGGCGGCATGACGATAAGCTCGTCATCCCGCTGCTTGTTAGCGGGATCTATGCTAAGAGATACCGCGGCGGTATGACGTAGAGTCAGCGTTAGCCATAACACAACACTTTTATACTCACCAACTCAGTATCCAATCTGGATTCCAGCGTCAAGCACTGGAATGACACCGAAGGGGCTACTCGGATGACACCGTCTTGGATGGAAACCAGTGCCAGCTATTTGCATAACACCCTCCTTTTTCCTGGATCCAAGTAGTCAAGCTACTCGGATAACATCTTTTTTTCTTGGTACAATTACTCTTATATCTCAATGTTCGTACAGTTATGTGTCAGCTACTTTCATGACATCGTTGTAACGCTGTACCATATTACAATGTTCGTGCAGTTGTGTGTCAACTACTTTTGTGGCACCGTTTGTTATTCAATCTTTATGCTAGTTTTACTAAAAATTATAGTATTTTAGGTATAATTGCAATATCTAAATTTAAGGTATAGGGATGAACCCTAGGAAAGTTTTTAATATTCTTTTTATAATATTATTTATTTCTTTTTCTCATGTTGGGAGTGCTGCCGCTGACACTAATGCTGATACAACTGCTCAAGTAATATGTAATATTATTGGCTACGTTTGGGGAATAGGCGGACCGCTTATGACCGTAGTGATAATAGGTGCAGCTTTGCTTGCGATATTTGGTAGAATGCCATGGCCAGCTCTTTTTGCACTCGGTATATTTTGTGCTGTATTTTTCGGTGCTAAAACTATTGTGACAAAAGTAATGGGTGGTATAGGCAGCACTGGAAATACTTCCTTGATGGACCAATGTGGAACAGGAGACACAAAAAAGAACCAATAGGGTTATTTTTTTCTAAAGCAGACCTGATGCACGGCTTCAACTATATCTTCCACTTGCGGTAATGCTTTTTTTTCTAGGTTTGCAGCGTAAGGTAAGGGGATGTCCTTGCCAGTTACGCGCATAACTGGAGCATCAAGGTAGTCAAATCCTTGTTCCATAACAACGGCTGACAGCTCTGCTCCTATTCCTGCAAATGGCCATCCTTCTTCTACACTAACTAACCTATTGGTCTTCTGAATAGAGTTAATAACAGTTTGAGTGTCAAGTGGTCTTAAGGTTCTGAGGTCAATAACTTCAGCTTCTATACCTTCACCTGAAAGTAAATCTGCTGCGTTTAAAGCATCCATTAATTTCAGTGAGAAAGTAGTGATAGTTACATCCTTTCCTTCCCGTATTACAGCAGCCTTGCCTATCTCAAGTAGATAATCTTTATTTGACAGCTCAGAGTCAGAAACTTCATGTTCATGTCCGTAAGCTATTTCGTTTTCTAGAAATATTACCGGACTCAGGTCACGAATTGCAGCTTTAAGCAGACCTCTGCAATCGGAGGCAAAGTAAGGTGCTATCACTTTTAATCCCGGTATATGCGAATACCAAGATGCAAAGCATTGAGAGTGTTGTGCAGCAACTCTTGCTGCAGCACCATTTGGCCCACGAAATACTATGGGGCATCCAAGTTGTCCACCTGACATATAATTTGTTTTTGCTGCAGAATTCACGATTTGGTCGATAGCCTGTATAGAAAAATTAAAAGTCATAAATTCGACAATTGGCTTTAATCCAGCGAATGCTGCTCCAACAGCAAGGCCAGCAAATCCATGTTCGGTAATAGGCGTATCAACCACTCTATTTTCTCCAAACTCTTTCAGTAATCCTTTTGTTACTTTATAGGCACCATCATACTCTGCAACTTCTTCACCGATGATCAACACGTCAGGGTCGTTTTGCATTTCTTCTCTGATCGCTGTGCATAAAGCTTCTCTTACACTTAAGGTTGCCATTTATAAACTTTTATAGACTTTAACTAAAGTAACTATATCAGAATTACTAGGGGTGAGTAAAGCGTACAAATTAAGTTTTATAAACTGACCTTACCCAGATGATATGAATAAGTATTACTTGGTTGAAAGCAAGAGAAGATAATAACTTCTCAGAGTGGATAGGTGGCAGGTTGGTACTTCTTTTGAGGCACTTTCTGCTCTTACATGGAGTGTAGGAAGAAGACCTCGTGACCCATATTAACCACCCCTGCCACCGGTGAGGCTCAGTCACCTTTTTGATAGCCTGAAGATGGCTTTATGTTTCCTGTTTCTTTTTTCCTTTTCCTCCATAAATATATTGTTTTTATATTCAGTTTAAATATTTCACTAATTCTTTTTATCGTCATTGTTTTTTCATCAACTGCTTTGAGAACTCGTTCTCTGAGGTCTTCACTATATGGGCTTGGCATTTTTCATCTCTTTAATATGCCATTATAACCTATTCTATCCTTCAGGTAAACCTTTCTTGGGTTAGCTATAGCAGTGGGAATAGCAGTTGGAGCTTGTTGTCTGGTTGCTGCTGCAATCATATACTATTGTAATAGACCTTTAAATTCACTTGAAAATAGCAAGGTCCAAGGGTTTTCTGGAAACCATGAACAACCTACTCTGTAAAATCTACAAGACCTATTAAAATATTTTTTTACTTTTCATCGTATATTTCTCAACATATTATCTTTAAATACTAAAATAATTAACAATATGGCATTATTAATAGTTGAATCACCTGCGAAAGCAAAGACAATAGGCAAATATTTAAGTAAAGAGTTCAAAGTAGCTGCATCCTTTGGACATGTGAGGGATCTTCCAGCAAAAAACGGTTCTGTCGATCCGGATAATGATTTTGCTATAAAGTATGAAACCATTGAAAAAGCAGAAAAGTATATAAAAGAGTTAGTAAAAGCAGCGAGTAAAGCATCAGATATATATCTTGCAACAGACCCAGACAGAGAAGGGGAAGCAATAGCTTGGAATGTGATAGAGGCACTAAAGGAAAGGAAAGCAATCAATGATGAAAGCAACATTCATAGAGTAGTCTTTAACGAAATAACAAAAAGAGCAGTGCAAGAAGCTATAAAAAATCCACGTGGAATAAATATGGACTTAGTGCGCGCACAGCAAACACGCAGAGCTTTGGATTATCTAGTTGGATTTAGCTTGTCACCGCTGCTGTGGACAAAATTGTCGGGAAGTAAATCTGCGGGGCGAGTTCAATCTGTTGCATTAAAGCTTATATGCAAACGAGAAGATGAAATCAGTAAGTTTATAACACAGGAGTATTGGAGCATAAAGGCAGAAATGCAAAATAGCAAAGATGAGGCTTTTTTTGCTATGCTGAGTCACTATGACAATAAGAAGCTAGAAAAATTTGATATTAAAAATGAAGAAGAAGCAAAGAACTTAGTCAGGGAGATTGAATCAAGGCAATATGCTGTAAGCACAGTAGAACGCAAGCAAGTTAAGAGAAATCCGCTTCCTCCATTTATTACCTCTACTCTACAGCAAGATGCAGTGAATAAGCTGTATTTTAATGTGAAAAATGTTATGCGCATAGCGCAAAATTTATATGAAGGTATCGATATTGGTGGTGAAACTGTAGGGTTGATAACTTACATGCGCACGGATGGGTTTCATATTGCAGATGAGGCTATAAACTCAATTAGAGGGTCAATTAAGTCGTTATATGGTGATAAATATTTACCACAGTCTCCTCGTAAATATGTAAAAAAGGTCAAAAATGCTCAAGAAGCACATGAAGCAATTCGTCCAACTGATATCAATAGAACGCCGGGTAGTATTAAGGATTACTTAACGCCAGAGCAATTTAAATTGTACGATTTAATCTGGAAAAGAACCATTGCAAGTCAAATGGAATCGGCGATTCTTGATCAAGTGGTAGTTGAAATTAGTTCTACTGATCAGAAAGTGATTCTGCGAGCAAGTGGATCAAGTATATTCTTTGATGGTTTTTATAAAGTCTATCAAGATAACATGGAAGCCGAAAATGAAGGCCTGCTACCTGCCATGAAGGAAGGGGAAGCGTGTAAGCTGATTTCAGTTGAGCCAAAACAGCATTTCACTCAACCGCCACCTCGTTATAGTGAAGCAAGTATCGTTAAAAAAATGGAGGAAATCGGTATAGGCCGTCCATCAACTTATGCGACAATTATTTCGGTATTGCAGGATCGTGAGTATGTTACACTGGATAATAAAAGATTTATTCCACGCAGTCGTGGTAAGATCGTTACCATATTTTTAGAAACTTTTTTTCAGCGTTGTGTAGAGTATGACTTCACAGCACAAATGGAAGAGAAGCTTGATTTAATCTCAAATGGACGTGCAGATTGGAAAAAAGAACTAGGCTACTTTTGGGTGCCATTCTTTAGTCTTGTAAACTCTGTCAAGCAAATGACGCATGATGAGATTTTTAGCGGTATTAATGACTTGGTAGTCGATTGGTTTTGTTCAGAGGAAGGAAAAGAAGAAATAGGTAAGAAATGTCCTGATTGTTCCGATGGTATATTGAAATTAAACTTTGGAAAAGCCGGGGTGTTTCTTGGATGTTCTAACTATCCTGCATGCAACCATACAAAGGAAATTACAGGTAGTAACGACAATTCAGAATATCCAAAAAGTTTAGGCGTGGACAATGTAACAGGTCAAGAGGTGGTAATCAAAAAAGGCCCTTTTGGGCTTTACCTTGAGTTTAATAGTGAGTCCAAAAAGAAAAAAACAGTTTCCATACCAAAGGATCTAAATGTTAATGATATTGATCTGAATACCGCTACTCAGTTACTTTCCTTGCCAAAAGTAATCGGAGAACACCCTGAGACCGGAAAGGAAATAAAAATAGGCCTTGGACAATTTGGGTACTATATTTTTTATGATGGTAGATATTTTTCTCTTAAAAAAAGCTCTAAAGAGGTGCTGAATACAGAATTGAGCGAAGCTGTACAAATTATTGCAAACAGTCCACGCAAAGAGTTAAAATCTCTCGGGGTTAATGAAAAAGGAAAAGAAGTTTTCATCTGCAACGGTAGGTATGGATTCTATATAAAATGCGGTAAAACGAACGTTGCTTTGGGCAAGAGTGCAGATATTGAGAGTATAGATTTGAAGAAGGCTTTAGAGTTGATTAAGGATAAGAAGTAGACTTCTGTTGAAATATTATGTAGAGTTGAAATATGCTCTAATAATGTGGTGGAATAAATGACATTCGAAATATGGGGTAACACTTTAGTTTTACGTGATTTAGATTACATAAATGTAAGTTAGTAGACCTTTTAAGAGACAGACCAAATACTGCAGGGCTTTATTTAACTAAGTGCAAGATTAGTGTTAAAGTTGCAAAAGAACTAGCCAGGCTCAAAAATCTTACTTCACTTTATTTAACTGGGTGCAAGATTAGTGTTGAAGCTGCAGGAGAATCAGCTAAGTTCACAAATCTTACTTTGCTTAGTTTAGTTAGGTGCAAGATTAGTGTTGAAGGTGAAAGAGAATTAGCTGAGCTTGCAAATCTTACTTTTCTCAATTTAGTTGATTGCAAGATTAGCAATGGAGTTGCAGAAGAATTAGCTAAACTTACAAATCTTACTTTATTCGGTTTAAAGATTAGCGATAAAGGTGCAAACGTAAAACTGCAGAATGAGGTGCCGAACTTGCAAGAAAAACTTAAAAGCAGTAGCAAATACTATATTTGTGGAGCAGCAGTTGGTTTAGTTATTGGTTTAGTTGCAGCATATTGTTTAGGAGCTGCTGCTTTAACTCCTATTGGCGTCTCTGTTGCAGTGTTTATTGCATCTGCTATGGTTGGCGCGTTACTCGGAGCTGGGGTGGGTTATACTGTGAGTACATATCTTGAAAACACTGAAGTTAAAAATATGCAACCTCACAAGAGTTATTGAAGATCTGTATTAAATACTAGCACAGGGGCTTTCTTCTATAGCTAACACAAGACTATTTCAAGACCTCGTCATCCCGCTGCTTGTTAGCGGCTGAGATACTGCGGCGGTATGAGGTAGAGAGATCTTACTTATTATAGCTATAACACTGAAGTTTACAATCAGAACAAACCACTTGGCCACGTAGAACTGACTTCAGCTTGTCCGTTGAAACTTGATTTGAGCAGAATATACATTTTATTGTGTTGCTTGGAGTAAGTGAGTTATCAACAGTAATTCTATCATCAAAAACAAAACACTCACCTTCCCAATTACCATTTTTATTATAAGTTTTTTCAAGGTAAGAAAGAATGCCGCCTTTCAGGTGGTATACATTGTTAAATCCAAGATTTTTCATGTACGCTGTTGATTTTTCGCATCTAATCCCACCAGTGCAATACATAGCTACTTTCAGGTCTTTACTCTCAGAGAAAGACTTTGCCCACTCAGGAAAATCGCGAAAACGCTGAGTATGTGGATTGATTGCATTTTTAAACTTGCCTAACTTCACTTCATACTCATTTCGTGTATCTATTACTAAAACGTCAGGTTGAGAAGTAAAATCATCCCAATGCTCTGGATCAACATATTTACCCTTAAGGGAAATATCAAGATTGCCTACACCAAGATTCACAATCTCTCTTTTTAATTTTACCTTCATCTTGCTAAATGGTTGATATTCTGCTGCACTCTCTTTCCATGTAAGGTCCCTTAGCCTATAATCAGAACGTAGAAAATCGAATATTTTATCAATCGCGTTTCTTTCACCAGATACGGTTGCATTAATACCCTCTTCTGCAAGGAGTATAGTACCCTTTAATTCAATGTTGTCGCATGCAGTTTTTATTTCGTCTTTCATGTCATAATAATTAGAGAGTTCTACAAAGTGATAGAAAGTTGCAATGACGAAGCTCATGATTATTCACTTATCAACTAAAAACATGATATACAAAATTATAAAGATATTCAATAGTACGGCTGTTAATTACTGGATATCTTCAGTTTTTACATATAACATTTAATATCAAATATAGATCCAAATTAATGTTTTTGAGAGTATTTAAAAATATATTCTTATTTTTAGTAAGTATATTATTCGTCTGTCCTATACTATCGTTAATATCGATTCTATTTACAGAATCAGCAAATTCTGGATGGGTAATCAGCACACTTTTCCCTGAATATATACTGAGTACGCTAATTTTGATGATAGGAGTGGGGGGGATATCCTTCATATTTGGAGTGATTCCAGCATGGCTCACCACATTTTTTTCATTTCCTGGAAGTAAAATTTTTGAGATTGCTTTGTTCTTTCCGATATCGATTCCTGGATATATAGTAGCGTTCGTCTATGTAAATACACTAGAATTTTCAGGTCCGGTGCAGAGCTCATTAAGAGACATTTTAGAGTGGAGCAAAGGTGACTATTGGTTTCCTGAAATAAAATCCCTAGGTGGTGGAATATTAGTAATGGGATTTAGTTTATATCCATACGTTTATATGCTAGTCCGCTCAAGTCTAAAGAATATTAGTAACTCAGTCACTATTGCGTCAACACTTGGGTTCTCCTCATTACAGAGCCTGTTTTCTGTCATCATACCTTCCATACGTCCATCAATTATAGCTGGGTTGTCCTTGGTACTAATGGAGGTAATTACGGATTTCGGCACACCACAGTTTCTTGCTATCGATACTTTTACGACAGGAATATATCGCACCTGGTTTTTGCTGCATGATAAATATTCAACTACTGTTTTAGCAGTTGCAGAATTGATTTTCGTTGCAACACTAATAGCTATCGAAA
The DNA here is from genome assembly GCF_964027115.1 of Wolbachia endosymbiont (group A) of Myopa testacea. Lineage (NCBI taxonomy): Bacteria > Pseudomonadati > Pseudomonadota > Alphaproteobacteria > Rickettsiales > Anaplasmataceae > Wolbachia > Wolbachia endosymbiont (group A) of Myopa testacea. Next base: position 1,189,854 of record NZ_OZ034729.1, read on the forward strand.
AGAAACTACAAAAAAAAGGAATATCTTACTCTTCAATCAACACTAATGCAGATTATCACAACAAATGGAGTGTAAGTGGCACTATACCATTGATCTTTGCTTACCTTACGTGTGTATTGCCGATATTAATAGGTTTTATTTTGCCAATGATTTCGCTCATATATTGGAGCATAGAGAAGGGGTTTTTCATATACGAAGCAAGGTTCTATAATATAATAGCAAATAGCGTTAGTTTATCATTTATCACCGCATTAATCTCAATTAGCATTGCAATAATGATTGGATATACGGCGCGTAAAAGTAAGGTAATCAATAATGTAGCACGTCTCATTTCTTTAGGCTACGCAATTCCAAATGCAATTATCGCAATTAGCATAATAATATTTTTAAGCAGAATATCTTCTTTCATTACTCAATATATTGTGGAAATTAGCTTGGTAGGAACTATTGGCGCATTAGTTTACTCATATTTATTTCGTTTTTTTGCTATATCTTTCAAGGCGGTAGAATCAGGGCTCAAAAAAACACCAAATGAAATTGAGTGGACTGCATATACCATGGGTCATGGGCCTATTTCCACATGTTTGAATGTTCATATCCCTCTCATCAAGAAGAGTATATTATCGGGATTTTTGCTCGTATTTATGGATACTATCAAGGAGCTCACAGCAACACTCATTATAAGACCATTTAATTTTGAAACTATATCAACTAGAATATATGAACTTGTAAGCGATGAGCGCTATAGAGAAGCTGCCCCATTTTCGTTGATAATAGTTGTAATAGGCTTAATCTCTACAATAACCTTATTTACACTTGATGATAAGGATAAAAAATAAACGTAACCGTTCACAGATTTCCACTTAATTCTTCAATCTCACTAATAGAAAGGCCAGTAAATTTGACAATAGTGTTGACATCAACATTATTAGCCAGCATTGCTTTTACGACTTCAATTTTTCCTTTCTCTATACCTTTTTGTATACCTTTCTCTTCAGCAAGATCAAGTCTGTATTCAAGAATGGCTTCTTCTTTCCGTAGATCCATTATTCTTTCTTCGTAAGCTACTAAATCTTTTTCGTTCCAACGAAACTTGTCTAATTCATCATATGCTAGCTTTATTATTGGCGCTTTTTCTGCTATCTCTTTTAAGTCCTCTTCTGTTGTTTCTTCTGCGTATTTAAAAAAGAAACACCACCTTTCTACTATACTTTCTAACTGCTCTACTTTACTTTTTGAAAATTTGGGCAATTCTATAAAGATAAATTGAAAATCTTTTAAGTAATGGCCGTTAGTTTTTATATCACGTATATTATGAGTAGAGATATAACCAACTTCTTCAGGAAGTAAGTTACAATTGGAAATAGCAATAAAGAAGACTTTCTTTAAATCAATGTAGTTGCCAGATTTATCTAATTGTCTTGAGTAGGCTTTAGCGGCATATAATTGAGCGCGTTTTTCGAAGCCCTTGTCTCTAGCGAGCTGCATTTCTGCTATATATCTATTTCCGTGAGAATCCTTGCAGAGAACATCAACAATACTTTGTTTATCAGAGGCAACTTCGGGATCCATAATAGTGCTAAGAAACTCAACTTCTTGTATTGCATTTATCTCAGTAAACCCTAAAATATCGTTCAAAAAGTGGATCAGGATATTCTTATTTTTTTCCGTTCCAAAGATTTTTCTGAAACACAAATCATTGCTAGGATCGAGAAATTTTGAAAGAGCCATAATGCTTGGAAAATATTAATAATTATACACTATTATTAACAATTATTCAACCATATTTTTGAAGATAGCTAGTTTCTGTATTTATTTTAAATTGAAGAAAGCTCAAATGAAAGATCATGTTTTGCTAAAAATCACAGAATGCAGTCTGGTTACACATAAACTATTTTGATAGTTAATGGGGTCTAGTTTTGACGTATGGACTATCCAAAGAAAAGGGTGGTATCATAACCTCAAAAATTTTTATGCTTTCTTCATTCAGAAATTCATACTTACCCTGCATTATTCCTGACGGTGCATTTAAGTATGTTCCACTTGTGTATTTAAATACCTCTCCAGATTTTATCACAGGTTGTTTTCCGATAACACCAACTCCGGCAATTTCATTTATTTTTCCCTTATAATCTATTATTTGCCAATGACGACTTAATAATTGAATAGTTGATTGGCTTTTGTTTTTTATCTTAACGTTATACATCCATATATAGCAATTTTCATAAGGAATGGATTGCTCTTCAATATAAATTGGTAAAACTGTAACTTCAACAAAGTTGGTAGTTAGTGTGTACTCTATCATTATAGAATATTCATGATAAAAAGATAGTATTTTAATTATATACTTTTTTCATAGATTTTTCAAGTATACTCTAATTAGGAAATATCAATTTATAGTATGAACGAACCAGATGCGCTTAGCAAAAAAGTAATAGGAATAATAGGTGGTGGACAATTAGGTAAAATGACTGCTATCGCTGCAACAAAACTTGGACAAAAAACACATGTTTTTGCCAGTGCTAAGGACGATCCGGCTTGCTCTGTTGCTGATGATTTCACAATAGCAGATTTCTCTGATAAGAAAGCGCTTGAATCTTTTGCACAGAGTGTGGATTTGGTCACTATTGAGTCTGAAAATATTCCATGTAGTGCAATTGATATCGATGTAAATTTTTATCCGGGCAAAAAAGCGTTACACATTGCGCAAAATAGGCTTAGAGAGAAAGATTTCATTAGAAGCTTGAGTATAAAAACTGCTGAATACAAAAGTATACAAAATTATAATGAGCTACTGAAAAGCAGTAGAACTTTTGGCTATCCAATAAGGCTGAAAACAACAGAAATGGGTTACGATGGAAAAGGGCAATATGTGCTTGAGAATGATTCTGAAGTGAAGCAATTTGCTTCCTTTGATTGGAATACAGAGTACATTCTTGAAGCAAGTGTTGATTTACTGAAAGAGGTTTCAATAGTCGTTGCAAGAGATAAAAACGTTAAAGTAGCTTTTTTTCCTATAGCAGAAAATTACCACGTTGATGGAATACTTGATACTTCAACAGTGCCAGCTAAAATAGATAGCAAATTAACTCGAGAGGTACAACGAGCTGCAAAGAAAATAGCAAATGCGCTCGATGTAATAGGAATTCTGGCTATTGAATTTTTTGTTACTAAAAATAACGAATTGTTAGTTAATGAACTAGCTCCAAGACCTCACAATTCTTGCCACTGGAGCTTGGATGCATGTAACGTTAGTCAATTTGAACAGCTGGTTAGGATAATATGCGGGCTACCTATGCAGGAAGTAGTATTACGCTTTCCTTGTATGATGAAAAATATAATAGGTAACGATATATATGATTCTCATAAGTATTTGAGCAACGAAAAAGCTAGTTTAACCATATATGGGAAAAAAGAGGTTAGAGATAAGCGTAAAATGGGACATGTCAATATAGATTTAAGTTAATAGTTTTTCTACGTCATTCCGCCACAACTGTACGAACATTGTGATATGATGAGATGTTACATAGTAAACGGTGTCGCTCTAGCACGTATTTGTACGAACATTGTTATTTGAGCACACCAGGAAGGATGTCATTCAAGTAGCCCCTTTGTTGTCATCTGAGTAGCCCCTTTCTCGTCATCCCGCTACGTGTTAGCGGGATCTCATTTCACTTTATGAGGGTGTCATCCAAGTAGCCCCTCTTGTCATCCCAGTGTCAAGCACTTGGATCCAAGATTGGATACTGAGTTGGTGAGTATAAAAGTGTTGTGTTATGGCTAACGCTGACTCTACGTCATACCGTCACGGTATCTCTAGATCCCGCTAACACGTAGCGGGATGACGGTTGTCAAGGTGTCATCCCAGTGTCAAGCACTGCCTTTGTGTTTGTACGAACATTGAGATATAAGAGTCAAGAAAAAAGATGTCATCCCAGTGCCCAGACACTGGGATGGATCTGTTGCAAGGTGATGTTTTACTCGCTTGCTTTGCCAGCTCTTTTACATATTTTTCTGCTTTCTCAATAATCTCATACTTTATGGCAAAATCATTATCTGGATCAACAGAGCCGTTTTTTGCTGGAAGATCCCTCACATGTCCAAAGGATGCAGCTACTTTGAACTCTTTACTCAAATATTTACCTATCGTCTTTGCTTTCGGAGGTGATTCAACTATTAATAACGCCATATTGTTAATTATTTTAGTACTTAAAGATAATATGTTGAGAAATATACGATGAAAAGTAAAAAAATATTTTAATGGTTCTTGTGAATTTTACAAACTGGGTTATGGAACGTTTTCAGAAAATCTTTGGACCTTGCTATTTTCAAGTGACTTTGAAGGCTGATTACAACAATATATGATTGCAGCAGCAATAAGACAACAAACTCCAACCGCCAACAATTTCTAAGTAAACTGCAATAGTTATTCCTAAAGCAACTCCAGCTATTGCCAGTACAGAAGCAGCTATAATAGTTCTCTTTTCACTTCGTGGAGCAGCAGCACTTGGTTTACTTGGTTGTTGATTATTGTTTTGAATACCAATTTTTTGATCTGAAACTAGTATTTTAGTACTGTCACCTTCAGAAACTTCACCATGCTCACTATCACTTGCACTTATGTGTTCAATAGTGCCAGTTGTTTCACTTGCAAGCTGAGGAACTTGTTCGTCAACGCTAGAAGAACAAAAATTGACCAACTGCTGAAGTTGCTTAGTGCTTGGATTGCCAAGGTTTCCGCTTGATGCATTATTTTTGATCACTGCTGAAACAGCTGCACATAATTCCAGCCTTGGAGTGTGCCGTACTGCAACATCTTTAAAGTCAACAAAATCAATCAAAGGTTTTTCATGAACCCCAAGTTTTACTTTTAACTTCTCTCTGTTTTCTTCCAGAAAAGCTTTTATTTCATCAAGCGTCTTCCAAAGGTAGTGTGGTGGCAAAACGTTAATCAATAATGGTTCATGGTTATATAGGAATATACTTACCTCTATTTTAGGCATTATTTCAGCTTTAAGCTGCAGATTCTCTGGACTGACATATAAACCATCAGCTTCCAGTTTTGTTATGTGATTCACTATAGGCTCACACACGTCTATTTTATATTCGCTAACAGCCCAACTTAATGGAGTACGCCCGTGTTTATCTGCTTTATTAACATCAGCCCCTTTTTTAAGTAAAAGTTCTACTACCTCTTTACGACCTTTGTAAGTAGCAGATAATAAAGGAGTCGTTTCACAATCTCCTTCCATCGCATCAACATCAACTCCTCCTTCAAGTAAAAGTTCTACTACCTTTTTATGACCTCCGTAACTAGCATTATGTATAGGTGAATGAGTCCAATTAGTTAAATTAACATTAACACTTGCTCCATTGTTGATTAGAATTCTTACTACACCTACGTGACCATATTGAGCAGCTAGAGATAAAGGGGTATACCTACCTTGACTTATTTTGTTAACATCTGCTCCTTTATTTATTAGAGCTTCTACTATATCTATATAACCATTTTCAGCAGCCCAAAGTAATAGAGTCCACTTACCGCTTGCTTTATGAAGGTCTGGTACTGCTCTATCAACATCTGGCACTTTGTCTATTAAAGCTTTTACTACGTCTCTATAGCTCTCTCTATAGCCACCTTTAAAATGACCCTTTTTGAAAGCTGAAAGTAATATAGTCCACCCATCTAACCCTGCTTTATTAACATCTGCCCCATTGTCTATTAGAGCTTTTACTACACCTCCATGACCATATTCAGCGGCTAAAATTAATGGAGTACATTTACCCAAACGCATGTCAAAAGTATCTATATTAACATCCACCCATTTGTCTATTAAAATATTTAATATGTCTATATAGCCATGTTCAGCAGCCTGAACTAACAATCTTCTGCCATTTCCGCTTGTATCAACATCTGCTCCTTTGTCTATTAAAACTTTTATTATTTCTGCACGGCGCCAAAAATAAGCCAAAGATAATGGGGTATCTTTATTTCCATTTAGCAGTGAGTTAACACCTACTCCTTTATCTATTAAGACTTCCACTATTTTTACACAGTCAATTTGAATAGCTAACTTTAATAATGGTTCATAATGACTATTCGATGAGCAGTAATAACAAAAAAAATGATTTACACTAAAATTAGCCTTTCTCCATTTTTCATATACGACTAAATCCGCTGCCTTCAACTCCTTTCTTATTTTTTCGATTATGTTATCCTGATTTAGATCACCATCAGCATTTACTGCTCTTAATATTTTTATCCACTGTCCATATTCCATAACTTCTTTCACTCAACACTATTATGTAAACATTCTACCCAGTATCTCAGTAATTGTCAATTTTGCTAACAAATTACGTGAAAGTTTGTAGAAAACACTGAACTCTGTAGCATTACAAAAAATCCAATTATTTTCTTGCATTACTCTCTGTCATCCAAGTAGCTAACATTGGTTCCTTTATGACGGTGTCATCCAAGTAGCTGACACTGGTTCACTTTATGATGGTCAGTACCTTCTCCTGTCATTCCAGTAGCCCCTCTTCTTGTCATCCCAGCACCTTCTTCTGTCATCCCAGTGTCAGCTACTTGGATGAGAGGAGAATGACACCCTCCTGGTAGGCCCAAATTGCAATGTTCGTACAGTTGTGGACGTCGAGCCTATCCTAGTGTTGCATATCAAGCTCATACTCAGTATGTAAATCTTTGACCAAAGCTATAACGTATTCTTTTTGAATAATTATACTGATTTTGATTTCGGATGTTGTGATAGCAAGTATTTCTATCTTTTTTTCGCTTAAAACCTTGAGTGTGCGTTGCATCACCTCAGTGTTAGACATAACACCAATACCAATTATTGAAATTTTAGCTACATTATCGTTTATAGCATAATTTTCATTCTTATTCAGTAACTTTTCCATTAAATCAATATCAAATTTGGAGATAACAAAACTTGACCCATGTATCATATCAATTTTAACGTTTGCCCCTACTATATCTCTTAAAGTACACAAGTTATTTGCAAGGTTAGTGAAAGTTACAAGAGCTTCATTAGTGCTATAAGCTATTCCAGTAATTAAGTATCTCTCTAGTACATCCCTTTTGTGTAGTACTGTGGTGCCTTCTACTTCTTTAAAAGTGGATAGCACTTGCACTTTAATGTTATGCTTCATTGCAAGTTGTACTGAACGATTATGCAGTATTTTAGCACCAGATGACGACATTTCCAACATTTCATCGTAAGAGATAAATTTGAGCTTGCGTGCCTTTGGAACAATTCTCGGGTCTGCTGTATATATTCCATCAATATCAGTAAAAATTTCGCAAGTTCTAACACCAAAGGCTACCGTGAAGGCAACTGCTGATATATCAGAGCCTCCTCTTCCAAAAGTAGTGATTCTATCATCATTTATACCCTGAAAACCAGCGATGATCGCAGCAGTATAACCCTCAGCAAAAGATCTTTTCACACGGTCAATCTTTATTGTTTTTATTTTAGACTCAGAATAAAAATCATCAGTTACAATCGGTAACTGCCAGGCAAGCCACGATTTAGCATTAACTCCGATCGATTGGAGAGTGATAGCTAATAGACCGCAAGAAATTTGTTCTCCTGCTGAAAGCATAACGTCATACTCTGATAACTCTTGTCTGCAACTTAAATTTGAGATTTGCCTAGCCTGAAAAGCCATTTGGTCAGTAAATCCTGCAACAGCAGATACAACAACGATTACATTACCACCTTTCTCAATATCGTTTTTTATCAAATTTGCAACTCGGTTTAAATCAGTTAGCGAAGTCCCACCAAATTTTTTTATGATTATTTTGTCCATAGTTACAATATAACTTTCTTCTGAAGAAAAATATAGTTTTTGTAGAGATAGAGGTTGTCCGGAAACTAAAATTAAGGTAGAGTATAAGATGTATGGTTCCAGAGTGTGATGGTGTGGATCTATTATAAATAATTCAGGAGACTTTGTCAACTGAGAACATATAAATTCAAAAGGTGTAAGACCCCTAAGAGTTTTGAGTCTCTTTGCATAATTGTAGGCCATAACAAAGTCATAAAGATGCTCCTTAAGTTGCTGATGCGAACGATACTAATATTTCTTAACTGTAGCATTCTTTAAAGTTTTATTCATACGTTCAACTTGTCCATTTGTCTAAGAATGGCTAACTTTTGTCAGACGATGTTCAATGTTATTTTCTTCACAAACTCTATCAAATATGTGTTGGAAGGCGTATTTATGGCGCTTCTGATTTGTAAATTGTATGCCATTATCTGTCAAAATAGTGTGGATTTTATACGGTAAAATTCTAATCAGATTACCTAAAAACTCAGCAGCTATGGGTTTTGTAGCACTTTTGTGCAACTCAACGTAGGTGAATTTGGATGTTCTATCTATTGCAACAAACAAATACAGCTTTCCTTCTTCTGTTCTAACTTCCGCGATATCAATATGGAAATAGCCTATAGGATATTGTTTGAATTTCTTTCTTAGTTTAACTTCACCATCGACATCTGGTAGTCTGCTAATGTTGTGCCTTTGTAAACAACGATGTAAGCTGGAGCGACTCAAATGTGGGATTGAGGTTTGCAAAGCGTAGAGACAGTAATCTAACGGCAATAGAGTATGCTTACGAAATGCAACAATTATAGCCTCCTCTTCTAAAGTTAAAACAGTTGATCTTGGATGCTTTGGACCCATACCAGCATCTTTGGTAAATGAGCGTTTTCTCCACTTAATAATAGTTTTTGGTTTAAGGTTATAACACTTGGAGAGTTTTGCTATGCTCTCTTTACTATTTTGTATTGCTCTACGAATTGTCTCTGTTGTTCTGGCGCACCCATGTAATACTTGTCCCATAATTCCTCCCTTGATGATATTTTTTTCTCACATTTTATCATACCATCACACTCTGGAACTGTGCATCTAATAGAATTATAGAACAAGTTTAAAAGTTCTGGTAAAGTAGTTTTATTTACAAAGAATATGCTACTTGAAATTGAAAAGCGCAGCATAACAAATGCATTGTGGAAGTTGCAAGAAGCAGATCAAAGGGAAATCTTAACTCTTATACAGAGATTTGAGTTGCCAGAAGTACTAGCAAGAATATTGGTTACTCGTGGTGTTAACATAGAAAATGCGAGCGACTTCTTATATCCACTAATCAGATCGCTATTACCAGATCCCTTTCACCTTCTTGATATGGATAAAGCTGTTTCTCCTATAATACGGGCAATAAAAAATAATGAAAACATTGCAATATTTGGTGACTATGATGTTGATGGTGCAACGTCGTCAGCATTGATTAACAGGTACCTGAGAGCAATCGATATACACTCTATAATCTACATTCCAGATCGTGTTGATGAGGGCTATGGATTAAACACAGATGCTTTATTACAACTTAAAAAAAACGGGATCGATTTATGTATTTCCGTTGATTGCGGTACGCTTGCATATCAACCAATAGAAGATGCAAAGGTCTTTGGTCTTGATATTATAGTTGTCGATCATCATCTTGGTACGGAAAAGTTACCAAGCGCCGTAGCAGTTGTTAACCCAAACCGCCCTGATGAAAGCTCTCCTTATACTAACCTTGCAGCAGTTGGAGTGTCATTTCTGCTGATTATTGCTCTTAATAAAAGCCTACGTGAGCAAGGATTTTTTACCAACAAAAAAGAACCAGATTTATTTGATCTGCTGGATTTAGTTGCCCTTGGAACTGTTTGCGATGTTATGCAGATTACAGGCCTCAATAGAGCATTTGTCTCACAAGGATTAAAAGTTATGTCAGCAAGAAAAAACGTTGGCTTGCGTGTTTTATTTGATGCTTTGGGGATCCTTGAAAAACCAAGTGTTTCACGATTAGGGTTTAGTATTGGGCCATGCATAAATGCTGGAGGAAGAATTGGAGAAGCATCGCTCGGTGCAAGGTTGCTTTCCACCGATGATGATGAAGAGGCACATTCAATCGCGCTAAAATTAATAGATTTGAATAATGCAAGGAAAGTGTTAGAAAATGAGGTTCTCTTGGAAGCTACAGCACAAGCGGAAAAATTTGCCCAATTAGGTGTAAATTTTATAATGGTAAGCGGCAACTGGCACCAGGGAATAATCGGTATAATTGCATCGAGGCTAAAGGAGCAGTTTCACTTACCAACAATAGTGATGTCTTTAAACAATGGAATAGGAAAAGCAAGCTGTAGATCAATTTTGGGAGTTGATATCGGTGCTGCAGTCCTTTCCGCAAAGTTTACAAATTTAATTATTGAAGGTGGTGGCCATAGTATGGCGGCAGGATTTTCAATTAAAGAAGACAAAATAAATGATTTGCATGATTTTTTTACTGAAAGATTTTCAAACTCTATAAATGAGAAAACTTTAAAAGCTGATAGTATAGTAACTGCTAAAGCAATAAACTTATCTCTGTGGAACCAACTGCAACGCTTGGGACCATTTGGAGTTGGGAATCCTGAACCAAGGTTTATCATTCAGGGAGCAAAGATAAGAAAGCCTGAAGTTATAGGAGTTGACCATATAAAATGTTTTATTGCTGATGATAATGTTATGGTAAGAGCTATTGCATTTCGCTCTGCAAATACTCACCTTGGCTCTGCTATCATGCAGGGTAATGTTAAAGCCATTTTGGGTAAAATCTCTATGAATTACTGGGATGGCAATGAATTTGTACAATTTTTAATAGAAGATGTATTGACCATTAGTTGAGTTACTATTTTACAATAATTACCTATCAATCTCACCAAAAACTATATCGAGTGAGCCAATAATTGCTGCAACGTCGGCAAGCATGTGTCCTTTTGCCATAAAATCTAAAGCTTGTAAATGTGCAAAGCCAGGTGCTCTTATTCGGCATCTATAAGGTCTATTGGTACCATCTGAAACTATATACACTCCAAACTCACCTTTTGGTGCCTCAACAGCTGCGTAAGCTTCACCTTTTGGTACGTGATATCCTTCTGAGTAAAGTTTAAAATGGTGAATCAGAGCTTCCATAGATTTTTTCATCTCTGCTCTTGGCGGTGGAGAAATTTTTCTATCTTCAGTTTTTATTGGGCCTCCAGGCATTTTCTCTATACACTGCTTCACCAAGCTAACAGACTGCCTAATCTCTGCCATTCTAACTAGATAACGGTCATAACAATCGCCATTTTGGCCAATAGGTATATCAAAATCTAGCTGATCATATATTTCATATGGCTGGCTTTTTCGCAAATCCCAAGCAAGCCCAGCAGCACGCAGCATTGGTCCACTAAAGCCCCAGTCAAGTGCCTGTTTAATTGATATTTCACTGATTCCTACAGTGCGTTGCTTCCATATCCTATTTTCTGTTAAAAGTTCATCAACATCGTCTATATACTTTGGAAATTGCTCTATAAACTTTGCAATATCCTCAATCAAGCCTTCTGGAACATCTACTGCAACTCCACCTGGTCTGATGTAAGCTGCGTGAAACCTTGCGCCTGAAGCTCTTTCGTAAAATTCCAGTATTTTTTCTCTTTCTTCAAAGAGCCATAAAAGAGGGGTCATTGCTCCAACATCAAGCGCTTGAGAAGAAACGTTCAGTAAATGATTTAGTATTCTCGTCAGTTCACAAAACAAGACACGTAAATACTTTGCCCTAATTGGAATTTCGCATTGCAACAATTCCTCTACACATAGTGAATACGCATGCTCTTGTGACATTGGTGACACATAGTCAAGGCGATCAAAATAAGGCAAAGCTTGAAGATACGTTTTATGTTCTATTAATTTTTCAGTACCACGATGCAAAAGCCCAATATGAGGATCAGCTCTCTCAACCACTTCGCCGTCCATCTCTAAAACAAGGCGCAACACTCCATGTGCAGCTGGGTGCTGAGGGCCAAAATTTAACATCATTGTCTTTAGATCGGGCATGTCCAGTAGTTTAAGATATTAAAATTGTATAGGCTAAAGTGTGCTCAAAGTCAATAGACTTCTTGCATATGCTACAACTTTCATTCAATAGAAACAAAAACTTTTACAATGCTAATAAGTGTTGGTAAAACTAAGTCACTTTAGCTATAGAATGACAGAAAGGGTTTGAATTAGCCAAATTTTTAGTTGAGGTAGCATAAGAGGTTAAAGGAAAAGCTTTGTGTTAATGGATTCATTTCAGGTATAATACAGATAATACCACAATACTTATAAAATGGATCATGTTGTTAATGCGTACAATAGACTTGACACTCCTATAGTTAGGGGAGAAGGGGCATATCTTTTTGACAAAGATGGTAAAAAATATTTAGATTTTGCTGCAGGTATTTCTACAACTTCTTTAGGGCATTGTCATCCATACATTACAGACAAACTGAAAGAGCAATTGAGCTCACTATGGCACTGCTCTAACATTTTCACTATTCCCAAGCAAGAAAGGCTTGCTGACCGTTTAACAACCCTTACTTTTGCAGATAAAGTTTTTTTCTGCTCAAGTGGGCTTGAAGCAACAGAAGCTGCAATTAAGTTTATTCGTCGTTACTTTTATTCAAAAGGGCAAGCAACACGTAATCGTATTGTTACAATTGAAGGAGGGTTTCATGGCCGCAGTATTGCTGCAATTTCTGCTGGAGGCAATGAAAAATCACGCGAAGGTTTTGCTCCGCTCCTTTCTGGTTTTGATAAAGTGCCAAGAAATGACATTAAAGCTTTAGAGAAAAAAATCAGCGATGAAACAGCTGCTGTGTTTTTAGAGCCCATACAAAGCGAAGGCGGAGTATATCCACTAGACGTAGAATATCTTCAAAAAGTAAGGAAAATAACAAAAGCTCAAGGGATAATTTTGTGCTTTGATGAAGTGCAATGCGGATATGGACGCATCGGTTCTTTATTTTATTATCAAAATGTCGGCATTGAACCTGATATGCTAACCTGTGCAAAAGCTATGGGTAACGGTTTTCCTCTAGCTGCATGTTTAGTAAAAGATTACATAGCAGAAGCAATCACTCCAGGAACTCATGGATCAACCTATGGTGGCAATCCACTTGCCATGACTGTTGGTAATGCAGTGCTCGATATAATGCTAAAAGAAGGCTTTTTTGATCATGTTAAGAGAATTAGTAAATATTTAAAAGAAAAGCTGTTGCCTTTAGCTAAAGAATTTCCTGAGATGATTTCAGAAGTTCGTGGAGAAGGGCTACTAATGGGAATAGAACTAGCAACTCCTGTAGCTGATAAAGTTATTAGTCGATCTCTTGATAAAGGTTTAATAATAACTAGGGTTTCAAACAACAAAGTAGTAAGGATAACCCCACCACTTATCATTGAGGATGAGCATGTGAATGCGGCGTGTAATATGCTTTATGATTTATTTTTTAAGATTAAAGATATATAAAATTCGGCAATATAAATTCAGGCTTGCAAATACCTCTCAGAACATGTAAAATTAATTTTATTTTTTATCACAATAACATCGTACTTTAATGGATTGGTTATTGGTCTTAGTATCATCAGCAATTTTTATTTTGTTAATTTTATCGTTTTTGTTCTCAGGAGCAGAAATAGGCTTAACCTCAATTAGCCGTTCTCGAGTTAATAAGCTAAAGCTAGACGGTAACAAAAGAGCCAGGATAATAGACCGCTTATTAAATAAGAAAGAATTGACAATAGGAACGGTATTGCTCGGCAATACAATTATTAATATTACTTGCTCTGCTTTATTTACAGCAATATTTATCAATCTTTTTGGAAATGAGGGCATTCTCCTATCAACAATTATAATGACATTTTGTATTTTATTATTCTGCGAAGTTCTACCAAAAACTTATGCTATTCAAAATCCTGAAAAATTTGCATCATTTTCTGCTTATTTTGTATTGTTTTTTGTAAAGATTTTTTCTCCATTGACGCTAGGTATTCAATTTATTGTTAACCTCATCCTGAAATTATGTGGGCTGCATAAAGATAAGGAAGTAATATCTGCAGCGGATGCAATGCGTAATATGATTACTCTTCACCGCAGTGAAGGAACTATGTTACAACAGGATTTAGATATGCTAAGCAGCATACTTGATTTGGCTGAGACAGAAATATCACAAATTATGACCCATAGAAGAAATTTATTTTCTCTTGATATAAATCGAAGTAAAGAAGAGTTGATAAGGGAAATTTTAACTAGCAGTCATAGTAGGATACCTTTATGGCAAAAAGAACCAGATGATATTATCGGTGTAATTCACGTGAAGGGTCTAATAAATGCCTTGCGTGAAAAGAATAATAAAGCGGAAGAAGTTGACATTACCCAAGTTATGTCAAAGCCTTGGTTCATACCAGAAAGTACGCCGCTTAGTGTACAACTTCACAATTTCCGTAAGAATAGGAAACACTTTGCACTTGTTGTTGATGAATATGGAGCATTGCAAGGAATTGTAACTCTTGAGGATATATTAGAAGAAATAGTTGGAGAAATTTCCGATGAACATGATTTGATTACGGAGAATTTTATAAAGAAGATGTCTGACAATGTGTATTATATAGAAGGAGAATCCACGATTAGAGATATTAACAGGCAGTTACACTGGAATCTCCCTAGTGAAGAAGCTACAACTCTAGCAGGTATGATTGTGAATGAAATAGAGCGCATTCCTGACGAAGGCGAGGAGTTTTCCATGTATGGTTTTCGCTTTAAGATTTTAAAAAAAGATAAAAATATTATTACTGTTGTTGAAGTGCAAGTAAAAACTGGTAATACTAGTAGCAGCAATTAATTAGTGGAGTTTCATGGAAGATACAGTAAAAATAACGGCTGAAGAGTTGAAGGGTTACATAGAGAGAATCGAAAAACTTGAACAAGAAAAGAGGGATGTGCAAGATCACATTCGTGATGTATATGTAAAAGCCGCAGATGAAGGTTGGGATATAAAAGTGATGAAACAAATTATTAGGCTGAGGAAGATGGATGATGATGACAGAGAGGAACAAGAAATATTGCTTGATACCTATAAACGTGCATTGGGAATGAGCTACGAAGAAGAGTTAAGTGAATAGCAGAATTGTAATTGGAATAAGTGGAGCATCTGGTTCTATTTACGGTGTACGTATTTTAGAGGCGTTAAGAAATATTAATAGATCTCTTATCCCTGTCATCCGAGTAGCTGACACTGGGATCCAGGGAAAAAGAAATATAGATTCCAGCGTCACGCGCTGCAAATTTGGTTATGAAACTCATTTAGTGATAAGTCGTGCTGGAAAAATAACTCTAGCTCATGAGATTAAAGAAAAACTTGAAGATATTACATCACTTGCAGATTT
This sequence comes from Wolbachia endosymbiont (group A) of Myopa testacea, assembly GCF_964027115.1. Classification (NCBI taxonomy): domain Bacteria; kingdom Pseudomonadati; phylum Pseudomonadota; class Alphaproteobacteria; order Rickettsiales; family Anaplasmataceae; genus Wolbachia; species Wolbachia endosymbiont (group A) of Myopa testacea. The sequence continues at coordinate 1,205,145 of NZ_OZ034729.1, forward strand.
TTACTATTCTGAAGAAAAAATAGGAGAAAAAATAGCAAGTGGCTCATTTAAAACCTCAGGAATGATTGTAGCACCATGCTCTATGAAGACAATGTCTGAAATTGCATCAGGTGTTACTTCCAATCTATTGACAAGGGCTGCAGATGTAACGCTAAAAGAAAGAAGAAAATTAATTCTTATGGTGCGAGAGTCACCACTACATCTTGGGCATTTACAAAATATGTTAAAATTAACGGAGATGGGAGCAATAATTGCTCCACCAGTGCCTGCTTTCTATATTAAACCAAAATCGTTGGATGATATTATTAATCATTCTGTTGGCAAAGTATTGGATTTATTTGATATCAAATTACCTGACTTTAAGGAGTGGCAAGGAAGTGACAATTATTATTGATGGTAAAAAAATAGCAAACGACCTATGTGAGAGGCTATCACAAAAAATTGATATTTTAAAGAGAGAGTATAACATTTTTCCTTGCCTGAAAGTAATTCTCGTGGGCAGCAATCCAGCAAGTCAGGTTTATGTTCGCAACAAACAGAAAAAAGCAGAATCAATAGGCATAAGTTCTGAGACCATTGTTTTGCCTAATAATATTTCAGAAGATGAATTGATTGAAAAAATCAATGAGTTAAATGAAGATCGATCTGTGCATGGCATTTTAGTACAGTTGCCTTTACCAAATCATATTAGTGCAAGCAGAGTAATTAACGCAGTAAGTATTGAAAAAGATGTAGATGGCTTCCACGATGAAAACGTTGGTAGATTAGTTAAAGGTGAAAAAAACTGCCTTATACCTTGCACTCCTAAAGGTTCTTTGCATTTAATTAAATCAATTGAAGAGAACCTTTCCGGTAAAAACGCAGTGGTGATTGGTAGGTCAAATATCGTGGGCAAGCCAATGTTTCACCTATTGCTGCAGGAAAATTGCACTGCTACCATCTTGCACTCACAGAGTAAAGATTTAGCTGAATATTGCTCTAAAGCGGATATAGTAGTTGCAGCAGTCGGAAAGCCAAATTTTGTTCAAGCAGACTGGATAAAGAAAGGTGCAATAGTGATCGATGTTGGCATAAATAGTGTTAATGTAGGAGAGCTTGTAGGTGATATTGACTTTGAGGGAATAAAAGGGAAAGCCAAAGCTATTACCCCAGTACCCGGAGGCGTTGGCCCAATGACAATTGCATTTCTAATGATGAACACTGTTATTGCTGCTTGCTTGCAGAAGGGAGTTGATGCTTCTAATTTCATTAGTTGAGGTATGAAGAGAAAAGCTATATGAAGATAGAATGTACCACATCTCACAATTAATAAAAAATTGAGATTTTTGAAATTCCTCAGTAGTCAAATTTATTAAATATTTAGGATCATCATCTATTCTTTTTTCTCTACAAGTATAGTATTTTCAAAAGCGAATGATAAAGGTATAATATGTTTTTTTAAAGTAGGGAAAGCTATGGTATATAGTGTAGATTTAAGGGAAAAAGCAGTATCTTTGGTAGAAAAAGGAAAGTCAAAGGTTGAAGTTGCAGAGGTTTTTGAGATAGACACTATATAGATGGTTAAAAAAGAAAGCTACTGGCCAAGGTCTCAAAGCGGTAAAAAGTACTGGTTTTATTCGGAAAATAGACCCAAAAATACTTGTAGACTATGTTAAAAAACACCCGGATCACACACTAGCAGAAATGAAACAAAACCTTGGCTTTGGAATAAGTGCAACTTGGTATAGGTTAAAACAGCTAAAAATAACCTTAAAAAAAGTCACATTCTATCAAGAGCGCAATCAAGAAGATAGGCAGCAATTTATCGATAAAGTCTCAAAAATAGACCACTGTAGCATTTTATATATAGATGAAGCAGGAGTTGATAATAGACTATACCGAGAATATGCATGAGCTCCAAGAGGAGAAAAAATATATGCTGATGTTCCAGGAAAAAAGTGGGAAAGAGTGAGTATAATAGGTGGATGGATTGAAAAGAAGTTTATTGCACCAATGACCTTCACAGGAGGGTGTAATAAAGATGTATTTAATGTATGGTTAGAGCAAACCACAATTGCAGCGTAATACAACCATAGTTATGGATAATGCTATATTCCATAAAACTCCCAAAACAAAGTCATTAATAGAGTCTTTTGGCTGTCATTTGCTTTATCTTCCAACATATTCACCTGATCTAAATCCGATAGAGCATTGTTGGCACACCATCAAAAGTCGCCTCAGACCTCTAATGCATCAATGTACAGACTTACACCTTTTAGTTGGTAATACCATTTTAGACGTTTATCATTCGTTTTAGAAAATACTATAGTTTCATTAAGATTTTTTTTAACTCCTCTTGTTTACTTTTATCTTGTCCGTTATGCACTGGTCTTGGTGTGATATATGAGAATTTCATTCTTTGCATATTACGGTGTACTGTAGACTTGCTAAACCAAACTTTTCCTGAATTCTTATTCTCGTTTCTTTAATGGTAATGTTGGGATTTTCTTGTATCCATGCTTCAACTTGTTCAAGTTGGCTTTGGTTCAATATAGTTTTTCTACGGCGTTGAGGTGGAGCAAATAATTTTTCTTCTCTGCCAAATTTTAGGTCATGCAGTAAGTACCTTTCTTGAAATGCAACATATTTTTGCTACGGCTGTTATACTATGCTTTTTTGCTGCAATTACAGCATTTAGTTTTTTTGCAACATATGCATTATTTCTTACTTTCTTCAGCATTTCTTTTGCTCACTTTTTCATCCAATAATTTTGATCTTAATGCCATTTAAACCTCGCTATTTTACTTACTCCAGTATGGCTTTTTTCCATTATTGTCTATCCGTTACTTGTATAGCGGGAATTGGTATTAGGAGATTTATTTGACTTTCTTTTTGGTAGTTTTAAAGCTAATCGCCAATTTGAAAATAATATCGGAGTACAAAAAGAATTGTATGGTCGGTACAATAAATTCATGGATAGTCTTGGGGGCTTAGGAAAAGATGGTCCAGGAGGATTTATTAATCAAATAGCATCGCAATATCAAGGCAATCCTTACCAGCAGTTTATTAGCAATCAAATGATTGGCAACCAATTAAGAGCAAGTGTGCTTGATCAATCAAGCTATGGTCTATCTAAAGTTGCAAGTTTAAACTCTGAACTTGCGTCGCGTGGCTTGAATGACTTTATCGGTTCATCTTTAGGAGGGCTGCAAAGTCTTATCGGAGCACATGGTCTTGGTGCACAAATTGGTCAAAATCTAGGTGGTGGTTACACTTCTTACGGAAAATCTTTAAATGATCGTTGGATAGCTATAAATCAAATGTTGGGTGGACTTGGTCAGGGTATTGGTAGGAATTTAATTTGATTTTTTATACTATACATAATATAATATTAATATATTAATATTATATGAGACAAAATGATGTCAGAAAGTACTTTTGTTGGAGCTATATTTATATTCTGGGCTTGCGTTTTGGGTTTGTTTTTCGGTTTTGGTCCATGGATACAGGGTCTAATTTATTTTGGATTGTTTTTAGCAATTGATGTAGTGTTTATGGTAATCTCCTGTGTTGTCGTGGGGTATTTGATAGTTGATCTGTTGTTTCTTAGTGATGCCCCCTTGCTTCTGCAGGTTATGCTTTTAGGTCCTCTGCTTTTACTAATTATAGCAGAAATTATAGAAATTTATTTATCTCGCAAAAGATTAAAACATTGAAAACTACAATTCAAAAAGACCTAGATTTATGCCGCAAAGATTTTGGTTTCTTTGCGTTTCAAGTCATGCTGCGAGTGTTTAATATCAGATTAAATTTAAAAAGAGAAGATGGCAGCAAAAACCATTTGTGCGTGCTGTTCAGCAGCATTAATCGCTTGGTGTTTGAAAAAGCACACAGTCAATGGTGGAACATACCACCACGCTGTGCTAAGACAACACTGGGTTTTATATTTCATGTGGCGTTTGCCCTCGGTAATAATCCAAGGGCAAAGTTTATGTATATTACACACCAAAGAGATTTGATGCGTGAAAAAATCAATGAACTGCACATTGTCCTTGAGTCTCCATTTTACCGTCAAGTCTTTCCAAACGTAAAAGTAGTTGGTCGCAAAAGTACGCGAGTAATTAGAACTAAAGAAGGAGGTTTTGTTAATGGCTTTTCAATATCAGGGCATGTAACAGGTACAGGAGCTGGGGATAGTTCTCTTGATTTTGATGAAGGTCGAAAGTACGGTGGTTGCATTATCCTTGATGATTTACATGATGCAAGCTGCGCTTATAGTCGGGTATCGCTGATCAGTGCCTGTCAAAAGTTTGAACAATGCATAACTTCAAGGCGTAACACTGCTGATACGCCATTTTTAGTGATTGGTCAAAGGATCAGTGTTTACGACATATTTGGTTATTTAGAGAAAAAATCAGAGCGACAGTTTGAGAAGATCATAATACCTGCAGTACTTGAAGATGGCACGAGTATTGATGAGAATAGATTGCCAATGCAGGAACTTAGGATCAAGGAAAAAGCAGATACCGTCTCGTTAGTCAACAAGAAAATTACAAAATAAGGCAATATTTCATATAAGATTGAAAGTATTTTTTTTAACAATCAGCTAAGTAAACCTTCCTCCAACAGCTTTGCCCTGTAGTTTTTGATATGATCTGAATCAAAAGCCTTCTTTGAACTTAGAACGCCAAAAACAATATGGAGTAACTTACGCATCGCAGCTCCCACAATGGCCATATTATGCTTGCCTTTTTCTTTTAATCTCTTGCAAAAAGTCATAATAATAGGATTGTGATTTTTAGCTACTATAGCAGGAAAATACATTGCCTTACGTAGTGTTCGTTAACCTGATTTACTTAATCTGGGCTTGGCATATACAGAGGAACCTGACGTTATATTTCGTGGTATAGCTCCAGCATATGCTACCAATTGCCTGGCATTTCTAAAAGCTTTTATGTCAGGAACTTCAGCTAAGATAGCTATTGCTGATTCCTCTCCTATGCCTGAAATAGTTAATAGAAGTTGAAAATTTTCCAACAACTCTTTGTGTTGCTTTAATAGTTCACGTATGGAGTTTTTTATTGTTTCTATTTTTTGAGCTATATTCATTGCAAGGTCTTCCCAAGCATTTGTAACTTCTTTAGGCAGTCTCTCTTTTTTTTCTAAGTGGTTATTTACTAATGTCAATTCATCTTTTAACGCAGCCGAGCAAGGATAAAGATGTTTTAATTTTTTTAACTCCGGAGAAGGTGGTGTCCAACGAGTTGGTTCCTGTCTTTGGCAGTAATCAGCAATAATTTCCGCATCGGTCTGATCATTCTTTTGTCGTACAAGCTTACTTATTGCATAAGATCTTATGCAATAAGGATTTACAACACTTACAAAATGTCCAGCATTGTGTAGAAATTTAGCCAGAGCTTCACTATAACAACCAGTAGCTTCCATACAAGCTTTCACTTGCTCTACGTTATGTTTTTGTAGAAAGCTCTGCAGACCTTGAAACTCATTATCATCGTTCTTAAAGCTTCTTTTCCTAGTTTCATGTTTTCCTTTTTTACTTATAAATGAGAGAAAAACATCAAAGCGATCTTTTGATACATCTATTCCCAGAAAGTTGTTGATCATATATAACCCCATACGTTACCATTAAAAATGAAAAGTAAGGCTATTCTTGCGGATACAGAATTAGAACCATTTAGGTCTTTCTATGATACCGTACAGCCTATACCTTTGAGAAGGGAGCTCTTATCTACTTGACAGATTTTATATCTAAGCCCTATGACAGAGTGCTTCCCTTCTCCATCTAATGCTTAAGCTTAAAACATTAGATGCTTTTTACAAGATACAAGCCTCTTTCTTGTCATCCCAGTGCCCAGACTACTTGGATCCAGAAAACTTAACTTTAAATAAGTGGCTGCATAATGAAGACTAGATTCCAGCGTCACGCGCTGGAATGACACCATTTTCGGTCTCTTAAGTTGCTTTAGCTACAAACATTAAGAAATTTACTAAATAAAAAAAAAGGTAAAAGAAACCCCGTTGGTGGTTGGCTATTTACTATGTACTAAAATATCGGCGTTTTTTTATTCTAAAACGCTTGATTAAGAGCGATTTAGCTGCTTTTAACTTGCAACTAACCTAAATTATAAACGTTAAGAAATTTACTGAGCGGAAAAAAAGGCAAAGAAACCCCGTAGTAGCTAGCATTCAAATTCTCCTTTGTTAATTTGACGTTTTTTGCTGTCTTAAACGCTTTGTAAGCGCGTTTCGGCTTTTATAGGTAAAAACCCAGAAATTTTTAAAGACATGCGATGCACGTAGTGCGAAAAATTAAACATGAGACGCCAAATACCCTAAGTTTTTTGTCATTAACCTGCACAGATTGCGAAGATAAATAAATAACTTCAGTTTCATGATAAGAGGGCTGGCGGAGTTTGTAAAGTAATTTTTCGTAGCTCTCATGACTTAAAAAGCTGGATTCCAGCTTCACGCGCTGAAATGACAGATTAATGTTACCTTATCTAGATAGAGAAAAAAAAATCTTAATACTTAACACATTTTTCATAGTACTCACCGTATGATTGATAAATAAAATAATGAATAGATTTACATAATGTTTGGAGGCTACCAATGGTCAACGACAAGATTACTTTGAACTTTGAGATAGAAAAAGGCGAACCTATAGATCGATACTACTTTTCTGCACGTATGAGGCTTACAGATGAAAGCAAAAATCTTTTGCGTGAGAAGCTTGGCAGTACAATTCAATTCGATAACCTAGATGATCACTTCAATCTTAACCATGAGAATTTTTATATCTACTACAATAAATATAGTGAGCACAATGGTAGAAGTGAGCTATACGTTAGGGATGATAACGGTAGATATTTAACTTCCAATCTTCCACTTAATCACTATGGATTCTCAATGGAACTATCATCTGATGGGGCGTCAATAGCAGATTATGGCTTTTATCCTCTTTATGCAATCTATAACCCAAATCACTATGATAAGGCAAAAGAAAAAGTATTTGATGATCACGGTGAATTGTCACCAATTGCATCAAATATGTTAGATAATTTTTTAAGCAACACAAATAGCTTAACCACACAAGAGATGTTTTTACAGTTGCAAAATGGAGCTACTGAAAAAGAGGAGAAATTGATAAGAGAGAAAAGACAAGCAGAAGAAGAATTAGATCAAAAGAATGAGAAATTAAAGGAGTTCATAGAAAAAGGTGAAATTACCTTGTTTAAAGTGGTAAAAGGTAATGACGTAGGTAACGGGCGTTCAAAAGTAGTTTTACAGTTTACTGCAGAAGGTAAGGGGACAAATGAAATTACCCTTGATTCCGAAAAATTCTATATAGCAGATTATGAAGATAGTGAATTCTTGCATTATGTTAGCTCTGATTATGACATGCTACTTGATTATGAAAATTTATTTTTCGCGCTCAATCAAAGCTTCTACTCAGACTTTGAAAGTGGGTTTTATTCAGCAGACAGCACTGATCCCTATAATTACGCTAAATATTCAAAGGAACCATATTTGAGTGGTGATCAGCTATCTGAAAAATTATCTCATGGGTTGGAGAAAGATAGTAACCAGATAGATGCAGAAGTTATGTTTAGTGATCAACCTATGAACGAAGAAGTTACAGTGAAAAGTGAAGTCAAATCTAGAAAGAAAAGGGCAGTTGAAGAAGATAATGCAGAAGATACTATAGGAAACATAAATGAAACAAATGAGGTAACCGGTGCGACGCGTTTGCACTCCGCTTCTTTATCAGGGAATTTGAATGAAGTTATCGAACTTGTAGAACATAGCGCAAATATTGACGCGAAAGATAAAGCCGGACAAACACCGCTACATCATGCTATTAAATTAGGAAATACAGAAATAGCAAAATATCTTATCGATCAAGGTGCAAATCTCAATTCTCAAGATATTTATTACGAAGGAACTGATTACTCTTGTTTTAAGACACCTTTGCACTATGCCATAAAATCGGGAAACATGGAAATAGTTGAATACTTAGTGGAACATAGTGCAAATCCTAATATTCCAGATGCTCACAATCTCAGGCCGCTCGACTATGCTATAAAGAACACAGCTTTAGTAAAATATCTTGTGGACAATGGTGCAGATATTAATATACGTAATCCGATATTCCATTTTGTTAAGCTAGGTGAACTGGATATGGTAGAATATTTAGCTCAACATGGTGCAGATCTTAATGTCAAAAACACCTCTGCTCAAACACTACTACATTATGCTATTGAACTAGAACATATAGAGATAGCTAAATACTTAATAGATCACAATGTAGATATTAATACTCGAGATATTAGTTCTGGTAAATCTCCATTACATTTTGCTATGAGTATAAAAAACATGGAAGTGGCTAAATATCTAATAAAGCATGGTGCAGATGTTAATGTTAAAGATAGTTACGGTTTAGCACCTTTACACTTTGCTGTTAATTTAGGAAACCAAGAGATATTAGAATATTTAATAAAGAATAATGCAAATATTGATATTCGAGATAGTGAAGGCTGGACACCACTTATTCATGCAGTAAGGCATGGACAATTGGACAAAGTAAAGTACCTGATAAAGAATGGAGCTGATGTTGATATTCGTGGTAATGAAGGATGGACGCTATTTGAGCATGCTGAACAATGGATAAATGATAGAAGAATATTAAAAAATGTAATATATAATGATAGAAGATATGCTGATGATGATCCTTCTCATCAAAAATGCTTAAAAGATGCTCCAAGTTGGGAAAAGACTGGAAAAGATATGCTTGATTACCTTAAGGGAGTTACAAAAAATACTATACAGGAAGAAGAATCTAACTATATAGATCAAATGCAAGCGGATGATAGCAGCAGTTATGTTGAAGATCAACCAGCTTTGCAAAGCAATCGTGATGATTATGCTGATACGAAAAAAGCTCTGCAGGAGAAATTGCATGGAGATGAAATACGCAAGCAAAGTAATGAGAAAGCTCAAAAAGATATGGAAACAAGAAAAGTCACTGTGGAAACTGACAGTAGCAATAATAAAATTGAAAAACAAGCAAAACCAATAGAAGACGAACAAGAAACTGTTATGGCAAGTGTGATAGAAAATATGGATAAAAATTCTGATAGTGAAGCAGAAGATTCTAACAGTATTGCAAATGCACAACATCCCTTAAAAATAAGGACAGGAAGTCCTCTTGAAGTGGGAAAGTATGAGGTGGAGCTGCAAGTGACATATGATGATATAAAGAATTTTTATGATACCGTACGTGGTAAATATCATGCTGGTGATGGATATAACTACGAGCAAGTAATGGTTTTATATAATGAAATTGTTAGGCCAGCATCGCAGCATTATGATAAACCATTTACCCTGCCTAAGGCATACATAACAGATGGTCATCTATTTGTTCAAAATAAAGATTTTGGAACTTTGGATGATTTTAATGAGATGTTCTATAAAAGTGATGAGTTAATGTGATGTAAAAAGCAAGATTCAATTTGGTGAACGAGAGTTAACTGACAGAGGAGATTGACGCGTATGCCTTTATCTTTAAGATTGTTTATCAAGTATAGACATCAGCTCGTCCCATTCTCTTTTACCAATATTACTTTCTTCTCTAGTAACGTTTTCCCCTTTAATTAATTTGCGAATTATTTCTAGACCAGTTCTTGAAATACAAGCTGATTCTAGGCAATATTCAACAAAGGCATTGTAGGCCAATGGGACCCATTTTTTTATTATATCCAGCATAACTTCTGCATAAACTCTGATTTCATATTGGGCATGCTTATCAGCTCTAAGCTTCAAAAAATGAAGGAGGTTATGCAGATCTATTTTCCAATAAAATTGCGTGTAGTAATTAAGCGTTAGGTTAGTTCGGGCAATTTCTCTTGCAAGCCCCTGCTCAATAATTTTTTCATAATGAGAATATACTAAATTAGAGTCGTTTGTTAGAGAATCTATTATTTCCTTTGAGGTATCCGGATCAAAAGCTTCACCGCTACCTTGTTTATTATTATCAGATTGTTTTGCAATCTGTTCTGGTTTTGGTATATAAAATTCATTGTCAAGTATTGAATATCTTGCCGAATATTCATTCACATTTGCAGTTCTATGCCTTATCCATTGCCTTGCAACAAAAATTGGAAGTTTCACGTGAAACTTAATTTCACACATTTCAAATGGAGTTGTATGATGATGTCTCATTAAATACTTTATAAGTGCTTCATCCTGACTTATCTGTTTTGTTCCCTTGCCATAAGAAACACGAGCAGCTTGAACTATAGCGCTATCAGAGCCCATATAATCCACTACTCGAATAAATCCATGGTCTAATACCTTATGTTCTTCATATAAGATTTCATCTATTTCTTTTACTGTAGTTCGTTTAGTTGCTTCATTCATAAAATATCCTCAAGATGAAATGGAAATATCAGCTCCACATGAATTGAGTTTTTCGTGCATTGCTTCATATCCTCTCCATAAATGATGCGAATTATTTATTGTAGTTTCTCCACCAGCTACCAAAGAAGCAAGTACCAAAGCTGCTGTTGACCTTAAGTCAGTGGCACACAGATTAGCTCCAGATAAGCTTTTTATTCCACTTATAGTAGCTTTGCTTTTCTCGATGCTGATATTAGCGCCTAACTTTCTCAATTCATCTGCATGTGCAAATCTGTTTTCAAAAATGTTCTCTTCAATTACTGATATCCCATCAGCGATGCACATTGCAGACATCAGTTGTGGTTGCATATCACTGGGAAAGTTGGGGTATGGATCTGTTGCAATGTTAGCAGACCTAATAGAGCAATTTTTTCTGGAAATCATAACCCCCTCATTATATAGTTCAACATTAGCCCCTATAGCCTTCAATTCATTCACAATACATCTTATATCAAATAGACTTATTCCTTCTAACTCCAACTTACCACCGGTTATTATAGCAGCTAGTGCATAGGTGCCTGCTTCTATGCGATCTGGTATTATTTTATGAACACATCTATTTAATTCTTCAACTCCTGTTATTGTGATCCTTGTATCACTAATCTCAATATTAGCACCCATTTTCTTTAGGAACTCTATTAAATCAAGAACTTCCGGCTCCGTTGCAGCATTCTTTATTATTGTCACTCCTTCTGCAAGTGTTGCTGCCATTATTACATTTTCTGTTGCACCAACGCTTATTTTCTCAAGTATAACTTCTTTTCCTTGTAGCTTTCCTTTCACTGTTGCAATTATATTACAGCCTTCAACTTCAATTTTAGCTCCCATTTCTTCTAATGCTTTGATATGCATATCAACGGGACGCTTTCCGATATTGCATCCACCAGGAAAGACTGTTGTGATTTTACCAAATCTACTGAGAATTGGACCTAGCATTAAAAGAGATGCTCGCAGCTTACTTGCAGTTTCGTGTGACATTACGTGATTGTTGATATTACTGCAATCAATTTCCAAAGTATGATTTGCTTTATAATCTTTATTGCGTGTAAAATTCACTTTCGCTCCAAGACTCTCAAGCAGCTTAGACATTAGATGCACATCAATTAAATCAGGTACATTATGCAAAATTACCGAGAAGCTACTCAATAGACTTGCTGCCATTATTGGTAAAACAGCATTTTTTGAGCCATTAATCTTGATTTTTCCGACCAGAGGTTTATGGTTACTACTTACTAATATTTTGTGCATTTAATTAAGCTAGATCTTACCAAATAAGTATAGTAAATCGACAGTAAAAGGCAAATTACAGATAATATAGCTATCACAGATCATAATGTTCGTACATTTTAGCTATTTAGCAGCAAAATTGATTACACTTGTCCAAAGATGAGCGATGCATTAGTGCCACCAAAACCAAACGAATTAGAAAGTGCATATTGAATTTTATGCTCCTGAGCTTTAAACGGTACAAAATTTAAATCACATCCTTCTGAAGGTTTATGTAAATTTAAGGTTGGCGGAATAATTCCATTATTCAACGCAAGAATACTGAATATTGCTTCAATGCTCCCTGCAGCACCAAGTAAATGTCCTATAGAAGATTTAGTTGAAGAAACAGGTATTTTATAAACGTAGTCACCAAATAACTGTTTCATTGCTATTACTTCAATTTTATCTCCAAGTGGCGTTGAAGTTCCATGTGCATTGATATATCCTACTTGATTTGGATTAATTTGCGCACTTTTTAAGGCAAGCTGCATTGCCTTAAATGCGCCTCTTCCTTCTGGATGTGGTGCTGTAATGTGGTGCGCATCTCCTGTGAGTCCGTACCCAACCAGTTCAGCATGTATTTTTGCCCCCCTTTTTTCTGCATGTTCGTATTCCTCCAGCACCAATATACCTGCTCCTTCACCCATAACAAAACCATCGCGTTCTGCATCCCATGGCCTTGAAGCTTCTTCCGGTTTATCATTGAATTTAGTTGATAATGCCTTCATAGACGCAAAACCTGCAATTCCAACTCTACACAGTGCACTTTCTGCTCCACCTGCAATCATAATATCCGCTTCACCAAGTTTTATAGTTCTTGCTGAATTTATGATTGCATGCGCACCTGTTGCACATGCGGTTACTGCTGAATCGTTTGGACCTGTAAATTCGTATTTAATAGAAATATGGCCAGATATCAAATTTATTAGACTTGCAGGGACAAAAAATGGACTGACACGTCTGGGCCCTTTTTCCTGCATGGTAATAACATTTTCCTGAATTGACGGAAGACCACCTATACCAGAGCCAATAGTTACGCCAACACGTTCTCTATCTACTTTTGAATCTTCCAAAGATGAATCTTCCACAGCTTGAATCGCTGCTGCAATGCCGTAATGAATAAAACGATCCGTTCTTTTTAGATCTTTTTCAAAAATATAACCTACAGGATTAAAGTAATTCTCAATGTTATCGGATTGCACAGGCACCTGCCCTGCAACCTTGCAAGCAAGATCAGAAGAGTCAAATCTATCTGTATTGATTGCTTTTATGCCAGACTCGCCTTTTATCAGCCTTGACCAAGTGTTGTCAACATCTGCCGCTAGTGGAGTGATTAAACCAACACCAGTGACTACTACTCTTCTGCTCATTTAACACTAACTATTAGCCTTTTTTACTATTAATGTACTCAACTATTTGCTCCATAGTTTCCATTTTTTGTGCGTCTTCATCTGGAATTTCTATTTCGAACTCTTCTTCTGCTGCCATGATGATTTCAACTGCATCTAAACTGTCTGCACCATGCTCCGAAAGCTTTGAAGAGCTGTTGAATTTCTCTACATCCTTACTAATGTGCTCTAGTATAATCTTTTTCACTTTCTCTTCTATGTCTTCTCTAGTGCTCTTTGCTAGTTCGCTATTCACATTTCTTACCAAAAAAATAACCTATTCTTTGATGTTATAAAAAATTTTTATGTTTGCAATATCTTTTATAACTGGTAAACTACAGCAAAGTTTTCTACTGCCCTAGCTGGCTAGCGTTACGTGCTAAACAATTAACAATTCAAAAATGCTAGACGAAACAACAAAGAATTTGCTTATTGTAGAAGTAAATAAACTTTTACCAGAAAATAGCGAGAATAAGCTTATATCAGCTATGCGTTATATACTCCTTGCTCCTGCAAAATATATACGCTCCTTTTTAGTCGTAGCTTCATCGCGAGTGTTTAACGCGGAAGCTAAAAAAGTAATATCAGTTGCTGCAGCAATTGAATTTGTTCATGCTTACTCTCTAATTCACGATGATTTACCGTGCATGGACAACAGTGATACTCGCAGAAGCCAGCTAAGCTGCCATAAAAAATTTGATGAAGCAACAGCAGTGCTTGCCGGAGATGCACTACTTACTCTGGCTTTTGAGGTATTATCTTCGTTAAATGAGAAATGCTGTGAAATCATGAAAGTTCTTTCTCAGGCAATAGGAATTAGGGGAATGGTAGGAGGACAGATTTTAGATATTGGTACAGATTTTAACAAAATAAAAGAAATTCATTTGATGAAAACCGCAAAACTATTTGCAGCTTCATGTGAAATAGGTGCTATAATAGGGAATGCTACAGATAAGCAACGTAAAGCGTTATATAACTACGGGATAAACCTAGGGCTTATCTTTCAAGCTAAGGATGATATTGAAGATTACGAACAAGATAAAACAAATAATCTAATGTCTGTACTTGGTAAAAGTGAAGTAGAGGACTATATAGACGCCCTCTTTAAACAAGGCTTGGATAATTTGAGTGCGCTTTCAGGGGATACTAATTATTTATATGATTTATTGAATCAAGTAAAGAAAGATGGTTAGAAAAATTATATTACAAATGCTTATTTCCATAGTAATGATTCTCACTTTAACCTCTGCTTTTATGTTTACTATTGTCTATATAAACAAAGGTAAACCGGGAAAAAAGGACAAGCTTTATGAGATAAGTGCCACGCATGGTGGTTTGATAGAGACAATAGCACATTATCTAGTGAAGCCAATACTTGAATCAGCACTCGACCGCTATATTGAAAAGCATGGGCTAACAGAATATTTAGAAGAAATGACTCAGCAAAAGGAAGAAGATTCGATAAATTTTTATGAAATTACTGAAGGCAGCGGCAGCAAGGCTTTCTGTGGCATGGAAGTCCTATTGCAAATATATAAAATTTCTAATAATAACTCAGCAACACTCCCTAGCAAAGTTTCTGATGTTACTTTGAAAATAGGTCAAGATGACCTAAAAGAAGTGGGTTTAGGGGTGATAGGTATGAAAGAAGGCGGAGAGCGTGTAGTTACTATTGCCAATGATAACAAAATGAATTTTAATTCTTATTACGTTAAACTGATCGAAGTAAAGGATAAATATCCCGACTCAGTGAATAATCTGATGGTTTTTAATGACTTAATTAATAAGACTGGAAAACAAGTAAGGTGCGGTGATGAGATATCAGTTAAATATAGCGTAAAGGAGCATAATGGGGAATATATAGTCAAAGATCAAACAGTGCAATTTAGGGTTGGCGATAAAAAAATACCACTTGCTATAGAGCTTGGAGTTGTGGGAATGAGAGCTGGTAATAAAAGAACTATTCTTTCTCCGCCTGACCTTTTGACTATTACTGACGATATGTTAATAAAAGAAATAGATTATGATGAAGAAAATATCTCAATAATTGACTTAAGCTTAGATATTAAGCAAGAGGTCGCAGCACACCATTCTACTGTTGAAAAACAGCCTAAAGAATATAGCTGAAATTTTAGGTTTACTGGCTGACCTTCTGAACACTCTCTATACTACTTAAAGTAGGCTTTTTGTTTTTCCTAAAGTATAAACTTAGATAAATCAAGCTGCTTCGAAATTGACTCAAGTTTATCTTTTACATACTTGCTGTCTATAATGAATTTTTCGCTATTTTTCTCAGAAGCAATGAAACTTATTTCATCTAAAAGCTTCTCCATGATAGTGTGAAGCCTTCTTGCGCCTATATTTTCCACTTGCCTATTAACTGTAAACGCTATTTCAGCTATGGTTTTTATACCATCATCAGTGAACTCAAGCGTCACATTTTCTGTTTTCATTAAAGCTATGTACTGCTTTAATAAACTAGATTCTGGTTCCTTTAATATTCTTATTAAATCCTCTTGAGTAAGTGCCTTAAGTTCTACCCTGATCGGTAATCTGCCCTGTAATTCCGGTAAGAGGTCAGATGGTTTAGACTGATGAAAAGCACCAGATGCAATAAATAATATATAGTCTGTTTTTACATGGCCATACTTAGTTGTAACAGTTGTTCCTTCAAGCAGTGGTAACAGATCGCGTTGCACTCCTTCTCTGTTTACTTCACCTTTTACTTCTGTACGCGCTGCAATTTTGTCTATTTCATCCAAAAATACTATACCGTCATTACTAACAAGATCAATGGCTTCTTTGATTATCTTATCTTCATCCATTAGCCTTTCACTTTCTTCATTAATTAATATTTCACGCGCTTCTTTTACCTTCACCGTAATAGTTTTTGTTTTTTTGCTCCCATTAAACATCTTGCCCACTATTTCTGTTACATTCATCACACCAACTTGCCCACCTGGCATGCCTGGTATATCGAAAGTAGGTAACATACTCTTGCTCTCTCTGACGTTAATAGAAACTTCTCCGTCCTCAAACTCTTTATTCCTCAACCTTTCTCTAAAATTTTTTTTACTCTCTTCGGTTGCATTTTCGCCTACCATAGAGTTTACTATTGTTTTCTCAGCTAAAATTAAAGCCTTGTTAGCTAAGGCTTTACGGGCTTTCTCTTTAACTAAAACTATTGCTGCATCAACTAAATCGCGTATTATCGAATCAACGTCACGTCCAACGTATCCTATTTCAGTAAACTTCGTTGCCTCAATTTTTATGAACGGTGCACCGGCAAGTTTTGCTAAGCGGCGAGCTATTTCAGTTTTACCAACCCCTGTATGACCGATCATCAATATATTCTTAGGTATGATTTCATCACGCAATGGAAATGGAACCTGATTGCGACGCCAACGATTTCTGAGCGCAATAGCAACAGCACGCTTTGCATCATCCTGTCCGATTATGAATCTATCTAATTCTTTAACTATCTTCTGTGGTGGCAGGTCATCTAACAAAACTTGAGTACTGTCATTAACTTGAATATCGCTGTCATTTGAATCAAAACCACTCTTAGTATCTTTATAGAGGTCATTTTTTTCATCATAGGTGTCACTACTACAAGGCCGCCCTTCTGAAAGGGTTATAGGCTGATTGGAAAAATTAGTGCACAAAGTTTTTTGCTTGGAAGACATATCACTCCTCTATCTTTTCAATAACTACATTATGATTTGTATAAACACATATATCGCCAGCTATCTTCATAGCCTTTTTTGCAATCTCTTCTATTGATATTCCTTTAATGTCAATTAAAGCTCTTGCTGCAGATAGAGCAAAATTTCCCCCAGAGCCAATAGCTGCGATTCCATCTTCAGGTTCAAGAACATCACCTGTTCCCGTAATTACTAATGAAATAGATTTATCTGCAACAATCATCATAGCCTCTAATTTTCTTAGATATTTATCCATTCTCCAGTCTTTTGCAAGTTCAACACACGCTCTCATTAATTGCCCTGGGTGCTTGTCAAGTTTAGATTCTAGTCTTTCAAAGAGAGTAAATGCATCGGCTGTTGCTCCAGCAAAACCGGCAATTACAGAATCACCAGAAAGACGCCTAACTTTTTTTGCTCCGGATTTTATAACAGTGTGGCCCAGTGAAACCTGTCCATCACCTATTACTACTACGCTTTTATCTTTTCTAATTGACAGTATAGTAGTTCCATACATTTTATTGTTATCGTGTTGAATCATTTTTCTATTACTTTAAATAAGAATCTCATTATACTTTAATCTTTAGTAAAATTTGCTAAATATGTTTAATTATAGCTTATAATATAATACCTTCCTTATAACATTTAAAGTGTAGATGCAAAACATAATTCACCCAGATTTGGAAAAAAGTATAAATAATTGGTTTGAGGCAAAATTTAACGGCCTTACATTGCCATTTTATAGCTCTATAGATCTTAGAAACTCCAGCTACAAAATTGCCCCAGTGGACGCTAATTTATTTCCTGCAGGGTTCAACAATCTAAGTGAGACATCAAGAGCAACAGCAGCAAAACTAATAAAAAGTTATTTTGAAACAAAACAATATAAAAAGACTCTTATAATACCGGAGAATTACACACGAAATAAAATGTATATAGAAAACGTATTTGTTATAGAGAAAGTACTGCAGCTCGCAGGTTTTGAAACTAGAATTGGCCTCTTTCACAACGAAGCATATAATTTAATAGAACCATATGAAACTATCGTGAAAGAAAACTCTCTGCTAAAGACAACTTCAGGATTTGTGCCTGATGTTATTATACTGAATCGTGATATGACGAGCCACATTCCAGACACGCTAAAAGACGTAAAGCAAGATATAGTACCAAGCCCACTATACGGTTGGCATAGCAGACAGAAATTTAAGTATTTTGAAATCTATCAAGAATTAGCGTCCGAATTTTGTAGCGAATTTAAAATGGACCCATAGCTTATTTCTGTGCTTACAGAAAGCTGTAATGGAGTTGACTTTAATGATGATTCATCACTAGGAGCAGTAGCGACTAAAGTTGACCAAATATTATCTCTAGTGCAAAAAAAGTATGAGGAATATGAAATAAAAACATAACCTTACGTTTTTATCAAAGCAAGCAATGGCACATATTGGATGGGCATTATAACAGCAACAAGTGGAGAGGAAATATTAAATCTCAATAAAAAAAAGCGTCATAAAATGAAAAAGATAAAAGAAGGAATAGCAATCAATAGCGTTATTATACAAGAAGGTATACCAACCATTGACATATTTAAAAGCAGTTCTGCAGAACCGCTAATATACTATATAGGAGATACTCCAACATGTTACTTATACCGATGTAATAGCAGGAAAGATGTATATTCTAGCTTGAATGCCACTGACTGTGAGTTTCATGATGTTAGCCAGGTTGTGGAAGGTAAAATTCTGTCACTTTGGAGTATTGTTGGCAAATTAGCAGTACTAGCGTTGGCAGTAGAAATAAAATCTTTTCACCTCTAACCCTTACATTCCCACAGCGTTGCCATCGGGCAGATCATTACCATCATTACCGGGCTGAATATGGTTATGGCCAGCATTATCAAGTTCAGTGGAAGGATCATCATTGACAGGTTGTTGAAACAATTTGTCAAGCTGAACTGCCAGAAATACTGCACTATATATTATGCTAACTGTTACGCTTAAGTTGAAATTATAGATTATACCATTACCTAAGTTTATTGGTATGGTTGCAGTCTCCATTCTTTTTAATATGAAGTTTAACAAACCTAATGACAAAGTTAATGTGCTGATAATAAGGTCCTTCTTACACTTAGCAGACTTTTCAGGATCCTTATTATCTAGGTATTTTCTCCATGAATAATAGTAGCTTATAGGTTCCGAAATAAACAGAAATAGGATCGTTGATGTTAAGTGAATGTGACTTATTACGTCTGCATTACCCCTAGTAAAAAAATGGATGACTTTCAACATCATCAATGCTTCTATGATGCTGCTTGCAAGATTAGCCGATTTACCCGCAACTTTTGCCAGCTCTTTTTTACTCTCAGGGTTTCTGTAATCCTTAATTAGATCCTGTAGAGTAAATGCAGAATGGGCAATATATAGAATAGATGTCGGAAACTTTACTAGTCGAGCAACATTCAATATAAGAAAGATATTGGATCTATTATTGTCAATGAACTCGCAGCAAAATTGCAGTGAAATCTTACACAATAGGGCTGTTAAACCTGTTGTGATGCAGATTACCTTCCTGAAATCATGATCATAAATATCATGCAGCTTTTGTGCGAGTATGTTAGATTTCTTTTTTAGCTGGTTTGGCATGAAATAGTTAACAAAATAATAACCCCCTTTTATTCTATCACATAAAAGCCTTGAAGAAAAGCCCTATAAAGCAGGACTTTAAGGGTGATTTATGCATAAATCGGCTAAGCATTTTATAAACAAGGAATCAATACTGAGAGTTGGTACGCGAAAATAATATCCATCCTTGATAATTGCTTTATATTCTATATCAAGTTCAACTAGAGTTTCTGAATGCTCAGAAACAAAAGATATAGGTGATAAAACTACAGGTACACCATCAGCTTTTGTACGTGATAGCTCACTTTCAGTGCTTGGCTCTAGCCATTTTACAGGACCAATCTTACTCTGATAACATATTGACCAATCTAAGTTATTGATAGCTAACTTTTCTACTATTAACTCTACGCTTCTTTCTACCTGTGAAGCGTAAGGGTCGCCTTTTTTAATAACGCTAAGGGGCAAGCTATGAGCTGAAAATAGGACTCTTGGCTTACCAATCCTGCTGGCTAATTTGTAGTACTTGGCTATCAAGTTAGTATGAGCCTCAATAAAGTTTTCATTGTCATAATAATGATGAATTATTTTTGTATTGCATTTTAGGCCATGCTTTTTAGCATTTTTTTGCCAATTTTCAATGGATGACAAAGTTGTGGTAGTTGAATATTGAGGATATAGTGGCAGCAAAATTACTTCATCAGGATCAAACTGTTTTACACTTTTAACAACTTCGTCAGCAAATGTATGCCAATAGCGCATGCAAATGAATACCTTGTGTACATGGTTTCTATCTTCATTTAATTTTAGTTCTAAAGCATTAGCTTGTGCTTTCGTATTATCCAAAATTGGTGATTTACCTCCAATTTGCTCATATATTTCTTGTGCAGTATTTTCTCGTTTTGCGGATATAAACTTTGCTAAAAGAAACCGAAAAGGGTTTGGTAAACTGATTATTCTTCTGTCATAAAAAAGGTTAAATAAAAAAGAACGGACCGCATTCAGTGAATCAGGTCCACCAAGGTTAAATAAAATGACAGCCTTTTTCACCTACGCACTACTTACAACAAGTTACTTCTGGGGTGCCTATAAAATTAGCTACACACTCATCAAATTTAGTTATAGGCACTAAATTTCTCACACTGGCATACAATAAATGGCCTGATCTCTGCAGGTTACTCTTGGTGGATGTGAAGCTCCAATCGAAAAATGTATCGACAAAAAGACTTGGTACCGTTTCAAGAAGTTCAACAGCAGCTAAGGATAGCATTATACAACTTTGCAGGACCTTCAAAAGAACCTTTAGGGGAAAAAGTGAAACTTCAACGAAAAGAGAGGTGCTACTTGTTTCATCGAGTGATCGCCCTGAGTTAGGCGAATTATACTCGGTGTGTTTTCTATTGTGATCAAAGATAGGAAATTTTATAGTATCTTTCTTAAATTCTGCGTCTATTTCTTTTCTACTATGGTTAGTGATTTTTTCCATTAACTTCTCACGCAGATGAAAGGTTCTGACAATAAAACATGTGGCAATCATTAAAGCAGCACATAAAAGTGCGCATTGCATGAGGCTCATACTGCCTAGCATAGCTGGCAGTGCAAAACAAACAAGCGGTGCTATGATTATCATTTCAAGAAATGGAATAGCGTTTCTTTTCATTGCAAAAGCAGCACCTTTTTTTAGCTCCGTGTATTGATCGTTATTTTTTTCTTGCTTTTGTAGAATATAGCCACACATACCATATTCTAAATAACTTAAAAAAGCCAAATTAAAAGTTAAAAACCCTTTTGTTCCACAAAAAATTGACGATTTCAAGTTATTGACCAATTTTTTAGCAGTAGATTCAGCTTGTTTGGTAGTGTTATTTTTACAACATTTACCCATGCAATACCTCCTTGATGGTTTATCCTTAACTATAAATAAAAAACTGCTTTTATCAAATCAAAATTTACAATAAAATAAATCTATAAATATACTATTTTATATAAGGAAATAATATGGCAATTGAGAGAACACTTTCGATATTAAAACCTGATGCAGTAAAAAATAATATTACAGGCAAGATAAATTCATACATTGAAAGCTCTGGGCTCAAAATTATAGCACAAAAAATGATGTTACTGACAAAAAAACAAGCAGAGCTATTTTATGAAATTCATAAAGATAGGTCTTTTTTTGGGGAATTGGTAGAGTTTATGACTTCTGGTCCTGTGATAGTTCAAGTTTTAGTTGGTGAAAATGCAGTAATTAAATACAGACAAATCATGGGAGCTACCGATCCAAAGCAGGCAGATAAAGGTACAATCAGGGGTGATTTTGCTGATGACATTAGTGAAAATAGAGTTCACGGCTCGGATAGTCTAGAAAATGCTCGTAAGGAGATAGCTTTCTTTTTTGCTGAACGTGAGTTGGTGTAGTCAACTCAGATTTTCCTATATATAACTAAATTTTCTGGATCCTATGTCAAGCATACATCTGTACGAACGTTGTAATTAACAGGTGGCAAGTGGCGTCATGCAAGTAGCTGACAACATAGAAACGAAAAACTTCCTTGACAAACTCCGCCAGCCCCCTTATCATAACACTGAAGCTATTTATTTATCTTCGCAATCTCTGCAGTGGATTAATGACAAAAAAACTTAATGTATTTGGCGTAAATCATGCTTAATTTTTTGCACTATGTGCACCTCATGTCTTTATAAAAACTTTAGGTTTCTACCTATACAAGCCGAAACGCGCTTATAAAGCGTTTAAGACAGTAAAAGACGTCAAATAGACAAGGGAGAATTTGAATACTAGCTACCCTGGGGTTTCTTTGCCTTTTTTTCCACTTAGTAAATTTCTTAACGTTTATAATTTAGGTTAACTGCATTTAAAAGCAGCTGAATCGCAGCGTTTAGAATAAAAAAATGCCATACTTGAAAGTATAATGTAAGTAACTAGCCAACCACGGGGCTTCTTTTGCCTTTTTTTTACTTGGTAAATTTCTTAATATTTAGATTAGTTGCAATTTAAGAGACCAGAAATGTTCAGTGCTTGGCACTGTCCTCCTTTGTCATCCCAGTGCCTAGACACTGGGATCTAGCCTTTATTATTTGGTTGAAATTAAGTTTTCTGGATGCCAGTGGGCTTTGTTGCATCACACTTTATGAGATGGTGATTTATGGTAAATTCATGTAACTATCTCAAATTTAGCCATACCAATATCAGTGAATTTATTAAGCAAATAGCATTTGATTAGCAGTTCTTTTTCTCGATTTATCTCAGATTTATTCCTAAAACTAAATCCGAATATTTGCTTTAATCTTGAGAAAAACCCTTCAATATAAGATCTTTTCCCATAATTTACTTCTTTTTTCCATTCTTTCATGCCATCTTCACCGTATAATTTTATTAACGTAATAGCAGCATTCCTGTCAGACATATAATCTATTTCTGGATGTTCTGCCACATTGTTTATTGGTGGAATTTTTGTCTTTATATCATATTCGTTACACAACTTATAAAACTTGTGCCTATCACATGCTCTATCTGCATATAGTGCTTTTATGGCATGCTGAAAATCAACTTCTTTTAGCAAATCACAAGCTCCATAGTGATCAGAGTAGACACCGTTACTGTATTTTACAGCTATGGCTTTTTTGTTGTTTATATTCAACATTACGTGCAATTTTCTCGTTTTCTCATAGTCACGATATTTTCTGTCAGTGCTATTTTCCTTGCTGTGTGTTGTTGTATATACTAATTCCTGTACTGTCTATAGCAATTTCGATATCTTCCATATTATTTTTATCAATTCTGCAATCATTTATCTTAATATTAAGTTTCTTTTGATGCTTGTGAATAGCTGATAACTGCCAAATCTCTTCCTATTTGTTGCAAATACCCTTTTATAAACCCGACTGTTTGTCTTAAACCAATTCTAAAGAAACTGACGATTATATGCACCAAAATCACAACTTTATCACTATAAATATAGTTGCCGCCCTGCATTTTTGGACAATTCTCGTACCAATTTTCTATGGCATCATTGATATAACAAAAAATGCTTCCTCTTTCTTGGAGAAATTTGTTATATTCATGGCAGTTACTGACTCTCATTTTTTGTGGCATATTTTTTCTTCAACAGCTAAATGGCTATTTATAATGAATTTTGTCAGTAACTGCCAGTTCTTTTTACTTGAGCGATGCAACAAAGCCATCCCAGTGTCAGTTACTTTCATGACATCATCATAAAGTAAAATGAGATCCCAGTGTCACGCACTGGGATGACAAGAAAGGGGGCTGCTTGGATGACACCGCTTGGATAGGTCAGCTACTCAGATGACGCCGCCTGCCATGCAAACTGCAACCCTAAATGTTGGAACACTGTCGTACACTAAGCGCTGTAATGACAATTTTAGTCGCTTCATACAATACTATAAATAATCAAAGTCATTTTCCCATCGGTCAGTTAATGCTCACATATCATCAAAGTTAGCTATTCTCCATAGCGAAGTCTCTAGCTAGGAACAATGAGCCACAGATTAGTATGGTTTTGATGTTTTGGGTAGAGACTTTCAATATGTGATTTGATATGGCATCTCTGATTGATTCACATTCGATAGCATTTATTCCTATATTATGAGCTCCTTCTCTAATTGAACCTGTACTTGTTGCTTTAGGCTCGGATTTAACACAAACCGCGCATAGTAGTTTGATATATGGCTTTAAGTGCTCTAAGAACTCTGCCACATTTCTGTTACGAGTAACACCAAAAATCACATAAACACCTTCAGCAAAATTGTCTCTTACCCACTTAACTAACACTCTGGCACCATCATTGTTGTGTGCACCATCTAAAAATAATTGCCAATCTTTCGGTAATAAAGAAATTAAATTGCCCTCTTTTATACGCTCCAGTCGTGCAGGCCAGTAGGTATGCTGTAAACCTGAAGTAATATCCTCTTCTCCAATATCAAATCCGTATTTTCCACTCAAAATGCTACATGCTGCAATGGCGTTTCCTGCATTGATTATTTGGTGTTCACCCTTCAGAGATGGCAAAGGAAATTCTATTGATTGAATAGCTGATTGGAAAACCATTTTGTTGTTCTTTTTTTTGCAATTCCACTCAAGACCTCCTCTATATAGAGGAGATTTCTTATTTATTGCATGGGATTCTAGTGTACTCATCACAGACTTTTCTTGTGGTGCTATTACGCAAGGAACATTAGGTTTCATTATTCCAGCCTTTTCACCTGCTATAATTTCTATAGTAGGGCCAAGATATTCTGTATGATCAAGGGCAATGGAGGTAATGATTGTTAAAATCGGACTATCTATAACATTTGTTGCATCAAGTTTTCCACCCATACCCACTTCAACTAAAGTTATATCGGCTTTATGACGAGAAAAAGCTAAAAAAGCTGCAATAGTTGCAGCTTCAAACAGAGTGATAGGTTGTTCTGCAATTACGGCACAGCATTCTTCTAATAAGCTATATAATTCATTATCGTCGATATAACTGCCTGCAATAACTATTCTTTCATTAAAATTCACCAAATGTGGAGAAGTGTATGCATGGACCTTATACCCTGCTGCTTGCATTATATATCTTATAAATGCTAGTGTTGAGCCTTTCCCATTAGTTCCAGCTATATGAATTATTGGCAGCATTTTTTTCTCAGGATTGCCCAATTTATTTAGAAAGCTTTTTATGCGATCAAGAGAAAAATCCTTTGGTCTACTACCAAGCGGTTTAGGCCAATGAGGCATATATATCATGGATTGTTATTGCATTTTAATTCAGCTATAACGCTTGCTATGCCATGCGTGTCGATTTTTTCACTAAATTGAGAACGTTGATTAATAGCAATACTTATTCCACTCATTACAACATCACTTATCAAGAAAGAACTGTTATTTTT
Organism: Wolbachia endosymbiont (group A) of Myopa testacea; assembly: GCF_964027115.1. Classification (NCBI taxonomy): domain Bacteria; kingdom Pseudomonadati; phylum Pseudomonadota; class Alphaproteobacteria; order Rickettsiales; family Anaplasmataceae; genus Wolbachia; species Wolbachia endosymbiont (group A) of Myopa testacea. Next base: position 1,230,486 of record NZ_OZ034729.1, read on the forward strand.
AGTAACTTTAAAATCAATATTTGTAAATTCTTCATCACCGTAAGAAAATCTTGTACCAATTAAGCAAGTTTCATCGTCAACTGCTTTTGTACTCATTATGATCATTTCACTATCATGCATGTATTTATATAAAATTTTAACCCACAAACGCGTAAGATACACTTCATACTCTCTTAAAAAATCTTCTTTTTCTTTTTGTTTAACTAAAGCCCAATGTTTTCCTATAACGAATTGCGATATTCCTTTGAGGTTAACATTATTCTGAATGACCTGCTGAAGCTTTTCGTGTACATGCCCTAGGTTTTTTCTATTTCCTTTTGTAGATATACCATCCACTTGTTGCTTCATAGTATGCACAAAAATTTTGTGATCTGTACAACTAGTGTAAGCTCTTGAAGAAATTACAATAAAAACAATAATGATTAAAACTTTAGTAATATTCATAAGATATATTTATTAACTATGATACTTAGAATGCAAAGTTTAATAAAGATTAAATAATAATCGCTGACTTTTAATATACCTATAGACATGCCTTGTGTAAATCATCTATAATTCAAGTAAGGGTCTGTGCTATGCGTTATGAGTTAAGTTAAATTTCCCGAGCGATAATTTCTAGTCAAGGGAATTGCCTCTATTGATTTCGTTGAAATTAATAAGCGATGCCCACCTTAACTTTAGTCTCAGGAATCTACTAAGGCTGACGGTAGATACGGATCCTATTTTGATTGGTTTAACATTTATGCTTCATCAATGCAGAGAACAAGGTACCTTCCTATGTTCGCCTAATGAAGTATTCCAAATTGTAATTGATGTTGAAAGGTATCCTGATTTTGTTCCTTGGTGCAAAGCCGTTTATATAAAAGAAAAAATTGACAACCAAATGGTTGTGGATCTTCTCGCAGCTTTTCATGGAATTAAAGGAAAGTACACATCAGAAGTAACCTTTCTTTCTCCAAGTGGAACAAATGAAGGTTGGATAAAAGCTGTATCATCAAATGGAATATTTAAACATCTATACAATGAATGGCAATTCATTCCCATAGATGAAAATAAAACTATAGTAAAGTTTTATATAGAGTTTAAGTTTAAGTCCAACTCATTTTCCACTTTATTAAACTCAGTATATAAATATACACAGAGTAAAATAATTGCTGCATTTAAAGATAGGGCTGAAAGCCTTGCTAAACAAAAGTTATCTTGACATTATTAATATAAATATGTAATTTTTTTAGTAAGTTAAGTGTTTGTATTGTAATGATTTTCAGACTATTGTTTTTACTAATTCTTATGAGTGTTAATTCTTATGCAGTTGTTAAATCCAGTAACCAACATATTCAAAAAGAAACTAATGAAATAACATCAAAGGAGTTACTATCACTATTACCTGATGATAAATTATTAGGAGATCCAAAAGCACCAATTCTAATGATAGAATATGCTTCATTAACTTGCTATCACTGCTCTCTTTTTCATAAGAATGTTTTTCCTAAAATTAAAGAGAAATATATAGACACAGGTAAGATGTTATATATATTTCGTCATTTTCCTTTGGATTACAGAGGGCTAAAGGCTGCAATGCTAAGTCATTGCTACGAAAAACAAGAAGACTACTTTAATTTTAACAAAGCTGTTTTTAACTCAATAGATTCGTGGAATTACTACAATTTAAGTGATTTGACTTTACTACAAAGAATTGCTGCACTAAGCAACTTAAAGCAAGATGCATTTAACCAATGCATTAATGATAAGAAAATTATGGATAAAATCGTAAATGATAAATCACTGGCAATCAATAAACTTGGTATCACAGCCACTCCAATATTTTTCATCAAGCTTAACGATGATGGTAAGTCATATATAGAGCATAATAAAGTTAAACATGAAGGGTATAAAGAGCTGAAATATCTCACTGATGTGATAGATAAATTATATGGAAAAGCTATAGTGAAGTAATACCACTGTAGCTTACCATATAAAAGACTCTATGCTGAGTCATTGTTTTTCACTACTGTTTGTTGTTTTTTACGCTCAAACTCTCTTTTTTTACTGTGCCAAGTGTAGTAATACATAGCGATTTTATTCTCTATTAATACTATTGTCCCATCATAAAACTGAACCATATCCATAACTTTTCTCTGAGCTTCATTAAAACGTTCTTTATACTTTTCACGATAAGCTGGATTATGTAGTAACATAACCCCTTCATTCTTGTTAGATTTTTTGTTTAACGTTTCAACTTCACTAGCAATAGTATAAGACATATAACCCCCTCTAATTGATTATAAAAATTATATTTTAAAAAGAGAAATGCGCATAAACAATCCCTTTAATTCTAGTATAATAATCGATTGTTTATTATACTAGTTAACCATAGTACGATATATAATAATTTTTGTCACTTAAAATTTTATACTATGAAATAATAACTTAAAATAAATGTTTTTATTATTTTAAACTATATTATTATATTTATAAACTGTGTATGAATTAAGCTTCCCTAATTTATAATATAAAACATAATGCGTAATAATTTTAGTATAAAATTATCATATATAAGAAATCTATTTGCAAAAGAATATAAAAAAATAGAAGAATATTGTATTCTTGAAAAAAAGCAACATATTCAGATTGGCCCTGAAGAAGGAAAGCTATTAAGTTTATTTATAAAAATCCATAAAATCAAAAGTATTGTTGAGATTGGCACGTTATACGGTTATTCGTCGATTTGCATGGCAAAAGCTCTACTGAAAGACGGTCATATATATACAATAGAAAGTAATCCTCAACACTCAAGAATAGCAAAAAAAAATTTTAGTGCTTTTAATCTAAGTGATAAAATTACTCTAATAGAAGGTGATGCACTGGAAAAAATTAATGAATTATCAGCAAAGGCACCATTTGACATGATATTCATCGATGCTGACAAAAGTAGTTATCCTAAGTATTTAGATTGGGCAGAGTCATACATTAAACAAGATGGGTTAATCGTTGCAGATAACACTCTATTATTTAATACAGTATTTTTAGAATCGCCTCCAAAAGAAGTATCAGAAAAATCATGGCATGCTATGAGGGAGTTTAATAATAGATTATCAGATGAAAAGAAATATTTCTCTATATTGATTCCAACTGATGAAGGAATGACTGTAGCTTTAAAGCTAACATAAGTTAAAAATCAAGGTCAGCGTAATGTTTAGGAGGGGTTAAACCGGAAACTCTCTCTAATAATATCTCACGAAAACAAGGCTTTGATTTAACAATGGAGTACCATTCTTTTAAAATTTTACTTTTTTCCCATGGAAAACTACTTACATAATCCATTACGGAAATATGCGATGCTAAAGCAATATCAGCCAAAGTGAACTTATCAGTTGCAAGCCAAACGTTCTTGTTAATTAAGTGTTCGATGTATTCCATATGGCAAGGCAGGTTATGCTGAGCTGCATGAAGAAATCTAGAGTCAGGGCTGCGGTTAGTAATTACTTTTTCATTCATAATATACTTAGTAACTTCATTGTAAAATTTGTTGTCGAACCAATTGATTAGAGCGCGTATTTTAGACTTAATAATAGTGGATGAACCAAGTAATTTGACGTCGCTATTGTAAGTCTCTTCTATATATTCACAAATGGCATTACTATCCGCTATTACAAAGTTATTATCTATTAATACTGGTACTTGCCCAGTTGGATTGATCTCCATAAATTCATTCCGTTTTTCCCACGGATTTTCATACACTAGATCGCAGCCTAATTTTTTTTCTTTTAGAAAAGTTCTAACTTTTCGTGAAAATGGACAAAGAGGAAAATGATATAAAATCATAATATTCCTCTTTTGTTATCCCAGTACCTATAGGTTGTTATTCCAGTGTGTGACACTGAAATCCACACCTTTTTTCTCTGGATCCAAGTTGGGATGACAAGAGAAGAGTATTTTAGGTAACAGTTGTTTACTCCAAAGTAATGTTGCAAGAGATCTAACATATAAATTATTAAGGTTAATATAGGATATACCTTGCTAAATAAAAAAAAAAGTATAATATTTTATAAGGTATGCAGGCAAAAACTCTGTAATTTGGTCAGATCAGAAATGAAGCAGCCATATCAGAACCTTTTTGGGTTGCATACCTATTTCATTATTTGTTTTATCCGAGGCTATGAATATAGCATTAAAACATCGTCCTAGTAGCTTTAAAGATCTAGTAGGTCAAGATATATTAGTGCGTGTATTAGAAAATGCTTTTATTTTAAACAAAATCCCACAGTCTATACTGCTCTCTGGTAGTAGTGGAGTTGGTAAAACCACCACTGCAAGGATAATAGCTTTATGTTTGAATTGTTCCCTGGGGCCAATTTTTGAACCTTGCGGATCATGTGAAAATTGTCTAGCAATAAAAAATTCAAGCCATCCAGATGTAATTGAAATCGATGCAGCAAGTCACACTAGCATTGACGATGTTAAAGTAATCCTGGGAGATATTTGCTATTTACCTATAAGCTCTAAATTTAAAGTCTACATTATAGATGAAGTACACATGTTATCCAGCAGTGCATTTAACGCATTACTTAAAACCCTAGAAGAGCCACCATCTAGTGTAAAATTCATTTTAGCAACTACAGAAATAAAAAAGATACCAATAACTATTATTGCACGTTGTCAAAGATTTGATTTACACAACATTCCTGTAGCTAAAATAGTAGAACGTTTAAATGATGTTGCACAAAAAGAGAGTTATTCCATTGAAAAGGGAGCATTAGAGTTAATTGCACGACATTCTGGAAATTCAATGCGTAACGCCTTGTTTTTGATGAATCAAGCAGTGCTATATAGCAAAGATGGTGCAATATCCACTAAAAATGTAATAGACATACTTGGCCTAGTGGATAAAGATATTATATTCGATCTATTAGGAGCAATATTAGAAGGTGATTTACAGAAAGCTCTATCAGTGTTTGACAAGGCGATAAAAACAGCAAACCCACTTAGTATTTTTGAAGGTCTATTGCAAACAATTCAGTTAGTATGCCGTTTTTTGATTACAAAAGAAATTGATAATGCAGTTACAGAGTATGAAAAGAATAGGATAAAAGATTTAAGTATAAAGAAGTCTTTAATATTTTTTTCGAGATTGTGGAAGGTGTTGCTTAAAGGTATTCAAGATATAAAAACTTCAACATGCAATGATGTTGCTGCTGAAATGATGTTAATTAGCCTCTGTTATCTTTCTGATCTGCCTTCTCCGGAACAAGTGGTCAAAAAAATTCTTTCGCAGAATGCACAGCAGGGAAATACGCATAGTATAGGAAATGAACAGCAACAAAATTATGATTTTGACAAAGTTTTGCAACTATTAAGGCGGAGTAACCAAATTTATCTTTACAAGCAACTGTGTAATAATCTAAAATTAATAGATTGTAAACCTGGATATTTAAAATTAAAAGCTGTATCTAAGTTGGATAGTAATTTTTGCAATGATTTAAAAAATTACTTAAACCAGGTGACTCAGCAGGAGTGGGTTATTACAGTTGATACGGGTTATATAAATAGGGAAGTGAGTAATTTAAATTATGCACCTGCAGTTAAGGATATACTTGATACATTTAAAGGTGCAAAAGTAGTTAATATAGAAAATAAGGAGTAAGTTGTGGATTTTAGTCAAATACTGAAACAAGCGCAAGAGATGCAAAAAAAGCTTGCAGAAGCTCAAGAAAAATATGTTGGGAAAGAGTTTCAAGGTATTTCTGGTGGTGGCAAAGTTTCTGTATTAGTGGAAGTCATAAAAATAGGTAGCTATAAAGCTAAAAAGGTGAACATAGACTTAGAACTTATGAGAAATGAGGAAAAAGATATAGTAGAGGATTTAGTAACAGCAGCGTTTAATGATGCCGTTAAAAAAGCAGAAGAAGATATGGCAAATGCAACTTCTGATCTTGCAGGTATGATGGGTTTACCACCTGGGTTCAAACTTCCTTTTTGAATTTATTTCTATACTACTGAAGTTTCTTTTAGTGTAAGTATTTCTTTTTTAATATTTTCAACGCTAGTACTTCTTTATATAATACGCCTATAGCTAGCACAGCCCTACGTCATACCGTCGCGGATAGATTCCGCTAACACGTAGCGGAATGACGAATTTTTGTTTTTCAAATTGTAGGTAAACCTAAGCCACTTTAGCTATAGATCCCGCTAACAAGCAGCGGGATGACGAGGTCTTTCGATAGTAAATCTTACCTGTGTTAGCTATACCAAAAAATCAAGAGTAAAAAAGTCGTGTAACTCTATTTATTCATTAATAAAATCTTTGTCTTTTCCCAAAAATTAGTTAAAATGTAGAATATTTTGTGTTATTAAGTTAGCACTTGACTTAACTTTAGTTGTTACTTAGACTGCTAAAGTGGAATTTTAATTTTTTTACGAGGATAATTATGCATTATAAAAAGTTTTTTTCAGCATCTGCTTTAGCAACGTTGCTAAGTTTATCAAACTCTGCTTTTTCAGATCCTGTTGGTCCAATAAGTGATGAAGAAACTAGCTACTACGTTCGTTTGCAATACAACGGTGAAATTTTACCTCTTTTTACAAAAGTTGATGGTATTACCTATAAGAAAGACAATAATGATTACAGTCCATTAAAAGCGTCTTTTATAGCTGGTGGTGGTGCATTTGGTTACAAAATGGACGACATCAGGGTTGATATTGAAGGGGTTTATTCGCAACTAAGCAAAAATAATGTTACAGGTGCAGCATTTAACCCAGATACTGTTGCAGAAAGTTTAACAGCAATTTCAGGACTAGTTAACGTTTGTTACGATATAGTAATTGAAGATATGCCTATCACTCCATATATTGGTATTGGTGTTGGTGCAGCGTATATTAGCACTCCTTTGAAAGAAGCTGTGAATGATCAAAAAAGTAAATTTGGTTTTGCTGGTCAAGTAAAAGCTGGTGTTAGTTATGATGTAACTCCGGAAGTCAAACTTTATGCTGGAGCTCGTTATTTTGGTTCTTATGGTGCTAATTTCGATACAAGCACTGGTGGGAAAGACAAAGGAGGACATACAGTTCTTTACAGCACTGTTGGTGCAGAAGCTGGAGTAGCGTTTAATTTTTAGTCTATCTCAGTCTTGTTATCCCAGTGGGTTTTTTCTTGTCATTCAAGTAGCATGACACTGGGGTGGCTTTGTTGCATAGCAGCAGAAAAACTAGTGATTACTGACTAAATTCATTATAAAATGACGATTTAAGGATAAATATGCCACAAAAAATGAGAGTCAGTAACCATAGAGAATATAACAAATTTCTAGAAAAAAGAAGAAATATTTTTCATTATATCAACGAAGCCATAGAAAATTGGTATGAAATTGGGCCAAAAATGTAGGGTGGCAACAATATTTACAGCAACAAAGTGGTAATTTTGATACATATAATAACCCATCTATTCAGAATAGGTTTGAGACAAACAGTGGGATTTTTAGAGGGATACATTGAACAAATAGGAAAAAATTTGCAGCTATTCACAAGCATCAAAAGAAACTTGATATTAAGATCAATGATTGCAGAGTTGATAAAAATAACATGGAAGATATCGAAATTGCTATAGACAGTACAGGAATTAGTATATACAACAACACACAGCAAAGAGAATAGCAAAGATAGAGAGTACCGCGGCTATAAACAAGTAAGAAAATTGCACATAATGTTGAGCAAACAAGTCATAGCTACAAAATACAGTAATGGCGTTTACTCTGATCACTATGGAGCATTGGGGAAATTTGATGTTAAATATGCTATAAAAGCACTATATGCAGATAGGGCATATGATAAAAAAGCTCTATAAGCTGTATAATTAATATGGCATAAAAACGAAAATTCCTCCGAAAAACAACGCAGCAGAGCATCCAAAATTGGATTATATGCTTGATAGAAATGCCGCTATTCAGTTAATGAAATTACATGGTGAGAATGGTATAAAAAGATGGAAAGAAGAAGTAAATTACGGAAAAAGATCGTATATTGAAGGATTTTTCTCAAGGTTGAAGCGAATATTTGGGTTTAGTTTTAAGAATAAATCTGAGACAAATAGAGAGAAGGAACTACTTATTAAATGCTACTTAATGAACAAATTTACTGCAATTGGTATGCCTAAATTTGAAATAGTCGCATAAAATTATTTACTCTGGAAAAAACTTACGTTGCTATGCAACAAAGCCATCCCAGTGTCTGCTGCTTGCATAGCATTTATCTACCAAAACAATGGTCATGCAAGAGGCTTAATGACTTTGCTTGGATGTGTGATATAATTTAAATTGTAAGGTCTAAAAAATACTAGCATGAATGAAGTGATAACATTTGGTTGTCGTCTAAATTTTTACGAGAGTGAGTTAATCAAAGAAGCATTAAAAAAAGCAGAAAGAAAAAATGTTGTTGTGGTACATAGCTGTGCAGTGACAAACGAAGCAGAACGTCAGGTAAAGCAAAAAATACGTAAGATCTATAAAAACGACCCAAGTAAAGAAATTATCGTAGTTGGTTGTGCTGTTCAGTTGGATCCAGAAGTTTACAGTAGCATTCCTGGTGTAAGTAAAGTGCTCGGTAATCAAGATAAGCTAAAAGCTGAAAATTACTTACTAAATGACGATAAAATCTTAGTCAGTGATAACCAAGTAAACAAATCAGAACCTGTTCTAATTAATGGATTTGAAGATAAATCAAGGGCATTTATTGAAATTCAAAATGGTTGTAATCATAGCTGCACATTTTGCTCAATTACTGAGGCAAGAGGAAATAATCAATCTGTGCCAATAAACAGTATTATAAAGCAAATTAGGATCTTTGTAGAAAATGGATATCAAGAAGTAGTGTTTACAGGTGTTGATATTACTGACTTTGGTACAGATTTGTTTGCCAAGCCATCACTTGGTTCAATGATTAGGAGAGTTTTAAAAGATATACCAGAGTTGAAGAGGCTAAGACTTTCCTCTATCGATGTTGCTGAAGTTGACGACGAATTAATGGATTTAATAGCTAATGAGTCAAGACTTATGCCTCATTTACATTTGAGTCTACAATCTGGTAATAATTTAATACTAAAGAGAATGAAGCGTCGTCACAACAGAGAACAAGTAATAGAATTTTGTCATAAAATGAAGAGCTTGAGGCCTAATATAGCATTTGGCGCTGATATTATTGCTGGATTTCCAACAGAAACTGATGAAATGTTTCAGGATACAGTTGATTTACTGAAAAAAACAAATATAGTTTACCTACATGCTTTTCCATATTCAGAGCGGAAGAATACACCTGCTGCACGAATGCCACAAGTACCAGAGAATGTGCGTAAAGAACGAGTAAAAAATTTAAGAGAAATGAATAGAGAAATGATGAGTAGCTTTTATCAATCTTTGATAGGCACTGAACAAAGTGTTCTGGTTGAGCAAAATAATGTCGGTAGAACAGAAAATTTTGCATTAGTAAAGCTTGAATCAAAATCTCAAGCCAAGAGTATTGTGAAAGTTAATGTTAAAGGAGTGGAAAATAATTATCTAATTGGAAATATTCTTTCTTAATTTTTGTACATTAAAGAAATATATGATATAGTAGTTATACTATAAATGATAATTATGGGTTCATTTGTGATAACTAAAATATCTATTACTTTATTTTTGATTTTCATTCCATATGTCTATTTTTTTATTACTTATATTAGTAATACACACATTGAGCAAGTACAACTCTTAAAACTAGAAACGGACAATAATGAAGATGTAATGCATTCTGAAGAGGTTACTGAGAAAAAAATACTAATAAATGATTTAAAATATCAAGAACTTGAAAGTAGTCCTACTGAACAACCTTCTATTCTCCAAGTAGCTGATCAGAAAAATATGTGGTCACGTATTGCAGATCAAGCTGATAATGAGCAGCCTACAAAAGAAAAATCAAAAAAACTTGATTTTTATGTTAGTGCTAACGGTGGTAAAACATACTATGACAATTCAGAAACATTTGTTAAGGGTATACAAGAAATAGGAAGAAGAATTCTTACTTTAGCTAAAAGCCGTTATGGTTTTCTTGTAGACATAGTAGGAGATGAAATTAAAAGCATAAAAGAATTTAATGGTAAAATTGATTTCCAATGGGTTAACAGCATATCTTTAGGTTACTATGCTGGAGAAAATGGCCGAGTTGATTTTGAAGCCATGTATTCTAGAGCCAATATTGAAAATAGTAATTCTCCTCTGGTATTTGATAAATCAGCAAGTATATTTGCGTTTTTGTTAAACTTATATTATAATCCCAGCTTTCAGGATACGCAATTTGCTCCATACATCAGCCTTGGTATAGGACCAACAGTTTTTAGATTAAAAAGAATTAATGGATCACCCCAAAGTTCAATGCCACTTAATGTTCCTTGGTTTGCTTATCAAATAAAGCTTGGTATTAACTATTCAATAATCCTAGAAGTCAAAACCTTTCTCGGCTATCGTTACTTTAGCGTTCCGATACCTGTTGCAGATGACATATCCACTCATAATATTGAAGTTGGTTTGATATTTAATTTTTAGTAGTGATTTAATATATATATAAATTCTTATCTTTTCTATCTAACAAACCAAATGTTGGTACGATTGTTGCTTTTAAAAAAATGACAGTTTCTACTGTTCTAATATTATTTGCTAGCCTTTTTGACTTCTGATGTAATGTAGCTTTAAAGCTTTGCTTATCTTCTCTATGTTCTATAAGCCCGCCGATTACCATAATTTCACCGCTCTTAATTTTTAACATAGAGTTCATTTCTCTGATTTCAACAATTGGAATGTCGCTATTTAATTTCATTTTACTTTGCTGTGCGATGTACTCTATATCTGGATCTTTAATGTAGCCGTTAATTCTTGATAAAGTTGGATGTATATCCATGAATATTTCACTAGTATCAATGTTAATGCTTGGGTGGATTATTAGCACAACACCTATTGGAACACTATTCATCTTGGTAATTAAGGTCTGATTAGAGTTTCTAGTATCTTTTTGTATATCGGAAGTAAAATAAATATGGTTTTTGGTAAATGAAATCATCGCTTGCTGATTATTTATAGCATGTACTCTAGGGCTTGAAATTACAGTTGAAGCGCCAAATTTGTCTAAATTTTTTACTAAATCTCCTAGATCACTCGCACCAAAGTTCATTGCTAGGTTAATAATGGAGTTATCTTGATTTATTATAGACTTAGTTCCATCGCGTAAGTCATTTAAGTTTATACCAGAAAGATATTTGTCATCTAACACAACTTCAACTATTTTTGCCTCTATCATTACTTGAGAAGACGCTAATTTCTTAACCTTATTAATATATTCTTCAACAGCTTTATGGATATCTTTTCTAGCATTCAAAATAATAACACCAGCTTCTCTGTTGGATGAAAGGAATTCGCCATCATCCACCCCGTTAACATCCATTATTGCATTCAAGCCTTTTTCTAATGAATTCCATAAGTCACTACTGTATTGAGACTTCATAACATTGTTATAGTCCCTATCAGTGTGACTTCCATCACTGTTAGTAATATTGTTACTAATGACGAAACTGCTTTGAGCAGAATGTTGAATATTAATGAAGTCTGCGTAATAATTTTGCGTGTATGGCAAGTCCTGCTCAATTCTAATTACACCATTGCTTGTTGAGTAACGCAATTTGGCGCTATTTGCTATACTCTGAATTACTTCATTTATATTCTTATCTTTTAGCTTTAAAATAATATTACCTGATATTTTTGGGTCTATATCCAAGTTAACGTCAGAAAGTTTTCCTATCTCAATCAGCAAATCTTTTACTGATACTTCTTCACTAACATTAATAGAAATAAGCTGATTACTGATTGTGAGATCGGGAAACTCTATTGGTAAAGGCATAATTTCTGGTATTGCCGGTTCATTAATCTCCAAAGAGGTGTTGTATTGCTGCAACGAATAATCGTGCTCACCTATATCATGATGATCTTCGTTGCCTATATTAGTGAGATGTTGCTTAGTAGGCAGGTGTGTGCAAGAAATAATGAAGAGGAGTATTAAGCATTTAAAAATAGCCATTAGAACAGCATATAGATCTATACTAATAGATTTCTATAAAAATATTAAAAATGTATTTAATCTCATTTTCATTCAACAGATAATTGTCATATATTAGCTTGACCTGCACTGGCTATATGTTTTTTTGTACGCCCCTCTTGTACTTAAATGTAGAGTAAGTTTTCCAGCATAGCCTTAGTTTTTTTATATATTTTACTTCTTTCTCTATATTTAATAATAGGCTTAAAAATAAATGGTAAGCCTATAATTGTTAAGCTTAGAGCTAGGGTTGAAAGTATACAACAGGCTTTGTGTTTACTATGTAGCTCTTTCAGGTAAAGCATCAAAAATCTACAAAATTTTTTGTAATTTTCTTCGATGTTTTTTTTGCTATGAGCCTTGCTAATGAATATATCTATTGCGGTATGACCGTTATTACACTTAATGTTAAGGTCTGCACCTTTTTCTGTTAACAGCTGAGCTATATCAAAATAATCCTTTTGAACAGCAAGATGTAGAGGTGCAAAACCTTGTTGCTCACAAATGTTCATATTGGCTCTAACTTCCAATAACATTTTCACAATTTTTGTATGGCCTTTTTTAACTGCCAGTAGCAAGGGAGTTCTGTTACATTTAGTAACAGCATTAATGTTTACCTTAAGCTTCAATAAGAGCTTAACTGTTTTAGTGTTACCATTATGGCTAGCTTTATGCAGCCTGGCGTTGCCATTAAAATCTTGATCATTTGCATCTATTCCTTTTGATACAAGAAATGTTGCCATTTTTCTATTATTATGCTCAATAGCGCAATCTAATGCATCAAAACCATGGTTGTTTTTTGTGCAAAAAAACTCTTTAAGTTTAATTTTATCGTTACTTGCTTGCTGTTTTTTTGCAATAAGCTTTACTATTTGCATTTTGTTGTTATACGCTGCTAGGAAAAGCGTAGTGTTATTTTCTGCATCTTTGGCTTCTATATTTGCACCTTTCTTTATTAGATATTCTATAATTTCTGCTCTGCTGTCATAATGTGCAGTGCATTGATAGATAGTTAAAAACAAAGGAGTGCGAAAATTGTTATCTTCACATTCGAGATTTGCTCCGCTATCAATTAAAATTTGGACGCTTTTTTTAGAACCGTATAGTGAAGCTATATGAAGAGGAGTATAGCCCTCTTTAGCGTCTTTTTCATTAATTTTTGCGCCTTTTATTATCAAAAAATCTATTAATTCCGTGTCATCTTGTAGTGCAGCAAGGTGCAGTGGAGTGAATCCATTTTTATCCTTGGAATTGATTGTCAGTTGATTAACAAAAAGTTTAGCAATTTTCTTGTGTCCATGCATAATGGCGTAATGGAGTGGGTTTCTATTTTCGTTGTCTACGACATTAAAATCAGCTTCGTGCTCTAGCAATGATTTTACTCCAACTAAATCACCTTCTTTTGTGAACTTATGCAAGAGAGTGATTCCACTTGCATCTTTTGAGTTAATATCAAATCCATTTTCTACTAATTGGTTTATATCTTCCTCACGCGCCATATCACTTAAGTCTCTAATTGAACCCTTTTCGCGTTAATAATACTCCTACTTGATTAAGTTTAAATGAATCTGTGAGAAATGGCTAGGATACTATGCATTCTTGCATAACAAACTTTTGGCAGCACGTTGGATGAAACAAAAAAACCACTTGACAAACTCCTCCAGCCCCCTTATTATGATAATAAGGGTATTTATGACTCAAAACTTGTTTTTGACCTGCAGGCTCAATGACAAAATTCAGTAAAAAACTTAGGGTGTTTTTTGGCGGATTACATAAAATTATAGCGGCTGCATGTCTTTTAAATTTTTTCTACATTCAGCCAAACCGCGCTTAAACTAAGCATCAGCACATTATTACAGCGCCAATTTAAAGTATTAGAGGGTCAAAACTCGCACTACGGGATTTTTTTGCCTTTTTTTTATTTGGTAAATTTCTTAAATATTTGTAGCTAAAAGAGCCCAAGAGAGGTGTCATTCCAGTGCTCCTTTTTTTGTCATCCCAGTGCCCAGACATTGGGATCTAGCTAAGTTGGTGAGTATAAAAGTAGCCGTTTTATGTTAAAATACAACGTTTTGATGATTATGAAAAGGCTGGATTCCAGTGGGCTTTGTTGCATCGCTCAAGTAAAAAGAACTGGCAGTTACTGACAAAATTCATTATAAATAGCCATTTAACTGTTGAAGAAAAAATATGCCACAAAAAATGAGAGTCAGTAACTGCCATGAATATAACAAATTTCTCCAAAAAAGAGGAAGCATTTTTTGTTATATCAATGATGCCATAGAAAATTGGTACGAGAATTGTCCAAAAATGCAGGGCGGCAACTATATTTATAGTGATAAAGTTGTGATTTTGGTGCATATAATCGTCAGTTTCTTTAGAATTGGTTTAAGACAAACAGTCGGGTTTATAAAAGGGTATTTGCAACAAATAGGAAGAGATTTGGCAGTTATCAGCTATTCACAAGCATCAAAAGAAACTTAATATTAAGATAAATGATTGCAGAATTGATAAAAATAATATGGAAGATATCGAAATTGCTATAGACAGTACAGGAATTAGTATATACAACAACACACAGCAAGGAAAATAGCACTGACAGAAAATATCGTGACTATGAGAAAACGAGAAAATTGCACGTAATGTTGAATATAAACAACAAAAAAGCCATAGCTGTAAAATACAGTAACGGTGTCTACTCTGATCACTATGGAGCTTGTGATTTGCTAAAAGAAGTTGATTTTCAGCATGCCATAAAAGCACTATATGCAGATAGAGCATGTGATAGGCACAAGTTTTATAAGTTGTGTAACGAATATGATATAAAGACAAAAATTCCACCAATAAACAATGCGGCAGAACATCCAGAAATAGATTATATGTCTGACAGGAATGCTGCTATTACGTTAATAAAATTATACGGTGAAGATGGCATGAAAGAATGGAAAAAAGAAGTAAATTATGGGAAAAGATCTTATATTGAAGGGTTTTTCTCAAGATTAAAGCAAATATTCGGATTTAGTTTTAGGAATAAATCTGAGATAAATCGAGAAAAAGAACTGCTAATCAAATGCTATTTGCTTAATAAATTCACTGATATTGGTATGGCTAAATTTGAGATAGTTACATGAATTTACCATAAATCACCATCTCATAAAGTGTGATGCAACAAAGCCCACTGGCATCCAGTTTTTGATCGAAAGTGTTTCATTTTAACTAAAGCCTACACTCACCAAATCCAATGCATTTACTTGCAGTTAAGTTTTCTGGATTCCAGCGTCACGCGCTGGAATGACAAGGCTATAGGTTGCAAGCGAGACGTCATACCGCCGCAGTATCTCTAGATCCCGCTAACAAGTAGCGGGATGACTACCCCTACAACAACATTGCAAGTATTGATTTTTCTCCCCATGAGAAGAGTCTGGAAGCTCTTTCACTCTAAACACGATGTTCACATCCTCAAAATTAATCTCAATTCGCTTAACTAACGTTCTAATAATATCACGTTTAGTTAGCCAGTCTGCATTATCAAGACTTGAGTTAATACTAGAGGAAAATCCCTCTAAATTTGTTACTACTAGAGTGAACTCTTGTGTGAGTTTTTTCTGATCAAATGTTTTTTTCTTTTGTTCTTCAACCATTTTTAAGTTTTGTTTCATTGCTTTAATTCTTGGCTCAAATTCTTCTTGATCAATATATTCTTGAGCATAACTATCAATTAACCTTGCAATACCACGTTTTAATTTATCTTCTTCTGCTTCAAGCAAAGCGCTTTTTTGATCTAGTGGTAAGTTCTGAAAGTCTTCGTTTATACTCCTCTAATATTCTATTCGGATTTTTTAATAGATGCTTTACTTCTTCCCACACAGCTATGTCTAATGTATCTGTACGAATTAATTTGTTGTTACACATTTTATTACCACCAAAACGGCGTGCCAATACAACGATAATACACCTGATTATTAGTTTTTTTTCCCTCCTTATTCCTTGCAGTGCTAGTACCATAATATGCATAATTACAAAGCTTACATACTACTAAACCTTGCAATAAATATCTTGCTCCTCTTTGTCTTGTTCTTGCTATTTTTCTATTCTCTGCTAATTGTTCTTGAACTATATCAAATAAATCTTCGTTTACTATACTAGGTACTTTAATATAAATCCAATCCTCTTTTGGAACAGGATAAGTAGAATAATTATCTTTTGGTTGCTCGCAGGAGTTTTTTTTGGTCTTATATGTTTTAATTTTACGCCTAACCTTGTTTTACCAAAAGCTGCTTGTCCTCTATAAGCAGAGTTTTTTAACATACTCAAAACTACAGCCCTATCCCAATATTCTTTTCCTGTTCGCGTCATAACGGACATAGCACTTAGCCCACGACATACTTCTCCTATACTCGCTCTTTCTCTTCCTACCCAAAAAAATACTTTACGCACAACTTCAGCTTCTTCTTCATAAATTTCAAATAAGGCTTGTCCTGTCTCTGTATTTTTATTTATATAATGATAGCCATAAGGAGCAGCTCTCATTACACTTATATAACCCTTATTGGCTGCATAAATCTTTCCTCGGCAGCTTCCTTCCATGATTTTTGCACGTTCATATTCTGCTATCATACCTTGCATTTGTAATAGTAATTGAGATTCTGGATTATCGCTAATTTAAAAAAATGACTTCTACTCCTAGTTTCTTGAACTCTTCAAGTAATACCATCTGATATGCATACTTGCGAGATAAACGATCAGGAGAATGAATATAAACCTTATCAATGCTACCTTCTACTATTTTATCACGTAATTTTTCTAAACCAGGACGGATTATATTAGAACCATTATCAATAAATTTATATTCATTTAATAATTTATGTCCGTCCATACTAATTTGATTCTCTATAGCAGCAATTTGACTTGCTATTGTACCTTCTTGTGCTTGTCTCCCTGAAGAAACTCTTGCATATAATCTAACTGTTACCATTTAACCCTCCTCAAATCTACTTTCTTACATTCAGAGTTTTCTTCCTTTTTGCTCACTTTTATTGGTTTACTTAACACTAATTTTTCATATGCATCTAATAGATACAACTCTGCTAATCTATTCACTTCATAACTACAACGAATACAAACTATTAATTTCTTGTTGTCCATTAGCTCTCCCATATGTTATTCATTGAGACATATGGTTATTTGATCACTAGCTCTATAAATAAATTCAACTCTCTGTTCTTTTTGTAGAAGCTTTCGGGAAATAGTTTTCTCAAGTTTCAGATTTCTTCCAATATTGTTGGCGGAGTCCCTACGTCATACCGCCGCGGTATCTCAGCATAGATTCCGCTAACGAGTAGCGGAATGACGAATTCGTCGTTTTTCAAATTGTAGGTAAACCTAAGCCACTTTAGCTATATTTTTCTGGTCTGTTCTGATGAATTTGGTTGAGATTTTTCATCATGTAAACCATGTTCCACTTGTAACCTTGGGGTTTTAAATTGAATAATGGTTCAAATCCACAAGACTCATAAAATTTGTAAGTTTTTAGGTAATTTTCATCTGATGCATTTGGGCTCAGGGTTTCAACAGTCATTGTTCTGGCAGTATTTACCAAACTACATGCTGCTTCGACTAACTTATACCCTACTCCTTGGCGTTGGTAATTACGAAAGACAGCCACCCAATAGATATTGCTGTTATTAGGATAGGGAAAATCTAAACTGAGAAGTCCGATATAGTTTCCATCAATTTTTGCAGCTAAATTTTTGCAAGAACGAACACCCACAGCATAATGCTCATTACACTCTGGCAAACCAAAATACTCTGATAAATCAGCTGTAATCTTGCAGCATAAATCTTCTGCAATATCAGGAGATATTTGTTCAATTTCGACCATAAACCCCTACCAATAAATTTTAACAAAAATACTTTAGTGCATTTTCAAATATAAGCATTCCATCACCATATTTTGGCACAGCAATACCTAAACGCTTGCTTTTTTCTTTTTCAAGAGGCCAATTATCTTGCTGAGTAAAACATATTCCCCTCTCTGGATGGGGCATTAAAGCTAGCACTCTTCCACTTTTATCTGATAAAGCTGCTAGGTCGTATGTAGATCCGTTCGGATTGTAAGGAAATTGTAGGTTAGCATAGTTGCCATTTTCATCAATGTAACGTAATGCGGTGGAATTGCTCTCAATCAATTGGTTCAAAATATCTTGATCCATAAAAAATTTGCCTTCCCCATGAGCAATAGGGAGATATAGTTCACTCAGGCCCCGTAGCCAAACAGAATTACTCTGCGGATTAACTCCCACTCTAATCCAACGGCATTGATAATTGCCTATATCATTATGGATTAAAGCTAGACTAGAGAACTCTGGAATTAATTTTACTAATATCTGACAACCATTACATATTCCTATAATCAGCTTGTCCTGAGATAAAAACTCTTGAAACTCATCCAACAAGTTGTTTTTAATACGTAAAGCAAACGCATTACCAGCACCAGTGTCATCACCATAGGAAAAACCTCCTGGAATTGCAAGTATATTGCTTAATTTCAGTTCACTTGGATTATCTATGATATCATTAATGTGAACGATTTTTACTTCAATATTACTAATACCAAGTTTTCTGCTGCATTCCATAAATGCAAATGCGGTTTCTTTTTCGCAATTTAAGCCATAACCAGATAGGACTGTGATTTTCATGAATTGCTAAAAATTAAAAAATTCGAATTTCTTTTTTACAAAATTTGCTACTAAATTTAACGCAAATAACACCAATAATAAAGCTATAATTGCAATAGCAGCAAGTTCAATAAATGCAATTTCAGGACTACTTGACCATATGTATATTTGTACAGGCAGAACAGTCGCCGGATCGAAAAAGGACGTAGGTGTATCAGCAATAAATGCTACCATACCTATCATAAGTAAAGGGGAAGATTCACCTAAAATCCTTGCAATTGCAAGCACAGTACCATGTATTATTCTTGGTAACGCAATCGGTAAAGAGTGATCTAATATCACCTTGATGTGAGGCGCACCGAGCGCAAACGCTGCATCTTTTATCGTAATAGGAACATTCGCAAAGGCATTTTTTGTTGCAATTATAATATTAGGTAACATCATAAATGAAAGAGTCATTCCACCAACAAGTGGTGAAGAGCGTGGTAGCCCAAATATGCCAAGATAGAGAGTTAAGCCCACTACACCAAATATTATTGAAGGCACTGCAGCAAGATTATTCATGCTAATTTCTACAATATTAGTCATTAGCCTATTTTTAGGCATAAATTCGTAAAGACAGATGCCCGACATAATTCCTATTGGTAATGCTAATGCTAGGCACACTATAATTGTCATTAATGAACCGATAAATGACCCTAAAATCCCTGCATTCTCAGGTTCACGAGAGTCAGATTTAAGGAATAAAGACTTATTAAAAAATTTTTTCACTCTCCTCTTTTCTTTTAGCCAATCAAGTAATTTAGCATAACGATCATTCAAATGTTTATCTTTATTTATTGAATTAATTATACTTGACGCGGTAAACCAGATCTCATATTCACCACTATCTTTTACTTTCTTACGAAAAAATTTCTCTAGTTCTTTGTAAGAATTACGACTTAAAATTTCGTCACTGTCTTTAAAATCAGTTCCTTTAAACACCTTACGTAAAGAATCGTTGAGTAAGCCAATGGACTTATACCGCAAATCACTAGGATTATTTGTTAAAGTAAGATCAGCACTTATTTCAATTGGCAATAAAATTTTCGTTACTGTTAAGGCACTGTAAGAGTTAACTAATATACTCAACAATATACACACAGGACAGCCAAGTGAGATAACTAGTGCCGTGAAAGAGCAAAAGCGTAACGCTCTGTTCTTTTTATTTTTCCTTTTTATACGAGCATGTACACGCCTTGACTGAAGTAATTTAAGGAATTTTTTCTTTATACTCATTTATTTTTCCTGGATCCTATCGTCAAGCCCACAGCTGTACAAACGTCCAGTTTAATAAACGTTGATGTCATTCCAGTGCTTGACACTGGAATCCAGTTATAAAAATATTTACAAATCAGGCAATTGGTAACAGACTCCATGCTAAAAATAACATCCATGATATAGAATAAGTTAGATCCCAGTATCAGCTACTTGGATGACACTGGGGAAGTGCTGGGATGACACAATTGACATCACTCCCTATTGTATCTACTTAGATTTCTTTTTAACATAAGTAGTACGCTCTTTGATCCTTGCAGCTTTTCCAAATAGTTTGCATAGATAATACAGTTTTGCTCTACGAACCTTTCCTTTTCTTGTCACTTGCACTGAAACCAGTGCAGGAGAATAAACAAAAAATTGAGACACTATACTTTCTCCATGGCTCACTTTTCTGACTGCAAAAGAAGAATGTAACCCGCGGTTCCTTTTTGATATACATACACCTCCAAATATCTGTATACGTTCACTTGCACCTTCAACTACTTTAAAAGTGACCTTCAAATCATCACCAGGACGAAATTCTGGCATTTCTTTAGCTAACACTTGCATTTGCTGTTCGTTAAATTTTTTAAGTAAATTTGTCATTTATCTCTCCATTCAATAATTCAGGCCTACGCTTTTTTGTTATAACATGAGACTGCTTCTGCCTCCAATCACTTATTTTTTTGTGATTGCCAGATAACAAAACCTCAGGTACTTTATATCCCTTCCACTGCTCAGGTCTAGTATATTGAGGATATTCAAGCATACCACCATCATAACTAAAACTTTCTTCAATAATACTATCGGAATTATTTACTACACCTGGAAGAAGTCTAATGCATGCATCGAGAACCACCATCGTAGCTGGCTCACCTCCTGAAAGTATATAATCTCCGATACTTAATTCATAAGGAGTATACGCATCAATTATCCTTTGGTCAATACCTTCAAATCGACCACACAATATTGTTATATGAGGAAACTCTAATAATTCTCTGGCAATATTCTGATTAAACTTAGTTCCAGATGGAGTCATGTAAATAAACTTAGTGTTTTTATGAACAGAGAGCATACTATCTACTGCATCACCAACTACATCAGAACGCATAACCATTCCTGCTCCACCTCCATATGGAACATCATCCACAGTTGAATGTTTATCTTTCGCAAAAGAACGAATATTTATTACTTCAAGGTTCCATATTTTTTTTTCTAACGCTTTTCCTGCAAGAGAATAGTTCAAAAACCCGGGGAACATTTCTGGAAATATGGTTAATATTGTAACATTGAATGCCATTAAGGTTTATTTTAAGTTATTTGGAGCTATACTCTAAGAACAGTAAATTGATATAATATATAGTTAAATTAAGCATGTCACTGAATAAAACAATATACGAAGGTAAAGCGAAAGCCATTATTGAAACTGAAGACTCATCAACTGTTATACAGCACTTTAAAGATGATGTTACAGCATTCAATAAGAAAAAATATGAAATTATTGAGGGCAAAGGAATAATTAATAATCATGTTAGTGCTTTTATCATGGAAAAGCTTGAAGAAGCAGGAACTAGCACGCACTTTATAAAAACTCTAAACGAAAGAGAACAGCTAGTCAAAAAGCTCAAGATAATACCTCTTGAGGTGGTAGTTAGAAATGTTGCAGCTGGCAGCTTTTGCAAACGTTTTAATATCAAAGAAGGTGAGGCACTTACATCTCCTATAATCGAGTTTTTTTACAAAAATGATGACCTAGCCGACCCAATGGTGAATGAAAATCACATACTGTATTTTGATTGGCTATCTAGCAAAGAAATGGATGAAGTTAAAACTACAACTTTAAAAATCAACGAAATCTTAGTCCACCTATTTTCAAATGCAAGTATATATTTAGTTGATCTCAAGTTAGAATTTGGCAGATTAATAAATGACAGTACTAAAATCATTTTAGCCGATGAAATCAGCCCTGATAACTGCAGGTTATGGGATAAAAATACTTATAAAAAGCTAGATAAAGAAGTCTTTCGTTTGAATTTAGGAGATTTAAAGGAAGCGTACCTAGAAGTTGCAAAAAGACTGTCAGTAAAGTTAGACTAACTAAATACTACTCTATCAAGTGGAGGGTTACATGCCTCATCAAGTTTTCCAATGATTTCAATTTTTTCTCCACGTTTTTGGAAATGATTTTTCACGTTTTGCATATTCTCAGGACTTACGATCAATACCATACCAATACCACAATTAAATGTTTTTAGCATTTCTTTCTTCTCTATTTTACCCTCCTTTGTTAGCCATAAAAATATATCTGGCCATTTCCAGGAATTAATGTCTATGTTTGCAAATAAGTTTTTTGCAAGAATCCGCGGAACATTATCTATCAAGCCACCACCTGTTATATGTGCAATGCCTTTTACCTTTGGCATAATAGGCAACAAAGAATCAACATATATTTTTGTTGGTTCGAGCAACACTTCTTTCCAAAGCTGATTATTCCATGGAGATGAGTCGTTATAATTTATACCTAAGCCTTTGAAAATATGGCGCACCAAAGAAAACCCATTTGAGTGAATTCCACTTGACTCTAAGCCAACTATATAATCACCTACTTTCATCATGCTACAATTTGGAAGAATTTGCTTTCGATCAACTACACCAACCACAAACCCTGCAAGGTCATAGTGATTATTATCATACATTCCAGGCATTTCTGCAGTTTCCCCACCAACCAATGCTATTTTAGCTTGCTTGCACCCCTTTGCAATGCCTTGGACCACAGATAATAAAACGTCCTTGCTCAAAACGCCTGTTGCAAAGTAATCAAGGAAAAATAAAGGCGTTGCTCCTTGTGCAAGTAAGTCATTTACACACATTGCAACTAAATCTATACCTATAGTATCATGCCTATTCACTTCTTGAGCTATCAATAGTTTCGTACCTACTCCATCAGTTGAGGAAACAAGTACTGGATGGTCATATTTCTTACTTAGTGCAGCAAAATCAAACAACGCAGAAAATGAACCTATTTCGCTGATTACTTCTTCTCTAGTAGTTTCTTGAGCAATAGGCTTGACTTCTTTTATTAACTTATTATATAGTTCAAGATCTATTCCTGATCTGATATAAGTATTCATAATCCTTCTATAAATTTTAAAATTGTTAATACTATATTAATGCCTTGATATAAAAAGTGCAACGAAACTTTCTCTTAATTGACTATTATATGCTTACCAATATAGGGTAACTTAAATCATTTATAATTATCCAATGAATAAAAATACCAAAAACATACTGTTAATAACGGAACTGCTATCAGGACGGCTGCTTCATGACTTTGCTAACTCTATGAATGGAATAATGTTTGGCTTAGAAGAGCTTGAAGTAATAGATAAGAACGATGCTGATGCGCAGAAGGAAGCGTTGTCGTTTCTTAAAGAAAGCTCCGATGATTTAATATATAAACATAAAGTTATGAAGCAGGCATATTCTTCTTCAGCAGATAATTACAGCTTTGATCAGACAAAATCTAATATCGAAAATTATTTATTAAAAAAAAAGTAAAGCTTACGTGGAAAATAGACGCATACTCTGCAAAAAATAAGGAAGATTTAATTGAAAAGATAAATAAGATAATTTCTAATATGGTGCTAACTATAGCCAGCGCAGTGGCGGAAGTTGAACTAGTGTCTGTTTTACTGAGTCAAACAGAAGATAAAATGCTATTAACTATAAAAATTCTAAATGAACACAAACCAATAAGCAAATCATTAGTAGACAAATTAATCAAACAAAATGACACTAATTTAAATACGAAAGATATTAATATCTATATGACCTCTTTATTATTAGAGTACTATAACACTGAAATGCATTGTACTTGCGAAAATAATTTGCTGGAGATAGGTTTAACTATAACTTGAGTTGCATATTTGGTTATTACAACTTTTTCTTCGTTTCAAGGCAAGACATTCCCCGACAAGGGGTACCAAATCTAATTTTTGTAATCACTTAAGTCTAGTACTATTTTATTAATGTAGCGCTCATTTGCATCTTTGATGATAAACTTCATACCATTTTTATATTTAATGACTTCATCTACAGAAGGCACTTTACCAGCAATCGAAAGAATCAAACCACCAAGTGTAACATAGTCTTCTTCAGGGTCACGTAATTCTATTTTTAGATCCTCTTCTATATCCTTTATAAGAACCCTTGCTGACACTTCAAACTTATTTTGAGACAATTCAGTAATGGTATATTCTGAATTTATTTCGTTCTCACTATCAATGTTTGGTATTAGCTCCTCTATAAGATCGGTCATTGAAATTAAACCATCAGTTCCACCATATTCATCCAATACAATAGCTAAGTATGATTTAGAAGATTTCATCCTAACAAAAAGATTAGTTGTCTTCATCGAGGGCGGAACAAATATTACGCTTTGTATAATATTTCTCAGATTAAAATTTTTATCCCTATTAAAAATAACATCTTTTACATAAAAAAAGCCTATTACGTTATCAAAGTTATTTCTATAAATTGGTATTTTAGTGTGGCAAGTGTTTTTTATCTTCTTTATTATTTCATGCTCGCTTGACTCAATGTCTACTGCGCATATCTCTGTACGTGGAGTCATTATATCCATTATACCACAATCGCGGAATTTTGATAGACCATTAAATATATTAAGGTCTGGCAGATCTTTCATTAATGCTTCAGTCGCACACTTTTTCAACACAGAAGCTTTTTTGAAAAGGAAGAGAAAAATTCTATATGCTATTTTTTCTACTAAGGTTCCTTTTTTACTCAATTTATTCCCTGTAATGGCAAAAACGTTTTCAGATCAGATTTATCAAGAAAACTGTTATTAAATGTTTAATGAGCATGTGAATAATGTCAAATTAATTTGTGAATTATTTGTTGATATAAAATACCAACAATTGATCAACAATTTTTTCAACGACATATATATAGTTATGTAACAATGCATGATGGTAAAATGTTTTCCATAAAAGAAAATTACTAACACTCTGAACATCTTACTTATACACATAAATCATAACAGAAAATCAATAGCATATAGAAGTTGTTAACATATTTATCCACAAATTAAATAACGCCAATTTTTACTGAATTTTAAGTTAGTAACAAGTTGTTGATAGAACTATTATTATTACTATACTTTAGTATACAGAAGAATAGATAAAATAGAT